>NZ_JACHDS010000001.1:1476026-2952053 GCF_014201195.1 Nocardiopsis mwathae | reverse complement strand
GCGGCGTGCGTGGAAGCGCGGGCCGACGGGCTGTCGATGGTCAACGCCGTGCGCGGGATGGCCATCGACCCGCGGACGCTGCGCCCGGCGGTGGCGGGGGGCATGGGCGGGCTGTCGGGTCCGGCCATCCGCCCGATCGCGGTGGGCTGCGTCTATGAGGTGCACGCCGCGCTGCCGCAGGTGCCGATCATCGGCATGGGCGGGGTGCGCACCGGATCCGACGTGCTGGAGTTCCTCGCGGCCGGGGCCTCCGCGGTGGCCGTCGGTACGGTGAACTTCGCCGACCCTTCGGCATGTGTCCGGATCCTGCGCGAACTGGAGGAGATGCTCATCGACCGGGGGGTGACACGGGTCGCCGACCTCATCGGATCAGCACACCGGCCCATCGGGGCCGCGCTTCAGGGCGGCGCTGCGGCGCTCTGAAACGGCCGCTGCGGCGACACGGGCTCGCACGGCCCCAACGGTCGCAGCGGGGAGGGGATCGAGCCGCCAGGGCCGCCTGGGCGCCGTGCAGGCACCGGTCGGCATCGCCCTCCGGGCCGGCATGAACCGGGCTTCCCGGGGAAACGCAGTCGGCGGTGCCGCGGTGGCGCGCCGCCGGTACCTGCGAAGACGTCAGAGAACCGATTCACATCCGCACGACTCCGACACGTAAGGAGAACGCTCGTGGCCGCGCCTATCGCCGTCGCCATCGACGCACCCGAGATCGAGACAGCCGCCCGCTGGGCGTCGGCGGTCGCGCCGCACGTCAGCACCGTCAAGGTGGGACTGGAGCTCTACCTGCGCTACGGCCCCGAGGTGATCACCACCGTCCGGGGCGCCAACAAGGTCGCCGTCTTCCTCGACCTGAAGCTGCACGACATCCCGGCCACGGTGGCCGGTGCCGCGCGCAACATCGCCCGGTTCAAACCCTCGATCCTGACCGTGCACGCCGCCGGCGGGCGGGACATGATCAGGGCGGCGGTGGAGGCGGCCCCGCAGACCGACATCGCCGCCGTGACCGTTCTCACGTCGCTGGACGAGGCGCAGTTGGAGGAGATCGGGCTGCGCGGCCCGGCGTCCGACGCCGCCCGGCGGCTGGCGGTGCTGGCGGTGGACGCGGGCGCGCGGGCCCTGGTCTGCTCGCCGCAGGAGGTCGCCTCGCTGCGCGCGGAGGTGGGCCCGGACATCACGCTGATCACACCGGGCGTGCGTCCGGCGGGGGCGGAGCGGGGGGACCAGGCCCGCGTGGCGACCCCGGAGGCGGCGATCGAGGCCGGGGCCGACCTGCTGGTCATCGGGCGGCCGATCACCCGTGCGGCCGACCCGGGAGCGGCGGCGGCGTCCATCGCGGCGGCGCTGCGCCGTGCCCAGGCGGCGCCATCGGGCTGAGCCGCCCCACCGGGTGTCCCGGTGCGGGGCCGACGGGGGCGGACGTGAATGTGGCCGGATCCGGTCACATTTGGCAACAAAACCGGTATGTCCGAAACCACGTCGTCGGCGCAGGCTTGTGACCTGCGGCACTGGCTCGCGCCGGTCGGGAAACCGAAACGGTTATCCCTCGCTGTCGGCGGAAAAGCGGCAAGTTTCGCACCTGTGTGCAGTCGAGTGGACACGGAAAGTAGTTAGTTTGAGGAAAAGCCGCTTGAAAGGCCACTTTGCGTTGCCGAACAGGGTCGGAACCTACTAACTTGCGCAGGCGTCCGCCCTCTACAAACGAGAGAAAACCGAGGTGACCCGGCGTGGCCCTTCCTCCCCTCACACCCGAACAGCGCGCCGCGGCTCTGGAGAAAGCCGCGAAGGCCAGAAAAGAGCGCGCGGAAGTCAAGAACAAGCTGAAGCACGGCGGCATCGGCCTGTCCGAGGTTCTCGCCAACGGCCAGACCGATGACGTCATCGGCAAGATGAAGGTCTCCGCTCTGCTCGAATCGCTCCCCGGCGTCGGCAAGGTCCGCGCCAAGCAGATCATGGAGCGGCTCAACATCGCCGAGTCCCGCCGTGTCCGGGGCCTGGGCGCCAACCAGCGCACGGCCCTGGAGAAGGAGTTCGGCGACAAGGCCGAGTAACGATCGGCGCCTGTGCGGTTCCCCACTGTCGGTGGGAACCGCGCGGTGGTCCGCACCCGGACGCGAGCCCGGGCCGCGGACCTGACGCTGTAGCGGTCGGCCGCCGCCGGCGGCCGACCTGACGTGTAGCGGACGCCCCTGTGCCGCGGTGAGGCGACGGGCGGATCACCCGGGATGCCCTTGGGTGATTCCGTCGGCCGAGCCGCGGCACAGTGGTATAAAAGACCAATCATCGTCAGTCCGCGTGCCGGACCCGCCACCCGGCGTCAGCGGCGCCCGTCCGCCGTCCGATGCCCGATCGGTGGAGCGCCACGCCGCGGACGCACCCGCCAACGTGCACGCGCGCCGCGCGGCGCCCGACCGGCCCGCCGCGCGACCCGCCCCGCGACATCGAGAGTTTGATCTTCACGTGCCTACCGATTCCGCGACCGGCGCCGACACCAGTGGCCCGGAGAGACGACTCACCGTCCTGTCCGGCCCCTCCGGGGTGGGCAAGAGTACGGTGGTGCGGGAGATCCGGGCGCGGAACCCCGAGGTCTGGCTGTCGGTCTCGGTGACCACGCGTGCGCCGCGGCCCGGCGAGACCGACGGGGTGGAGTACTTCTTCGTCGGCGACGCCGAGTTCGACCGGATGATCGCCGAGGGCCGGCTGCTGGAGTGGGCCGAGTTCGCGGGCAACCGCTACGGCACCCCCCGCGGCCCCGTCGAGGAGCGCCTGCGCGCCGGAGTCCCGGTCCTGCTCGAAATCGACCTGCAGGGCGCCCGCCAGGTCCGGGAGAACATGCCCGGTGCGTTCCACGTCTTCCTGGCGCCGCCGTCCTGGGACGAGCTGGTGCGCCGCCTGACCGGGCGGGGTACCGAACCCCCGGAGGTGGTCCAGCGCCGCCTGGACACCGCCCGCGTCGAGCTCGCCGCGGAGAAGGAGTTCGACCGCACACTGGTCAACACGTCCGTCCAGGACGTACGCGATGAGCTGCTAGCGTTGATCCTCGCGCCGCAGGTGTGATAACCGACGCGTCCGCGTCGGCTAGTCTGCATATCCGAACCATCCCGCCGGTCCCGCGCACGGGGCCGCCGACCGTCCAGAGGGGACCCACGTGGCTGGCACCGAGGCCGTCGCCGAAGGCATCACCAACCCGCCCATCGACGAGCTCCTGGAGTGCGTCGACAGCAAGTACAGCCTGGTCACCATGGCGTCCAAGCGCGCCCGGCAGATCAACGCCTACTACGCCCAGCTCGGCGAGGGCCTGCTGGAGTACGTCGGCCCGCTGGTCGAGACGCAGGTCCAGGAGAAGGCCCTGTCCATCGCGCTGCGCGAGGTCAAGTCCGGGCTGCTCACCGCGGAGCCCTACGAGGGAGCCTGAGAGGCGCCCCGCCGGCGCGGGGCCCGCCCGAATAGAGTCCTGTCGTGAAAACCGAACGAGTACCCGAGGTCGTCCTGGGAGTCGGCGCCGGAATCGCCGCCTACAAGGTGTGCGAGCTGCTGCGCCTGTTCACCGAGTCCGGTCACCGCGTGCAGGTCGTCCCGACCGCCGACGCGCTCCGCTTCGTCGGTGAGCCCACCTGGGCCGCACTGTCCGGGCGCCCCGTGGCCACCGGAGTGTGGGACGCGGTGCACGAAGTCCCGCACGTCCGCATCGGTCAGCGCGCCGACCTGGTGTTCGTCGCGCCTACCACCGCCGACCTGCTGGCCAAGGCCGCACACGGGCTGGCCGACGACCTCCTCACCAACACGCTGCTCACCGCGCGCTGTCCGGTCGTGTTCGCCCCGGCCATGCACACCGAGATGTGGGAGCACCCGGCCACCCAGGCCAACGTCGCGACGCTCCGCTCGCGCGGCGCCATCGTGCTCGACCCCGCCGTCGGGCGGCTCACCGGGGCCGACACCGGCCGCGGGCGGCTGCCCGATCCCGCCGACCTGTTCGCCGCCGCGCGCCGGGTACTGGCACGCGGCGACCTCGGCGCCGACCTCGCGGGGCGGCGCGTCCTGGTCACCGCGGGCGGCACGCGGGAGGAGATCGACCCGGTCCGCTTCCTCGGCAACCGCTCCTCAGGGCGCCAGGGGTACGCGCTGGCGGCCACGGCGGTCGCGCGCGGTGCAGAGGTGACCCTGATCTCGGTCAACGTGGCCCTGCCCGACCCGGCCGGCGCCGACGTGCGCCGGGTGGGCTCCGCCGTCGAGCTGGAGGAGGCGGTACGGGCCGAGTACGGCAAGGCCGATGCCGTCGTGATGGCCGCCGCCGTCGCCGACTTCCGTCCGGCCCGGCGCGCCTCCGGCAAGATCAAGAAGCGTGCCGGCGTCGGCCCCGACCCCATCGAGCTGGTGGAGAACCCCGACATCCTCGCCGGGCTCACCCGTGACCGCGCCCACCCGCAGCAGGTCATCGTCGGCTTCGCCGCCGAGACCGACCACGTCCTGGAGCACGGCCGCGCCAAGCTCGCCCGTAAGGGCTGCGACCTGCTCGTCGTCAACCAGGTCGGCGGCGGGAGGGCCTTCGGTACCGAGGACAACCAGGCCGTCGTACTGGGCGCCGACGGGTCGGCGACCGACATCCCCTACGGTCCCAAGGACGACCTCGCCGACCGTGTCTGGGATCTCGTCGCGGACCGCCTGGCCGCGGGTTGATACCCGGCGGTAGTGTTGCGTGGGCAGCAACTTCGTTTCGCCCTGCGGCACGGAAAATCCCAGTACACGCCAGGTATGGCCGTAAGTCTGGATTTTCCGGTGCCCTGTGCGTCACACTGCCGTCAGAGACGTTGGAAGCGGCGTCGCACCGCTGTGCCCCGGATGTCGACGTCCGGGGGGCGGCGGATGCGGATCGCCACATCCGGCCCTCGCAGCACGGGGGTGGAAGCCCCACTACAGTGAAGCCAATAAACCAATCGCTTCGGTCGGTTATCACCGGGGACCCCCACCGCCTCGGCGAGCGCCGTGCCGACCCGACAACTGTCAGCCAGCAGCCGCTGCAAGGAGTCACGTAACGTGTCCCGTCGCCTTTTCACCTCCGAGTCGGTCACCGAAGGCCACCCCGACAAGATGGCCGACCAGATCAGTGACGCGATCCTCGACGCGATGCTCACCGACGACCCCAAGAGCCGGGTCGCGGTCGAGACGCTGATCACCACCGGGCAGGTGCACATCGCCGGTGAGGTCACCACCAAGACCTACGTCGACATCCCCGAGATCGTCCGCAAGAAGATCCTCGACATCGGCTACGACTCCTCCGCGAAGGGCTTCGACGGGGCCTCCTGCGGCGTCAGCGTCTCCATCGACGCCCAGTCGCCGGACATCGCTCAGGGTGTCGACACCGCCTACGAGGCCCGTGTGGAGAACGAGGGCGACGAGCTCGACCGCCAGGGCGCGGGCGACCAGGGCCTGATGTTCGGCTACGCCAACCGCGAGACCCCCGAGCTCATGCCGCTGCCGATCAAGCTCGCGCACGCGCTGTCCCAGCGGCTCTCCGCGGTCCGCCACGACGGCACCGTCCCCTACCTGCGCCCCGACGGCAAGACGCAGGTCACGGTCGAGTACGACGGCCAGACCCCGGTCCGCCTGGACACCGTCGTGGTCTCCAGCCAGCACGCTCCCGACATCGACCTGGGCGAGCTCCTCGCGCCCGATGTCAAAGAGCACGTGATCGCTCCGGTCGTCGCCGACTACGGTCTGGATGCCGACGACTACCGGCTGCTGGTCAACCCGACCGGCCGCTTCGAGATCGGCGGCCCGATGGGCGACGCGGGCCTCACCGGGCGCAAGATCATCGTCGACACCTACGGCGGCTACGCACGCCACGGCGGCGGCGCCTTCTCGGGCAAGGACCCGTCCAAGGTCGACCGCTCCGCCGCCTACGCCACCCGCTGGGTCGCCAAGAACATCGTCGCGGCCGGCCTCGCCGACCGCGCCGAGGTCCAGGTGGCCTACGCGATCGGCAAGGCCCACCCGGTCGGTGTGTTCATCGAGACCTTCGGCACCGAGCAGGTCGCCCCGGACGTCATCGAGAAGGCCGTCCTGGAGGTCTTCGACCTCCGCCCGGCCGCCATCGTCCGCGACCTCGACCTGCTGCGCCCGATCTACTCCAACACCGCGGCCTACGGCCACTTCGGCCGCGAGCTCCCCGAGTTCACCTGGGAGCAGCCCACCCGCGCCGAGGCCCTCAAGTCCGCCGTGGGCGCCTAGGAGCCCCCCGGTCACCCCGGCGAACGCAGCCACGCCCGAGGCCCGTCTCCCCGCTATGGGAGACGGGCCTCGGCCTTTTCGGGCCACCTATAACAGGGGAAGAAAAGCCGAGGTAGACGGATTCCCCGTGATTCTTCGGAATCTACCGGTCACCTTCGGTAGCGTCCCGCCATGCCCTCTTTCGAGCACGAACTACTGGTTCGCCTGTTCCACAACCGCCCCGAGTTGGCTCCTGAGGTGCTGCGCGACGTCCTCGGAGCTCAGCTTCCGGAGTACACGGAAGCGATCCTGGGCTGTCCCGACGTTCCCCAGCTGAGGCCTGTCTGCTACACGGCTGACGGGGTCGTGCAGCTGAGAGACGGTCGGACGAGACTGGCGGTCGCCGTCGAGGTGCAGCTGAACAAGGATGATGACAAGCCCTATACGTGGCCGGTGTACGTCTGTGCCCTGCGCGCCCGGCTAAAGCGCCCTGTCCGCCTCCTGGTGGTGTGCCCAGACGAGAAGACAGCCGAGTGGGCACGTACCCCGCTGGTGATCGAAGGCGACCCTGACGGCATGGTCCTGCGCCCGTGGGTACTCGGGCCGTCGGATATCCCGGTGGTGGAGGACCCGGTACAAGCCCGCTCATCCCCGGAACTGTCGGTGCTGTCGGCAGCGGCGCATGGCGACAACGAGTCGGTCCTCAAAGCCACACAGTACGCACTGGACGCAGTGCCCGAAGACCGAACGCTTATCTACAATGACTTCATCGCGTCCAAGCTCAGCTCGGCGGCGCGGAAGACCTGGGAGGACCTGATGGCGACCGGAACCTACGAGTGGCAGACGGACTTCGCCCGCAAGCACATCGCTGAAGGCAAGGCGGAGGGTAAGGCGGAGGACATCATCACCTTCCTCGAAGCCCGGGGTCTGAAGGTGAACGCCGAACAGCAGAAGCGGATTCGGGATTGCACCGACCTTGAGGTGCTCAGTCGATGGGTGCAGCGGGCGGCGAAGGTCAGTAAGGCCGAGGACCTCTTCGACTGACTCACTGCGGCTGCGGTCTTCCGAGAGTGCCGTATGTGCAGGTTCAGCTCGGCGGCGCGGAAGACCTGGGAGGACCTGATGGCGACCGGAACCTACGAGTGGCAGACGGACTTCGCCCGCAAGCACATCGCTGAAGGCAAGGCGGAGGGTAAGGCGGAGGACATCATCACCTTCCTCGAAGCCCGGGGTCTGAAGGTGAACGCCGAACAGCAGAAGCGGATTCGGGATTGCACCGACCTTGAGGTGCTCAGTCGATGGGTGCGGCGGGCGGCGAAGGTCAGTAAGGCCGAGGACCTCTTCGACTGACTCACTGCGGCTGCGGTCTTCCGAGAGTGCCGTATGTGCAGGTTCAGCTCGGCGGCGCGGAAGACCTGGGAGGACCTGATGGCGACCGGAACCTACGAGTGGCAGACGGACTTCGCCCGCAAGCACATCGCTGAAGGTAAGGCGGAGGGTAAGGCGGAGGGTAAGGCGGAGGACATCATCACCTTCCTCGAAGCCCGGGGTCTGAAGGTGAACGCCGAACAGCAGAAGCGGATTCGGGATTGCACCGACCTTGAGGTGCTCAGTCGATGGGTGCGGCGGGCGGCGAAGGTCAGTAAGGCCGAGGACCTCTTCCATTGATCCGCCGCGGTCGCGATCTTTCGACACGGTTGCCTGAGACGCACCGGCCCGGCTTCCGCAGCGGAAGCCGGGCCCGGCTGGTCTCACTACCGGGCCGGATCAGCGTGAGGCTTCGCTACGCCGGTCGGGGATTTCGGACAGGGTCCACTTCTGCAAGGTCTCGAAGGGGCCGTGGTCGAAGCGGCGGAGCCATAGGGTGGCGCCGGCCATCAGGGTGAGGGAGATCGCCGCCCACAGGCCGATCACCCACCACGGCCCGGTTCCGGAGAGCCGCGCGGCCAAGCCGAGGCCGATGCCGTAGCAGGCCAGCATGGCCATCACGTTCTGCAGGACATAGCCGCTGAGGGCCGCCCGGCCGAGGGCGGACACCCCGGTGACCAGCGGCCCCGTGGTGCGGACGCGGTCCATGATCCAACCGACCAGGCCGAGCAGCCCGATGCCGACGATGGGGGCGGCCACGTAGCGGTCGACCAGGAAGAACTCGGGGCCGATCAGGGCGGTGGCGGCGTGCAGCGGGATACCGGCGCCCAGGCCCCAGGCCATGAGCCGCAGGCGGATGCGCCGCCCGGTCGCGTCGTCGCCGAACGCGCCGGCGCGGAACAGCCGGATGCCCAGCAGGAACAGGAACACCATGAGCGGGAACGCGATGACCGGCTCCGCGCGCAGCACGCCGAAGAAGTTGTCCAGCCGCCAGGCCACCTGTTCCAGGTAGCCGCCTTCGGCGAAGAGGCGGACGGCCTCCGGGTCGGGCCGCGGGGGGTCGGCCGCCGCGGCGTCGGGGCCGTCGAAGGCGCGGGTCACATAGACCAGACCGGCGGTCAGCAGCGACATGAACGCCACGTTCAGCACCGCGCCCGACCACATGGCGATGCTCCGCGCGCGTTCCGAACGGGTCAGCAGCCAGGCCACGACGATGGCCGTGACCGCGTATCCCATCAGTACGTCGTAGGCGAAGACCAGGGTGAAGTGGACCAGGCCCTCGAAGAACAGGAACAGCGCCCGCCACATGTAGGGTCCCGGCCACCGCGCGCCGCGCTTGGCCGCCGAACGGAACTGGATGGCCAGTCCGACACCGAACAGCACCGTCAGCATGGTCAGGAACTTGCCGTTGGCGAACCAGCGGAACACTCCGGTGACCACCGACTCCGCGGACGGATCCGCCAGGGCCTCGTCGATCGTGCCGAATTCGCCGCCCCCGCTGAGCAGGGAGGCCTCGGCCCCTAGCGAGGCGAAGATCCACACGTTGGTGCCGAGCGTGCCGATGATGGCCACGCCACGCAGCACGTCCAGGAGCGGCAGCCGTGCACTGGACCCGGACGGTGGCGACTCAGCGCTTTGTGTCCGGCTCTGTACCATGATCCGACTCTCTCCCCGCGGTCGACCGGTGGGCGCACGGCGGCGCCGATGGCCGTTCCAGGGTGGCGGGGTGGGCCGGCCGCGGTCGTCCTGCACGCAGCCGAGATCGCGTGATGCTTTGGATGTAGGCGGCGGATGCGGTGCCGAGGCAGGGCATCCGCCGTCCGCGGGCGGACGAGGGGCGTCCCCGCGAGCGCGGGGACGCCCCACCGCGCCTTCGCCATGTGCCCTTCCGGGCGGTCTCAGATGCGGACCGTGGTGCTGCGGACGATCTCGAAGACGGGGTGGGTGTGCGCCTCGTCGGCGAACCATTCGAGGGGGGAGTCGGGGGCCGCCTTGAAGTAGGGGCCGACGATGGCGACGCGCGGGTGCTGCAGGTACTCCCGCAGGACCGGGGCCGCGCGCTCGGGGTCGACCTCGACGACGCTGATCAGCTCGATCCAGCCGCCGTGGCGCAGGGTGGCGTACCCGTCCTTGCGGATGTTGAGGACCCAGTCGACTTCCCCGTACGGAGCGACGAGGAACCGGCCCTGCTCGTTCTCCACCAGGCTCACCGGTGTCGTCCGCAGGAAGCCGGACTTGCGGCCGCGTGTGGTGAGCAGCTGCATGTCCGACGGGCTGGCCCCGTACTTGATGAAGCCCCCGATGACGGCGTTGGCGGTGCGCCGCAACTTCGTCATCCGGAAGTGACTCGTGTCGTTCCCCATCGACATCTCCCTAATTCGGCTCCCCACTATTGTGCTGGGTACGCCGAGTGGAGCGAGCCCCCGGCCGTCAGCGAAACGCGGAGAGGCCGGTCACGGCCTGGCCGAGGCTGAGCGCGTGGATCTCCTCGGTGCCCTCGTAGGTCGCGACCGTCTCCAGGTTCAGCAGGTGCCGCAGCACCGGGTATTCCAGCGTGATGCCGTTGGCGCCGTGGATCGAGCGTGCCGTGGCCGCCACCCGCTGGGCCGCCGCCACGCAGGCGAACTTGCCGAAGCTCACGTGGTCGCGGTGGCATTCGCCGCGGTCCTTGAGCCGCCCGATCTGCAGCGCGGTGAGCCCTGCCTGGTTGACGTCGACGAGCATGTCGGCGAGCTTGCGCTGGGTGAGCTGGAAGCCGCCGATGGGCCGGCCGAACTGCTCACGGGTCGTCGCGTACTCCAGTGCGGCCGCGTAGCAGGCGCGCGCCGCTCCGGCGGCCCCCCACACGATCCCGTACCGCGCCTCGTTGAGGCAGGACAGCGGGGACCCGAGCCCTGTCGAGCCGGGGAGCACGGCGTCGCCCGGCAGGCGCACCCCGTCCAGGACCAGCTCCGAGGTGATCGAGGCGCGCAGTGAGAGCTTCTTGTGGACGACGTTGGCGGTGAACCCGGGGGCGTCGGTGGGCACCGCGAAGCCGCGGATTCCGTCGTCGGTCACCGCCCACACGACCGCCACGTCGGCGATCGACCCGTTGGTGATCCACATCTTGGTGCCGTCGAGCACCCAGTCCGCGCCGTCGCGGCGGGCGCGCGTCCGCATCGAGCCCGGGTCGCTGCCGGAATCGGGCTCGGTCAGCCCGAAGCAGCCGATCGCCTCGCCGGCCGCCATGCGCGGCAGCCAGTGCTCCTTCTGCTCCTCGGACCCGAACTTGTGGATCGCGGTCATCGCCAGCGACCCCTGCACCGACACGAAGCTGCGCAGCCCCGAGTCGACCGCCTCCAGTTCACGGCAGGCCAGCCCGTACTCCACGGCGCTCACCCCCGCGCAGCCGTAGCCCTCCAGGTGCATCCCGAACACGCCGAGGTCGCCGAACGCCTTGGCCAGCGAACGCGGGTCGGGGATGGTCCCGGCATCGAACCAGTCGGCCACGTGCGGCCGCAGCTCACGGTCGGCGAAGTCGCGCACGGTGTCGCGGATGTCGCGCTCCTCGCCGGACAGCGATCCGTCCACGGCCAGGAAGTCATGCGGGTCGGGCGGTGCGGCCCTGTGCCGTTCGCTCATCGGGGGACGTCCTTTCCGATCGTTCCGATCCCGGTGCCGGAAGCGGTTGACTGATGCACGGCGCCGCGTTCGAGCAGGGCGCCGATGCGGTCCTCGGGTACCGCCAGCTCGCGCAGCACCTCGACCGAATGCTGGCCGAGCAGCGGCGGAGGCAGGAGCGGGCCGCCGGCTCCGGTGCCCGCCGGGGTCGACTCCAGCCGGAAGCCGGCCCGGATCTGCTCCATCGGTCCGGCCACCGGGTGGTCGACGCCCAGCAGCACGTCGTCCCCGGCCGCCTCGGCGCTGCGGATCGCGTCCAGGACGCCGCGTACCTTGCCGACGGGCACCCCGGCGGCCAGCAGGAGCTTCACCCACTCTTCCGAGGGGCGGGCGCGCAGCGTCGCGCCGATCTCGGCGACCAGCTCCGCGCGGTGCGCCACACGCTGGGGGTTGGTGGCGTAGCGGGGGTCCTCGGCCAGGTCGGCGCGGTCCAGCGCGGCGCACAGCCTGCGGTACAGCGCGTCGTTCCCGGCGGCGATGACGATGTCGGCGTCCGCGGTCGGGAACGCCTGGTAGGGCACGATCGTGGAGTGGGCGTTGCCCAGGCGCGGCGGGTCCTCACCGGTCACCAGCGCCTGCTGGGTGAGGTTGACCAGGCTGGAGAGCGCCGAGTTGACGAGCGAAGCGGTGATGTGCTCGCCGACGCCGGTGGTGCGGGCGCGCAGCAGGGCGCCGAGGATCGCCACCGCCGCGTTCAGCCCGGTGAGCACGTCGGTCATGGCGACCCCGACCTTGCAGGGCGCCCCGCCGGGTTCACCGGTGGCCGCCATCAGGCCGCTCTCCGCCTGCACGATGATGTCGAAGCCGGGACGCCCCTCGGGCGCGTGCTCGGGGCCGAAACCGGTGATGGAGCAGTACACGACGGCGGGGTTGCGGGCGGAGACCGCGGCGTGGTCCAGGCCCAGGCGCTCGATCACGCCGGGGCGGAAGTTCTGGATCACCACGTCGGCGCGGGCGCACAGCTCGCGGACGGCCGTCAACCCCTCCTCGTCCTTCAGGTCGACGGCGAGACTCCGCTTGCCCCGGTTGACCGAGAGATAGTAGGCGGACTCGCCCCCCGCCCACGGCGGGCCCCAGGAGCGGGTGTCGTCCCCGAGCTCGGGGTGTTCGACCTTGACGACCTCGGCGCCGAGGTCGGCCAGGAGCATCGTGGCGTAGGGCCCGGCCAGGACCCGGGACAGGTCGGCCACCCGCACGCCCGCCAGTGGCCGGGCCGGGCGGTCGCTGGCCGGAGTCGGTGTGTCCACTGTCGGCGGCGTCCCTTCCGTGTCGTGTCCGTGTCGAGTGCGTGTCGCGCATCCCACCGAGCCGCTACCGCGCGGCCGCTCGGGACTCGCGGAGCTGGTGGTAGGTCTCCAGGCAGCGGCGCAGGGCCGTGGTCAGGGCGGCCCCGGACTGCCCGGCGTAGCGGGTCTGAACGCGTTCGACGATCTCGGCGATGTCGTCGCGGACCGACAACCCCTCGACCAGCACGCGGAAGAACTCCTTGGCCAGATCGGTGAGGAGAGTGGTGTCGGCGGCGACGATCCGGCCGTCGGCCAGGTGCACGGCGAGCACGACGCCGAGCCGTTCGTACTGGGAGTGGCTCGCCACCGAGTCGGGGAGACGGGCGTAGCCGGAGACGAGGACGACCTCGGGATCGTCGAGGAGGCGCTGCAGCCGATCGCGTTCGTGCACGGTGGAAATCCCTCCGGTGGGCAGGCGGAAACCCCGGTTGTGCTGGAGTCTCTCGCCTGGCAGGACGGCAGGGCGGACCCGACGTCCACAGCGGGAGGGCAGTCGCCCTCAGTATCTCCGATGAGTGTGCCGCGTTGTCAACGCTCGCCGCCGACCGGGTCGGGCATCGGACGCCGGGGGCGGTTGCGGCCGCCGGATCGGCGGATCCGGCAAGAGAGGGAGGGGCCGGTACGGGCGCTGTGCGAGTGCGCTATAGTGCCTGGCAGGTCATGAGCGCCAGCGTCAAGCCCCGGCTTGCTGGCCGGCAACCCTCCTTCCGCGGTGGGGTGCCCCGGGTGAGGACCAGGTCGAGACACGACCGCATTCCGTACACGTGTCAGGCAAGCGCGGACCCCACCGGGTTCGGACCACGGCGGCGCCGTATGCGCCGCCATGCTCCCCGGGGTCCCTGACGGCCCCAGGAGGAGCCACGATGACCGCTGTCACCGCCACCCCGTCCACCCGCCCCGCCGCCTGTGACCCGGCCGCCCGCGCCGCGTCGGCCGTCGGCCCCGCCACCGCCGGACCCGGTGTGGGTGTGGTCGGAGCCGACGTCCGCATCCCCCTGGTCACCGGCGAGCGCGCCACCTACGCCAACTTCGACTACGCCGCCAGCGCCCCCTGCCTCACGGCGGTGCGCGAGGTCCTGGACGCCGCCCTGCCCTACTACGCCAGCGTGCACCGGGGGGCCGGATACCACTCGCAGGTCAGCACCGACGCCTACGAGCAGGCGCGCCGGTCGGTGGCCCGATTCGTCGGGGCGCGCCACAACGACGCCGTGGTGTTCGTCCGCGGCACCACCGACGCCCTGAACCTGCTCGCCCGCTCGGTCCCCCGGGACTGCACGGTCGTCGTCTTCTCCGCCGAGCACCACGCCAGCCTGCTGCCCTGGCAGCACCGGGGGAGCAGGGCGGGCCAGGTCATCCGCCTGCCGCTGCCGCACAGCCCGTCCGCCGCCGTGGCGGCGGCCCGCGAGGCCCTGCGCACCGCCCCCGAAGGGCCGCGCCTGCTGTGCGTGACCGGCGCCTCCAACGTCACCGGCGAGATCTGGCCGATCGAGGAGCTGACCGCCGTCGCGCACACCGCCGGTGCGCGCATCGTCGTCGACGCCGCCCAGCTCGTCCCGCACCGCGCGTTCAGCCTCGCCGCCACAGGTGCCGACTACGTCGCCTTCTCCGGGCACAAGCTCTACGCTCCGTTCGGGGCGGGCGTTCTCGCCGGGCGCACCGACTGGCTGCAGGCCGCCACCCCCTACCTGGCGGGTGGCGGCGCCACCGGCAGCGTCACCGAACACGACGTGCGGTGGAACGACCTGCCCGCGCGGCACGAGGCGGGCAGCCCCAACGTGCTGGGCGCGGTGGCGCTCGCCGCGGCCTGCGACGTCCTCACCGAGGCCGGGCAGGAGCGGCTGCACGCGCGGGAGCAGGCGCTCCTGGGCCGACTGCGGGCGGGGCTCGCGGAGACCGAGGGGGTGCGCGACCTCGCCCTGTGGGACGCCGACCACCCGCGCGTGGGCATCGTGTCCTTCGTGGTCGACGGGCTGCCCGCCGACCTGGTGGCCGCCGCGCTGTCCGCCGAGTACGGGATCGGGGTGCGCGACGGGCTATTCTGCGCCCACCTGCTCACCCGCCACCTGCTGCCCGAAGGGCACGACCAGGCGGTGCGCGCGAGCCTCGGGCTGGGCACCACCGAGGAGCATGTCGACCGGCTGGTCGAAGCCGTCGCCCGGCTGGCCGCGCAGGGCCCGGGCTGGGAGTACCGCGAGGACGACGGCCGTGTCGTACCGGTGCCCGACCCCCGGGCACTGCGGTGAGATGCCTCGGGTCCCCGGCGTCAAGGGCACGACGGGGCCGAGGGTGTGGACGTGCGTCGGGTGAATGAGATAGCTCACACGCGATACCATCGGGCGCTAACGACACGGCGGCGGTGACCCGGGGGCCAAGGACACGATCCGCGCCCCCCGCTCCGCGCGCCCAGGCACCGGCCGAGGGTTCGGAGAACGCGATCGTGACTGACGAGCGGCGGGCACTGCACATCGTCGAGGATCCACCGGCGATCGATGTGCCGCCCCCGCGCGTGATCCGCATCGACGAGCACCGGCTGCGCCGCGGAGCGGACGGGGATGCGCCGTCCGCGGCGGACCAGGGGGCCGCAGCACGCCCCACCGCACCCGGCTCGGCCGAGCCTCCCGAGGTCACCCGCGCCAAGCGGGGCTTCCTCCGGCGCGCGGCCGGGTACCTCGCGGCCGACGCGGGGATCCGCCAGTTCGTCGACATCGGCTCCCGGCTGCCGGCCGACGACGGCATCGGCGGCGCCGTGCACGAGCACGCGCCGGACGCCCGGGTCGTCTACGTCGAAACCGGATCCACGGTGCCGATACGGGGGTGCGGGGCGGCCGGGGACGCGGCCGTCTCCGTGGCCGCGGTCCACCGGCCGGACCCGGCCTCCCTCATCTCACTGCTGGACCTGCGCGGGCTCGTCGACTTCGGCGAGCCCGCCGCGTTCTTCCTGGTGGACACCGCGCCACCGGAGGACGGCGGCGCACCGGCCGCCGGGCTCGTCGACGCCCTCCACGCCGCCATGTGTCCCGGCGGGTTCCTGGCGCTGGCCCTGCCACCCGATTCCGCGGGCGCCGGTGACGGCGGACGCGCCCGGTCCGCCTTCGGTGCGTTCACCCTGCTCGACCCCGGCCTCGCCGACCTCGCCTGGTGGCCCTACCCGGACGAGGACGTCGCGGGGCGCGGCACCGGCATCCCGGCCGGCCTCGGCCGCCGGTAGTGAGGACGCGCGGGCACGCCGGGGCGTCGCCCGTGGGGTCATCCGCCCGCGCTCGAACAGCGGACGGCGGACTTCGGCGTCGGGTGCTAGGAATGAGTCAGGGAAACGACTGGATTTTGACGTCGATGTGACTGCATTATGTAGTCATGAGCGTAGTACTAACAATCCGCGGTGTGCCCGAGGAATCTCGCGACGCTCTGATGCGTGAGGCGCGAGAGCAAGGGAAGTCGTTGCAGGCGTATCTCCTCGCCGTGATCGAGCAACAGGTGAAGTTCATCGGCAACCGTCAGATTCTGGCGGACATCGAGGCCGAACTCGCTGAGGGCGGGGGAGCCGGGCCGGATGCTCCGGACGCTGCTGACCTGATCAGGGCGAGCCGGCCCGACGAGGACATGGGCTTCTCGAACGGGGGATTCCAGGAGAAGGGCGGAGCAGCGTGATCGTCGCTGACGCATCCGTGATCACCAACCTGCTCGTCTACAGCGACCAGCGTGGACGCAAGGCGCGAGCGGCTCTCGGCAGGGACACGCAGTGGTATGCCCCCGAGCATGTGAAGGCGGAGGTCTTCTCTGCCATCCGCGGGTTGACGCTGGGACGGAAAATCGACGAGCAGGTCGCCTCGCACGCCGTGAGTCGTCTGCCCCAGCTTGGAATCACCACCGTTCCACTGGATTCACTTCTTTGGACGATGTGGCAGCTGCGCTCGTCAATCAGCGCATATGACGCGGCCTACGTTGTGCTGGCTGCGACGAAGGGGGCAGAGCTGGTGACAGCGGACGCAAGGTTGGCACGAACAGCGGTCTCCCACTGCAGGGTCGATCTGGCGATCTGAAGGTAGCCTCACACCACGTGCAGGGGGTCCACCCGGATCTGGGCGAGGTGGTCGTCCTTACGGGCGCTGCGGGCGGACGCCGCCGCCTTCAGGGCGGCCGTCAGGGCCGGCGTGTCGGCACGGGGGACGCGCAGGAGGGCGCGTTCGACCTGTCCGGTGCCGGCGCGTTCGGAGTCCGGGCCGGCGGTGACCGGGACCGGGCCGAGGAGTTCGGCGGATTCCGGCAGGTCGAGGCCGTTCAGCAGCTCGTGCACGTGGGATGCCTCGCCCGTCACCGACGCCATCGCCACCGCCGGAGGGAAACCCAGCTCCCGGCGTTCGGCGAGCTCCCGCGACGCGAACCAGGCCGGGTCCCAGCGGATCAGGGCCTGGGTGACCGGGAGTTCGGCTCCGGCCAGCACGATCACCCGGCCGCCGTCGCCCGCGGGGCGTACCAGCGCGGCCGCGTTCAGCCAGCGCCGCAGGGCCTCCTCGCCCGCCCGCAGGTCGGCCCGGCCGAGCAGGGCCCACCCGTCCAGCAGCAGGGCGGCGGCGTAGCCTCCCGCGGCCACCGGTTCGGCGCCCGGGGTGGCCACGACCAGAGCGGGGCGGTCGTCGACCTCCGCCAGCACCTCGTCGCGGCCCGAGGTGCGGACGGTCAGCGCGGGGAACGCCCGGCCCAGCTCCTCGGCCGTGCGCCGTGCCCCCACGACATTGGCGCGCACCCGGTCGTGGCGGCACATCCCGCAGTGCCACTCGCCGGACAGGCGGCCGCACCAGCGGCAGTACGGCATCGCGTGGGCGCTGCGCAGCGCGAGCGGTCCCTGGCAGGAGGCACAGCGCGCGGGCGCCCGGCATGACGCGCAGGCCAGGGAGACGAGGTAGCCGCGCCGCGGCACCTGGACGAGCACCGGGCCGGTCTGCGCCGCCTCCCGGGCGATCCGCAGGGCCAGACTGGGCAGCCGCGCCGCGCGCGCCGCCTCGTCGCGCACCAGCTCGGCATCGTCCCCCGCGGCGTGCACACGCGGGGCACGGCCGCGCACGGTCGCCCGGTCGGCGGCCAGGGGGTGCGCCCACCCCGACTCGACCAGCTGGGTGGCCTCGGTGGTGCGGGTGAACCCGCCGATGAGCGCGGCCGCTCCGGCCCGGTGCGCGCGCATCGACAGCACGGTGCGGGCGTGGGGGTAGGGGGCATGCGGGTCGCAGTGGACGTCGTCGCCGTCGTCCCACAGCACCACCAGCCCCAGGTCGCGGACGGGCGCGAACATCGCGGCGCGCGTGCCCACCACGGCCCGGACCTCGCCGCGCAGCACCGACAGCCATCGGCGGTACCGCTCGGCGGGGCCGAGGCCGGCGGTGAGCGCGGTGTGGCGGTCCGGCCCCAGGCGGGCGGTGAGCGCGGTGTCCACCGTGGCGACGTCGCGGCCGTCCGGCACGACGACCACGACGCCGCGCCCGGCAGCCAGGGCGGTGGCGGTGGCCACCGCCACCGCGTCGGCCCAGTCCGATCCGGGGAGCGCGGTCCACACCGCCCGCGGTGCGCCCCCGGCGTGGAGCGCCGCGAGGAACGACGGGCCGGTGGGGTAGTCGCTCCAGGGGCCGGGGTCCGGGGCGGGCGAGGCGTCCGCCGCACCGGCGGGAGCTGTCGCCGGGGTGGCTTCCGGCGCGTCGGCGGGCGCATCCTCACCGGGCGCCGCCGCTGCCTCCGCGTCCGGCGCGGCCGTCTCCGCGGTGCCCGCGGCCGCCGCATCGTCCTCGGGGGTGCCCTCGGCGGGCGGGCCGGGCTCCTCCGGCCGCTTCTCCTTCTCGACGCGCGCGTGGCGGGGCGGGATGGCCAGGCGCAGCACGTCGTTGAGCGTGCCCGCGTAGCGGTCGGCCACCGCGCGGGCCAGCTCCGCGATCTCCGGTGTGAGGACCACCTCGCTGGAGACGACGTCATGCAGGTAGGCGAGCCGGCCCTGGAAGTCCGACTCCGCCACCCGCTCCATCAGGAAGCCGGCGAGGAGCTGCCCGTTGAAGTACACCCGAACCCTGCACCCCGGCACGGCCGACTCCGCCATGGTGTCGGGCACCCGGTAGTCGAAGAGTCGGTCGAGGTGCGGCAGCGGGGTGTCCACGAGGACACGGGCGACCGGCAGGTCGGCTGCGGGCCTGCGCTTCTTCGGCGGTTTCGCCTTCGTGGTCCTCTTCGCCCCGGCCGCGTCCCCGACACGCGGCAGCTCGAAGAGAACCCCCTCGTCGGGGTCGGGCTGCGGAGTCATCACCGTCAGGTGTACCAGAGGGCACCCACGACTCCTGCGCCGTCGGCCGCGCCTGTGGATCGTGCGGGCCGCGTTCCGGGCGGAACGGCTGATAGAACAAGGATCCGAGCGTCATGCCGGACAGTGGTGAAGGAACGAGATATCGATGAAGCTGGTCTTCGCTGGAACCCCCGAGGTCGCGGTGCCCTCGCTGAAGCTGCTCCTGGAGTCGGAGCACGAGGTGGCGGCCGTGGTGACCCGGCCCGACGCCGTCTCCGGGCGGGGCCGCAAGGTGAGCGCGAGTCCGATCGCCGAGGTCGCGGCCGAGGCCGGGCTGGAGGTGCTCAAGCCTGCCAAGGCGCGTGACCCGGAGTTCCTGGACCGCCTGCGCGCGATCGCCCCCGACTGCTGCCCGGTCGTCGCCTACGGCGCACTCCTGGGACAGGAGGCGCTGGACATCCCCAGGCACGGCTGGGTCAACCTGCACTTCTCCCTGCTACCGGCCTGGCGCGGGGCCGCGCCCGTCCAGCACGCGATCCTGCACGGGGACGACGTCACCGGCGCCGCCACCTTCGAGATCGTGCGCGACCTGGACTCCGGTCCGGTCTACGGGATGCTGACCGAGCCCATCGGCGCCCGCGACACCAGCGGCGAACTGCTCACCCGCCTCTCCCACTCCGGCGCCGACCTGCTGCTGCGTACCCTCGACGGCATCGAGTCCGGCGAGCTCGCGGCCCGCCCGCAGAGCGGCGACGGGGTGTCCTATGCCCCCAAGCTCACCCCCGCCGACGCCGAGGCCGACTTCGGAGCCCCGGCCATGCGCGTCGACCGGCTCATCCGCGCCTGCACACCGGCGCCGGGCGCCTGGTCGACGTTCCGCGGCACGCGGATCAAGCTCGGCCCCGTGGCGCCCGTCCCCGACGCCGAGCCGCTGCCCCCGGGCCGCCTCGCCGTGGAGAAGAAGAGGGTGCTCGTCGGCACCGCCACCCACCCCGTCGAACTCGGTGAGGTGCAGCCGCAGGGCAAGCGGCCGATGGCCGCCGTCGACTGGGCGCGCGGCGTGCGCCCGGCCGACGACGACCACCTCGGCGGCTGAGCTGCCGTATCCTCGACACGAGTGGCCCGATCGGTGTCCGGAGGCGGACGCGCCGAGGCGGGCCATCCGACGTTCTCCGGCATCCGGCGTTTTCGCGGCGCTGTTCTCCAGGCATGAGGTTGATTCCGACGTGACCGACCGCTCCCGTTCCCCCTACCGCCCGTCCCGCCGTCCCAAGGGCGGCGGTGCCCAGGGCGGCAAGGGGAAGAAGAACCCGGCGGCACCGCCCACCCCCCGGGACCCGGCGCGCAGGACCGCCTATGACGTCCTGCGCGCCGTCGAGGAGCGCGACGCCTACGCGAACCTCCTCCTGCCCGCACTTCTCCGTGAGCGCAACATCACCGGGCGGGACGCGGCGCTGGCCACCGAACTCACCTACGGCACGCTGCGCCGCCAGGGAACCTACGACGCGATCCTCGACGCCTGCATCGACCGGTCGCTGACGTCCGTCGACACGGAGGTGCTGCCGGTGCTGCGCCTCGGTGCCCACCAGCAGCTGTCCACCAACATCCCGCCGCACGCGGCCGTCAACTCCACCGTCGACATCGCCCGGCGGGTCGTAGGCCACCACCGCGCCCGCTTCGTCAACGCCGTGCTCCGCAAGGTCGGCGCCCGCGACCTGGAAGCCTGGCTCGCCGTCGTCGCCCCCGACCGCGACACCGACCCGACGGGCCACCTCGCCGTGGTCCACAGCCACCCGCGCTGGATGGTGTCCGCCCTGGCCGCCGCACTCGGCGACGACCCCGAAGGCCGCCTCGACGAGACCGAACCTCTGCTCGCCGCGCACAATGAGCGCCCCCGCGTGACACTCGTCGCCAAACCGGGCCGTGCCAGCGTCGCCGACCTCGTCGAAGGCGGCGCCACCGCGGCCCGCTACTCGCCCTTCGCCGCCTACCTGCCCGAAGGCGACCCCGCCCTGCTGCGCGAGGTGCGCCAGCGCCGCGCCGCCGTGCAGGACGAGGCCAGCCAGCTGGTCGCGCTCGCGCTCACCCGCGTCTCGGTGGCCGGTGCGGACACCCGATGGCTCGACATGTGCGCCGGCCCCGGCGGCAAGGCCGGACTGCTGGCCGGGCTGGCCGGGCAGCGCGACGCCCGGCTGCTCGCCGCCGAGGTGCAGCCGGCCCGGGCCGGGCTGGTCGCCCAGGCCGTGCACCGCTCGGTGCGCGACGCCGGACGCGTCGTCGTGGCCGACTCGACCCGGCCCGCCTGGCGCGACGGTGCCTTCGACCGGGTGCTCGTCGACGTCCCCTGCACCGGCATGGGCGCGCTGCGCCGACGCCCCGAATCGCGCTGGCGGCGCACCCCCGAGACCGCCGGCGAGCTGGCGCCCCTCCAGCGCGACCTGCTCGCGCGCGCCCTGGACGCGGCGCGCCCCGGCGGCGTCGTCGCCTATGTGACCTGCTCCCCGCACCTCCCGGAAACCCGGGGCGTGGTCGAGGACGTGCTCGCCGGCCGCTCGGACGCGGCAGTACTGCGCGCGGCCGACTTCCTCGACGACATCCCCGACGTGGCGACCGGCGACTACGTGCAGTTCTGGCCGCACCGCCACGGCACCGACGCGATGTTCCTGGCGCTCCTGCGCAAGAGCTGAGGACGCCGCCCCCGTCCCGACCGCGCCTGCGCGACCACCCGGCCGCGCCTGCGCGACCACCCGGCCGCGCAGGTCGCGGCGGCCCGCTGGCTAGACTCGGAGCCGTGGCAATCCAGATCTCTCCTAGCATCCTCTCCGCCGACTTCGCCCACCTCGCAGATGAGGCCGCGGCGGTCGCGAACTCGGCCGACTGGCTCCATGTCGACGTCATGGACAACCATTTCGTCCCCAACCTGACCCTCGGCCTGCCGATCGTCGAATCGCTCCGCAAGGCCGCATCGCTGCCCCTGGACTGCCATCTGATGATCGAGGACCCCGACCGCTGGGCCCCGGCCTACGCCGAGGCCGGCGCCGGGAGCGTCACCATCCACGCCGAGGCCGCCGGCGCGCCGGTCCGCACTCTGCGCGAGATCCGCCGCCAGGGCGCCCGCGCCGGACTCGCCCTCAACCCGGCCACACCGCTGGAGTCCTACGCCGACCTCCTCCCGGAGGTGGACATGATGCTCCTGATGACGGTCGAGCCCGGGTTCGGCGGGCAGAAGTTCATCGACATCGTGCTGCCCAAGATCGAGCGCGCCCGCAAGCTCATCGACAGCACCGGCGCCCAGGTGTGGCTCCAGGTCGACGGCGGTGTCAGCACCGAGACGATCGAGCGCGCCGCCGCCGCGGGCGCCGACGTCTTCGTCGCCGGCTCGGCGGTCTACGGCGCCGACGACCCGGCCGCGGCCGTCGACGCCCTGCGCGCCCAGGCGGTCGAGGCGTCGTCCCGCTGACCTTTCGCCGACGACGTCACCCCCTCCTCCGTCGATCTCGGAGCTAGTGGGGTATCGGCGCCGATTTTCACCCCGATATCTCCGAGATCAACGCAGGAGGGGGCGGGAAACCGGTGTCCGGCGGTCGTTCGGGCCCGGTGGGCGGTTGGGGGTGGGTGGACCGGCGGCTTGGGGCCGGCCGAAAGTCCGGGTTTCCGCTTCGCGTGCAGCGGTTTCCGCGATCCGAGAGCCCAGGGGTCTGCCCGGACATGATCATGGGCTCGTATCTCATCGCGCCCGTTTCGCCGGATTTTTTCCCATGGTCATCGAGGTGAACCCGTCCAGCCCGCCCGGATCCCCCGATCCGGGCACCCTTCACCCGAGCGCCACCGGGGTTCGGACTCGGGACAGCGCTTTCCCGCTCCCTCCGCCGTTGATCTCGGAGCTAGTGGGGTATCGGCGCCGATTTTCACCCCGATATCTCCGAGATCAACGCAGGGTTGAGGACGGTCGGCGAGCCGCGTTCGGCCCTGTGGTGTGCGTCACCCCCAGCGGGGCCGCGCGCGTTTTCCGGGGGCTGGGGTGCGACGGGAATACTCCTTCATGGCACACTTGTTGACCGAGACGTTGTCCAAACGCGTGCTCCGGGGTCGGTGAAAGTCCGAACCGGCGGTGAAAGTCCGCGACCCGGCCGAAGCCATCGGCCGGTTGAACCGGTGAAATTCCGGTACCGACGGTGAAAGTCCGGATGGGAGGCAGTACGCGTGGGACCGGATGGGCGGCCGACCGCTCCGCCACGGACGTGGCGGCGGTGGGGCGCACATCATCCGGTCCGCTGAGCGGCATCCGCCGCTCGGCATTCATCCCCGGAGCCTGACCAGGTGAAGGGGATGGCCCGGACATGTTCACCGGAATCGTCGAGGAACTGGGCGAGGTCGAGGCGATCACGCCCGACGGCGCCGACGGTGCGGCCGTCAGGCTCGCGGTACGCGGCCCGCTGGTGACCTCCGATGCTCGGCACGGCGACTCGATCGCGGTCAACGGCGTCTGCCTGACCGTCACCGACAGCACCGGCGGCACGTTCACCGCCGATGTGATGAAGGAGACGCTGGACCGCTCCAGCCTCGGCGCGCTGCGCCCCGGGTCCCCCGTCAACCTCGAACGCGCCGCCAAGGTGTCCGACCGGCTCGGCGGCCACATCGTCCAGGGCCACGTGGACGGCACCGGGTGGATCCTGCGGCGCGTCCCCGGCTCGCGCTGGGAGACGGTCCGCATCGCGCTCCCCGACGACCTGGCCCGCTACGTCGTGGAGAAGGGTTCCATCACGGTCGACGGCGTCAGCCTCACCGTCGTCTCCGTCGAACCCGGCTCACTGACCATCGGTCTCATCCCCACCACGCTCGACCTCACCACCCTCGGCCGCAAGGCCGTCGGCGACCCGGTCAACCTCGAAGTCGACATCGTCGCGAAGTACGTCGAGCGGCTCGTCGGCTTCACCGGCGCCGCGGCCGACCCGCGCCCGGCCGACCCGCGCGAAGGGCAGGGCGCCTGATGGGCGACGTGTCCACCGGCGTGTGGTGGCTGCAGTGGGCCTACGCCGGATTCACCCTCTTCGGCGAGCACGTCCGGTGGGCCGACCTCATCGGCAACCTCGCGGCGCTCGGCACCGTCGCGCTGGCCATCCGGCGCTCCATCTGGACCTGGCCCGTGCAGCTCACCGGGGCCGTGCTGCTCTTCGCGGTCTCCATCGACGCGCACCTCACCGGTAACGCCCTCAAGCAGGTCATGTTCATCGGCCTGGTGGCCTACGGCTGGACCCGCTGGGCCCGGCAGACCCGCGGCGGCGCCGAGTTGAGGGTGCGGCCGGCCACCTCCCACGAACGCGGGCTGCTGCTCGGAGCGCTCATCGGCGGCACCATCGCCGTGGCGCTGGCCTTCGAGGCCACCGGGCTGTCCTGGGCCCCCTGGCCGGACGCCTTCATCTTCGTCGGCAGCGCCGTCGCGACCTTCGCCCAGAGCCGTGCGCTGATCGACTTCTGGTTCGTGTGGATCATCGTCGACCTGGTCGGCGTGCCGCTGGCGCTCATGTCGGGCCTGTGGGTCACCGGCATCGTCTACGGAGTCTTCTTCGTCCTGGCCCTGTTGGGGATCCGCGACTGGATGCGCCAGTACCGGACCCGCGAGCGCGCCTCCACCGCCGAGCCCGCACCGCCCGACCCGGCGGGCGTGGGCGCATGACCCCCGAACCCGGCCGCCTCCAGCCGACGACCAGCGCAGTTCCCGCAGCCGACCCCGCAGCCGACCCCGCAGCCGAGCAAGTCCCAGCAGGCCAAGGAGCCACGATGACGAGCGTCACCCAGGAGCGGACCGACCCGACCACACCGAACGCCTCGACCACGCCGACCACGCCCGCGGCGCCGGGCACACCGACCGACGCCCCCGTCCGGCTGGACGACATCACCGCGGCGGTCGCCGACATCGCCGCCGGCCGCCCCGTCCTCGTCGTGGACGACGAGGACCGCGAGAACGAGGGCGACCTCATCTTCGCCGCCGAGGCCGCCACCCCCGAACTGCTCGCGTTCATGATCCGCCACAGCTCCGGCGTCGTCTGCGTCCCCATGGCAGGTGAGGACGTCGACCGACTCGACCTGCCGCCGATGGTCCGGGTCAACGAGGAGTCCATGCGGACCGCCTACACCGTCTCGGTGGACGCGCGCGCCGGAGTCACCACCGGCATCTCCGCCGCCGACCGGGCCCACACCATCCGCCTGCTCGCCGACGCCCGCAGCACCGCCGGGGACTTCGTCCGCCCCGGCCACATCTTCCCGCTGCGCGCCCGCCCCGGCGGCGTCCTGGTCCGCCGCGGCCACACCGAGGCCGCCGTCGACCTGGCCCGTCTCGCCGGGCTGCGGCCCGCCGGGGTCATCGCCGAGGTGGTCAACGACGACGGCACCATGGCCCGGCTGCCCCGCCTGCGCGAGTTCGCCGACGAGCACGGCCTGAAACTCGTGTCCATCGAGCAGCTCGTCGCCCACCTGGAGCGCGACCCCGGCCGGGCCGAGCCCCCGGCGCGGCCCGCGCCGCTGGTGGAGCGCGTCGTCGAAACCCGCATCCCCACCCGCCACGGCGAATGGCGCGCCATCGGCTACCGGGGCCTGGCCGACGGCGCCGAACACGTCGCCCTGGTCCACGGTGACCTCGGCGACGGCACCGACGTGCTGGCCCGGCTGCACTCCGAGTGCCTCACCGGTGACGGCTTCGGGTCGCTGCGCTGCGACTGCGGCCCCCAACTCGACGCCGCCATGGAGCACATCGCCGCGGCCGGCCGCGGCGTCCTGGTGTACCTGCGCGGGCACGAGGGCCGCGGCATCGGCCTGCTGCGCAAGCTGCAGGCCTACCGGCTGCAGGACTCCGGGGCCGACACCGTCGACGCCAACCTGGAGCTGGGCCTGCCCGCCGACGCCCGCGAGTTCGGCGCGGGCGCCCGGATCCTGGCCGACCTCGGCGTCTCGTCGGTGCGGCTGCTCAGCAACAACCCGGAGAAGACCGACGGGCTGGTGGTCAACGGCATCGCCGTCACCGAGCGCATCACCATGCCGACCTCCGTCACCGCCGACAACCTCACCTACCTGCGCACAAAGCGCGACCGCATGGGCCACGACCTGCCCGGTATCGCCGCCGTGAACTGAGCGGGCACCCTGCGGCGCCGTCACCACCCGACGACATTCCGACATCGACCACATCCGACCACCCCCGGCAGGCGACTGCCGTACGACCACGAGGACCAGCACCAATGAGCGGAACGGGACACCCCGGCGAAACGGCCGTCGACGCGGCCGGACTCACTCTCGGCATCGTCGCCACCCGATGGAACGCCGATATCGTCGACCCCATGGTGCGGCGCGCGCTCGCGGCGGCCGAGGACGCCGGGGCCGACGAGCCGACCCTGGTCAGAGTGGCCGGGGCCATCGAGATCCCGGTCGTCGCCCAGGAGCTCGCCCGTACCCACGACGCCGTCGTCGCCCTGGGCGCGGTGATCCGCGGCGGCACCCCCCACTTCGACTACGTGTGCCTGTCGGTCACCCAGGGCCTGACCGACGTGGCCCTGCGCGAGGCCACCCCTGTGGCCAGCGGGGTGCTGACGTGTGATACCCAGGAGCAGGCGCGCGACCGCGCCGGCCTCCCTGGCAGCAGGGAGGACAAGGGGTGGGAGGCCGCGCGCGCGGCCCTGGAGGGCGCCGTGGTCCTGCGCGGACTGCGCGCGGACCGGCCCCGCTCAGCTGGGTAGTCCGAAGGGTAGAGGGAGAACGTTGGCGCCGCTGGACACGAGAGAAGAGGGACCGTTGAGCGAGCCGGTCGACAGGCCGAAACGGGGGCTCCCCGTGACATGGCGCCCGCGCAACATCCGCATCGTCGCCTACGGGCTGGCTGCGGTGACACTGGCCACTATGGTGGTCCTGGCCATCGTCCTCCCGGTGGACTGGCGGCCGCAGGACCGGGTCGGCCTGGTCATGATGGGCCTGGTCGGTGTGGGCGCCCTGCACCTGCTCGCGCGGCCGCGGCTGACCGCCGCCGAGGACCGGGTGACCGTGGTCAACGGCATCCGAACGCACGTGCTGGAGTGGCCGGAGATCGTCGACATCCGCATGCCGGTGGGGGAGCCCTGGCCGTCCATCGACCTGGCCGACGGGTCGACGCTGGCGGTCATGGGCATCCAGAGCAACGACGGCGAGCTCGCCCAGACCAACCTCGCCGAGTTCCGCACCCTGCTCCACGAACGCGGGGAAGCCGAGGAACCCGAGCGCTGATCCGCTCTCCCGTCTCCGCCGCCGGCCGCAACCGCCGCGCGCGGGGCGTCGGCGGCCCCCGAACGGTCCTGTGTCCGGGTACGAGAGACATGTGCGATCTTTGGAGGATCACGGTCTCTGCGAATGTGTCGCGGAACACATAGCCTGGCATTCCGGGCGGTGCACGCGGCCGCGGACGGCGACGTTCCGCGTGCGCCGACCGACCGCCGCCAGGGCCGGAGGAGGAGCTGGAAACGTGCGTGACATCCGCAAGGCCGTCGGGGAGCTGTACTCCTCCGGTGAGACCTTCGCGCTCGCGACGGTCATCGACACCTACCGCAGCTCCCCGCGCGAAGCGGGCGCGGCGATGGCGGTCGCGGCGTCGGGCGAGGTCGTGGGAAGCGTGTCCGGGGGGTGCGTGGAAGGTGCGGTCTACGAGCTGGCACAGCAGGTCATCGCGACCGGCACACCCGCCCGCGAAAGCTACGGTGTCAGCGACGACGAGGCGTTCAGCGTCGGGCTCACCTGCGGAGGCACCCTGCACATCCTCGTGGAGCCGGTGAACCGCACGCTCCACCCGCGCCTCGGCGCGGTGATCGGCGCGATCGACGAACACCAGCCCGTCGCGGTCGCCACCACCGCCTCCGGGCCGGGACGCCTCGGGCGGCGCAGGATCGTCTGGCCCGACCACAGCGAGGGCACCCTGGGCACCGACCGGTTGGACGCCGCCGTGGACGACGACGCCCGGGGCATGCTCGCCCAGGGCGGCACCGGCATCCTCCGCTACGGAGCCGGCGGGCAGCGGCGCGGCGACGAACTCGAAGTGTTCGTGCAGTCCTTCGCCCCCGCCCCGCGGATGCTGGTCTTCGGCGCGATCGACTTCGCCGCCGCCGTCGCCGACATCGGCGCCTACCTCGGCTACCGGGTGACGGTGTGCGACGCCCGCCCCGTGTTCGCCACCGCCAAGCGCTTCCCCCGGGCCGAGGAAGTGGTCGTGAAGTGGCCGCACGTCTTCCTCGGCGAGGTCGAGGACCAGATCGACGAGCGGACGGCGATCTGCGTGCTGACGCACGACCCCAAGTTCGACGTCCCGCTGCTGAAGCTGGCTCTGCGCACCCGTGCCGGGTACATCGGGGCGATGGGCAGCCGCCGCACCCACGACGACCGTATGGCGCGGCTGCGCGACGAAGGGGTGAGTGAGACGGAGCTGGCCCGGCTGCGCTCGCCCATCGGCCTCGACCTCGGAGCGCGTACGCCCGAGGAGACAGCGGTCTCGATCGCGGCCGAGCTCATCCAGACCCGGTGGGGAGGCAGCGGGCGCCCCCTGCGGTCGACCACCGGGCGCATCCACACCGAACCGCTGGCATCGTCGGGACCCGGTGTCCCCACGGAGATGACAGCCGGGACTCACACGCGGTGACCTGGCCGGAAACCCGCGCCGGAGCGGTGTTGCGGCCGGATCCGGCCAACCGGCCCCACGATCCGGGCACCCCTGGCTGCGGATCCTTCGTTCGTACGGGGTTTCGGGCTCTTGGTGCATGTGGAGTGATATCGCGGACAGGGGTGCGAACCGTCCCGAGCGTGACATCATCGCGTCATGACGACACGCAAGACAGGCGGTGACGGCACACCGGTGGCCGGGCTGCTGCTCGCGGCGGGGGAGGGGACCCGACTCGGCAACCCCAAAGCCCTCGTGGAACTCGCGGGCGAGCGGCTCGTCGACCGGGGTGTGCGGATCCTGTGTGAGGGAGGGTGCGTGCCGGTCTATGTCGTGACAGGAGCTGCGCGGGTCGAGGTCGACGGCACGACCGCAGTGCACAACCCGCAGTGGCGGAGCGGAATGGGGTCGTCGCTGCGCATCGGGCTCGACGCGATGCCGACCGAGGTCGACGCCGTCGTGATCGCCCTGGTGGACCAGCCGCTGGTGACGGCGGCGGCGGTGAACCGGCTGCTGGAGGCCTACGCCGAGGGCTCCCGCGCGGTCGTGGCGACGTACGGCGGCAACCTGCGCAACCCCGTTCTGCTCGGGCGTGAGCACTGGCCGAGCGTGCACGCCCTGGCGGAGGGCGACGTGGGCGCACGGCCGTTCCTCCGCGCCTACTCCCACCTGGTGACCCCCGTGGACTGCGACGACGTGGCCAGCCCCGACGACATCGACACGGTCGAGGACCTGGAGCGCATGCGCAAGCTCCTCGACCCCGGGCAAGGCGGTGGCGACGCCACCGGCGGCCCGGACTAGCCCCTACTACCCCCCGACGACCGGCCGTCCCCGGGGCCGGACACCCGACCACCGACAGCACCGGAGCCGCCGCCTCCACCCCCGGAGACGGCGGCTCCGGACACCTGCCTTCGGCATCTCTCCGGGCGGTACACCTAGTCCGGTGCCGGCGCGGGGGCCATCCTGCGGATCCCGAAGTGGGCCTCGGACCGCTGCCCGGGTTCCAGCACCCGCAGGCTGCGGCCGGTGGCCAGGGCGTTGGGCGGGCAGGTCATTGGTTCGACGGCGAGAGCGCAGCGGTGCGCGCCACCGGGAAGGCCGTCGGCGCTGAACACCTGGAGCCAGCCGCAGGTGGCGTCGGCCCACAGGCCGACACCGCGGTCCGGCCCGGACAGCACCGTCCACGACCTCCCCTCCGCACCGGGCCGCAAACCGGTGAAAGCCGTGTCGAACCGCGTCGCGCCGACACGGCGCGGGGCACGGAAGTCGTGGTCGGTCCCGGCCACGTTCTGCGGTGGGCCGGTCGGCAGCAGGCGGTCGTCCACGGGCTGCCGGAGCCGGGCGGGCAGGTGCAGGGTGGCCTCGTCCAGCGGAACCCCCACCGTCAGGTACGGGTGCGCCCCGAAGCCGTAGGGCGCGGCCGACGGGCCGACGTTGCGCGCGGCCACGTTCACGGTCAGCCCCAAGGCCGGGTCGAGCCGGTAGTCCGCCGCCAGCTCCAGCGGGAACGGGTATCCGGGTTCGCCGTCGAGGGTGAGGCAGAGCCTGGCGTGGGCGGGGTCGGCGTCCACCACCGTCCAGGGCCGGGAGTGCACCAGCCCATGGATCGCGGTGCCGCGCTCCGGCTCGGTGATGTCCAGCTGGTATTCCGCCCCTTGGAAGGTGTAGCGGCCCTTGTCCACGCGGTTCGGCCAAGGGGCCATGAGCCGCCCCTGGAAAGCCTCGACCCCGTGGCTCCCCGAACCCGCGACACCGTCCCAGACCAGGTCCTCGCCGCACCAGGTGAGCCGCTGCAACGCGGCCCCGCCGCGGCCGATGACCGCGCGATAGTCGCCCGCCACCAGTTCGACAGCCTCACTCACTCGATCACCTTCGCGTTGTGTCTCCTGCCCGCTCAAGGCTCCTCGCCCGCTACGCCGCCGATGCGCTCGGGCCTTCGGTGGTCGGCGTCGGCGGCTTCGCTCGCTCGGTCGCTTTCGCGTTGTGGACCGCAGCTCCGTGGACGACTGGAAATCGGATCATCTGTTCCGGCTACCGGGCGATCATATAGCCGTACGCCCAGCTACGTGGGCGATCGGGGAGAATCGTTGCGTTTTCCCCTCGGGGCGGGTGGCCACCGGCCCTGCACCGACGACGTCACCGGATCATCCGTTGAGCTCGGCGACGCGCATCGAAGGATCGGCCGGTGGTAGGTCGCCGCACCCCACCGCCGGGGGCGGCGGAACGGGTCAGCGGCCGCCGAACAGGGTGTCGAGCGGCATCAGCAGGCCCGCCCCGACCATGACGAAGCCGGTGGACAGCAGCACCACGGCCATCAGCACCGACCCGGCGACGGCCAGCCGGAAGGCGGCCAGCTGCGTGCGGGCCCGGCGCCGCTGGTTCGCGGCGGTACGGCCGAGGACCAGCAGGACCGCGCCGAGGACGGCGGGCAGCCACCACTGTCCGCCGATACCGTAGGGCAGCAGGCCGAGGGCGTTCGCCGCCGATCTCACGAGGGGCCCGGTGTGGTCTCCCGTGGCGAACGCCACGAGCGGCTCGTACAGCGCCCGGACCACCTCGTTCTGCGGGTAGAACCCTTCCGCCCCGCGCAGGACGCGGCCCAGGGCGTCGATGAACCCGACCAGTGCCGCCGGGTAGGCGAACCTGCGGCACCGGCCCGCGTTCATCGCCCTCAGGACCTGGTTCATCGCGCGGTCGGCCCGCGCCTGCTCCCTGTCCCGGTCCTGTTGCCGGAGTCCGGGGGGTCGGCCTTGAGACGGCCCATACGGGGACGCGGGCCAGGGCGGTGGGGACGCCGGACCGTCGGTCGGACGCCGCCTCCAGGCGCCTGACAGCTTCTCCTGCGCCCGCGCCCAGCCGCCGCCGACGGCCTCCGCCGCGCCCGTCCAGCGGCCGCGCCACCGTTCGCGGCTGTCGGCGCGCTCGGCCTCCCGCAGCGTGCTCCCCGCCGCCGCGGCGACCGGTAGCAGCAGCACGGCGGTGACCACCGCCGCGCCCGTGGTGATCGCGTCGGCGCGTCCGCGCAGGGCGGTCCGGCGCTGCTCGCGCCACCACGGGGCGTACGGGGCGTCGCTGCGCCGCACCGGGTGCCAGGACTGGTCGCGCAGGAGCCGTCGCTGCCGGGCCGGCGCTTCGGGGTCCAAGACGAGCTCGGCGGCGGTCGCCCACGCCGAGTCCCATTCGTGCTCGGCGAGGTCGGCGACGGCGGATACCCCCGTGCCCCGCAGCCGGTCCGCGGTCGTGGCGACCTGCTGCATGATCAAGGGGACCTCGTGCTGGACGCGCTCCAGCAGCGCGCACCGCCGGGCGCCGTCGGCGCGGCATGCGGGGTGCCCGCACCAGTGGCGGGCGGCGAGGTCGAGCGCGCCCAGTTCGACGGCCTCGCGCAGCAGGCCGTGGCGGCTCCGCTCGCCGGCGGCCAGCGCGAGCACGCCCTCGGCGCTGATCTCGTGCCCGCGGTAGCGCGGCGGCATGCCGGGCACGAAGTGCGCGGCCAGCGCGCCGATCGCCAGGTGCACGTGCTCGGGGTGCTGGTCCAGCCGGGTGAGGTACGCGCGGTCGAAGGTGTAGTCGTTGACCTCGCGGTCCAGCCAGGTACGCAGGCTGGGCCAGTGGGTGCGAAGCCAGACCTCGCCCTTGTCCCAGCGGTCGAGGAGGTCGAAGGCGAGGCTGGGCGGGTCCTCGTGGGAGACGTCGGCGAAGACCAGGGGCGCGTGGCGGCGGGCCGCGGCGATCTGCGGGCGCTCGCCGGACAGCCAGGCGCGGACCTCGTCGTGTCCCCAGCGTGCGGAGGGGGCCGGGGCGAGCAGCCCGCGCGCCAGCAGCCGCCATCGCTCATCGGGGATCGCCGAGACGTCGATGTCGGTCGAGCGGGCGGTCAGCCAGTTCTCGCCGCGCTCGGGTCGGCGGCCGGTCATCAGTTCGTGCACCATGATCCCCAGCGACCACCAGGCGGCCGGGGCCTCGCGCCGGCCCTCCACGACCTCGGGAGCGGCATAGTCCTCGGTGATGGCGAGCCCGCCGTACACCCGGCTCATGGTGGCGCGGACGGCGCCGCCGAAGTCGGTGAGGGCGAACACCGGCGGGTCGAGGCCGCGGATCAGCAGGTTCTCGGGCTTGACGTCGGTGTGGTTGTGCTGCAGCGACTCCTGCCAGTGGCGCAGGCAGTCGGCGACCGCCGCCACGACGTCGCGTGCCCGCCCCTCGGGCAGCGGGGCCTCGTCCAGCAGGGACCGCATCGAGCCATGGGCGAAGTACTCCTGGGCCTCCCAGGCCAGCTCCTCGCCCCAGGCGCTGCGCGCGTAGCCGTACCCGTGGATGGCGGGCGTGTGCGGGTCGGCGGTGCCCCGGGCGCGGAGGCGGTCCAGCAGCTCCCGGTTGATGTCGTGGCCGGGGCGGTAGACCTTGAGCGCGACCTTGCGCCCGTCCTGCCCTGCGGACTCGTCGGCGGGTTCGGCCAGGTAGACGATGGCCTCGCCGCCGGCGCCGATGTGGCCTCGCACGTTGTAGGCGCGGCGCAGTTCGGCGGGGACGGCGTAGTCCAGCTCGCTGGCGGGCCCGACGACCAGCCGTCCGACCAGGCGGGCGAACCATTCCAGGAGTGGGCCAAGGGCGCGTCGCCACCATGGGGCGGGCCGCGCGGCGGCGCCCCGGGACGGCAGTGCGGCCGTCGCGGGCGCGCCGCCCCGCGCGCCCGGCAGCACACGCGTGCGCGGCTCCGGCGGGCGGGTGGCCGCGGCGGCGCCGGTGCCGTCCGGTGTCCCGCCTCGCGGGCGCAGGATCCGGGTGGCCCACCGCGTCGGTCCCCGCCCCGGGTCGAGGCGCGTGGTCGACGGTGCGGACGTCGGCTCGATCCGCTGCGTCGGTGCCGCCGGATCCGGCTGATCGGGAGTGACCATCGTTGCAGGGGCGTCTTTCCGGTGCTTGACCACTGGACGAGGGGATGTCCTCCAGAGTAGGGCGTGTTCGGCGGATGCGTTCCGGTGCGTGCGCGGCCGTCCGGGGCAGCGCTCTCAGGCCGCTCCACCGAGTCGATTCGGGCCGGCTCCGCGTGTGGAGCGGCGCAGCGAGCTTCGGTCCGGTCGCGGCCGGGCGCGCGTGCGGATTCGATCCGCCGAACATGCCCGAGGTCGGCCTCCACCGGCGGCGCGGGGGCGGCGGCGCGGCCGGTTCCGGCCGCAGGGCCCGAACCGGGGTTGGGGTGGCATTGCGTGTGGTATGTGGGGGAAGGTGACGTTTTTCTGGTGGTGATCGCTGGGAGCGGTGACGATGTCGGAGTGGTTCGTGCTCGGCCTCGCCTTCGGCGCGCTGAGCGCCTTTCTGGCCTGGACCGGTCAGCACGCGGTGCGGAGGGGAATCGACATTCACTCCAGTCCCGGAATCCGCGTCCCCTCGACCCTGCGTTCGGAGGAGGCCTGGCTGGCCGCGCACCGCCGGGCGCAGCCGTACTTCTTCTGGTCGGCGATGTGGCTGTCGCTGGCGGGGATCGCGTTCGTGGTCCGGGGTGCGCTGGCCGGTGAGCCCGGGAGCGCGACCGGCCCGATGTTCGCGGTGCTGGCGGTCATGACGGCGCTGCTGGCGGGAGGTGCCGTCGCGGGGGTGCGGGCGGCGGGCGCGAGCACCCCGTAGCGCCCCGGGTGGCGGCCGTCGGCAGGCTCAGTGCCGGCCGTCCCCCTGTCGCGGTGGGACGCCGAGCATCTCGCAGGCGTCCTGGTACATGCGCACGACCTCCCGGCGGATCTCGGCACGCTCGCTGAGCGGGCGGGACCAGGGGATGCGCACCTCGACCTCGGTTCCGTCCACCACGGCCGCGAAGTCGGCGCCGTAGCCGTCGAGGCCGGTCATCCGGGCGGCGGTGGCCGCGGGGCGACCACCGAGGGCCTGGCAGATCAGCAGGGAGTCCGCTGCGTGGTCGTCGTTCATGTGCTTGGTGACGGCCTGGACGACCTCGGGACTGAACGGTGTCGGTGGCAACGGTCTTCGGATCCTTTCGGTGATCTTCGGTCCATATCGGACACGGCGATCATACGACGGAGTGTCGTGAAAGTCGGGATCCGGGGTTCGGGGGCCCCGCGGCGGTGTCCGCGCGCTCTGCGGCCCGGCACGGGCCCTGGCCGGAGGCGGTCACCGCCGATCGTGCACGAACTCGGCGTCGATCTCCACGGTGACGCGGTCGCCGACGACCACTCCGCCGCCGTCCATCGGCATCTGGATGTCCACACCGAAGGCGGTGCGGCTGAGTTCGGTCTCGGCATGGAAAGCGGCCCTGGTCAGCCCGTAACGGTCGGTGGTGGTGCCGTTGAATTCCACCCGCAGCGCGACCGGGAGGGCGGTCCCTTTGACGGTCAGCCGGCCGTCGAGGAGGAATGCCGCGCCGTCCGGGCGGATGGCCGTCGAGGCGAAGGTCCATTCGGGGTGGGTCGCCGCATCGAAGAAGTCGGACGACCGGATGTGGGCGTCGCGCTCCTCGTTGCCGGTGTCGATGGAGGAGGCGTCGATCCTGGCGGTGACAGAGGAGGTCAGCGGGTCGTCGCCGACGTCGAGGGTGGCGCCGAACTTCTCCATGCGGCCGCGCACGCGGCTGATCATCATGTGGCGGACAGAGAAACCAATTTGGGAATGTGTCGGGTCAATCTGCCAGGTCCCGGGCTTGAGGTTGAAATCGGCCATGATTCCCCCCGAAAGATGACGAGATTGCATGATAACAATCAGTTACCACGTTGACACGTTTTTGATTCCGAGGAGGAGTCTTGCTGGTAAGGAATGACATGGCAGGGGACCCCGTGGGCAGCGGCGGGCGGACTACGATGACGGCCATGGACCCGGTCGACTGGCTCGATGACGATCAGCAACGCATCTGGCGCAGCTTCCTGCGGACGAACTCCCTGATGAACCAAGAGCTCGACCGGGATCTGCGGCAGCGCGACGGGCTGACGCTCGTCGAGTACGGCATCCTGGTGAGCCTGTCGGAGGCGGAGGGGCAGCGGGTGCGCATGCGCCACCTCGCCGACAGCGTGATCGTCTCCAAGAGCCGTCTGTCGCACCAGATCGCACGCCTCGAACGCGACGGCTACGTGCGCCGGGAGAGCTGCTCCCAGGACCGCCGCGGGTCGTGGGCGGTGCTCACCGAGCACGGCGAGAAGGCGCTGTCCGAGGCCGCGCCCGGGCACGTCGGCCGGGTGCGCGAGTGCATGTTCGACCGGCTCACCGACGAGCAGGTGGAGCGCCTGGGCGAGATCATGGGCGTCCTGGAGGCCGGGCTGCGCGAGCGCTCCCGCAGATGAGGTGAGATCGGCCTCCCCGCAGGGGGATTAATCCCGCTCTTCCCCTCGTGCCATGTCGGACTCGGTAGAGTCACCAGTCGTGACCCAACGACCCACCATCACCGGCGCACAGAGATTTCGCGACGATGACGGCTCAGCCGATCCACAGGTGACCGAGCGGTTGGAGGCCTACTCCCGTGGCGACATCGGGGACCGCCAGGTGCTGGCCGCACTCGGCCCGTCCCGTGTGCTGGTCCCCGTGGTCGCCGTCCCCACCGAGGTCGAGGAAGGCGAGGACGGCCTCAAGCGCGACAAGAAAAGCGAGGTGGCCGTCCCCCTGATGATCGGTAAGGACGGCCGCCGGGGCGTCCTCGCCTTCACCTCGGTCGACGCCGTCCGCCGCTGGCGCGAGGACGCCCGCCCCGTCCCCGTCAGCGCGATCGAGGCCTGCAAGTCCGCGATCGACGAGGGAGCCGACGCCCTCGTCATCGACGTCGCCGGCCCGATCACCTATGCGGTCCAGGGCCGCTTCCTCACCATCCTCGCCGAGCGCGGCACCGTTCCCGAGCCCCAGGAGGACCCCCAGGTCCTCGCCATGATCTACCGCATCACCCACACCGAGTTCGGCATCGAGCGCGTGCGCATCCACAGCTCAGAGCGCGCCGACATCGGTGTCCGCCTGGAACTGGACCGCCGCGACGACGACTCGATCCGCCGCGTCGCCGACCGGCTGGCGGCCGAGCTCGCCCCACTGCTCCCCGGCGGCGTCGAACTGAGCGCCGTCGTCCGGGCCCGCCGAGCCGAGGCCGACTGACCCGCCCCTACCCGCGATGGCCAGGGCGTACGAGGGGACGGATCGGACGGGATCGACTCCTCTCACCATGTTCATCGCGGGACGGGTAGGTTTCCCTCCATGCCCACATCCCCCGATGCCGTGCTCACCGTCGTGCTCGCGGCCGCCCTCGGCCTGGCCGGGATTCCGGTGGGGCGCGCCACCGGGCGCATGGTTCCGCTCTTCGTCCGGCACGACCCCGCGCCGGACGACGACTCCGGACCGCCGCCGCCCACCTGCCCGCACTGCGGGACCGAGATCCCCTTCCTGCGCTGGCTTCCGCTGCCCCGGCCGGTCGGCTTCCTCTGGCACGGGCGGTGCCCGGCCTGCGCCGCGACCGTGCCGACCTCCGCGGCCACCGCGTGGACCACGGCCGCCGTGTTCGCCGCCGCAGGGTACACGGCCGGGGCCGGCCTGGGAATGGCCGGGTCCGGTTGGGTCGCGCTGGTCGCGCTGCTGTTCCTCGGTGCGCTGGGCGCCGTCCTGTCGGTCATCGACGTGCGCGTCCACCGGCTGCCCGACGTGCTGGTGCTGCGCTCCTACGTGGTCGCGGCCCCCCTGGTGCTCGGCGGCATCCTGACCGCACCCCACCTCGGCGGCCCCGGTGACCTGGTCGGCGGTGTCGGACCGGCTGCGGCCGCGGCGCCCGGTGTCGCGGCCGGCGCCCTGATCGGCATGGCCGCCCTGGCCGCCTTCTACTTCCTGCTCTGGTTCATCTACCCCGCCGGGATGGGGTGGGGTGACGTCAAGCTGTCCGGCCTGCTCGGCCTCTACCTGGGTTGGCAGAGCCTCTCCAGCGTCGTCTCCGGCACGTTCCTGGCGTTCCTCCTGTCGTCGGCCGTCGGGCTCTCCCTGATGGCGCTGGGGCGCGCCACCCGCAAGACCCAGCTCGCCTTCGGGCCGTTCATGATCGTCGGCGCGCTCGCCGTCGTCCTTGTGGGAGACCCGCTTCCCCTGCTCATCTGAGCTGCGGCCGGGCGGGGACTCCGAGCCCTGGTGTGCGCTCCACCCCCGGACCGTGGGAAGATCAGGGCATGTTGCGCTGGCTGACCGCAGGGGAATCCCACGGACCGGCACTCGTCGCGATTCTGGAAGGCCTCCCGGCCGGTGTCTCCGTCACCTCGGACGACATCGCCGCCGCGCTGCGCCGCCGTCGCGCCGGGTACGGCCGGGGCGCCCGGATGAAGTTCGAGCAGGACCAGGTCTCCGTCATCGGCGGGATCCGACACGGCCGCACCCAGGGCGGGCCGGTCGCCGTCGAGGTGGGCAACAGCGAGTGGCCCAAGTGGGAGAAGGTGATGTCTCCCGACCCCGTGCCCGCCGAGGAGCTGGAGGGGCTGGCGCGCAACGAGCCGCTGACCCGTCCCCGGCCCGGCCACGCCGACCTCGTGGGCATGCAGAAGTACGGCCACGACGAGGCCCGCCCGATCCTGGAGCGCGCCAGCGCCCGCGAGACCGCCGCGCGCGTCGCCATCGGCGAGGTCGCCCGCGCCTTCTGCCGCCAGGCACTCGGCATCGAGATCCTCAGCCACGTCGTCTCCATGGGCGCGGTCGCCGTCCCCGAGGACGGCCCCCTGCCCGGCCCCGCCGACCTGGAGGCCATCGACGCCGACCCGCTGCGCTGCTTCGACGCCGAGGCAGGCGAGCGGATGGTCGCCGAGGTGGACGACACCAAGAAGACCGGTGACACGCTCGGCGGCGTCGTCGAGGTGCTCGCCTACGGCCTCCCGCCCGGCCTGGGCAGCCACGTCCACTGGGACCGCCGCCTGGACGCGCGGCTGGCCGGGGCGCTCATGGGCATCCAGGCCATCAAGGGCGTCGAGGTCGGCGACGGCTTCCGCACCGCCGCGCGCCGGGGGTCGGCCGCGCACGACGAGATCGAGCCCGGACCGGGCACCGAGGGTATCCGCCGCCGCACCAACCGCGCCGGAGGCGTGGAGGGCGGCATGTCCACCGGCGAGCCGCTGCGGGTCCGCGCGGCGATGAAGCCCATCGCCACCGTCCCGCGCCCGCTCGACACGATCGACGTCACCACCGGCGAGCCCGCCCTGGCCCACCACCAGCGCAGCGACGTCACCGCGGTCCCCGCCGCCGGGGTGGTCGCCGAGGCCATGGTCGCGCTCGTGCTCGCCGAGGCCGCGGTGGAGAAGTTCGGCGGCGACTCGGTGGCCGAGACCGCCCGCAACCTGCGCTCCTACCTGGACACGCTGGACATTCGCTAGGCAGCCCCGGCACCGCGGGGCCGGCGGGACGCTTCGGCACGAACGGACGAGGAACAAAAGGGACGGATGAGTACACCGATCGCGGTCCTCATCGGCTCGCCCGGTGCGGGCAAGTCCACCGTGGGCCGGGCGCTGGCCGAACGGCTGGGCGTGGAACTGATGGACACCGACGTCGAGATCGCGGCGCGCGCGGGCAAGCCCGTCGGCGACATCTTCGTGCAGGACGGCGAACCCGCCTTCCGCGCCCTGGAGCGCGAGGTCGTCGCCGGGGCGCTGGCCGCCCATCCCGGTGTCGTCGCTCTCGGAGGTGGCGCCGTCCTCGACCCGGACACACGTGCCGACCTGGCCGACCACCACGTGGTCTACCTTGAGGTCGAGTTCGCCGATGCCGCCAAGCGCGTCGGCCTGGACACCCCCCGCCCGCTGCTGGTCGGCAACCCCCGCACCAAGCTCAGGAAGCTGCTGGAGGAGCGGCTGCCGATCTATCGCGGTCTGGCCAGCGCCACCGTTCCCACCAGCGGCTACCACCCGGAGGAGGTCGTCGACGCGATCGTCGCCTCCCTGCCCGGGCAGAAGGAGGACACGCGATGAGCTCCACCCGGATCGCGGTCGGCGGAGCCTCGGCCCCCTACGACGTCGTCGTGGGCAGCGGGATCTTCGGTGAGCTGCCCGGGCTGGTGGGCGAGCGGGCCGAACAGGTCGCCGTCGTCCACCCCGAGGCGCTGGGCGAGGTCGCCCGCCCCGTCCTGGGGGCGCTGCGGGCCGCCGGGTACACCGTGCACGCGCTGACCGTGCCCGACGGCGAGGCCGCCAAGACCGCCGCCACCGCCGCAGAGTCGTGGTCGCGGCTCGGCCAGGCGAACTTCACCCGCAGCGACGCCGTCGTGGGCGTGGGCGGCGGCGCCACCACCGACCTCGCCGGATTCGTCGCGGCGACCTGGCTGCGCGGGGTCCGCTGCGTTCTCGTGCCCACCACGCTGCTGGGGATGGTGGACGCCGCGGTCGGCGGCAAGACCGGGATCAACACCCCCGAGGGCAAGAACCTCGTGGGCGCCTTCCATCCCCCGGCCGGGGTGCTGTGCGACCTGGCCACCCTGCCGACGCTGCCGCCCGCCGACTACATCGGCGGGCTGGCCGAGGTCGTCAAGGCCGGGTTCATCGCCGACCCGGTCATCCTCGACCTGGTCGAGGACGACCCCGACGGCGCCACCCGCCCCGAGGGGCGCCACACCCGGGAGCTCATCGAACGCGCCATCGCCGTCAAGGCCGAGGTGGTCTCCGCCGACCTGAGGGAGAGCGGGCGCCGGGAGATCCTCAACTACGGCCACACCCTGGGCCACGCCATCGAGCGCGCGGAGAACTACACCTTCCGGCACGGCTACGCCGTCTCCATCGGTATGGTCTTCGCCGCCGAACTCGCCCGCCTCGACGGCCGGATCGACGACGCCACCGTGCAGCGCCACCGCTCCATCCTGACCTCCGTCGGGCTGCCCACCGGGTACTCCCGGGAGGTCTGGGGCGAGCTGCGCGAGGCCATGCGGGTCGACAAGAAGGCGCGCGGCGCCACCCTGCGCTTCGTCGTGCTGGACGGCATCGGGAAGCCCGCGATCCTCACCGGCCCCGACGACGACCTACTGGACGCCGCCTACGGCGCCGTCGGCGCCTGACCCCCTCACCCCGGGGAGCCACTAGACTGGCCGCACAGGAGACCCACCGTCCGCACCGACGGCGGGGATCCCGCGGACACACGCACCGACCACCGTGCCCAACCCATGGAGAGACGACAGAAGTGGCCACGACGAACGACCTGAAGAACGGCACGACGCTGCGACTCGACGGCGGTGAGCTCTGGAACGTCGTAGAGTTCCAGCACGTAAAGCCGGGCAAGGGCGGCGCGTTCGTCCGCACCAAGCTGAAGAATGTCGTCTCCGGAAAGACCGTCGACAAGACCTTCAACGCGGGGGCGAAGGTCGAGATCGCCAACGTCGACCGCCGTGAGATGCAGTACCTGTACAACGACGGCGACTCCTACGTCTTCATGGACACCGAGACCTACGACCAGATCAACGTCTCCGACAAGGTCGTCGGCGGCAACGCGGACTTCCTGCTGGAGAGCGCGACGGTCACGGTGGCGACGAACGAGGGCAACCCGCTCTACATCGAGCTGCCCGCCTCCGTGGAGATGGAGATCTCGCAGACCGACCCCGGTGTCCAGGGCGACCGCTCGACCGGTGGCACCAAGCCCGCCACGGTGGAGACCGGCGCCGTCATCCAGGTGCCGCTGTTCATCACCACGGGCGAGCGCGTCAAGGTCGACACCCGCACCGGTGACTACCTCGGACGCGTCAACTGATGACCGTCCACCCGAAGCGGCCGGACTACAGCGAGCAGGGAAACACACAGTGAGTGGCGCACGGCGCAAGGCCCGCAGGCGCGCGATCGAGGTGCTCTACGAATCCGAGCTCCGGGAGACCCCCGTGGCGAAGGTCCTGGAGCGGCGGCGCGCACAGCCGGAGCCTCCGATCAACGAGTTCACCGAGCAGCTCGCGACAGCGGTCGACGAGCGGCGTACCCGCATCGACGCGCTGCTCCAGGAGTACGCCATCGGGTGGACGCTGGAGCGCATGCCGGTGGTCGACCGCAACATTCTGCGGATGGGCGCCTACGAACTGCTGTGGGCCGACGACATCCCCGACGGGGTGGCGATCGCCGAGGCGGTCGCGGTGGCCAAGGAGCTGTCCGCCGAGGAGTCACCGGCCTTCATCAACGGCCTGCTCTCCCGGCTGATGGAGAACAAGGCGTCGCTCGCGCTGTAGCGGGGCGGCGGCCGCACACGCCGCCGCGGAAGAGCGGGCGCGACGGGGAAGAACGGGGACGAGGGTGACCGAGAAGGCCGGTGGCATGACCGTGGACGGCGCGACCTCCTCCGGCCCGCACAGGGCCGCGGGCACGGCACGCACCGCCGTCGTGTGGGATGCGCTGCGCAACCTGCTGGCCGGGCTCGGCCCCACGGCCGACTCCCCGCTGGAGATCGTCGACGCGGGCGGCGGCACCGGAGGCGCCGCCGTCCCGCTCGCCGAGCTGGGGCACCGCGTCACCGTGGTGGAGCCCAACCCCGACTCGCTGGCCGCGCTGGAGCGCCGGGCGGCCGAGGCCGGGGTCCGCGTGCACGCGATGCAGGGCGAGACCCGCGACCTGGCCGAGCTCCTCCCCGCCGGGCAGGCCCACCTCGTGCTCGTGCACAACGTGCTGGAGTACGTCGAGGATCCGCGCGCCGCCCTGGCCGATGTCGTCGGCATCACCCGGCCCGGCGGAGCGGTCAGCCTGCTGGCCACCAACACCGTGGCCGGGGCGCTGCACCGGGCGCTGGCCGGGCACGTCGCCGACGCGCACCGGCTGCTGGCCGACCCCGAGGGCCGCTGGGGCGAGGGCGACCCCATGCCGCGCCGGTTCACCGCCGACCGCCTGCTGGCGCTGGTCGAGGAGTGCGGTCTCACCGCGCCGGAGGTCCGCGGCGTGCGCGTCTTCGCCGACCTGCTGCCGGGCCGTGTCTTCGAATCCGACCCGAACACCGGCCGCGAGCTGCTCGAACTGGAGAAGGACGCCGCGGTGCACCCGGAGCTCTCGGGTATCGCCACCCAGCTGCACGTCCTGGCCCGCAAGCCGGCCTGACCCGGCAGGGAAGGGCAGATGCGGGACGGCCGCGACACACCGTGGGCGCCTCCCGATCGGCCGGGCGGTCCGCATCCGGTCCGGCCACGGGCGAACCGGACCACATAGGGCGGCTTCGACCTGCACAATCGGCGCCATTGCGGCAGTTGTCCGGCACACTGGTGACATGAGCCGACGCCAGCTGGAACGCGGGGCCGCACTGCGCGGAGTGATCGGCGCGGACGGTATCGAACCGATCGTGCCCGATGCCGTCGTCGCGGACGCCGACTGCACCATCCTGCACCTCGACATGGACGCGTTCTTCGCCAGCGTCGAGCGGCTGCGCAACCCCGAGACCCGCGGCCGGCCCCTCATCGTCGGCGGGACCGGCCCCCGCGGCGTGGTCTCCTCGGCCGACTACATCGCCCGCACCTACGGCGTGCACTCGGCCATGCCCATGGTGCGCGCCCTGCGGCTGTGCCCCGACGCCCTCGTCTTCCCGCCCGACGGCGCCGCCTACCGCGAGGCCTCCGAAGCGGTCATGGACATCGTTCGGGCCGTCACCCCCGACGTCGAGCCCGTCTCACTGGACGAGGCGTTCCTCGACGTCGCCGGGGCGCGGCGGCGCCTGGGCAGCCCGGTACGCATCGCCGAGCTCATCCGCGCCCGGGTACGCGAGGAGCAGCGCCTCACCTGCTCGGTGGGCATCGCCTCGACCAAGTTCGTCGCCAAGCTCGCCTCCACCCGGTGCAAGCCCGACGGCCTGCTGCTGGTACCGACCGACCGGGTCCCCGCCTTTCTGGACCCGCTTCCGGTGGGGCAGCTGTGGGGCGTGGGGGAGAAGACCGAGCAGCACCTCACCCGGCTGGGCCTGCGCACCGTCGGCGACGTCGCGCGGGTCTCCCCGGACACGCTCCGCCGCGAGCTGGGGCAGGCCGTGGGCGGGCGGCTCAGTGAGCTCGCCCGGGGCCGCGACGAGCGGCGGGTGGTGCCCGGGGCCCCCGACAAGAGCATCGGCACCGAGGAGACGTTCGACCGCGACGTCGACGACCCCGAGGTGATCAACCGCGAGCTGCTGCGCCAGTCCGAGGCGGTGGCGCGGCGGCTGCGCGCCAGCGGCCAGGTGGGGCGCGTGGTCGTGGTGAAGCTGCGTCGCGCCGACTTCCGGACCGTCACCCGCTCGCGTACCCTGTCGGGACCCACGGACGTCGCCCGGGACATCAACGCCGTCGCCCGGGAGCTGTACGCGGCGTCCGGTCTGGAGCGGGTCCGGCTGCGCCTGGTGGGCGTGCGCGTGGAGGGACTGGCGGGCGCCGATGAGGTGCACCGGCAGCTGGCCTTCGACGAGCCGGAGACCGGCTGGCGGGAGGCCGAACAGGCCATGGACCGGGTCACCCGGAAGTTCGGAGCCGGGGCGATCCAGCCCGCCGCGCTGGCCCGGCGTGACGAGAACGACGCCTGAGTGCGACACTTTTCGGTCAGTTCGATCGTTGGCCGGGACATGAGGCATATCGATGCCCTGGGTTCCGGGGTGGAAGCGGGGACTTTGGACCGGTGTCGCCAATGGACAGTAGGGGTAGAGTGACCATCGTGGGTCAGCTACACGCGCATCTTTTCTTTTCAGCGGGCGCTAAGGCACCGTATTCTGGGCATATCACTGACCATCAGACTGCTGTTCAGTACCCGTTGCCCCGATCGGGGACTGTCATTGGGAGGCGCCGTGCCGCTCTCTGAACACGAGCAGCGTATGCTCGACCAGATCGAGCAGGCGCTCTATGCCGAGGATCCGAAGTTCGCCAACACCGTCCGCCAGACGAACCCCGCGGTGCACTACAAGCGGTGGATCATCAAGGCGTCCATCGGTTTCGTCCTGGGCGTCTCACTCCTCATGGCCGGTGTGATCTTCAAGCAGCCGGCGATCAGCGCCGTCGGTTTCATCATCATGCTGTCCTGCACCCTGTGGGGGCTGTCGGGATGGCGCCGGGTCGTCGGCGGCGCCGAGGGCACCGCGGCACCCGTCGAGGGTAAACAGCCCCGGGCGGAACGCCGCGGGATGATGAACCGCTTCGAGGAGCGCTGGCGCCGCCGCCAGGAGGGCGACCACTGACTCTGCTGTCGCGGCAGCAGCGCCTCTCTCGCTGAGTTCACGTGTCGGCGAACGCGCCCGCCGGTCTGCGGCGGGCGCGTTCGCCTATGCAAGGCCTGTCGCGCCGCCGCGCGCACCCCGCCTGTCGACCCCGCGTCTCCGTCCGACCGTGACCCGGGCGGCACCCGCATCGGCGCCGCCCGCCGCTCAGCCGGTGCGGACCCGTGCCGCCCGCCGGACGTCGCCCGCGCGGCGCAGTAGCGAACGGGGCAGCAGGGTGCCGCGCACCCGGGCGGCGAGACCCACCCGGCGCCGCAGTGCGCGGCGCACCGTGTGGACGTCGGCGGCCAGGGACCGGGGGACCACGGGGCGCGGGGCGTAGCGCGCGCTCTCCTCGGCCAGCGCGATCCGCCACACCGCCTCGCGCGCGGCCCCGGACAGCCCGTACTCCACCGCCAGGCGCCGCGCGATGGTCCGCGGGCTCTCCGCCGGACTCCACGGCACCCCCAGGTCCGCGGCCTCGTCCCGCAGCCCCAGCCAGGCCGCGCGCGCCCGCGCGCTGTCGGTGGTCGCCCCCGACTGCCGCAGATGCCGGACGGCCGTCGCGGTCAGCGCCGGGGCGAGCAGTACCAACAGCGCGACCGCGGCGGCCTGCAGGATCCTCCCCAGTGCCGCCGCGTCGGCCGACCCGCCCGTGCCCTCCGTGGCCGAGCCCGGTGCCGGGGCCGCCGGGTCCTCCGCCTCCGGCCCCGCGGGGTCCGGGCGCTCCGGCCGCTCCTCCGCGGTGTCGGGACGGGGGCCGGGGTCATCGGCCGCGCCGCCGGGCTCCGGCGCGGGCTCCGCGTACGAGGGGACCGAGGCCGTTCCCTGCCCGTCGCCGGACGACGGGGTCGGTTCGAACCGCAGCCACCCCTGCCCCTCGAAGTACAGTTCCGGCCAGGCGTGGGCGTCCGACCGGCGCACCTCCCACCGGTCGTCCGCCACCTGCGTCCCGGCGGTGTAGCCCGTGGCCACTCGGGCGGGGACGCCGATCTGGCGCGCCATCAGCGCCATGGCCCCGGCGAACTGCTCGCAGTAGCCGACGCGGCCCTCCAGCAGGAAGTGGGCGAGCGGGTCGGCTCCCTCGGGCAGGGGCGGCGGCCGCAGGTCGTAGGTGAACCCCCCGGCTCCGGTGAACCAGTCCTGCAGCGCGACCGCCCGCTCGTGCGGAGTCCGCGCCCCGCCCACCACCGAACGGGCCAGCTCCGCCACCCGCGGATCGACGTCCTCCGGCACCCGCAGGTACTGCGGGTCGACCCCGGGTGTGCCGCCGCTCGCGGCCAGCTCGGCCGCGCTCGGCCGCGGCCGGACGCTGTCCACCCGGTAGTCCAGCGAACGCTCCCCGCCGCCGGTGCGGAACACCATCTGGGTGGCGGGGTCGGCGAACCACTCGCCCCCGACGTCCACCGACAGCGCGGGGTAGGGCATCGGCAGGAAGTCGACGTCCCGGGCGTCGCCCGCCACCGACACCTCGGTGCGCACCGGGTCGCCGGTGAGGCGCGGAGTCCCCGGCGGCAGGGGAAGCCGGTCGTCGGCGCCCACACGGGTGTTGCGTCCGGCGCGCAGCGACGACATCGTCCAGTTCTCGCCGTCGAAAACGTCCAGAACGTAGGTGCGCAGGTAGTCGGGGTCGGAGTCGTCGCTGCCGTAGGACAGGACGGCCGTACCGCTGTCGTCGGCCAGCTGGGTGCGCAGGCTGACCAGGGGGTGGGTCGTGGTGACGGCGTCGTTGCCGATCATCCCGCTCTGCGCCATCCGGAACAGCGCGCCGTCGCCCAGCCCGGGGACCGCCACCGGAACGAGCAGGGCGAGTGCGATGGCGGCCGCGGCCACAGCCCCGGCCGTGGCGGCGCGCCGCAGGGCGCCGAAGGCGCGCGCCGCGGACCCGGTGCTCCCCAACGGCCGGATCCCGCGCGCCCCGGCCCGGATCCAGGAGTCGACACCGAGCAACCCCAGGTAGCCCGCTGCCGCCAGGGCGAACGCCCACCAGGCGATGCCCTGGTCGTCCACGGAGAGGACGAGGAGCGCCATCCCGGCCAGGGGCAGGCCGACGAGCGCGGGCATGCGCGCGGTGACCGCGAGGAAGTCGGCGAGGAGCGCCAGCAGCCCCATGCCCAGGGCGACCACCAGGGCCACCACGGGGCCCGCGGCGACCGGCGCGGGGCTGGCGTCGATCTCGGCGCGTCCCTCGGCGGCGAGGGAGAGCAGAGCGGCGGCCGACTCCGGTGTCGGGATGAGCCCGGCGACCGCCTGCCCCGGCGCGAAGAGCGCGGTCAGCGCGATGACCCCGGCCGCGGCCTGCAGCAGGGGCAGCACCGCCTCGGAGACCCGCAGCACCCGCACCACCACCCCGGTCAGCGCGACCGCCGCCACGGTGACCGCGGCCGCCGTCCACCACCCGTCCCCCCGGAGGATCGGTGCGAGGACGGGAAGAGCCGCCAGCACCGCCAGCATCGACGCGAGGGCGAGCGTGCACGCGGAGGCGGCGGCGCCGAACGGCCGTAGGCCCGGTGGGGTCGGCGGTGGAGTGTGTGGTGAGTCCGAGCGCGCGGGGAGGAACCGTGCGAGGGCGAGCGTGCACGCGGAGGCGGCGGCGCCGAACGGCCGTAGGCCCGGTGGGGTCGGCGGTGGAGTGTGTGGTGAGTCCGAGCGCGCGGGGAGGAACCGTGCGAGGGCGAGCGTGCACGCGGAGGCGGCGGCCCGCAGTCGTCCTGACGCCGGGGCCACCGGGCTCGCCGAGGAGGCGCCGAGGCTCAGTCTCACCGCGTCGCACCTCCCCACCCGGCCCGGGCGGGTAGCGCGGTGTCGAGGAGGTCGTCGGCGGTGTCGATCCGGTACACCAGCCAGCCGGTGCGGGAGAGCGCGGCTGCGGCGGCGTCGAGGTCGCCGGGAGAGGGCCAGGCCGCCGCCGTGCAGAGGACGGCGACACGGCGGTGGCTGTGCGCGGAGCCCAGGCGGGCGAGCGCGGCGAGGTCGGTGTCGGCGAGGGCGCCGAGCACCGCGACGCACAGGCCGGTGCCCGCCACCGGCGATCCGGCGGCCAGGTCGATGCCGCGGCCCAGCCGGGCCGCCCGCGAGGAGGGTGTCAGGGCGAGCGCGTCCAGCACCCGCTCTCCGCCCCCGCCGGGGACCTCCCGCTCGTCGGTGAGCAGCCGCAGTTCCTGGCGGCGGCCGATCAGGTGCAGGGCGATGGATGCGGCGGCGCTGACCGCCGCCTCCAGTGAGGAGTCCGCGCCTTCGCCCGCGTGCGCGCCGTGCCGCATGTCGAGCAGGACCGCGCTGTGGTCGCCGAGCCGGTGCTCCTCGCGGCGCACCATGAGCTCGCCGGCTCGCGCGGTGCTGCGCCAGTGCACCCGGCGCAGGTCGTCGCCGTGCCGGTAGGCGCGCGGCACCTGGTCGTCCTCGCCGACCCCGGTGACGAACCGGGTGCTGCTCTCTCCGGCGTCGGCGGCCCCGCCCATCGGCCACGCCCTCGGCAGGGCCACCACCGGCGGGGTCACCAGCAGCGGGACGTGGGTGCCCAGTGTGCGCCGCAGCCGCACGCAGCCCAGCGGGTCGTCCACGGCCACCCGCAGCGGGCCGACGGGGTAGCCGCCGCGCACCGGCGGCCGGATCCGGTAGGAGAGGTCGCGGACCTCCCGCGGCCGCAGGAGGCCGACATCGAAGCGGGGCGCGTCGTCGGGGAGGTTGGGCAGGGTGTCCTCGGCCGTCAGCCCGGCGACCCCCCGCGAGGGCGACGTGTTCGCCACGCGGATGAGGACCCGCGCGTCGCTTCCGGCCGGGACGCGTTCGGGCTGCAGGGCGCGGGTGTGCGTGAGCCGCCGCGGTGATCCGGCCAGTGCGGCAAGCGACAGCAGCGGAACGGCGACTACCAGTACCCCCAGGCCGACCACGTCGCGTTGGCCGATGATGAGCCCGGCGGCCAGCAGGGCCGCACCGGCGCACAGGAGGGACAGGCCGCGGAAGGTGAAGGCACGCACGGGACTCAACTCTCGGCCGCTCGGCAGGGGGCAGGGGGTTCGGGCCCGTCCGCCGCCCGTCCGCCTGCGAACGCCCCACCTCCCGGGCCGGGCGGCGTGCCGCCGTGCCGGGGGGAGCCGGTGGACGACACCGGACCGGGGCGTGTTCGGTGGATCATGTCCTAGCGGGGGCCGGGGATCGGTAGCCGGGCGACGAGGTCGGAGACGATGTGCTCGGTCGTGCGGCGCTCCATGTGGGCTTCGGGGGCGAGCAGTAGCCGGTGGGCGAGCACGGGCACGGCGAGCGCCTGGACGTCGTCGGGGACGACGTAGGCGCGCCCCTCCAATGCCGCGTACGCGCGTGCCGCCCGGATCAGGTGCAGGGTGGCCCGGGGCGAGGCGCCCAGGCGCAGTTCGGGGGCGGTCCGCGTGGCCGACACCAGGTCGACGGCGTAGCGGCGGATGCCGGGGGCGACGTGGATGGTCTGCACGTGGGCGACCATGGCCCGGATCTCGGCGGTGTCGGCGACCGGGGCGAGGCCGTCCAGGGGGGAGAGCGCCCCGTGGGTGTCGATCATGTCCAGCTCGGCCTGCGGGGTCGGGTACCCCACGGAGATCCGCGCCATGAAGCGGTCCCGCTGTGCCTCGGGCAGCGGGTAGGTGCCCTCCATGTCGGTCGGGTTCTGGGTCGCGATCACCATGAACGGGCGCTCCAGCCGACGCGTCTCGCCGTCCACGCTGACCTGCATCTCCTCCATGCATTCCAGCAGCGCCGACTGGGTCTTGGGGGAGGCCCGGTTGATCTCGTCGCCCAGCACGATGTTGGCGAAGACCGGGCCGGGGTTGAACTCGAACTCGTGACGCTCCTGGTGGTAGACGCTGACCCCGGTGATGTCGCTGGGCAGCAGGTCGGGGGTGAACTGGACCCGTTGCACCGAGCAGTCCACGGCCCGGCCGAGCGCCTTGGCGAGCATGGTCTTGCCGACACCGGGGATGTCCTCGATGAGCAGGTGGCCCTCGGCCAGCAGGACGGTCAGGGCCATCCGCACCACCTCGGGCTTGCCCTCGATGACCGTCTCCACCGCACGCCGGATCTGGTCGGCGACGACCAGGACGCCGCCGGTGTGGGAGGGACGGCCGTCGAACCCGTTCGTGTCGTATCGAGCGTCGAGCGACACCTCTCCCCTTTCCCCCGGACCCGCAACCAACGCACCCGAGGCTAACCCCAAAGCGGGGGAATGCACAGCGGTACCGACGGGCGACCCGGGGCCGTCCCCGCCTTCCCGCCCGCGGGCCGCGTAGGGCACACCCCCGGCGCACCACCCCCCTCAACCCCTTGTGACCTGCACATTCATCGGTTCGACAGCTCTGGAACGGCGGGTGATTCTGTTGACCGTGGGGGAGAGTGGAGTACAGTGGGGCATCGTGGGGCGGGAGACCGCCCCCGCAGGGCTGGGGAGGTGGTGCCGGTGTTCCTCGGCACCCACGCACCCCGCCTCGACACGAAGGGGCGCTTGTTCCTTCCGGCGAAGTACCGCGACGAACTGTCGGGGGGACTGGTGATCACGAAGGGTCAGGAGCGCTGCCTCTACGTCTTTCCGATGGCGGAGTTCGAGCGCATCACCGAGGCCCTGCGCGCGGCGCCGGTCACCGCCAAGGCGGTTCGCGACTACAGCCGCGTCTTCTTCGCCAGCGCGTCCGATGAGGTCCCCGACCGGCAGGGCCGGATCACCATCCCGCCCCACCTGCGGGGCTACGCGGGCCTGGACCGCGACTGCGTCGTCATCGGAGCCAACACGCGCCTGGAGATCTGGGACGCGCGGGCCTGGGCCGATTACGAGGCCGACCAGGAGCAGGTGTTCGCGGATCTGGCGGAGGAGGTGTTGCCGGGGGTGTGAGTGACGTGGCGGCACCGCGTCGACGGCCACGGCCGGCGGCCGCGGTCGGCGCGACGCCACCGCCGTCAAGTGTCCAGTCCGGAACCAGGGCCTTCAGACGCGACCGGAGGCCAGCTGGCACAGCTTCCCCGGTGCCAGGTGGCGCACGTTCTCCGGGTAGCGTCTGGAGGCCGCCGGTCCGGACGGCCGCGGGTCCGGGGGGACGTCCGCGAGAACATCGACAACAAGGGGGGCACTGTGCTCATGGGGGACACGGTGGGAGACGCATCGGGAGACGCCGCGGCGGCACACGTTCCGGTCATGCTCGACCGGATCGTCGAGCTGCTCTCCCCGGCGCTGGAGCGCCCGGGGGCGGTATTCGTCGACGGCACACTCGGCCTCGGCGGCCACTCCGAGGCGATGCTCACCGCCCACCCCGGGCTGCGTCTGGTCGGCGTCGACCGCGACACCACCGCCCTGGACCGCAGCCGCCGGCGGCTCGCCCCGTTCGCCGGCCGCGTGGACTTCGCCCACGCCGAGTACGACGACATCCCCCGCGTCCTCGATGACCTCGGCATCACCGAGGTCCAGGGCGTCCTGCTGGACCTCGGGGTCTCCTCACCCCAGCTCGACGAGGCCGAGCGCGGCTTCGCCTACTCCTACGACGCCCCGCTCGACATGCGGATGGACCGCACCCAGGAGCTCACCGCGGCCGACGTCGTCAACACCTACTCCGCCGCCGAACTCGCCCGCATCCTCCGCGACTACGGCGAGGAGCGCTTCGCCGCGCGCATCGCCCACACCATCGTGCGTGAACGCATCCGGCACCGTATCGACTCCACCCGGCTGCTGGCCGACCTCGTACGCGAGTCCATCCCCGCCGCCACCCGCCGCACCGGCGGCAACCCGGCCAAGCGCACCTTCCAGGCGCTGCGCATCGAGGTCAACGCCGAGCTGGCGATCCTGGAGCGCACCCTGCCCGCCGCCATCGGGCGGCTGGCCGTGGGCGGGCGGATCGCCGTGCTGTCCTACCACTCCCTGGAGGACCGGCTCACCAAGCGCGCCCTGGCCGCTCTCGCCACCGACACCACCCCGCCCGACCTGCCCGTCCCGCTCCCCGACGCCCAGCCCGAACTACGACTCCTCACCCGCGGCGCCGAGCAGCCCTCCGCGGACGAGAGCGAAGGCAACCCCCGCGCCGCCTCGGCCCGGCTCCGGGCCGCCGAGCGGGTCAGAGCGGCACGGGGCCGAGTGGGGAGGCGAACACATCCATGAGCACCACCACCGACGGCCGGGCGCGGGGCAGAGCCCGCACCCGCACCGCCACATCCGGACGCACCCGCGCCCCGGAACGCAAGCGCACCCCGGACGGCACCCGCCCCGCGCCCGAACGCACATCGGCGCCCCAGCGCCGGCCTGCGTCGCGGGCACCGCGGATGCCGTTCGTCCTGCTCGTGCTCGGCCTGCTCGGCGGGGCGATGATCAGCCTGCTCACGTTGCGCACCGTGCTGATCGAGGACGCCTTCGCCATCACCGAGCTGGAGCAGGAGTACCGCGACCTGTCCCACCAGGAGGAGGCGCTGCGCGAGGACGTGATCGCGCTGGAGGCGCCCGACCGCATCGCATCGGAGGCCGAGGCGATGGGTATGGAGCCCGGCGACGCGCCGCTGTTCATCGATCTGCGTACCGGAACGGTCAACGGCGACCCCGAGGCGGGCACACCGTGACGGGGCGTCGTGCGGGCGCCGGGAGGAGAAGACCGACCGCTAGGAGACATGGGTGAGTCCGTCGCGCGACGGGCGGTCTCGCGACCCCCGCCGTCCCGCCTCCTCGGGGCGGTCCGGCCGCGGGTCCGCCGCCAAGGACGGTCGCCAGGAGCGCCCACGCGCCTCCGGTGGCGGCGAGCCGCAGCGCCGCCGGACCCGCCGGAGCCCTGCCGGTTCCGGCCCGGCTCGGCCCGGGGCGGCAGCGCGCCCCCGCGGCGACGGCGGGCCCTCGGGCCCCGCCCCGCCCCCGCGCCGCCGCTTCCGCCTCGTCAACCCGCAGCGGCGGATCAAGCTCTCACTGGTCATGATGGTCGTGATCATGCTGGTGTTCGCCGGTCGGCTGATCCAGATCCAGGGCATCGAGGCCGAGAGGTATGCCGCTGCCGCCGAGCAGCAGCGGCGGACCACCATCGACATCCCGACCACCCGCGGTGCGATCACCGACATCAACGGCAACCCGTTCGCGATGTCGGTCGAGTCCCGCCTCGTGTTCGTCGACCCCACCGAGATCCGCGCCGACCAGCGCGGCGAACTCATCGGCGAACTCTCCGAGCGCTTCGGTCTGGACACCGACGCCGTCGCCGCCAAGGTCGACGCCACCCCCAGCCGCTACCAGGTGATCGAGCAGAACGTGCCCCCCCAGGAGTGGAAGGACCTGGCCGCGCACGGCTTCCAGGGCCTGGGCGCCATGGTCGACTACAAGCGGATCTACCCGGACGAGACCGGCGCCGCCGATCTGATCGGCTTCACCAACGCCGAGGGCCAGGGCGCCGAGGGGCTGGAGGCCGTGCTGGACACCACGCTGGCCGGGGAGGCCGGGCGCCAGCAGGTCGACCTCGCCGCCTCCGGCACCCAGATCCCCATGGCCGGGGGGCTGGCCAAGGACCCGGTGCCCGGCAAGGACGCGCGGCTCACCCTCGACCAGGACGTGCAGTGGCACGCCGAGCAGGCCATCGCCGAACGCTCCGAGGAGCTGGAGGCCGACGGCGGCAGCGTGATCGTCATGCGCCCCGACGGGGAGATCGTGGCGATGGCCGACTACCCCACCTACTCACCGCAGGACATCGACTCCTCCACCGCCGAGGAGCGCTCCAACGGCGCGGTGGCGGAGGCGTTCGAGCCCGGCAGTACCAACAAGGTCATCACCGCGGCCGGGGCCCTGGAGGAGGGGCTCACCACGCCCGACACGGTCTACACCGTCCCCTACTCCATCCAGCGCTACGACCGCACCTTCAAGGACGACCACTTTCACGAGACCGAGCGGATGACGCTCAACGGGATCATCGCCAAGTCCAGCAACGTCGGCACCATCCAGGTCGGCGAGCAGCTGGGCAAGGACCGCCTCTACACCTACCTGGGCAAGTTCGGGATCGGCCAGCCCACCGGGCTGGACCTGCCCGGCGAGAACGCCGGGATCCTGACCGACCCCGACGACTGGTGGGGCACCCAGCTCCCGTCGATCTCGTTCGGACAGGGCCTGTCGGTCAACGCCGTGCAGATGGCTAGCGTGTACGCGACCGTCGCCAACGACGGAGTGCGGGTCGAACCGCACGTACTCGCCGGGACCGTCGACGAGGACGGCGAGTTCACCCCGGCCCCCGACGCCAAGAAGGAGCGCGTCATCAGCAAGGAGACCGCCGACGAGCTCAAGCTCATGCTGGAGGCGGTCACCGGTGAGGACGGCACCGCCGAGAAGGCCCGGATCCCCGGCTACCGGGTGGCCGGGAAGACCGGCACCGCCAACCGGGTCGATCCGGAGACCGGCTCCTACAAGGGCGGTGGCCACACCTCCTCGTTCGTCGGCTTCGCCCCCGCCGACGACCCGCAGCTCATCGTCCAGGTGGTGCTGCACAACCCGAAGAAGGAGTACTACGCCGGCAAGGCGGCCGCGCCGGTCTTCACCGACGTGATGACGTTCGCGCTGAAGTCCCTGAAGATCGATTCGACCGGCACCGACGCGCCCAACATCCGCCTCATGGAGAACGAGTGACGCCCCGCCGGACCCGCGGGCCCGGCGGAGCTCTCCCGGCGCGCTGCGACGAACCCCACACGCGGCCGCCCGGGTGTGCCATTCTCGGAATTAACCTTCCGACGATCCCAGCCGATAGCCTCTCGACGTGCCACCGGTAATGCGACCTGACCAGAATCGACTCCGCCCGCTGTCCGACCTCGTCCGCCTGCTCGGGCCGGGCGTGCTCGCCGGACCCGCCGACCATGAGCCGGTCGGCGGCGGAGCCCAGCCCGATGTGACCGAGACGACGATCACCGGGATCACCCATGACTCGCGCAGTGTGCGGCCCGGCGACATCTACGCCGCCCTGCCCGGCCTGACCCGGCACGGCGCCGACTTCGCCGCGCAGGCCGCTGCGTCCGGCGCCGCCGCGATCCTCACCGACCCCTCCGGCGCCGAGCGTGCCGCGCAGACCGGGCTTCCCGTCCTGTCCGTCACCGATCCGCGCACCCGCCTGGGAGAGGTGTCCGCCTGGGTGTACGGCAACGCCGCCGAGGAGCTCCTGCTCATCGGGACGACCGGCACCAGCGGCAAGACCACCGTCACCTACCTCGTGGAGTCCGGGCTGCGCGCCGCCGGGCGTCACACCGGCCTCGTCGGCACCGTCGAGATGCGGGTGGGCGACGAGCGCGTCGACTCCTCGCTGACCACCCCGGAAGCCACCGACCTGCATGGCCTGTTCGCCGTGATGCGGGAGAACGGCGTCACCGCCGCCGCGATGGAGGTTTCCAGCCACGCCCTGGCGATGGGCCGCGTCGGCGGCACCGCCTACGACGTGGCGATCTTCACCAACCTCTCCCAGGACCACCTGGACTTCCACGCCGACCTGCGCGACTACTTCGACACCAAGGCGCGGCTGTTCACCCCCGAGTACGCCAAGGTCGCCGTGGTCAACCGGGACGACAAGTTCGGCCGCGCCCTCATCGACATGGTCGGAGCCCGCGGTGCGATCCCGGTCACCACCTTCTCCTCCGAGGGCGATCCCGAGGCCGACTGGCGCGCGCTCGACGTGCGGCTGTCCGCCGACGGCAGCACCTTCCGCCTGGTCGGACCCGGCGGGATGGAGGCCGACGCCGCGGTTCGGCTGCCCGGCCCGTTCAACGTGTCCAACGCCATGGCCGCCATCGTCGGCCTCGTCGAGGCCGGGGTCCCGATGCACACCGCGGTCGAAGGGGTGGCCGCGGCATCGGGCGTTCCCGGGCGCATGGAACCCGTCGACGAGGGCCAGGACTTCACCGCCCTGGTCGACTACTCGCACAAGCCCGGCGCGATCGAGGCCGTGCTCGGCTCGCTGCGGGAGATCACCGACGGCCGCCTCACCATGGTCGTGGGCTGCGGCGGCGACCGCGACCGGGCCAAGCGCCCGCTGATGGGCGAGGCCGCCGCCCGGCTCGCCGACGCCGTCGTCTTCACCGACGACAACCCCCGCAGTGAGGATCCGATCACGATCGTGCACAGCATGCTGGAGGGCGTCGCCAAGGTGCCCGAGGACCAGCGCGCCCGCATCACGGTCGAGCCCGACCGGGCCACTGCCATCGAGACCGCGGTCCGCCGGGCCCGGCCGGGCGACGTCGTCGTCGTCGCGGGCAAGGGCCACGAGCGCGGCCAGTACGTCCGCGGCGAGGTGCTGCCCTTCGACGACCGGGAGGTGCTGCGCGACGCCCTGCGTCGGCTGGCACACGACTGAGCGCCCGGCCGCGCGGCCCCCCGTCCACGTCGCGTCCGTTGATCTCGGCGGCGTGCACCGAGCACTCACGGATCGGTACACGCCGCCCAGATCGGTGTGGATCCGGTGTGGTTCCGGTGTGGTTCCGATGTGGCCGCGGGGGCGCGCACGGCCGGACGGCCCGCGACGGTCTCCCTCATGACGGGCGATACGGTCGTGAGAGGCGAAGACATGGACAGGTGATCACGGATCGGTCGTGATCCGGCCTGGGCGCAACCCCTGCGGCCCAACATGTTCTAAGGTTAGGTCCGGCAATCGCAGCCCGGCTCCGTGGCGTGCTGACGCCGCTCCCAAGTAGACGAGTACCGCGCTTCCCCGCATTCGCGCCGTCTGTTCCCGGGAGCGCCACAGGCGCGGAGGACCGGGCCCCGACATGAGGAGTGGATTTGATCGCGCTGACGCTCGATCGGATCGCTGAGATCACCCAATCCCGGTTAAGCGGATCGGCGCGTGCAGCGGAGATCGTCAACGGCCCGGTCGTGATCGACTCGCGGCAGGCCCGGTCCGGCTCGCTGTTCGTCGCCTTCACCGGCGAACACGTCGACGGCCACGACTACGCCCGCGCCGCCGTCGAGGCGGGAGCGGTGGCGGTCCTGGCGTCCCGGCCGGTCGACGCCCCGCACCTGCTGGTCGACGGAGGCGACGAGGGGGTCCAGGCCGCCCTGGGACGCCTCGCGCGGGCCGTCGCCCACGAGCTGGCCGACACCGACATCATCAGCGTCACCGGATCGTCCGGCAAGACCACCACCAAGGACCTGATGGCCCAGGTGCTGGCGCACAGCGGGGCCACGCTGGCCACCCAGGGTTCGTTCAACAACGAGATCGGCCACCCGCTGACCGTGCTGCGCGCCGAAGAGGCGACCCGCTACATGGTCCTGGAGGTCGGGGCGCGCGGCACCGGGCACATCGCCTACCTGTGCTCGCTGGCCCCGCCGCGCATCGGCGTGGTGCTCAACGTGGGCAGCGCCCACCTGGGCGAGTTCGGGAGCCGCGGGGCCATCGCCCAGGCCAAGGGCGAGCTGGTCGAGGCGCTGCCCGCGGCGGCCGACGGCGGGCTCGCGGTGCTCAACGCCGACGACGACGCCGTGATCGGCATGGCCGACCGCACCAAGGCGCGCGTGGTCACCTACGGGACCTCCGCCGGCGCCGACGTGCGGGCCACGGACGTCGAGCTCGACGCCCTGGGCCGGGCCGCGTTCACCCTGGAGGTCGGCGGCCGCACCGCACCGGTGCGCCTCGCACTGGTGGGTACCCACCAGGTGCACAACGCGCTGGCCGTCGCAGCCGTCGCCGCGGAGGCGGGGATGGGCGTCGACGCCATCGCCGCCGCGCTGGGCCAGGCCGACCCGGTCAGCAGGTGGCGCATGGAGGTCGACGAGCTGGACGGCGGTATCACGGTCGTCAACGACGCCTACAACGCCAACCCCGAGTCCATGGCCGCGGCGCTGCGGACGCTCGGCAGGCTCGGGGAGAACCGGCGGTCGTTCGCCGTCCTCGGGCAGATGGCCGAACTGGGAGCGGAGCGGCACCGCGCCGAGCACGAAGCCGTCGGCCGCCTCGCGGCCGAAGCCGGGGCCGCCGGGATCATCGTCGTCGGGGACGAGGCCGCGCCCATCGCCGATGGTGCACACAGCGTGCAGGGGTGGCCGGGGGAGACCGTCAGGGTCCCCGACGCGGCGGCCGCCACGTCGGCGCTGCGTGAGCGCCTGCGGGCAGGAGACGTCGTCATGCTGAAGGGATCGCGCGTGGCCGGGCTGGAACGGGTCGCCGAGCTGCTCAAGTCCGGGGGGGACGCCAAGTGACCGGCATTCTGATCGCTTCGGCGCTCTCACTCATCTTCTCCATGGCGCTCATGCCGATGGTGATCCGGATCCTGTACCGGTTCAAGTTCGGCCAGGAGGTGCGCGACGACGGCCCCGAAGGCCACAAGACCAAGCAGGGCACGCCCACGATGGGCGGCATCGTCATCATCCTCGGCGCGGTCATCGGCTACTTCGGTTCGCACCTGGCGCTGATGACCCGGCCGACGGTGTCCGGGCTGCTGGTGATGTTCCTCTTCGTCGGCATGGGCTGCGTCGGCTTCCTCGACGACTTCATCAAGATCTACAAGCGCCGCAGCCTGGGCCTGCGCAGCGGCGCGAAGATGCTCGGCCAGACCGTCGTGGGCGTCGGCTTCGCCATCGGCGTCACCCAGTTCCCCAACGGCTACGGCTACACGCCGGCGTCCCCGCAGCTGTCCTTCCTGCGCGACTTCGGACCGCCGCTGATGCTCGGCGTGTTCGTGATCTGGGCGCTGTTCCTCATCGTCGGCTTCTCCAACGCGGTGAACCTCACCGACGGGCTCGACGGCCTGGCCACCGGCGCGACGATCCTCTCCCTGGTCGCCTACGTCATCATCGGCAACTGGCAGCTGCGGCAGAGCTGCGTCCAGGCGCTCGAACCCAGCTGCTACCCGGTGCGCGACCCGCTCGACCTCGCGGTCGTCGCGGCGGCGGCCCTCGGCGGGTGTATCGGCTTCCTCTGGTACAACGCGCCGCCGGCCAAGATCTTCATGGGCGACACCGGCTCACTGGCGCTGGGCGGCCTCATCGTCGGCCTCGCCATCACCACCCGCACCCAGCTGCTGCTGCTCATCATCGGCGGCCTGTTCGTGCTCATCACCCTGTCGGTGATGATCCAGATCACCTCGTTCCGGCTCACCGGAAAACGGGTGTTCCGGATGGCGCCACTGCAGCACCACTTCGAACTCAAGGGCTGGGCCGAGACGACCATCGTCATCCGGTTCTGGATCATCCAGGGCCTGTTCGTCGGGGTCGGCATCGGCCTGTTCTACCTGGAATGGATGCCGAGATAAGCGTGAGCGAGAACCCTGACAGCACTGCCGCCGCTTCCGGCACCGAGGGGACCGCGGGCCGGACCGCCGCGTTCTCGGCCGGGCTCGGCGGGCGCGCCGTGTGCGTCGCCGGGATCGGGGTGTCCGGCCCGCCGGTGGCCCGCGTCCTGCTCGCCCGCGGCGCGCAGGTGACCGTCGTCGACGGCCGCGACGACGCGGCCGCCCGCCGGGTGGCCGAGGAGCTGCGCTCCGAGGGCGCCCGGGTGGAGCTCGGCGCCGCCGACGGCCCGCCTCCCGGGACCGACCTGGTGGTCACCTCGCCCGGCTGGCGGCCCGACTCCCCGCTGCTGGCGGCCGCCGCCGCAGCCGGTATCGAGGTCATCGGCGACGTCGAACTGGCCTGGCGGCTCAAGCCCGCCGATCAGGTCTGGCTGGCCGTCACCGGCACCAACGGCAAGACCACGACCGTGCGGATGCTGGAGGCGATGCTGCGGGCCGACGGCCGCGACGCCGTGGCGGTCGGGAACGTCGGCACCCCCGTCATCGAGGCCGCGCTGCCCGACGAGTCGGGGAACCGAGCCGACATCCTCGCCGTCGAGCTGTCCAGCTTCCAGCTGCACTGGTCGTCCTCGCTGCGCCCGCACGCCGCGACCGTCCTCAACGTCGCCCCCGACCACCTCGACTGGCACGGCGGTCTGGAGCCCTACGCCCAGGCCAAGGGCCGCGTCTTCGCCCCCGGCACGCTCCGGGTCGCCAACACCGCCGACGAGTGGTCGCTGCGGCTGGCCCGCGCGGGCGACACCGACGCACCGCTGGTCGGCTTCAGCCTGGACACGCCGCGCCCCGGCGAACTGGGCGTGGTGGAGAACCTGCTGGTCGACCGGGCGTTCGTCGACGACCCGAGGCACAGTGCCGAAGAGCTCGCGACACTGGCCGACGTGGTTCCGGCGGCGCCGCACAACGTCGCCAACGCCCTCGCGGCGGCCGCCCTGGCCCGGTCGGTGGGCGTCGCCCCGGCGTCCGTCCGGGCCGGCCTGGCGGGCTTCGCGCCCGAACCGCACCGCATCGCCTACGTGGCCGCAGTCGGCGGCGCCGACTACGTCGACGACTCCAAGGCCACCAACCCGCACGCCGCCGCGGCCTCCCTGGCCGCCTATGCCTCCATCGTGTGGGTGGCCGGGGGCCTGCTCAAGGGCGCCGACGTCGAGGACCTGGTGCGTACCGCCGCGCCCCGGCTGCGCGCCGCCGTGCTGCTGGGCCGCGACCGGGCCCGACTGCGCGAGGCCCTGGCGGCCCACGCCCCGGACGTCCCGGTGACCGACATCGCCGACACCGACGGGCACACCGCCATGGCCGCGGCCGTCGAGGCGGCGGCGGCCATGGCGCGGGAGGGCGACACCGTACTGCTGGCCCCGGCGGCCGCGTCGATGGACATGTTCGACGACTACAACGTCCGTGGCGACGCCTTCGGCGACGCCGTCCGCAAGCTCGGCGGCTGACGCCCCGCCCCGGCCGCCGCGGAGATGTGGCCGGGGCCACCCCGCCCCTTCCGGAAAACCGCCCAACACGCGCGAAATGTCCTACGAGCTCGGGCTTTCAGCCGCCAGACTTGGTCGACGCCGGGTGAAACGGGGCGTGGGTGGAGGTGACGCATGGCGGTGTCGACATCGGTCTCCTCCGCCGGGAAGGGCGATCAGCGGGGAGGCGGTGCGCTCGGCCGCGGGATGGCGCGGGCGCGGGAGCTGCCGCAGGTGCTGAACCGCCCGCTGACCTCCTACTACCTGATCTTCGGCAGCAGCGCGCTGCTGATCGCGCTCGGCCTGGTCATGGTGTGGTCGTCGTCGATGGTCGACTCCTACACCGAGACCGGGTCGGCCCTCTCCCTGTTCCGCAAGCAGGTCGTGGCCGCGGCCATCGGGCTTCCGCTGCTGGTGGTCGCCTCCCAGCTCCCGCTCCGGGTACTGCGGGTGATCGGCTACCCCGCGATGATCGTCTCGGTCGCGCTGCTGATCATCACCATGTTCAAGGGCGAGGAGTACGGCGCCGGGGCGATGCGGTGGCTGGAGATCGGCGGAGTGACCGTGCAGGCCTCCGAGCCGGCCAAGCTCGCGTTCGCGATGTGGGGCGCCAACGTGCTGGCCCGCAAGGAGGAGCTCAAACAGCTCACCGACTGGCGCCAGCTGCTGATGCCGCTGCTGCCCGGCTGCGGCGTGCTGGTACTCCTGGTTCTCATCGGCACCGACCTGGGCACCTCCTTTGTGCTGCTGACGATCTTCCTGTCGCTGCTGTGGGTCGTGGGCGCCCCCACGCGGCTCATCGCCGGGATGATCGGGCTGGTGGCAGCGCTCGCCGCGATCATGATCGCCGTCGAACCGTTCCGCAAGGGCCGCCTCACCTCGTTCCTCAACCCCGAGGCCGATCCCACCGGCGCCGGGTACCAGCTGCTGCACGGCCTGTACGCGCTGGGCAGCGGCGGGGTGTTCGGCCGCGGCATCGGCGGCAGCTTCGAGAAGTGGGGTGTCCTGCCGCACCCGGAGAGCGACTTCATCTTCGCGATCATCGGCGAGGAGCTCGGGCTGATCGGAACCCTCCTCGTCGTCGGACTGTTCGGCGTCCTCGGCTACGCTGGTCTACGCGTCGCCTCGCGGGCCAAGGAGCCGTTCGTCCGGCTGGCCGCGACCTCGCTGACCGCCTGGATCGTGGTCCAGGCCATGGTCAACATCGGGACGGTCATCGGGCTCATGCCCATCACGGGCATTCCGCTCCCCCTGGTCTCCGCCGGGGGGTCGTCGCTGATCCCGACCATGCTGGCGCTGGGGGTGCTGCTCGCGCTCGCGAAGAACGAGCCCGCCGCCCGCAGGGCCTTGGCCGCTCGCGGTCCGAGCCGGGCGCAAAGGGCTCTAAGCTGGCTTGGCCTGGACAATGCCGGGCCCGGAGGGAAAACCGGGAGGGCGGCGCAGGCGAAGAACGGATCGCGTCCGACGCAGGTTCAAGCGAGGAGGAATCGGCGACGATGAGGGTAGCCCTCGCCGGAGGTGGAACGGCCGGGCATATCGAGCCCGCGCTCTCCCTGGCCGATGCGCTGCGGCGTATCGACCCGAACACCCAGATCGTGTGTCTGGGGACCGAGCGGGGACTGGAGACCCGCCTTGTCCCAATGCGGGGGTATGAGCTGGGGGAGATCCCCGCCGTGCCCCTGCCCCGCAAGCTCACCCCCAAGCTGCTGTCGGTCCCGGGCAAGCTCGCGGGCGCCGTCAGCGCGGCCAGCGCCCACCTCGACCGGATCCAGGCCGAGGTGCTCGTCGGCTTCGGCGGCTATGTCGCCACCCCCGGCTACCTGGCGGCCCGCCGCCGCCGGATCCCGATCGTCATCCACGAGGCCAACCCGCTGCCCGGGCTGGCCAACCGCCTCGGCGCCCGGCTGACCCCGCACGTCTTCACCGGACACCCGCACACCGAGATCCGCAACGGGCGCTACATCGGCATCCCGCTGCGCGAGCAGATCTCCAAGCTCGACCGGCTCAGCATGGGCGACAAGGCGCGGGCGTTCTTCGGGCTCCGCCCCGACCTGCCCACGCTGCTCATCTTCGGCGGCTCCCAGGGCGCACAGGCGGTCAACCAGGCCGCCTTCGACTCCGCCGAGGCGTTTCGCGCCGCCGGCGTGCAGGTGCTGCACGTCGTGGGCCCGAAGAACGCCGAGGAGCCCCAGGACCTCACCCGCGAGGGCGTCCCGTACGTCGCCGTCCCCTACGTCGACCGCATGGACATGGCCTACGCCGCCGCCGACATGGCCATGTGCCGCTCCGGCGCGCTCACGTGCGCCGAGCTCACCGCGGTCGGCCTGCCGGCGACCTTCGTCCCGCTGCCCATCGGCAACGGCGAGCAGCGGCTCAACGCCGAGCCGATCGTGGAAGCCGGAGGCGGCCTGATGGTCGCCAACGCCGACCTCACCCCCCAGTGGATCCAGCAGCACCTCATCCCGCTGCTCACCGACACCGACCGCATCGTCGCCATGTCCGAGGCCGCCGCCAAGATGGGCCGCCGCGACGCCGACGAGGCGCTGGCCCGCGAGGTCATGGCCGTGGCCAAGGGCGGAGCCGTTCCGGAGACCCCGGTCGACGACTTCGAGGTCGAGACGGACACCGGGACCTACGCCGACGGGAAGGACGCCACGTGAGCCTGGTCCCCACGACCGAGCCCGTCCCCGTCGCCGAACTGGGCCGGGTCCACTTCCTCGGCATGGGCGGGGTCGGCATGTCCGGCATCGCGCGGATCCTGCTCCAGCGCGGCGTCGAGGTGTCCGGCAGCGACGCCAAGGACAGCGCGCTCCTGCGCGAACTGGAGGACCTGGGCGCCCGGGTGCACGTCGGGCACGCCGCCGACCAGCTCGGCGACGCCGACACCCTGGTGCTCTCCTCCGCCGTGCGCGAGGACAACCCCGAGCTGCTCCGCGCCCGCGAGCGCGGCATCCGGGTGCTGCCCCGCGCCGCCGCACTGGGCGCGCTGCTGCTCGACCGCACGGGCGTCGCCGTCGCCGGGACCCACGGCAAGACGACCACGACCTCGATCCTCACCGTCGTGCTCCAGGAGATGGGCGCCGAACCCGGCTATGTCATCGGAGGCAAGCTCGTCACCACCGGGCTGGGCGCCGACGCCGGAGCCGGCGACGTCATGGTCGCCGAGGCGGACGAGAGCGACGGCTCGTTTCTGATGCTGTCGCCCGAGATCGCCGTGGTTACCAACGTCGAGGCCGACCACCTCGACAACTACGGCGGCCTTGAGGAGATCCACGCCAACTTCGCGTCCTTCGTCGACCGTGTCGGCTCCACCCTGGTCATCGGCATCGACGACCCCGGTGCGCGCAAGGTCGCCGAGGTCGCCCGTGAGCGCGGCAAGCGGGTGCGCACCTACGGCGAGGCACCCGAGGCCGACTACCGGGTCTCCGACATCGCGGCCCGCGGCTTCGCCACCGCCTTCACCCTCACGCCGCCCGGCGGCGACCCCCTGGCCTGCGCCGTCGCCGTGCCCGGTCGGCACAACGTGCTCAACGCCGCGGCGGCCGTCGCCGTCGCCGACGAGCTCGGCCACGACCCCGAGGTCGCCGTCGAGGGCCTGTCCGCCTTCACCGGCGCCGCCCGCCGGTTCGAGCCCAAGGGCGAGGCGCGGGGCGCCGCCGTCTATGACAGCTACGCCCACCACCCCACCGAGATCGCGGCCGACCTGGAAGCCGCCCGTGCGGCGCTTGCCTCACGCGAGGCCACCGCGGCGCAGGAGGGGCCCGGGCGGATCATCGCGGTATTCCAGCCGCACCTGTACAGCCGCACGCGGATCTTCGCCCAGGAATTCGCCGAGGCCCTCACCATGGCCGACGAGGTCGTCGTACTCGGCGTCTACGCGGCGCGCGAGGCCCCCGAGCCCGGTGTCGACGCGCGGCTCATCACCGACCGCATCGGCCACGACCGGGTGCACTACCGTCCGGAGCGCTCCGATGCGGTCGCCACGGCCGCGTCCCTGGCCAGACCGGGTGACATCGTGCTCACCATGGGTGCCGGGGACATCACCGAGCTGGGCCCCCACATCGTCGCGGCGATGGCGGACGCGGCGGAGGAGTAGCGGGGCGCGCCGGAGGACCACGGCGGAGGGGAGCGGTGGACGTGGAGCGTCGGCGGCCGGGGGCAGCGGCGGGAACGGCCCCAAGCGTGCGCAAGCCGCAGGGAGCCGGATCGTCCGACCCGTGGAAGGCGGCATTCGTCACCCTGCTCGTCGTCGCCCTGCTGGCCGTGGTGATCTGGCTCCTACTCGGCTCGCGTCTACTGGTGGTGCGCGACATCCAGGTCACCGGGGTCGACCGGCTCTCCGAGGCGGCTGTCGTGGAGGCGCTGGGGGTGCCCACGGGCACCCCCCTGGCCCGGGTCGACACCGGGGCCGCCGCGCACCGGGCCGCCGAACTGCGGCTGGCCGAGTCGGTGGAGGTGACCCGCGTGTGGCCGTCCACCCTGCGGGTGGACGTCGCCGAGCGCACCCCGAAGCTGGCCCTCCGGGAGGGCGGCGGCTACCGGCTGGTGGACCAGGACGGCGTGCGCATAGCCGACGCCGACGCCCGGCCGGGCGGCTTCCCCCTCGTCACCATCAGGGGCGAGGTCGAGGGCAACCCGGGCATCGAGGCGGCGGCAGCGGTCGCCGAGGAGCTGCCCGAGGACGTCCTGGCCAAGGTCGACACCATCGCGGCGGACGCCCCTGCGACACTCGTCCTGCGGCTCGGCGACGGCGCGGAGGTCACCTGGGGCGATGGCGAGCGCGCCGAGGAGAAGGGCGAAGTACTCGCGGTGCTGCTGCGGGAGCACCCCTCCAGCGCGGAGCGCCGCTACGACGTCAGCGCCCCCGATGTCGCAGTGGTCCGCTAGTCGGTGGTTGCGGTCGGCCGCCGTGTCCGGAACCGGCCGGGTAAGAACGCGTCGGAACACGCCACCGGACATTCCAGACGCGACGCGCCGGGTGCGCACATCGCCTCTTCACGCGACACGCCGTTAGGCTGAACTCGTGGTTAGTTGCCCCTCGGAAGGCCGCGGCCTACTGTCGGGAAGCACTACCTTTGGTTGACATAAGTATGGACGCGAAGCGTTAGTGGCGAATGGGACCGGGACCAAGCCGATGCACCGGTCTTCCCCGGCCCCGGACCCCACGGGACCCCCACCGGTCGAGTGCCGGCCCGCGGGGTCCGCGAACACGAAAGACTGTAGAACCGGACGACCGGCCGCCCGGGCCGCCCGGCGGGGAGCGCGGAAGACCCCCGCACGGCGGCGACGGCGCGGTCGGCGGATGCGAGCGGAAAGGCCCCTCGTCGTGGCAGCACCGCAGAATTACCTCGCGGTCATCAAAGTCGTCGGTATCGGCGGCGGCGGCGTCAACGCCGTCAACCGGATGATCGAAGAGGGACTCAAGGGCGTCGAGTTCATCGCCATCAACACCGACGCTCAGGCGCTGCTCATGAGCGATGCCGACGTCAAACTCGACGTCGGCCGCGAACTCACCCGCGGGCTGGGCGCGGGTGCCAACCCCGATGTGGGGCGCAAGGCGGCCGAGGACCACCGGGAGGAGATCGAGGAGGTCCTCAAGGGGGCCGACATGGTCTTCGTGACCGCCGGCGAAGGCGGTGGCACCGGCACCGGCGGCGCGCCCGTCGTCGCCAACATCGCCCGCTCGCTGGGCGCGCTGACCATAGGCGTCGTCACCCGCCCGTTCGGGTTCGAGGGCAAGCGCCGCGCCACCCAGGCCGAGGCCGGGATAGCGATGCTGCGCGAAGAGGTCGACACGCTCATCGTGATCCCCAACGACCGCCTGCTGTCCATCTCCGACCGCCAGGTCAGCGTGCTGGACGCGTTCAAGGCGGCCGACCAGGTGCTCCTCTCCGGTGTCCAGGGCATCACCGACCTCATCACCACACCCGGCCTGATCAACCTCGACTTCGCCGACGTGAAGTCGGTGATGTCCGGCGCCGGCTCGGCCCTCATGGGCATCGGGTCGGCACGGGGCGACGACCGCGCCGTCGCCGCGGCCGAGATGGCCATCTCCTCCCCGCTGCTGGAGGCCAGTATCGACGGCGCCCACGGCGTGCTGCTGTCCATCCAGGGCGGGTCCGACCTCGGCCTCTTCGAGATCAACGAGGCGGCGCAGCTCGTCGCGAACTCCGCGGCCCCGGAGGCCAACATCATCTTCGGCGCGGTCATCGACGACGCCCTCGGCGACGAGGTGCGGGTCACGGTCATAGCGGCCGGGTTCGACGAGCCGCGCAGCGAGGCCATCAACCCGCCGCGGGCGAGCACCGCGGCGGCCGCGCCGCGCTCCGACCCGCCCGCCGAGCCCGCGCCGCCGAGAGCCCCGGCGCCGTCGGCGGCCGCCGAGCCGCGGCCGGAGCCCGCCCCCGAGCCGAAGCCCGAGCCCGTCCGCGAGGAGCGGCCACGCCCCGAGGCGTCCGCCCCCGCCGTGCGGCCCGAGCCGGAGCCGGAGCCAGAGCCGGTGCGCGCCGAAGAGCCTCCCGCGCCCGAGCCCGCCGAGCCGGAGGACGACATCGACCGGAACGAGCAGCAGCAGCGGGCCCGGAACATCCGCGCCGTCAACGACAGCGGTTACGTCCGGGGGACCGGCACCGAGGGGTCCTACCCCCGCGGCGGGGATATCCCCACCCCGCGGCGCCGCGTCATCTTCGACGACCCCGATGACCTGGATGTCCCGGACTTCCTCAAGTAACGGTCCGCGCGAGCCGAGGAATCGGCGGTCACGGCAGGTAACGATACGTACCGGTACCGGCGGCGGGGCATCCCGCCGCCGGTACCCTTTTGCACGTTCTCCCTCCTTCTCCCGCCTGTGAGGAACAGTCCGACGATGAGTGCCACGATCGAGATGGGACCGGGTGTCCGCGCCGGGTTCACCCAGCGCTACGACGGAGGGGTCAGCACCGCGCCGTACGACACGCTCAATCTCGGCATGGGTACCTCCGACGCCCCCGGGGCCGTCGCCGAGAACCGGCGCGTCGCCGCCGCCCGGTTCGGCTTCGACCCCGACCGCGTGGTCTGGATGAACCAGGTCCACAGCGCCGACGTCGCCGTAGTCGACGCCCCCGGCGACGCCGGGAAGGTCGACGGCGTCGTGACGACGCGCCCCGACCTGGTGCTGGCCACTCTGGCCGCCGACTGCCTGCCGATCCTCGCCGCCGACGGCGCGGCCGGGGTCATCGGCGCCGCCCACTCGGGTCGGCTGGGCACCGCCGCGGGCGTGGCCCCGGCGATGGTGGCCGCGATGGTCGGGCAGGGCGCGGACCCGGCGCGGATCACGGTCGCGCTGGGACCCTCCATCTGCGGGCGGTGCTACGAGGTGCCGCCGGAGATGCAGGAGGAGGTGGCGCGGCGCTCTCCGGAGGGCGCCAGCCGCACCCGGCGGGGGACCACCGGTGTGGACCTGCGCGCCGCGGTGACCGCGCAGCTGCGCACGACCGGAATCGGCCACATCACGGCCGACGAGCGCTGCACCCTGGAGAGCTCCGAGCTGTTCTCGCACCGGCGCGACGCCCCGACCGGCCGCCTGGCCGGCTTCATCTGGCGGGAGGCGAGATGACCCGGGACGGACAGGTGGCCGGGCCGCGGACCGACCGGATCCGGTCGCACCTCCTGGCCCTGCGCGAACGCGTGGCGACGGCCTGTGAGAAGGCGGACCGGAACCCCGGCGATGTGACCATCATCGCTGTGACCAAGACCTATCCGGCCTCCGACGTGCGGATCCTGGCGGAACTCGGGCTCACCGACGTCGGCGAGAACCGCGACCAGGAGGCCGGCCCGAAGGCCGCGGAGTGCAGTGGCCTGGGCCTCACCTGGCACTTCATCGGTCAGCTGCAGACCAACAAGGCGCGGTCGGTGGCGCGCTACGCCGACGTCGTCCACTCGGTGGACCGCGGCCGCCTCGTCCGAGCCCTGGGGAAGGGCGCCCGCGCGGAGGGCCGCGAGCTGACCTGCCTGGTCCAGGTCGACCTGGACCCGGAGTCGGCCGTCGGCGTGCTGGGGCCGCGCGGCGGGGTGGACCCTCGCGACGCCCTGTCGGTCGCCGGGGAGATCGAGGCCGAGGGCGGGCTGTCGGTGGGCGGCGTCATGGCCGTCGCCCCGCGCGAGGGCGACCCCGGCACGGCGTTCGCCCGGCTCCACCAGGTCGCCTCCGAGATCCGGGATCGCTACCCTCGGGCCAGGGTGATCTCGGCCGGTATGAGCGGAGATCTGGAGGCCGCCATCGAACACGGCGCGACACACCTGCGGGTGGGCACGGCGTTGCTCGGTGATCGTGGCCCGATCGTGGGGTAATGTCCCCACATGGACCTTGGCGCCCATCTGTCGAGTTCGCCCACCAGGGCGGACCTGGGCTAATAGGTGAAAAGTCATCTGCGGTGCAGCACCACAGGGACGACGGAGGACAAGAGATGGCCGGCGCGATGCGCAAGATGGCGGTCTACCTCGGCCTCGTGGAGGACGACCGCTACGATCACCGCTATGCGGATGAATATGATGACTTCGACGACTTTGACGACGGGGTCGAGGACCGACGCGACCGCGAGCTCGACGCCCATGGCGGCGATCCTCGCTCCGACTCCGTGATGGACGCGGACGACTACGCCATGTCGGCGGCGGAGCGGCGCCCTGCGACCCACGGGATACCGTCGACCGCGGACCTGGCGCGGATCACGACGCTCCATCCTCGGACGTACAACGAAGCGCGTACTATCGGAGAGCATTTCCGAGAAGGCACCCCGGTGATCATGAACCTCACCGAGATGGTCGACAGCGACGCCAAGAGGCTGGTCGACTTCGCGGCGGGGCTGATCTTCGGGCTGCATGGCAGTATCGAGCGGGTGACCAACAAGGTGTTCCTGTTGTCCCCGGCTAATGTTGAGGTGACCGCTGAAGACAAGGCACGTATCGCTGAGCGAGGGTTCTTCAATCAGAGCTAGAGCAACGCAGACGTCCAGAGAGTGGGTCGGAGTTCGACCGTGAGCATCGTCCAGAGCGTCCTGATCGTCATCCTGCAGCTGTTCATGCTGGTGCTGATCGGCCGACTCGTCTTCGAACTCGTACAGTCGTTCGCCAGATCCTGGCGGCCCAGCGGGTTCGTGTTGGTACTGGCGGAGACGACGTATACGATCACCGACCCACCCTTGAAGTTCCTGCGCCGGTTCATCAGACCCGTACGTCTGGGGAGTGTGGCGCTGGACCTGAGCTTCACCGTCCTCTTTCTGTTCGTGGTGATCCTCATCCAGGTCGTGGCTTCGCTCCGGTTCATCTAGGACCGCCTCGGATGCCGGATGGGTAAGCTCCGGTTCCGCTATGTGGTCTTGGTCATGAACTGGATTGCCGTAAGGTCACGATCAGGTAGCGTCCCTACGGATAGAGTCCAAGCGCGCCAAGGAGACGAGCATGCCGCTGACACCCGCGGATGTACGCAATAAGCAGTTCAGTACGACCCGGCTACGACCGGGCTACGACGAGGAAGAGGTTGATGCCTTCCTCGACGAGGTCGAGTCCGAGCTCGACCGGTTGATCCAGGAGAACGAAGAGCTTCGCGGAAAGCTTGCGGAGTGCCTGCGCGGCAAGGTGCCCAACGCCGGGATGCAGGACTTCCAGCAGGCGCCCCAGGAGCCGCAGCTCGCTCCCGAGCCGGAGCCCGCCCCCGCGCCCCCGCCCCAGGTCGAGCAGCAGCCGATGCCGGCCATGGCCGCCCAGATGGGTCTCCCCGGTGCCGAGGAGAACATGGACACCGCCGCGCGGGTCCTCGCCCTCGCACAGCAGACCGCCGACCAGGCCATCTCCGACGCCCGCCGCGAGGCCGACGAGACCCTGGGCCGCGCGCGCCACGAGGCCGACGACATCCTCGGCAAGGCCCGCCGCCAGGCCGAGCAGATCGTCAACGAGGCCCGCGCCCGCTCCGAGAACCTCGACCGCGACGCCCAGGAGCGCCACCGCCAGGTCATGGGCTCCCTGGTGCAGCAGCGCGAGGAGCTGGAGCACAAGGTCAGCGAGCTGAAGGACTTCGAGCGCGAGTACCGCAGCCGACTGAAGGACTACTTCGAGCGCCAGCTGCGCGAACTCGCCGAGGGTGCCCAGGAGCCCGGCGCGCCGAACCCGAACACCACGGGCGGCTTCGCGACCATGCCTCCCACCGGTGGGGCACCGGGGATGGCGACTCCGGGCGGCGGTACCCCCGCGGGCAACCCGTTCGCCCAGCCCGAGCCGGTCCAGCACGGCGGATTCCACCAGGAGGCCCCGCACGAGCGTCGCTGACGCGCGGGACCCCTGTTCACGTGCACACCGCCAACCCGTGAGTAAAGGCGCTCTCTTCCCGTGTTCATCCTCAGCCTCGTCACGCTTGCGGCGGCTCTGGTCGTCATCGCGGCGGCCGTGGTACTCGTAGAGACGACACTGGTCTACATCGCCCTCGCGATGGGCGGCCTCGGTGCCGTTCTGCTGGCGATCGAGACGATCCGCCTCCGCAGGTACCTAGGCCTCCCAGGATGGAACGAACTCAGGGAGCGGGTGGCCTCGGCAGTTCAGGCCCGGCGGACGGACGGTTTGGGGAAGGCGTCCGTCCCCGCCGCGACCAGCCCCTCGGTCGCGGCGGTACCGGCCACTGCCACACCGGCGGTGAGCACCTCGGCTCATCCCGCACCGGCTCCCGCGCCGGTGCGGGATTCCGCGACCGCGGGTACGCGCCTGTGGCCGGGGCCTCCGGCCACGAGCACGTCCTCCGCACCGGCAGAGCCACAACCCGCGGCCCCGGCCGCACCCACGACCGAGAAGGCGGACGTCGCCGAAGAGGCTCCCGCCTTCCATTACGTGGTCCCGGAGAAGGCCACCCGGCCGCGTCCGGCCCCGGAACCGGAACCCGAGCCCGCCGCCGAGCCCGCTGAGGACGGCGCCGCGACGGGCACCGAGCCGACAGCGGAGGCCGAGCCGGAAGAGACCCGGCCCCGCCCCGTCGGCGCGCCCACCGACTCCACCGATACGGCTTCGGAACCGGACGAGCCCCAGAGCACCGAGGATGCGGAGGACTCCTTCTCCGCCTTCGTCGACCTCCTGCGCGAAGACTTCTCCGACGACCCGGACCCCGCCGAGAGCGAGCCCGCCTCGGACACCGCGGCGGAGGCAGCCGCACCGGAACCCACCCCATCGGAACCCATCCCGGTACCCGCCGCGGACGGCACCCCCGAAGCCGAGCCCCGGGAACCTGGGAACACCCCCGCCGCCGAGCCGCCGGCCGAGGAGCCGTCCCCCGAGGAGCCGCCGGCTGAGGAGCCGGACGGGAAGCGGGACGACGCTCCCACCGACGACGCCGACCCCGGCACCGGTGAGGCGGGCGGGCGACCCGGCCCCAGATGACCACGGGCGCCCATCGGGCGCAGCGGACATCATCGGATCCGGCCCCGTGATCGTGCACGGATGAGGGCCGGGGCGCGTACGCGCCCCGGCCCTCATCCGTGCAACGGCCCCTCCGCTACTCCGCCTTGCGGAGCCAGAAGGTGATGCCGAGGTCGTCCGAGGCCGTTCGGTGGGCCTCTCCGTCGGGCTCGCCCTCGGTCAGGCTGCGGGCCAGGACCTCACCGGCGATGGTCTCGCCGTGTTCGGTCAGGGCCCGGGCCGCGCTCTGGTCGGTCGCCGTCCAGAACAGCTCGATGCGGTCGGAGATGTCCAGGCCGGCGGACTTGCGCCCGTCCTGGACCAGCCGGACCACCTCGCGCGCCAGGCCGGCGCGCTGGAGCTCCGGAGTCAGCTCCAGGTCCAGGGCCACGGTCTCGCCGTTCTCCGTGGCCACCGCCCACCCTTCACGGGGCTGCTCGGTGATCAGCACCTCGTCGGCGTTGACCTCCACCTGCTCGCCTTCCACCGACACGTGCGCCCAACCGGTCGAGCGCACCGCCTCGACCAGGCCCCGCGGGTCGGCCGCCTGGATCGCCTTGGCGACCAGCGGGGTGCGCTTGGCGAAGCGCTTGCCCAGCGCCCGGAAGTTCGGCTTGACCGTGTAGTCGACCAGGTCGCCGCCGACCGCCGACAGCGGGTCGAGCCGGACCACGTTCAACTCCTCGGTGATCTGCGCGCGCAGCTGTTCCGGCAGCGTGTCGAAGCCCTGCGCGCCGACCAGGACCCGCGACAGCGGCTGGCGGGTGCGGACGGCCGAGTCGACACGTGCGGCGCGCCCCAGCTCCACCAGGCGGCGGGTGAGCGCCATGCGCTCCGAGAGCTCGATGTCGATCAGGTCCCGGCGCACCTCGGGCCACCGGGTCAGGTGCACCGACTCCGGGGACTCCGGCCGCCGCAGCGCCGCCCACACGTGGTCGGTGAGGAACGGCACCATCGGCGCCATCAGCCGGGTCAGCGTCTCCAACGCCTCATAGAGCGTCGCGAACGCCGACGCCCCCTCCGGAGTGCTGGCGCCCGACCAGAAGCGGCGGCGCGAGCGGCGCACGTACCAGTTGGACAGGTCGTCGACGAACGCGGTGATCCGCCGCCCGGCGCCGGTGGTGTCGAAGCGCTCCAGGGCGTCGTCGACGTCGGCGACGAGCCGGTTGAGCTCGGACAGCAGCCATCGGTCCAGCAGCGGGCGGTCGGCCGGGGCGGGGGCGTCGGCCAGCCGCTCGTGGTTCCAGGTCTCCCCGGCGTTGGCGTACAGGGTGAAGAAGGAGACGGTGTTGTAGTACGTCAGCAGGACCTTGCGGACGATCTCCTCCAGTGCGGCGTGGCCGACGCGGCGTGCCGCCCAGGGCGAGCCGCTGGCCAGCATGAACCAGCGAAGGGCGTCCGCGCCGTGCCGGTCCATGACCGCGATGGGCTCCAGCACGTTGCCCAGGTGCTTGCTCATCTTCCGGCCGTCCTCGGCGAGGATGTGTCCGAGGCAGACCACGTTCTCATACGAGGAGCGACCGAAGACGAGGGTGTTCACGGCCATGAGCGAGTAGAACCAGCCGCGCGTCTGGTCGATGGCCTCGGCGATGTACTGCGCCGGGAAGTTGGCCTCGAAGGTCTCCGGGTTGTGGTGCGGGGCGCCCCACTGGGCGAACGGCATGGACCCGGAGTCGAACCAGGCGTCGATGACCTCGGGCACGCGGCGCGCCCGCGCCCCGCACTCGGGGCAGTCGATGAGCACGTCGTCGACGTAGGGGCGGTGCGGGTCGAGCGCGCCGAGGTCCTGCCCGGCGAGCTCGCCGAGCTCGGCCAGCGAGCCGACGACGGTGAAGTGCCCGGAGCCGCACTCCCATACCGGCAGCGGCGTGCCCCAGTACCGGCTGCGGGACAGCGCCCAGTCGATGTTGCCGCGCAGCCACTCACCGAACCGCCCCTCCTTGACGTTCTCCGGGAACCAGTTGGTGCGGGCGTTCTGTTCGAGCAGCTCGTCCTTGACCGCGGTGGTCTTGATGTACCAGGACGGCAGCGCGTAGTAGAGCAGGGGGGTGTGGCAGCGCCAGCAGTGCGGGTAGCTGTGCTCGTAGGCCTGGTCGCGGAAGAGCAGGCCGCGGTCGGCGAGGTCGGCGACCAGGGCCTCGTCGGCCGCCTTGAAGAACTGCCCGCCGACCAGGTCCAGGTCGGCCTCGAAGGTGCCGTCGCCGCGCACCGGGTTGACGACCGGCAGGCCGTAGGCGCGGCAGACCGCCATGTCGTCGGCGCCGAAGGCGGGTGCCTGGTGGACGAGGCCGGTGCCGTCCTCCACGGTGACGTAGTCGCCGAGCACGACGAAGTGCGCGGGGGTGTCGAAGGAGACCAGGTCGAAGGGGCGCCGGTAGGTCCAGCGCTCCATCTCGTTGCCCTCGAAGCGCTCGCCGGTCAGCTCCCAGCCCTCGCCCAGGACCTTCTCGGCCAGCGCCTCGGCCACCAGCAGCCGCTCGCTGCCGTCGGTGGCCACGACGTAGGAGACGTCGGGGTGCACGGCCACGGCGGTGTTGGAGACCAGGGTCCAGGGGGTGGTCGTCCACACCAGCATCGAGGTGGGGCGGTCGGGTCCGGCCAGCGGCCCGGAGGTGACCGGGAACCGCACGTAGACCGATGGGTCGGTGATGGTCTCGTAGCCCTGGGCCAGCTCGTGGTCGGACAGCGTCGTCCCGCAGCGGGGGCAGTAGGGGCTGATCCGGTAGTCGCGGACCAGCAGGCCCTTGTCCCAGATGGTCTTCAGCGCCCACCACACCGACTGCACGTACTCGGAGTCCATCGTGCGGTAGGCCTGGTCGAGGTCGACCCAGTAGCCCATCCGCTCCGTCATGGCGCGGAAGCCCTTGACATTGCTGAGCACGTGTTCCCGGCAGCGCGCGTTGAACTCGGCGACACCGAACTCCTCGATGTCCTTCTTGCCGCTGAGCCCGAGCTCCTTCTCCACGGCGACCTCGACGGGCAGGCCGTGGCAGTCCCAACCGGCCTTGCGGTCGACGTGGAAGCCCTTCATCGTCTTGAAGCGCGGGAACACGTCCTTGAACGCGCGGGCCTCGACGTGGTGGACGCCGGGCTGTCCGTTGCCGGTCGGGGGCCCCTCGTAGAAGACCCAGCTGGGGCCGCCGCGGGTCTGCTCCAGGGAGCGTTCGAAGACCTTCTGCTCCGACCAGCGGCGCAGGACCTCGTGCTCGACCTCGGGCAGGTCGACCTGGGCCGGCAGCGCCGGGAACGGCCGGGCGGCTGCGGGTTGATCGTGCGACACCTCGTGCCCTTTCCATCAGGAGTGTTCACCTGATGGAGGGACGAGGCTCGGCGGCCCCGCGGTACCACCCTCCTTGGGCGCCGCCTCCGGTCCGGACCCGAGCGCGCCCCACTTCATTGCTGCCGCTGCCGGGTCTACTGGGCCGGGCGCGTCGCGCTGGCCGTTCTTCCGGCGGCTCCGGGGTGATCTTCCCGACGGTCATGCCCCCGGGCTCCCACCGCCCCCGGGTCGCTCGTGGCTGTGTCCGGCGGTACTCGTCCCCATCCACGCCTTGCTTGATCTCTGAGGATAGCCGAACCCGGCGTCCGGTTCGCCGTCGTCGGCCGCGCCGGTGAGGGTCCGGGACCGCGGGCGCGTCCGCGCGGTGGAGGGGGAGTGAGGGGCCGCGGCCGCGGGCGGGGGCATACTGGCCTGCCGGGACGGCGCCGTCGGCGGCATGTCGTTCCGGCCGATTCCGAGTGGACGTGAAGGGCGGGTCGAACATGGGCGAGGCGCGGCGCGAGGGCACGGTACTGGTCACGCTGCCCGACCGCGAGGACGCCGAGGAACTGGCCGAGCAGCTGAGCGGGCAGGGGTACGAGCCGTGCCGCGTGCACCGTGACATGCTCGCGGGCGAGGACGACGCCGAGGACGTCGACTGGGTGATCGAGGTGCACACCGGCCCGCACGGCGGTCCGGCCACCTTCGACGAGCCGCACCTGTCGCGTCTCGCGGAGGACTACGGCGGGTTCGCCGTGGCCGAGTGAGCGGGCACTGCGCCCGCCCCTGACCGATCGACGGCGCGGGCATGCGCGGCCCCGGCGAATCGGAGCCCCCGAAGATGGGAACACATGAGGAAAAGAACCGAGGTGGGTATGTTGCGTCGTGTCGGTTGAATCGCCCCTGGCTGGGCGTTTAAGCTACCCGGCATTGCGTGGACGGATGCGGTGTGACCGTGGTGTTCTCGCAGGTGAGAGCGGGGAATGTCGGGGACCGGTACGAATCCGCGTGCGGTCTTTTGCAAACAGGAGCACCTATGGTGTCGAAGACCACGGTGACGTCGGCCGGGGCCGTACAGGGGCTCCGTGGGGGAGAGCGTGAGGGGAACATGGGCGTGACCGAGGCCTCGGGCCTTCCCGTCCGTGAGGGCGAGAGCCCCTGGACCGAGGAAGAGCTCGCCGAAGTGCGCCGGGAGCTGGAGACCGAGATGGACCAGCTGCGCGCCGAGATCGCGGAGACCGAGGCCAAGCTGGCGGAGCGGCTCGCCGACTCCGTCGACGGGGCCGGCGACGACCCCACGGACACCGGTGCCAAGGCTTACCAGCGCGAGCACGACCTGGCGCTGGCCTACAATACTCGTGACCTGCTCGCACAGAACGAGCGGGCGATCAAGCGAATGGACGCGGGAACCTACGGCGTCTGCGAATCGTGCGGCAAGGCGATCGGCAAGGCGCGGCTACAGGCGTTTCCGCGGGCCACACTGTGTGTGAAGTGCAAACAGCGCGAGGAGCGTCGCTGACTGACATCGAGCCCTCCGGGGACGGAAATCGGACGGTGAACGGACCCGCCGCGAAGAAGCCGCGGCGGTTCGTTCTTTTGCTGAGTCTGGCGCTGGTCGCGTTCGCCGCCGACCTCGCCACCAAGGAGATCGTGCTGGCGCGGCTCCTCCCCGGAGAGAGCGTGCCGGTCGTCGGGGAGCTGCTGCGGCTGACGCTGGTGTTCAACTCGGGCGCCGCGTTCTCCATCGGAACCGGCGTGACCTGGGTGTTCACCCTGATCGCCAGCGCCGTGGCGCTCTACATCGTGACGATGGGACGCAAGCTGCGCAGCACCGGCTGGGCCGTCGCGCTCGGCCTCATCCTGGGCGGCGCCACCGGCAACCTCTACGACCGGTTCTTCCGCCCGCCTGCGCCGCTGTACGGCGAGGTCGTCGACTGGATCCAGGTTCCCAACTGGCCGGTGTTCAACCTCGCGGACTCCTGCATCGTGGTCGGCGGCGTCCTGGCGGTCATTCTGGCCTTCCGGGGCATCAACATCGATGGGACCCGTGAGTCCGACACCGGCGGGGAGCCCGACGGCGCGAGTGCCGGCGGATCAGCCGGCACCGAGAGCGGGGGGAGCCGCGGTACCGACTCCGCGGGTACCGGAGGCGAGGACGACGGAGAGCGGGGCCGCGCGGGCGGCGACGGCGCCGACAAGGGGGACCGGACGTGAGTGACCAGCGCAGCATGCCCGTGCCCGACGGGCTGGAGGGCGATCGCCTCGACGCGGCCATCGCCCGCATGTTCGGCCTGTCCCGCACCCGCGCCGCCGAGCTCATCGTCGAGGGCAACGTGCTGGTCGACGGGGGAGTGGCGGCCAAGTCCGACCGTGTCCAGGCCGGGTCCTGGCTGGACGTCACGCTCCCGCCACCGCCCAGCGCGCCGGTCCCGCGCCCGGAGCCGGTGCCGGGGCTCGGCATCGTCTACGAGGACACCGACATCATCGTCGTCGACAAGCCGGTCGGCGTCGTCGCCCACCCGACCGTGGGCTGGACGGGGCCGTCGGTGCTGGAGGGCCTGCTCGCCTCCGGCGTGCAGCTGACCACGAGCGGTGCGGCCGAGCGGCAGGGCATCGTGCACCGGCTCGACGCCAACACCACCGGCCTCATGGTGCTGGCCAAGAGCGAGGCCGCCTACAGCGTGCTCAAGCGCGCCTTCAAGGAGCGCACGGTCGACAAGCGGTACCACACGCTGGTCCAGGGCCACCCGGACCCGCTGCGCGGCACGATCGACGCCCCCATCGACCGCCACCCCTCCGGTGACGGCCGGTTCGCGGTGGTGGCCGGCGGCCGCCCCTCCGTCACCCACTACGACACCCTTGAGGCGTTCCGTGCGGCCAGCCTCCTGGAGATCAAGCTCGAAACGGGCCGCACCCACCAGATCCGCGTGCACATGGCGGCCATGCGCCACCCGTGCGTCGGCGACTACCTGTACGGTGCCGACCCCACGCTCGCCGACCGGCTCGGCGTCCAGCGGCAGTGGCTGCACGCGGTCCGGCTCGGCTTCGAACACCCCACCGAGGGCCGCCACATGGAGTTCGCGAGCCGCTACCCGGACGACCTGGCCAAGGCCGTCGACCTCCTCCGCGAGGACTGACCGGCACCTGTGCCCCGGCCCCCGTCGATCTCGGGAGGACGGTCCGAAGGTCCGCACGGATTCGAACCGTCTTGCGAGATCGGCGGGGGCTGCTCGTAGGGGCGGCCGCTAGCGGCCGCCGTCGCCGGACAGCAGGCCGGACATGGTCGCGCCCGGGCTGATGATGTCCGGGTCGGTCCGGGCGTCGATGAGGGTGGGCAGCTCGGTGTCCAGGGCGTCGGCGAGCGCCTTGTCCAGCTCCTCGGGGGAGGAGACGGTGGCGCCGCGTGCGCCCAGGCTGCGCGCGTAACCGGCCAGATCCAGGGGGCCGCTGATGCCGATGCCCGCGGTCCGGCCCAGGTCGCGCGCCTGATGCATGGCGATCGTGCCGTACATGCCGTTCTGGAACACCACGACGATGACCGGCAGCCCCAGACGGGTCGCCGTCTCCAGCTCCTGCCCGGTCATCAGCGTGCCGCCGTCCCCGGCCACGGCCACGACCGTCCGGTGGGGCTCGACGAGTTTGGCCGCGACGGCGGCGGGCACGGCGTAGCCCATCGCGCCGCTGGTCGGGGCGAGCTGGGTGCGCGGGTGGCGGTAGCTCCAGCCCCGGTGCAGAAAGGCGGCGAAGTTCCCGGCGTCGTTGCAGACGACGCTGTCGTCGGGGAGGACGCGCCTCATGCTCTCCACCACGGCCCAGGGGTGCAGCCGCCCGCCGGGGTGCACGGCGCTGTCGGCGGGCGCGGCCGTGGTCTCCAGCCACGCCCGGTGGGCGGGGGCGAAGTCGCGGTAGGGGGCGCTGACCGGTGCGTCGGCCAGGGCCTCCAGGGCGCGCCGCGCCTCGGCGACCACACCGAGCCACACGCCGGTGACCATCCCGATCTGGTCGGGATCGATGTCGATCTGGGCGACCGGCGAGTCCACGCCTTTGCCCGCGGGAGCGGGGAGTCGGTAGCCCTGGGTGGTGACCTCGCTCAGCCGTGATCCCACGACCAGCACGGCGTCGGCTTCCCGGAGCGCCGCCAGGGTCGCCTCGTCGCAGCCCAGCCCGAGGTGCCCCAGGTAGAGCGGGTGGTCGTTGGGGAAGACGTCCTGGCGCCGCCACGCGGCGTACACCCCGGCGTGGAAGCGCTCGGCGACGCGGACCAGCGCCTCGCGGCCGCCGCGCGCCCCGCCTCCGGCGATGATCACCGGCCGCCGGGCGCCGGCGAGCCAGTCGGCCAGCCGGTCCCGCTCGTCCTGTCCGAGGGGCGGCCGCGGCGGGATGCCGCCTGGTAGGCCGCTCGGTGCGGGGACACGCTGCCCGAACAGGTCTCCGGGGACCGCGATGGCGACCGGTCCCGGGCGGCCGGTGGTGGCCACGCGGATGGCGCGCGCGGTCACCTCGGCCAGTCGGTCGGCGCGGGTGACGGTGGTGGCCCACTTGGTGATCGGGGCGTAGAAGGCGGTCAGGTCCACCTCCTGGAACGCCTCTCTGCCCAGGTGGTCGGTCTCCACCTGGCCGAGGAAGACGATCATCGGGGTGGAGTCCTGGCGCGCCGTGTGCACCCCCACCGCGAGGTTGGACGCCCCCGGCCCCCGTGTGGCCGCGGCGATGGCGGGCATCCCGGTGAGCTTGGCCTCGGCCTCCGCCATGAAGGAGGCGCCGCTCTCGTGCCGGGTGGAGACGAGCTGCATGTTGGCGCGCTGTTCGATGGCGTCGATCAGCTCCAGGAAGCTCTCACCCGGAACGGTGTAGCAGCGCCGGATCCCGGCGCCCGCGAGGACGTCGACGACCTGTTCGGCCGCGGTGCGCAGATCGGCCACGGAGTGGGGAGGCGGTGAGTGCACAGGCGTGGTCCTTCCATCATCGCAAGGTCCGCTTCTCTGGGGGTCGAGCGATCGCCCCGCGGCGGCGGGCGGGCGTCGACGCGTCCTTGGTGCCCCCCGGGGTGATCACCACCTTCCTGCCCGCCGGGGGCCGGTTCGTCACCTGTGCCGGTCAGGCGATGCCCAGGGCGCGCAGCGCCGCGGTGGTGCCCGCCGCCGCGACGACCACGACCAGGAAGGGTGCCCGGAGCAGCAGCGCGAGGACGGCCGCGGCCAGTCCGCTCAGCCGGGCGGCGTCCAGGGACGGCGCCGAGCCGTCGGAGGCGGCCGTGGCCTGGACGGCGATCAGCGCGGCGAGCAGGGCGACCGGAACCGTGACGGCGAACCGCCGCACCAGGGGGTGGTCCAGCAGGCGCCGGGGAGCCGCCAGCCCGGCGAACTTGAGCAGGTAGCAGCCCAGGGACGTCACGAGGATCGCGATCCACACGGTCATCGGCGCGCTCCCTGCGGTTCGGTGGTGTCGGCAGGCCCGTCGGAACCGCTGTGGGAACGGCCCTCCGCGTCGGTCGCGGGGTCGTCGGGGTCCGCGGCTGAGCCGGTGCCGGGTGCGGCCGGGGCGGCCGGCGGCACCAGTGCGACCAGTGCGGCGACGGCGGCCAGCAGCACCGGCACCCCGGAGGGCAGGAGCGGTGCCGTGCCCAGGGCGATCCCGGCGCCGAGCAGCGCGACCAGCCGTTCCCGGCCGCCCTCGCGCAACCGCGGCCACAGCAGCGCCAGGAAGATCGCGGGGCCGACCGCGTCCAGGCCGAACGCGGCGGTGTCGCCGATCCGCTCGGTGGCCAGCGCCCCGACGAGCGTCGTGAGGTTCCAGGCCACGAACAGCGTCGCGTAGGTCCAGTCGTAGGCGGTGCGGGCGGCGGCCCGGTCGGGCTGGGCGAGGGTGATGGCCGCGGACTCGTCGAGCACGCCGTGGGCGGCCACCGCGCGCCGTGCGCCGCGCTGACCGAGCAGGTCGGCCATGCGCAGCCCGTAGAGGGTGTTGCGGGCGCCGAGCAGCAGCGCCCCGGCGGTCCCGGCGATGAGGTTGCCGCCCCCGGCGATGACACCGATCAGCGCGAACTGCGACGCGCCGGAGAAGGTGAGCAGGCTCAGTACGCACGTCTGGGCGACGGACAGTCCGGCGGCCACGGCGGCCGTGCCGAACGCGAGCCCGGAGACGCCGACGGCCAGGCCGATGCCCAGCGCGTCGCGCACGGGCCGCGCGAGCCGGGGGACGCGAGAGGGGGAGGAGAGCTTCACGCCGCCCGACGCTAACCGGGGCGGCGGCCGCCGGTCTTGAACGTTCTTGCGCGGGGGCCGGGTCCCTCAGCCGCGCGGTCCTGCTGTGGGTGCGTCGCGCGACGCCAGGACCCCGCTGCGGAACACGCCGGGGGTGACGCCGAGGCGCCGCTTGAAGTGCCGCGTCAGGTGGGGCTGGTCGGCGAAGCCCAGTTCCGCGGCCACCTCCGCGGGGCGCATGCCCGTGGCGAGCAGGTGGCGGGCGTGTTGGACGCGGACGTTGTTCAGGTACGCGTGCGGGGGCAGGCCGTGGGCGGCGCGGAAGGCGCGGAGCAGGGAGAACGGGGTGGTCTCCACGGCGGAGGCCAGCTCCTCCAGGCTCGGCGGGTCGGCCAGGCGGGAGTGGAGCAGGTCGCGGGCGACCTCGGCGGCGCGGGTGGGGCGGCGGGTGCCTGGGTCCTTGGACCGGGCACGGGCGTGCCGGGTGAGCAGCCAGTGCAGGGCCTGGCGGGTGAGGGTCGACGCGCTGAGCCGGTCGCCGTGCTCGGCCGCCCGGTGCGCGGCGCGGATCAGGTCCGCCCCGCCCGGGTCGTCGGTCTGCGACACGGGGAAGCCCGGGACGTCGGGCATGCCGAGGTCGCGGGCGGCCTGGGCCAGCACATCGACCTCGGGGTAGAGCATGCGGTAGCGCCACCCTTCGGGGGTTCCCGCGTGACCGGTGTGCACCTCCTCCGGCTCGACCATCACGAGGCCGCCGCGGCCCACGCGGCGCATCGAGCCGCGGTAGTAGTACTCCTCGATCCCGGCCTCGATGACCCCGATGGCGTAGGTGTCGTGGCTGTGCCGGGTGAAGGAGTGGCGCACGTAGTGGGCCTTGAGCAGTTCGACTCCGGGCAGGCCGGGGTGACGGAAGAACCGCGCGCGTTCGCCGGGGGTGTCGATCATGTCGGCCAGCCTAGGAAACGGACGGAGGATCGGGGGTTCCCCGGCGGAGTGGCGGATGGGCTACTCTTTGCGGCCATGATCACGATCGAGCTGGCCGAGAGCGCGCAGGACCGTGCCGCCGTGTTCACCCTCCGCGGCGTGGTGTTCGTGGCCGAGCAGCAGGTGCCGATCGGCGAGGAGTGGGACTCCTACGACCTCACCGCCGATCACCTGCTGGCCCGGTTGGACGGCGTCCCGGTGGGGACGGGGCGTCTGGTGCCCAAGGGGACGCGGGGCAAGGTGGGGCGGCTCGCGGTGCTCTCCTGCACCCGGGGGACGGGGACGGGCGCGGCACTGGTGCGCGCCCTGGAGGACCGGGCGCGGGCACGGGGGCTGGTCGGTATCGACTTGGACGCGCAGACCCAGGCCATCGGCTTCTACGAGAAGCTCGGCTACAAGGCCCACGGCGAGGAGTTTCCGGACGCCGGGATCCCGCACGTGCGCATGAGCAAGGACATCTGAAACGCGCCCCGCGGCGCAGGGCCCCACAGCGGGCCACGTGCGCGGATCGCGCTACGCCGGCACCCCACCGGTGCGGCCGTGCCGCCGCGGTCGGCACCCGGTACCCGGCGCTCGACGACGACACGGTGCAGGCGGCCGCCTACGGTCCGCGAGTCCTGCGGGCGCGGTGGTGAGCATCACGAAATAACAGGTCAGGCCGGTGGGTTCTGGTGTGCGGCGGTAGGTTCGCCCGCCGGCTCGGTCCCGCGAGCCCGCGCTTTGCCTACTACCGAGTAGCATTCGGTTTCGGTGGCCCGTCCGGATCCCCTGCCCCCGCACGACCGCCGCCGCCGACGCAGACGACGAACGAGCGACGAGGGAACCATGACGGTCGAAGCGCAGCCGGTGTCCGAACTCCCCGACCCCCGAAGCCTGGGCTTCACCGTGGTCGCAGAGGATGAGCTCCCCGCCGAGCTGACGGCGCTCGTCGACCGGGTCCGGACGCTCATCGACGCGGTCGCGCACACCGAGGCGCCCGCCGCCGACCTCGCCGCGGCGCGCCGCCTCGTCGAGGACGCGGTCCGGCGGGTCGACGGCGAGCGGCGCCCCGTCGGCGCCCTGGTCCAGCGCACCGAGTTCGAGGGGCCGGTCGGCTACGGCACCGTCACCAACATCGTCGAGGGCCCGACCAACCCCGCAGCCCCGCCGCTGCGCCTGGAGCAGGCCGAACAGGGCGTGCGCGCCGAGGTCACCCTCGGCGGCGTCTACCAGGGCCCGCCCGGGCTGGTCCACGGCGGCTGGATCGCCGCCATGCTCGACCAGGCCCTGGGCTCCGCCTCGGCCGCCGCGGGCATGCCCGGCCTGACCGCCAACCTCACCGTGGACTACCGCAGGCCCACGCCGCTCGACGTGCCCCTGGAGATCAGCGCCCGCGTCACCGGGACCGAGCGCCGCAAGGTCTTCGTCTCCGCCGAGATCCGGCACAACGGCGAGGTCACCGCCGAGGGCACGGCCATCATGGTCCAGGTGGCCCTGCCCGGGTAGCCGGGTGCCGCGCTGCGCGCCGACTCAGTCCCACTCCCAGGCGATCCCCAGCACACCCGGCCGGATGTCGTGCTCGGCGAGGTGGACCGAGTGGGCCGAGCTGAGGATGATGTCGTCGCCGCCCCGCGCGAGGGGTTCCTCGGGCTCCCGGACCAGCCGGTGGCAGCGGACCGGCAGCGCGGCGGAGTCGAACCGGACACCCAGGACGTAGGTCTCGGCCGGGTAGCGGAACGCGCGCCGGTAGTCGTGGCTGACGGGGGAGCGCGCGATGTCGAGGGCGTACTCCAGCAGGTAGGTCTCGCCGGTGCGCAGCCGCCGGTCGAAGAGCAGTTCCACCGCGATCACCGGGCAGCTCAGGTGGCGGCGCACCCGGCCCAAGCGGCAGTTCTCCACCGCCGCGGGCGTCAGGTCGGCGGCCTGTGCGCCCTGCTCCCCGCAGTAGACCAGCACGTGCCGGTCGGCGTCGTCCTCCAGCGCTCGGACCACCATCCGGGTGCGCACCCGGCGGATCGTGCGGTCGGCGCCCACCCAGGCGATGTCCTCCTGGAAGAACACCCGCAGCTTGCGGTCGGAGGGTCCCAGCACGCTCTCCACGGTCTGGTCGAGGGCGTCGGCGGGTTCCAGAAACCCCTCGTAGCCGCGCGGGACCGCCTCCCGCCCCGCCCACCGCCCGCGCGGTCGCGGGGGTCCCAGCAGGGCGACGAGCGAGTGGCGCGGCAACCCCAGGATGACCTCGATGGCCTGGACGGCGCGCAGCGAGTTGGGCCGCTCCGGCCGGCTGCGCCCCTGCTGCCAGTAGCTGAGGCTGGTGAGACTGACCCGGATGCCGCGCTGGGCGAGGCGGGCGCGCAGGCTCCCGAGGGTGAGCCCGCTGTCGTCGATCGCCGCGCGCAGAGCCTCGTGGAATGGGCCGGTCCGTAATAAGACCTCGGTAGGGCCGCTACTGGTATCCGTGCGACGCCGCAGGGTCCCACTGGCCATCGTGACCTCCATGACTCCATGAGCGGGGGACGGGAGGGCGGGGCGTTTCGGCCAACAGTGTGCACCATTGTGGCCACTCTGTGAAATATCAATGAATGCGACATTTTGTCCGGAGTTCAACCACGGCGATTTTCCCGCCGGTCGGGCTTGACGCCCCGGTTGCGCTCACGGAACCGACCGCGCCTCACCCTCGGCCACAGCGGCGCACGTCGTTCACAGTCAACCCGGGCGATCTCCCCAGAAAAGCCCGCAAATACGCTCTGACCTTGACCTTTACCCGCGCTTCGGTGTTCCGTCATGCCACGGACGCATCCGGGCCCCGCGTCGCCTCCCATCCCCCTCCCTTCCTGCGGCACTCCGCCGGCGTCGGCGGCATGCCCGGATCCATCCGATGATCCCCACTCTCCTCGTGTACGTCCGTGGAGGACGAATGTCTTCGCTCACATCCCCCAGACGCGCGCTCGCCGCGGCAGCGAGCGTCGTGCTCGGCGCCGGCCTGCTGATGGGCGCCGGCCCGGCCCCCGCATCCGCCGACGCTGCGGCCGACGGCCTCGCCGACGCCGTGCGCGCGACCATGCTCGAACAGCACGGCGACACCGCGCGCGAGCACTTCGAAACCCGCTCCCTGGCCGAACCCCTCGTCGAGCCCATCAACCACGAGAACCGGTGGGCGTTCGGCACGACCACCATCCCCGCGCCGTCCACGGCGCACGCCTCACCCGAGTCCGCGCTGTTCGTCGCCGAGCACGGGCCCGCCGGGTGGCGCGTCGAGCTGCACGGCACCGACGGGTTCGTCGAACTCACCGACAAGGCCCCCGACGACGTGGTCAGCGAAGGGGAGAAGGAGCTGTTCGCGCAGAACCACGAGGCCGCCCAGGAGGCGCCCCTCGCCGACACCGGCCTGGGCCTGCCCTGGCAGCAGGGAGTCGCCTGGTGGATGGGAGGCGGCCCGCACGGAAACAGCGGCAACAGCCGCCCCTACAGCTCGATCGACTTCAACGGCGGCAACGGCCAGGTGCTGTCCGCCGGCCCCGGCCGTGTCTACAAGAGCTGCGTCCGCGCCGGTAGCGCCCTGGTCACCGTCGTCCACCCGAACGGCTACAGCACGGGCTACTACCACATGCGCAACCTCACCAACCTGTCCAACGGCGCCGCCGTCCGGACCGGCACCTACCTCGGCCTCATCGGCAACGAGCTGCCTTGCGGCGGGAGCTCCACCGGCGCCCACGTGCACCTCTCCCTGCTGCGCGGCAACTCCCACATCAGCGTGGACAACATGGTGATCGGCGGCTGGACCTTCCGCACGGTCGCCCAGCCGTACCAGGGCTACGCCGTGCGCGGCAACCAGCGCGTGAACCGCGGCGGCCGGCTCATCAACTACGGACCGAGCGACAACAGAGGACCGACCGGCACCGTCGACGGCGGCTCCAACCCCCGGGTGAACCTGCGCAGCGGCCCCAGTCTCGACCACAGCATCGTGGGCACGCTCAACAACGGGACGCTGGTGCGCATCGACTGCACCGCGCGCGGCGGCTACGTCAACGGCAACTGGGGCCGGACCAACCTGTGGAACCGGCTCGACACCGGCAACTGGATCAGCGACGGCTTCCTCTACACCGGCACCAACGACCCGGTCGCACCCGCCTGCGGCACCTGACCCCTCACCCACCCCTCCGTTGGTCTCGGGGGTACCGACCGGATACCGGCCGGTACCCCCGAGACCAACGGAGGGGCTGTGGTACAGATCATGCGGCCGGCGACTGTTCCATTTTCACTTTCGTTATGAGCGTCAGATAAACCGGAGCGGTGACCCACATCTCCGCCCCTGCGCTAGCCGAACTCCCCACCGAGGGAGGTCTGGCCGAGATCCTGTTCGACCGCGCCGACCGGTCGCCCGACGCCGCCATGCTCAGTCGGCAGATCGACGGCGCATGGCGGGACGCGACCGCGGCCGTGGTCCGCGACGAGGTGACCGCCCTGGCCAAGGGGCTCATCGCCGCCGGCATCGAACCCGGGGACCGGGTGGGGCTGCTGTCGGGCAACCGCTACGAGTGGACCCTCGTCGACTTCGCGATCTGGACGGCGGGCGCGATCACCGTCCCGATCTACCCGTCCTCCTCCCCCGAGCAGGCCCGGATGATCCTGGCCGACTCCGGCGCGGTGGCCTGTTTCCTCGACGACCCGGCGCACACCGCGGTGATCGACGGCGTGCGCGACGGTCTCGCGGACCTCCGCCACCTCTGGACGATCGACGACGGCGCCATCGCCGCCCTGGCGGCGGACGGCGCCGAGGTGTCCGACGACATCGTCGACAAGCGCCGCGCCGCGGTCGAGCCGTCCGACCCGGCCACCATCGTCTACACCTCGGGCACCACCGGCACCCCCAAGGGGTGTGTGCTCACCCACGCGAACTTCTTCGCCGAGGTCGACAACATCGTCGCCGTCCTGCCCGAGCTCTTCGAGACCACCGGTGAGGGCTCCCCGCCCTCCACCCTGCTCTTCCTGCCGCTCGCCCACGTCTTCGGGCGAATGGTGCAGATCGGCGCAGTGCGGGCCGGCGTCCGCCTGGGCCATTCGGCCAGCGTGAGCGCGCTCATCGACGACCTGGCGACGTTCCGGCCGACCTTCCTGCTGGCCGTCCCCTACGTCTTCGAGAAGATCCACGCGTCGGCCCGCAAGAAGGCCACCGGTCTCAAGCGGTGGATCTTCGACGCCGCCACCGACACCGCCGTCGCCTACAGCAAGGCCCTGGACGGGGGCGGGCCGGGAGCCGGTCTGCGCCTGCGCCACCGCCTCTTCGAGCCGCTGGTCTACCGCAAGCTGATGGACGCGCTCGGCGGCCGCTGCACCCGCGTCCTGTCCGGCGGCGGCGCCCTGGACGTGCGGCTGCTCCACTTCTACCGGGGCATCGGTCTGGAGGTCATCGAGGGCTACGGCCTCACCGAGACCACCGCCGCCGTCATCGCCAACCTGCCCGGTCGGATCCGCCCCGGCACCATCGGCGGCCCGCTGCCCGGTGTCGCGGTCAAGCTGGCCGACGACGGCGAGATCATGGTCAGGGGCGAGCAGGTGTTCGGCCGGTACTGGAACCGCCCCCAGGACACCGAACGGGCCTTCGTCGACGGCTGGTTCGCCACCGGCGACCTCGGTGAGTTCGACGCCGACGGTTTCCTGCGGGTCACCGGGCGCAAGAAGGAGATCCTGGTGACGGCCGGAGGCAAGAACGTCGCCCCGGGGCCCATGGAGGAGCGGGTCCGCGCGTATCCGCTGGTCTCCCAGTGCATGCTGGTGGGCGACGACCGGCCGTTCGTCGCCGCCCTGGTGACCCTGGACCCGGAGGAGTTCGACGCCTTCAAGGAGGAGTACGGGCACGGGGCCGGCGAGAGCGTCGCCGACCTCGCCGAGGACCCGGTGCTGCGTGCCGCCGTCCAGACGGCCATCGAGGCCGGGAACGAGGCGGTGTCGCGCGCCGAGTCCATCCGGGCGTTCACGATCCTGGCGGAGAACTTCAGTGTGGAGGACGAGACCCTCACCCCGACCCTGAAGCTGCGCCGCGCCCGGATCCTGAAGCGCTACGCCGGCGAGGTGGAGGACATGTACCGGCGCCGGTGAGGCGGTTCGGCGCGCCGACCGACGCCGATGGCACCGGGCGCGCCCGGGAGCGCCGCCGTCGATCCGCTGGTTATGGCATAGATCATGTGAGCCGACGGTCCGATGTTTGACTATTTGTTACGTCGGTCAGATAGACACAGAGGCGTGACCGACATCTCCGCGCCCGCGATCGCCGAGCTCCCCACGGAGGGGGGTCTGGCCGACCTCCTGTTCGACCGCGCCGAACGCCAGCCCGACGGGATCATGCTCAGCCGCCAGACCGTCGGCGGCTGGAAGGACGCCACCGCGGCCGAGGTCCGCGACGAGGTGACCGCCCTGGCCAAGGGGCTCATCGCCGCCGGGATCGCGCCGGGTGACCGGGTCGGGCTGCTGTCGGGCAACCGGTACGAGTGGACCCTCGTCGACTTCGCGATCTGGGCCGCAGGAGCCGTCTCCGTCCCGATCTACCCGTCCTCCTCCGCCGACCAGGTCCGCATGATCCTGGCCGACTCCGGCGCCGTGGCCTGCATCGTCGACGACGAGCCGCACACCGCCATGGTCGAGGAGATCCGCGACTCCCTCACCGCGCTGCGCTACGTGTGGACGCTGGACAGCGGCGCCGTGGCCACTCTGGTCGAGGTCGGCGGCGAGGTCGAGGACACCGCCGTCAAGGAGCGCCGCGCCGCGGTCGACCCGGCCGAACCGGCTACCATCGTCTACACCTCGGGCACCACCGGATCGCCCAAGGGGTGCGTGCTCACCCACGCCAACTTCTTCGCCGAGGTCGACAGCGTCCTGCGCGCCCTGCCGGTCCTCTTCGAACCCGGCAGGGACGGCTCCCCGCCCTCCACCCTGCTCTTCCTGCCGCTCGCCCACGTCTTCGGGCGCATGGTGGAGGTCGCCGTCGTCCACGCCGGGGTCCGGCTCGGCCATACCGGCAGCGTCCGCGACCTCATCGACGACCTGGCGACGTTCCGCCCCACGTTCCTGCTGGCCGTCCCCTACGTCTTCGAGAAGATCCACACCACGGCGCGCAAGCGCACCCGGGGCCTGGCCCGCCGCATCTTCGACGCCGCCACCGACACCGCCGTCGCCTACAGCGAGGCGCTGTTCCGCGACGGGCCGGGAGCCGGTCTGCGCCTGCGCCACCGCTTCTTCGAGCCGCTGGTCTACCGCAAGCTGATGGACGCGCTCGGCGGCCGCTGCACCAAGGTGATCTCCGGCGGCGGCGCCCTGGACGTCCGGCTGCTCCACTTCTACCGGGGCATCGGCCTGGACGTGTTCGAGGGCTACGGCCTCACCGAGACCACCTCGGCGGTGCTCGTCAACGTCCCCGGCAAAGTACGGCCCGGCACCATCGGCATCCCGGTCCCCGGGGTCGAGGTCCGCACGGCCGACGACGGCGAGCTGCTGATCCGCGGCGGGCACGTCTTCGACCGCTACTGGAACCGGCCGCGGGAGACCGAGCAGGCCTTCGTGGACGGCTGGTTCGCCACCGGCGACCTCGCGGAGATCGACGGTGACGGATTCGTCCGGATCAGCGGGCGGAAGAAGGAGATCCTGGTGACGGCCGGGGGCAAGAACGTCGCCCCGGGGCCGCTGGAGGAGCGGATCGGCGCCGACCCGCTCGTCGACCAGTGCATGCTGGTGGGGGACGGGCGCTCCTTCGTGACCGCGCTGGTCACCCTGGACCCCGAGGAGTTCGACGCCTGGAAGGCGGAGAACGGGCACCCGGCCGCCGCGAGCGTCGCCGACCTGGCCGACGACCCCGCGCTGCGGGCCCACGTCCAGCGCGCCGTGGACGCCGCCAACGCGACCGTCTCCCGGGCGGAGTCGGTCCGCGCCTTCACCGTTCTCGGTGAGAACTTCAGTGTGGAGGACGAGACCCTCACCCCGACCCTGAAGCTGCGCCGTGCCCGCATCCTCGACCGCAACTCCGCGGCCGTCGAGGCGATGTACGCCAAGCGCTGACCCCGGCGCCGGGTGCGGGCACGGGCGCCGCGCTCACCCGCTCCCGCCACCGGAGCCGTCCTCCTCCTCGGGGCCGTCGGGATCCTCATCCTCATCCGCGGTCGGCACCGCATCCCGGCGCCAGGTCATCCGGACCTTGAGGCTGCCCTCGCTCGCCGCCTTGGCGATGAACACGTCGGCGGTGCCGTTGACGCTGATGCCCAGCTCGACGCTGACCTCGTCGGGGCTGGCGTCCAGGGAGGACAGCTCCCGCGCGATGAGCTCGGAGATCTCCCGGACCTTGGCGACCACCACGTCGAACCGCTTCTCGGCCGACCGGAACAGGTCACCGCCGGCGACATCGCGCAGGACAGGGGAGCTCTCCGCCGTCTCGATCTGCACCGTGGACCCGTTCCCGCCGTCGAACCGGACGATCTCCGCCATGGATCCCGCCTTTCTCTTCCCTGTGCGGCCGCTGGGAACCGCCCGTCCCCATGTCCCTCCCGCGGTGCGGATAGGGGGAAACCATTGGTAGGGAGAAACCAGGTGACGTAAGACAAATGTCCGCATCTGGTCTACATGGATTCAGCCGCAACGGGGATATAAACCCCGTTGCGGCATGTCGGGATATTTGTCATGAGAAGACCTGTGTACCGTTCGCGTCTACCCGAACCGGGGATTGGCCACCGAATCATGGTCGTGAGGTACTGATGAGCACCGATTCAGCGGTGGTAAGCGAGGGGGCCGGGAGAGGAGAGAGCGCGTGCACGTCGGGCGCCGAGCGGGCGGAAAAGGTGCCGCCCGTCCGTTCCTGGTGGAAGTCCAGCTACAGCAATGACGGGGAGGGCTGCTTGGAGGTCTCCCGGACCTCGCGCCCCATAGTCCTGATCCGTGATTCCACCGACCCCCTCGGCACGGTGATCGGCATCGGCGTCGACGCCTGGCAGGAGTTCCTCTCAGGACTCCGCATGGGCGACTTCGGCGCCGCCGACTGATCTTCCGGATCTCTCCCCTCCCCGAAGAATCAGAGCAGCGGCAGGAAGAGGTCGCAGTTGGCCCGCACGTCCTCCTCCGCCGACCGCGTGGCGGGATGCGCCGGACCGAACATCGTCCGGTAGCGCTCGACCACCGCGGACCGCTCGTCGGTGAGAGCGGTGTCCTCCACGACCATACGGTCCAGCACCCAGTTGCGCCGGACGGCCAAGGCCAGCGGGTGATCCTCGCCCAGAATCCTGTGCGTGCGTTCCAGAGTCGTCGCGTCCATCTCCAACGCCGCCGCCGCGTTCCCCGCGGCGAACAGGTCGCTGGCCAGGTTGACCGAGTTCGCAAGGGTGGCCGGGTGGTCCTCGCCCAGGCGGTCGGTGTTCACGGCGAGTGCCTCCTCATCGACCCGCCGGGCTTCCTCCAACCGGCCGAGGAGGCGGAGCGTCACGGCGTGGTTCACCGACGTGGCGGCGTAGAGGGGATGCTCGGCGCCGTAGGAGGCGCGGTAGCGGTCGCGGGCCTCACGTGACAGCGCGAGGGCGGTCTCATGCTCCCCCTTCGCCCGCAGCGACACCGCGTGGTTGGCCGCGGCCCGGTTGGTCTCCGCGGCCCCGACGCCCAGCTTGCCCTGAAGTAGCTCATAGGCCTCCCCGGACAGGGCGAGCGCATCGGGCAGGCGCCCGGTTCGCCGTTTCAGAGCGGACAGCGCCATCATCGTGGACAGCCGCATGGTGTGGTCGGCAGGGAAGACCCGCTGAGTGGTGAGATAGAGCTCGTCCATCTCCCGCTCGGCCTCCCAGTAGCGCCCGGACTCCATGAGCCCCTGCGCGTGGGCCGAACGGCTGGCCAGAGTCTGAACATGCTCCGGACCCAGCATCTCTCCGCGCCGCTGGTAGTTGTACTGGTTGATCTCCATCGACTCGTTGAAACGGCCGATCAGTCGGAGTCCGACGGCATGCACGTGGGCTGACTGCAGTGTGAGGGGGTCGTCGCGGCCGAAGGCGCGCTGCTGGCGGTCGAGTACGTCCGAGCTCACCTTGACCGCACGCTGGTACTGCCCCAGGTTGCGCAGGTCCAGAGCGAGAAGGCCCCGTGTCTCCAAGGTCTCCTCGTCGTCGGGACCGCGCAGCCGGATCAACGTCTCGACCAGCCCCTTGCGGCGCTCGTAGGCCTCCTCGAACCTGCCGGCCGATGTGGCGACCTGCGCATACCGCATCTCGGCACGGAGGGTGTGCGGGTCCTCCGGCCCGAGCTTCTCCGGCCACTGGTCGAGCAGGCGGCGGACCAACGCCTCAGCCTCGGCCAGCCTTCCCCACTGGAAGAGGAAATGCACCTCGTTCAAGGCGAGTTCCCGAGCCCAGTCACTCCCGCAGTCCCACTGCCGGGTCTCCCACACGTGCGGCAGCAGCTCCACATACCGCGGCCAGTCGCCCGGGGCCAGCGGGTCGCCCGGGTCGAGGTTGGCCAGCAGCAGGTGGGCGCAGTGCCGGAAGCGGTCCCGCTCCCCGGCGTCCAGCGGCAGCTTCAACGTCTCCTGCACCAGCCGGTGCAGCTGGAAGGTGGTGTTGCGGTGGTCCATCTTGGCCAGGGCGTAGCGGTCGATGGTCCGCAGCGCCCGACCCAGCTTGATCGCGGGGTCGGCGAGGATCTCCGCCAGGTACTCGGGGGCCTCCACGTTGCGCGCGCCGTTGAACAGCCGCCGCGGGATCGGCTGCGGCGCCAGGAACGCACACACCTGGAGCAGCTGCAGCGCGCCCGGGTTGGACTCCCGCAGCCGCTCCAGCGTCATGTTCATCGTCGCCGCGACCGACCACGGGTAGTCGGGGCTCGGCGCGACATTGGACAGCAGCTGATCGGCCTTGACGTCGAAGAGCTCCAGCCACTCCTCGGCCGGCATCAGTGTCTCGTAGAGCCACACCGCCGTCTGCTCCACCGCCAGCGGCAGGTCCCCCAGCCGCTCGGCGATGCGGTCCGCCTCCTCCGGCGCCAGCGACTCCGGTCCGCGCTTGAGCAGCAGCTCGGTGCTCTCGTCCCGCTCGAAGGTGTCGACCTGCAGCAGGTAGCCGCCGGCGGTGCGCCACTCCGGAGAGCGGGAGGTGACCACCACATGTCCCGGACCACCGCTGGGGATCAGCGGGCGGATATCGGCGGGTGAGACGGCGTTGTCGTAGATCAGCAGCCAGTCGCCGACCGGGCGGCCCGACCTCAGGGCCTCCAGCACCGTTCGGACCGTGGCCGCGGGATCCCCGCCGGTCCCGATACCCAGCTTGGGTGCCAGCTCGATCAGCGACTGCTGCACCTGGGCGGGGGTGTCGGAGGGGATCCACCACACCAGGTCGTACTCGCCGCGGTGGCGCCAGGCGTACTCCGTGGCCAGCTGGGTCTTGCCGACGCCTCCCATCCCCTGCAGGGCCTGGGGCACGGTCTGCGGCAGCACCATGGCGGTGCCCTCCTGCAGCCGCCGCCCCAGTTCCGCCAGGAGCGGTTCGCGACCGACGAAGCTCATGTTCCTCGGCGGGATCTGCCCCCATACGGCCGGGCGGGTGTGCTGGCCGCGCGGTACCGCCTGCTGGGCGATGTGCATGCTGTCTCCGTCGGGCACAGGTGGCGCCGACCCGGCCCGCCTGGTGACTGCGGGAGAGCCGGTCGGCGGGAACACGTCGAGGTTCACGTCACTGCCCTTCAGCCTTTCACGGCCGGCATCGTCGTATCCCGAATCCGAGTGACCGGAGTCGGCCATCCCGGGGACCGCTTCGGGGCGGTCGGCAGGGACCAGGGGATCCGCGGCCAGCCGGATCGGCCCCGGCAGCGCCAGCATCGCGGCCCGGACCGCCCGCGCGAACGGGGCGGTGTCGCCGGTCACCTCCGGTAACGGCACGCCGGGGGCATCGCCGAGCAGCAGCCGTTCCAGGGCGGCGAACCACGGGATGGTGTCCCGGTAATGCCCGGCGATCGCCGTCAGCAGCTCCCTGATCTCGTGTCGCTGGCCGCCCACCGCCAGCAGCAGTTCTCGTACGTCCGGGCGGAACTCCAGGGTCACCCGGTCGCCGCGGTCGATCGACGGCGACCCCGGGCTGCGCCGGATGAGCCCCGAGCACAGCACCTCCGTGACGTCCGAGGGCCGCGCCCGGGGGGCGAACCGCTCCTGGATCAGCCGGATCGTGGAGAGGTTGAGCGGCACCACCGCCAGGTGCACCGCGAGCCGGAAGGCCGAAGGGGAGGCGATGGCCTGGAACATCTGGACCCGGCGCCGGGCGTCGAGGTCCCGCGTGAAGTCGGGCTCCAGGTCCCAGGGGGCCAGCAGTGCCCCGATGTCCCAGGACGTGCCGGGCTCGTCGATCCCCCCGGGCTCGTCGATCTCCCCGGCGACCGTCGGCTCCCTGGTGGTGAGCAGGGCGGCCACCGGGTACACCGGCGGGTTGCGGCGCCGCGCCACGAAGCGGGCCCAGCGTCCGAGCTCCGCGGGCTCCAGGGGGAAGACGGGGACCGGGACGGTGCCGTCGGGGGCGGTGGCGTCCGCCGTGGCCGGAGGCCACGCGGAGAACGGGCGGGCCGCATAGGTGCTGTTGGGCACGGGGGCGCCGCCGGACACCGAGGGTGCCTCCAGCCTGACGTGCTCCGGCGCCATACCGGTCGACCGCCACAGCCTCCGGTCGAGCACCTGGGCCACGCCCACCGGGCCGCGGGTGCCCCACCGGGCCAGCCAGGTGCCGACCGCTCCGGAGTGCCAGCCGTCGCCGATTCCGTCGGTGACCACCAGCAGGATCCGGGAGTCGGCGGAGCCGCCGTCCACGAGCCGTTCCGGGGCCGGGGCGGGGCCCTCCGCGGCGCGCAGCGGAAGGTCGTCGGCCTGCGCCTTGCCGGAGTCGAAGTAGCAGACGCGGACCCGGCGGAACACGTTGAGCGGGGCCAGTAGGTCGACGAACCGGTGGACCAGGGGTTGCTGCACGAGCATCGACAGGCTGTCGTCGACCAGGACGGTGATGCCGTCGGCCACCTCCTGCTCGGGCCGCAGGACCGGTAGCAGCGGGGCGCGCCGCGTGCGTCGGGCGGCGCGGTGGGCGAGCGCACGCTCGGCGAAACCCGCCGCGGTCGCGTCCTCGTCCAGCACGGTGCGGTCGCCGGCCGGGCGGTGCCGCCGGAACCACTGCAGCGCGCGGACCATCGCCATCCGGTCCGCGATCGGCGGGCCGCCCGACCCCAGCGGGGCGATCGCGACGGGGTCACCGGGCGGGGGAGCCGCGGACCCCCCTCCGCGGATACCTGAGGACTCGGGGACCGCCTCGGCCTGGGCATGGCACTCCGGGGGAAGCGGCGGTTCCGCGGGCTGCCCGATGTCGTCCTCGTCCCGGTGCTCCGGTGGTGCCCGGTCCGGGGAGGAGGCGGGCGTGCCGTCCGCATCGGCCTGCGGCTCGGTGCCCGCCCGGTCACCCGGTTCGGCGGCGGGCGGCCGGGACTCACCGCCGGTGGGATCCCGGGCGCGGTCGCGGTGGGCGGCGAGCCACAGCGCGTCGCCGACCTCCCACCAGGCGGGTGCGGCCGCACCGGATCGTGGGAATGGCTCACCCGGGGACGGCACTGCCGCCGACCCCTCGGCCTCCGGCCGGTCGCGACCCCTGCTCCCGGTCACTCGAGGCGCGCCTCCGTTTCCGCCAGACGGCGCCAGACCAGGTCCAATATCCGGATCCAGGCGTTCGGATCCAAGGATGTGGCATGTGCACGAACATCGGAACTAACGAGATGGACCGAGTTCAGTAGCTGATCGATGGAGAGCCCGTCGACCTCACGGCTGCGCCGGAGGAAGTCCTGGATGAGCTGGCGGTCCTGGGCGCGCTCACGGTCGATGAAGTGGGCGCAGACGATGTCGGCGAGCCGTTCCTCGCCGGGTTGCTCCAGGTGGACGGGGAGGCAGCGGCGGAGGAACGCCGGTGGGAAGGGGCGTTCGCCGTTGCTGGTGATGACGATGAAGGGGAACGCGTGGCAGCGGACCTCCCCGGCGCGGACCGTGGCCGTGCGGCCGGGGTCGTCGGTGGGGACGGCGATGTACTCCTGGGAGGCGCGGAGCCGGGCCAGCTCGGGGATCGGGTACCGGCCGTTCTCCAGCACATCCAGCAGGTCGTTGGCGAGGTCGATGTCGCCCTTGTCGAACTCGTCGATCACCAGCACACGGGGGAGCCGGTGCGGCAGCAGGGCGGTGCCCAGCGGGCCGAGGCGCAGGTAGTCGCCGATGGGGCGCTCCGGCGGGCGCTGGGTGTCGGGGGCCGCGGCGGCGTCGGCGGAAATGTCGTGGATCCGGGCGATGGGGTCGTACTCGTACAGCCCCGAGCGCAGGGTGCTGCGGCTGGTGATGGGCCACCGCAGGACGCGCCCCAGACCGAGCTCACGGCTGACGTGGTGGGCGAGGCTCGACTTTCCGACGCCCGGTGCCCCGGTGACCAGCAGGGGGCGGCGCAGCAGCAGGGCGGTGTTGACCGCGTCGACGACCGCGGTCTCGGGGCCGCTCAGGGGGTGGCGGCCCGGCAGGGTGGTGGCTCCGAGGATGCGCTCGGTCTCGCCGTCGTCGGCGGGGGGATCGGGCTGGTCGGGGCCACCGGTGAAGCGGCGCCAGGGCGGGGGGTCGGGAAGCCGTTCCGCGAGGTCCGTCGAGTACGTGGCCGGGCGGCCCGTGCCCCGGTAGATCCACCACGACGGCGCGGCGCCGTCGCCGTCCGGACCGTGCTGACCGGGGGGCCTTCCCGACCCGGGCGTCGGGGAGGACGTCATCGGCGGGCCGTCCTCGCCACCGACCTCGGGTCATTGCGGGGTGGAGAGGATTCCGATTCGGAGTAGTCGTTGTATGTGTGACATATCATCGAGAATGATGTTGATGTCATAGGGGTCGTACCCTTCGGTGCCACTCTGCCCGCTGATTATATTGACCCTACGCCACGAATGTACATGCCGGGGTAGGGCCGAAAGTTCCCCGTGTGAGATCTTCCTGCCTTCGCACCTGGTGACGGATTGCATGTGGCCGTGGAATCGACGGGTTTCGCCGGTGTCCGCATCCAGCCAGGCGATCGCCGGAAGGCCCGCTTCGACCGCGTGGTACAGCTGCAGCCGCCCATCCCGATCGCGTGGTGGGGCACCCAGTACACACAGCGTGATTCCGGGGTGGTCGAGTTGGTCGGCGAGCGGTGGTTCCTCCGGAGAACGGGGGCGCGGAGGAATTCTGTGGACCCGGCCCTCGCTGGCGCGGGTGAGTCCGTACAGGCGTTCGCGGAGTTTGCGCCGGGCACCGGCCAGGCGCCTGTCGGTGATTCGTTCGGCGGAGTGGAGGACGATCTCATAGGACGCTCCGATTCGCCCACCCTCTTCGCCCGATAACGGACCCGGAAGTCTCCATTGCGCGATTTGCTGGGTAATTAGAGGAAATGGCAGGACTAGTTCCAGGCGCAGCCCCACCGGTGCCGGTGAATCCCAGATCGGCAACCGGGCCTCGGCGTCCACCACCATCTCCAGCACCGTCTCACGCAGTGTGTCCTCTGTGATGTGTCGTGATCCTCTGTTGGTGATGGAATCGCCGCTGTCCAGCCAGTGGGACAGGGTGTACCTCGGGACCGCGTCGGGGTCGCCGGGGATGGGTTCGGCGGCGATGATGAGCGTGCCTCCGGCCGGGGCGGGGGGCGGCTCTATGTAGATCCGTTCCAGCGCGTCCCGTGGCACGTACCCGGGGGGTCGGCTCTCGATATACCGGCGCAGGGTCCGCGAGTCACCCAGCCCGAGCTTGTCGATTCTCGCCAGGTAGGCGATCTCGCAGGGCATGTGGTCCGGTCCCGGCGTGTACCGCTTCAGCCGGACGAACGCCTCCCAGGCCGAGTCGAAGTCGGCGGGCTCGGGCCCGCGGTGCCGGGTGGAGGCGTCGTAGGCGGTGCGGACCTCCTCGAACCGCAGGCCGCTCAGCAGCCTCCGGACCTCCTCCGACTCCGGGTCGTCGAGGTGGGAGCGCAGGGCCGCGATGTGCTCCAGCGGCTCCATGAAGGCGACCCGGCTCCGGTGCGGGTGCCGGGGGTCGAACCGCGCCGTGGTGACGATCCCGATCACCGATCCGTCGGCGGTGTCCTGCACACCGCAGCCGCTGAACCCCTGCTCGACGCCGACCACGGAATCGACGACGTTGAGCTGCGCGCGGCCGGGGATGCCGCCGCCGTAGCCGACCACCCTCGCCTCGGCCAGCAGCCCCTCGGGCACACCGGTGGGGTAGCCGCGCAGCCGCACGTCGCGCGGTCGCGTTTCGGTCACGTCCGCCATGCGTGCCGCGAGCCAGGCCGAGGCGTACTCGTGGCCGTCCTGGGCCTCGATGCGGAGCAGGGTGGTGTCGCGGTCGGCGTCCCAGGTGCTCTCGATGACACGCGCGGTCACCGGTCGGTAGCCGGACGGGTCCGGTGCGCCCAACGGGATCGTGACACCCGGCTCGGGCGGAGCGGGATCGCTGCCGCGGCGTAGTGCGGCGTTGACGACATGCACACAGGTCAAGACCCGATTCTCGGGAACGAGTACCCCGCCGCCGGCCACCAGGCCATCGGGGGTCGTGATCCTGACCTGCCACGTCGGGAGGCGGGGGGCGGAAGGCGTCGAGGGGGATGCCAACGTGTGCGCGGCCTCTTTCTTCGGTTGTGCGTGGCGGGCTGTACTGGGCTCTCTAATTCGGTTGGCTCTTTATGTTCCCGGTGTCACGCTGAATACTCTATGTAGGTGCTCGGGTACCAGCCTTCCAGAGCGGTCGGCCTGAGAAACGCGGGATTCCGGTGCATCCACACGGATCTGGCACGGTGCGCCGCAGCGCACCGTGCCAGCCAGCGGAAACGCAGAGTCAGGGCGGGGCGGCCGTTTTCGGACCACCCGCCCTCACCTTCGCCCGGACCGCCTACCCCAGCGTCGGGATCGTCTTGTACTCCAGATACTCCGCCAGGCCCTCCGGCCCGTACTCGCGCCCCATGCCGCTGGCCTTGCGGCCGCCGAAGGGCGTGTTGACGTCGACGTTGTACACGTTCACCCCGCAGGTGCCGGTGTGGATCCGGCGGGCGACCTCCACCCCGTGCTCCGGGTCGGCGGTCCACACCGACCCGGCGAGCCCGTACTCGCTGTCGTTGGCCAGTTCGATCGCGTGCCGCTCGTCGTCGTAGGGGATCACGGCGAGGACCGGGCCGAAGATCTCCTCCCGGGCGATGCGCATGCCGTTGTCGACATCGGCGAAGAGCGTGGGTTCGACGTAGTGTCCCCGCTTCCGGTCGGCCGGGCGGCCGCCGCCCGTGACGACCCGCGCGCCCTCGGCGCGGCCGATGCCGATGTAGCCTTCGACCCGCTCGCGCTGGGCGGGGGAGACCAGCGGCCCGATGTCGGTGGACGGGTCGGCGGGGTCGCCGACCGCGAGGCCGGCCAGCCGCTCGGCCAGCGCGTCGACCACCTCGCCGTACCGCTCGCGCGGGGCCAGCACCCGCGCCTGGGCGATGCACGCCTGGCCGTTGTTGAGCAGTGTGGTCAGCGTCAGCATGCCCGTGTAGGCGGCGAGGTCGGCGTCGGGCAGCAGGATCGCCGCGGACTTCCCGCCCAGCTCTAGGCTGCAGCCGCGCAGCCGCTCACCGCACAGCGTCGCGATGCGCCGCCCCGCCGCGGTGGACCCGGTGAAGGAGACGTGGTCCACGCCGGGGTGGGTCACGAGGTGCTCACCGACCGCGCGGTCGGCCGCGACGATGTTCAGCACCCCCGCGGGAACCCCGGCCTCCTCGGCGAGCTCGGCCAGCAGGTAGGGGTCGAGCGCGGTCTCCGGCGCGGGCTTGACCACGGCCGTGCACCCCGCGAGCAGCGCCGGGGCGACCTTCGCGACGATGAGGAGCTGGGGCACGTTCCACGGGGTGATCGCCGCGGCCACCCCCACCGGCTCGCGCACCACGTGCGACGGACCGAGCAGGCCCGGGCGGGTCTCCTCCCAGGTGACGTCGTCGGCCAGCCCGCCGTAGTAGGCGAGCATGCGCTGGGGCAGCGGCGCCTGGGCGGCCTGGGAGAAGTTCAGCGGAGCGCCCATCTCCGCGGTGATCAGCCCCGCCACCTCGTCGAGGCGCGCCTCGTACAGGTCGGCCAGCCTGGCCAGGACCGCGCCCCGCTCGGCGGGCGCCATCCGCGGCCAGGGGCCGTGGTCGAACGCGGTGCGGGCGGCCTCGACCGCCCGGTCCACGTCGGCGGTGGTGCCCTCGGGGACCCGCCCGACGACCTCCTCGGAGTGCGGCGACACCACGTCGATCGTCCCGCTTCCGGCGGGCTCCACCCACTCGCCGCCGATGTAGAGCCGGTCGTGCTTGCGCATCAGGCCTCCCAACCCACGCCCTTCCGAACAGAACACGTTTCATCTTGAATCGGCGGAAGGCCTATCGCTAGGGGGTTATAGCGAAAGTGAACGCGTTTCTCCCCGGCGTGGTCGCGGACGGGCGGACGATACCGCGGCCGACGCGCTAGGATGGCGCGCATGACCCACCGCTATTTCGCGTTTAGCACGCCGGCTCCGGACCGGCCGGCCGCTGCGACGTAGGCGGTCGACGGGTACAGAGCCGGCTGAAGAGCGAGAAGGCACACGCCTTCCGCTCTTTTTCTTTTCCCAGCGGTCGGCTCCGCCCTCCATTCCGCGCGTCGCGCGATCCGGTGGACCGCCGGCCGCCCCGACGCGACGACAAGGACGACCGACACGATGAGCGACAGCCCTACCAGCACGACCATCGACGACCTGCGCGGCCGTATCGACCGCATCGACGCCGAACTCGCGCGGCTGCTGGAGCACCGGGCGCTGCTGGCCGCCCGCGTCCAGCGGCTCAAGCCCGTCGGAGGTTTCGCCGGGCGCGACCCGCGGCGCGAACGCGAACTCGTCGCCGCGATGGCCGCCCACGCGCCCCGACTGGGCGAGGAACGCCTCGCCCGCATCATGGCCGCGGTCATCGAGACCGGGCTCGACGCGGCCGAAGCCGAGACCGCGCGCACCTGACCCGCCACTCCGTCCCGCCGCCCGCACCGGGCGGCGGGACGGCGGCCCGCATCCGGTCCGCGCGGCTCAGCCGATGTCGAGCCGGACCAGCCGGTGGTCGGACGCCGCGTCGGTCACCTTCGACATCGGGTCGTCGGTGGTCGGCCAGTAGACGGCGCTGTCCCGCACCGGAAGTCCGCGTGACGGCAGCACGTAGTCGACGCGCAGGTTACCCGGCCGCTCGGCGTCGAAGTCGGCGGTGTCGTGCGCGGGGTCGCCGATGTGGTCGGCGTTGGCTCCCCCCTGCAGCTCCGCTGCCTCGACCCCGCCCTCACCGGCGGGGGTGACGCTGCCGTTGACCAGGGGAGCGTCGAGCAGCCGGTCGATGGCGCCCGGCAGGCTGCCGCCGTCATGCGGGTCGGCGTTCAGGTCGCCCATGACGACGAACCGCGCTCCCGGCCGCAACCCACCGCGGACGCCCTCGTCGTCGTAGATGTAGCCGCCCCGCCGCGGCGTCACGTAGTCGGCCCAGAACCTGATCTCGTCACTGTTCCGCCGGACGTTGCGCTGCTCCGGCCCGTCGAAGGCGGGGGGCGTCGGGTGAGAGGCCAGCACGTGCACGGTCCGGCCGGGCCCGATGCGCACCGGCAGGTCCCAGTGGCTCTTCGAGGACAGCCGGAACACCTCCAGAGCCTCCTCGGAGTAGAAGCCCTCCCCGGTCTCCGGGGCGACGGGCAGCAGCGCGCCGGGCATGTCCGCCCAGCGGAACATCCGGAAGGTGCGCACGGCGTCGGTGTCGATGGGGTAGGCGGAGTAGACGACCATCCCGTACTGGCCGGGGTAGCGGCCGTACCCGAAGGCGTCCTCGGCGTAGCCGGGGGCGCCGGGTTCGGCGACGGTCTCGCCGTCGCCGTCCAGGTCGAACCCGGAGTGCACGCCGGTGTTGCTCGGAGCGCTGTAGCGGTAGGGGTAGCTGACGGGCGCGGCCCCGTTCTGCCCGACGGCCAGGTAGTTGCGCTGGAACAGCTCGGCCGCCCGCCCCTCGTCGTCGTAGTCGAACTCGTTGACCAGCAGCACGTCGGGGCGGTTGCGCTGGATGACCTCGGCGACCGCCCGCGCCTGCGCGTCGTCGCCGGCCGACAGGTCCTCGATCAGCTCGCCCTCCGCCGAGCGGTGCAGGGAGGCGTTGAACGTGGCGAACCGGACGCCCGCGCGGTCCGCCCGCTCGGCGGTGCCCGACTCCGCCGCCGCGGGTGCCGCGGTGAGCGTGGCCAGGGTGAGCAGGGCGGTCGCCGCGAGGGCGGTGGGGAACCGGTGCCGGGGGAGCATAGGGCGCCTTTCGTCGGTCGGGAAACGCCTGCGGCGTGTGTGCGGGAGCCGAGCCTGCCGGCCCGGGCGGGTTGTCGGTCTGCCGTCGGCGTGGCGGCGATTCGGAGGCCGCCTCACCGCACTTCTCTCCTACCCGTGCCCCCAGGGGTAGCGGCCGAGTGTTAGCTTGCCCGGAACTTCGGGATGAAAAAGCGGGAACAACGCGGAAAAGGGGTCGGTCGAGCATGCCTGCGGCACCACGTACGTCTCCCCGTATCGCCGTCATCGGAGCGGGCTTCGGCGGCATCGGGATGGCCATCCGGCTCCGCCGCGCCGGGGTCACCTCGTTCGCCGTCTTCGAGCGCGGCGACGGTATCGGCGGGGTCTGGCGCGACAACACCTACCCTGGTGCCGCGTGCGACGTCCCCTCGCACCTCTACTCCTTCTCGTTCGCCCCCGACCCCGCCTGGACCCGCAGCTACGCCGGTCGGCAGGAGATCCTCGACTACCTGGAGCGATGCGCCCGCGTCTTCGGGGTGACGCCGCACATCCGCTTCGGAACCGAGGTCACCGAGGCGGCCTTCGACGACGCGTCGCGGACCTGGAGGCTGACCACGGCGGCGGGCGCCACCCTGGAGTTCGACGTCGTCGTCTCGGCGTGCGGGCAGCTGCGGCGCCCCGCCTACCCCGACATCCCCGGCCGGGCGGACTTCGCGGGTGAGGCCTTCCACTCCGCCCGCTGGAACCACGACACCGACCTGGACGGCAAGGACGTCGCGGTCATCGGGACCGGCGCGAGCGCCATCCAGTTCGTGCCCCGCATCGCCGAACGGGTGGGGCGGCTGCGCCTCTTCCAGCGCAGCCCCGCCTACGTGCTGCCCAAGGACGACCGCCCCTACAGCGACGCCGAACGCGCCCGCTTCGCCGGGCACCCGCTCCTCCTCCAGGCCGGCAGGGCGGCCGCCTACGTCCGGTTCGAAAGCCGGGTCCTGGCGTTCCAGCACGTGCCGTCCCTGATGCGGCTCATGCGTGCGCGGTTCCTCCGCCACCTGCGCCACCACGTCCCCGACCCGGAGCTGCGCGCCCGCCTGACCCCCGACTACACCATGGGCTGCAAGCGCATCCTGCTGTCCAACGACTTCTACGCGGCGCTCACCCGCCCCAACGTCGACCTCGTCGACCGGCGGGTCCACCGCATCGAACCGGACGGCGTCGCCACCGCCGACGGCACCCTCCACCCGGCCGACGTGATCATCTACGGCACAGGGTTCACCGTCACCGACTTCCTGGCCCCCATGCGCGTCACCGGCCGCGGCGGGCGCGACCTGGGGGAGGCCTGGCGCGACGGTGCCGAGGCCCACCTCGGCATCACCGTCGCCGGCTTCCCCAACCTCTTCCTGCTCTACGGTCCGAACACCAACCTCGGCCACAACTCGATCATCTATATGTTGGAAAGCCAGATCCGCTACGTCATGGACGCCGTCCGCCGCCTCAGCGGCCCCGGCCACCGCACGCTGGACGTCCGCCCCGACGCCCAGGCCCGCTTCGTCCGCCGCGTCCGGCGGAGCCTGGAACACAGTGTCTGGGCCACCGGCTGCGACAGCTGGTACGTCACCGACACGGGCGCTCAGACCGTCAACTGGCCCGGCTTCACCTGGCGCTACCGCCAACGCACCCGCCGCCTCGACCCGCGCGACTACGTCGGAGAGATCGTCTAGCCGGACGCCGCCGGGCCGCCGTGCCTACTCCGGATCCCCCAGGAGCAGACGGGACCCCAGGTCGGTCAGCTCGTGGCGGATGGCGTTGCGGTCCCGGTGGCTGTTGGTGAGGCCCGAGGCGCGCAGCACGGTGGCGTGCTCGCTGGCCGAAGCGGGGGAGATGCCGAGCCGCTCGGCCAGTTCGGAGGTCGAGTAGGTGTTGGCGGCGATCGTCCGCAGAACGGCCGCCCGGGTGCCGCCGAGGAGCTTCTCCAAGGCCCGCCGACGGGCGGCGTCCAGGCGCTCGCCCGTGGGGAGGTCGAGGTAGTCCGTCACCGGGTAGACGATCACCGGCGGGAGTTCGGGGTCCTGCAGCGCGATGGGGTACCGCCAGCAGTAGAAGGAGGGGAGCAGGACCAGCTCGCGCCCATCGAGGTGGAGGTGGCGCTCCAACGGATAGGCGACCTCCAGAACGGAGCCCCGCCACCGCGCGACCGACCGCAGCGGAGCCGGAACTCCCGGCGCCCGCGCTGCCCCAGTGGGGTTGGTGTCCGGGGCGTGCAGGGCCCGCTCCACCGTGGCGCCGATGGACTCCCACTCGGGGGCGAGCGCGAGATCGAAGTATTCGCGCACGGTCTGTGCCAGTCCGCGCATCACCGGCGCGTCAGCGTGCGCCAGGTCGCGCACCGGCGCCGAGAGCCGCTGCTGCATCGCGAGGATGCCCAGGTCCCGGCGGACCTGTGCGGCGGGGGTGGACTTCAGGGCCTCCAGCCCGTCCTCCAGGTCACCCGGTTCGCCGGGCGGTGTCAGGAAGTCCGGCGAGTACCCGCGCGGCGGCGCCAGCTCGGCCAGCCGCCACATCCGCCCCGTCATGTGCTCCCGCACCCGCAACCGCCACTGCCGGAACCGCGGCCCGGCGTGGTGCAGCTGCAGCATGTGCAGGCTGAGCAGCACCTCCCACATCGGATCGGGTCGGGGCCTACACCGGATCCGCTCCGGACGCTCACCGCTGAAGTGGACATAAAGCACCGTGGACCCCCACCATCGCCCCACCGCGCCGCGAGCCCTGACCTCCACCGATCGAACCCCCGACGGCGCTCCCGACAGCCTACTGCGGCGAGTCACCCCATGCCTGTCCGTAATCGGCCACAGCCTCCATGCAGGGCCGCGCTCCGCGCGCAGTTCCGTTTCAGCTGCCGTCCTGAGGCCGGGGTATCCATCCGGCACCGCCCAACCGCAGCGGTGAACGGGGGCGGGCGGGCCCACCCACCCCCGCCGGGCCGCTCGGCGTTCCCGATCGCCTCCGAGACACAGGCAGGGAAGGGGGGCCGCAGGCCCCCTCAGTGCCCGCGGCCCCGGATCGCCGGAATCGCCGACGCGGTCTGATCCCGGGGGTATTACGTCCGCCAGTCGGAGAGCCGGTGGGCCGCGTAGGTCCTCCCGACGGTGTAGGTGGCCAGATTCTCGACGGTCGCCCCGCAGACTTCCCGGCGCTTGCGCTGCACCCGGGCTGCGGCCACCAGCTCGGCCAGGCGGGCGGGGTCGACGAGATTGCTCCCGCTCAGCCGCGGGGTGACCTCGCGGACGTGGTAGCAGAACATCCCGGCGGACCGGTGGAAGAGCGCGACCGTGTAGGTGTTGGCCCGCCTCTTGAGCGCGATGGGCGGCGGGAACTCCTCGCGGTAGAGGCAGCGGTAACGGGTGCCGTCCTCGCACACCGCCTCGGCCCGGTAGGTGACGGCGTCCCAGGACTCCTCAGCGATGGTCACGGCCGTGCCGTGGTAGCGGGCCCAGGCCTCCAACTCCCGGCGGTCGCGGACCGACCAGGTCTTCAGGGTGCTCATCGCGTAACCCCCGCCCCGGACAGGATCTCGGCGAGCTCGTCCTGCTCGGTCTGCTGGGCGATGGCGGCCAGGGACGCCGCATAGCGCGCCTCGGCGGCGGCCCGCCGGCCTTCGTGGGCAAGAAGGAAGGGCCGGATCCGCGCCGACGGCAGCGGAATCGCGGAGAGACCCCGAGCGGTCGAGCGGAGGAGAAGGCGCAGGACCTCCAGGCTCCGCGCGGTGACGCTGACGCCGGTTGCGAGGTGCTCCGCCTGGTAGACGGGGCGCCCGCGCTCGTCGTGGCTGCAGGAGACCAGCCACTCCTCAAAGGAGGCGGCGATGTCGGCGATTTCGTCCAGCTCAGAGTCGCCGGGGCGGTGCTGAGCCGCGGTGTGGTCGGGGGTGCTCGACGCTGACAGCACCAGCATCGACCCCAGAGTGAGCGTGAGCAGTGCCCAGATGCGGGCACTAGCCTGGAACATGTCGATCTCCTTCTGATAGCTGGATCGGCCGTGCCCCGGGACGGGTGAGCCTCCGTCGCCGGGGTCTTCCATGCGGCTCGTCTTGCATCGCCGCACTTCCGACGCTCTCTATAGTGGCCCCGTCGCGCAGAATTTTCAATACAAAGATTAGGATCCATGTAGTGCGGGCTACAAAAGTTTCGCGAATGGGGTGATCTAACATCGGAGCAGGACGAAGGAGCCGCAGGAAGAAGCGAGGAGCACGCATCGTGGCGGACAGGTACAGTCCGACAGTCAGGCGGCGTCGGCTGTCTGCCGAATTGAAAAGATTGCGTGAGGAGTCCAAGCTCACTGCAGAGCAGGTCGGTGACCGTTTGGGGTGGTCGCGCGGGCGGCTGACCAACATGGAGCTCAACAAGTGGAAGCGCCCCGACCCTGTCATCGTCCGAGCGCTCGCCAACCTCTACGGCTGCTCCGAGGACGTCACCGAAGCGCTCGTGACACTGGCCCGTCAGTCACGGGAGAAGGGCTGGTGGACGCGCTACGACGATGTCCTCACGGACGCTTACGTCGGGTTCGAGGCTGAAGCTGCGGTGATCTCCACGTACCAGTCGATGGTGGTCCATGGCTTGCTGCAGACCCCCGAGTACGCGGCTGCATCGGCGAGAGCGGGTCAGTCCCGTTCCCCTCAGGTCATCGATCGCATCGTCCAAGCACGCAAAGAGCGTCAGGAGATTCTTGATCGAGACGACGCGCCGAAGCTCTGGTGCGTGCTCGACGAGGCGGTCTTCCTTCGTCCTGCGGGCAGTAAGGAGGTCATGAGCGACCAGATCCGCAGTCTGCTGGAGATCGTCGAGCGCGAGGACCACATCAAGATCCAGTTGCTCCCGCTCGACCAGGGGCTCCATCAGGGCACGGCTGGGAGCTTCACCATCCTCGACTTTCCCGAACCCATGGACCCGTCCATCGTTTACATCGAGGTCCGGACCGATGGACTCTACCTGGACGAACCCGACGAGGTGGAGGTCCACCGAGAGGCGTGGGACGACATCAGAATGAAGGCCATGCACCCCGATGCCTCTGCTGAACGACTGGCGCTGATCCTGAAGAAGTACGAGTAGGAAGCGGCTGTGTACCAGACCCCGAAGTTCCGCAAATCAAGCTACAGCGCGACCGCGAACGACTGCGTCGAGGTCGCCGACTTCCCCCGAGGTGCGGCCGTGCGCGACTCAAAGCACCCTGCACTTGGCCACATCGCGTTTCCCGCGAGCGAGTGGCACGCCTTCCTCTCCAACGTGAAGGCCGGCCGACTCTAGGGCCACGCCCACCGATGATCATGGCGTAAGGCGTCAGTCCCGTCCGTTTTGCCCTGCGGTTCGCCATGGTCATCGGTGTTCCGAGATGGTCGCGCTTCGCACGCAGTTCCCTTTCCGCTGCCGCCCTGCCTGCCGTCCGGGCCCATGGCCGGTCAGCCGGTGTGCTTACCGTCGGCGATCTGCCGCAAGGCGTTCAAATGTTGGGTGAACACCGCGCGTCCCTGCGGGGTGAGAGCTAGATAGGTCCTGGGCCGCCTGCCGACGAAGGTCTTGCGTACCGCGATGTACCCGGAGTTCTCCAAAGTAGTGATCTGCTTGGACAGGGCGGAGTCTGTGACCTCGACCGTGTCCCGTACCGAGGCGAAGTCCGACTGGTCCACCGCTGCCAGGGCCGCGACGATGGAGAAGCGCACAGGCGAGTGGATGACGGGATCGAGTGACTTGCGCGGATGACTCATGATGGAACTTTCCGGATTACCGCTGCCTCAGCCCTGAGCCTTGCGAACGCCTACCATGTTGAACACTGCCGCGAGGAAGAAGGGAACGCCGCACAACGCCGCCCCTGCCGTCCACCAAAGGGTGGAGTCGGGGAACAATGCCGGGCCCGTCGTGACCGTGAGAGCGAAGAACGCGACCCCTGCCCCGGTCAGAATGTAGTGCACGGTCAGGTGATGGCGCAGGGCTACCGGGCGGCTGTAGGCGTACCAGTTCATGCTGATAAGAGCGAATATGGCGACCAGGTAGGCGGGTGTCCACAGGGCCGTTTCGCCGCTGGCGAGTCCGATCGTCAGGACCATTGCGATCGTCACCACGCCCAGCACCCCGCAGACCAGAGCCACTTGGTCGGCCCGGCGTGCCATCTCCCTGCGTAGCTCATCGGCGCGGGTCAAGGCCTCGATCGCCTGTCTCTGATCCATTGATCGCCTCCTGCGGCAACTACGGGGCTTGGCATCAGCCTGGCATTGACTTGCCAATTTGGCAAGTAATTTCCTTTATGGAATGTCAAGGGTTCAGGGGTGTGAACCTGTCCCGGACGCTCCCGTTGATGTCAGGTAAGGCTGAGGTCGATGTCGGCGATCGGTCAGGCCCGGCAGTCGACCAGGGATGAGCGCAGGAGCTCGGCGTCGTCAAGATCGTTTCCTTCGCTCGACGTTGTTCGTCGATGTGTCGGGGGCGGGGAGTGGCCAGCGGCGGGTGCCGGTCGGCGACCCGAACCACACCCATTGGCCATCGCAGGTGACCGTTGCGCCGAAGGCGCTCCATGGCGGGCGCCCCTGGGCGTGCCACCACTGGTGTTCCTGCTCTACCAGGTCCCACAGCCAACGAGGTCCGCCCTGGTCGACCCGGTACCGCCCTCCGTCAGGGATGGTCTCGACTTCTGCCCACGCCCCGTCGGCACCTTCCATGAACAGCAGGGGTGTTCCGTCGTCGGCCTGCGTGTTCACGGAGGCGGCATGCGTGGTAGCGAGCTGCGCGACGAACGCCGCTGATGGGCTGTCGCGGATGATGTTCGGGTTGATGCGGGTCCAGGACTGTTCGCCCTCGTCGTCGACAGTGACGCGCTCGGTCGGCTCGTGGGTGCGTGCGGGCATGAATCCGGCCCACTGGGGGAGGAACCGGCCCTCAGCGCTGCCCTCGGCGACGTCCAGGCGGAGTACGGCGCCGCCGGTTCCGCCCGCGATGTTCACCAGGATGATCCCGCCCGGCGATACTTGGTCGACCCACGCGGGGGGAACGTGGGTGAACGCGGTCGTTGACGTGATGCGGTCGTAGGGGGCGCCGCCCGGGTATCCCTGGTGCCCATCGTGTTCGGCCACGACGGGGCGATAGCCGTGCGACGCCAGGCTGCGGGTGGCGGATGCGACCAGGTGAGGGGAGATGTCGATGCTGGTCACGCGCTCATCGCCCAGGAGTTCGCACAGGATCGCGGTGTTGTACCCGGAGCCGGCGCCGATCTCCAGAACGCGGGGGCCGGCCGCCAACTCCAGCTCGCGAAGGTGGCGCGCCATAAGGCTGGGCATCGTCGACGAGCTTGTCCACCGACCGGTACCGGTTCCCTCGGGCAGGGCGTCGGTGACCGATCGGCCTTTGATTTCGATGATCAGCGTCTCGTCGGCGTAGATGTGCGACGCCCATTCGGCGTGCTGGTCGGCCTTGCGGCCGTCGATGAGCCGGTAGCGGACTCCGGGGCCGGTGTGGTCGGGCAGGGCGAACGCGGGGACGAACGCGCCCCGGTCGACTTTCGCGAAGGCTTCGGCCAGCGGGGTGCCTGCTTCTACTTCCCCGGCTTGGACGAGTTGGTCGGCCAGCGTCGACGTGCACGGTCGGCGGTGTGTCAACGGTGTCCCCTCTCCAGGAGATTCGCGATCGTCTGGGCGATCGGTAGTTCGCAGGCCTCGGCGAGCCAGGACCATTCGCCGTTCGGGTTCACCTCTAGCAGGGTCCATGTTCCGTCGGGGGAGATGACGACGTCGGCGGAACCGTCGATGAGCCGAGCAGTGATTCTCCGCCCCCAGCTGCCGACCGCCGATCTCTTCACAATTGCGGTGACGAGCCCCGGATAGCTTGCACTGTGCGTGCCGCGATGAGTCCGTACTCATCCGCGCGGCAGTTGAAGGGCGGGGTGAGGAGCAGAGATGAGAGGTCGGATGTCGCTGAAAGACGCAGTCCTGTGTTGGACGCGCGATGGACGACTGCGGCAGCGGGAGAATCCGCATAGCGCCGCCCCGCACCCTGAAGCTCGACGACCACACCAAGGCCGAGCTGACGCACGGCGTTTCCAGTGTTCTCCAGCCCCTCACGAAGCCGGTCGGACAGGCTCGCGCCCCACGCGTCAATGGCGTCGAGCGTCCCGTGATGGATGAGCGAATATACGGTGTACACGGCGATGGACGCCGCCAGTGGCGACGGGAGCTGCGGGATGTAGGTCGACGTGCGTCGGTCAGGGCTGTACCGCGTGACGATGGCGCCGATCGGGGTGTAACCGGCAGCCAGGCTGTCCCCGAGAACGAGGAAGTCAGGCCTGATCCGGGCGTTGGCCGCGTGGTGCAGGCAGTAGACACGCCCGGTTCGCCCGAGTCCGATCTGCGATTCGTCCCAGACCCAGGCCAGGCCGAGGTCATCGCAGATGTTCCGAACGTCCATCAGGAACTCTGTCGGAAGAGTGCGGCTTACGGGAGGTTGCAGGCAGAGAGCGGAGATGTGGTCGGGCGACCGGTGGACCATCTTCTCGATGGTCACAATCCACTCCTCAGGCGTGCCGGATGCGCTGACCGTCGTCGTTGCGCGGATGTCTCCCTGAGCCGTCGTGACCCGCAATCGTGCGTGCAATCCGTCGAAGCCGCGTATATGGAGCACCGTGCCGGGTACGAGGCGGCGAGCCTGAGCGCCGTGGGATGCCATGGCCAGTGCCGCCTGGCGAGCGGCGGCGCCGCTTTCGGCGAGCATCCCCGTCTCGCAGCCCATGAAGGCGGCCAGGGTAGCGGCGAGCTTGCAGGTAGCGGTCGAGGCCCAGCCTTCAGGTAGCTGAGGCAGGAGGAGATCCGCGCTCAGGTGGTCGATCACCTGCCGCCCCCACCCGTAACCGAAGATCGCGGTGTCGTCGGCGGCTGTTGCGTCCAGCAGGCGCGCTCCTGCGGCTCCGGCCAGAGCCGGCCCTTTGCCCTTACGAGCGGCGCTCGTCTGCTGGCTGCTGCGCAGACTGCGGCGGGAAGGTAGGGGCAGGCGTTCCGCGCTCATCGGGGACAACCCCCGATCTGCACGGTGAGGTGGTTGCCCATCGATGATGCGAGCTCCCCAGGGCCGCTTGACCGGGTGACATTCCACTCGATCGCGCTCGGCGCCTGGTCGATAGGGGTCGGGACGCTGAACCAGACGACCTTCCCCGGCGGACAGGACCGCCAGCCGCACCGGCCGTCCGACAGGTGAGTGATCAGATCGAGCCCACGCCCGGATTCGGCGAGCAGGTTGCGAGGGGCTTCCTCATCGAAGGCGTCGATGAGGTCGTCCAGGTTGTCGGAGCGGGTCCCGCTCTCGATGAGATCGGCCCGTCGCCGCGGTAGGTCCAGCGGGGCCGGGTCACTGTCGTACACCTCAACTTCGACCGAGGCGAACTTGATGGTCAGCGACAGGTGCATGGGAGCGCGGCCGTGATTGATGGCGTTCGCGACGGCTTCACTCACCATCAGCTTGGCGTCCTCAACGCTGCCTTGGGGCGCACCCAATGCAAAGAGCGACGACGTGACGAACGTCCGGGCCGTCGAGGGGCTGCTCGAAGCTGAGGGAAGAGCGAGCAGACGTGGAGGGGGGAAGGGCGGGTTTGACATACGGATCACCCACACAGAGTCAGTTAGGGGTAGCCAGTCAGCTCTACGGCTAAGTATGGAACACGCTACTCTGGATTCAAGAGATTTCAAGCGACTTCTGTGGATGCGTAGAATGTCTGTTTCTCTGAGATGGACCACCCCGAGCTTTAGGATCAAGAGCCGCTGTCTCGGAGGGGATGTCGATGGCCACCAAATACAGTCCGACCGTGGGTAAACGCCGCCTGTCGCGTGAGTTGCGCAGGTTGAGGAAGGACCAGGGTCTGACCCTGAAGGACGTTGCACGAGAGCTGGACTGCTCGCACGGCAAGATTGCGAACCTTGAGACCGGCAACTGGATGCGGATCAGCCTCACTGACATTCGCGCCATGCTGGATCTCTACAAGGTGACTGACCCAAAGCGTCGAGGGGCGATCGAGACCCTGGTGCGTCAGGCCCGCGAACGAGGCTGGTGGGAGAAGTACAGCCCGTACCTGCCGGCTGCCTATGTGGGCTTCGAGAACGAAGCGTCTGCGATCAGCACTTACCAGTGCGACGTGGTTCCGGGGCTTCTACAGACGGCGGACTACACACGCGCGCTCGTCGCGAGGGCGCTGGGCGATGATCAGACTGAAGTCGAACGCTTGGTCGAGAGTCGTCAGCGTCGCAAGAAGATCTTTGAGCGTACGGAACCTCCGAAGCTCTGGGCCATCCTTGATGAATCGGCGCTGCTGCATATCCCGGATCGAGCGGTGTTCCGTGAGCAGGTGCAACACCTCGTGCGTCTCGCCACAGAGGTCAAGACCATCACGATCCAGGTCGTGCCCATAGCGGCTGGTCTGCACAGTGGCCTTGGGAACCGGTTCGTCATACTCGATTACGAGGACGAACTCGACTTGTCAGTGATCTACCTTGAGCTGCACGGCCAAGCTCTGTACATCGAAGAGAAGCCCAGAGTGGCCGACTACCGGGATCTCTTCAACCTCATACAGCTGGACGCGCTTCACCCCAGCGAAAGCATCCCCTACCTGCGCTCCATGCTTGAGAAACCGGAATAGAGAGCAATCAATCATGAGCTACAAGACACCCGATGACCTGGTGTTTCGAAAGAGCACGCACTCCAACCCCGGTGAGTGCGTCGAAGTGGCCCCTCTGCCCTGCGGTGGCCAGGCTGTCCGTGACTCCAAGCGCCCGACGGCGCTGATCCAGCGCTTCCCCGCAGCCGAGTGGTCCAAGTTCCTGGACACGATCAAGTCAGGCGAGTTCGACGTCTGAGAGCGTGTGCGGGCTCGGACTCGCTAGCCCGGTCGCACCCATCGCGGAAGTGTCTGCCCGCAAGCGGCCAGTGCTCTTCCCAGGATCTGGATCCGTGGTGACTCTGGACGTACACGGTGGAGATCCCCCCGCGTTCGGAGAGTGAGGAGCGCATTGTGCCGCACGACCTCTATCGCATCGATCTGAGCCGCGCTGAGTGGGTCAAGCCCTGCGGAGGCAACAGCGACGACAACGGGGATGAGGAGTCCTGCGTCCTGCTGGCCGGTTCTGGCGGTATGGTCGCGATCCGCGACTCCAAGAGCCCGCAGGCCGAGCCCCTTCGCTTTACGAAGGCGGAGATGGATGCGTTCGTCCGTTTCTACGCCCGTGAGAACGGCATCGTGATCTAGGTCTCCGGTGCTGCCCGGACCCCGGCCCCTCATGGGAAGGGGGCCGGCTCATTAGGCAATGGCTTCGCGGTCGGCTTAGGGCGCCTATACCGGATGGTTTTGGCCTCAGTCAGTTTGGCGGCCAGTTTGACAGTGCAGATTCCTCCTCGCCAAGCTCAGGTGTCACCATCCGACTCACGAGCCGCATACGGGGTTGCCGCGTCATGGCCGATTCCTTCGTCCACCTGCATGTTCACACCGAGTACTCGATGCTCGACGGGGCGGCGAAGCTCAAGCCGCTGTTCGCGGAGGCGGCGAATCAGGGCATGCCTGCGGTGGCGATGACCGACCACGGCAACATGTTCGGGGCCTACGAGTTCCACCAGCAGTCCCAGGGCAGCGGAGTCAAGCCGATCATCGGCATCGAGGCCTACGTCGCGCCCGAGTCGCGGTTCCACAAGAAGCGCGTCTCCTGGGGGCGCGCCGGTGGCACGGACGATGCCGCCGCCGAGGGCGCCAAGGACATCTCCGGTGGCGGACGTTTCCTGCACATGACCATGCTCGCGGAGAACGAGACCGGCCTGCGCAACCTCTTCAAGCTCTCCTCGCTCGCATCGCTTGAGGGCTACTACATGAAGCCCCGGATGGACCTTGAGCTGATGGCGCAGCACAGCGAGGGCATCATCGTCAGCACCGGCTGCCCCTCAGGCGGCGTGCAGACGCGGCTCCGCCTCGGCCAGGAGCAGGAGGCGATCGCCTACGCCGCCAAGCTGCAGGACATCTTCGGCCGGGAGAACGTCTTCCTGGAGCTGATGGACCACGGCGTCGACATCGAGAAGGAAGTGCGCGACGGTCTTCTCAAGGTCGGTAGAGAACTCTCGATCCCGCCGCTGGTCACCAACGACTCGCACTACGTGTACGAGAGCCAGGCCGCAGCGCACGACGCGCTGCTGGCCGTCGGCGTCGGCAAGAACCTCGACGACCCCACCCGGTTCCGGTTCAACGGCGCCGGCTACTACCTCAAGACCGCCGACGAGATGCGCGGCATCCTCGACTTCGACCAGTGGGCCCAGGGCTGCAAGAACACGCTCCTCATCGCCGAACGTGTCGCCCCCGACGCCTACGACAACGTCTTCGCCTCCCGGGACCTCTCGCCGAAGTTCCCGGTCCCCGAAGGGGAAAGCCAGCTCTCCTGGCTGAAGAAGGAAGTCGAGCGGGGCATCCCTTCGCGCTTCCCCGACGGAGCCGGCGAGGACGTGCGCCAGCGCATCGAGTACGAACTCGGCATCATCGAGTCCATGGGCTTCCCGGCCTACTTCCTCGTCGTCGCCGACATCTGCCAGTACGCGCGGAAGAACGGCATCGCCCTCGGCCCGGGCCGAGGCTCGGCGACCGGGTCGATGGTCGCCTACGTCCTGGGCATCACCGACCTCGACCCGATCGAGCACAGCCTCATCTTCGAGCGGTTCCTCAACCCCGAACGTGTCACCATGCCCGATGTCGACCTGGACTTCGACGAGCGTCGGCGCGGCGAGATGATCGAGTACGTCACCCGCATGTACGGGGAAGAGAACACGGCCCAGATCCTGACCTTCGGCACCATCAAGGCCAAGGCCGCGGTGAAGGACTCGACCCGGATCCTCGGCTTCCCCTACTCCCTGGGCGACCAGATCACCAAGGCCTTCCCCGCGGCCGTCAACGGCAAGGAGATTCCGCTCGACGCCGTCTACAACGAGGACCACGAGCGGTACCCGGAGACCACCGAGCTGCGCCAGCTGATCGAGAAGGACTCGCAGGTCCAGAAGGTCATGGAGACCGCGCGCGGTATCGAGGGCCTGACCCGCGGCACCGGTGTCCACGCGGCGGGTGTCATCCTGTCCGAAGTGCCGCTCCTCGACGTCATCCCGCTGCACAAGCGTGACACCGACGGCGCCATCATCACCGGCTTCCCGTTCCCTCAGTGCGAGGAGATGGGCCTGCTCAAGATGGACTTCCTCGGCCTGCGGAACCTCACCGTCATCGACGACGCGGTGAAGAACGTCAAGGTGGCCGAGGGGATCGACATCGATCTGACGACGCTCCCCCTCGATGACGAGAAGACCTACAAGCTGCTGTCGCGGGGTGACACCCTCGGCGTCTTCCAGCTCGACGGCGGCGCGATGCGCAACCTGCTGAAGCGGATGGAGCCGAAGAAGTTCGGTGACATCGCCGCTGTGCTCGCGCTGTACCGCCCCGGCCCGATGGCGGCGAACGCCCACAACGACTACGCCGACCGGTCGAACGGGCGGCAGGAGATCACGCCGATCCACCCGGAGCTCGAAGAGGCCCTGGAACCGATCCTCGGCGAAACCTTCCACCTGCTCGTCTACCAGGAGCAGGTCATGGCCATCGCCCAGCAGCTGGCCGGATACAGCCTGGGCGGCGCCGACCTGATGCGCCGGGCCATGGGCAAGAAGAAGAAGGAGGCCCTCGAAAAGGAAGAGGTCAAGTTCTTCGAGGGAGCCAAGGCGCGCGGATTCTCACAGGAGGCCGTCCAGGCCCTGTGGGACGTCATGCTGCCCTTCTCCGGCTACGCGTTCAACAAGTCGCACACCGCCGGGTACGGTCTGGTCTCCTACTGGACCGCCTACCTCAAGGCCAACCACCCGGCCTCCTACATGGCGGCCCTTCTCACGTCCGTCGGTGACGACAAGGACAAGATGGCCGTCTACCTGGCCGAGTGCCGTGCCCAGGGCATCAAGGTGCTGCCTCCGGATGTCAACGAGTCGGGTCTGCGGTTCACTCCGGTCGGCAAGGACATCCGCTTCGGTATGGGGGCGGTGCGCAACGTCGGTGCCAACGTCGTCCACTCCATCACCACGACCCGCGCGGAGAAGGGCAAGTTCAGCTCCTTCACCGACTTCCTGTCCAAGATCGAGCTGGCGGCCTGCAACAAGCGCGTCGTCGAATCGCTGATCAAGGCGGGCGGCTTCGACTCGCTCGGCCAGCCGCGCCAGGAGCTCTACCGCCACCACGAGACCGCGGTCGACGGGATGATCAGCTCCAAGAAGCAGGAGGCCAACGGCCAGTTCGACCTGTTCGGCGGCGGGGACGACGACTCCGGCGAGTCCACGCCGATCGGGTTGAACATCAACTGGGGCGACGAGGAGTGGGACCGCAAGACCAAGCTGGCCTTCGAGCGGGAGATGCTGGGGTTGTATGTCTCCAGCCACCCGCTGTCGGGTGCCGAGCGCATCCTGGCCCGGTCCCGCGACACCGCCATCGCCGACATCGTGGCCGGTGAGCGCGGTGGCGACCGCGGCGAGGTGCGCATCGCCGGCCTGATCTCCAAGGTCGACAAGCGCTTCAACAAGGCGGGCAACCAGTGGGCCATCGCCACGGTCGAGGACCTGGACGCCAGCATGGAGGTCCTGTTCTTCCCCAAGACCTTCCCGCTGTACATGGACGCGCTGATGGAGGACACGGCCGTCACGGTCAAGGGCCGCCTGAACGAGCGCGACGGCACGTGGTCGATGTTCGCCTCGGAGATGTCGATCCTGGACATCTCACACGTGTCGGAGGGCCCGCCGCCGATGCTGCTGACGGTGCAGGAGAAGCGGCTCACCCCGGAGCTGGTGGAGGAGCTGAAGCAGGTGCTCAGGGCCCACCGCGGCGAGACCCCGCTGACGATCCGGGTCGACCACCCGGTCAAGAGCCGGGTCTTCGAGATCCCGGGCTACCCGATCCAGGTCGGCCCGGAGTTCTCGGGTGACGTCAAGTCCCTGCTGGGGCCGGACGCGATCACCTACTGACGGCCGACCCACCGACAGCCGCCGACGACAGGGTGGGGAGGGGCGTCGCCCCTCCCCACCCGGCGTTTCGGGCGGGTCCGGCTCAGTCCGCCCGCCCGTGGGCGGCGGTCGTGCCGTAGGTGAGGCGGCGCAGTGCCCGCTCGGCCGGGCCGCGCATGTCCGCGCGGCGCATGAGCTCGGCCAGCACGACGGTCACCAGCCACACCGCCGCACCGATGGCCACCCCCGCCGCGGTCGACACCCGCAGGTCCAGGCCGTAGGAGGCGAACAGGACCGCCCAGGCGACGGACTGCAACAGGTAGAAGGTGAGCGACCGCTGCCCGAGCGCCGCCAGGGCGGTGGCGATCGGGCCGGGACGGCCTGCGATCCGGACGGCGACCAGGCCGATGAGGGCGGCGTAGCCGAGCCCGCCCGCGAACCCGGTGATCTGGTGCAGGGTCGCCGCACCCGCGCCGACGGCCGCGGAGACATCGGTCCAGACCCCCGTCTTGATCAGGGCCTGGGGGATGGCGCCGAGCACGGCCACGGCGATTCCGGCCGGCGCGGTACGGCGCAGCAGCGGCAGGTGCTGCTCGGGCCGCTCCAGCAGGCGGCGGCGCGCGGCCCAGATCCCGATGAGGAACGGGAACAGTGTGGCCGCGGTCATCAGGATGATCATGAACGGCCACATGGACAGCCGGAGGGCGAGCTCGCCGAGGAGCCCCTGGGGCTTCTCGGGTAGTTGCGGCACCCCGCCGGCGGCGAAGGTGATCGTGAACACGAAGGCCGAGGCGGCCAGGAGTGCGGCCGCCGCGGAGCCGAGCAGGGCACGGTCCGACAGCCGCAGGGCGCCGACGAAGACGAGGGCGAGTAGGCCGTAGACGGCGAGGATGTCGCCGAAGAAGAGCAGTGCGACGTGCACCGCGCCGAAGGCGATCATCCACAGCCCCCGGCGGCGCAGCAGCTTGCGGGTCCACGGCCACTCCCGGCCCTGTTCGCTTCTCCGCCGGTGGATCTGGGCCATCCCGTAGCCGAACAGCGCGGCGAACATGGGGTATCCGCGCAGGTCGGCGAAGAGCGTCATGGTCCCGGTGGCGATCCGGTCCCAGGTGCCGAAGAGGGTGGCGTCGGTTCCGGTGGCCATCAGGGCGAACAGGTGCGCGTGCGCGGCGGCGATGACCAGCAGCATGACCCCGCGGGCGAGGTCGGGGGCGAGGGAGCGCCGCGCTGCGGGGAGCGCGCGGGCCGCGGGGGAGGGAGGCGCGGCCGTCGTCTGTGCGGGGGGCATCGAGGGGACCTTTCCCGGGTCGAGGGGAGGGGCGCGCGAGCGGCGGTGCCGTGGGGCAGGGCCACCGCGCGGTGGGAGGTACGGGTGCGACCCTAGAACCTCAAGTCCGGTTGAGGGCAACCGGGGGTTCCGCGCTTCGGGGCGGGCGCGGGGGATGTCCGCCGCCGCCCCTTCGGATGTTCCCGTGCCTCTTCACCGGGTCGCCCCGGTGCGGTGGTCGGAGCGGGATCGGTCCCTCTTGCTTGACCACACACCCCGTGCCGATATATCGTTACGACATGTCGATATAAATCGACTATCGAAAACGATCACGATGGGTCGATGAAACCATGGCGACCCCGAAGGAGAAGCACGATGAGTGAGATGGCGATGCCGTGGTCCTGGGGTGGATTTCCGCGCACGCAGCCGACCGGCGGCGGCCGGAAGGTTTCCCGGGGCGAGGCTCCGGAGAGCGGCGACCAGCGCGGTCGCGAACCGCGGCGGCGCGGTCGGCGCGGCGGCCGCCGCGAGCGCGGCCCCGGAGCCTGGGGCCACATGATGGCGATGGGCGGCTCGGGCGGCGGCTTCCCGCCGCACCCGCCGACGCCGCCCCTCCCGCCGCACATGCCGTGGGGCGGCGGGCAGATCCCGCACGGCCACCCCATGGAGCGGATGTTCGGCCGCGGCCGGGACCGGGGTCGGCGCGGCGGCCCCCGCGCGCGCCGCGGGGACGTGCGCACCGGCATCCTGCTGCTGCTGGCCGAGGAGCCACGCAGCGGCTACGAGATCATCCGCGAGGGCAAAGAGCGCAGCAGCGGCGCCTGGCGGCCCAGCCCCGGATCGGTCTACCCGATGCTCCAGCAGCTGGAGGACGAAGGCCTGGTCCGCCCCGCCGAGGCGTCCGGCGGCGGTCGGCGCCGCCCCTTCGAGCTGACCGAGGAGGGACACGCCTACGTCGAGGACAACGCGGGCGACCTGACCCCGCCGTGGGAGGCCGTCCACGCGGAGTACGAGGACGCCCAGGCGCGCTACACCGAGATGGGCCACCTCGCCTACCAGCTGACCGCCGCCGCGGCCCAGGTAGCCGAGGCCGGCACCCCCGAGCAGCTGGAGCGCGCCAAGCGGCTGCTGTCCGACACCAAGCGTGGGCTCTACCGGATCCTGGCCGAGGACGACGCGGCCGCAGCGGCCGACGCCGCCGCTGAGGACGGCGACGCGGACGGCACCGACGACCTCCGGTAGGCGCACCCGACCTCCGCGCGTGCCGGAGCCGGGACCCCGGCCCCGCCTCGGGGCCGGTCACCGAGGAGGGCGGCGGCCGGATGCCGGCCGCCGCCCTCGCCTCGTTCCTCAGAAGCCGGTGCTGCCGTCGGCGAGCTCACGCAGCAGGTCGAGCTGGCCGTTGTGCCGCGCTGTCTCCCCGGTCATGTGCGTCAGCACCCAGCGCAGCGTGGCCGGCCGTTCGCCCTCGCCGGCGGTGCGGGCGCCGCTGTTGAGCTCCAGCTTCGCGGTGATCTCCCGGGACCGCGCGCACTGCGCGTCGTACTCGTCGAGGAGTTCGGCCAGCGGGCGCCGGGCGCCCACGCGGAACTCCGCGTCCCAGTCCGCGGGGGACCAGGGCGCCCGGTCGCGTGCCCCCAGCAGGCGGACCTCGAACCAGTGGTGCTCCACCCACCGGAGGTGCGAGACGACCCCACCGATCGTCATCAGCGGCGACGTGGGCAGTGGCGCCGCCGACGCCAGCGCCGGGTCGAGCCCGGCGCACTTCATGCGTACCGTGGCCCGGTGCCAGTCCAGGTGTGAGGTGAGCATGGTGCGCTCATCCGCGGACTTCGGGGGGTCGAAACGAGCCGTCGTGTTCGTCATCCGGGCATTGTCACGTGCTCACGAACACAGCACCAACGGTTTTTCGCCCCGCGTCGGGGGATAGATTCGAAGAGTGCGAAGTACACAAGCGCGCCGACGGGTGGCACGGCGGCGACTCGCCGTGGGCGCGACGATGCTGGGGAGCGTCGCGGCGCTCGGTGTCCCGCTGGGCCTGCTGTGGTGGCTGATCACCCCCCGCCCCGCCGTCACCGTCGTCGACGGTGACGGGACCACGGCGCCCTTCCCCGTCTCCCAGGCGCTGTTCGTCCCCGACGGCTACTTCGCCATCATCATGATGTGCGCCGGGATCCTCTGCGGCTACAGCGCCTACCTGGTGCAGTACCGGCTGTGCGCACGCGACCGCGTGGACCTGCGGCTGGCCTGCCTGCTGGGCCTCGCGGCCGGTTCGGTGCTCGGAGCGCTCGTCGCCTGGCGCCTCGGCGTCGCCCTGGACGCCGGTGCCTTCGCCCGCGCCGTCGCCGAGGCCGAGCCCGGCGAGCTCGTCACCGCCGGCCTGGGGCTGCGGGCGATGAGCGCCCTGGTGCTGTGGCCCTTCGTCGCCGTCCTGCAGTACGCCCTGTTCGACGCCGTCAGCGTGTGGCGCCGCGACCTGCCCCACCAGCGTGCGGAGGAGACCCCGCCCCCGCCCGTGGACGCGCCGCGCGACAACGAGACCGCCGCCCACTAGAAACCAGGCGGCGGCCGGGCTACTCGCCGTGCGGCCGGTGCCGCCCTGCGGCGGGGGTGCGTCCGCCGACCCGGCGCCAGCCGGCGCCCGCGGCGATGCCGGGGAAGCCGTCGGCCAGCGCCCCCTCCGGGCCGCCGACACCGCGGCCGCAGGCCGCGGCGAACGACCGCACCAGGGCGATGCCGGGGCACCTCTGCGCCCCGACGCACCTGCCCCGCCCGGGGCGGCGGCGCAGTCCGCGGAACCCGAGCAGGGCGGTGGCCCGCAGCGCGGCGTCGCCCGCCGCGCCGCGGTCCGCGGCCACCGCGGCCCGCTCCAGGCAGCTCCAGGCATCGGCCAGCACCCTGTCACCCGCCCGCGTCCGCCAGCCCAGTCGGCCTCCGGTCAGCAGGTAGGCCGCGTACAGCGCGAACCAGCCCACCAGCAGTCCCAGCGCAGCGACGAGTTCACGCGGTGCGTGGGCGGCCGGGGTCGCCAGAGCCGTGACGACCAGGGCGGCCAGTACCGCCCCGCGCACCCCGCCGACCAGCCGCCGGGTCAGGTGCAGCAGGAAGGGGTAGCCGAGGAGCACCAGAACCAGCAGCACGAACACGACCCCCACGGGTTCGCGCGGCGACATCATCGCCACGACCGCGGCCGCCGCGGCGAAGGCCACGCCCGCCGCGCCGATGAGGGCCTGCAGCCCCCAGGCCCCGTTGCGAACGAGGGTCACCCGCCGCATGCGCTCCGGGGCGACCAGCAGGCCGAGCCGGCGCAGCCGCCACAGCGCGGCCGTCGCCGCGTCGCTGCGGGAGGCCGCCGACATGAGGTGGTCGGCGGGTACGGCGCGGCCCGCGGGCAGGCGCGCGTCGAGCAGCCGGGTGAACGGGCCGGGGGCCTCCGGCGGGGGCCGCCGCTCCTGCTGCCACGGGCGCGTCACCATGCCCTGCCCGTGGGCCACGGCGCGTCCGCTGAGGTACAGGTCGGCGAGGGCCACCTCACCCAACCGCCGCTGCCCTCCGGCGAGGAGGCCCAGTTCATAGGGGGAGAGGTCGTCGGCGCCCACGGCGGGACGCCGCGGCCCCGTCGCCAGGATGCGGGCGTGGCGGCAGCGCGTGGCCGCGTAGCAGCCCGCTAGGGCGAGGTAGCACAGCACAGTGCCGAGAACGACCGCCTCGACCGCCATCGCGCCTCATCCTCCACGCGCGCCCTATTGTGTTCGCCTGGTGCCTCAACGTTAGGTCGCCCGCGCCGTGCTGAGAAGGGGGCGCCACGCGTGACCCCCCGGATGGGTTCTTTATGGGGGTTCGCGGCGTTCGGCTCCCGTCCTGGTGTCAGGTGCGGATGCCGGCGGTGGCCGCTCCGGTGAGCCGGACCAGGTCGGCGGGGGAGAGCTCCATCTGCAGCCCGCGGCGCCCGGCCGAGACGAAGACGGTGGCGTGGTCGCCGACCGAGGCGTCGACGACCGCGGGCAGGCGCCTGCGCTGCCCGAGCGGGCTGATGCCGCCGCGCACGTAGCCGGTGGCGCGCTCGGCGGCCCGCGGATCGGCCATCACCGCCTTCTTCCCGCCGACCGCCGCCGCCAGGGCCTTGAGGTTCAGGGTGGCGCCGACCGGGACCATTCCGACGGTGAGTTCTCCGTCGACCTCGGCCACCAGGGTCTTGAAGACCCGGTCGTGCCCGACCCCCAGCGCGTCGGCGGCCTCCTCGCCGTAGGAGGAGCCACCGTCGCCCGAGGCGGCGGTGTAGGGGTGTAGGGAGAAGGCGATCCCGGCACGCGCCGCCGCGACCGTCGCCGGTGTGCCCTTCGCGCTCATGACGCTCCTGCTCGGCTCGTGGCGATCATCGTCGGCGGCATCGTAGGCCCTGCGGCCGGAGACGGGGCCGGCGGGCTCAGTTCAGGTGGATCTCGTGGCGCAGCAGCCGGTCGGCCGGAAGCGCGGGCAGCGCGCCGAGGACGCGGTTCTCCCGCCGCATCAGTGCGGCGGCCAGCTCCAGTCGGGCCGCCGCGTGGTCGGCCTCCAGCAGGGCCTGCTTGTCGAACTGGTCGACGACGAGCGCGGCCGAGACCGCATACGACAGCGGCAGCGGTTCGGCGGGTGCGTCCCGGGGCGGTTCGGCGGGGATGCCGATGGCGGTCAGCCGGTGACAGTAGGTCCGGAACAGCCGGCCGACGCGCTCGGCCTGCTCCTCGGCGCCGGTGCCCAGCTCGTCGGGGATGGGCGTGGTCGCCGCCCGCAGGTAGGGGCGCTCGTGGTCGGGGTCGTCGACCTCCTCGACCCGGAACCGCGAGCCGCCCTCCACCACGATGTCGTAGCCGCCGTCCTCGTGTCTTCGCGCACTGCGGACCTCCGCCACACAGCCCACCTCCGACAGCCGGTGCGCGGCCGACGCGCCGACCTCGTGCCCGAGCTCGATCCCCACCACGCCGAACCGCCGCGCCGCGCCCGCGGCGTCCTCCAGCAGCTCGGACATGAGACGGCGATACCGCTCCTCGAACACGTGGAGCGGCATCGTCAGGCCCGGAAACAGCACGCTCCCGAGCGGAAAGATCGGCAGCCGGTCAGGCATTGCACAAGTATGCCCGACCGGCGTCGGCGGCCGTGGGCGGGCTCAACCCACCGACGGCCCCGCGGTGCCGGGGGCACCCGCGCTGCCCTCGGACTCGTCGGGCATGTCACGCGCGACGAACGTCTCAAGGTCGAAGAGGTTTCCGGCGCTGCGGTCGACGACGTTCAGCAGCGTCGACATCTTGGCGACCTCTTCGGTCTGCTCCTGCAGGAACCACTGCAGGAACTGCTCGCCGGTGTAGTCGTTCTCCTCGCGCGCGGCGCGCGCCAGCAGGTGGAACTGCTCGGTGACCTGCTTCTCCTGGCGCAGCGCCAGCGCGACGCAGTCGCGCGTGGTCTCGAAATCGTTCTCGATTTCGCCGGGCTGGGGGATCGTCACCGGAACGTCGCTGTCGATCAGGAAACGCACGATCATCATGGCGTGGTCGCGCTCTTCCAGTGACTGCCGGTAAAAGACCCGGGCCAGCTGAGGCAGGTCGCGGGCGTCGAACCACGCCGCCAGCGCGATGTACTGGTGCGAGGCGGTGAACTCGTGACGCACCTGGTCAAGCAGGAGTCGGTGGAACTTGGAAAGGCCGTGCTCGGTGCTACCGATCGTGGAAGTCATGTCTCAACAATAGCGCGCAACAATAGTCGGGGCGAACAATGCGAGGGTAATGTCGGGCACTGAGGCAAGCCTTTCTGAATGAAATTTAGGTTAGGTGTTCCAAAGTAAGGCGACACTTATTGGTGGCGTTTATGGTGAGCCTTCCCTAAACCCGGTCCGGCCGGGCGAAGCCGCGGATGGCCGCCCAACCCCGGACGATCCGCCCGCGCCCGCGCCGCGCCCCCTGGGGCACGCGGCGACCGTCGGAGCAGGTGAGGCACCCGGCCCCTAGAATGAAGGGGTGATCTCCCGAATCGATCTCCGAGGAACCCCTGGCGACCCGCGCGACCTGCTGCCACGCGCCGAACTCGACATCGAGGCCGCGACCGAGAAGGTCCGCCCGATCTGCGACGACGTCCGCCATCGGGGCGTCGAGGCGCTGATCGACCTCACCGAGCGCTTCGACGGCGTCCGCCTCGCCGACATCCGCGTCCCCCGCGCGGCCATCGATTCGGCCCTCGCCGAACTCGACCCTGCCGTGCGCGCCGGCCTGGAGGAGTCCATCCGCCGCGCCCGCAAGGTCCACGCCGACCAGCGCCGCTCCGACACCGTGACCCACGTCGTCCCCGGCGGCACCGTCACCGAGCGGTGGGTGCCCGTCGGCCGTGTCGGCCTCTACGTCCCCGGCGGCCGCGCCGTCTACCCCTCCAGCGTCGTGATGAACGTCGTGCCCGCCCAGGAGGCCGGGGCCGGCTCGCTGGCCGTCGCCTCCCCGCCCCAGGCCGACTTCGGCGGGTTGCCGCACCCCACCGTCCTGGCCGCCTGCGCCCTGCTGGGCATCGACGAGGTCTACGCCGTCGGCGGCGCCCAGGCCGTCGCGATGTTCGCCTACGGCGCGGGCGAGTGCGCGCGCGCCGACATGGTCACCGGGCCCGGAAACATCTGGGTGGCCGCCGCCAAGCGCCTGCTCAAGGGCGTCATCGGCATCGACGCCGAGGCCGGCCCCACCGAGATCGCCATCCTCGCCGACGACACCGCCGATGCCGGCTACGTCGCCGCCGACCTCATCAGCCAGGCCGAGCACGACGTCATCGCCGCCTCCGTGCTCGTCACCCCGTCCGTCGCGCTCGCCGAGAGGGTCGAGGCCGAACTCGCCGACCGCGTCCCCGCCACCAAGCACAGCGAGCGCGTCGCCGCAGCACTCGGCGGCCGCCAGTCGGGCATCGTCCTCGTCGACGACCTCGACCACGGCCTCGCCGTCGTCGACGCCTACGCCGCCGAACACCTGGAGGTCATGACCGCCGACGCGAGCGCGGTGGCGGCCCGGGTCCGCAACGCCGGTGCCGTGTTCGTCGGCGACTTCGCCCCGGTCTCCCTCGGCGACTACTGCGCCGGATCCAACCACGTGCTGCCCACCGGCGGCAGCGCCCACCACTCCTCCGGCCTGAGCGTGCAGACCTTCCTGCGCGGCATCCACGTCGTCGAGTACGACCGCGCGGCGCTGGCCGAGGTCGCCCCGAGCGTCGTCGCGCTGGCCGAGGCAGAGGACCTGCCCGCGCACGGCGAGGCCGTCAGCGCCCGCGTCGGCCGGACCGGCGGCGAAGGAACCGCCCGATGAGCCGCCGCGAGGAAGCGCGGGACGAGGCGGCCGAGGGGTTCCGCCTGCAGGACCTGCCGATCCGCGACGACCTGCGGGGCAGGACCCCCTACGGCGCGCCGCAGCTCGACGTCCCCTACGCGCTGAACACCAACGAGAACCCCTACGCGCCCTCCGAGGAGCTCGCCGCGGCCCTGTCGCGCGGGGTGGCGGCCGTCGCCCGGGGGCTCAACCGCTACCCCGACCGCGACGCCACCCGGTTGCGCGCCGCCCTGGCCGCCTACCTCGACCACGACCTCGACGTCGGCGAGGTGTGGGCCGCCAACGGCTCCAACGAGATCCTCCAGCAGATCCTGCAGGTCTTCGGCGGGGCCGGGCGCACCGCCATGGGCTTCGAGCCGTCCTACTCCATGCACCCGATCATCACCGAGGTCACCGGCACCGCGTGGATCGGCGTGCCGCGCGGCGCCGACTTCGGCATCGGCTTGGACGCCGCCAAGGAGGCGATCACCCGGCACCGCCCCGACATCGTCTTTCTGACCTCGCCGAACAACCCCACCGGCACGGCGCTGCCGCTCTCGGTCATCCGCGAGGTCCTGGCCGTGGCGCCCGGCATGGTCGTGGTGGACGAGGCCTACGCCGAGTTCCGCCGCGAGGGCACCCCCAGCGCGCTGTCCCTGCTGGCAGACCACCCCCGCCTCATCGTCACCCGCACCATGTCCAAGGCCTTCGCCATGGCCGGGGCGCGGCTGGGCTACCTCGCCGCGAACCGCGCCGTGGTCGACGCCCTGCAACTGGTCCGCCTGCCCTACCACCTCTCCGCGGTCAGCCAGATCGTCGCGCTCACCGCGCTGGAGTTCGCCGGTGAACTCCTCGGTGCGGTCAAGCAGCTGCGCGCGGAGCGCGACACGCTGGTCGCATGGCTGCGCGAGCACGGGTTCAGCGTGGCCGACTCCGACGCCAACTTCGTGATGTTCGGCGAGTTCGCCGACCGCGCGGCCGTCTGGCGCGGACTGCTCGACCACGGCGTCCTCATCCGCGAGGTCGGCCCGGCCGGGTGGCTGCGCGTCACCGTTGGCACACCGGAGGAAATGTCGGCGTTCCGCCACGCGTTGCTCCAGGTGACCGCCGAGTCCCGGGCGACACCCGGCACGACCGGCGGTTCCGGGGCGCCCAGGGGCCCCGCAGCCGAGTGAGCGCCCGCCCCACGTCCCCCACACCACCACGTCAGGAGAGTCCGAGTCCCATGAGCCGCATCGGCCGCGTCGAACGCACCACCAAGGAGACCAAGGTCTTCGTCGAGATCGACCTCGACGGCACCGGAGTCTCCGACATCTCCACCGGCGTCGGCTTCTACGACCACATGCTCGACCAGCTCGCCAAGCACGGCCTGTTCGACCTCACCGTGCGCACCGAAGGCGACCTGCACATCGACTCCCACCACACGATGGAGGACACCGCGCTCGCGCTCGGCGCGGCGTTCCGGGAGGCGCTCGGCGACAAGGCCGGGATCCGCCGGTTCGCCGACGCCAAGGTGCCGCTCGACGAGGCGCTGGCCGAGGTCACCGTGGACGTCTCCGGCCGCCCCTACCTCGTGCACACCGAGCCCGAGTCGATGGCCCCGGTCATCGGCCGCGACTACGACACCACGATGACCCGGCACATCTTCGAGTCGTTCGTCGCCCAGGCCCGCGTCGCCCTGCACATCCACGTGCCCTACGGCCGCAACGCCCACCACATCGTCGAATGCCAGTTCAAGGCGTTCGCGCGCGCCCTGCGCTTCGCCTGCGAGCGCGACCCCCGTGTCTCCGGGGTGCCCTCCACCAAGGGCGCCCTGTGATGCAGGACGTGTGGGCCGTCCTGCTCATCGCACTCGGCGGCCTGCTCGCTGGTGGCGCCATCGCCACCTGGAAGCTGAACAAGGGCCTGGCCGCCGTGCTCGGCCTGTGCACCGTACTGGCCGTGGCATCAGGCGTGCTGCGGCTCGACTACTTCGGCTGATGCGGGGCCGCCCAGGCCGGTGGGCCGAGGCGGCCCCGCCGGCCCCGGCACCGCCGGACACCGGCAACTGGAAAGGCACGATTCCCCGTGCAGCCTCGCGTCGTCATCCTCGACTACGGATCGGGCAACCTGCGCTCGGCGCAGCGCGCCATGGAACGCACCGGTGCCGAGGTCACCGTCACCGGTGACCCGCACACCGCCCTGGACGCCGACGGCCTCGTCGTCCCCGGCGTGGGCGCGTTCGGCGCCTGCATGGAGGGGCTGCGTGCCGCCAAGGGCGACCGCGTCATCGGCCGCCGCCTGGCCGGGGGCCGCCCCGTGCTCGGCATCTGCGTGGGCATGCAGGTCCTCTTCGAGCAGGGCGTCGAGCACGGCGTGACCAGCCAGGGATGCGCCGAATGGCCCGGCACCGTCGAGCGCCTGCGCGCCCCCATCGTGCCCCACATGGGCTGGAACACCCTCGACATCGCCGAGGGGTCCCGGCTGTTCGAGGGCGTCGGCGCCGACGAGCGCTTCTACTTCGTGCACTCCTACGGTGTGCTCGACTGGAAGCTCGCACCCACCGACGACCGCATCATCGCGCCCAAGGTGACGTGGTCGACCCACGGCACCCCGTTCGTCGCCGCCGTCGAGAACGGCCCGCTGTGCGCCACCCAGTTCCACCCGGAGAAATCCGGCGACGCCGGCGCCAAGGTCCTGGCGAACTGGGTCGCCGCGCTGTAGCCGCAGGCACCGCCCGCCACGCCGGGCTGCGGCAGCCCGCCCCCGCCCCGGTCTGGCATGCTGGTGCCGACCCCCCTCCCGCCGTCTGAAGTGAAGGTCGCCGAAGAACCCATGTCCACCACCCTCGAACTCCTGCCCGCCGTGGACGTCGCCGATGGCCAGGCCGTCCAGCTCGTCCAGGGCAAGGCCGGCTCCGGAGGCCGGTACGGCGACCCGCTGCAGGCCGCACTGGCCTGGCAGAACGCCGGGGCCGAATGGATCCACCTGGTCGACCTCGACGCCGCCTTCGGCCGCGGCCACAACCGCGAGCTGCTCGGCGGCATCATCGGCCGCCTCGACGTCAAGGTGGAGCTGTCCGGGGGCATCCGCGACGACGAGTCGCTGCGCGCGGCGCTGGCCACCGGCTGCACCCGCGTCAACATCGGCACCGCCGCGCTGGAGGACCCGGCCTGGTGCGCCGAGATCATCGCCGAGCACGGCGACAGGGTCGCCATCGGCCTGGACGTCCGCGGCACCACGCTCGCCGCGCGCGGCTGGACCCGCGACGGCGGCGACCTGTTCGCCACCCTGGAGCGGCTGGAGTCGGAGGGCTGCGCCCGCTACGTGGTGACCGACGTCAACAAGGACGGCACCCTCAAGGGTCCCAACCTCGACCTGCTGCGCACCGTCTGCGAACGCACCGACAAACCCGTGGTGGCCAGCGGCGGCGTCTCCAGCCTGGACGACCTGCGCGCCATCGCGACCCTGACCCCGCTGGGTGTCGAGGGCGCGATCATGGGCACCGCGCTCTACGAAGGCGCGTTCACCCTGGAGGAGGCGCTGGCGGCGGTGAGCGGCCGATGACCCTGGCCATCCGCGTCATCCCCTGCCTCGACGTCGACGCCGGGCGCGTCGTGAAGGGCGTCAGGTTCCAGAACCTGCGCGATGCCGGAGACCCCGTCGAGCTGGCCGCGCGCTACGACGCCGACGGCGCAGACGAGCTCACCTTCCTCGACGTCACCGCCTCCAGCGCGGAGCGGGAGACCACCTACGACGTGGTGCGCCGCACCGCGGAGCAGGTGTTCATCCCGCTGACGGTCGGCGGGGGCGTGCGCACCGCCGAGGACGTCGACCGCCTGCTGCGTGCCGGGGCCGACAAGGTCGGTGTGAACACCGCCGCCATCGCGCGCCCCGACCTCATCCGGGAGATCGCCGAGCGGTTCGGCCGCCAGGTGCTGGTGCTGTCCGCCGACGTCCGCCGGGTCACCGACGGCGCCGCAACGCCCAGCGGGTTCGAGGTCACCACGCACGGCGGCCGCAAGGGCACCGGTATCGACGCGGTGGAGTGGACGGCCCGCGCCGCCGAGCTGGGGGCCGGCGAGATCCTGCTCAACTCGATGGACGCCGACGGCACCAAGTCCGGGTTCGACCTGGAGCTGATCCGGGAGGTGCGCGACGTCGTCGACATCCCGCTGATCGCCAGCGGCGGTGCGGGCAAGGTCGAGCACTTCCCCCCGGCCGTGGACGCCGGAGCCGACGCGGTGCTGGCGGCCTCGGTCTTCCACTTCGGCGAGTTCACCATCGCCGATGTCAAGGCCGAGCTGCGCGCCCACGGCCATCCGGTGCGCTAGAGCGTGTTCGGCGGATCATCCCCGGCTCGCGGCCACCGGAACGACGCTCGTTCACCGGAAAGCATCCGCCGAACACGCCCCAGGGCGCGAGGCGGGGACGCCCCCTCCGGCTGCGCGGCGAGCAGGGGACTCGAAACGGCGACGCGGGCATCATCAGATGCAAGCCCATGATCATCGCTCCCGGCGCACCCCCTGAACACGTCCGTCGGCTGGGCCGCCCGGCAGGCACCGGTGGCCCACCGCACCCGGTACCGACGGGCCGTTTCGTCCGATGCGGGCGGCCCGGCCCGTTCCGTGCCGACCAGGCCAATCCCGCGCCACCTGCCCGGGATGCGTCACCGCCTCCACCACCCGCCCCGCCCGTGCCGCCGGACGCACGGCCGGCCACCGCGGCGAGCGTGCGAAAGTAAGTGCTCTATGGCGGTGTGGTGGTATTTCCCGACATCCTGCCAACCGCCGTGTCCAGCCGGGCATCCCCCCTACACACGCAGTGAGCGTGCAGGTGAGAAGGGGGATCTCACATGTCGGGAATGGGGAGGGCACCCGTAGCCGCCAGAGCCGCGGAGAGCCCGGTGACGTTCTGGCCGAGCTGGTGGATCTGGCTGTGGGAGGGCATGGACCCACAGTGGCGCGTCACATTCGTCAAGTACGTGCTCCGGCACCTCGGGTACACCGTCGGCCGGATCGATGACAACTTCGGCATCGGCCTCCGCCGCGCCGTCCAGGCGTTCCAGGCGGACTACTACCTGCGGCCGATCTCCGACGTCGACGACGCGACCTGGGTGCAGATGCGCCACCTCTTCGGAAACGTCGGCAGGGACGACAGGGCACCGGCCTCGGACCGGGTCCGCGCGGTGCAGGACGGGCTCAACCGCGGCCACGGCTACAGCCTCGACGTGGACGGCATCTTCGGTCCCCTGACCGAAGGCGCCGTGCGTGACTTCCAGAGGGCGCAGGACATCGCGGTCGACGGAATCGTCGGCCTGCAGACCTTCACCTACCTGGTCATCGCCTACCGCTGACGGCATCCGGCCACCCGCCGCAACCGATGACGACGGGCCGGTCCGCCCTTTACGGGCGGCCCGGCCCGTCCCGTGCGTCCTCGGTGCACCCCCGCTCACCTGCGGTCATTACCGGCGGAATAGCACGGCCCCGCCCGGTGCTGAAGAAATCGGTGTCCACCGCACCGCCACGCGGAGTAGGTTGTCACCGCCCATGCCGTCCTGTCACCGGATGGCATGCGCTGTTTTCCGGGGTCGCCGATCAAGTGGGGGTCATGCATGTCCGACGGAAGCACGACGGGGCCGAGGCCCGACTCCGGGGTGTTCCGGCGCGGCATGCGGGTGCTGTGGGTCGCCATGCGCACCGAACCCGGGGTCTGCGCCGTCGCCGTCGCCGGAGCCTCCCTGCACGCGGTCGTCACCGTCGGCTCAGCGTCCGTTCTCGGCCACATCACCGACGCCACCATCCTCCCCGCCTTCGCCGAGGGCCGCACCACCGCCGCCGCACTCACGGCGGCGGCCGCCCTGCTCATCGGTATCGGCGTGCTCAAGGCCATCGGACTGGGCGCCCGGCGGCTGTTCGCCGGGCTCATGCAGTTCCGCATGCAGGCCCGCTACCGCCGCGAGGTCGCCCGCAAGTACCTCCGCCTCCCCCTGGCCTGGCACCACCGCCACCCCACCGGGCAGCTGCTGTCCAACGCCAACGCCGACGTCGAAGCCGCCTGGCAGCCGCTGGCCCCCCTGCCCATGGTCGTCGGCAGTGTCTTCCTGCTCCTGGTCGCGGCCGTCGCCATGTTCGTCACCGACCCGATCCTCGCCCTCGTCGGCTTCGTGGTCTTCCCCCTCCTGTTCGCCGCCAATGTCGCCTTCCAGCGCCGCGTCGCCCCCATGGCCACCCGCGCCCAGGCGCTGCGCGCCCAGGTCAGCGAGGTCGCCCACGAGTCCTTCGACGGCGCGCTGGTCGTCAAGACCCTCGGCCGCGAGGACACCGAGACCGAACGGTTCACCGCCGCCGCGCACCGGCTCCGCGACGCCCAGATCCAGGTCGGGCGTATGCGCTCCATGTTCGACCCCGTCATGGAGACCCTGCCCAACCTCGGCGTCCTGGCCGTGCTCATGGTCGGCATGTGGCGCCTGTCCACCGGGGCGATCGCGCCCGGCGACCTCGTCCAGATCGCCTACCTGTTCACCCTGCTCAGCCTGCCGATCCGCTCCTTCGGCTGGCTCCTGGGCGACCTCCCGCGCAGCGTCGTCGGCTGGGACCGGGTACAGAACGTGCTCAAGGCCGAGGGCGGAATGGAGCACGGCGACGCCCGGCTGGACGGCACCGGCGGGATCCGCGTGGGCGTCAGCGGCGTGTCCTTCTCCTACGAGGACGGCTACACAGAGCCCGGCGAGAGCAGCGGCCGCGACCTGGCCGAAGCCGACACCGCCGCGGGGACGACACCCCGCACCACCGTGCTGCACGACGTCTCCTTCGACATCGAACCCGGCCGCACCGTCGCCCTCGTCGGCCCCACCGGATCCGGCAAGTCCACCCTGACGACCCTGCTCATGCGCCTGGTCGACCCCGACACCGGCACCATCCGCTACGACGGCACCGATGTGCGCGAACTCGAACGCGGGCAGCTGTCCGGGGCCGCCGCGCTGGTCCCGCAGTCGACCTTCGTGTTCGAGGACACCGTCCGCGACAACATCACCCTCGGCGCCGACGTGCCCGACGAGGACGTGTGGGCCGCCCTCCGCCTGGCCCGCGCCGACTCCTTCGTCGCCGCCCTGCCCGACGCACTGGACACCCGCCTCGGCGAGCGCGGCACCAGCCTTTCGGGCGGCCAGCGCCAGCGCCTCGCCCTGGCCCGGGCCGTGGTGCGCCGCCCCCGCCTGCTCATCCTGGACGACGCCACCTCCGCCGTCGACCCCCAGGTCGAGGCGCAGATCCTGGCCGGGCTGCGCGACACCGACCTCACCGCCACCGTCATCGTCGTGGCCTACCGCAGGGCCACCATCGAGCTCGCCGACGAGGTCGTCTACCTGGAGCAGGGCACCGTGCGCGACCGCGGCACACACAGCGACCTGCTGGACCGGTCGCCCGGCTACCAGCGCCTGGTGACCGCCTACGAGCGGGCCGCGGAGGAGAGGGAGGCGCAGGCGACCGGCCGCGCCCAGAACGTCGACACGTCCGAGGAGATCGTGCGTTGAGCGCCCCAGCCGACACCCCCACCCGGCGCGACACCGACCGGCCGGCGGGCCACGACCCCGCGGGCACCACCGCACTGACCCGCTCCACCGACTCCGCGCTGGGCACCATCCGCCGCGGACTGCGGCTGTCCCCGGAGTTCACCCGCGGGCTGTGGCTGACCCTGCTGTTCGCGGTCGTGGCCACCGCCGGCAAGGTCGTCGTCCCCCTGGCCGTCCAGCAGATCATCGACAACGGCATCGGCACCGACGGCAGCGGCCCCGACCTGCGGTTCGTCGCCACCACGGTCGCCCTGTGCACGGTGCTGCTGCTCGTCACCATGGTCTGCTCCTACCTGATGAACCTGCGGCTGTACCGGGCCACCGAGTCCGGGCTGGCCACACTGCGCCGCAAGGCGTTCCGGCACGTGCACGACCTGTCCGTGCTCACCCAGAACAGCGAGCGCAAGGGCGCCCTGGTCTCCCGAGTCACCGCCGACGTCGACCAGATCTCCACGTTCATGCAGTGGGGCGGCCTGCTGCTGATCATCAGCGTCGGACAGCTCGCCGTGGCCACCACCCTGATGGCGGTCTACTCCTGGCAGCTCACCCTGCTGGTGTGGGTCTGCTTCCTGCCGCTGATGTTCGGCGTCCGCTGGCTGCAGAAACTGCTGTCCAAGGCCTACCTGAGGGTGCGCGAGCGCACCGGCGACATGCTCGGAGCCATCGGCGAGACCGTCATGGGCGCCGCCGTCATCCGCGCGCACGGCACCGAGCAGCGCACCGCGCGCCGCATCGACGACACCGTCCTGGCGACCCGCGCCGCCCAGGTGAAGGCGCAGCGGCTGTCCATGGCCGTCTCGCCGTTCGCCGAGCTCGTCGCCGCACTGTGCATGGCCGCCGTGGTGGTGGTCGGCATCCTCATCGGTATCGGCGGCGGCATCACCCCCGGCGAACTCGTGGCGTTCCTGTTCCTGGTGACGCTGTTCGTCATGCCGATGATGCTGGCCACCGAGATCTTCAACGAGGCGCAGAACGCCATCGCCGGGTGGCGCCGCGTCCTCGGCGTCCTGGACACCGTCCCCGACATCGCCGACCCCGGCGAGGCCGGCCGGGAGCTGCCGCGCGGCCCGGTGTCCGTCCGCTTCGACGCCGTCTCCTACGCCTACCCCGAGGGCCCCACCGTCCTCGACGACGTCGACGTGGCGATCCGCCCCGGCACCAGGGTCGCCGTGGTGGGGGAGACCGGGTCCGGTAAGACGACCTTCGTCAAGCTCCTCACCCGGCTGATGGACCCGCTGCACGGCCGCGTCCTGCTGGACGGCGTCGACCTGCGCGAGGTCGCCTTCTCCTCACTGCGCAGCCGCGTGGTGATGGTCCCCCAGGAGGGCTTCCTCTTCGACAGCTCGCTGGGCGACAACATCCGCTTCGCCCGCCCCGAGGCCACCGACGCCGAGCTGGAGGCGGCTATCACCGAACTCGGCCTGGCCGACTGGCTCGGCGGGCTCGCGCACGGGCTCGACACCCCCGTCGGCCAGCGCGGCGAATCCCTGTCGGCGGGCGAGCGGCAGCTGGTGGCGCTCGTGCGCGCCTACATCGCCGACCCCGACCTGCTGGTCCTCGACGAGGCCACCTCGGCCGTCGACCCGCACACCGAGGTGCGCATCCAGCGCGCCCTGGACCGCCTCACCCACGGCCGGACGTCGGTGGCGATCGCCCACCGCCTCTCCACCGCCGAGGCCGCCGACGAGGTGTTCGTGTTCGACGCCGGGCGCATCGTGCAGCGTGGCACCCACACCGAGCTGGTCGCCGGGCCCGGTATCTACGCCGACCTGCACGCCTCATGGGTGCGCAGTTCGGCCTGACACCACCGCGGGGGCGGCCGCAGCCGCCTCCGCGGCCTCACACGCCGCGCTCGGCCCACCAGTGGGCGGCCAGCAGCTCGCCGACCACCGGCTCGGTGAGCAGCCGGACGTCGGGGTCGGAGTCACCCGGGTAGCGCACCTCGACGGCCGCGCCCTCCACCTCCGCGCCCACGGCCGCGAACGCGCCCCGGAGCTGCAGCAGGTGCTCGGCCACCCGGTCGTCGTAGTGCGACCCCGCGAACAGCACCGCCCGGTAGTCGGAGATCGCGGCCAGGTGGCGGCCGGTGTGCGACCACTCGGCCGACTCGGCCGCGTGCGCCGCCACGACCGGCCCCTGCCGGACGGCCAGCGCCGCCTGGTGCGCCGAGCACAGCCGGTCGACGGGTGCGATGAAATGCACACCGTCGGGGGAGTCCAGCGCCGCGGCCGCCTCCGGCACCCACCTCGGCGCGCGCTCCACCAGGTCCGAGACGGCATTGGCGCTGCGGCGCAGCGCTTGGCCCAGGTCGGCGGAGGCGCCCGGCGCCCCCAACCGGTGGCCGAGGAGGAGCAGCAGCGCCAACGCGTTGGTGTAGCCGCGGCAGGCCAGTCCGCTGCGTTCGGGCCCGGCGAGCAGGGGGACGAGGACGTCGGCGTAGCGCACCACGGGGGAGTCCGGGTCGTCGCACAGCACGATGATCGCCGAGCGCTCCACATAGGAGTCCAGCGCCGTACACAGCTCCCGCAGCCCGCTGCCCAGCGACACCGCCACCACCAGCGTGTCCGGCCCCGGAGGCAGCGACGCCGTCGTCGACGCGTACTCCGCGACCGCCCCGAGCCCGGCCCTGCGCATCCGCTCCGCGGCCGCCGCACACGCGTAGCGCGCCCCGCCCGTCCCCAGCAGCAGCACCCCGGCCGGCTCGTCGTCCAGCAGGGACGGCAGCGCGGCATAGGGGTCGCGGCGCGTCAGCCGGTCGGCCAGCGCGGACATCGCCCCGGCCTTGCCCGCAAGGTCGGCGGAGAGCAACTCGGCGGTCACAGCACTCCTGACTGGGTCGAACATGACGGAGCACCCGCCCCCGGCGGCGGGCGGCGCACCGGCCCGCGCACGGCCGGGCAATGGAACCCTAGTCGGCTGCGCGCCCGCCTTCGCCCCCGAGCGGGCGGGCCTATGGCCATTGTCACCCGCCGACCGCGCCCGCGCCCCCGGGGCCTGCGACGACCTCCGCCGACCCGCCCATAGGCTGGGAGCCATGAGCACGAGTGCCCCCGGACCCAGCGGCGCACCAGGGCCCGCTGCGGACCTGGACCCCGCCATCGCCGCACGCCTGAAGCGCACCGCCGACGGCTTGGTGCCCGCCGTCGTCCAGCAGTACGACACCGGCGAGGTGCTCATGCTCGCGTGGATGGACGACGAGGCCCTGCACCGCACCCTGGCCACGCGCGACGCCACCTACTGGTCGCGCAGCCGCCAGGAGTACTGGGTCAAGGGCGCGACCTCCGGCCACGTGCAGCGGGTCGTCTCCGCCGCCCTGGACTGCGACGGCGACACCCTGCTCATCAAGGTCGACCAGACCGGGGCGGCCTGCCACACCGGTGCCCGCACCTGCTTCGACGCCGACCCGCTTCCGCTGGTGGGGGAGGGCGCGTGAGCACGCCGGAGGTGAGCGGACCGGCGCGTCCGCCCGCGCCCGGAGGGCGCGACGCGGATGGCGCCGCGCCGGGCGCCGGGCGCGGGGTGCGCCGGGAGTTCGGCATCGGCCTGGCCGCCACGGCCGCCGGAGCGGTCGCCCTGCTGGCCGCGGCCGCCCAGACCTGGGCCACCGGAGAGGTGGCCGTGCCCGGCCCCTCGGCACCCGCCCCGGTCGAACTCGGCGGCTCCGACGTCGCGCCCGCGGCCGCAGCCCTCGGCTGGGCCGCGCTCGCCGCGCTCGGCGCGCTGCTGGCCACCCGCGGCTGGGCGCGCCGCGCCGTCGGCGCGCTCATCGTGATCTTCGGCGCCACCGCCGCCTACGACCTGTGGCGCGGCACACGCCCCGACACGCTGGCCCGCGCGGCCGCCGACCAGACCACCGCCAGCGGCGACCTCAGCACGCTCGACCTGGTCGGACAGTGGCCGGTTGTGGCCACCATCGGCGCGGTGCTCCTGCTGGCCGCCGGTGCCGCCGCGGTGATCCGGGGTGCTGCCTGGCCCGGCATGGGCAGCAGGTACGATCGCCACAGTGCCCCGAGCACGGCCCGCGCCGGTGACCCCGCCGAGCTGTGGAAGTCGCTCGACAACGGCACCGACCCCACATTGGACCCCGCATCGGACAGCGCCGCGCCCGGGAGGGGCGCCACGGCGCCGTCCGGTGTGCCACAGCACGACCGCGACGCGGACTCGGCGGATTCGAAGGAGAACTGAATGGCCGACGCACAGCACGACGAAGCACACGAAGACCACGGCAACACGCTGGCCGCGTGGTTCCTGACCCTCTCCTGGATCGTGGTCTGGACCATCGCGGGTGTGGCCATCATCGTCGCCGACGGCAAGGTCGTCCTGTGGACGGTCATCGCCCTGGTCGCCAGCGTCATCTTCGCCGTGATCGCCGGTGTGATGAAGAAGGCGGGCATGGGCCGCACCGAGCCGCGCCCGACGCCGCAGACCCGTGAGGAGTGGGAGGCCGAGCGCGCCGCCGCGACCACCGACGGCAAGGCCGAGGACACCAAGGGAGACGAAGAGGGCGACAAGGAGCCCGCCACCGCCGCCGCCAAGTAACGGTGGCGCATCGGGAAGTGGACGAATCCGGTCTCATGTGGGTAAATGGGCGGCGCCAGTGCACGTCCACCGCCGCATGCCGTCGGCTTTGCGGGACAAGATCTGGCATGATCCCTATCTGCCCGCGATGCGCGTGAGGCGCTGTCCCCCCAGCCCTGACCCCTGTTGGTGCGCTTCTTATGGCCCGCGGATTAGGCAGCATCCTTATTCCGTCGTCAGGAAGACACACCGAGCATGAGTTACGGTCCTCCCCCCGGTTCCCCTCCGCCGCCCCCGCCCGGTGGCGGCTACGGCCCGCCCCCGCCGCCCGGCGGTACCGGCGGCTACCCCGGAATGCACCAGCCGATGGGCGGCGGCCAGCCGCCGTCCAACTGGCTGGTCCCCTCGATCCTCGCCACGATCTTCTGCTGCCTGCCCTTCGGCATCGTCGGCATCATCTTCGCCACGCAGGTGAACAGCAAGTGGAACATCGGCGACTACGCGGGTGCCCAGGACTCCGCCGGCAAGGCCAAGATGTGGACGCTGATCGCCGTCGGGCTGGGTGTGGTCTCGGCGATCTTCTGGACCATCTGGTTCTTCGTCATGATGGGTTCGGCGGTCACGACCGCGACGTACAGCACGTACTAGAACCCCTGCCGTGACACCGGGTCCGGCTCCGGTGCCGCCGCGTCGTGCGGCCGGTACCGGAGCCGTTCCCCGCAAGGAGAGCGCTCGCCACCCCGTCTTCGAGGGCGTCGAGAGAGACGAGACACCCATGAGCTACGGTCCACCCCCCGGCGGCTACCCGCCGCCCCCGGCCGGTTACGGCCCGCCTCCCGGTGGCGCCCCGCCGTCCAACTGGCTGGTCCCCTCGATCCTCGCCACGATCTTCTGCTGCCTGCCCTTCGGCATCGTGGGTATCGTCTTCGCCGCACAGGTCAACGACAAGTGGAACACCGGCGACTACGCGGGCGCCCAGGACTCCGCCGACAAAGCGAAGAAGTGGACGCTGGCCTCCGTGATCTCGGTGCCGGTGCTCTTCGTCGTGGTATTCGGCGCCGCGTCCGCCATCCTCGCCGTGACCGGCGAACTCTGACGGCCCGTGCGAATCCGTGGACAGCAGGGAGCACCCATGACCGACACCCCGCTCCTCACCAGGATCCGGCGCCGCATGCACCCCGCCACCGGGCCGCTGCTGCTGGGCGCGGTGGGCATCGCCGGGGCGGTCATGGTCCACTTCGTCGACCCGCACGAGCCCGGGCACTACCCGACCTGCCCGTGGCTGATGCTGACCGGCACGTTCTGCCCCGGCTGCGGCACCATGCGGGCCGTCAACGCGCTCACCAACCTCGATCTGGTCGGCGCCCTTCAGATGAACGTCCTGACGGTCGCCCTGATCCCGGTATTGGCATACTCCTGGGGGCAGTGGGTCTACTACGCCGTCCGTCCGCCGACCGGTCGGGTGAAGATGGCACACCCCTTCTGGCTGTGGCTGCTGCTCGGGGTGATCCTGACCTTCTGGGTGGTGCGCAACCTGCCGTTCGCGTCGTTCCTCGCACCGGGGTGACACACACGGGGAGGGCGGTGGTGGCCCTCACCCGGAACACGGCTACGATCGAAGGCACAGGACCCCCGGTCTCACCGGAGCCCGAGCGGGGTGCTGTGCCTTTCGTGTATCGGCGCGGGCGACAGGGCCGTTCGGCCCCGCTCCCGGGTTCCCGATACGTCCGGCCGAATGCGGCCGCAAGATGTCCGGCTAACTGGAGGGGGCAGTCCCACGTGAGCGTGCTCGACGAGATCCTCGATGGGGTACGCGCCGATCTCGCGGAACGGGAGGCGGCTACGCCCCTGGAGCGGCTCAAGGAGATGGCGGGGGCGGTGCCGTGGCCCAAGGACGTCGTGGCGGCGCTGCGCAGCCCGGGCGTCCAGGTCATCGCCGAGGTCAAGCGCTCCAGCCCGTCCAAGGGGTCGCTCGCCGCGATCGCCGACCCCGCCGCGCTCGCCCGCGACTACGCGGCGGGGGGCGCGTGCCTGATCAGCGTGCTGACCGAACAGCGCCGCTTCAGCGGCAGCCTGGCCGACCTCGCGGCGGTCCGCGCCGCGGTCGAGACCCCGCTGCTGCGCAAGGACTTCGTGGTCAGCTCCTACCAGCTGTGGGAGGCGCGGGTGCACGGTGCCGACGCCGTCCTGCTGATCGTCGCCGCCCTCGAACAGGACGCCCTGGTCTCCCTGGTGGAGCGCGCCGAGTCGCTGGGGCTGACCCCGCTGGTGGAGGTGCACACCGAGGAGGAGGTGCAGCGGGCCCTGGACGCCGGAGCCACCGTCATCGGCGTCAACGCCCGCAACCTCAAGACGCTGGAGGTCGACCGCGACACCTTCACCCGCATCGCCCCGCTCATCCCCGACGACCGCATCAAGATCGCCGAGTCCGGTGTGCGCGGCCCGCACGACCTGCTGGCCTACGCCGGTGCCGGGGCGGACGCCGTGCTGGTGGGGGAGAGCCTGGTGCGCGGGCGCAACCCGCGCGAAGCCGTCGCCGACCTGGTGACCGCGGGGGCGCACCCCGCCCTGCGGGACCGGCACTGATGACGCGCCCCTCACGCTGGACGCCGCGTCGCGGCCGGCCGGTGCCCGCACCCGGCCGATGGCTCTAGGGAGCCCGGAGGGGAGGTGAGCCGCCTCCCGCGCCGGGCTCCCCTCGCCCGCGGACCGACCGACGCCCACCGGCCGGTCGGCACGCGTCCGATGCACCGGCGTGCCGACCGCCCCGAATCCCGTGAGAAGTCACCACATGCCATCGACACCGACCCCGCAACCCGCCGCGGCCGCGTCGCCGTCACCCGACGCGGGCGGGCACTACGGCCGCTACGGCGGCCGGTTCAGCCCCGAGGCGATCGTCGCCGCCCTGGACCAGGTCGCGGCGGCCTGGTCCACGGCCAAGGTGGACCCCGAGTTCCAGGCCACCCTGCGTGCTCTGCTGAGCAGCTACACCGGGCGGCCCAGCCCGATCACCGACGCCGCCGGATTCGCCGAGCACTGCGGGGGCGCCCGCATCCTGCTCAAGCGCGAGGACCTCAACCACACCGGCTCGCACAAGATCAACAACGTGCTCGGCCAGGCACTGCTCGCCAAGCGCATGGGCAAGACCCGGCTCATCGCCGAGACCGGCGCCGGACAGCACGGGGTGGCCACCGCGACCGCCGCAGCCCTCCTCGGCCTCGACTGCGTCGTCTACATGGGCGAGGAGGACACCCGCCGCCAGGCGCTCAACGTCGCCCGGATGCGGTTGCTCGGAGCCGAGGTCGTCCCCGTCACCATCGGCAGCCGCACCCTCAAGGACGCCGTCAACGAGGCGTTCCGCGACTGGGTGGCCAACGTCGAGTCCACCCACTACCTCTTCGGCACCGCCGCAGGACCGCACCCCTTCCCCGGGCTCGTGCGCGACCTGCACTACGTCATCGGCGAGGAGGCCCGCGCCCAGGTGCTGGAGCTGACCGGGCGGCTTCCCGACGCCGTGGCCGCATGCGTCGGCGGCGGCTCCAACGCCATCGGCATCTTCGCCGCCTTCATCCCCGACACCGATGTGCGCCTCTACGGGTTCGAGGCGGGCGGCGACGGAGTGGAGACCGGCCGCCACGCCGCCTCCATCACCGGCGGGTCCCCCGGCGTCTTCCAGGGCGCCCGCACCTACGTGATGCAGGACGAGCACGGCCAGACCATCCCCAGCCACTCCATCTCCGCCGGACTGGACTACCCGGCGGTCGGCCCGGAGCACGCCGCCCTGGCCGACAGCGGCCGCGCCACCTATGCCCCCGTCACCGACGCCGAGGCCATGGAGGCCTTCCGCCTGCTCTGCCGCACCGAGGGCATCATCCCCGCCATCGAGAGCGCCCACGCACTCGCCGGAGCCCGCACGATCGGCGCGGAGCTCGGCCCGGGCGCCGTCATCCTGGTCAACCTCTCCGGCCGCGGAGACAAGGACGTCGACACCGCCGCGAGGTACTTCGACCTCATCGACGAGCACAAGGAGCAGGCGTGACGGCACCCACCACCCTTCAGGCCAAGCTCGCCGATGCCAAGGCCGCAGGGCGGGCCGCGCTCATCGGCTACCTGCCCGCGGGCTTTCCCGACGTGGACTCCTCCATCGAGGTCATCCGGGCCATGGTGGCCGGGGGCTGCGACGTGGTCGAGGTCGGCCTGCCCTACTCCGACCCGATGATGGACGGCCCCACCATCCAGCGCGCCGCCGCGCGCGCCCTGGAGGCGGGCACCACCCCCGCCGACGTGCTGCGGGTGGTCGCCGCCACCGCGGAGACCGGTGCCGCCGCCCTCGTCATGTCCTACTGGAACCCCATCGAGCGCTACGGGACGGCCAGGTTCGCCGACGACCTCGCCGCCGCGGGCGGCTCCGGAGTCATCACCCCCGACCTGCTGCCGGAGGAGGCCGACGACTGGGTCGCCGCCACCGACGCCGCCGGGCTGGACCGGATCTTCCTGGTCGCCCAGTCCTCCACCGACGAGCGGCTGCGCCGCACCGCCGGCGCCTGCCGCGGGTTCGTCTACGCCGCCTCGCTCATGGGCGTCACCGGCGCGCGCACCCGGTTGAGCAGCGGCGCCGAAAAGCTGGTCGCGCGGACCAGGGAGGCCGCGGGAGACCTGCCGGTCTGCGTGGGTCTGGGCATCTCCACCGGCGCGCAGGCGGCCGAGGTCACCGGGTTCGCCGACGGGGTGATCGTCGGCGCCGGGTTCTGCCAGCGGGTCCTGGACGCGCCCGACCTGGAGACCGGTCTGCGGGCGGTGCGCGCGTTCGCCGAGGAGCTCGCCGCGGGGGTCCGCTCCGGCGCCGGGTGAGGCGCCCCGGAGAGTAAGAATCCGGTGTGAACGGCGATCCCGAGGTGGACGGGTGACACCGCCCGGTGTGTCCGGTGGCCTAGAGTGCGGGTGCACGGCCGCCGGACACACCGGACGCACAGCCCGCTGTGGACCTGTGGTCACGCCGAGTAAGATCTGTCTCGGCATGCGGGCGCCATGAGCGTCGCCCGCGGAGAACGGGCAGATCAACCAGCCTCCACCCCCAGGGAAGTCGCCGTGGACACCGAAGCACAGCAGTCGTCCGGACCGGACTCCGGCACACAGGAGGCGCAGCCCCCCGGGGCCGCGCCGGCCCCGGCATCCGCGCTCGCCCGGCGCTGGACCGCCGCCCAGCCGTGGGTCACCCTGGTCTGCCGCGTCGCCCTGGCCGGGATCCTCGGCTTCGCCGCCTACACCAAGCTGCCGCCGGCGCTGTCCGTCCAGGCGGTCGAGGCCTACCAGCTCTTCTCCCCGGGCATGGCCGAACTCATCGGCTACTTGCTGCCGCTCGTCGAGTTCGCGCTGGCGCTGCTGCTCCTCATCGGCCTGGCCACCCGGTACGTGGGTGCGGCGACGGGCCTGCTGATGATCGTGTTCATCGCGGGCATCGCCTCGGCCTGGGCGCGCGGCCTCGCCATCGACTGCGGCTGCTTCGGCACCGGCGGACCGGTCGCCCCGGAGGACACCGCCTACGGGGTGGACATCCTCCGCGATATCGGCTTCCTCGCGCTGGCCGGTATCGTCATGATCTGGCCGCGCTCCCCCCTCTCGCTCGACCGGGTCTTCGGCCTGTACCGCTGACCCGGAAGGGCCGCACCGCGCCCCGCACCGGGGCCCTGCGGACCCCGCGGATCGACCGCGCGAGAGGCGGCCAGGTGCGCTCGGGACCCGAGCACCCGAACCCGAACGGCATCCCCGGCTGGGCCGGGAACGACATTTTCCAATGAAGAACGGTGAACGGCTGATGGGCAAGGCGGAGCGTCGCGCGTCCCGCGAGCGACTCAAGCAGGAGCGGCTCAAGGCGCAGCAGCGCGCCAAACGCAACAGGATCGTCGGCGTCGTGGGGGCGGCGCTCGTCGTCGCCCTGGTCGTCGTCGGCGGCGGGTACTGGTTCCTGACCCAGTCCACCACCGGCGACGAGCTGACCGCCGACCTCCCACCGCAGACCCTGCAGGAGGACGGCAGCATCGTGCTCGCCAAGAGCGGCGCCGAGGCGCCGGTGGTCGACGTGTACGCCGACTTCCAGTGCCCGGCCTGCAAGCAGTTCGAGACCGCGGCCGGCAGCACCCTGCAGCAGTTGGCGGCCGACGGCGAGGCGATCGTGCACTACCGGCCGGTGAGCATCTTCTCCCAGCAGCCCGACCCGATCAGCAGCAACTCGCTGCGCGCCGCCGCCGCGGCGCGGGCCGCGGCCGACCACGGCAAGTACGTCGAGTACAACGACATCCTCTTCAAGAACCAGCCGGCCGAGGGCAAGCCCGGATTCTCGGTGGACGACCTGGTGTCCTGGGGCGAGGACGTCGGCATCGACGACCCGGCCTTCGCCGAGCGGGTGGAGGCCGAAGACAAGGTCGTCGACACCTACACCGGCGACTACACCAAGGACCTGATGAAGAAGGCCCAGGACGAGCTGGGCACGAACGAGCTGTCCACCATGACCGTGGGCGAGCTCATCGCGTGGGGCGACGACAACGGCGTGGACGGCTCCTTCATGGACGGCACCTACGTCAAGGAGACCCTGGAGGCCACCAACGCCGCCTACGCCCGCTACTCGGGCGGTGACAAGTTCGAGGGCACCCCGTCGATCTACATCAACGGAAGCAAACTGGGCAACGAGGCGTTCAACCCCCAGCAGCTCAAGAAGGCGATCCTCGACGCGTCGCCCGGAGAAGTGGACACCAAGCCGCTGGCCTCGGACGATGGAGACGCGCCCGCGGCGCCGGAGGCCGACGCACCCGACTCCGGCGACGCACCGCAGACCGACGAATCCCCCGACGCCAAGGAATAGAACCGCACCATGACCTACGCGGCCATCCCGAGCCCGACGGTGAGCTCGATTCCCATCGGGCCCCTCACCATCCACTTCTACGCCCTGTGCATCCTCGCGGGCGTCATCGCCGCCGTGTTCTGGGCAGAGCGCCGGTGGGCCGCCATGGGCGGAGAGAAGGGCACCATCATGGACCTCGCGGTCCCGGCGGTGCTCCTCGGCCTCGTCGGCGGCCGCCTCTACCACGTGATCTCCGACTACCAGCTGTACTTCGGTCCGGGCCGGGAACCCATCCGGGCGCTGTTCATCTGGGAGGGCGGCCTGGGCATCTGGGGCGCGGTCCCGCTGGGCGCACTGGGCGTGTGGTGGGTGGCCCGCCGCCGCGGCCTGTCGATGTCGAAGCTCTCCTTCGCCATCGCCCCGACCATCCCGCTCGGCCAGGCCTTCGGGCGCTGGGGCAACTACTTCAACCAGGAGCTCTTCGGCCGCCCCACCGACGTCCCGTGGGCGCTGGAGATCTCCCCCTACCCCAACGGCGTGCTGCGACCGGGCATGGAACCGGGGGTGTTCACCTACCACCCCACCTTCCTGTACGAGTCCCTGTGGTGCCTCGCACTCGCCGTGCTGCTCGCCTGGATCGGCAGGGTGATGGGGGACCGCCTCGGCGGCGGACGGCTCTTCGCGCTTTACGTCATGGGCTACTGTGTGGGTCGGTTCTGGATCGAGTACCTGCGCGTGGACCCCGCCAACGACATCCTGGGCTTCCGACTGAACAACTGGACCGCACTCCTGGTGTTCCTCGGCGCCCTCGCCTACTTCGTGTGGGCCGGGCGGCGGCTGGACCGCTTCTCGACGCGCGTCGTGCCCGTCGGGCACGATGTGGGAACGCAGGTGATCGACACCGACCCCGCCTCGTCGGACGACCGCGGCCCCTCGGGCGCCCGCGGGTCGGACGCGGGCACCTCGTCCACCGGGACCGATTCCCGAAACGGTGGGACGAGTTCCGGAACCTCTGACAGCAAGGGGCCGTAACGCCGCAAGTCGACCGCGACGGCCCGCCGCGACGCCAGCTGTGCGCCGCGGCGGGCCCCGCTGAACGGGTGAGTACGTACACGTGAGTAGATCCGACTCCGTCGGCCGCAAGGGCCGCCGCGACGCGCGGCGCGCCGCACCGGACGAGCACGTCCACGACGGCACCGACCAGGGCGGTGCCGTCGGCGTCGCCGACGACGAATCCACTGCTGACGCATGCGTTCCCGACCCGGCGGACGACTCAGCCGAGGCTGCCGAGTCCGCCGACGCGACCGACGAGGAGCAGTCCAGGCGCGGCCGCGGCTCGTCCGGTCGCGGGCGCAGATCCGCGGGCAAGAAGGGCGCGACCGGCCGCGGCCGCCGCGGCTCCGGCCGCACCGACCCGGTCTCCAAGTTCTCCGCCTCAGCGCTGCGGCGCGTCAGCGTCCTCGGCGAACGCCCCAACCAGGTGGTCTACACCCTGGCCGAGCAGAGCCAGCGCAAGCGCGGCACGGTCGTGCTCGGCACCCTGCTCGCCCTGTGCGCGGTGGCGCTCGTCTCACTGCTGGGCGTGCTCATCGTCCAGCTCATCCGCGGCGAGGTCGGCGGCTACGGCGACGGCGCCAACGCCATCATCGAGCCCCCCAAGGGCCACCCCACCCTCGTCCCCCGCCTCTACCAGGGCCAGACCGAAGGCTCCGACGTCTTCGCGCCCATCGCCGAGCGGCCCACGGACGCCCAGCCCCTCACCGAGCAGGCGGTCTTCGGACCCGCGGAAAAGCTCAGCATGCAGGGCTACGAGCTGCTCCTCGACGACTCCGAGGTCACCGACACCTGCACCGCCGTGGTCTGGGGCGAGCACCTGCAGCAGGCGCTGGCCGACGGCTCCTGCGGCTCGGCCGCCCGCGGCGTCTACCAGGACCAGGACGGGGAGTTCGTGGCGCAGTTCACGCTCTTCGACCTGCAGGACGCCGACGCCGCCGGAAAGGTCGCCGCGGCGCTCGACATCAACGACCCGAAGAACACCGAGCCCGGGTTCATCCTCCCGCTGGAGGACGGCATCTCGGGCCTGCACGAGGGCTACAGCCAGGCCACCTCGCAGGTCATGGGCCACTACCTGGCCGTGTTCTGGGTGGCCCGCACCGACGGTGCCGACCCCGGGAACGACGACAGCATGGCGGCGCTGAACGTCGTGGCCATGGACGCCGCGACCTACGTCTACCAGGAGGTCGGGGCCGCCAAGAAGCAGCAGGGCTGAGCGCGTTCGCACGCGCCGCGGCTCAGGCTAGGATTTGCGCACCCGCGGGGAATCGCCCGCGGGCCGGCCCCCCGCCCCCGTCCGACCGGGAGGACCCCGTTCTCCCGTAAGCTTTCCGAGAGGTTCCTGGTGTCTTCTTCTGCATCGTCCGTGCCTGGCAGTCGTGGTCGGCGGAGGAAAAACGACGACGCCGAGGCCATCGAAGGCCTCGCCGCCGACCCCCGGCGCCCCGAGGACGGGGCGGCGGGAGAGGCGCACACCGCCGGTCCGGTGTCCCCGCGGCCCAAGGGCTCCCGGCGCCGCCGCCCCGAGCGGCCGGGCAAGGCGGGCGGTTCAGGCGACGCGGGCGGCTCCGGCCGGAAGTCCTTCGGGCGTGCCATCCCGATCCTGCTCGGTGCGCTGGGCGTCGCGGTGATCGCGCTCGTCGTCGCCCTGGTCCTGCAGTTCATGCCGGGCGCGGCCGCGCCCGAGCAGAGCCGCCCGGTGTCCTACACCGTCATCGGCTCCGGAGACGGCCTCAACGAGGCGCTCGCCTCCCAAGAGGTGGACAGCCGCCCGCTCAACGAGAGTGAGGTCTTCCGCGACGAGGAGATCAGCAGCCAGGGCATCACGTTCACCCTGGCCGACCGGACGTTCACCGAGGACTGCTCGGAACTGGTGTGGGGCGAGGACCTGAAGCAGGCCCTCGCCGATGCGGGCTGCACCCAGGCCGCGCGCGGCGCCTACACCTCCGACGACTACGTCGGGCTGGCGGTGCTGTTCAACCTCGCCGACACCGAGGGCTCGCGGGCCGTCGCCGACGCCATGGAGCTGCCGGACGACCCCGACTCCGACGCGGGCGGCTTCGTGCTGACCGGCGCCGGCGACGACGAGGGCACGGCCGCGCTGGGCGCCGGGTACAACGAGGCGGAGGCCACCGTCAGCGGCCACTACCTGCTGGTGACATGGGCGCAGCCGCAGGGCTCGACCTCGGCGGAGGAGAAGGAGAGCCTCTCCTCGCCGCTCATCGCCCTGAGCTCCTTCCGCGACCTGCTCTTCCGCCGTATGGCCCAACTGGAGGACGCCGCCGACACCCAGGCCGGCGAGGGTGCCGACGCCGGGTAGCCGCCACTCCGCCGCCCGGACGCCTTTCTGCCCCGGTCGGCTGTTCCGGTCGCACCTCGGCCCCTGATCCGCACGCACCCGGACCCGTCCACGGGAGAGCGATTCCCTCCTCCGTCGATCTGGGGGATACCGGGGCTGCTCAGGTGCCGGGCTCCTCGGCGGCCAACCGGTCGGTGAGGGCGCGCAGCTCGCCGAAGCGGTGTGCGGGCAGGTCGAGCAGGGTGTGCCCGGGCAGCCACGGGGCCGCCTCGGCCACCCGGCTCCGCGCGCTCTTCTTGTTCAGCGGGCGGCCCAGTTCGGCGGTGACGGCGACGAGCCCCTCACGCAGCGTGCTGGTGAGCCGCCCGTGCGCGCGGCCCTGGCAGTGCCGCAGCAGGCGCTGCCCCGGTGTGGCCGCACCGTCGGGTTCCTCGGCGTGCGCCACCACGAGGGTCGTGCGCGGTCCGGGCACGCCGCGGAGGAAGCGCAGCGTGAAGCGCGGTTCCAGTAGGGCGCGCAGGGCCGTCTGGCCCGCCTCGTCCCGAACGGCCCCGGCGGAGGACGGCACGACCGCGTACACCTCCGTCGCGGACGCGGCCAGGACCGCGCGGCCGACGAGGGCGTCCCACCCGCCGGTCAGGTTGAGGGCCACCCGGTCTCCGGGTGTGGGGGAGCCCAGCCACGTCGCGAGCCGCACCCGGCGCGCGGCGCTCTCGGCCGCCCCCTTCGGCCAGGCACCGACGAGGGTGTCGACGCCGTCGGCACCCTCGCCCGCGATCCGCCGCAGCGCCGCCCGCGCCGCCTCGTCCGGCAGCGCCGCACCGGCTTCCTTGGCGTTGGCGCCCTGGCTGTAGATCCGCGCCGCATCGGACCCGCCCGCGTCGGGGGCGGGGGTGCGGGAGGTCGGGCGGAGCACGTAGAGGTCGCTGGCGGCGCCGATCGCCTCGGCGCCCAGGTAGCGGTTGAAGTCCGGCCAGACCGCCTCGGTGGCCAGGCCCATCCGGGCCAGCCGGGACTGGGTCTTGGCGACGAGCGCGGGGGTGGTCTCGCTGGCGCCGTAGGCCAGGAGGATCCGTCCCCGCCGCGGGTCGGAGAGGCCCTCCAGACCCCTCCGGACGAACAGCTCGACCCCCTCGGGGGTGTAGGGCGGGTCGGTGAACACGAGGTCGGCCCGGCCCCGTACCGCCTCCGGCAGGCCCAGCCGCAGATCGGCGAAGTGACAGCGCACCGGCAGGCCGAGCCGGGCCGCGGCCGCGTCGATGTAGTCGAGCATGCGCTCGTCGATGTCCACGACGAGGGCCTCGGCGTCCGGGCACACCAGTGTGGCGGCCAGTGAGGTCAGGTCGTGGTCGCCGACGCACAGCAGCCGCCGCCCGGGAAGCGCGAACCTGGTCGCCAGATAGACCCCCCGGCGCAGCGCCGTGCGTGCGCTCGCGGCGACGTGGTCGAGATCGGCGCGGGAGGCGGGCGCCCGCGCGACCAGCCGCTCCAGCTCGTCCGCGGCCCGCGTGTGCCCGTCGAGCAGGTGGCCGACCGGGTCGGCCAGCGCGGGGCGGGCGAACACCGTGTAGCGGCCCGGGGATCGCAGCCTGACCCGCGCTTCGCCGCCGGCCCCCGGGGCCCCGCCGCCCGGGTCGCGCTCCAGCTCCCCGCCGAGGGCCTGCACAACGCGCTCCACGACGCGGTGGGGGACAGCGGTGCCGCGCACCAGGTCCCGGGTGCTCCACCAGCCGCCGCCGGCGAGGAGGGCCAGGACATCGTGCAGGCGGGCGGCGTCGGCCCCGTGTTCTGCGAGCAGGTCCGACAGCTCGGACGGATGATCGATCACGCCCCCGATCATCCCACGCACCCGGCGGAGCCCGGGGCGCCGCCGTCCCGACCCAGCGGTCGGCGGGGGCGGCTCGCGACCGTGGCCGCGCGTGCGCGCGGTGTTTCGGTGTGGCGTGCCTCCGGTGGTCGTGTGGTGTATCTCGCATATCCGCCCGGTCGGGGCGGGGGAGGGGTAGCGTGGGGGTGGTGCGCGGCGCTCCTGCTGTCCCTCTGGTCGCCCTCGTGACCAGCGGTGACGCCGGTTCGGTCGGCGCCGCCCGCACCCGACCCCCGGCAGGGCGGGGAGCACACCCGCGTTATGTGGGTATTTCCGGCTGTTTTCACTTAGTTTGATGATGTTTGCGAACAGCAGGGCGTGGAAACACTCGCCTTGGTCGCACCACGGCGGTGCCGGCCGGCCGCGCGTGATCCGCGCCAGGCGACTCAGGTCGCCACGACCACCGCACCGTGGCGGCGGTTGGTCTAGACCTCCGAGTGGCATCGGGGTCGGACCACGATGTATAACCTGAGTTACCGCGAAGTTTCTCGGCCGCTCGGCCGAACACCGGTTACCACAAGGATGTGAACGCAGGTCCGGCAATCGACGCCGTCTGTGGAACCGGTGCCGAGCGGCCTGCCTCGATGCACACCGCAGCAGGGCCAATGTCGTCCCGGATGCGCTTTTGACGAAGCCCAGACGTAAGACGACAGGAGGGTAGATGCCTGCTGGCCAGGTGCAGCGTTCGTCCGTCCGCCCGAACGCCGAGACCACCCCCGAGGGCCTGTACGACAGCACCTACGAGCACGACGCCTGCGGTGTCGGGTTCGTCGCCGACCTCTCCGGCCGTCGCAGCCATGACATCGTCGAGAAGGCACTGACCGTGCTGCGCAACCTCGACCACCGCGGCGCCTCGGGCGCCGACCCCGACGACGGCGACGGCGCCGGGATCCTCACCCAGATCCCCGACACCCTCTACCGCGAGGTCTGCGACTTCGACCTGCCCGCCGCCGGCGCCTACGCCGCCGGTATCGGCTTCCTGCCCGCCGACCCCGACGAGCGCGCCGACGCCATCGCCAGGATCAACGCCATCGCCGACGACGAAGGCCTCACCGTCCTGGGCTGGCGCGACCTCCCCGTCGAACCCCGCTACTGCGGACCCGCCGCCCGCGAGGTCATGCCGTTCTTCGGCCAGCTCTTCCTCGCCGGGCGCCCCGGCACCCCCACCGACGGGCTCAGCGGGATCGACCTGGAGCGCTACACCTACTGCGTCCGCAAGCGCGCCGAACACGAGACCGGCGTGTACTTCCCGAGCCTGTCCCCCCGCACCATCGCCTACAAGGGCATGCTCACCACGCCGCAACTCGAACCGTTCTTCCCCGACCTCTCCGACCGGCGCTACACCTCCGGCCTGGCACTGGTCCACTCCCGGTTCTCCACCAACACCTTCCCGTCCTGGCCGCTGGCCCACCCCTTCCGCTACGTCGCCCACAACGGTGAGATCAATACCGTCAAGGGCAACCGCAACACGATGCGGGCCCGCGAGGCCAAGCTCGCCAGCGACCTGCTCCCCGGCGACCTCGACCGGATCTTCCCCATCGTCGACCCCGAGGACTCCGACACCGCGTCCTTCGACGCCGCCCTGGAACTCCTCCACCTCGGCGGGCGCTCCCTGCCGCACGCCGTGCTGATGATGATCCCCGAGCCCTGGGAGAACCACGCCGAGATGGACCCGCAGGTGCGGGCCTTCTACGAGTTCCACTCCATGCTCATGGAGCCCTGGGACGGCCCCGCCTCGGTGTCCTTCACCGACGGCTCCCTCGTCGGCGCCGTCCTCGACCGCAACGGCCTGCGCCCCGGCCGCTACTGGGTCACCGAGGACGGCCTCGTCGTGCTCGCCAGCGAGGCCGGCGTCCTCGACATCGACCCCGCCACCGTCGTGCGCAAGGGCCGCCTGCAGCCCGGCCGCATCTTCGTCGTCGACACCGCGCAGGGCCGCATCATCGAGGACGAGGAGATCAAGGCCGAACTCGCCGCCGAACACCCCTACGCGCAGTGGCTGGCCGACGGCGTCGTCGACCTCGCCGACCTGCCCCCCGCCGAGCCCGCCGGCATCGACGACCTCACCCGCGCCCAGCAGACCTTCGGCTACACCGAGGAAGAACTCCGCGTCATCCTCACCCCGATGGCCCGCACCGGCGCCGAACCCATCGGCTCCATGGGCACCGACACCCCCGTCGCCGCCCTGTCCAGCCGCTCCCGGCAGCTGTTCGACTACTTCTCGCAGCACTTCGCGCAGGTCACCAACCCGCCGCTCGACGCCATCCGCGAGGAGCTGGTCACCAGCCTCGGCACCGTCCTGGGCGCCGAGGACAACGTGCTGACCCCCGAGCCCGCCGACTGCCAGCGCCTCACCCTGCCCACGCCGGTCATCGACGACGCCGAGCTCGCCGCGATCACCGCCACCGGGCGGCCCGGCGGCAACCCGGCCTTCCGGGTCTTCACCGCCGAGGGCACCTACCCCGCCGACGGCGGGGGAGACGTCCTGTCGGCGCGGCTGGAGGAGATCTGCGGCGAGGTGTCGCAGGCCATCGCCGAGGGTGCGCACATCATCGTGCTCAGCGACCGCGGCTCCGGCCCCGAGCGCGCCCCCATCCCCTCGCTGCTGCTCACTGGAGCCGTCCACCACCACCTGGTACGGGAGAAGACCCGCACCGAGGTCGGTCTGGTCGTGGAGGCCGGGGACGTCCGCGAGTGCCACCACGTGGCACTCCTGCTGGGCTACGGCGCCTCGGCCGTCAACCCCTACATCGCCCTGGGCACCGTGCGCGACCTGGTCGCCCGCGGCGTCATCAGCGGGATCGACGCCGACACGGCCGTACGCAACACCATCAAGGCGTTCGGCAAGGGCGTGCTGAAGGTCATGTCCAAGATGGGCGTGTCCACGGTCAGCTCCTACACCGGCGCGCAGATCTTCGAGGCGCTGGGGCTCGGCCCGGAGGTCATCGACCGCTGCTTCACCGGCACCACCTCCAAGCTGGGCGGCGTCGGCTTCGACGTTCTGGCCGAAGAGGTGCGGATGCGGCACGCCACCGCGTATGCCGCCAACCCCGCCGACCACCGGCGGCTGGCCATCGGCGGCGAGTACCAGTGGCGGCGCGAGGGCGAACCGCACCTGTTCAACCCCGAGACCGTCTTCAAGCTGCAGCACGCCACCCGCGGCCGCCGCTACGACATCTTCAAGGAGTACACCGCCAAGGTCGACGACCAGGCCCAGGACCTGATGACCCTGCGCGGCCTGTTCCGGCTCAAGGAGGGCGTGCGCGAGCCGGTGCCGATCGAGGAGGTCGAGCCCGTCTCCGAGATCGTCAAGCGGTTCTCCACCGGCGCCATGTCGTATGGCTCCATCTCCGCCGAGGCGCACGAGACGCTGGCCATCGCCATGAACCGGCTGGGCGGCAAGTCCAACACCGGCGAGGGCGGGGAGGACCCCGACCGCTTCACCCCCGACGCCAACGGGGACCTGCGGCGCAGCGCCATCAAGCAGGTCGCCTCCGGCCGGTTCGGGGTGACCTCGCACTACCTCACCAACGCCGACGACATCCAGATCAAGATGGCCCAGGGCGCCAAGCCCGGCGAGGGCGGCCAGCTGCCCGGCCACAAGGTCTACCCGTGGGTCGCCGACACCCGGCACTCCACCCCCGGCGTCGGCCTCATCTCGCCGCCGCCCCACCACGACATCTACTCCATCGAAGACCTCGCCCAGCTCATCCACGACCTGAAGAACGCCAACCCGCAGGCGCGGGTCCACGTCAAGCTGGTCTCCGAAGCGGGCGTGGGCACCGTGGCAGCCGGGGTCTCCAAGGCGCACGCCGACGTCGTGCTCATCTCCGGGCACGACGGCGGCACCGGCGCCTCCCCGCTGACCTCGCTCAAGCACGCCGGCACCCCCTGGGAGCTCGGCCTGGCCGAGACCCAGCAGACCCTGCTGCTCAACGGGCTGCGCGACCGCATCGTCGTGCAGGCCGACGGGCAGATGAAGACCGGCCGCGACGTCATCGTCGCCGCACTGCTGGGCGCCGAGGAGTACGGCTTCGCCACCGCCCCCCTGGTCGTCTCCGGCTGCGTCATGATGCGCGTCTGCCACCTCGACACCTGCCCCGTCGGCGTGGCCACCCAGAACCCGGTGCTGCGCGAGCGGTTCTCCGGCAAGGCCGAGTTCGTGGTGAACTTCTTCGAGTTCATCGCCGAGGAGGTGCGCGAGTACCTGGCCGCGCTGGGCTTCCGCACCCTCGACGAGGCCATCGGCGCCGTCGAGGTCCTCGACACCGCCGAGGCCGTCGACCACTGGAAGGCCTCCGGCCTGGACCTGGCGCCCATCCTGCGCGACGTCGAGCCGTGGGGCGGCGACCACCGCCACCGGGTGCGCGACCAGGACCACGGGCTGGAGAAGGCCCTGGACAACACCCTCATCCAGCTCTCCGAGGGCGCCCTGGAATACCGGGAGCCGCTCAAGCTGGAGCTGCCGGTGCGCAACGTCAACCGCACGGTCGGCACCATGCTCGGCCACGAGGTCACCAAGCGCCACGGCGCCGAAGGCCTGCCCGACGACACCATCGACATCTCCTTCACCGGGTCGGCCGGGCAGTCCTTCGGGGCGTTCGTGCCCCGCGGCGTCACCCTGCGCCTGAGCGGCGACGCCAACGACTACGTCGGCAAGGGCCTCTCCGGCGGCCGCATCATCGTCCGGCCCGCCGAGGACGCCCCCTTCGCACCGGAGGACCACATCATCGCCGGCAACGTCATCGCCTACGGCGCCACCTCCGGCGAGGTGTTCCTGCGCGGCATCGTCGGCGAGCGGTTCTGCGTGCGCAACTCCGGCGCGCTGGCCGTCGCCGAGGGCGTCGGCGACCACGGCTGCGAGTACATGACCGGCGGCCGCGCCGTCGTCCTCGGCCGCACCGGCCGCAACTTCGCGGCCGGGATGTCCGGCGGTATCGCCTACGTGCTCGACCTCGACCCCGCACGGGTCAACCACGAGATGGTCGACATCGAGGGCCTCGACGAGGACGACCGCGCGTTCCTGCGCGACGTGCTGGAGCGCCACCTCACCGAGACCGGTTCGGGGGTCGCCCGCCGCCTGCTGGCCGACTTCGACACGGCCGCGGCGCGGTTCGGCAAGGTCATGCCGCGCGACTACAAGCGGGTGCTGCTCGCCCAGGCCGCCGCCGAACGCGACGGCCGCGACGTCAACGAGGCCGTCATGGCCTCCGCCCAGTCCTAGCCGGCGCCTACGAAAGGAGGGAATCACACATGGCTGACCCGAAGGGCTTCCTCAAGATCACCGAGCGGGAGCTGCCCGCCCACCGCCCCGTCGACGTCCGTATCCAGGACTGGCGCGAGGTCTATGAGGACTTCGACCGCGGCACGGTGACCAAGCAGGCGTCGCGCTGCATGGACTGCGGCATCCCGTTCTGCCACAACGGCTGCCCGCTGGGCAACCTCATCCCCGAGTGGAACGACCTCGTCTACCGGCACGACTGGGGCGAGGCCATCGAGCGCCTGCACGCCACCAACAACTTCCCCGAGTTCACCGGGCGGCTGTGCCCCGCCCCGTGCGAGTCGGCGTGCGTGCTGGGCATCGACCAGCCGGCCGTCACCATCAAGAACGTCGAGGTCTCGATCATCGACCGGGCCTGGGAGGAGGGCTGGGTGCGCCCCCAGCCGCCCGAGGTGCGCACCGGCAAGAAGGTCGCGGTGGTCGGCTCCGGCCCGGCCGGGCTCGCCGCCGCCCAGCAGCTCACCCGCGCCGGTCACGACGTGACCGTCTTCGAGCGGGCCGACCGCATCGGCGGGCTGCTGCGCTACGGCATCCCCGAGTTCAAGATGGAGAAGCGGCACGTCGACCGGCGCATCGGACAGATGGCCGCCGAGGGCACGAACTTCCGCACCGGCGTCGACGTCGGCGTGGACGTCACCGTCGAGCGGCTGCGCTCCGAGCACGACGCGGTGCTGCTCGCCGGCGGCGCCACCGCCTGGCGCGACCTTCCGGTGCCCGGCCGCGAGCTGGACGGCGTCCACCAGGCCATGGAGTACCTGCCGCTGGCCAACCGCGTGCAGGAGGGCGACTACGAGCAGCCGGCCATCACCGCCGAGGGCAAGCACGTCATCGTCATCGGCGGCGGCGACACCGGCGCGGACTGCGTGGGTACCGCCCACCGGCAGGGCGCGGCGTCGGTCACCCAGCTGGAGATCATGCCCAAGCCGCCGGTGAACCGCCCCGACTCCCAGCCGTGGCCGACCATGCCGACGCTGTACAAGGTCACCAGCGCGCACGAGGAAGGCGGTAAGCGGATCTACTCCGTGAACACCGTGGAATTCCTCGGCGACGGTCAGGGCCGGGTCCGGGCGCTCAAGCTCGTCGACGTCAAGCGCACCGACAAGGGCTTCGAACCGGTCGAGGGCACCGAGCGGGAACTCCCGGCCGACCTGGTCACGCTCGCCATGGGCTTCGTCGGCCCGCAGAAGGAGGGCATGATCGAGCAGCTGGGAGTCGAGCTCGACGGGCGCGGGAACGTGGTGCGCGACGGCGACTACGCGACCACCGTCGACGGTGTGTTCTGCGCCGGCGACATGGGCCGCGGCCAGTCGCTGATCGTGTGGGCGATCGCCGAGGGCCGCTCGGCGGCCGCCGGGATCGACCGCTACCTGACCGAGGAGACCGCACTCCCGGTGGCCATCCCGCCCACCGAGCGGCCGCTGGTCTGACCGCGGACATCCGCGACCGACAGGCACAGCGCGGGGGCCGCCGCCCGGAGCGGCGGCCCCCGCACCCCCGTATCCACCGGGCCTCCGAGCCCTGTCAGCCCAGGTCGGCGCCGTCTATCCTGGACATATGGGGTACCGGCTGATCGGTGAGACGGCGATGATCCTGCACTTCGCCTTCCTCCTCTACGTCACGCTGGGCGGGTTCCTCGCCTGGCGGTGGCCGGGGCTGATCTGGCCACACCTGGTGTGCGCCTGGTACGGCATCCTCATCACCCTCATCGGCTGGCCGTGCCCGCTGACCCACATCGAGGACTGGGGTCGGATTCGGGCCGGCCAAGAAGGGCTCGCGCCCACGGGTTTCATCGACCACTACCTGACCGGCGTCATCTACCCCGAGCAGTACGTCGACGAGGCGCGATTCGTCGTCGGGGTGCTGATCTTCGTGTCGTGGGGCGGCGCCTACCTCATGCACCGCCGTCGATCCGCAACGGTCGGCGTCGGGTGAGAGTTCCCCTAGCTACGTTAAGAAGCCGTGAGAATCTTTCGCGCAAAATCCCCGATTCTCAGCGAAGCGACCACCGCGAACTGGGCAAACGCCGACATATGACGTAGCTCACCGAGGTTTGAACAGGGACCCCCGGGCGTACCTTCGAGATATGACCCTGTTGACCAAAGACCAACTCCGCTCAGCGGAACACTTCATCGCGCGCAACGCACGCCTCATCGACCGGCACCGCTACGCCTTCCACTTCACCTGCGGGCCAGCCGACCCCATACTCGCAGCCCTCGACTCCTACCGGAACGTGGACGGTGGCTATGGCAATGGGCTGGAACCCGACCTGCGCGGTCACGGCAGCCAGCCCGTCGCGGTGGAAACCGCCCTGCGATATCTCGACGAGCTCGGGCGCATCGACCGCGACACCACCGCCGACGTCTGCCGATACCTGACCTCCATCACCCACGCCAACGGCGGCGTCCCCAACGTCCTGCCCAGCGTCCGCCACACCGAAGCCGCACCCTGGTGGCGCGAAACCGACGACTTCAGCGGCACCCTCACCCCGACCGCATCCATCGCCGGCATCCTGCACAAGCACCACGCCGCCCACCCCTGGCGCGACCGCGCCACCGCCTTCTGCTGGACCCGCATCGCCGGCCTCCACTGGACCGAACCCATCGAAGCCATGGCGATCTGCACCTTCCTCCAGCACGTCGCCGACCGCCCCCGCGCCGACGCCGAATTCGAACGACTCGCACCCATGATCCGCGCCGTCATCGAACTCGACCCCGACGCCACCGGGCACGTCCACACCCCCCTCGACCTCGCGACCACACCCACCCACATCGCGCGCCGCCTCTTCACCGACGCCGAAATCGAAAAGCACCTCGACGCCCTCACCCGACAGCAGCAAGACGACGGCGGCTGGCCCATCAACTGGGAGACCTGGGTCGACACCGTCACCAGCGACTGGCGCGGCATCATCAGCATCCAACGCCTGACCACCCTGCGGGCCTACGGCCGCATCGACGCCGCCCCCACCCCCGTCCTCCAGGTCTGAACCGCCCTCACCGACGGTCGGCCGGAACCGGGCCACCCGGATCCGACCGACCGTCCACCCGTCCACCCGGAAACCCCCGCACGGTCACACCCCACGACCATCCGCATCCGGCCGACCGAACGCCAACACCCGTACCCCCGACCCGGCCAGCGCCGCCCACCCCGGCCCACCCGGCAAAGCACGCCCCGTCGCCGCCCGCACCGCATCCAACGCAGGCAGCCCCGGATCACCGCCGCCGAACGCCAACCGCTCCACCACGCCCAACGCGGCCCCATCCGGCCACGGCTCACGCCCCAGCGCATCCGCCAGGTCCACGCCGTGCAACACCAGCTCCACCACCCGGGTGACCAGGAAATCCGTCAACAGCATCGCGTCACCGTGCCGCGTCAGCACCACCCGATCCACCGGCTCCCGCGCCAGCCGCGGCTCCAACCCCCGCCACACCCCGGCGCACACACGCCCCATCTCACCCGCATCCGACCGGCGCGCGGCGACCTCCACCGCGCTGCGCACCCGATCCGCATCCACCTCCGCCGACAACCGCACATCCGGCCGGTAATACCCCGCCGCGCCCACCACGGCCCGCCCCGGCGCCTCCGCACCCAACATCACCCCCACCCGGTCCAGCGCCCCCACCGTGTGCACCGCCAACGCAGCCACATCCCACGGGGAACACCGCGTCGGCCGCACCACCTCCTCCTCCGACAAGCCCGACAGAACCCGCACCAGACGCGACACCTCCGCGCCCAGCGCCGCCACCACCTCACCCCGACACCACTCGGCCATAACGCGCCAAGCTACCCCCCACCCCCACCACGCCACCCCCGCGGGGAACGCAATTCGCCGGAACACCAGCTCACCGACACCTAGCCGCAACCTGGTTTAGACCACCTGGGTCCCAAACCGTCGTAGAGTTACTACGTGACACGTCGAGCAAAAATCGTCGCGACCCTCGGCCCAGCCACATCGAGCCCGGACACACTCCGCGCGCTCGTCGACGCCGGGCTGGACGTAGCGCGACTCAACCTCAGCCACGGAACATACGAGGACCACCGCAACAACTACGACAACGTACGCGCCGCCGCCGAGGCCGCCGGACGCAGCGTCGGAATCCTCGCCGACCTCCAAGGGCCCAAGATCCGCCTCGGCACCTTCGCCGACGGCCCCGTCGAACTCGCACCCGGCGACGAATTCACCGTCACCACCGACGACGTCCCCGGCGACGCGCGCCGAGTCTCCACCACCTACAAAGGCCTCCCCGGCGACGTCCGCCCCGGCGACCGCGTACTCATCGACGACGGCCGCGTCGTGCTGGAATGCACCAAGACCACCAGCACCGACGTCCACACCCGCGTCATCATCGGCGGACCCGTCTCCAACAACAAGGGACTCAACCTCCCCGGCGTCTCCGTCAGCGTCCCCGCCCTCACCGAGAAAGACGAGGCCGACCTCCGCTGGGCCCTCGAACAAGGCGTCGACACCGTCGCCCTGTCCTTCGTGCGCAGCCCCGCCGACGCCGACGAATGCCACCGCATCATGGACGAAGTCGGCGTCCGCGTCCCGCTCATCGCCAAGATCGAGAAGCCCCAGGCCGTCGAACGCCTCCAGGACATCATCGAGGTCTTCGACGGCGTCATGGTCGCCCGCGGCGACCTCGGCGTCGAACTGCCCCTCGAAAACGTCCCCATGGTGCAGAAACGCGCCATCGAACGGTGCCGCGACAAGGCCAAACCCGTCATCGTCGCCACCCAGATGCTCGAATCCATGATCAGCGCACCCCGGCCCACCCGCGCCGAGGCCTCCGACGTCGCCAACGCCGTCCTCGACGGCGCCGACGCCGTCATGCTGTCCGGCGAAACAAGCGTCGGCCAGTACCCGGTCGAAACCGTGCAGACCATGGACCGCATCGTCGCCGCCGCCGAACAGGAATCCCTCCGCGCCTCCCACATCCTCAACCGGGTGCCGGAGACCACCGGCGGATCCATCGCCCGCGCCGCAGCCGAAGTCGGCGCCACCATCGGCGCCAAGGCACTCGTCGCGTTCACCATGTCCGGCGAAACCGCACGCCGCCTGGCCCGCTACCGCTCACCCATCCCGCTCATGGCCTTCACCACCGAGCCCAGCACCCGCTCGCAGCTCGCCCTCACCTGGGGCGTCGAAACGTACTGCGTGCCCTGGGTCGACCACACCGACGCCATGGTCGCCCAGGTCGAGAGCGAACTGCTGGAGATGGGCGTCTACAGCAAGGGCGACAAGGTCGTCATCGTCGCCGGCAGCCCGCCCGGAACCCCCGGTTCCACCAACTCACTGCGGGTCCACCGCCTCGGCGACGCCATCGCCCACGGCAAGTGACCGCACGGTAAGAACCCACACGGGCCCGGCCACGGGAGGCGCCCCGCGCCTTCCAGGCCGGGCCCCGGCTTTTCCTCGGACGCCCTCCGGCCACCGGACGGCAACGGTGCCCTGCCGGTGAGCCCGGCGCGGCTCAATGCGGCTGGGCGTTGGGGACACCGTTCTCGTAGGGCGCCCGCTCCAGCGGCATGTCCCACGGCAGCAGCTTCCACGGACTCGCGTCGTCGGTCGTGAGCAGGCCCAGCGCCGTCCACACCCGGTCGGACCCCGCGTCGTCCGAGCCGCCCCCGTGCCACAGCAGGTAACCGCCGTGGAACGCCTCGGCCAACTCCTGCCAGCTCGCGTAACGCCGCTGCAGATCGGTGGCGACCCGCCGCAGCAGATTGTGCGTCTCCACCGGACTCAACCAATCCAGCGTCGCACCCCCGCACGTCAACCGGATCAGGTGCACCGACTTCCACCACTGGTAGGCGCCGATGACCACGGTCTCCGCCGAATCGTCGGCCCCGGTGATCTCCCGCATCCGCTCGACCTGCGCAGGAGTCAGCCGAATCCGCTGCTCGTCCCGCTTGCCCTCGGGATCGCGGCTGCGCGCCGTCCCCGTACGCAGATCGACTACCAGGTCGGCGCGTCCCCCGGCGTGCAGCTCGTCCCACAGCCGGTCCACCGTCGCCAGCAGCGTCTCGCGGTCGACCACGCCCCACTCCAGCTCGAAGACCTTGCGGTAGCGCCGCCGCAGCTGCGGGCGGACCACCACGTCCCACGGCTCGGCCAGCGCCACCCGGAACGGTGCGGCCACGGCCGCCGCCCAACGCTCGGTGCTCAGGGGCGCGTCGGGGTGCTTGGTGCGCAGCGTGGGGGCCTCCCGCGCCCCGATGACCAGCTCGGCGAAGGACCCGGCGGCGAGCGCGACGATCGGAAGGAACGCCCACGCCCCCTGATTCGCCACCACGAGCGCGACGATGAGCAGCGCGAGGGGAGCCATCAGCCACGGCTGACGCCGCTGCGATCCCCAGGCCACGATGGCCCAGGCACCGATCGTCAGCGCCCCGACCACCCCGGCGACCGCGGTGAACACCCGGTACTCCCTTCGCAACGGGTATTCGGCACGCCGTCGACGTCGACTGACGATGCCGCTACCCGAACCACTCCCGATTACAGGATCGGGGACTATAGCCCGTCGTGGCGACCAAACCCACGGGTTGTGCCCAGGTTGTAGCCGTGATGTGACCGCCCCTGATCGCCCTGTGTGCGCGGCCGAACGCAAAGATCCTGCTGAGGGGCGCAGGGAGCGGGGCGGGGTCAGTACTTCGGGCCGATGAACGAGTCCAGGATCGCGACCGAGGGCTTCTTGGCGATCGAGACGATGCCTTGGATCTGGTGCCCTGCCTTCCCCGGGCACCATCGGAACTTCCACTGGACGCCGAGCCGGTCCAGCACGATGACGAACAGGCCGAGGATGTCCCTGGAGGCGTTGGAGAAGAAGTAGCGCGGGTACTCGTAGTGCTTCCACTCACCGTCGACCTTCCGCCGAACGCGGTTGGTCGTCCGACAGCCGTCGGAGTGGATGAGGCCGCGAATGAACTCCCGAGGGTAGGCCTCGACGATCGTGAGCTGCCACTCCTCCAGGATGATCCGGCGGCTGTGCTTGTGGCCTGTGCCGTGTTGGGGGAACAGGCACAGCCAGTGCTTCCAGTAGACCTTCACATCCTTGCAGCCGGCCCTCTCCACGATGTGGATCGGACGATCCGGTCGGACTGCGCGCAAGGCCTCCATGCATTCGTTGATCAGCCCGGGCCAGGCGTTCCCACAGCTGATCTGCAGCGCCCAGATCTGCTTCGCCCGTGCTCCGACATAGCCGATGTAGCCGTCGCCGAGGTAGAGGCCGAGGAGGTACGCGTAGGCGCGGTGATCCAGGCTCGCTCCGGAACACTGCGGGCAGTAGCTCGCCGACTCCTCCTCCGTGGAGCGTCGTCTCCGGCCGGTGCGCCAGTTGCGGACTGACTGGACAGAGACCCCGCACACGAGAGCCACGGCGTGATCGGTCCATCCTTGGGAGTGAAGATGCAGGGCCTTGTCAACGGTTTCGCGGGGGTACATAGGACTAGGATGCTGCGTCCATCGTACCTATGTTCGATTATCCACAGAAAAATAACCCCGGAATGGCCCGGCCGGGCCATTCCGGGGTTGATGTCTGCGTCTGATTTTTCGGAAAGTACCCCGGGTGGGACTCGAACCCACACTGTATGGATTTTGAAGCCATGGTCTCTGCCGATTGGACTACCGGGGCTGGGTCAATTTGTCAAGCTACTTGGCCATCTTTTTGGTAAAGATTTCCGGGTAGGGTCTCTGTCAACAGTGCTGTCACGATTACCGCGGATCGCCGCCCTGGACGACTAGCATCGTAGCCGATCTCGGTACCCTCATGTACGTGACGACGACGCAGAGCCGCGTGGTGATCGCGGAAGACGAGGCCCTCATCAGGCTTGATCTCAAGGAGATGCTTGAGGAAGACGGCTATGCCGTCGTGGGCGAGGCGGGTGACGGTGAGACCGCGATACGTCTGGCCAACGAGCTCAAGCCGGATCTCGTCATCCTTGACATCAAGATGCCGATCCTGGACGGGCTGTCGGCCGCTGAGCGGATCGCGGGCGATCGGATCGCGCCGGTGGTGATCCTGACCGCCTTCTCCCAGCGGGAGCTGGTCGAGCGTGCGCGGGACGCCGGGGCGATGGCGTACCTCGTCAAGCCGTTCAACAAGGCCGACCTGGTTCCGGCCATCGAGATGGCCGTCAGCCGCTATGCCGAGCTCTCGGCTCTGGAGGCGGAGGTCAGTGGCCTCCAGGACCGCCTGGAGACGCGCAAGCTGGTCGAGCGCGCCAAGGGGCTGCTGCAGAGCCGCCACGGGCTGAGTGAGCCCGAGGCGTTCCGGTGGATCCAGAAGAACTCGATGGACCGGCGGCTGACCATGCGCAAGGTCGCCGAGACCGTCGTCGAGACGCTGGAGGGCCAGGAGCCGCCGCAGAAGTAGGACGGCCTTCTCCGGCGGATCGAGGCCGGAGCGGAGAGACATGTACGAGGGCGCGCCTTCCCGGATCGGAGCGGGGAGGCGCGCCCTCGTGTGCGCCGTCCGCCTGCTGCACGTCCTGCACGTCCTGCACGTCCTTCCGGTCCTACGCGTGCTCCCTGTCGTGCCGACACGCCCGGGTCCGGGGTAGGTGTGACGGAGAGTCATCGTCGATCGTCATGCGGACCGGTGTCCGAGGGCGTCCGAAATCAACGAGCGCAGACGGTGCCCGCGATCGCTCGGGTGCGCTCCGTGTTCTCTTGGCGGCAGAGAGTCCCGCCTGTTCAGGGGATGGGGCCCTCGGCTCTTTGCCGGGTTTTGATCCGCCGTCAATGCGCGGTGTGTCCCGATTCAGTCACGTATGCACACAAAGGGGTGACGTTTGGGTCACGTGGCTTAAGGCATGCTGAATGACCTGGGTAAACCGGGCTAAACTCGCGCCACCGAACAGCAAAGAACCGGTCGGGCAGCACTGCTCGGATCGGCCATCCCAAGATGCGCAAGGAGTGCGCGTGCGCACACGCCTCGTGACCGTGCTGCTCGCCGTGATCGCCGCAATCCTGGTGGTCCCGGTGTCCGCAGCGGCAGACGTCCAAGGCGGTGAGTCGCTGACCGGACAGATCCGGGCCCCAGGGACCGACGATGGTGTCGCAGGCATCGACATCACCGTCAGTCAGGACGGCTCGGAGATCGAATCGGCGACCACCGGCTCTGCCGGCGAATGGACCGTGGAAGTGCCCGGACCGGGTGACTACCGCGTGGTCCTGGACGAAGACTCCATACCCGATCAGTACGCCCTGCGGGAGACCCCCGGGCCCGAGCGAGACGTCACGGTGCGGGAGGGCCAGGCCTTCACCGTGGTCTTCCCCCTGGTCGCGGCCGGGCAGGAGGAGGCGGAGGCGACTCCGGCGACGCCGTCCCCCGAGGACGACGCCGCGCCCGGGGAGGGCGCCACACCCGCCGGCGACGAGGACGAGGGGGTCGTCGAGGCACCCGGCGTCGACGCCGGGACGCCCTTCTCCACGAAGGTCCTGCAGCTGACCCTCTCCGGTGTCATCTTCGGGCTGATCATCGCGATCTCCGCGGTCGGCCTGTCGCTGATCTTCGGCACCACCCGGATGATCAACTTCGCCCACGGCGACATGGTCACCTTCGGCGCGATGATGGCGATGATGTTCAGCAACATGGCGCTGTTCTCCGCTTTCAACGCTGTCTTCGACGGCGTCCCGGTGCTGGGTTTCGCCACGAACCCGCTGGTCGTGGGATCGGTGCTGGCGGTGGTCCTCGGCGGTGTGCTGGGTGTGGCGATGGAGCGGTTCCTGTGGCGGCCGCTGCGGCGGCGCAACGTGGCGCTGATCCAGATGTTCATCGTGACGATCGGTCTCGCGCTGATCCTGCGCCACCTGCTGCTGGTGGGCTTCGGCGCCCGGCGCACCAAGTACTCCGAGTTCCGCATCCAGGAGATGCTGCACATCGGTCCGTTCTCGATCACGCCCCGCGATCTGACGATCCTGTTGCTGTCGATCGGGGTGCTGGTGCTGGTGGCGAGCATGCTGCAGTTCACCCGGATCGGGAAGGCGATGCGCGCGGTCTCGGACAACCGGGATCTCGCGGAGTCCTCCGGGATCGATGTGGACCGGGTGACGCTGTACGTCTGGGGTCTGGGCGGTGCGCTGTCGGCGTTGGGCGGCGTGTTCCTCGGCCTGAACCAGACGGTGTACTGGCAGATGGGCTTCCATCTTCTGCTGCTGATGTTCGCCGCGGTGATCCTGGGCGGGCTCGGTACCGCGTATGGGGCGATGGTCGGCGGTCTGGCGATCGGCCTGATCGCCCAGTTGTCGACGCTGTGGTTCTCTCCGCAGCTGATGAACGCCTGGGCGCTGGCGATCATGATCATCGTGCTGCTGGTCCGGCCCCAGGGGATCCTGGGCCGACGCGAGCGGGTCGGGTAGGGGAGTAACGACGATGGACATTCTGAACATCCTCACCACCTCGCTGGAGTCGGCGATCGGGCCGATCGCGGCCATCTACGTGCTGGCGGCCATCGGGCTGAACCTGCACTTCGGCTACACGGGCCTGCTCAACTTCGGCCAGGTGGGCTTCATGCTGGTCGGCGCCTACGGTGTGGCCATCCCGGTGGTGGTCTACGACCAGCCGCTGTGGGTGGGTCTGCTGACGTGTGTGGCCTGTTCGGCGCTGCTGGCCCTGTTGCTGGGTATCCCGACGCTGCGGTTGCGCGCGGACTATCTGGCGATCGCGACGATCGCGGTGGCCGAGGTGGGGCGCCTGCTGTACCGGGCGGAGTTCGCGCGGCCGGTGACCGGCGGCGTGTACGGCCTGCAGGGTTTCGCGGTCGACTTCAACGAGCTGAATCCGTTCCCGCCGGGCCGGTACGACTTCCTGATCGTGTCGTTCTCGTCGCGCCAGCTGTGGCTGATGCTGGCGGCCTGGGGCCTGGTGGCGCTGGCGCTGGCGATCACGGCGCTGCTGATCCACAGCCCGTGGGGCCGTGTCCTGAAGGGCATCCGCGAGGACGAGGACGCGGTGCGCAGTCTGGGCAAGAACGTTTATGCCTACAAGATGCAGAGCCTGGTGCTGGGCGGTGTGTTCGGTGGCCTGGCCGGCGCGATGATCGCGCTGAACCAGCAGAACATCACGGCCGACCAGTTCATGCCGCAGGTGACGTTCTACCTGTGGGCGATGCTGCTGCTGGGCGGCGCGGGCCGGACGCTGGGCCCGGTGATCGGCCCGGTGGTGATGTGGTTCCTGCTGACGGCGTTCGACGAGACGCTGCGGGCGCTGGCCGGGGCGGGGGTGCTGCCGTTCCTGGGCGCCGCCGACATCGGTGCGCTGCGGCACGCGTTCGTGGGTGTCGCGCTGGTGCTGCTGATCATCTACCGGCCGCAGGGGCTCATCGGCAACCGCAAGGAGATGCTGGTCAATGTCAAGTGACGCGATGGAACCCCGGGGTGCGGGCGCGGGTGCCGTGGTCGACCGGATGGCCGGTGTGGAGCCGCGTCCGGGGGTGGCCAAGCCGGACCCGATCCTGCGGGCGAGCGGGGTGCGCCGCTCGTTCGGCGGCCTGACGGCCGTGGACGTGGAGCACCTGGAGGTGCAGCGGGGCACGATCACGGCGCTGATCGGCCCGAACGGTGCGGGTAAGTCGACGCTGTTCAACCTGCTCACCGGTTTCGACCGGGTGGACGCGGGCGAGTGGTCGTTCGAGGGCCGCCGGTTGAACGGGATGCCCGGGCACACGGTGGCGCGCAGCGGCATGGTGCGTACCTTCCAGCTCACCAAGGCGCTGACCAGGATGACGGTGCTGGACAACATGCTGCTCGCGGCCCAGGGCCAGACGGGTGAGCGGTTCTTCGGCGCGTTTCTGCGGCCGCGATGGGCCGGGCAGGAGAAGGCCAACGTCGAACGTGCGATGGACCTGCTGACGCGGTTCAAGCTCGATGCGAAGAGGGACGAGCTCGCGGGCAGCCTCTCCGGCGGGCAGCGCAAGCTGCTGGAGATGGCGCGCTCGCTGATGGTGGAGCCGTCCATGGTGATGCTGGACGAGCCGATGGCCGGGGTGAACCCGGCGCTGGTGCAGTCGCTGCTCGGGCACATCACGGCGCTGCGCGACGAGGGCATGACGGTGCTCTTCGTCGAGCACGACATGGACGTGATCATGGGCATCAGCGACTGGATCGTGGTGCTGGCCCAGGGACAGGTGATCGCTGAGGGGACGCCCGACGACATTCGGTCGAACCAGCAGGTCATCGATGCCTACCTGGGGGCGCATCACGATGAGCCGGGCAGCGGCGGCCCCGGCGCAGGGGCCGAGGGTACCGCGACGGGCGAGGAGGAGGGACGATGAGCGAGTTCCCGGGGGACACCCCGCGATCCACACCCGGTCAGGGGCACGGCCCCGGTCCCGCTTCCGGCCACGGTCAGCCGCACGGCCTTCCGCACGACCATGGGCCGGAGACGCCGGAGGAGGCCGCGGCGCTGCAGGACGCGCGCGAGGAGGTGCTGGAGCACGCCGGTGTGGCGGCGGTCGAGGACTTCTCGGAGTACCTGCTGGTCGCCAACGAGGTGAAGGCGGGTTATGTCCCGGAGGTGAACATCCTCAACGGCTGCACCCTGACCCTGCGGGAGGGGGAGGTCGTCGGGATCATCGGCCCGAACGGCGCGGGCAAGTCCACGCTGGTCAAGACCATTTTCGGGCTGATCCCGGTGCGCGAGGGCACGATCGTGCTGCGCGAGGAGAGCATCGCCAACCGCAGCGCGCACGAGCTGGTGTCGCGCGGCGTGGGCTATGTTCCGCAGACGCAGAACGTGTTCCCTTCGCTGACGGTGGAGGAGAACCTGGAGATGGGCGCGTTTCTGCGTCCGAAGGCGTTCCAGCGGCGGTTCGCGGCGGTATCGGAGGTGTTTCCGCTGCTGGCGGAGCGGCGCAGGCAGAAGGCGGGGGCGCTGTCGGGTGGTGAGCGGCAGATGGTCGCGATGGGCAGGGCGCTGATGATGGAGCCGTCGGTGCTGCTGCTCGACGAGCCGACCGCGGGGCTCTCGCCGATCTTCCAGGACGAGGTGTTCCAGCGCGTGAAGGAGATCAACGCGACGGGCGTCTCGGTGATCATGGTGGAGCAGAACGCGCGCCGCTGCCTGCAGATCTGCGACCGCGGATACGTGCTGGACCAGGGCCGCAACGCCTACACGGGCACCGGCCGCGAGCTGCTGGACGACCCCAACGTGATCGAGCTCTACCTGGGCACCCTGGCCAAGGCGGGGTAGGGGAGCGGTTCGACGGTGACGGCCTCCCCCGCGGTAGGGGGAGGCCGTCACCGCGCTGTGAGCAGGAGCCGTCCGGCCAGGGCGATGAGTACGGTGCCGGTGACCGCTTCGAGTCGGCGTCGGATGGTGGGGCGGCGGAACCGGGTGCCGGCCCGTGCCACCCCGGCGGCCAGGGCCAGGTACAGCGTGGTCTCCACGCCGACCTGGAGGAGTGCCAGGGCGGCGGTGGTCGCCAGGAGGGGCTGGTCGGCGGAGATGAACTGCGGGTAGAAGGCGAACATGAAGACGGCGGCCTTGGGGTTGGCGAGTTGGACGACCAGCCCCTCGCCGAATGCGGCGCGTGTGGACGTCTGCGGTGGGGGAGGATCGGCCCGGCCGGGGTCGGCGGCATCGGTGCGGCGGTCCCGGAGCACGGCGGCCCAGGAGCGTATTCCCAGGTAGGCCAGGAAGCAGGCACCCGCGATCTGGATCGTGAGGTAGAGGGTGTGGGAGGCCGCCAACAGGGCGGCCAGCCCGGCCCCGGCGGCAAGCGCCCACAGGTAGATTCCCGCTTCCAGCCCGAGTACCGTCGCCACGCTGGAGCGGAACCCGTGGAGGGCGGCTCTGCGGAAGATCAGCGCCATCGCAGGGCCGGGGGAGGCCGAGATGAGGACGACGGCGACGATGAACGCCGGTAACCCCTGAACGATGTCCATGGGGCGCGACGCCACCCGGCGGGTCGCCCGCACTCCTCGGGCGCGCGCCCGGGGCCGGGTGGTCCGGGTGTGTGCGGGTGCGGCCGCGGCGCTGTCACGCGAGTGCGCGGGGGTGTCCGTGCCGACCGGCGGAAAGGACACGGCCCCCGGACGGCGGTCCGGGGGCCGTGTGTGCGGGGTGGTGCGGGTCCGGTCAGGGGACGGTGATGGCGTCGAGCTTGGTGTGCTTGCCGCCGTCCTCGAAGCCGTAGATCTGGAAGGTGGCCTGGCTGACGTCGCCCTTGTCATCGAAGGCGATGGGGCCGCTGACACCCTGGTAGTCGATGTCCTTGCCGTCGCGGATCAGGTCGCGGCACTCGGCGAACGAGGAGCACTGCTCGCCGTCCTGGGTGACCGCGGCCAGTTCGTTGACGAACACGGTCGGGTCGGTGCTCTCGGCCTGTTCGGCGGCGAGCGCGGTCACGATGGCGCAGTCGAAGACCTGGCCGGCGAACTGCAGGACTTCGAGGTTCTCGTCGAACTCCTGCAGGCCCCTGATGAACTCGGCCTCGCCGACGTCCGGTGCGGTGCCCTGGAAGCCGTCGATGATGCCGGGGTTGTCGGAGTCGACGGAGTTGCCGAGCGTCTCGTCGTTCAGGCCGTCGGTGCCGTACATCTGGTCGGCGTTGACACCGGCCTCGATGAGGCCGGTGATGATCTGCACGCCCTCCTCGAAGGAGACCATGATGACGGCGTCGGTGTCCTGGTTGGCGACCTCGGTGACCACGGAGTCGAAGTTCGGGGCGTTGGGGTCGTAGCCCTCCTGGTACTTGACCTCGATGCCGTTGTCCTCCAGGGCGGTGGCGGCGGCGTTGGCCAGGCCTTCGCCGTAGTCGTCGGCGCGGTAGGTGATGGCGACGTTCTGGTGGCCGTCGCCGGCGATCTTCTCCGCGAGGACGGGGCCCTGCAGCATGTCGCTGGGGGCGGTGCGGACGTAGTACTCGGTCGGCTTCTCCTCGGTCAGCCCGGGCGCGGTGTTGGAGCCGGAGCACTGGACCTTCTCCGCACCGGTGACGGTGTCGATGATGGCCAGGGTCATGCCGGAGCTGGCCGCACCGAGGACGATGTCGACGTCCTGGTCGATGAGCCGCTGAGCGGAGTCGTTGGCTTGGGCGGCGTCGTTGGCCTCGTCGCCGGTGAGGATGGCGGGGACCTCCTGGTCGAGCACGCCGCCCGCCTCGTTGATCTCGTGCAGCGCGTACTTGGCGGCGGTGATCTGGGGCGGGCCGAGGTGGGAGAGGTCGCCCGTCTCCGGGAAGACGTACCCGTACTGCAGGGCGTCGGAATCCGTTCCGTCGCCCGTTCCGCAGGCGGTGGCTGCAAGGGTAAGGGCCGCGGCCGCCGCGGTGAGGCTGAGCGCCTTCTTGCCTGGCATCGAGGACTCTCCGTTCAACCGGCTGTTAGCGATGGGGATGAGTCGCCGTTCGAAGCCTCGTGTGGTGCTTCGCTTAATGTCCGGCGTTAGCGCGACTTAATCACTGGGGTTCGCGAACCGGAAGGCGCTTGGTCATGTCGGTGCAGAGTCGGGTTCATGCCGTTATCTCTCTGTAGTCATGTTTCTTTGGCAAAGTCGCAGTTCATGACGTTTTGCTGGGGTGGGGTACGACGGTGTGGCCGCAGGTGATCACACTGGGTCACTCGATCGTCGGATGTCGGTCACGGCCACCCCAAGAAACGACAGTGGGGGTGGGTTCCGCCGGATCGGCGGAACCCACCCCCACTGCGGGGTCCGGCTCAGGCGTCGCGCAGCATGCAGGTCAGCCGCGCGGTGCACACGCGGCGCCCCTCCTCATCGGTGATGACGATGTCCCAGGTGGCCAGGGTGCGGCCGAGGTGCACGGCGGTGGCCACGCCGGTCACGTACCCCGCGGTCGCGCTGCGGTGGTGCGTCGCGTTGATCTCGATGCCGACGGCGATCCGGCCCTCGCCGGCGTGGATGGCGGACCCGACCGACCCCAGGGTCTCGGCGAGCGCGCAGGAGGCGCCGCCGTGCAGCAGGCCGTAGGGCTGGGTGTTCTTGGCCACGGGGATCCGCCCCACGACGCGCTTGGCCGAGGCCTCGCTGATCTCCAGCCCCATGGCCTCCCCGAGTCCGCCGCCGGCGTTGGCGGCCCCCATCAGCTCGGCGAGCTGCTCGGCGTCCAGCGTCATGTCGTTCACCCTCCCGTGAGTGGATCGCGGCCGTCGGCGCCCGCTCGTTCGGGGCGCCGGGGTTTCCCGGCGGGTCCGTCCGCCGGGAACCGCGAAAACGTCCGCACCGCATCCTAGGATTTGCATGTGGTGAAGACTCAACAGACCCCCGACCAGAACAGTTCCTCCCCGGGCGCCGGGGGTGAGAACGCCGGCCGCCGACGCCTGCTGCTGCTGGACGGCCATTCCATGGCCTTCCGCGCCTTCTTCGCGCTGCCCGTGGAGAAGTTCGCGACGAGCACCGGCCAGTCGACCAACGCGGTCTACGGCTTCACCTCGATGCTGATCAAGCTGCTGCGCGACGAGCAGCCCACGCACATCGCGGTGGCCTGGGACCTGTCCGGGCCGACATTCCGGCACGAGGTGTACGAGGAGTACAAGGACGGGCGCTCGGAGACCCCGCCGGAGTTCCCCTCCCAGGTGGAGCTGATCCAGGAGCTGCTGCGGATGATGGGTGTGACCAGCCTGTCCGCCACCGGCTTCGAGGCCGACGACGTGATCGCGACCGTGGCCCGCCAGGGCGGTGAGGAGGACATGGAGATCCTCATCGCCTCCGGCGACCGCGACGCCTTCCAGCTGGTGACCGACACCTGCACCGTGCTCTACCCGGGCAAGAGCCTGTCCGACCTGACCCGGATGACGCCGGCGAAGGTCGAGGAGAAGTACGGGGTGCCACCGAACCGGTACCGCGACCTGGCCGCTCTCGTGGGAGAGAAGGCCGACAACCTCCCCGGCGTCCCGGGGGTGGGTCCCAAGACCGCCGCCAAGTGGATCGCCAAGTACGGGTCGCTGGACGAGCTGGTCGCCCACGCCGACGAGGTCACCGGCAAGGCCGGGCAGAACTTCCGCGACCACCTCGACGACGTCCTGCGCAACCAGCGGCTCAACGAGCTCGCCACCGACGTCGAGGTCGGCGCCCCGGTCACCGGGCTCACCATGAAGGAGGCCGACCGCGCCTCCATCGACTCCCTGTTCGACGCGCTGGAGTTCGCCTCCACCCTGCGCGATCGCCTGTTCGCGGTGGTCGGCGCCGAGGCCGACGACAGCGCGGAGGCCGACGCCGCCCCCGAGGGCTTCTCGGTCGATCTGGCCGCGCCGGGTACCGGGGAGGTCGCCGCCTGGCTGCGCGGCCACGCCTCCACCGGGGAGCGGGTCGGCCTGGCCGTCTCCGGCACGTGGGGCCGCGGTGCCGGGTCCGTCGGCGGACTGGCGATCGCCGCCGCCGACGGCGCGGCCGCCCACATCGACCCGACCGCCCTGGACGCCGACGACGAGCGGGCGCTGGCCGCGTGGCTGGCCGACGCCGATGCCCCCAAGGCCCTGCACGAGGCCAAGGGCCCCATGCTCGCGCTGGCGGCGCACGGCTGGGAGCTGCGGGGCCTCAGCAGCGACACCGCGATCGCGGCCTACCTGGTCCAGCCGGGGCAGCGCAAGGTCGATCTCGCGGATCTGTGCCGCAGGTACCTCAACCGGGAGCTGGCCGAGCACGGTGGCGACGGAGAGCAGCTGGCCTTGGACGTGACGGGTGAGGGCGACGCGGCCGAGGCCGCCCGACGCGACCTGGCGACGCGGGCCCGCGCCACCCTCGACCTGGCCGCGGGCCTCGACTCCGACCTGCGCAAGCGGGGGGCCGAGCGGCTGCTGGCGGATCTGGAGCTGCCGCTGGTGGGGGTGCTGGGCGCGATGGAGCGCACCGGTATCGCGGTCGACCGGGCCTACCTCGACGGCTTGGAGGAGGAGTTCGCCGCGGCGGTGCGCCAGGCGGTGTCCGAGGCGCACCGGGTGGTCGGCCACGAGTTCAACCTGGGTTCGCCCAAGCAGCTCCAGCAGGTGCTGTTCACCGAGTTGGAGCTGCCCAAGACCAAGCGGATCAAGACGGGCTACACCACCGACGCCGACGCGCTGGCGTGGCTGGCGACCCAGACCGACCACGAGCTTCCGGGGATCCTGCTGCGCCACCGCGACCAGACCCGGCTGCGGACCACGGTCGAGGGGCTGATCAAGACGATCGCCGAGGACGGCCGCATTCACACCACCTTCCACCAGACGGTGGCGGCCACCGGGCGGCTCAGCTCGACCGACCCCAACCTGCAGAACATCCCCGTGCGCACCGACGCGGGCCGGCGCATCCGCCGCGCGTTCGTCGTGGGGGAGGGCTACGAGCAGCTGCTGACCGCGGACTACAGCCAGATCGAGCTGCGCATCATGGCGCACCTGTCCCAGGACGCCTCGCTGATCGAGGCGTTCCAGACGGGCCACGACTTCCACGCCGAGATCGCCGCGCGGGTGTTCGGGATCGGGGTGGACGAGGTCGACGGCGAGGCGCGGGCGCGGATCAAGGCGATGAACTACGGCCTGGCCTACGGGCTGAGCGCCTATGGGCTCTCCACTCAGCTGGGGATCGCCCCCGATGAGGCGCGGCGCCTGATGGACGACTACTTCGCGCAGTTCGGCGGGGTCCGCGACTACCTGCACGCGGTGGTGGAGCAGGCGCGCCGGGACGGCTACACCGAGACGATGCTGGGCCGCCGCCGGTACCTGCCCGACCTGACCAGCGACAACCGGCAGCGCCGGGAGATGGCCGAGCGGATGGCACTGAACGCTCCCATCCAGGGGTCGGCGGCCGACATCATCAAGGTGGCGATGCTGGACGTGGACGCGGCGCTGCGTGAGGGCGGGTTCTCCTCGCGGATGCTGCTGCAGGTTCACGACGAACTCGTTTTGGAGGTCACCTCGGACGAGTTGGCGGATGTCCGAAAACTGGTGTCGGAGAAGATGGCGAACGCCTATGATCTCCGTGTGCCGCTGGCCGTGTCGGTCGGCGTCGGCCGCGACTGGCACGACGCCGCGCACTGAGCGGGCGGCTTTCGGGCAACGGGATTCCGTGGAAGCAAGAGAGGGGGAGGCGGCAGTGGCGGCATCCGCATCGGGCTGTGTCCGGGTATTCCTGGTCGACGAGGAGCTGCGGTGGCGCTTCTCCCGCTCCGGAGGGCCGGGCGGGCAGCACGTCAACACGTCCGACACCCGTGTGTCGGTCTCCCTGGACCTCACCGCGACCGCGGCGCTCACCGGGGAGCAGCGCGAGCGCGCGCTTCGGCGGCTGGAGGGCCGCCTGGTCGGCGGGGTATTGACGGTCACCGCGGCCGACACCCGCTCCCAGGCCCGCAACCGGGAGCTGGCGCGGCAGCGGCTCGCCGTGCTGCTGGCCGAGGCGGCGGCGCCGGGGCCCCGGGCGCGCCGGGCCACCCGGCCGAGCCGCGGTGCCAAGGAGCGCAGACTCGGTGCCAAGCGGCGGCGGTCCGATCTGAAGCGGACCCGGTCGCGGCGGTTCGACGACTGACGGGCCGGTCCGTGCGCCCGCCGGGGCATGAGATGGGCCACATTCGGGCGTGACGCGGGGGGAGTGGAATGCGCTGGTTGCGCTCTTGGTCCGTTAGACGTCCGGGATTCCGATTGACCAAGACGCCCGCGTCTCATATTCTGACCGGAGCGTTGTGGATTCGCATGCGCAGCTCGACCTCGGAGGTTCATCCCGAGCGGGGCAGATCGACCGCCTCGGCATCGGAAGCGTCGGGGGCCCGGGTGGGCGCGGCGGACGCACGGCACTAGCGGATACGCGGGGCGACCCGGGGGCGTTGACGGCTCCGGAGGTCCGTCGTTTCCGAGGGTCGGCCGGGTGTCCGTTCGATTTCGCAGCGTCCCAATTTCTGTCCATATCCGTGTCCGGAGTCCACCCACACATGACGAGCAGCACCGAGGCAACCTCGACACCCCAGGTAGCGGTCAACGACATCGGGTCCGAGGAAGCCTTCCTCGCAGCGATCGACGAGACCATCAAGTACTTCAACGACGGTGACATTGTCGAGGGCACCATCGTGAAGGTCGATCGAGATGAGGTCTTGCTCGACATCGGTTACAAGACCGAGGGTGTGATCCCTTCCCGCGAGCTCTCGATCAAGCACGACGTCGACCCCGGTGAAGTGGTGTCCGTCGGCGACCATGTCGAGGCCCTGGTCCTCCAGAAGGAGGACAAAGAAGGCCGTCTCATCCTGTCCAAGAAGCGCGCCCAGTACGAGCGCGCCTGGGGCACGATCGAGAAGATCAAGGAAGAGGACGGCGTCGTCACCGGCACCGTCATCGAGGTCGTCAAGGGCGGCCTCATCCTCGACATCGGCCTGCGCGGCTTCCTCCCGGCCTCTCTGGTCGAGATGCGCCGGGTCCGTGACCTGCAGCCCTACGTCGGCCGCGAGCTCGAAGCCAAGATCATCGAGCTCGACAAGAACCGCAACAACGTGGTCCTCTCGCGCCGCGCCTGGCTGGAGCAGACCCAGTCCGAGGTTCGCCAGACGTTCCTCAACACCTTGCAGAAGGGCCAGATCCGCAAGGGCGTCGTCTCCTCGATCGTCAACTTCGGTGCGTTCGTGGACCTCGGCGGCGTCGACGGTCTGGTGCACGTCTCCGAGCTGTCCTGGAAGCACATCGACCACCCGAGCGAGGTCGTCGAGGTCGGCCAGGAGGTCACCGTCGAGGTTCTCGACGTCGACATGGAGCGCGAGCGCGTTTCCCTGTCCCTCAAGGCCACCCAGGAAGACCCCTGGCAGCAGTTCGCCCGCACGCACCAGATCGGCCAGGTCGTTCCCGGCAAGGTCACCAAGCTGGTTCCGTTCGGTGCGTTCGTGCGCGTCGAGGAGGGCATCGAGGGCCTGGTCCACATCTCCGAGCTGGCCGAGCGCCACGTCGAGATTCCGGAGCAGGTCGTCCAGGTCGGCACCGAGATCTTCGTCAAGATCATCGACATCGACCTGGAGCGCCGCCGCATCAGCCTCTCGCTGAAGCAGGCCAACGAGAGCGTCTCGCCGGACCAGGTCGACTTCGACCCGACCCTCTACGGCATGGCCGCGGAGTACGACGAGCAGGGCAACTACAAGTACCCCGAGGGCTTCGACCCGGAGAGCGGCGAGTGGCTCGAAGGCTACGAGGCTCAGCGCGACGAGTGGGAGCAGCAGTACGCTCTCGCCCAGTCCCGCTTCGAGGCGCACCGCAAGCAGGTCGAGGAGGCCCAGGCCGCCGAGGCCGAGGCCGCCGAGGCGCCCAGTGCCGAGGCCGAGGCCGCGCCGAGCGCGCCCGCCGGTGGTGGCGGCGGCAACGCCGACAACTCCGGTGGTGCCCTCGCCTCCGATGAGGCGCTGGCCGCGCTGCGTGAGAAGCTCGCGGGCGGTGGCGAGTAGTTCGCCTGAACACCGTGTGAGCGACGCGAATCGCTGAGGGCCGCTCCCCTTCGGGGGGCGGCCCTTTTCGCTAGGGTCGATAGCGTGAGTACTCCGCGTATCTCCGCCGCCGTGGAAGCCGACATCGGTGCGATCTGGACCGTGCAGCGTGCCGCCTACCTGGACGAGGCCCAGGCGTGCGGCGACCCCTACATCGCCCCGCTCGCCGAGACGCGTGAGCAGGTCGGCGCCTACCTGGGTGCGGACCGCATCCTGCTCAAGGCGGAGCTGGGCCCACGGATCGTGGGCGCCGCGCGCGGCCGCGGCACCGGCTCGGGATTCCTCATCAACCGGCTGGCGGTCGCCCCGGACGTGCGCCGCCGGGGCATCGGCCGGGCGCTGCTGGCCGCGTTGGAGGAGCACGCCCTGCGCGCTCAGCCGGACCTGGAGTCCTTCGCCCTGGTCACGGGGCGCGGCGGAGCGGCGGACCTGCGGCTGTACCGGGCGCTGGGCTACACCGAGACCGGGCGCGAGCGGCTGGCCGACCACATCACCACCGTGCACCTGCGCAAACCCGCCCCCGGGGGCGCTTCGGGGACGGCGGGCGGCGAGGAGTAGGCTCGGCAGCATGCTGCGTGTAGGACTCACCGGGGGCATCGGCTCGGGCAAGAGCGAGGTGTCGGGCCGGCTGGCGGCGCACGGCGCCCTGGTCATCGATGCCGACAAGCTGGCCCGGGAGGTCGTGGAGCCCGGTACCTCGGGTTTGGCGGAGATCGTGGCGGAGTTCGGTGAGGAGGTCCTCACCCCCGAGGGGGCGCTGGACCGGCCCCGCCTCGGCGAGATCGTGTTCGCCGACGCCGACAAGCTCGCCCGGCTCAACGCCATCGTGCACCCCCGGGTGGGGGAGCGCACCGCGGGCCTGATGGCCCAGGCGGCCGAGGACGCCATCGTGGTCTACGACGTGCCGCTGCTGGTCGAGAACGACCTGGGCGGGCTCTACGACCTGGTCGTGGTGGTCGACGCGCCCGAGGAGACCCGGATCGAGCGGCTCATCGCCCGGCGCGGCATGCCCGAGGAGCAGGCCCGCGCCCGGATCAAGGCGCAGGCCACCCGCGAGGAGCGGCTGGCCGCGGCCGACGTGGTGGTGGACAACTCCGGAACCGTGGCCGACCTCGACCGGGCCGTCGCCGACCTGTGGGGCCGCCTGCTGGACCGCGCCGCCGCACCGCCCTGCTGACCCGCCCTCCGCCCGTGCCGGGGGCGGCGGGTCTCCGGCGGCGGTTCTCGCCCGCCTCCCCGAGATCGAACGGAGGGCGCGCTGGGCCCGCCGGAACGTCACCGTGCGCCGCTACTGTGGAGAGGGTCCGGGGTGGAATCGACGGGGAGTTGACACGACGTGCGGCCGGTGACCGATATCCAGCGCAAGACGGCACCCTTCCAGGTGGTCTCGGAGATGTCGCCCGCGGGCGACCAGCCCGCGGCGATCGCCGAGCTGTCCCGGCGGATCGGCGCCGGGGACAAGGACAGCGTCCTGCTCGGCGCCACCGGCACGGGCAAGACGGCCACGGTGGCGTGGCTGGTCGAGCAGGTGCAGCGGCCCACGCTGGTCATGCAGCCCAACAAGACGCTGGCCGCGCAGTTCGCCAACGAGCTGCGCGAGATGCTGCCGAACAACGCGGTCGAGTACTTCGTCTCCTACTACGACTACTACCAGCCCGAGGCCTACGTCCCGCAGACCGATACCTATATCGAGAAGGACTCGTCGATCAACGACGAGGTGGAGCGGCTCCGGCACTCGGCCACCAACTCGCTGCTGACCCGGCGCGACACCATCGTGGTCGCCTCGGTCTCCTGCATCTACGGCCTGGGCACACCCCAGGAGTACGTGGACCGGATGGCGATGCTGAGCGTCGGTATGGAGGTCGACCGCGACGACCTGCTGCGCAGGCTCGTCGAGATGCAGTACACCCGAAACGACATGGCGTTCACCCGCGGCACGTTCCGGGTGCGGGGCGACACGGTGGAGATCATCCCGGTCTATGAGGAGCTGGCGATCCGCATCGAGCTGTTCGGTGACGAGGTCGAGCGCCTGCAGACACTGCATCCCCTCACCGGGGAGGTGCTCGGTGAGGCCGAGGAGATGTACATCTTCCCCGCCTCCCACTACGTCGCCGGGCCGGAGCGGATGGAGCGGGCGATCCGCGAGATCGAGGCCGAACTGGGTGAGCGCCTCAGCGAGATGGAGGCTCAGGGCCGGCTGCTGGAGGCGCAGCGGCTGCGCATGCGCACCACCTACGACCTGGAGATGCTCAACCAGGTCGGCACCTGCTCGGGGATCGAGAACTACTCCCGCCACTTCGACGGCCGGGAGCCGGGCAGCGCGCCCAACACCCTGCTCGACTACTTCCCCGAGGACTTCCTGCTCGTCATCGACGAGTCGCACGTGACCGTGCCGCAGATCGGCGGCATGTACGAGGGCGACGCGTCGCGCAAGCGCACCCTGGTCGACCACGGGTTCCGGCTGCCCTCGGCGCTGGACAACCGCCCGCTGAAGTGGGAGGAGTTCCTGGAGCGCATCGGCCAGACGGTGTACCTGTCGGCCACGCCCGGCCCCTATGAGCTGCGGCAGAGCGGCGGCGACGTCGTCGAGCAGGTCATCCGGCCCACGGGGCTGGTCGACCCGGAGGTGGTGGTCAAGCCCACCGAGAACCAGATCGACGACCTGGTCCACGAGATCCGGCTGCGCTCCGAGCGCGACGAGCGGGTGCTGGTCACCACGCTCACCAAGAAGATGGCCGAGGACCTGACCGACTACTTCGCCGAGCTCGGCATCCGGGTGCGCTACCTGCACAGCGAGGTCGACACGCTGCGCCGTGTGGAGCTGCTGCGGGAGCTGCGCGTCGGCGAGTTCGACGTGCTGGTCGGCATCAACCTGCTGCGGGAGGGCCTGGACCTGCCCGAGGTGTCGCTGGTGGCCATCCTGGACGCCGACAAGCAGGGCTTCCTCCGCTCGGAGACCTCGCTGATCCAGACGATCGGGCGGGCGGCGCGCAACGTCGCCGGCCAGGTGTTCATGTACGCCGACACGGTCACCGCGGCGATGGGCAACGCGATCGATGAGACCAACCGGCGCCGGGCCAAGCAGCAGGCCTACAACGAGGCGAACGGCATCGACCCGCAGCCGCTGCGCAAGAAGATCGCCGACATCCTCGACTCGCTGGCCCGCGAGGACGTCGACACCGAGGAGCTGCTGGGCACCGGCTACCGCAAGGGGGACAAGGGCAGGGCACCGGTCCCGGCGCTGTCGGCCACCGCGGGAGAGGGGCGTTCGGCCGACATCGCCGGGTTGCCGCGCGCCGAACTCGCCGACCTGATCGACCAGCTGGGCGAGCAGATGCACCAGGCCGCCGCGGACCTGCAGTTCGAGTTGGCGGCCCGGCTGCGCGACGAGATCAAGGAGCTCAAGCGGGAGCTGCGCGGGATGGACGCCGCCGGGGTGGGCTGACCCGGTCGCCGGCGCTTCCGGTTCTGCGGGCCGGACGTTTCGCGTCGTGTGTCGGTGATTGCGCGCCACGGTGTTCGAATGTACGTTCGATGACATCGCAATGGTCGCCGTCCGCCGTTCTCCGGCGTTCGGCGCGACGAGACGGGACCGGTCCGCCATGGCACTCGCCTTCCAGGTCACCTTCGACGCCCGCGACCCCAAGCGGCTCGGGGCCTTCTGGGCCGAGCTGCTCGGCTACACCGACGATCCGCCGCCTCCGGGCTTCGCGACCTGGGACGAGGCGCTCGACGCCTTGGGCGTCCCCGAGGGCGAGCGCGACCGTGCGTGGGCCGTCTCCGATCCGCACGGGGTGGGGCCGCGGATCTTCCTGCAGAAGGTGCCGGAGGTCAAGACCGCGAAGAACCGGGTGCACCTGGACGTGAACGTCGCCGCGGGGCTCCCGCGGGACCGCCGCCGGGCCAGGGTCGCCGAGGAGGTCGAGCGCGCCGTCGCGCTGGGTGCCACCCGGGTCCGCGAGGTCGATGAGCCCACGGGGTACGCGATGGTCATGCGCGACCCGGAGGGCAACGAATTCTGTCTGCAGTAGGCGATCGCGGAACCGGTCCCGCTAGGGTTGCATCCAACGTGCTCGACAACCCGGATTCGCCGGGACGTCCGGTAGGGGAAGGGAAGCGCATGCGGATGCGGATGCGGGGACCGGCGGTGGCGGCGGCCGCGGCACTGATAGCCCTGGCGGGGGCGGGCTGCGGGCTGTCGATCGATGAGGGCGGCGTGTCCTACGAGAGGGAGGACGGCACGGGGGTCGGGGTCGGCGAGGACGGTGTCACCGCGACCAACGAGGACGGCGGCGTGTCGCTCGCCGAGGACGGCGTCGACGTCGAGTTCGGCGACACCGTGAACATCACCTCCACCGGCGAGACCACCGTCGACGACTGCGCCGGGCGGATGGTCAACGTCGTGTCCAGTGACGCCACGGTCGTCCTGCACGGGTCCTGCGGCGCGGTCAACGTCTCGGGCAGCGGCAACCGGATCCATCTGGCCGCCGCCGATGCCGTCACCCTCGCGGGCTCGGACATCACCGTGTACCACTCGGGCGAGGAGCCCAGGGTAGTGGATATCGGAAAGGGCAACGAAATCACCCAGGGCGGCGACGCCGCGGGGTGACCGTGTCGCCACGCGCGGGTGTGCGCCGTGGGGCCGGTGGCGAGATCCCTTGGGAAATCGGCTAACGTAGTCCCTTTCAGGGTTTGTCGCGGTGCAATTGCATGGCGACGATATCGGAACGATTTCCGTGACTTCGGTCGGCTCCCCGCACGGAGCCGGAGCGAAGCGATACGGTCTGCAGTGGTGATGGGGCGACGCTACGTGGTCGCCCGTCGGTTCTGGTCACGCCGCGCCACTGGGCCGTGACATGGGCAGGTAGCGATACCGCGGCCGGGGAGTGTGAGATGAGCGGTTATGTCGCCCGGGTGCGGCATGACGACCTGTCAAGCCGCAGCGCCGAGTTCGATCTGCTGGTCAGCTCGGTGGCGCAGCGCTGGCATCAGGTCGACCCCCTTCTACCCGTTCCCGCTCGTCCGCGCGCCAGCACCTACCCGCTGCTGACGGTCAGTGACGGCGCCGGTCGGCCGGTGGCCGCCGGGACCATGCGCTACTCCTGGTACCAGCCGGGCGAGCCCGGGCGCACATGGGGCGTGCCCGACCAGCACTGGCTCACCCCCATCGTGGGCGGCCCCGACCCCGGTGGCGCACTCGACTCGCTGCTCACGCACTGGCGCGACCAGCTCGAAGCGCTGCCCACCGGCACCGGCTCGGAGTCCGCGGCGATGCTCACCTGGCCCTCCCGGGACGTCTGCGGCGTGCTGCCGCTGCAGCGCCACGGGCTGCAGCCCTACAGCGTCCTGGCGGCGCGCGGCTTCCGCCGCGGGGTGCCGCCGTCGCTGCCGCCGCGCGACGTCTCCATCCGGCTGGCCGGGCCGAGCGACGTGACCGCGGTCGTCAGCCTCCTCATGGAGGAGCACCGCTACGAGGAGGCCTTCGGCGGCGTGTTCATCCAGGCCGAGACCGCCGAGCAGACCCGGGGCGTGGTCGCGCGCGCCCTGGGGCGCGCGCCCTCGTGGATCTGGCTGGCCGAGCGCGGCGGCCGTGCGGTCGGCCTGGTGTGGGCGTCCCCGCCCGAGCGCGCCCACTGGGCGGCTCCGCTGGTCAGCGCCTCCCCGGCGGCGCATATCGGCTACGGCGTGGTGGCCGCCGACGAACGCGGCCAGGGCATCGGTACCGCACTGGTCAGCCAGGTGCACCAGGCGCTCGACAGCTACGGGATCGCGGTGACCCTGCTCAACTACGCGATGCTCAACCCGCTGTCGGGCCCGTTCTGGAACCGCATGGGCTACCGGCCGCTGTGGACCACCTGGGAGATCCGCCCCGCCCTGGCCCTGCGCTGAAGACCGCGCCCCCGCCCTGCCGTCGATCTCGGCGAAGTACACCCGATGATCGCCGGTGGTTTCCAGTGTGCGGTGCAGTTCGCCGAGGCCGACGGCTACGCGGGAGGCCGCATCGCGTTCGGCGGCGTCACACCGAACCCCGGCCCTGCCCGGCGAACCGCCGTTGATTAGGCTGGCGGTGTGATCATCGGCACCATTCGCCGCACACGATGCGCGATGGCGACCGAGGACGAGGACGTCGTCACGGACCCGGGAGTGAGGTGATCGCGCCATGGCGGCCGATCGGGTGGAGATCGTCGAGGTCGGGCCGCGGGACGGCCTGCAGAACGAGGACCGGGTCCTGTCCGTCGCGGAGAAGATCGAGCTGATCGACCGCGCGGTCGCCGCCGGAGTCCGCCGGATCGAGGCCGTGAGCTTCGTCAACCCCAAGCGGGTCCCGCAGATGGCCGGCGCCGAGGAGGTCATGGCCGGGGTCGACCGCGGCGCCGGGGCCTCCTACATCGGGCTGGTACTCAACCACCGGGGCCTGGACCGTGCGCTGGCCGCCGGGGTGGACGAGGTCAACGTGGCGATCCCCGCCAGCGACGGGTTCTGCCGCCGCAACCAGGGCTGCACGGTCCAGGAGATGCTGGCGGCCTACGACGGCATCGCCCGCGCCGCGGCGGAGGCGGGGATGCCGGTGAGCGTCACCGTGTCCACCGCCTTCGGCTGCCCGTTCGAGGGCGAGACCGCGCCCGAGCGCGTGGTGGAGGTCGCCCGCCGGGCCGCCGCGTCCGGTGCGGTGGAGATCGCCCTGGCCGACACCATCGGCGTCGGCGTTCCGCGGCAGGTCTCCGACCTGGTGCGGCGCGTCGGCGAGGTCGCCGACGGTGCCCGGCTGCGCTGCCACTTCCACAACACCCGCAACACCGGCTACGCCAACGCGCTGGCGGCGGTCGAGAGCGGAGTGACCGTGCTCGACTCCAGCGTGGGCGGGTTCGGCGGCTGTCCGTTCGCCCCGAACGCCACCGGCAACATCGCCACCGAGGACCTGGTGTACATGCTGCACCGCAGCGGCATGGAGACGGGCACCGGACTCGAAGCGCTCGCCGAACTCGGGGAGTGGCTCGGTGTGCGGCTGGACAAGGCGCCGCCCGCGCTGCTGGGCCGCGCCGGGGGCTTCCCGGCCTGACGCGACGGCGCGCACACCGGCGCGATACCCGCGCAGGTGCTCGGCACTGTTATCCTGGTGGCCCGTGGAGTCCGAGGTAGTGGCCGGTGGCGGTCCTGCCGGCGACGGACGCCGCACGGCGGCCCGGAAAAGATCCGGGCGGGCCGTAGCCATTCGACCACGGGAGCATCACTTTGGCATCCGCCGCTAGCACCAAACACCTTTTCGTCACCGGCGGCGTCGCCTCCAGTCTCGGGAAGGGCCTGACCGCGTCCAGCCTCGGTCGGCTGCTCAAGGCGCGCGGGCTGCGCGTCACGATGCAGAAGCTCGACCCCTACCTCAACGTCGACCCGGGCACGATGAACCCCTTCCAGCACGGAGAGGTGTTCGTCACCGACGATGGCGCCGAGACCGACCTCGACATCGGCCACTACGAGCGGTTCCTCGACACCGAGCTGTCCGCGTCGGCCAACGTCACCACCGGCCAGATCTACTCCAGCGTCATCGCCAAAGAGCGCCAGGGCGCCTACCTCGGCGACACCGTGCAGGTCATCCCGCACATCACCAACGAGATCAAGGCCAGCATCTACGCGATGGAGTCGGCCGACGTCGACGTCGTGATCACCGAGATCGGCGGAACCGTCGGCGACATCGAGTCGCAGCCCTTCCTGGAGGCCGTGCGCCAGATCCGGCACGAGATCGGCCGCGACAACAGCTTCTTCCTGCACGTCTCGCTGGTGCCCTACCTGGCTCCGTCCGGCGAGCTCAAGACCAAGCCGACCCAGCACTCCGTCGCCGCGCTGCGCAGCATCGGCATCCAGCCCGACGCCATCGTCTGCCGCTCCGACCGGCCGATCCCGCGGTCCATGAAGAGCAAGATCAGCCTCATGTGCGACGTGGAGGAGGGCGGCGTGGTCTCCACACCCGACGCGCCGTCCATCTACGACATCCCCAAGGTGCTGCACGGCGAGGGCCTGGACGCCTACGTGGTGCGCCGCCTGGGCCTGGCGTTCCGGGACGTCGACTGGACCGAGTGGGACGACCTGCTGCGCCGCGTCCACCGCCCCGACCACGAGGTCACCATCGGCTTGGTCGGCAAGTACATCGACCTGCCCGACGCCTACCTGTCGGTGACCGAGGCACTGCGCGCCGGCGGGTTCGCCGAGCACACCCGGGTGAACATCCGCTGGGTGCCCAGCGACGAGTGCGCCACCGAGGAGGGGGCCGCGCGCCGCCTCGGCGACGTCGACGGTGTGCTGATCCCCGGCGGGTTCGGCGTGCGCGGCATCGAGGGCAAGCTCGGCGCGCTGAAGTACGCCCGGGAGAACAGGATCCCGACCCTGGGCATCTGCCTGGGCCTGCAGTGCATGGTCATCGAGTACGCGCGCAACGTCGCCGGGCTGGCCGGGGCCAACAGCACCGAGTTCGACGACAAGGCCGCCGAGCCGGTCATCGCCACCATGGCCGACCAGACCGACGTCGTGGCCGGCGAGCGCGACATGGGCGGCACGATGCGGCTGGGCCTGTACCCGGCCGACCTCGCCGAGGGGTCGCTGGCGCGCGAGCTGTACGGCACGGCGCGGGCCTCCGAGCGGCACCGCCACCGCTTCGAGGTGAACAACGCCTACCGCCCGCAGCTGGAGAAGGCCGGGCTGGTGTTCTCCGGCCTGTCGCCCGACGCCAAACTGGTGGAGTACGTGGAGCTGGCGCGCGAGGAGCACCCGTTCTACATCGCCACCCAGGCCCACCCCGAGCTGCGCTCCCGCCCGACCCGTGCGCACGTCCTGTTCTCCGGCCTGGTGTCGGCCGCCCTGCAGCGGCAGGGCGCGGTGAAGAAGCCGCGCGCATGAGCGGACCGTCGGGTGACGAGGCGGCCACCTCGGTGCGCGTGGCGGACCGGCCGGAGCGGTGGCCGGTCGAGAGGAGCACCGAGCCGTTCCGCGGCGCCAAGACGGCGATGCGGGTCGACTGGCTGACCATGGCCGGCAGCGACGGCCCCGAGCTGGTGCGCCGCGAGCACATGGTGCACCTGGGCGCGGTGGCCGCGCTCGCGGTCGACGACCGGGAGCGGGTGCTGCTGCTGAGCCAGTACCGGCACGCCGTGGGGCACCGACTGTGGGAGCTTCCGGCGGGACTGCGCGACGAGGAGGGCGAGACGGCGGTCCGCACCGCCCAGCGGGAACTGCTGGAGGAGGCCGGGTACCGGGCCGAGTACTGGTACGAGCTGGCCGACTTCTTCCCGTCGGCGGGCTTCTCCACCGAGCGGATCAAGGTGTTCCTGGCCCGTGGGCTGAGCGAGGTGCCGCCGGAGGAGATCGCCTTCGAACGCGTCCACGAGGAGGCCGACATGATCGCGGCGTGGGTGCCGCTGGACGAAGCGGTGACGGCCGTCCAGGAGGGGCGGCTGCACAACGGCGCCACCGTCGTGGGCATCCTCGCCGCCGCCACGGCGGCGCGCGACGGCTTCGCCGGGCTGCGCCCGGCCGTGTAGCCGGCCCTCTTCGGCGGCTCCGGGACCGGGGCCGCTTCTCACCGGCGAAATGCCGCCTGGGACCCGCGGGTCCCAGGCGGCATTTCGCTCTGCGCCGGGGCGCGTGGAATCTCGGGAAATCGGGGGCGATCATCCGGATCGTCCGCAGATAGCGGTGATATCGCCGTGTCGTGACGTTGCGGCCCTTGGTCCTGTGGCATCATCGCGCTCGGAAACGACCGCGGTTGCGGGGATCCCGACGACCGCCGCGCGCCCGTCCCGGCCCCACTCCGCGGCGGGCCGACCCGGTGCCGCGCGGCCGACGGCGGTCGCGCCGGCCCGGCCCCGCCCAGTGGTGCCCGGCCCACCCCGCGCGGCCCGTTCCGGCGGATGAGAACGCCCACGTTGCGATAGATCGGGGATGCGATGGCAGTCGAGGACGCGGCACCCCCCGTGCTGGTGTCGGCGGTAGGCGGATACCTCGACCACCTCACCGTCGAACGCGGCCTGGCCGCCAACACCCTCACCTCCTACCGCCGTGACCTCCGCCGCTACCTGGAGTTCCTCGCCGACCGCGGGGTGGCCTCGCTCGGCGAGGTCGGCGCCGACGACGTCGCCGAGTTCCTCCGCCGCCTGCGCGAGGGCGACGACGACCACCCCCCGCTCGGCCTCAACTCCGCCGGACGCGCGGTGGTGGCCGTGCGCGGCCTGCACCGCTTCGCCCAACGGGAGGGCATCACCTCCGGCGACCCGGCCAGCGAGGTCCGCCCGCCCGCGCCGCCGCGCCGCCTGCCCAAGGCGATGTCCCTGGACGCCGTGGAGTCGCTGCTCGACGCGGTGGGCTCGGCCGACGACCCGCGCGCGATGCGCGACCGCGCCCTGCTGGAGCTGCTGTACGGAACCGGGGCGCGGATCTCCGAGGCGATCGGCCTGGACGTCGACGACGTCGGCCGCCTCGGTGGCGCCGCCGACTCTGCCGACACCACCGACGGCGTCGACACCGACGTCACCGTCGTCCGGTTCCGCGGCAAGGGCGGCAAGGAGCGCCTCGTCCCGGTCGGCCGGTTCGCCCGCACCGCCATCGACGCCTACCTCGTGCGCGCCCGGCCCGTCCTGGCCGCATCGGGCCGGGGCGTACCCGCCCTCTTCCTGAACGCCCGCGGCGGGCGCCTCACCCGGCAGGGCGCCTGGGCGGTGCTGCGCGCCGCCGCCGATCGCGCCGGCCTCAGCGAGGTCTCCCCGCACACCCTGCGGCACTCCTTCGCCACCCACCTGCTGGACGGCGGCGCCGACGTGCGCGTCGTCCAGGAGCTGCTGGGCCACGCCTCGGTCACCACCACGCAGGTGTACACCCTGGTCACCGTGGACCGGCTGCGCGAGGTCTACGCCGCCAGCCACCCCCGTGCCAATGCGGTGCGCTGAGACGCAACCGCGGTGTTACGCATCGATGACACCGTAGAGTGTCGCGTTGAATGATCCTGTGCCGACGTTTTAGAGTCGCGGGCACGACGGTTCGTCGCTGTCGACATATTGAGTTTTTCCGACGGCCGGTCAACCGGTACGGATGAAACGTCCGGCCACGGCCGGTTCGTAGGGAGGTCAAAGGGTTGTGAGCTGGTCGGAGCACGATGATGCGGAGGTGCCGGGCGACGCCCGCACCGACGAGGGCGATTCGGAGAGATCGGCGATCAACCCCTGGGGGGAAACGCGCAGCACGGGGGCGGCTCTGCAATCGAACAGACCGAAAGTGCGGTTTCCCGAGCCGGAGCCGTTGGAGGACCACGGCCCCGCTCGGATCATCGCACTCTGCAATCAAAAGGGTGGCGTCGGAAAGACGACCACCACCATCAATCTCGGGGCCGCCATCGCGGAGTTCGGGCGACGGGTGCTGCTCGTCGACTTCGATCCGCAGGGGGCGCTCTCCGTCGGGCTGGGCCGACTCGATCCGCGTGAGCTCGACCTGACGGTCTACAACCTGCTCATGCAGCGCGACGTCACCGTGTCGGACGTGCTGCTGAAGACCGATGTCGACGGGCTCGACCTGATCCCGAGCAACATCGACCTGTCGGCGGCCGAGGTGCAGCTGGTCGGGGAGGTGGCCCGGGAGCAGATGCTGGGCCGCGCGCTGCGCCCGGTGATGGACGACTACGACGTCATCCTCATCGACTGCCAGCCGTCGCTGGGCCTGCTCACGGTCAACGCGCTCACCGCCGCCGACGGCGTCATCGTGCCGCTGGAGTGCGAGTTCTTCGCGCTGCGCGGGGTCGCGCTGCTCATGGACACCATCCAGAAGGTCCAGGAGCGGCTCAACGAGCGCCTGGTGATCGAGGGCTTCCTGGGAACCATGTACGACCCGCGCACCCTGCACGCGCGCGAGGTGCTGGCGACCATCATCGACGGTTTCGGCGACAAGGTGTACGGAACCGTCATCAACCGCACGGTGCGGTTCCCTGACGCCACGGTGGCGGGGGAGCCCATCACTCGGTTCGACTCGTCGTCCGCCGGTGCCAACGCCTATCGGGAACTCGCCAAGGAGGTGCTGGCTCGGTGGCAACACAGCGGTCACGACGTGTGACCCTGCCGGGCGCGGACGAGCTCTTCTTCCGTCCGTCCGACACCGCCGCGGCCGAGCCCGCACCTCCTGCACCGCCGAACCCGCCCGCGGAGCCGCCGGCCGCCCGCGACGGCCGGGCCGACGAAGCCCCGGCGCCCGCGGAACCGGCCCCGCCCCGCCCTCGCAAGCGGAGCAAGCGCGCGCCGCAGCCCAGCGGGCGCCAGCGCCACGACGAGAAGATCACGGTGTACATCTCCGCACCCGAACTCCTCGCCCTGGAGCAGACCCGACTGACGCTGCGCGCCGAGCACGGGCTGACGGCCGACCGCGGGCGGATCGTCCGCGAGGCCGTGGCGGTGCTGCTCGCCGACTTCGAGGAGCACGGGGAGTCCAGCATGCTGGTGCAGCGGCTGCTGGCCGACACGGAATCGGACTGAAGCGCCGCGTGCACCGGCGCGCCCCGGGGGAGGAGCCGCTGGCGGCATCGGACGAGGCGGACCGGGCAGGTGCGGATCGGTGACACCCTGGGGGGATGAGCACAACCAACCCGACCCCGGTGCCATGAGCAGCACGGCACCGGCCCCGGGCGAGCAGGCGGTGGCCGACGAGGTCGAGGAGAGCGGCTTCCAGGTGCGCCTGGAGAACTTCGAAGGCCCCTTCGACCTGCTGCTGGGCCTGATCTCCAAGCACAAGCTGGACATCACCGAGGTGTCGCTGTCGAAGGTCACCGACGAGTTCATCGCGCACATCACCGCGCACGGTGAGAACTGGGACCTCGAACAGACGAGCAACTTCCTGCTGGTGGCGGCCACACTGCTGGACCTCAAGGCGGCGCGGCTGCTGCCGCGCGGCGAGGTCGAGGACGAAGCCGACCTCGCCCTGCTGGAGGCCCGCGACCTGCTGTTCGCTCGACTGCTGCAGTACCGCGCCTACAAGGAGGTCGCGGCGCTGTTCTCCGGGCGCATCAGCGCACAGGGTCGGTGCTTCGCCCGCGCGGTGCGGCTCGAACCGCGGTTCGCCGAGTCGCGGCCCGACGTCCTCATCAAGCTCGGCCCCCAGGAGTTCGCGGTGCTGGCGGCGCGGGTGTTCACGCCCAAGGAGCCGCCCAGCGTCCCGGTCGCGCACATCCACCAGAGCACGACCTCCGTGCGCGAGCAGGGGGCGCTGGTGGTGGAGGCGCTGCGGGAGCACGGCACGCTCACGTTCGCCGAACTGACGGCCGACTGCACCGGTACCTTCGAGATCGTTGCGCGGTTCCTCGCCCTGCTGGAGCTGTACCGCGCCGAGAACGTCGGCTTCGACCAGCCCGAGCCGCTCGCCGGGCTCACCGTGACCTGGACCGGCTCGCACGACGGCGAGGTGGCGGTCGCCGACGAGTACGAACAGGCCAAGCAGGCGAAGAACGACCGTGAGAACGAGGAGAGCGGGGAGGGCACGTGAGTGTGAGCGAGGACACTCCGACAGCGGCGGTGCCGGGGGTAGCGGTTGAGGCGGCGCGTCCGGAGGGTGACGATGCCCACGCCCGGCTGCGTCGCGACCTCGAAGCGGTGCTGATGGTGGTCGACCAGCCCGTCGCCGCCTACGACCTCGCGCGCGCCTTCGACCGGTCGGTGCGCGACATCGAGGCCGTGCTCACCGGGCTGTCCGAGGAATACACCGCCCAGGGCCGGGGTTTCGATCTACGCCAGGTCGCCGAGGGGTGGCGGATCTACACCCGCCCGGAGTGCGCCGACGTGGTCGAGCACTTCCTCAAGGAGGGCCAGGAGGTGCGGCTCACCCAGGCTGCGCTGGAGACCCTGGCGGTGGTCGCCTACCGCCAGCCGGTCTCCCGGGGCAGGGTCTCGGCCGTGCGCGGTGTGAACTGCGACGGGGTTATGCGTACCCTCGTACTGAGAGGCTTGGTCGAAGAGGCCGGGTCCGACCCGGAATCGGGTGCGCTGCAGTACCGGACCACAAGCTACTTCCTGGAGCGCCTCGGCCTCCGCAGCCTCGACGAACTTCCCGATCTGGCACCTTTCCTGCCTGACGACATCGAAGGTTTAGACGACACCGGTGAACACACCTCGTAATGATGCACGGTCCCGCGGTGCGCGGGACGACGCCCCGCGCGGTGAGCGCGGCGACTCCTACCGGCCGCGCGGTGAGCGTGGCTCCCACCGCTCCGGCCCGCGCCGGGACGGCCAGTACGACGACCGACGACAGACGGGACGCGGCGGCGGGCGCGACCGGTTCCGCCGGGACGACCGGGGCTCCTACCGCTCCGGCGACCGCGACGACCGCCGCGGCCAGGGTTTCCAGCGCCGCGACGACCGCGACGGCCGAGGCGACCGCAACGACCGGTACGGCAACCGGCAAGACGACCGGACGCCCTACCGCCGTGACGACCGCCGCGACGACCGTCGGCCTGTTCGTGCGGGTGGCCGTGATGACCGCGGCCCGTTCCGTCGCGATGACCGGCGTGACGACCGGCGTGATGACCGCGGCGGCTACGGTGGCCGTGGGCGGGACGACCGTCGTGATGACCGTGGTTCGTTCCGGCGTGATGATCGTCGTGACGACCGTCGGCCTGTTCGTGCGGGTGGCCGTGATGACCGCGGCCCGTTCCGTCGCGATGACCGGCGCGATGACCGGCGTGACGACCGGCGTGACGACCGGCGTGATGACCGCGGCGGCTACGGTGGCCGTGGGCGGGACGACCGTCGTGATGACCGTGGTTCGTTCCGGCGTGATGATCGTCGTGACGACCGCCGCCCCGCCCGCGCGGGCGGCCGTGATGACCGCGGCCCGTTCCGTCGCGATGACCGGCGTGACGACCGCCGGGGGCAGGGACCCGGCCGCCCCGAGCGCGGCGGGCACGACCGTGACCGCGGCCGCGATGACCGCCGTACCGAGCAGCCCCGTTCCGGCGGCGCGCCCAAGCGGCGCAAGGAGGCCCGCTCCACCGGCCGGAGCCCGGTCCGGCGCGAGAACCACGCGTCCGGGCGCAAGAGCGAGAACCAGTTGTCGGTCGCTGCGCGGATGCGGCTCGAAGCGCTGCGCGCCGAGTACGACCCGAGAGATGACGACCGGAGCGACACCCCGCGCGACACCTACGTCGACGTGCCGGGGGGTATCCGACTGCAGAAGGCGCTCGCGCAGGCCGGCGTGGCCAGCCGCCGCGCCAGCGAGGAGATGATCATGGCCGGGCGTGTCAGCGTCGACGGCCAGGTCGTCCGGCGTTTCGGCGCCCGAGTCGACCCGGAGAAGTCGGAGATCCGTGTCGACGACATGCTCGTCGCCACCGCTCCCGACCTGCTCTACTTTGCGCTGAACAAGCCGCGCGGCGTGGTCAGCACCATGTGGGACCCCGAGGGGCGCCCCACGCTGGCCGACTACTCGGGCCAGACCGAGGAGCGCCTGTTCCACGTGGGCCGTCTCGACACCGAGACCGAAGGCCTGATCCTGCTCACCAACGACGGAGAGCTCGCCAACCGGCTCACCCACCCGCGCTACAAGGTCAAGAAGACCTACATCGCCAAGGTGCCGGGGCCGGTCCCGCGCGAGGTCATCCGCGAGGTGCGGTCCGGGATCGAACTGGAGGACGGCTTCGTCAAGGTCGACTCCTTCCGCGTGGTCGACAACATGGAGCCCAAGGCCCTGGTCGAGATCCAGCTGCACGAGGGCCGTAAGCACATCGTGCGGCGCCTGCTGGACGCCGTGGGCCACCCGGTCTCCGACCTCGCCCGCACCCAGGTCGGCCCGATCGACCTGAACGCGCTCAAGCCGGGGACCATGCGGGCGCTCACGGCCAAGGAGGTCAGCGAGCTGTACTCCGCCGCGGGCATGTAGTCTCCGCGAAGGGGGATGCTCCCGGCAGGTTTCCGCAATGGGCGACAAGGACGGGTGTGACGTGGCCATACGTGCGATTCGCGGCGCGGTTCAGGTGGACGCTGACGAGCGCGACCTGATTCTTGAGGCGACCGCAGAGCTGGTCACCGAGGTGATGCGGCGCAACGACCTGACCACCGACGACGTGGTCAGCGTGCTGTTCACCGCCACGCCCGACCTGACCTCGGAGTTCCCGGCCCTGGCCGCGCGCAAGGTCGGATTCGCCGACGTGCCGCTGATGTGCGCCACCGAGATCGCCGTGCCGCACGCGCTGCCGCGCGTCGTCCGGCTGATGGCCCACGTGGAGACCGACCGGCCGCGCGCCGACCTCCACCACGTCTACCTGCGCGGTGCCCAGGCCCTGCGCCTGGACATCGCGCAGTAGCGGCCCCCACTCGTGCGACGGGCGGGCGGGACACGAACACCACGTGTCCCGCCCGCCCCGTGTGTTTCGCGGTATGGCTCCCCGGCCGTGCCCGGGTCTCGGCGCGCGGTTTCCGGCACCGGCCCACCCCGGTAGCCGCGCCGATCGGCACTGGTGCCGATCGGCGGCGCAGGCACGCAATCCCGGCCCCCGGTTGCTTTCCGGTTCGTCTTTCCTGCCGCTGAGTCTCCGGTGTGGGGCGGCGGCGTCGCGGCGTGCTCCGGTGCGCTTCTCGGCTCGTCTCGGCCGCTGAGCAGATGATTACCCTGCGCAGGCCCCACATCCCGCCCCGTGTGCGTGGGGCGCCGGTGTCTGGCCGCCTGCTCTAGGCTGGAGGGATCCAGGCCCGGGGAACGAACAGGGGGAGTGGCCGGTGACCGGCATCGAGCGCGCCGTCGTGATGGGCGCGGGGCTGATCGGCACATCGATCGCGCTCGCGCTGCGGGAGCGCGGTGTCGAGGTGCGCCTCACCGACCCGGACTCCGCGTCGCTCCGGCTCGCCTGCGACCTGGGTGCCGGTCGGCCGCTCGACTCCGACGCCGGTGAACGCCCCGCCGACATCGCGATCATCGCGGCACCGCCCGCGGCCGTCCCCGAGGTCGTGGCCGACGCGCAGCGCCGCGGCCTGGCCCACGTCTACACCGATGCCGCCAGCGTGAAGGACGGCGTGATCGCCGAGGCCGTGCGGCGCGGCTGCGACATGTCCACGTTCGTCCCCGGCCACCCGATGGGCGGCCGGGAGAAGCACGGCCCGAGCGCCGCCCGCGCCGACCTGTTCCTCGGCCGCTCCTGGGCGCTGTGCCCCACGGCCAAGGCCGACCCGGTGGCCGTCGCCACGGCCACCGAGCTGGCCCGGCTGTGCGGGGCCGAGCCGGTGACGCTGTCGGCCGCCGCGCACGACCGCGCCGTCGCGCTGGTGTCGCACGCGCCGCACGTCGCCGCCTCGGCGGTGGCAGCGCGGCTGCTCGGCGGCGACGACACCGCGCTGGCGCTGGCCGGGCAGGGGGTGCGCGACGTGACCCGCATCGCGGGCGGCGACCCTGGGCTGTGGTGGGAGATTTTGCGGAACAACCCGGGGCCGGTCGCTGAACTGCTGGAGGACATCGCCGCCGACCTGCACGGGGCGGCGGCCGCGCTGCGCGGCCCGGGCCGGGGGTCGGCCGACACCGCCGACGCTCCCGCATCCGACCGGGAGTACGTGCTGGACCTGCTCGAACGCGGTCGGCGCGGTCACGACCGCATCCCCGGCAAGCACGGGGCGCAGCGCACGCCCGCCTACACCGTGATCCCCGTCGTCATCCCGGATGAGCCGGGCGCACTGGGGCGGCTCTTCGCCGCCGCCGGTGCCGCTCATGTCAACATCGAGGACGTGCGGATCGACCACTCCCCGGGGCTTCCGGTGGGTGTCGCCCAGCTCGCGGTGCTGCCCGAGGCCGCCGACGCGCTATCGCGCACCCTGGCGGAGGGCGGCTGGTCGGTCCACGCCTGAGGGCGGGCGCCTTCGCTTGCGGCGGGGCGAGCACGACGTCGGCGCCGGTAGGCTGAAGCGTTGGAATTCAACTGGACATCATCCCCGCAAGGAGAGAGCCGAAGTGAGTGCGCAGGGCCACGCGGAGGGCATCGTCATCGCCATCGACGGTCCCTCGGGGTCGGGCAAGTCGAGCACGGCCAAGGGCGTCGCCAGGGCACGTGAGCTTCGCTACCTCGACACGGGGGCGATGTACAGGGCGATGACCTGGTGGATGCTCGACCAGGGAATCGACGTCGACGACGCGGACTCCGTCGCCGAGGCGTCGTCGCGCCCCGTCATCACGATGGGCACCGACCCCGCCGCCCCGACCGTCGACGTGGACGGCACGGATGTCGCCGCGGCGATCCGGACCCAGGAGGTCACCGGCAGCGTCAGCGCGGTGAGCGCGGTTCCGGCGGTACGCGAGCGGCTCGTGGCGCTGCAGCGCGAGACCATAGCTCGGGCGTGCCGCGAGGCGGCGGGCATTGTCGTGGAGGGCCGCGACATCACGACGGTCGTCGCCCCTGACGCGCCCGTCAAGATCTTCCTGACCGCGAGCGCGGAGGCGCGGGCCAACCGGCGCAGCAAGGAAGTCGACACCGACGACATCGCGGCCACCCAGGCCGACCTGGCCCGCCGCGACCTGCTCGACTCCACGCGGTCGGACTCGCCGCTCACTCAGACCGAGGACGCGCTGGAGCTGGAGACGAGCAACCTGACCCTGGACGAGGTCATCGCGATCGTCGTCAAACTGGCCGACGAGGCCGTCGGGGCCGTGGAGGGCTCCGCGGTGCGCCACTGACCTTCCACCCGCGAAGTCGGCTTCCATCGTTCTCCCGAGATCATCGGAGGATCGGCGCGGCCTCGGCGCCCGCCGGGTGCGTCCGGCACCGGCCGCGCGGCACACTGTTACCAATCCCCACGGCACGCATCCTGGGCGCGTGGGGCATCGCTACCGGGAGTGAACGAGTTGACCGAGAACATCAATGCCGCATCCGGCATGCCCGCAGAGGACGACGCGGCCGCGGAGGCCGCCGTGAAGCCCGTGGTGGCCGTCGTCGGGCGCCCCAACGTGGGCAAGTCGTCCCTGGTGAACAGGATCATCGGCCGCCGCGAGGCGGTGGTGGAGGATGTTCCGGGCGTGACCCGCGACCGGGTGGCCTACGACGCCTCCTGGCAGTCGTGCGAGTTCACGCTCGTCGACACCGGCGGCTGGGAGACCAGTGTCAGCGGGCTGGCCGCGATGGTGGCCCGCCAGGCCGAGTACGCGGCGCAGACCGCCGACGTCATCCTCTTCGTCGTCGACGCGACGGTGGGCATCACCGACGCCGACGAGGCGGTGACCCGCGTGCTGCGCGCGACCAAGCGGCCGGTCGTGCTCGCGGCCAACAAGGTCGACGGCGAGCTCCAGGAGGCCGACGCCCTGGTGCTGTGGAACCTGGGGGTGGGCGAGCCGTTCCCGATCAGCGCCCTGCACGGGCGGGGAACGGGGGACCTGCTGGACGCCGTGGTGGCGGCCTTCCCGGAGACGCCCGCGGCCGAGGGAGCCGAGGAGGAGGGCGGCCCGCGCCGTATCGCGCTGGTGGGGCGGCCCAATGTCGGCAAGTCCAGTCTGCTCAACCGGCTGGCCGGGGAGGACCGGGTGGTCGTCGACTCGGTGGCCGGGACGACCCGCGACGCCGTGGACGAGCTCATCGAGCTGGGCGGCCGGACCTGGAAGTTCATCGACACCGCGGGCATCCGCCGCCGGTTCCGCGCACTGCAGGGGGCCGACTACTACGCGACCGTGCGCACGTCCTCGGCGCTGGAGCGGGCCGAGGTCGCGGTCGTGCTGATGGACGTCAGCGAGCCGCTGGCCGAGCAGGACATCCGGGTCGTCGAGCAGGTCGTCGACTCGGGCCGGGCGCTGGTGCTGGCGTTCAACAAGTGGGACACGCTGGATGAGGAGCGCCGGTACTACCTGGAGAAGGAGATCGACCGGCAGCTGTCCCGGGTCGCCTGGGCGCCGCGGGTGAATATCTCCGCGCTGACCGGGCGGCACGTGGAGAAGCTGGTGCCGGCCATCGAGACCGGGCTGGCCAGCTGGGACACCCGCATCCCGACCGGGCGCCTGAACAGCTGGCTGAAGGACCTGGTGGCCGCCACGCCGCCGCCGGTGCGCGGCGGTAAGCAGCCCAAGATCCTGTTCGCCACCCAGGCCGACGCCCGCCCGCCGCACTTCGTCCTGTTCACGACGGGGTTCCTGGAGGACAACTACCGGCGGTTCATCGAGCGGCGCCTGCGCGAGGACTTCGGTTTCGAGGGCAGCCCGGTCAAGCTGAGCATGCGCATCCGTGAGAAGAAGGGCGGAGGCAAGGCATCCAAGGGCAGCGTCCGCCCCGACTGGAACCGCTGACCGCTCCGACCGCTCCGACCGCTCCGACCGCCTGACGCGACGACGGCCCGCGCCGAGGAACCTCCTCGGCGCGGGCCATCGGTGTTTCCGGGGCCGGCGGCCGGGATCAGCGCACCGTGTCGGCGTGCCCGCGCAGCGCGGCCGCGGCGAAGATGGCCGTCGCGGCCACGGCGGTGCCGAGCATGACCACGATCATGCTGGTGAGGGTGGCCTCGCCGGTGCCGGTGAACCCCGCTGCGGCGGCGATGGTGCCGCCCAGCGCGAACTGCAGGGTGCCCAGCAGCGCGGAGGTGCTTCCGGCGATCGCGGAGGGCTGGCTCGCGATCGCCAGGGTGGTGGCGTTCGGGGAGATCAGGCCGGTGCAGAACATCATCGCGAACAGCACCGCGGTGACCGTCACCAGGTCGGCCGACCCGCTCAAGTCGAGTGCCATCAGCAGCACGACGGTGAGCACGGCTCCGGCCAGGCCCGCGAACAGCCGCCGCGAGGTGCCGACGCGGCCGATGAGGGCGGCGTTGACCTGGTTGCCGAGGATCATGCCCAGCGTGGTGACGCCGAAGATCAGGCTGAACTGCTGGGCGGTGGCCCCGAACTGCGACTGGGACACGAACGAGAACGAGGAGATGTAGGTGAAGGTCATCGCGAAGCTCAGCGCCATGGTCAGCGAGGGCGCGATGAAGCGCGGGTCGCTCAGCAGTCGGCCGAAGGTCCGCAGCATGAGGGCGGGGTCCTGGCGGGTCCGCTGGGAGCGCGGCAGGCTCTCGGGGAGCCCGTAGTACACCAGGGCGAGACTGGCGAGCCCTGCGGCGCCGAGCGCGGCGAAGATGAGCTGCCACGGGCCGATGAGGAGCATCCGTCCGCCGATGATCGGGCCGAGCATGGGGGCCAGGCCCACCAGGAGGACGAGCCGGGAGTAGAAGCGGGCGGCGGAGTCGCCGTCGAAGGTGTCGCGGACGACCGCGCGGGAGATCGCCATTCCCGCCGCGGCGGAGAGCCCCTGCAGGAAGCGGACCGCGGTGAACATCTCGGCGGAGGTGACGAACATGCACATGAACGACGTCGCGGCGAACACGGCGGTGCCGATCAGCAGCGGAACGCGGCGCCCGAACCGGTCGCTGAGGGGGCCGATGACCAGCTGGCCGAGGGCCAGGCCGACCATGACGGCGGTGAGGGTGAGCTGGACCTGGGACTCGGTCGCGCCGAGGTCGTCGGCGATCTGCGGGAACGCGGGGAGGTAGAGGTCGGTGGCCAGCGGGCTGGTGGCGGACAGGACGCCGAGGATGAACACGAGGAGGACGACGGACCGGCGCGGCTGCGGGGGCGCCGGTCCCATGGACACGGACGAACGGCGGAGCGGGCGGCGGGTGCGCACGAGGACATGGCTCACAGCGGTACTCCAAGAAAGCACGATGAACGGGTTCGGGAAGGTTCAGGGGTTCTCTGGAATGACAGAGGCGGTGGCACCGTGAGCCGCCGTGTGATGCGCGGGGTGCCGGACAGCCCTACGTGGGGCGACTCCCGCTTGCAACGCAGGCTCGGGGGGAGGCAATCCCGGACACTCCGGGTTATTCCGGTGACCTGTGCCACCGGGCGCGAAACCCGTGCACGGCGGCGGTTTCGGAGACTGTGAAGGCGGCCACGCCGGAGACCGGGGAGGGCGCTCACGGCTGCGCCCCGGCGCCCCTCCAGGGCGCGCCCACTACCATGGTGTTCGCTGATCCGAACACACATTCCCGTGGGGTGCGCCAGGCGGCGCGGCCCACGGCGGGACGCACGGAAGCGAGGACCCGGTGGACGACTCCGCGGCAGGGCTCCTGTCGGCGAATGTCCGGTCACTGCGGGCGCGCAGCGGGCTGTCGCTATCGGCACTGGCGCGTCGGGCGGGGATCAGCAAGGCGACGCTGTCCGAGCTCGAATCGGGCAGCGGGAACCCCACCATCGAAACGGTGTTCTCCCTGGCACGGGCGCTGGACACCCCCGTGTCGAGCCTGCTGAGCGAGGGCGGCCGGGAACAGGTCAGGGTCGTGCGGGCAGCGGAGTCCGAGGTGCTCAGCGGGCGTGGCGCCGACCTGCGGCCGCTCCGCCGCGAGGGCACCGGAATCAGCGTTCTGGAGGTCTACGACCAGCGCTTCCGCTCCGGGACCCGGCAGGAGTCGGCGGGTCACCCCGGGACCGAGCACACCATCGTCACGGCCGGGCGCCTCACTGCGCTGATCGACGGCCGCGAGCACGACCTGGGTCCCGGCGACTCGGTGTGGTTCCCCGCGTCGCTGCCGCACGCCTACGTCCCGCGCGACGGCGATGTGGAGTCGGTGCTGATCCTCACCCACGCCCACCCCGACCACCGCGTGCCCGGCGGCTGCGTTCCCGGTGAAGACTGACCTTCCACCCACGGTGCCACCGGCTCCTGTCGTTGATCTCGGGGATTGTCATGCGTAAGGCCCGCCCTCCGCGTTGTGCCTGGTGACAGGCGCGCGGTGGGTGGGCCGGGGGTTCGAGGTCAGCAGGGGGTCAACGTACTACACGCCACCACCCCGGAACAGGCGTCAATGGGCCGGAGCGTCGGGGCCGCCGGGAGTGTCGGGGGCATCGGTGGCGAACGCGGCATCCATGGCCGAGCGCAACGAGTCGTCGGAGGAGTTCATCAGGTGGCCGTAGACGTCCATGGTCACGCTGATGCTTGCGTGCCCCATCCACGTCTGAATCTTCTTCGGCGAGGTGTTGTGCTCGATACAGACGCTGGCGAAGGTGTGGCGCAGGTTGTGCAGCTTGTGCGGGACCTCCGGGCGCAGCCCGGCGGCCGCGCAGGCCTTGCGGAACCGGTAGCGGACGGTGGCGGGGTTGGCCATCCCCCCGCGCGGGGAGCGGAACACCGGTTCGACCTCCGTGCGCCCCGGGGCGCCGTCCTGTTCGGCACTGACCGTCTGGGGCGGGTACAGGTCCCGGTGGGTGCGCAGTTCGGTGATGACCCGCTGGGAGAGCGGGACGCGCCGGATGGACGTGCGGGTCTTGGCCGGGGACAGGCGCCCGTCTTGCAGCTGGCGGTCAACACTCACCGTGCCCGCTTCCAGGTCGATCCGGTCCCAGGTCAGGCCGAGCAGTTCGCCGATGCGCAGGCCCAGGCAGGCGCCCATGACCACGAGTAGCCGGTAGCGGGGGGTGATTTCTTCGGCGATCGCCTCGACTTCCGCGACGGTGAAGGGCACCACCTCACTCGTGTGCACCTCGGGAAGGCGGACGTTGCGGCAGGGGGAGGCGGGGATCCTCCCGGCGTCGGCGGCTCCTTGGAACAGGCCCTTGCACGCCCGGTAGATCAGGCGCACCGTCCAGGCGGACAGGCCGTGGCGCGTCGCCCAGGCGTTGACGGCCCGCTGGACATCGTGGGGGGTGACGGCGTTCAGCGTCATCCCGCCCAGTTCGGGGAGGATGTAGCGGTTGACCCAGGTGCGGTAGGTGGCGTGCGTGGAGGGTCTGCGTGTGGCCTTGATCGTGGAGAGCCATTCGGCGCCCCAGGCGGAGACGGTGATGCGCCCGGCTTTGAAGTCTTGGAGGATGCCCGAGTTCTTCTGTCCGCGCACCAGGTCCCGGAACTCCTTGGCTTGCGTCAGGGTGTCCCAGGTCTGGGAGGTCTGCTTTCCGTCGCCGTCGCGGTAGGGCACTTTGTAGGCGTAGACCTCACGCCCGGCGGCTTTGGTCTTGGTCTGGTTGAGGGTTTTGCGGATTCCGTCGCGCATGGTCCCGACCGCCCAGCCGACCGCCTTTTTCGCCATGGTCCCATCTCCGTTTCCTCGTGTTCTTTCTTTCTATCGCCCATTCTATCCAAATCTGTGGAATTCGGCGATTAAAGAGTCTGTTGATCATGGCCGGATCTGGCCACTGATCCATTTCTTGACCTCATTTGCGGAGAAGCGGAGTTCCCGGCCGACGCGCGCCGCATGGAAATACTTGCGGTGGTTGTCGTGCACCCACGACACAGGTTTGCGCAGGTAAGCGGCCACATCATCGACCGCCCACAGCCCATCAAGGGACCCGGGGGAATCGTTTCCTTGTTTGTTTTCGCGTTTCACGTGAAACCCCCAAAGAGGAAACCGAGAATGGAATATCAGATGGTCGATAAAAGTGATCGGGCGCCGGGCTCGCCCACTGACCAATCCCCCGACCACCCACCCCTCGCCCGGCGGAGCCAAGGGCGTAAAAGGACGCGCTACGCGCGCCGTATTCCTGTTCCAGTGGCCGGCGCAAGCGGAACAGATCCGGGTTCACGCATTCAAGGACGCGCTTCGCGCGACATTTCTTCCCGGCGCTGCCGCACTGGAGCCCATGTCAGCGAAAAATGTTCCGCCCGCCTCAATTTCTCATCGCAGAGCACGCGGCGATATTCCTCGCGTGCGATCGCGTACTCCCGCGCCATCTGTTCGACGAGCATAGAATCGCCAGCCTTGACCCAGCCGCGACCGGCGTACGCCCAGTGGCCGATGACCAGCGTCGAACCGTCACCACCAGTGGCCCACACATCGCGTTCCCCGGACGCCTCCCGCTGGTTCGCGCGCCAGGCACGGCGAGCGGCCCGCAGCGCCCCCAAGGTCACCGAGTACACCCGCGACTTGGTCGCGAAGTGACCCCGAAACCCCAAGCAGTGCGCCCACTTGCGCAACCGCAGGTGTTCCAGGTCGCGCCGCGCCCCCAGGTCCCACGCCGTTTCCACCATCCGCGCCAGATGCGCCCCCACCGCCCGCCGCAGCCACCCACGGTGCAGCCGGTGAAACCGCCGCGCCAACGCCCCCGACGCCGACACCGCATCCGACGCGGTCTTGGTCGCGTACTTCGCCAGATAGGCACCCAGACGCCGCGTGTTGGTGACCGGCCCGCCCTCCGAGACGTCGGTGACGTCGCGCTGAGCACCCCACGAGGCCACCCGCAACCGCCCATCAGTGGACGGCAAGGCCACCGCCGCCTGATCGACCGCCCGCCTCACCGCCGACGCGAGCAGCCCCGCCGACGCCCACACCGGCGGCTCCACGATCCGGCCCCGGTCATCGGGATCGATCCCGTCCAGGCGGATGACCGCGTGCAGGTGCACCAGGCCCCGCCGCTGGAACTCCGCCACCTTCACATACGAGGTCCGCACCAGGTCACGCAGACCGGTCGCCGACACCCGGGTACCAAGCACCTCGGAGACCAGCGGGGCCAACGCCCGGTCGATCGCCACCCGGGTACGCCTCCACAACTCCCCGGCGTACGCGTTCCACAGCACCGCACCGGTGTAGTCATAGCACTCCGGACAGATCGGAGTGCCGACGATGGGGTGATCGCTGTCATGAGTCAGGGCGCACCCGAGAAGACGGCCATGGGCGCACGTCCGTCGGGTGTCGCGCCGTGGTCGGCACACCCCACCGCCGCGCGCCGAGTGCACCGGCCCGAAGCTGGGCGCCGTCAGCGTCACGAACAAACGCGGGTGCCCCTGCACCGTGTCGGGCACCACCGAGCCGACCGTGTCCTGACGCGCCCCCGCCCCACCCGACGAAGTCGCCGACATCCGCCCCGATATCCCCGACGCGACCAGGTGCCACATATCGCGCCGGTAGACCTCCGCACACGACCCACACACCGACGCCCGCCGGTCCCCGCACGCCACCAGCAACACCCCATCAGGGTGGGACGCGGTATCGACCTCCGCACGCACCTCACCCGTATCGGCGTCGGCCGACACCGCGCCCCCAGCCACACGGACCGGGTTGGAGCAGAACCGCGCCCGCTCCGCCTGCTGCCTCCAAGCCGGAAAATCCTCGCCCGTCAACCGGTCCATCAACGCCCGCTCTACCGGCGACACCCCCACGCGCAACCTCCCGCACCCGCATCGAACACCCGTCCTACAACAAGCCTGAGGGCAAACGGCAGAACCGAGCCGACGACTTTCGATCGGATCGACGATCCGCCCAACAGACCCGACCAGACCGGAACACACCCAAAGGTGAGGCGGACCGAAACGCGCGCAGCAGGGGAAATTAAGGAACGTCCGAAAAGACGAGGGCAAGCAGAAGGCCCCCGGCCGCGAACAGCGGGAGGCCCAAGCGTCTCAAGGGATGGGGAAGGGTGGAGGTCACTACAGAAGGTCGCTGCGCACGCCGGAGAGGAACGCCCCCCACTCCCGGGCGGGGACGGCCAGGTATCCAAGGTGCCGATTCTGCGTGTCACGTACGAACGTGCCCTGTCGAGTCCCGGCTACCTCAACGCACTGTCCGCCCGTGTTGTTGCTGTAGGTGGACGTGCGCCACGCCAGGTCATGAGGTCTCACGAGAACTCTCCTTGTACGGTCGCGATGAGTTGGCGGGTTGCATCCAGGGGGAGGGCTGCACCGCGTAGATCTCCGAAGAGTCGAGAGTAGTCGTCCACTGCGTCGAGATCGTGCACGATTGTGCCCTCCCGTCGAGTTTCCAGGTACAGGATGACCCCCTGGCCAGGGACCTTGAAGAGTTCGAAGGCTTCACTCAGCCCAGGGTGGTCGGTTGTGGCGAATGGGATGACTTGGATCGCGACCTTGGGGCGTTGCGATTTCTCAAGAAGGTTCGCCAACTGACGTGCCATGATCTCTCGTCCGCCTGTTGGCCTGCGCAGAACCGACTCGTCTAGGACGAAGACGAGGGCAGGAGCTTCGTCCGACTTAAGAAGTTCCTGACGCTTCATGCGAATTTGCACGAGTTCCTCGATCGAATCAGGAGTGTCACGAGGAAGTCCCGTCCTCAGAATGTGTCGGGCGTACTCCTCCGTCTGCAGCAGGCCGGGCACAACCATCTGGTGGAATTCCCAGATCTCCGACGCAGCGCGCTCTAGTTCCGCAGCGTCTTGGTAGCCAGGGGCTAGAGCAGACTCCGACAACCGATCCCACAGCTCTGTCAGTGCACCGCCTGTGTTGAGCTCGCGATCAAGGTGCCTCGTATGCTCCCTTTTGATCCCCCGTGCGCCGCGTTCCATTGCACTGAGCATGGCTGGCGAGATCCCAACCGCCTTCGCTAGGTCCTCCTGCGAAACACCAGCTCGTTCGCGGAATGCGCGGATCTGCTTGCCAATCCGGATCCAGCGACTCCTGTTTCCCTGCACCGATCACACACCCCTCACTACGCTTCCTCTACCGATTGGCACCCAATAAGACCAAGGAAAGCACTTTAGTAAAAGGTATTGCAAGCGATCTTTAGTGCAGACATTGTGTTGTCCCCAGCGGCAGTTAAGTCGCCGCCCGAAGATCACTACTCTGCTAGCACACATGCGGCCCTGGTCGGTGTAGGCACACACCGAGCGCAGGGCCTTGATCCCCAACCTGAGAACCACAAGGAGCAGGTGAGGACCCAACATGAACACTATCGTCCAGCAGACGGAGCAAACGACCGTCAGGCTAGGTTGCCGCGTTCGGAACCCGCACCACCGGCGATCCGCGCGGGTGCGCCCCTACGTCCACCGCATGACCACCGGGGAGGCGGTGTGACCATGGCTTTCTACACCCGTAGCTTCCCCGGGGTGCCCGAGCAGGTCGCCGAGGCACGCCACTGGGCCGAGGACGTGTTGACCACCGCCGTGCACGGCCCCGGCACCCCGGACGAGACCACCGCAACCGCCGTGCTCCTCCTGTCCGAGCTGTGCACCAACGCCATCCGCCACACCCACACCGGCCGCCAGGGCGGACGCTTCACCGTCAGCCTGGTACTGACACCCGGGCAACTGGAAGCCCGCGTTGCCGACAACGGCGCCGCCGACAGCGCGCCCCGCCTGCTGTCCACCGGCCCCGACGCAGAGCAGGGCAGGGGGCTGCACCTGGTCCGGCACTTCGCCGACCACACCGGCCCCCTGCCCCAGGGATGCGGCGTGTTCTTCCGCCTCGCCTGGGCCACCACCAGCAGCGCCCCCACCCCCGCCCGAGCAGGTGTAAAGGGGGAGGACCGGTGAACGGCGAACAGGACGAGGCCGAGGAACTGCGCCGCAAAATCGCAGAAATACGCGTGGTCGTGCTGTTCCGGGGCGCCGTCGACGTCTCGCCCCGCACACCGCCGCCCAACGTGCACGGCGAGATCGAGCGCCTGCGATGGCAGCTTGAAGACATCCAATGGCGGCGCGACTGCCTCACCCGGCGCCACTGACCCCCGACGACGAGGAAGGAGGACGCCCCTATGGCAGCCACCGCCCCCGCAGCGCGCCGCCCCCTCACCCGCACCGACCGATTAGTGATCACCACGTGCTTCGACGCGGGCGCGTCCATCGAACGCATCGCCACCGCAACCCGCCGCTCCCAGAACACCGTGCGCCGGGTGCTCAAGGAGTCCGGCCGCAGCATCCGGCACCGCCCCCGCACCCGCCCCGACGTCACCACCGAGGAATGCGCCCGACTCTACGCCGAGGGCCGCAGCTGCCCCCAGATCGCCGAGCTTCTGGACACAAGCACCAGCACCGTGTTCAACCGGCTCCAGGAGGCAGGCATCCCGCGCCGCCCGCCGGGCCGCCACCGGGCACCGGCATCCCGCACCACGGGCAGCGCCCACGCAACCCGGCCCCGCCCCGCCCTGAGTGCCCCGGTCGAGCTACTGACCACGGCCGAGGTCGCCGACCTCTTCAACGTGCGCACGCGCGCGGTACGGGACTGGACCCGCCAGGGCCGTGTGCCGGTCATCTACACACCCGGCGGACGCCCCCGCTACCCAGCAGAGCAGATCCGCCAGCTCATCAAGGAGAGCAGGCCATGACCGCGCTCGCAGCGTGCGCCGACGCGCTCACCCTGGCCGCCCGGCTCATCCGGCCCGCACGCGGCCTCCACGCCGTCCCGCGCCGACAACGCTGGGACCAACCCCAGCCGCCCCCGCAGCACTCCGGAGCCGCCCGAAGTGCCCGCAGGCCGCTACCGCCGCCACGGACACACCGTTCGCTAGACCGCCGACCAGGCGCACCATGCGATCGGTGACGACTTTCCCTACAGGGTCAAGGCTGCCCGCCCGCGCCATGGCGCGGGCGGGCAGCGGACGTGTGCGCCGGGGGTCGGCCGCAGGTCGGGACGGGCTTACGGGACACGTCGCGCTGCGCGCCCGACTTCGTCGGGTGCTCGCGCGCGGCCCCGACACCCGCCCTCCCCGGCCTCACCAGCGTGCCCCGCCTCCACCGCCCCGCCTACCGCACGAGGGCGAGCCCGCCCGCGCAGGAACGCCCTGCACACCGCCGCACCGACGCCCGCCGACCGTGCACAGCCCCCGGCCGGGCTCCGGGAACCGGGCCGGACCAGCTCGCCGTGTTCGTCGCGCGCGTGGTTCCGGTAGGCGGACAAGGTCACCGGTGCGCTTCAGCGTTTCGACCGTGGCACCGGTAGCGGGCACCCTCCCGGAGGTCGATCCGGCCTGACTTTCCGGGACCTATCACGCCCGGGGCGGGGGTCAAGGTCGTTCAGTCGTGGAGTGCTCCACCTTGACCCCCGCCCCGGGCGTGATCCAGACGGCCCCGTCAGGCCGAACCGACCCCCCAGGAGGCCGCCATGAACACCGCCGCCACCACGACCGGAAACGCGACCGCTCTGCGCACCGCCGACCGCGCCGCCTACCTCATCTGCTCCGACGACCCCGCCGAGGTCACCGCCGGACTCCGCCTCGCCTTCGCCCTCCCCCGGGAGCTGCGCACCGAGATCCTGGCCGGGGTCGAGTACTACCTGGCCGACGACGAGCCGGACGAGGCCGCATAGCGCCCCCGGGCCGCGCGCCCCGGACCCTCGGGTCTGGGGCCTTTCCGTGTGCTCACCTGCGCGGTCACCGGCATGCAGGCGCACCGCGGGCACGGGTGCGCGGTGGGGCCGGGTGGCCGGTTCCGTCCGCGTTCACGCGTCGCGGCGGGACCCGAAGGATCGGGGGCCGGTCGGAGAAAAGGGGTGGAGCCCGAAGGCTCCGACCGCTCAGGGCCAGCGTAGCGGCCCCCGATCCTCCCGCCGCGCCGCGCTCTGCGCGACCGGAACCGTCCACCCTCCCGCCGTTGCCCGCGCGGGTAGGCGCGCCCAAGCGCGGCGGTCTATCCTGCCGCCATGAGCGACCCGCACCGCGTGCGCCCCATCACCAGCGCCCCCACCGCCAAGGCCCGCCAGCGCGCCCAGGAGGCCGAGACCGCGCGCCTTGCCGACCTCATAGCGTCCGACCTCCGGCGCCAGCAGTGGGCGAAGCTCTCCTACACCGATGAGGAGGAGCGCGCCGCGATCAAGCGCGCCGCACGCCGTGCGGGCAAGGAGATCGGGGTGAAGGTCGCCGTGCGCACCACCCGCGACGGCGCCGTCATGGCCGCCATCGACGAAGAAGGCGGACCCCTGCGCGACCGGTTGGACGAGGCCCGCCTACGCAACGCGATCGATGACGCGTTCGGTGATGACCCCCGTTGACGTGTCCCGGACCGTCCGCGCCCGCCGCGTGGCCGGAGCCCCCAGCGTCATCCCGGCGTCAACCTACACACCCGGACCACCCCGGAACAGTCACCACTAGACCGGAACGCCCAACCCAGGGAAACAGGGCGCCACCTGGGCAGACGACAACAGTCGACAACAGGCCGGACCACCCCGGAACGTCCGAATCCGGCATCCGTTGATCTCGGAGATATCGACCAAATGACGGCGATTATTCGGTCGATATCCCCGAGGCCGACGTAAACGGGACCGGAAATCGCCTTCTGGGCGCCTTTCGGGCCCGGTCATCAGTTCCGGTCGTACCGCACAGCCCCCGATCCGGCCGCCCCTATCCGCACGCACACCGACTCACCACGCGGGAGAACGTAATCCCACCCCCTCCTCCGTTGATCTCGGAGATATGGGGGTAATACTCGCCGGTATTACCCCCATATCCCCGAGATCAACGGAGAGGAAGGGCGGTGGCGGGTGTCTTCGGACCGTGCGCCCCGCCTCCACCCGACGCACGCCATTGACCCGGCGTAGGCGCGGACTTACGATGTTCATCGTTCGCTATACCGAACGCCTTGGAGGTGGCGGTGCGGGCCGACATCGTCGTCATCGGCGCCGGGATCATCGGCGCCGCGTGTGCCCGGGAACTGGCCGGCGCCGAATGCTCGGTCACCGTGCTCGACCGGGCGGCCGCCGCCTCCGCGACCACCGCCCACGGCGAGGGCAACATCCTCGTCTCCGACAAGGCACCCGGCCCCGAGCTGGACCTCGCCCGGGCGTCGGTGCGGTTGTGGCCGCAGGCGGTCGCGGAGCTGGGCGAGGAACTCGGCCCCCGACTCCCCGACATCGAGTGGGACCGCAAGGGCGGCCTGGTCGTCGCCACCACCGCGGCGGGAGCCGCGGGCCTCGGCGCGTTCGCCCGCGAGCAGCGGCAGACCGGTGTGGACGCGCAGCCCGTGGACCTCGGCGACGTTCCCGGCCTCGAACCGAACCTGAGCCGCGACATCACCGCCGCCGTCCGCTACCCCGAGGACGCCCAGGTCCAGCCGGTCGCGGCGGCCGAGGCGCTGCTCGCCTCCGCCCGCACCCGCGGCGCACGCGTCCGCCAGGCCACCGCCGTGCTCGGCCCCATCCGCGACCGGTCGGGTGCGCTGCGCGGCGTGCACACCACGGCCGGTCCCTGGCACACCCCGGTCGTCCTCAACGCGGCCGGCCCCTGGGCGGGCCGGGTGGCCCGCCTGCTCGGCGCCCCGGTACCGGTCCGGCCTCGGCGCGGCATGGTGCTGGTCACCGCGCGGGTGCCGCCGTGGACGGTGCGGCACAAGGTCTATGACGCCGACTACGTCGCGACGGTCGCCGACACCGGGGGAGAGAGCGAGGAGACGACGGCGTCGGGTGCGCTCACCTCCAGCGTCGTCGAGTCGACGGCCGCCGGGCCGCTGCTCGTCGGCTCCAGCCGCCGGCACGTCGGCTTCGACGACCGGCTGCGTGTGGACGTGCTCGCCCGCATCGCGGCCAAGGCGGTACGCCTCTTTCCCGGACTCGCCGATGTCCCGGTCATCCGCGCCTACGGCGGCTTCCGGCCCGGCGTCCCCGACCACCTGCCGATCATCGGCCCCGACGAACGCGTCCCCGGCCTCTGGCATGCGACCGGCCACGAGGGCGCCGGGATCGGCCTGTCGGTCGCCACCGCCCGGCTCATCCGGCAGATGATCCTCGAAGAGCCACCCGTCGTCGACCCCCGCCCCTTCCGTCCCTTGCGCCCCGGCCTCGCCGCCGCTACCTCCACCGGAGCCGGAGACACCGACCGCCCGACCAGCTCATCCGCCTCCCCCTGATCGGTGAAAGGTGCCGTGCCATGAACGGTTCTCCCACGTCCGAGCGGAGCGGATGCGTTCAGAGCCCGTCGTCTCCCTCCCCAGGGTGCCCAGTGCCGGTATCAGGGGCGGTGATGGATCGCCCCGTTCACCGGTAGGCCCGCGTTCAGGAAAGGGTGCCCAGTCATGAACGGTTCTCCCACGCCCGACCGGTGTCCCTGTGGCGCGGGCGCCCCCGACATGCCGTCCTCCGACGTTCCCCCACTCCCCCCGCCCCCTCCCCCCGGGACGCGTGTCACGGTCCACCTCGGCACCACGGCGCTCAGTGGTTCGGCAGGCCAGACCATCGCCGGTGTGCTACTGGCCAACGGGGTGACCGCCTGGCGCACGACCGCGCGGGGCGGGCGCCCGCGCGGGGTGTTCTGCGGCATCGGCGTCTGCTTCGACTGCCTGGTCACGGTGAACGGCGTCCCGGACGTCCGGGCCTGTCAGCGAATCGCACGCGACGGCGACGTCATCGACGCGCCCGGGGCGACACCCAGCGGAGGGGATCATGACTGACCTGCGCCGCCGTGGGGCAGGGCCGCACAGGACGGGGGAGGCCGCCGGGGCGGCCAGGGTCGGCGGAACAGCACCGCCCGTCACCCCGACCGGGGAATCGTCGCACAGGGGAGGCCGCAATGCGTGAGGTGGTGGTCGTCGGCGGTGGCCCAGCCGGGATCGGGGCGGCCCTCGCCGCACTGCGCGCCGGTGCCCGCGTCACCGTCGTCGACAGCGCGGAGCACCTCGGCGGCCAGTACCTCCGCGGAGCCACCCGAACCGCGCCGTCCGAAGCACCCGCGCCACCCGCGCCACCGCGTGCCTGCCGCACGCCATCCACCACCCGTGACCGCCTCCTGCGCGCTGTGGACACGGTCGCATCCCACCCCCGCAGTACCCTGCTGACCCGCACGTCGGTGTGGGCGCTCGAACCGGGCGGGCACGGCCCGACCGTGCGCGCCCTGCGCGGCGACGCCGACGGCGACCGCACCCCCTACACCCTGCACCCCGACGCGCTTGTGCTCGCACCAGGCGCCCACGACCTGACCCTGCCCTTCCCCGGCTGGGATCTCCCCGGCGTCTACACGGCGGGCGCCGCCCAGGCGCTGGCCAAGGGCGACGGCGTCGCCGTGGGTCGGCGGGCCGTCGTGGCGGGCAGCGGGCCCTTCCTCCTGCCCGTCGCAGCGGCGCTGTCCGGCGCCGGCGCCGACGTCGTCGGCGTCCTGGAGGCCGCGGGCGCGGCGCGGCTCGCAGCGGGATGGCTGCGCTCGCCCCTCGCGGTGCTCCGCGACGCCGCAGCGGACAGGGGCGGGGAGCTCGCCGGCTACCTGGCCGGGCAGGTCCGCCACGGCGTCCCCTACCGGACCGGCACCGGGGTGATCGCCGCCCACGGCTCGGACCAGGTGGAGGAGGTGACCGTGGCGTCCCTGTGGGCCGACTGGTCACCGGTGCCGGGCACCGAGCGGCGCGTCGCCGTCGACGCCGTGTGCGTCGGCCACGGCTTCGTCCCGCGCCTGGAACTCCCCATCGCGGCCGGGTGCGGCATCGGCCCCGAGCGCATCGTCGGCGTCGACGACGCCCAGCGCACCATGGTGCCCGGGGTGTTCGCGGCCGGGGAAGTGACCGGTATCGGCGGGGCGGACCTCGCCGTAGCCGAGGGCCTGGTGGCGGGATGGGCGGCGGCGGGCGGCCGACACGACGACCCGCTGCTGCGCCGGGCGGCGCGGATCCGGGCACGCCACCGCGCCTTCGCCGCGCGCATGCACAGCGCCCACCCCATCGGCGCGGGATGGACCGCGTGGCTCACCCACGACACCCTCGTCTGCCGCTGCGAAGAGGTCACGGCCGCCGAGATCGACACCGCCTGCGCGCGGACCGGAGCCGGAGAGCCACGCGGCCTGCGCTCGATCAAACTGACCACCCGGGCTGGCCTCGGCCCCTGCCAGGGGCGCATGTGCGGCACGGCGCTCACCGAACTGGTCCGCCGCCGGGCGCAGCACGCCGTGTCCTCCGCCCCGGTGGACCGCCGCCCCATCGCGGCCCCCATCCGGCTCGGCGAGCTCGCCGGGCTCGACGCACCGTGCGGCGCCGCGGCTACCGGCCCGACCACATCCCCGGCTCCCGCACGCGAAACCGGCCACCACCCCAGCCACCACCAGGGCGGTCGCGCGGGGGCACGGCCCGCCGCGCCACCCGTCCGACCACCCGAAGGAGCGTGACGACATGGCCGCCACCCACCCGGCCACCGACCTCGGCGGCGTCGTGGTCGCCACGGCCCTGCCCTACCGGCGCGACGCGTCCGCGCCCGGGGGCCTGGCCGTGGACCACGACGGCTACGCCCACCACTGCCGCTGGCTGATCTCCAGCGGCTGCCGCGGCGTCGGCCCCAACGGGTCGCTGGGGGAATACTCCTCCCTGACCGATACGGAGCGCCGGGCCGTCGTCCGGACCGCGGTCGAGGCGGTCGACGGGGTCGGCATCGTCGTCGCCGGCGTGCACGGGGCGGGCGCACACCAGGCGCAATACTGGGCGCGGTGTGCGGCCGAGGACGGCGCGGACGCCGTGCTGTGCCTGCCGCCGACGATGTATCGGGCCAACCGCGCCGAGATCCGCGACCACTACGCGGCGGTAGCCGCGGTCGGGCTGCCGGTCATGCTGTACAACAACCCGACCGACACCAGGGTCGACCTGACCCCCGACCTCATCGCGGAGCTGGCCGGGATCGACAACGTCGTCGCCGTCAAGGAGTTCTCCGGCGACCCGGCCCGGGTCGCGCGGATCCGCGAGCTCGCCCCCGACCTCCAGGTGGTCGCCGGGGCCGACGACCTCCTCTGGGAGAACCTGGCCGACGGCGCCACCGGCTGGTTCGCGGGGTTCCCCAACGCCTTCCCGGTGGAGTGCGTGCGGATGTTCGACCTGATCCGCGCGGGTGAGGCCGGACAGGCCGAGGAGCTGCACGCCGCGCTGCTCCCGCTCTTCCGGTGGGACTCGCGTACCGAGTTCGTGCAGGCCGTGAAGGCGGCGATGGACATGGCGGGGCGCAAGGGCGGGCCCTGCCGCCCGCCGCGCGGCCCGCTCGTCGCCGAACACCGGGACGAGGTCATGGCCGCGGCGCGGCAGGCCATGGCCCACATCGCGACGCTGGAGACACCGCGGCCGCGCGAAGCACAGCAGCAGGGGACCGGGCGCACGCCCCAAGGCGCCGGGGCGGACGCTTCGCGGAGCGCGGCGCAGCGAAAGGCGGCCGGCGGTGCGCACTGACCGGATCATCAGTGCGGTCGACTCGCACACCGAGGGGATGCCCACCCGCGTCGTCACCGGCGGCGTCGGACCCATCCCGGGGGCGACCATGGCCGAGCGGCGCCGGTACTTCATGGCCCACCTCGACCACATCCGCCGGTTCCTGGTCGACGAACCGCGCGGACACAGCGCCATGAGCGGCGCGATCCTGCAGCCGCCGACCCGCGGCGACGCCGACTGGGGCGTCGTCTACATCGAGGTCAGCGGCTGTCTGCCGATGTGCGGGCACGGCACGATCGGGGTGGCCACGGTCCTGGTGGAGACGGGGATGGTGAAGGTGGCGGAGCCGGTCACCACCATCCGGCTGGACACCCCGGCGGGACCGGTGGACGCGCTCGTCACGGTCGAGGACGGTGCCGCACGCGAGGTGGCCATCGGCAACGTCCCCGCCTACTGCGACCGGCTCGGCGCCGAGGTCGACGTGCCGGGCCACGGTGCGGTGCGCTACGACCTCGCCTACGGCGGCAACTTCTTCGCGATCGTCGACCTCGACGACCTCGGCCTGCCCTTCGACCGCGACCGCAAATCCGACATCCGCGCCGCGGGGCTGGCCGTCATGGACGCGGTCAACGCCGCCGACCGCCCCCGCCACCCGGAGCTGCACGGGGTACACGGCTGCTCGCATGTGCAGTTCGTCGCGCCGGGGTCCACGGCCGAGTATTCGCGCAACGCCCTGGTCGTCCACCCCGGGTGGTTCGACCGCTCACCCTGCGGGACCGGGACCTCGGCGCGCATGGCCCAGCTCCACGCCCGGGGCGAGCTCGCCCTGGACACCGAGTTCGTCAACGAGTCGTTCATCGGGACCCGCTTCAAGGGGCGGTTGACGGGGGAGACCCGCGTCGGCGCACGCCCCGCCGTCGTCCCCGAGATCAGCGGCCGCGCCTGGATCACCGGCACCGCGAACTACACCCTCGACCCCACCGACCCGTTTCCCGCCGGCTTCGCCTTCTAGCCCCCGCCCTGCCCGACTCCGGGGGCGTCCCCACCCCGCACGCGCGGAGATCGCCCGCGGCCCGGCCGCGGGTAGCGTGGTCGGGAGAGGAACAAGGACCGGTGGGGGCGAGGAGGCGAGGTGCACAAGATCCTGATCAGCGCCTGCCTGGTGGGCAGGCGCGTACGCTTCGACGGCCGCGCCAAGACGGTGGACGACACCATCCTCGACCGCTGGCGGGCCGAGGAGCGGCTGGTGGTCGTCTGCCCTGAAGTCGCCGGGGGCCTGCCCGTTCCTCGGCCACCGGCCGAAATCGAACCGGGGGCCGACGCCGAGGCCGTCCTCGACGGCGCCGCCCGCATCAGAACCCCGCAGGGCGCCGACGTCACACCCTTCTTCCTCTCCGGCGCCCGCGCCGCCCTGGCCACCGCCCAACGGCACGGGGCCCGCATCGCCGTCCTGAAGGAGTCCAGCCCGTCCTGCGGCGTCCACCGCGTCCACGACGGCACCTTCACCGGCGCCGCCACCCCGGGCGAGGGCGTCACGGCCCGCCTCCTCCGCACCCACGGCATCGCAGCCTTCACCGAACACCAACTCCCCCAGGCCGAGGCCCACCTGCTCGCCCTCGAAGCCACAGAGGACACGAACGGAACCTGAACCCCTGCCCCGGCGGCGAAAGCTGTCACGAGCACGCGCGGGGATGCGATAGAGTCTTACTCGTTGGCGGGGACGGAAAAGCCCCGAGCAACACCGGGACGTAGCGCAGTTTGGCAGCGCACTTGACTGGGGGTCAAGGGGTCGTGGGTTCAAATCCCGCCGTCCCGACCGGCGGAAACGGCCGCTTCCGAGGTTGTCGGAAGCGGCCGTACAGCTGTTGAGTGCAGCTGATGTCTACTCTGTCGGGCCGTTCAGGCTCTGACCCGGCTTCTGGAGAGCGTCCCGGAACTGCTCCGTAGCGACTTCCGTGTAGACCTCCAGCGTCGTCGCGATCTTACTGCGGCGAAGGATGGCGCGCGCCACGCCGGTACACAGAACTCTCGACCGGGGGAGCCCCGAGAGCTCGCCCTTGCGCAGCGCCATCGTCAGCAGGAGGACTGCCTTGTGCCGGGTGTGACGGAGGCTTTCGTTTCCGGGAAGGACGAGAGTCATGGCAGACCTGAGGAAATACCCCGATGAGCTGCGGCAACGCTCGGCCAGGATGGCTGTGGACGCCTACCGGGATCCGGCCACACGGCCCGGATCGCCGCACCCGCACCAAGAGTCGAATCTGTGCCCGCGGCTCTGCGATTCGGTGCTCTGTTCGCTGAGCTATGCGGGTAGGCCGAGCTGCCATCCACAAGGCGGGCTCCCCTTCCGACAGGGGAGCCCGCGATGACGTCGGCAAGAGACGGGAGATGTGCGGCCCGGGCTGCGGTGGCCGTTATCGGCCTTGGTGGAGCCATCATTTGTGAAGTTGCCTGAATTCAGTTTTCATGCATGGCCGCACTGTGGAACCAGTGCACGCCCGGAACGGAATCCAGGGGTCGCATCGTCAGTCCACGACATGGTCATCTGAGCGATAAACAACCGCCTTGGACTCTACTGGGGGCTGGTGTGCGTGGCTCCGGGGCCGAGGCCACACGGCCGCGGAATCCGCATTGTGTTCCAGCGCGGCTGGGCGCGACGCCCCCTGCGCCGTCTGGCGGTGTCGGACTGCACAGCGTTCCACGGTCGAACTTCCCTTCGCTATGGCATATCCCTTTTCAAGCTTTCCCCAGAAGGATCAGGGCGCACCGAGGGATGTCAACGCGTTTTTCACGCACTCCTGAAGGCGGCGGTCAGTTCCGGTTTCACGAACACGTAAAATGCCGAACGGGATTCGATCGACTCGATGAGGTGCGGGCGGGCCTGGTGATCTGCCCTCTCGGCCGCAGCGCCTGTTCACGGAAGAAGGCCGCGGCATACCGGGCTGGCACACTCAGCGTATGAATGTACGGCAGCTGGAGTACTTCCTCGCCGTCGTCGACCATGGCGGCGTCAACCGGGCCGCGGACGCGCTCCACCTCGCCCAGCCGTCGCTGTCGCAGGCGATCCGGGCGCTTGAGCGCCATCTGGGCTGCGACCTGTTCCACCGGGTCGGCCGCGGCCTCGTGCTGACCGACGCCGGGCGGGCACTGGTGGAGCCCGCCCGCGACGTGGTCCGCGGCCTTGAGGCCGCGCGGGCCGGCGTGGAATCGGTGGGCGGCCTGCAGGCGGGCCGGGTCGAGATCGCGGCGATGCCCTCGCAGGCCGTCGAGCCGCTGAGCAGCCTGATCGCCGACTTCACCCGGGAGCACCCGCGGATCTCGGTGCTCATCCGCGCTGCGTTCACCCCGCAGGAGACCATCGAGCTGGTGCGTAGCGGGAGCGCCGAGCTGGGGTTGCTCGGGACCCCGGACGGGTCCATTGCTGCGGATGTGCGGCTGCGCACCATCGCGCGGCAGCGGTTCGTGCTCATTGCCCCGAAGGACGGACCGTTCACCGAAGGGCTCCCGGTCCGGCGCGAGCAGCTGGAGGGCCAGCGGCTCGTCGTCGGGCAGCGCGGCACAGGAATGCGGCGGTTGGTGGAAGACATCCAGGCGGCCGGAGTGGGGCTGACCGGGGTCGTGGAATCCGAGCACCGTGAGGTGATCCTGCCGCTTGTACTCAGCGGGGTGGGGCTCGCCGTGCTCGCTGAGTCGTGGGCCGCTCTAGCCCGGCAGGCCGGGTTGCTCGTTTTGGACCTCGAACCGCCCGCCTACTTGTATGTCGCGCTGGCCAGGAGGAAGGGCCGACTTACCCCCGCCGCGGCCGCGTTCCTGGAGACCGCCGCACCGGAGCTCCTATAGGCATTTCCTATATGTGTGGCCCGGATTACGTCTTGGACGCCGTGGCGCGGGTGTTGCTTCAATTCGCTGCATGCAGAACCACCGAATCGCAGTAATCGCCGGTGACGGTATCGGCCCTGAGGTGACCCCCGCCGCCCGCGCGGTCCTCGACACCGTCGGCACCCGGCACGGCATCGCCTTCCGCTACGACGAGTTCGACTGGTCGTGCAAGCGCTACCTCACCGAGGGCGCCATGATGCCCGAGCGCGGCCTGGAGATGATCCGGCAGCACGATGCGATCCTCCTCGGCGCGGTCGGTGATCCCGGCGTCCCCGACCACGTGTCGCTGTGGGGCCTGCTCATTCCGATCCGGCGCGGCTTCCGCCAGTACGTCAACCTGCGCCCGATCAAGGTGTTCGACGGCGTCGAGAGCCCGCTGCGGCATGCCGCCCCCGGGTCCGTGGATCTTGTCGTGGTCCGCGAGAACGTCGAAGGCGAGTACAGCGAGATCGGCGGCCGGCTGGGCAGGGGGCAAGCCGAGGAGATGGCCGTCCAGGAAGCGGTCTTCACCCGCCAAGGCGTCACGCGGGTCGTCGACTATGCCTTCGATCTCGCCGCGCAGCGGCGCAGCCGGCTCACGTCGGCGACGAAGTCGAACGGCATCGTGCACACGATGCCGTTCTGGGACGAGCTCGTCGCTGAGCGTGCGGCCGCGCACCAGGGGGTCGTGTGGGACTCCGAGCACATCGACGCGCTGTGCGCCAAGGTGGTGCTCGAACCGTCCCGGTTCGACGTGATCGTCGCGTCGAACCTCTTCGGGGACATCCTGAGCGACCTCGCCGCCGCGGTCGCCGGCGGCATCGGCATCGCCCCCTGCGCCAACCTCAACCCGCAACGCGACTTCCCCTCCATGTTCGAGCCCATCCACGGATCGGCCCCCGACATCGCGGGCCGAGGGGTGGCCAACCCGCTCGGCGCGGTATGGACCGCCGCGATGCTGCTCGACCACCTCGGGCATGGCGAAGCGGCCGCGGAGGTCGAGGACGCGATCGCCGCGGTGCTGGCCGGGACACCGGTGCGCACCCCGGACCTGGGCGGTACCGCAGGCACCGAAGAATTCACCAAGGCAGTGCTGGCGGCGCTGTCCCGGTAAGCGGCCCTGCGCTGCCCGACGCGGAGGAACGGCCATGGCAACAGCGAGGCGTGTGGTGGTCGCGCCGGACAAGTTCAAGGGGTCGCTGACGGCGGATGAGGTCGGGGACGCGCTCCGGCTCGGTCTCCTCGACGGAGACCCGATGCTGGAGGTGACCGTCCGGCCACTCGCAGACGGTGGTGAGGGCAGCGTCGCCGCATGCCTCCGCGCGGGCTTCGCCGCAAGGACGGTACGCGTCCGGGGGCCGCTGGGCGATCGGGTCGGTGCGCGGTTCGCCTTGGGCGGCGGAACCGCCGTGGTGGAAGCGGCCGAGGCGTGCGGTCTGCAGCTGCTCGGCGGCAACCGGGCGCCTCTGGCGGCGTCGAGCTCAGGGGTCGGCGACATGATCCGGCACGCGCTCGACGCTGGTGCGCGCCGGATCGTGCTGGCCGCAGGCGGCAGCGCGAGTATGGACGGCGGAGCCGGCATGCTCACCGCGCTCGGTGGCCGGCTGACCGATGCGGCCGGAGGGCGACTGCCCGCAGGGGCTGCAGCATTGCGCTCGGTGGCGCACCTCGAACTGGCCGGGGTCGACCCCCGGCTCTCCCACGCCGAGCTGGTGCTCGCCGCAGACGTGGACGCGCCGCTGCTCGGGCCCTCTGGGGCGGTCGCGGTGTTCGGCCCGCAGAAAGGCGCGGGCCCGGCCGAGGCGGCCCTGCTGGAGCACGCGCTCGGCGTCCTGGCCTCGGTTGCGCCCGCCGCAGGCACGGGGGCGGACCTCGCGGCGCTCCCGGGGGCGGGAGCGGCCGGAGGCATCGGGTTCGGCGCGTACCTGCTCGGCGCCCGCCATGTGTCGGGCGCGGAGTACTTCGCGGAACTGGCCGGGCTGCCCGCAGTCCTTTCGGGCGCGTCACTCGCCGTCACCGGGGAGGGATGCCTTGACTCCCAGACCCTCGCCGGGAAGCTGCCGCTGATCGTCGCCGCCCAGGCCCGCTCCGCCGGGGTGCCCGCGATCGCCGCGGTGGGACGCTGCCTGATCGACGCCGCCGAGTGGCGCGGTGCCGGGTTCGCTGCGGTGCACGCGCTCGCCGACCGCGACCCCCGCTGCGCTACCGACCCGGAGCTCAGCGTGCACCAGCTCCGGCTCCTCGGGCATGAGCTGGCCACAACCTGCCCCTCCGTCGTCGCGGACCGTCGGGCGACCGCGCCATGACCGCGCCATGACCGCGCCATGACCGCGCCATGACCGCGCCATGACCGCGCCATGACCGCGCCACGGCCCACCCCGTTCAGCGGTCGGACCTTCACGGGGTCGGGGATCCGCCGTAGGGCCGATGGCTGCGGTCCCAACCGCGCCCCGGACATGCCATGGCGAACACGACCGGGGCGGGTCCGCGCCGACTCGGCGGCCGACCCCGTGGTGCGCGCCACCGGCCCCGACCCGACCCGCCCCGCCGCACTCCGCTGACGCGGATCGTTGTTCGAAAGATCTTTCCGGGGGCCCACGGACATCCCGTCCCTATCAACCGAAAAATCCCCTTTATCTGCCCGCGCGGCAGAATTTTCGGGAGGCGTCCTCAATGTCCAGCGAGAGTTCCGTGGCCGATGCCGCCGAATCGAGCGACCGACCAAGCCCGCGAAAGCTCCAGATCTCCGGTTTCAGTGTTTCCGTCTACATCGTTCTGCTCGGCATTGTCCTGGCCGCGATCTACCGGGAAGCCCTGCCGAACAATATCGTGAGTGGAATGGTCATCGCCGTCCTCATCGGTGGCGCGCTGAAGTGGGCCGGCGACCGGATTCCCATCTTCAACACGTTCGGCGGCGGCCCCCTGCTGTGTATCGTCGTCCCTGCGCTGCTGCTCTACCTCGGCGTCCTCCCGGACAGTGTGCGGCAGCTCACCGACGACTTCTACACCGAATTCGGGTTCGCCGAATTCGCGGTCGCCGGGATCATCGTCGGCAGCGTTCTCGGCATCGACCGCCGCCTGCTCATCCGGATCGGCTCGCGGTTCCTGGTCCCCCTGGTCTTCGCCGTGGCCATGGCGGGCGCGACCGGGGCTCTCGCGGGATATCTGATGGGCTTCGGTGCGGCCAACGCGGTCCTGTTCGTCGTCGCTCCGACGATGGGCGGCGGGATGGCCGCCGGCGCCATCCCGATGGCGGAGATCTACGCCGCCTCAGGTCCCGGGGACGCCGGGTACTACCTCGCCCGGCTCGCACCGGCGGTGATGCTCGCCAACATCATCTGCATCCTGCTCGCGGGCGTACTGAACGGGCTGGGCAAGCGCGGCCGGTTCGCGGCGCTGTCAGGGGACGGAGCCATGCTGCGCCGCCAGGAGGGCGGCGCCGCGACACCCCGACCGTCCTCGGCCGTGCCGCTGGACCTGCTGGCCACCGGCATGGTCCTGTCGATCGCCATCTACGCATTCGGTGAGCTGGCGGCCTCGGTCGTCCCCGGCGTGCACGCCTATGTGTGGATCATCGCGGCCGCAGCGGCACTGAAGGTCTTCCGGCTGCTGCCAGAACGGGTCAACGCGGGCGCGGAGGGCTGGTACGCGTTCATCGCCCAGGCATGGGTTCCCGCCATCCTGGTCGCCATCAGCGCCGGCGTGATCGATTTCGCCCAGGTCCTCGACGTCGTCTCCGATCCCGCCTACCTGACCCTGACAGTGGCGACGGTCGTGGCCGGTGCGGTGGCGGCAGGCCTGGTCGGACTCGTGATCGGCTTCTACTTCATCGAGTCCTCGATCGCCGCCGGCCTCGGCATGGCCGACATGGGCGGCTCCGGCGACGTCGCCGTCCTCAGCGCCGCGAACCGGCTCGGACTCATGCCCTTCGTGCAGATCGCCTCACGGATCGGGGGCGCGGGCATGTTGATCGTGACATCCCTGGTGGCCCCACTGCTGCTCTGAGCGGCGGCGCATCGCCGCGCTCCCCGCAGGCAGCGGTCGGCCGGGGCGCCTCATCACGCCCGCCGCCGATGGGACTCGACCGCCTCGGTCGTGCACGGGCGGAGCCCAGGCCGGGCTGATCACCGCGTCGCCCGAGCCGATGGGAGTTGGGAGACGACCGCGGCGATCGCGACGAGTACCGGAGGGCGGCGAGTCCGGGGTCGTCGACTATCGGCGATCACCGAGCGGGCGCCGAAGGCGGTGACCCCGGTGATGTCCCGGTCGTTCCGGCCGATCGCGGCCACGTGCCCGATCCTCTGCGGGGGCGGCATCGCGAGGTCGACGGTGCCGAAGTCCGCGGTGACACAGTGAGGGTGGAGGCCGCGAGCGTGTGGCCGCCGGGGTCGCGGGCCGTCGGCCGGTCGTGCGCACTACGCTACGGCCCGCCTGGGGCCGGTGGCTGCCCGACGGGCGCTGCCGGTGAGCGCCAGGCGAGAGCGGCCGCCGCCGCCAGGGTGAGGAGCAGGAGCGTCAACCCGATGGTGCCCGTGTTGAGGCCGAGGCCGAAGCCGAGGACGTAGGCCAGCATCCCGGCCGCCAGGCAGTAGTAGGCCAGCGGGATCACGGTCTTGCGGATCAGGGCGCCCTCCCGGTCGATGAGGCCGACCGTGGCGCAGGCGGCGACCACGTTGTGCACGGTGATCATGTTGCCCGCCGCGCCGCCGACCGCCTGGGCGGCGACGACCACCGCGGTGGGGGCGCCGATCTGTTCGGCCGTGGAGAACTGGAACAGCGAGAACATCAGGTTGCTCACCGTGTTGCTCCCGGCGGCGAAGGCGCCGAGCGCACCGATCCACGGGGCGAAGACCGGCCAGGACTCTCCGGCGAGCGCCGAGGCCCCGGCGGCGAGTGTCAGCGGCATGCTGTCCAGGCCGGAGGCGTTGAACTCGGTGCCCGAGTTGATGAACACGCGGACCATGGGGACGGCGGCCAGCAGGGCGACCGCGGCGACGCCGAGCTGACGGCCGGCGGTCTTCCAGGACTCGGCGATCTCGTGGCGCTTCATCCGGTGCAGCGCGTAGGTCAGGGCGATGACGGTGAGGAACACGAACCCGGGAGACCACAGCGGGCTGAAGTCCGCCGAGATCTCGGTGCCGAAGATGCGGCTCCAACCGACCGTCACAGCCTGGAGCGGGTCGGCCAGGGCCAGGCGGGTCAGCAGGAGCAGCGCCGCCACCAGGACGTAGGGGGTCCAGGCACGGGCCGTGCCCACGTCCCCGTCGCCGACCTCCCGCGTGTCCGGGACGATGCGGCCCATCCAGTCGGGTAGCCAGCGGTCGCGGGGCGGGAATCCCCACGTCCCGGTCGGCATCAGGAACCCGCGCCGGGCGGCGGACACCACGATCACCAGTCCGATGAGCCCGCCGAACAGCGAGGGGAACTCCGGGCCGAGCAGCCAGGCGGTAAGGAGGTAGGGGACGGTCATCGCCAGCGCCGAGAACAGGGCGAACGGCGCGACCTGCAGGCCGTCGGCCGCGCTGCGGCGTTCACCGAAGAAGAGCGTGAGCATGCAGACCATGAACAGGGGGATCAGCGTGCCCACGATGGCGTGCATGAGCGCGACGTGTACGGTGACCGGCCCGGTGATGTAGGCGTCCAGCCCCGTCCCGGCGGCGTGCAGGTTCTGCTCGACCTCCGCCGCCCCGGAGAGCCCGCCGTGCACGCCGACGAGGAGCGGCGTCCCGACCGCGCCGAAGCTGACCGGTGTGCTCTGCATGATGAGCCCGGCCAGCACGGCCGCCATCGCGGGGAACCCCAGCGCGAGCAGGAGCGGCGCGGCCACGGCGGCGGGGGTGCCGAACCCGGAGGCGCCCTCGATGAAGCTGCCGAAGAGCCAGGCGACGATGATGACCTGGATCCGGCGGTCGGGGGTGATCCGGGTGAAGGTCGCCCGGATCGAGCGCAGCGCCCCGCTCGCACTCAGCGTGGCGAGGAGGAGCAGCGCGCCGAAGACGATGTAGAGCAGCCCGGCGGCGATGACGAACCCCTGGACGGTGGAGGCGGCGATGTCCCACCACCCCACCTGCCACACCGCCACGGCGACGGTGACCGCCACCCCGTAGCCGACGGGCATCGCGTACTTGGCCGGCCACCGCAGTCCGACGAGCAGTACACCGATGGCGAGGATGGGGAGGAGGGCCAGCAGGCTGAGGACAGCCGGATGCGATGTCGGCACGTGTCGTCCCTCGTTCCTCTGCGGCCGCGCGGTGGTCTACGGCCTTTCGGGCATGGATCTCGTCCTGTTTCGGTCGCTTATGGCCTCTGGGATATGTCGCAGATCACACTGCCGTTCGTCAAGGGGCGGCGGCGAATCGGCAGGTGAGAACCCCGCAGCAGGCCCGCCGGTGCGCGCCGCCGGGCTCCTCATCCACCGGGCGGCCGCCGGGCGAGCAGCGGGCGGCGCTCCGGCCCGAAGGTGAGTTCCACGGTCCAGAGCAGCAGGGCGCTCGCACCGGAGAGCAGCACCCCCGCCCAGAACATGTCGCGCTGCTGCTGGGCCTGCTGGGCAGGGCGGCTGATCAGCGCCCGCATCTCCAGCGAACCCGTGCCCTCCCACGTCCAGTCCGAGACACTGAGCGGATCCATGGGAGCCTCCGACAGCATGTGGCCGACGTGGTCGGTGATCCGCACGCGATACAGGGTGTCGTCGGCCAGCCTCAGGGGGGCGTCCTCGTCGAGCAGCAGATCGGTGAACTCGTCCGAACGGGGCCGCAGATCGGGTTGGCTCCACTCCGGATACCGCTTCTCCCGGGGCATGCCCATCACCGGCGACTGCACCAGGTACTGGGCGGGGGTCGGAGACACGATGCCCTGGTCCACGGGGACGCGCAGGCAGTACTCGGGCAGCAGCGCGTCGCCGGTTGCGGCCGGCCCCAGTGAGGGGGGATCGTTCGGTTCGGGGCGGCCGACGATCACGGTTCCCTGGGAGAATGCACCGTGTGGTTCACGGAAGCCGACCACCTCGCTCCACACCGCGGCCAAACCGGAGGAGTGCCAGATCCTGTCATCCGGCCCCGCGGTTTCGCAGTAGCTCCCCGCCTCGTGCAGTCGGCGACTCTCCGGCAGGAGCACACGGTCGAACACCAGCGCCCAGTGGTGGTCACGGCCGGTGTCCGGAACGACGGTGAGATCGAGCCACGCCTGGGGCGGTGCGGCACCGTCGTCGTGAGCGCCGGTGCCCTTCTCGCCGTGAACCGTGATCGCTACCACGGGCTCGGCATCGGGGTCGGTCGTGTAGAACAGCAGCCATCCGGGGTTCGACGGCGGCACCGGCGGTTCCTGCGCCCCGTTGCGATACATCTCCTGGCCGAGGGAGAACACGTAGCCGGTCGCGGCGACCAGCGCCACGACCAGCCACCCGTTCCAACTGAGGACGGCGAGCCCCCAGCCGCGTCCGGCGCCGCCGGGGCCACCTCGCGGAGCCGGCGCGTCCTTGGCCGGAGGCCGGGGGACCGGACTCCGGCCCCGCGCGACGACACGCGCCGCAGCGAGCAGGACGAGCAATCCGAGCGTCGCTCTCCGCAGACCGGACCACCGCTGACGCGCGCCCATGACCGACCACCACCCCGCCGACGCCCCTCAGGGCCGCCCACCGGTGGCCCGAGAATGCGCATATTCTCCGACGAACCAGCTTGATCCGGGGCGATTTCGACTCATTGCCCCGGATGGCGACCGGAACCGGCCGCCGCTGGACGCCCGAAGGGATCCCCGAGGGACACCCCCGGCCAGGTTCCGCTGCTCGGTCGTACCGCGGACCGCCGTTCTAGGACGCGTCGGCGAGGGCGGCACGGAGGGCCGAGACCAATGCGGTCTCCGCGCGTTCGGCCGAGTTCAGGAAGGCCCCGAAGCCGAGGATGCCGTGGAAGCCGTCGTTGATCCGCACCGTCGTCGTGGCGACCCCGGCGGCCGCGAGGGCGCGGGCGTAGGCTTCGCCCTCGTCGCGCAGCGGGTCGAAGTCGGCGGTGAGGACCAGCGCGGGCGGCAGTCCCGCCAGGGAGGCGGCGCGGATGGGGGAGGCGCGGACGTCGGTGCGGTCCGACGGGTCCGCGATGTACTGCTCGCCGAACCACGACATGGCCTCGGCGGTGAGGAAGTAGGAGTCGCCGTTGCCCGTGCGCGACGGGTAGAGCTCGCGGGCCGCGGTGTCGTCCCAGTCGACTACGGGGTAGACGAGGGCCTGGTAGGCGATCGCGGGACCGCCTGCGTCGCGGGCCAGCTGGGCGACGACCGCGGCGAGGCAGCCGCCCGCGCTGTCCCCGGCCACCGCGAGCCGTCCCGCGTCGATGCCCAGCTCCTCGGCGTTCTCGGCCACCCACCGCGTCGCGGCGAAGGCGTCGTCGGGCGCCGCGGGAAAGGGGTGTTCGGGCGCGAGCCGGTAGTCGACCGCCACGACGGCCGCCCCCGTCCCCGCCGCGATGATGCGGCAGATGTGGTCGTGTGTGTCCAGGTCGCCGGTGGCGAACCCGCCGCCGTGGAAGAAGACGATGCCGGGCGCGATCGTGTCCGGGACGGGCCGGTAGTGCCGGAGCGGTACCGGCCCGGCCGGTCCGGGGCACGACAGGTCCCGCACCACGGCGACGTCGGGGCCGTCCACCGCCGTTGCCGCGCTGATGGCGGATCGGAGGTCGTCGACGGTCGCCCCGGCGCGCAGGTCGGGGAGGTTGCGGCTGAGCAGGTCGATGAAGTCGAGGGTCTCCTGGGTGGGCTGCATGCGTGCACCTGACCTTGTGGGGAGGGGGTGGTCGCCCGGCACCGGCGGCAGAACCGGGTTCCGGACCGGCTGCGGATTCGGGACTCTAACGGCCGCATCGCCCGAACGCCAGTGGATTCCCGCGGACTGCGGGGGAACAGGGGACGACCGGAGTCGCGGGGGGAAACGGCGCCCGGCGGTGTTGCGCGTGTTGGGTCCGCAGCTCAGCCGGCCCGCTCGGGCTCCCCGGGGATCCGGACCGTGGTGAACACGCCCAGGTCGCGGAAGCCGAGGCGGGTGTAGAGGTGCTCCGCGTCGTTGCCGACGGTCACCGCGAGGCCGACCTCCGGGGCGCCGGCCCCGGCCGCCGCCGCCAGCATCCGGCGGAGGAGGAGCCCGCCGAGGCCGCGGTAGCGGTCGTCGGGACGCCGGAAGACCTCACCGATCCAGAGGACCCCTGCGGCGCGGTCGTTGACGACCAGCCCGGCGGCGACGGGGTCATCCGCGTTCCGGCCGTCGTCGACCACGAGCGAGCTCAGGTCCTGGACGGGGCCGAGTGCCCGGCCCGACAGCAGTGCGGACAGTGCCGCACGGTCCGCGCCGGGGTCCAGCACGGACCGGCTGTCCGGATGGCCGGGCGGGAAGGCCTCCTGGATCGCCGGGAAGAGCCGGTCGATGCCCTGGTCGAACGCGGTGACGCGGAGACCGGGCCGGTCGGGTGCCAGGCCGGCCCAGGCGGCGGGTGGCGGGTCGTCGACGAGGTTCCGGCGCATCTTCCGGGAGGTGCGCTGCGGCTCGGCGCCCATCGCGATCAGTTCCCCGCCGAACTCCGCCCGGGTGGTGATCCGCCACCCGCGCATCCGGTCCAGGACCGTCCGCGCAGCGCCGGGGACCAGCGGGCGGGCGTCGGCGGCGTAGCGGGGGGTGCCGGGCAGCGGAAGAAGGTAGTCCAGGACCCCGGCACCGGCGGCGTCGGTGAGGACGGCGCGCTCGGCCGTCGACTTCTGGGGCATGGGTCTCCCGTCGCTGCGTCCGTCCGACCGGTGGTCCCGGCAGGGCAACCGGTGGGCAATGCTACTCCGCGCCTCCCGGGGACGGCGGTCGCGGGTGCGGCCGCACGGTGGTGGGCGGTGACAGGCCTTCGGTCGGATACCGCGCCGAGTACGGGTCAGGCCTTCTCGACCGACGCGTGGAAGTCGGCGATCAGGGCGTTCACGGCAGCGGGCCGCTCGATCGTGCTGGAGTGGCCCGCGTCGGTGATGATCTCCAGCCGTGCGCCGGGGATGCGGGCGGCGATGCGGCGGGCGTGGTCGGGGGGAAGGGCCGCGTCCTGCGCGCCGGTGGCCACCAGGGTGGGGACGTCGATGGCGGCGATCTCGTCATGGACCGGGGCGCGGTCGGCGACGCCCAGGACCGCTTTGCGGATCCCCGTCCGCCTGCACCTGCGCAGGCGCCGCGTCCACTCCTCGACGACCGGTCGGCTCTCCTCGGAGGCGAGGAAGGCCGGCCCGAACATCAGGGGGAGGATCTGCCCCAGCACCGGTCGGATGCCGAGGAGCAGGTAGGCGGACGCGAGCAGCCGGTAGCGCCCGACCTTGGCCGGGTCCTCGGCATCGGCGCTGGTGTCCAGCAGGACCAGCGACCGCAGCAGGTCGCCGCGGCGAGCGCCGATGCGCTGGCCGACGAACCCGCCCATGGACAGGCCGACGTAGTGCACGGGTGCCAGGCCCAGCCGTTCGATGAGGGCGGTGGCGTCGGCGGTGAGCGTGTCCATGCCGTAGCCGTCGGAGGCGGCCGGGCTGTCGCCCTGGCCGCGCCAGTCCAGCGTGACGCACCGGTAGCGGTCGCGGAGCTCGGCCACCTGGTGGTGGAAGAGCCAGCCGCTGAACAGCAGCCCGTGGCCGAACAGCACGGTCGGCGCGTCGGGGTGGTCCGGGGGCGGGCCGGTGTCGGTATAGGCGATCGTCGCACCGTTGACCTGGATCGTCGGCATGCATGCTCCCTCGCGGCGGGGGTTCCCCGGGGCGCGCCGCGTGCCCGCACCCGTCGGCAGCCTCGGTACCCGCCGTGCGCGGTGCCCACACAGCGGCCGCGGTGCCGCCTCGGGGCCCGTCCGCATCACGGCGTCATGGAATGCGGGCAGATCGTCACATATGGGGGCGTAGGGGACTTTTGGCCTGTTGTTTGGCGAACAGCGACCCTGCGTTGGCGACCGCAGTGTGCCGGAGCCTGGTGACGGCAGATCGGACGCGGCCGCAAGGCTCGGACCCGGAGAAGAGGCAAACGCATGCTCAGCACGTTCGTGGCCAGCGTATCGCTCGGCGTCGTCGGCGTGGCATTACTGGCCGCCGGGCCGGTCATGGTGCTGCGGGGCTGCGGCGGCAAGAAGGAGATCCGCACCGAGCTGGCGGCCCAGAAGATCACCTTCCCCGTCGAGCGCGGGCTCCCCGACGAACTGACCGCCTACGCCGGGAAGCCGGTGCGGACCGGGGCCGAGGCACGTGCCTATGCCGACCTCATCAAGGTGCACCTCGACGGCGCCACCCGCGGGCGCACCTACTCCGAACTGAGCGACGAGTACTACGCCTCGGGGTCGGCCGACGAGAAGCTGGCCGACCTCCGCCAGACCGCCTTCATGGGGGAGTCCCTGCGCGCCTCGCTGATGTCGGCCTACCAGGCGTGGCAGCTCACCACGCTGGTGGTGGGGCTGGGGGCGCTGCTCACCGCGCTGGGTGCCGCGCTCATCGCCTCCGGTGCGGCGCTCGGCCTCTGACGCGCCGGCCACGCCCGTATCTTGCGGCCCCGCCGCCCCCGGGCGGTCGGCCGCGGCCGCTCGGACTCCGACAGCCTGTCCCTCACCCTGCTCCACCCTCACGAAAGGCGCGCCATGGCACCCGTCGCGGAACCCTCCGACCTCCCCGCCCTCATCCAGGGAGGAATGGGGGTCGGTGTGTCGGGGTGGCGGCTGGCCCGGGCCGTCGCCCGGACCGGGCAGCTGGGCGTGGTGTCGGGGGTGGCGCTCGACGTCCAGCTGGCGCGGCGCCTCTGGCTCGGGGACCCGGACGGGCACCTGCGGCGCGCGCTGGCCCACTTCCCGGACACCGAGGCCGCCGAGCGCATCCTGCGGCGCTACTACGTTCCGGGCGGTGTCGCCGCCGACCGCCGCCGGTTCCGTCCGGTCCCGCGACCCTCCCTGCGGCCCAACCGGACGCGCACGGATCTCACCGTCGCGGGCAATTTCGCGGAGGTGTGGCTGGCGAAGGAAGGGCACGGTGGGCTCGTCGGCGTCAACTACCTGGAGAAGATCCAGCTCGCCACGCCCGCCGCCGTCTACGGGGCGATGCTCGCCGGGGTCGACTACGTGCTGATGGGAGCCGGGATCCCCACCGAGATCCCGGCGCTGCTCGACGCGCTGGCCGCGCGGTCCCCGGTCGAGCTCACCGTCGACGTCGCCGGAACCGACGAGCGCCACACCGTCGCCTTCGACCCGTCCGCGTTCCCCGAGGTCGGGCCGCTGCCGCGGCCGCGCTTCCTCGCGATCGTCTCCTCCGACGTCCTGGCCATGTACCTGAACAGGTCGTCGGTCACCCGGCCCGACGGGTTCGTCGTCGAGGCACCGTCGGCCGGCGGGCACAGCGCCCCGCCCCGCGGCCGCATGCGCCTGGACGCGTCCGGTGAACCGGTCTACGGTCCGCGCGACCGCGTCGACCTGGCGAAGGTCGCGGTGCTGGGCCTGCCCTTCTGGACGGCCGGAGGATACGCGTCGCCGCGGGGAATGGCCGCCGCGGGCGCCGCCGGGGCAGCGGGGATCCAGGTGGGGAGCGCCTTCGCGCTCTGCCGGGAGTCGGGGCTCGATCCGCGGCTGCGGCGGCGCCTCCTCCAGCGGGTGGCCGAGGGCACGCTCGCGGTGCGCAACGATCCCCTCGCGTCCCCGGCCGGGTTCCCGTTCAAGGTCGCCGAGGTCCCGGGGACACTGTCCGAGGACGACGTCTACGAGGGCCGCCCCCGGCTCTGCGACCTCGGGTACCTCCGCACCCCCTACGCCAGGCCCGACGGCGGGGTCGGCTACCGCTGCCCGGCCGAACCGGTCGACGAGTACCTCGCCAAGGGCGGGGCAGCCGAGGACACCGTGGGGCGCCAGTGCCTGTGCAACGGCCTCGTCGCCGGCGTCGGCCTGGGTCGGCACCGCCCGGGCGGCTATGTCGAGCCCCCGCTGCTGACGCTCGGCCAGGATCTCGGCTTCCTGCCGGACCTGCTGGGAGCGGACGGCGACTACTCCGCATCCGATGTCGTCCGCTACCTCTTGCCGGAATAGGTACGCTCCGAGGCCTATCTCTTCGCTTGTGACACGTGACAATCCGTGGTCGTGGAGAGAAGATGAGGCATGGAGGAACAGCGCAGCGAAGATTGGCTCCGTCCGCGGCTGGCGGCGGTGGGTCGCCGTTCCCGGCTGGTTCCGGAACAGGCGCACGCCGTCGACCTCGTTCCCCGCTCCTATCAGGCGGAGGAGATCGACACCCCCGAGCAGCGGGAGGTCGCCGCCGCGGCCGCGCGCACGGCGATCTCGCACGAGATCGAGACCCGTTGGCCGGGCGCGCCCTACGTCATCAGGCAGGGGACGGCCGCGGAGTTCGAGGACCTGGCCCTGGGGCAGGCGTCGGACGCGCTGGTCGTGTTCGGCGTGGTGTACCGGTTCGACGACTGAGCGAGATCCGGCGGCGGGGCCGTGGGGCCCTGTCACCGCGGTACCCGCGGCCGCGCCGGGGCCCGGTGCGATCGGCCGGGTGACGGCGGGTCGCGCGGAGTGTCCAGCGGGTCGGAGGTTCTGTCACCGCGCATAATCCCGTGCGTGCCGTGCCCGAATCCGGGTACTGGTGGGGGAGTGGGGCTTTTCACAGTGCGCGGGTGCGGGGAATGTGCCCGCGCATTCGAGGGGTTGCCGCTGAGGGAGTTATGCGAAGCTCAACGCGACCGTTGAGCCTGCAGTGACGGGGGAGTACATACATGTTCACGGTTCCCGAGGTCACCCTCAACAACGGCGTGCGGATTCCGCAGCTGGGGTTCGGGGTGTGGCAGGTCGCCGACGAGGACGTCGTGGGCGTCGTCGGTACGGCGCTCGAAGCCGGCTACCGCAGTATCGACACGGCCGCGGTCTACGGAAACGAGGCGGGGGTAGGGGAGGCCATCCGCCGCTCCGGGATCCACCGCGACCAGCTGTTCATCACCTCCAAGGTGTGGAACAGCGACCAGGGCTACGACACCACGCTGCGCGCCTTCGACGCCACGATGCAGCGGCTCGGGCTGGAGCGGCTCGACCTTTACCTGATCCACTGGCCGATGCCGGAACGCGACGCCTACATGAGCACGTACAAGGCGCTGGAGCGCCTGTACATCGAGGGCCGCGTCCGGGCGATCGGGGTCTCGAACTTCCAGATCGAGCACCTGCAGCGCCTCCTGGACGAGGGCGGCATCGCGCCCACGGTCAACCAGGTGGAGCTGCACCCGAAGATGACCCAGGCGCCGCTGCGCGAGTTCCACGCCCGACACGACATCGCGACCGAGGCGTGGAGCCCGCTGGGCCAGGGCAACCTGCTGCAGGACCCGGCGGTCGTGAAGATCGCCGACGCCTACGGCAAGACGCCGGCCCAGGTGATCATCCGCTGGCACCTGCAGACCGGCAACATCGTCATCCCGAAGTCGGCCACACCGGAGCGGATCCGCTCCAACTTCGAGGTCTTCGACTTCGAGCTGGCCAGCGGCGACGTGCAGGCGATCTCCGACCTCAACGCCGACGAGCGGTTCGGTCCGAATCCCGACACCTTCCACCAGGCCTGAGAAGCCCGGTCCGGTCGGTGACCGGAGGTGACGAACGCGTGCGACAGCGGTGGCCCGCCCCGTAACGGGGCGGGCCACCGCTGTCCTGCGCCGTGTCCCCTCGCCTCCCGGCCTGCGCCCCATGGTCGCGCCCGCCCGGAGCCCGGTCGTGATGTATTGCACCGATGACGAGGGTCACACAGGCGTGATAGCGTGCGCCGCACGGAGCCCGCCGTGCACCCGGCCCCGGTACCCGACGCCGCCGCGTGCGCCGACGGTCGGCCCCTGCCCTCGACGGAGGAGGCATCCGGACATGAGCCCGTTCCGAGCGTCCGCCCCGATCACCGACTCCTGGGAGCACTTCGAGCTGACCCGCGCCGACGGCGTCGCCACGGTCACGTTCGCCCGCCCCGACAAGATCAACGCCCTCACCTTCGACGTCTACGCCGACCTGCGCGACCTCCTCATCGAGCTGCCGCACCGCGGTGACACGCGTGTGCTGGTGCTGCGCGGGCAGGGGCGCGGCTTCTGCTCCGGTGGCGACGTCAACGAGATCATCGGCGCGACCCTGAAGATGGCCCCCGACGACCTCCTGGCCTTCACCCGGATGACCGGCGAGGTCGTCAAGGCGATGCGGGAGTGCCCCGTCCCCGTCATCGCCGGTGTCCACGGGATCGCCGCCGGGGCGGGCGCCGTGCTGGCCCTGGCCGCGGACTTCCGCGTCGTCGCGCGCTCGGCCCGCTTCGCCTTCCTGTTCACCAGGGTCGGCCTGTCCGGAGCGGACATGGGCGCCGCCTACCTGCTGCCGCGTGTCGTCGGACTCGGCCACGCCACCAAGCTGCTGATGCTCGGCGACACCGTCCCCGCCCCTGACGCCGACCGCTACGGCCTGGTCAGCGAGCTGGTCGAAGACGACGAGCTGGACGCCTCGGTCGCCGCGCTGGCCGCGCGGCTGTCGGACGGCCCCGCGTTCGGCTACGCCCAGACCAAGGCCCTGCTCTCCCGTGAGCTGGACATGGACCTCTCCGGCGCCATCGAGCTGGAGGCGATGACCCAGGCGCTGCTCATGAAGAGCGAGGACTATGCGGAGTTCCACGCGGCGTTCACACACAAGCGCGACCCGCGGTGGAAGGGGCGGTAGATGAGCGCACCGAAGGACACCGGGCGGCCTGGCGGGCGACCGCGGCCCGCGGACGGCGCCGGGACGCCGCACCGCATCGTCGACCCCCCTACCCTGGCCCCGCCGGTCGGCTTCGCACACGCCGTCGTCGCCGCGCCCGGGCGCACCGTCCACCTGGGCGGGCAGACGGCGCAGGGCCCGGACGGCGCGATCGTCGGCCCGGGGCTGGTCGAACAGTTCGATCTGGCGCTCGCCAACCTCCTGGAGGCGCTGCATGCCGCAGGGGGCACCGCCGGGCACCTGGTCTCGCTGACCGTCTACACCACCGACACCGCAGGCTACCGGGCCGGCCTCAAGCCCCTGGGCGCGGTCTACCGGCGCCACCTGGGGCGCCACTACCCGGCGATGGCGCTGCTCGGTGTCACCGACCTGTTCGACCCCGACGCGAAGATCGAGCTGGTGGGCACCGCGGTGGTCCCCGGGCCGTGACCCCGCCCGGCCCGGTCCGGTTGCGCGGTCGCCGACACCCTCACCCCCGGCCGGTCACCGTGCGCACGTGGTCCAGGGCGGGCCTGCGCAGGAGCCCGTGCAGCTCGAAGAAGACGTCGGCCGCCCTGCTGCCCGCCCAGGGGTGGGGCAGCAGTTCCGGCGGCAGGCCGGGGTCGAGGAAGGGAAGGCGCCGCCAGCCGTCCACCGCCCGCAGGTGGTCGGCGAAGGCGTCGGCCCCGTGCTCGGCGGACACCGCACCTCCGGTGCGCCGCCGTCGCTCCAGCACCGGCCCATGGGCGTCGGCGAAGTCCCGGTACATCTCCTGCAGGGCATCCAGGTCCCACCACTGGGCCACGGCCGAGGCGAGTTCGCCGAAGCCGAGGTGGTGGCCGCTGAAGAGCTGGACGTAGTCGGTCAGGTCGAGGTCGGCGATGGTGCGGCGGGCGTCGTCGGCCCGGTGGGCGGGGGCGATCCACACCCCGGCCGCCGTCGTGCCGAACCCGAGGCGGCCCAGGCGGGAGCGGAGCAGGTGCCGCCGGTGGCGCTCGGACTCGGGCACCGAGAACACCGCGAGTACCCAGCCGTCGCCCAGGTCGGCCACCCGGCGGTCGAAGATCCGCCGGTCGCCCTCGCCGAACATGGCCAGGCCCTCGGGGGAGGGCCGGTACCCGGCGACCCCGCCGACCCGCTCGGAGGCGAGCAGTCCGCGCCGTTTGAGGCGGGAGACGGAGGAGCGGACCCCGGGAGCGTCCACGCCCAGCCCGGCCATGAGCGAGATGAGCGCCGCGACCGGCACCCACCCGCCGACGTCCCGGGCGTAGGTGCCGAAGAACGACACGATCAGCGACCGGGGCCTGCGGTTCTGTCGCTCGCCGGGCTGCTCGTCGGCCTGGCCGTATGCCGTTCCCGATGTCGTCGTCACACATGCACGATATCGCGGCGGGAGGGTAGGCCCCGGCGGTCGGCGCGCCGCCGCCACCACCTCGCCGATGGTCCCGGAGATCGTGGGGCGAGAATCGCCCGCGAAACCGCGCGGCCTCCGAGGTCGGCGAAGGGCGGGGCGGGGAACCGCTTTCCTCGGCCCTGGCCCCGGCGACGTGCACCGAGAATCGCCGATCATCCGGTGCGCGTCTCCGAGATCTCCGGGACGAGTGATGAATCATTGACGGGCGTCACCAACTCTGTATATTCGGGCCATAAGGGTCACCGATCCCGCAGCACCGGCCGATCCGAAAGTCCCGGAGGGGGCCGCCATGGCGTTCACGCTCAGTCCCGACCAGCGGAGATTCGCCTCCTGGGCGCGGGAGACGGCCGAGGGCGAGTTCCGAGCCGCACCGCCCCCGCACAGCGGGCGCGTCGACCGCGACCTCCTCCACCGCCTCGCCCGCTGCGGACTGCTCTCCCCGCTCTTTCCGGGAGCCGACGGCGGACGACCGTCCCGTCCGGCGTCGGCGGTCGAGCTGTGCCTGCTCCGTGAGCACCTCGCCCAGGTCAGCACCGCCGCCGAGACCGCACTGGCGCTGCAGGGGCTGGGCGCCTACCCCCTCATCCAGTCCGGCGGCACCGGACAGGCCGCCCGCTGGATCCCGCGCGTCGCCGCCGGACAGGCCGTGGCGGCGTTCGCACTCAGCGAGCCCGACGCCGGATCCGACGCCGCGGCGCTGCGCCTGGCCGCCGAACCGGAGCCCGGAACCGGCCCGAACCCCGGCCGCTGGCGGCTCACCGGCGAGAAGACCTGGATCTCCAACGCACCCGACGCCGACCTCTACACCGTTTTCGCGCGCACCGGCCCCGACGCCGGGGCGCGCGGTGTGACCGCCTTCCTCGTCCCCGCCGACCGCCCGGGCCTCAGCGGAGAACCCCTCGACATGATCGCCCCGCACGCCCTGGGCCACCTCGCCTTCGACGGCGTCCCCGTCACCCGCGACGACCTCCTCGGCGCCCCGGGCCGGGGATTCCGCGTCGCCATGCGCACCCTCGACCTGTTCCGTCCCAGCGTCGGTGCGTTCGCCGTCGGCATGGCGCAGGCGGCCCTCGACCTCGCCCGCGAGCACACCGCCCGGCGGCACGCCTTCGGCGGCCCGCTCTGCGACCTGCAGAGCGTCGCGCACACGCTCGCCGAGATGGCCACCCGCACCGAGGCCGCCCGTCTGCTCGTCTACGCCGCCGCCACCGCCCGCGACGCGAGCGCGACCGCAACACCCGCCCCGGTCCCATCGGCCGCCACCGCCACCGCCACCGCCCCCGCACCGGACGGGCCGTTCGCCGGAGCCGGCGACGGCCTCTCCCCGACCGCCCGTGCCGCCATGGCCAAGCTGTACGCCACCGAGACCGCGCAGTACGTCGTCGACGCCGCCGTCCAGCTGCACGGCGCCCGCGCCCTGCGCCGCGGCCACCCGCTGGAGGAGCTCTACCGCGAGGTGCGCGCCCCCCGCATCTACGAAGGAGCCTCCGAGGTCCAGCGCACCATCATCGCGCGGGAGCTGTACCGCCAGTGCTGACCCGCCCGGACGAGGAGCCCCCATGGAGCCGACCCTGTCACCGTCCGCCTATACGGACACCTTCGCCCGCGACCACCTGCCCCCGCTCGACCAGTGGCCTGACCTCACCTCCCCCCTCCCGGAACTGCGCTACCCCGACCGGCTCAACTGCGCGGAAGAACTCCTCGACCGCACCATCGAGCGCCATGGCCCCAACCGGCCCGCCGTCCGCGGCGAACGCTCCTCGTGGACCTACGGCGAACTGCGGTGGCTGGTCGACCGCGCCGCCCGCGTCCTCACCGAGGAGATAGGCGTGCGCCCCGGCAACCGGGTCCTGCTGCGCGGCCCCAACTCGCCCTGGCTGGCCGCCTGCTGGATGGCCGTCCTCAAAGCCGGCGGCATCGCCGTCACCGTCCTGCCCGTCCTGCGCAGCGGCGAACTCACCGACATCCTGCGCTCCGCCCGCATCTCCCACGCCGTGTGCGACGCCCGGTTCGCCGACGACCTCGACACCGCGGCCGACCGCGCCGCGCCCGACCTTCCCGCCCGCACCCGCGTCACCCTGTACGGCTCCGGTCGCACCGACGACCTCACCGCCCGTGTCGCCGCCGCCCCCGGCACGCCCTTCCCCGCCGTCCCCACGGCGGCCGACGACGTCGCCCTCATCGCCTACACCTCCGGAACCACCGGCCGCCCCAAAGGGTGCGTCCACTTCCACCGGGACGTACTGGCCATCGCCGACACCTTCTCCGCGCACGTCCTGCGCCCGCACACCGACGACCTGTTCGCGGGCAGCCCCCCGCTCGCCTTCACCTTCGGCTTGGGCGGCCTGCTCATCTTCCCCCTGCGGGCCGGGGCCTGCACCCTCCTGCTGGAGAAGGCCGGACCCGAACGTCTCCTGCGCGCGATCGAGGAGGAGCACGCCACCGTGGTGTTCACCGCGCCCACCGCCTACCGCGCCATGCTCGGCCGCGCGGCCGCCCGCGACCTCACCTCGCTGCGACGCTGTGTCTCGGCGGGAGAGCACCTCCCCGCCGCCACGTGGAAATCCTGGCTCGACGCCACCGGCCTACGGCTCATCGACGGCATCGGCGCCACCGAGATGCTGCACATCTTCATCTCCGCCGCAGACGACGACATCCGCCCCGGCGCCACCGGACTCCCCGTCCCCGGGTTCACCGCCGCCGTCCTGGGCGCCGACGGCGCCCCCGTACCCGACGGAACACCGGGCCGCCTCGCCGTGCGCGGCCCCGTGGGCTGCCGCTACCTCGACGACGAACGGCAGCGGCGCTATGTCCGCGACGGCTGGAACATCACCGGCGACACCTACGTCCGCGACGCCGACGGCTATTTCTGGTACCGGTCCCGCTCCGACGACATCATCGTCTCCTCCGGCTACAACATCGCCGCCATCGAAGTCGAAGAGGTGCTGATGCGCGCGCCGCAGGTCGCCGAGGCCGCCGTCGTCGGCATCCCCGACCCCGACCGCGGCCAGCTCGTCAAGGCGTTCGTCATCCCCCGCGACGGCGCCCCCGCGAGCGAGGACACCGCCGAGGCCATCAAGCGGTTCGTCACCGCCGAGATCGCCCCCTACAAGGCGCCGCGGGCCGTCGAGTTCACCGACGCCCTTCCGCGCACCCCCACGGGAAAGCTCCAGCGGTTCAAACTGAGGGAGGGGTGAGCCCGCACCCATGCGCATCGCCTGTATCGGCGGCGGCCCCGGAGGACTGTACTTCGCCGCGTTGATGAAGCGGCTCGACCCCGCCCACGAGGTGACCGTCTATGAGCGCAACGCCCCCGAGGACACGTTCGGCTTCGGCGTCGTGCTCTCCGACGAGACCCTCGGCGGGATCGAGCACGCCGACCCCGACGTGTACGCCGAACTGAGGTCGGCGTTCGCCCGCTGGGACGACATCGACATCCACTACCGCGGGCGGGTCACCACCTCCGGAGGCCACGGCTTCGCCGCCATCGACCGCAGGCGGCTGCTGCGGATCCTCCGCGACCGCTGCACCCACCTCGGCGTCGCCCTGCACTTCCGCACCACCGCGCCGCCCGCCGCCGACCTGGCCGCCGCCCACGACCTCGTCGTCGCCGCCGACGGCGCCAACAGCGCCACCCGCCGCGCCCACGCCGCGGACTTCGGCGAACACCTGGACCGCCGCCACTGCAAGTACATGTGGCTCGGCACCGACCTCGTCTTCGACGCCTTCAACTTCCACATCGTCGCCACCCCGCACGGCACCGTGCAGGTGCACGGCTACCCGTACGCCGCCGACGCCAGCACCTTCATCGTCGAGATGCACGAACGCGTGTGGCGTGCCGCCGGCTTCGCCGACCGGCCCGACCTGGGCCCCGGCGACAGCGACCACGATGCCGTCGAGACCTGCGAGAAGCTCTTCGCCGACATCCTGGGCCGCGGCCACCGCCTCATCCCCGACAACTCGCGGTGGCGCTCCTTCACCACCGTGCGCACCGACACCTGGCGCCGCGGCAACATCGTGCTCCTCGGCGACGCCGCGCACACCGCCCACTTCTCGATCGGGTCGGGCACCAAGCTCGCCATGGAGGACGCCCTCGCGCTCGCCGCCTCCCTCCACGAGAACGAGGGCGTCGGCGCGGCCCTGGCCGCCTACGAGGAGGAGCGCCGCCCCGTCGTCGCCAGCACCCAGCGCGCCGCCCAGGCCAGCCTGGAGTGGTTCGAGGACATCGACCGGCACACCGGCGCAGAACCCCGCCGGTTCGCGTTCAACCTGCTCACCCGCAGCCGCCGGGTCACCTACGACAACCTCCGGCTGCGCGACCCGGACTTCGTCGCTGACGTCGACGCGTGGTTCAGCGGCACCCAGCACCAGCCCCCGTCCGGCTCCCAGGCCCGACCGCCGTCCGCCGCACCGCCGCACCGGCCGCCCATGTTCCACCCGTTCCGGCTGCGCGACCTGGAACTGAAGAACCGCGTCGTCGTCTCCGCCATGGACATGTACTCCGCGACCAACGGAACCCCCGGCGACTTCCACCTCGTCCACCTCGGGTCCAAAGCACTGGGCGGGGCCGCGCTGGTGATGACCGAAATGGTGTGCGTCTCCGCCGACGCCCGCATCACCCCCGGCTGCGCCGGGCTGTACGCCACCGAGCACGAGGCCGCCTGGCGCCGCGTCACCGACTTCGTGCACACCCACACCGACGCCGCCATCGGCGTGCAGCTCGGCCACGCCGGGCGCAAGGGCTCCACCCGGGTGATGTGGGAGGGGATGGACCAGCCCCTGGACGACGGCAACTGGCCCGTCGTGGCCCCCTCCCCGCTGCCCTACCGGCCCGGCGTCAACCAGGTCCCCCGCGAGCTGACCCGCGGCCAGATGGCCGCGATCCGCGACGACTTCACCGCCGCGGCGCGCGCCGCCCACCGCGCCGAATTCGACCTGCTGGAACTCCACTGCGCCCACGGCTACCTGCTGTCCGGCTTCATCTCGCCGCTCACCAACCGGCGCACCGACGCCTACGGCGGCGACCTGGAAGCACGCCTGCGCTTCCCCCTGGAGGTCTTCACCGCCGTGCGCGCCGCCTGGCCCGACGACAAGCCGATGACCGTGCGCATCTCCGCCACCGACTGGGCCGAAGGCGGCACCACCGGTGACGACGCCGTCGCCATCGCCCGCGCCTTCGCGGACGCCGGAGCCGACGCCATCGACGTCTCCACCGGCCAGGTCACCCCCGACGAGGAGCCCGCCTACGGGCGCAGCTACCAGGCCCCCTTCGCCGACCGGATCCGCGGCGAGACCGGGGTCCCGACGATCGCGGTCGGCGCCATCTCCTCCTACGACGACGTCAACTCCCTCATCCTGGCCGGCCGCACCGACCTGTGCGCCCTGGGGCGGCCCCACCTCTACGACCCGAGCTGGACCCTGCACGCCGCCGCAGAACAGGGCTACGACGGGCCCGGGGTGACCTGGCCCGTCCAGTTCCGGGCCGGATCCCGCAAGCCCCGGACCGGCCGCACCGACGGCCCGCGTCCCCGTCTGGACCTGGTGCGCGGTCAAGGTGATCCGACGACCGCGCACCGCCGGTGGCGCCCCCAGGGCGGCCCGGCGTGACCATGGCCCCCGGAGGGGGCGGCGCGGCCGGGCATGGCGCGGGAGCGCCGCCGGAGCACCCACCACCCTGGCGGTGGGGGGACCGCGGACGCTACCGTCGGATCCAGCCGCGGCCGAACCTGTGACAGCTGAGGAAAGGGGCGCCTCCCATGCCGGTGTCAGCGACGCTCTGCTACGGCAGGCACCCCAGCCAGGTCATCCACGTCCGGCAGCCCGACACCGACGCCGATGCCCCCTTCCCCGTCGCCGTCCTGCTGCACGGCGGCTGGTGGCGCGACCGCTTCGACACCCGGCTGATGGAGCCCATCGCCGCCGACCTGGCCGAAGCAGGGTGGCTGGTGTGGAACATCGAGTACCGGCGCACCGGTGAGGACGGCGGGGGATGGCCGCAGACCCTGGACGACGTCCGCGCCGCACTGGACCTCCTCAACGCCCGGCTGCACGACGGAGCCGAACCGGGGGACGCCGCCCGGGTCGTCGGCATCGGCCATTCCGCCGGGGGCCACCTGGCCCTGATGGCCGCCCCCGGATCACCGCTGACACAGGTCGTGGGCCTGGCCCCGGTCACCGACCTGCGGACGAGCCTGGACGAAGGGCTCGGCGAGGGCGCCGTCGCCGACTTCCTCGGCCCCGATCCCTCCCCGGCGCTGGTCGAGGACGCCACCCCGCTGAAGCGGATCCCGGTCGGCACCCCGCAGCTCGTCGTGCACGGCTCCCGCGACGACCGTGTTCCCGCCGGGCAGAGCCGCGCCTATGTGGAGGCCGCGCGCGGCGCCGGCGACCGGGTCGACTACGTCGAGCTGTCCGACGCCGACCACTTCGTCGTCATCGACCCGTCACACGCGTCGTGGCGCTCGGTCCGGGAATGGCTCGGAGCGCGCTGAAGCGGCCGCCCGCGTCCGGGAGCGGTCGACCGTGGCGGCCCCGGCACCGGGGGAGATCCGGATCAGGTGTAGCCGAGGCGGGACAGCTCGGCCTGGGCGACCGCCCGCACGTCGTTGCGCTGCTCGCCGGTGAGGCGGCCGCGCCACGCCCCGATTCCGGGGGAGTCGCCGCGCACCAGCTCCACCGCCGACACCCGAGCTCCGGTCACCTCGCGCAACCGCTCGGCGGCCTCCACCTCGCCACCGAACATGTCCTCGTAGCGCAGTGTCATCAGCCGTTCGGGGCCGAGCATGCTGCGCAGCTGGGCCGACAGCCGAACCGCCCCGCGCCAGCGCATCGCGCACTTGGCCGCGTGTGACAGGTCGGGGTAGTCTTCGCGCTCCTGCTCGGTCTCGATGCCGAAGAAGGGGTTGGGCAGGTCGTGGTCGAGGGTGGCCATGCTCGGTCGGAACCAGGCCAGGGACTGCTCGTCGTCGAGCATTTCGGCGACGACATCCCGGCCGTCCCGGATCACCTGCACGAACACGGCGTCGCCGAACGCGGCGTCGAGCGCGGTCGCGCTGTAGAGCAGATCCGGGCTGGCGTCACCGAAGCGCGTCACCCGGCTGGCGTGGCGGCAGGGCTCGGCCGACTCGCGCGCCGTCACCCGGTTCCCCGAGCACAGCGGGCAGGTGAGCGGGGTCAGCTGCCAGGACTCGGCGAAGGCGTCGCGCAGCAGGCTGGCCGTGCCCGACGCGCGCTCCGCGACGACGGAGGGGCGGCGGGCGACCGCGTAGACCGCGTTGAGGACGCCGGTGTCGCCGCAGCCGATGTGGAAGCCGGGCGCGCGGCGCAGAGCCCCGGCGACCAGGTTCACACCTGAGTGCGGTGCGCCGAGGACGAAGACGGGGCGGTGGACCTTCGTCCCGTTGACGACGAGGATGTAGGACGGCTGCTTCATGATGTATGTAGATTTTGACATCGTTTGACGGACTTCGGTCCATCCGGTCCACTTTTCGGCGGGGACTGCGGTCGAATTCTCCTGGCCGCGCGGGGATCACCGTCCCGAGAAGCGCCGCCCGGGGGCACGCGGCAGTTCTGCGGCGGGCCTGTACCACCCGCTCCCACCCGGTGTGACGTGAGCGTATCGCGTTGAACCGCGTCCTGCCGGGAGGTCCGGGACGCGGCGCGGGTCCCCGTCGGGTCACGCGTCGGCCAAGGTCGGCAAACGGCCGGACCCGTATCAGGCCCCGCATCCGGCGCTGTCGGCGGTGCACCGGCCAGGGGCGGCCTCGAAACGCTCGGCCCGGCGCTGCCACAATGGCGGCACCGACATACCGTGCGAGCGGGAACGCCGCGCCACCGTGAACGCCGAGGAACCGTCCATGCCCTCCATCTCACGCCACACCGAGGTCGCGGAACTGCTGGCCGCGACCGATCGGGTCACCGTGCTCACCGGCGCGGGGGTCTCCACCGACTCCGGGATCCCGGACTTCCGAGGGCCGCAGGGCGTGTGGACGAAGAACCCCGGTGCGGCCGCGATGTTCGACATCGGCACCTACCTGGCCGATGCCGATGTCCGCCGCGAGGTCTGGCAGATGCGCCGCGCCCACCCCGCCTGGACCGCCCGTCCCAACGCGGCCCACCACGCCCTGACCGAACTGGACCGCGCAGGGCGGCTCCGGGCGCTCATCACCCAGAACATCGACGGCCTCCACCAGGCGGCGGGTACCGACCCCCGCCGCGTCATCGAGGTGCACGGGACCGTGCACTGGATCATCTGCATGACCTGCGGCCTGCGCACCCCAACGCCGGAGGTCCTGGCCCGCCTGGAGGAGGAGTCCGACCCGCACTGCCGGGAGTGCGGCGGCATCCAGAAGGCCGACACCATCTCCTTCGGCCAGCGCCTCAGGTCCGAGGTCCTGGAGGCCGCCGTCCAGGCCACCGAGGACTGCGACGCTTTCGTCGCGGTCGGTACATCGCTGACGGTGCACCCGGTCGCGGGCCTGTGCGACCTCGCCCTGGACCACGGCGCCCACCTGATCATCATCAACGCCGAGCCGACCCCGTACGACGACGCCGCGGCCGCCGTCCTCCGCGACCCGATCGGGGAAGTCCTGCCCGAGCTGGTGAGGGGGTCGGTAGCGCAGGGGCGCTGACACGGGTGGGGATCCGTCATCCACCGCCGCTCCGGGGTGGCCGGTGGCTCCGGTGGCCGGAGGATTTCTGCGCCCTACTCCCCGTGCCGACCTTCGTCGGCACGCCGCCGGGTCCGGAGTTCGCCGACGAGAAGCGGTAGTGCCATTCCGGACTCTGCTCCGGTGGGCTGTTCGTCGTGGCGAGGTCGAGGATCCTCCGGAAGAGTCGATCAGCGTTGTCGGTCAGCTCCAGGGCGCCCAGGACCGGTCGAATGGCGTCCGGCGACAGCCGCTGACCCTGGACCACGTGGCGGACCCTGCCGAGATACGACCGGATCTCCGACGACAGACCGGCCATATACGAAGGATCGGACCCCATGGCCCGGCCGAATCGGAGGTCTTCGGCCGCCTGGCGGAGTACGAAGAGTTCCAGGCGGCCGAGCCATTCGGTGTCGAGCAACCGCGAATACCGCCGCAGGCGTTCCTCGCGGGCGTCGCCCAGGGGTGCGAGGCGCAGTTCCAGGACATCGTGCAACTCACTCCACACCGCGTCGTCGTCCGACAGGCCGGCGGTCGCATACCACGTCAGCATGTCGGAGGACACATGGGTGAGATAGGGGGCGAGCATGAGGAAGGTCCGCGCGGCCGTGCCGTTCGCTCGAACGGAGATCGAACTCAGGAGCCTCGACGTGATCCCCTCGAACGGGAGGTCGATCCCGTAGGGATCGGTGACGGCAGGGGAGTGCCGAAACGGGTTCGCCTTCATTTCGAACCCGATGCACTCACCGAGGTTGATGTCGTCACCGCGTTCGAGCTCGATGACGGTCGTGCCCTCCCCCGACCAGGTGTAGTGGTGGCGAACGCGCAGGACGTCCACCAGCCCGTGCCACTCGTTGTCGACGATGCCCCGCCACTGGTTGGCCAGCACACGCCATTGCTTCCAAGGGGCGGGGGAGTCCGGGAAGAGCTCGGAAGCGTCGATCTTCGTGCCACCGAGAACGAGGAGCAGGACCAGGTTGGCCGTGTAGGTCGCCTGTCGGGTGACGATGGGGATTCGGGCCGGTGCGTAGTCGCCGAATGACCGATTGGGTTGGGGGAACGGTGCTTCGTGGAAGAGTTCGAGGAGGAGCGACCGGTACTCCTCTCGCTCCTCGGGATGCTGCGCGAACCGCCGCTCGAACATGTCGAGTAGGAACTCCACGGTGGCCTGACGCCCGGACAATGCGGCGAACGAGGTGATGGCGTACAACAGGCCGTCATCCAGCGGAGTGGCGAACCGGCGGCGCCGGGAGTTCGCCCGGTCGACGACGAGATCGTGAAGCGTGGCCGATACATGCCGCGCGACAAGGAATTCACCGAACGTGGAGTGCAAAAATTCGTACACGCTCTCCGTGCGGGCGTCCCGCTGGGCCTGGGACTCATGAACGAAGAAGAACCGCCCGAAGACCTGGCGGGCGTTGCCGGTCGATCCGCTCAGACCGGTCGGGTGCGTTTCCATGTTCGTTTCCGGGATCAGCACGGAGAGGTCGGAATCGAGCCGATCGGCGGTCACGGTCTGTCGGCGCCGGGTGAACATGGCCAGGGCGACGATTTCCAGTCGGCGCAGTTCGAGGTCGACGGCGTGTTCCCTGCCCGCGTCGTCGAGGTGCGGTTGGTGCTTGCGGACTTCCCGGCGGGCGAAGGAGGTGAGGAGTTCTTCGTAGAGTTCTCCCTTGGAGCCGGCCTCGGTCTTCGTCTGCGCGACGTGTTCCCCACTGCTTCCGGAGGACGACGCAGCGGTGCCGTCCGGGATGAAATCGTGCGGATGGCGGCGAGACGGCAGTGCCGACCGCGCCGGTTTCCCGCCGTCCGAGGACGCTCGCGCCTCCTCGGAGCCCGCGTGTTGCAGCGCGTTCTCGTCGGCGTCGTAGATCAGCAGCATCATCAGCAAGAGCGGCTGCTCGGCGAGGTCGCGGTGGTTCAGCACGGTGTCGACCGTCAGTGGCCGCAGCCCCCGTGACGCCAGGGCTCCCTGATTGGCGCGGTTCCAGACGTCGATCATCCGGCCGATCTGGTCATCGTCGAACGGCTCCAACCGGACGATGAGCGACCCGTCGGGGATCCGGGCCCGGTCGGCCACCGCCGTCCGCGTCGTCAGGATGACGGCGGTCGGCCGGTCGAGTTCCGCCTCGCGCTCCTGGAAGAGGCGCACCTGCTCCAGATAGTCGGACTGACTGGCCCCGGTGGCCTGCAGCAGCTCGTCGAAGCCGTCCAGGATGACCACCGGCAGCGCGCCGGAGGCCGAGCGGACGAGGTCCGGCCAGGACACGCGCTCCCCGATGGTGGCGTAAATGCCCTGCTCGATCTGGTCCTGCAGCGGCGCGTCGGCCGTCACCGAACGCAGCTCCACGAGGATCGGCAGGAAGTCGGCGGCCGGCAGCCGCGCGGCCAGGACCTGGGTGAGCTTGGACTTTCCAGAACCCGGCTGGCCCAGGACGACGATCGGGTGGGAGATCGCGGACGGCCCGGTCAGCACACCCGCGATGACCCCCTGCAGGTCGTGGAGGACGGGGTGGACCTTGACCCACTCTTCGGTGGACGGCCGGCTCTGCGCCGCGGCCCGGCCCACGCGCCCGCGCGGGTTGATATAGGCCTTGCCGAGGGTGGGCAGGGTGAAGTCGGCCGGGGCGTCGTCGGAGGCCAGAACCGGACGCTCCAAGGCCCTGACGTAGCGTCGGGACAGCGCGTCGCGCTGCTCGCCGGGGGTGGTCCCGGTCGTCATGCCGGCGAGCGTGTCGCGCAGGTCGGCCAGCCCCGTGCTCAGCCGTGACCGGGTGGCCTGGTGCTCCTGCATCATGCTCCACACCCTGAACTCGGGCACGTCCACGGCGAGCCGCCGATAGCCCTCGGTGTAGCGGCGCAACGCGCGCTCCGGGACGTGTTCCCGCAGGGTCTTGATGACACGGTGCTGGTCGGTCTCTGACAGTGGCTCCCAGCAGGCGAGACCGGAGAGGAAATGGATCAGCGCCGATCCGAGGCGCAGCTGGTAGAAGTCCTCCAGGAGGACCTGGTTGATCTCGAACTCGTAGTGGGGTTCGGGGACGGGCGCGCGCTGGGCGTCCAGCAGGTCCTCCGACGCTCCGGCCAGCGTCGCCTGCTCGGCCGCGGTGAGCTCCAGGTCGGCCAAGCTCAGCGGAGAACCCTCCACCGCCAGGCATTCGTCGACCGCCTCGAAATAGGCGACCACCGCCAGGACGGTGTGCGCGGCCATGATCCGCTGGGTGCGGTCCAGCCGCCCGACTCCGCTCACGCGCTCGCGAACCGACGTCAGGAGTTTTCGGCCGTGCTTGACGACCGTGCCTTCCGCGCCGAAGAGGTCGGGCACGCCCACGGCGCCCAGTGCACCGCCCGCCGCCTTCTCGGCGAAGTCCAGAACAGCGGAGTCGTCCTTGCCCAGGATCTTCAGAGCGTCGGCGTAGCTGAGCCTTTTCGCCATCGAGGATGGGCCTCTCACATGGTGTGTACGGGGCGCGCGCCCCATTGAAGTACGGGGTGCGCTGGAGCCTCAAATCCGCTTTCTGTACAACCACTATGAGAGGATGCTCCGACAATCGAAGCATCGCACCGGAGGGCCGCAGTGCCGTCGCCCATCCGCAATGTCACCATCGACTGTGCCGACCCCTATGAGCTGGCGAGATTCTGGAGTCAGGTGATCGGTGAGCCGCTGCATCCGGAATGTGGGCCCGGGGCCGAGGAGGCGTATATCGACACCCCGGCCGGGCAGCCGGGCCTGCTGTTTTTGCGCGTGCCAGAAGGCAAGACGGTGAAGAACCGAATCCATCTCGACCTCGGCCCCGAGGGGAACACGCGCGATGGCGAGATGGACCGGCTCCTGGGGCTGGGCGCCACGTTCCTGTCCGACTACCGAACCGCCGACGGCAAGGGCTTCGTGGTCCTGGCCGACCCCGAGGGCAACGAGTTCTGCATCGAACGCAGCGACGCGGAACTCGCCGCCGCGGGCGACACCGGAGACTGAGCGAACCACGAGGCCGAGCGGTGGGGGATGGGGTTCCCCGACCTGTCGCCACCGCCACGTGGGATCTGTACCTACTGGTATGTACGATCATAGCCATGGACACGAGGGAGCGACTCATCAGCAGCACCCGCGAGCTGCTGTGGGAACGGGGCTACACGGGAACGAGCCCGAAGGCGATCCAGGAGCGCGCCGACGTCGGCCAGGGGAGCATGTACCACCATTTCCGCGGCAAGTCCGACCTGGCACTCGCCGCGATCAGCCGCAGCGCCCGGGAGATGCGGGACAGTGCCGACGCAGTGTTCACGGACACCGGCACTGTCGTCGATCGCATCACCGCTTACCTGCGGCGGGACCGGGACGCACTCAAGGGCTGCCCTGTCGGCCGCCTCACGCAGGACCCTGACGTGATGGCCGACCCGGAGCTGCGTCGCCCCGTCGAGGAGACCTTCGCCTGGCTCACCGACCGCCTGGCCGGGCTGCTCGCGGATGGGCGCACGAACGGCGAGCTCGATCCCCGGCTGGACCCCGAGGCCACGGCCACCGCTCTGGTCGCCGTGCTCCAGGGCGGTTACGTGCTGGCCCGCGCCGCCGGCTCGGCCGACGTCCATGCCCGGGCCGTCCACGGAGCCCTCGGCCTGCTCACCGGCGACGCCCGACGGTCTCCGTCCGGACAGGAGAACCGCTGACATGCCATTCGTCCGTATCGATGAGATAGGGGCCGACCGGGGCAGACTCGACGCGCTCGGCCGCGCCGTGCACGACGCCCTGACGGAGACGATCGGCATCCCGCACAACGACCGCTTCCAGGTCCTGGTGGGACACGACGGGGTGGGCGGCATGCTGCGCTACGACGACTAGCTGGGGGTGCACCGCGACGATGGCATCGTGTACGTCGCCGTGACGATGCGCTCGGGGCGTACGCCGGAGCAGAAGCAGGCGCTGTACCGGCGGATCACCGAGCTGGCCTACGACTACGCGGGAACCGAGCCGAGGAACGTGTTCGTCACCGTGACCGAGAACGAGTCGATCGACTGGTCGCTCGGTGAAGGGGTCGCGCAGTATGCGGTCGGCTCGGGATCCGACACCGCCCAGATATAGCGCTTGCCGCCACACGGAGGCCACAGGGCCCCGGCAGCGCACGGAACGAGACCAAGCGATGTCCAAGCGGTCGGTTCGAACCCCGGCCGGAAGCGCACTCCCGTGGCGCTGGTCGACACCCGGCCTCCCGGAGGTTCCGATGAGGCCGGATCCCCTCCCACGCCCCCGTAGACCGGAGCCGGTCATCGGTCGGTCCACCGGCTTCGGCACCCCTGAGCCGGCCCGAGTGCGAGGGCACCGCGCATACGCGGAGGGCAACGTATCCACAGCCGCGAAATCTCCCATGACATGGGGGTTGCGGGGCTCCTAGCGTTGGATCATGAGCGATGGGGTCGTGTCCGCCGGTGGGGCCTCCCTTCCGCCCTGCGGGGGTGGCCTGGGTGAGGCTGCGGCGTCTCTGCGCCGGGCCGCGCAGCTAGTGCGGGCAGTAGCCGAGGACGACATCCAGCCCGGGGCCGAGCATGCCCTGGGCGAGGACCTCATCGGTGTGCTGCGGGCGCTGGACGAGGTGAAGCTGGCATGCGCGGATGTTGCCGCGTTGTTCCAGGCGTGCGGTGGTTTGGTGGGGTCGGGGCAGTCGTCACTGTCGCACTGGCTGCAGCACACCGCCGACCGGTCCCCCTCGGAGGCCGCCCAGCTGGCCTCGCTGGCACACCGTCCGGTGCACCTGGAGGAATCCGAACGCGCCTATGCCTCAGGGGAGATCCCCCTGGCCCGTTTCGAGCGGATCTGCCACTGGGTCAACGAGGGACTGGCCTGCCGCTCCCAGGCGGAGTGGCCCGATACCCAGGCCTTCGCGCTCAAAGCACAGGAGTCGCTGCTGGAGCTGGCGGTGGATCCTTCGGCCACGGTGGCCGCTGTGAACCGGACCGGGCGTCGGCTGCGCTACATGAGCAACCCGGCCCTACATGAGAAGGAGTACCAGGACCGCTACGCCGGGCGGGGCGCGGTGCTGAGCCGGGGGGTTAACGGGTCCTTCCACCTGGAGGCCTGGGGCGACGAGGCGAGCGGGGACGCGCTGCGTGGCGCATTGGACGCCTTCCTGGCCCCGCCGGGTGAGCGGGAGGAGCGCACCGCGGCCCAGCGGATGCATGATGCCCTGGTGGACGTGTGCTCCACTGTGGTGGCCCTGCCCGCAGAGGCCGCACCCCTGCGCCGGGCCGGTGCTGCCCCGGTGAGTGTGGTGGTGGGGCTGGACACCCTCCAGGGTAAGGAGGGGGCGGCTCCGGCGGTCAGCGAGTACGGCACCCTGTGGCCGGCCTCCGCCGCCCGCGCGCACACCAACGACTGCCAGCTCACCCGGGTGGTGAGCGATCCATTGGACGGCAGGCCGCTGGATGTGGGGCGGTCGCGGCGGCTGTTCTCCCCCGAGGTGCGCACCGCGCTGATGGCCCAGCGCCAGACGTGTGCGTGGGAGGGCGGGTGCGACCGCCCCATCGCCTGGTGCCAGGTCGACCACAGGCTGGCCTGGTGGGACGGAGGGGCTTCGGACCTGGACAACGCGCAGCCGTTGTGCCGGTACCACAACCTGGAGAAGGAGCACCGCCGGGCGCGAGAGCGCGGATGGGAGCAGCGGCCCCGCCCCAGGCGAGGGGGTAAGAGGCCTGACCCGTTCCCGAACCCGAAGTCCCGGCCGCTATCAGGCTCGGCGCCACCAGGCATCCCCCGGCACCAGCGCCCAGAGCACGGCCAGCAGCTGACAGCCGAGGACACCGGGACCGACGGCGACCCACTATCCCCATGAACAGCCGACCTCTGTGCCCTGGGCGCGGACCCTGCTGGGATCCCTTTCCCGACGGGGATAACGGCATGCCCTCAACCACCCCGAGGGAGAGAGCCTAGGGAAGAGTCCAGTCGACCGGGTCGGCGCCCTGCTCCTGGAGGAGGGCGTTGGCGCGGCTGAACGGGCGGGAGCCGAAGAAGCCGTACTTCGCCGACATCGGGCTCGGGTGGGGGGACTCGACGCACGGGACGCCCGGCATCAGGGGGCGGAGGTTGCGGGCGTCGCGGCCCCACAGGATGGCCACCATCGGCTTGCCGCGCTCCGCGAGTGCCCGGATCGCCTGCTCGGTGACCTCTTCCCAGCCCTTGCCGCGGTGCGAGGCGGGCTTGCCCGGCATCACCGTCAGAGCTCGGTTGAGCAGCAGCACGCCCTGCCCGGTCCAGGGGGTGAGGTCACCGTTGGACGGCATGGGCAGCCCCAGGTCCTCGGTGTACTCCTTGTAGATGTTGCGCAGGCTGCCCGGCAGTTTCACCTCCGGAGCGACGGCGAAGCTCAGGCCGATGGCGTGCCCGGGGGTGGGGTAGGGGTCCTGGCCCACCAGCAGTACCCGCACGTCGTCGAAGGGCTGCTGGAACGCCCGCAGCACGTTCTCCCCCGAGGGCAGGTACGTGCGCCCCTCGGCGACCTCCCTGCGGAGGAACTCGCCCATCTCGGTGATCCGGTCGGCTACCGGCTCCAGCGCCTTGGCCCAACCGGCGTCCATGATCTCGTTCAAAGGTCGTCCCGACATGGTTCAGAACCCTAGCGGTGGACGGCGACAACTCGGGCGCCTTCGGCGTGCGGATCCAGCGCGGATCGGATCACCCGGTCCGCTGTGGATCAGAGCGAACCGGACACGCTCATCGTAATGACGGCGGCGATGTTCGACGTCTTCGGTGCGAGTGCGAGTGCGAGTGCGAGTGTGGGTGTAGGTGTAGGTTTCCGCCTGTGCGGCGAGATCAACGATCCTCGGCCTGCTTCCGATGCTCGATGAGCTCGCCGGGTTGGCAGTCGAGCGCCTCGCAGATCCGGGCCAGGGTGGAGAAGCGGATCGCCTTGGCTCGGCCGTTCTTCAGCACGGACAGGTTGACGACGGTCACGTCCACCCGCCGGGCGAGTTCGGCCAGGGTCATCCCCCGGTCCGCCAGAATGTCGTCGAGCCGGATGACGATGTTCTGAGCTGACGATTCACCGCTCTCAGCGCTCCCAGCGGCAGCCATCAGACCGTTCCCTCCACTTCCTCGCGCAGGTGCACGCCGTGCCGGACGATCTCGGAGACGGCCAGCATGCCGAATCCGAAAACGATCGTGGGCGCCGGGAAGTTGAACGACCACGCGATGCCGTCGTGGCCGCTCGGCAGGACGGTCGTGAACAGCAGCGCGTCCGTGACGGTAACGATGAGGGCATGGACCAGGCCGCCGATGACAGCGAGCTGGCCCAGTCGGCGCAGCCGGTCGGCGACTCCGATGGTGAACGGTCCCTCAACCATGGCCGAGCGGAGCGCCTGGCGGAGGATGGTCGCCCCGGCGAGCACGAACAGCAGCGCTGACACGGTGGGGAGCATGGACAGCGCGACCTGTCCGGAGGTGGCGCCGGTCAGGGTGAGGCCGACGTCGCCGTCGAAGGCGACACCGGGCGCGAGCGCGCCGGGATCGGCGCGCAGGCCGTCGATCTGGCTCGCGGGAACATGGGCCTCGACACCCAGGGCATAGGGGATCAGGCCGGTGACGGTGGCTCCGCCCAGCAGTACGAGCATCGCGAGCAGCAATCCGCAGCCCAGGGTGGCGAGCCTGGCGACGGCCTCCAGCGGGCCGAGCCAAGTCTTCGGGTGTTGTTCGGATGGCGTGGTCATCAGCGTTCCTCGGCATATCGTTTATCGATGTTATCGAGAAACGATAGTATCGAAAAACGATATGTCAAGGCGGGTTGCACGGGATGGGGGAAGGCAGGGCCGATCGGCGGCAGCGGCCGGTCCGAGGTCACCGCCCGGCATGCTGGACTCCACCTGGGTGAGGGTGAGGGTGAGGGTGAGGGTGAGGGTGAGGGTGAGGGTGAGGGTGAGGGTGAGGTGCCGGAGCCCGCTTCCGTCGCGGCGGCGGTTCATGGGGCAACGACGGGCCGGTTCGTACTGCTGGGCGGTTCGCCCAGGGCCGATTGCGTCGCCGTCTTTCCCGAACGCGGAACGCGGGCCCTGGAGGAGGCCGATCGTCTGCGGCGGCTTCTCGACGGGAAGCCGCCGCGCCGACTCTCCCCGGGGCCGGCGCCGTTGACGCAGGGCAGTACAGCTACTCCTGGACGTCCTCCTCATCGGGGCCGACGTCGATGCGGTGGACCCCCGGGGTCTCCCACAGGTCCGCGGCCAGCTCGTTGACGTCGCCCTTGCCCTGGACCCGCATCACTAAGTCGATGACGGCCGGGCCGGGGCGCCCGTCTTCGGCGCGCTGGCTGCGCACGGCCTGGATGACGAAACCGCTCCGGGTGGCCTGGGTGACGATCGACCGCAGTACCCCGCGCCCGCCCTCGTAGCCGACGTGGATCAGCGAGGTGGCCGGCTGGGCCTGCGCCCCCCACCGCAGGATCCACGGGTAGCAGAAGGCGACCACGAAGTAGGCGGTGGTCACCGCGATCGCGACGACCCAGAGTCCGGCTCCGGCCGCGGTGCCGACGGCCGCCGACAGCCACACCGCCGCCGCCGTGGTCAGCCCGCGCACGATGTCCCGGCGGACGAAGACCAGGCCGGCGCCGATGAAGCCGACGCCCGAGACGATCTGGGCGGCGACACGCGACGGGTCGAGCACCACGTCCGGCCTGGTCAGCACGTCGCCGAAGCCGTACTTGCCCACGACGATGAACAGTGCGGCGCCGAGCCCGACCAGCGTGTGCGTGCGCAGCCCGGCGCTCTTCTGCCGGAACTGGCGCTCCAGGCCGATCAGGGAGCACAGGACGAGCGCGAGGAGCAGCGCCGCAAGCTGCTCCCACCCTTGGACGGACAGGTCCTGCATGACGCCGTCCTATCCGTTGGGGATGCGCCCCTCCTACGCGCAACGCCGGGCGTGACCTGAGGTTGGGGGTGGGGTGAGAGGGAGGAGGTGAAAGGGCGGGGTCGCCTCGAAGGGCCGGCGGCCGTGCGGGGATGGGAGGGGCGGGCGGCCCGCCGTGGAGTGCCGTGTAGTTCCATGCAGTGCCGTGCGGTGCCGTGCGGTGCACTGCCGTGTCGTGACCCGGTCAGTTGCCGCCGCGGCGGTGGCCGTCGTGGCGGGAGAGGTTGAGCGCGGTCGTCACCAGGGGCACGTGGCTGAACGCCTGCGGGAAGTTGCCCACCTGGCGTCCCTGCTTCGGATCGAACTCCTCGGCGAGCAGGCCGACGTCGTTGCGCAGCGACAGCAGTCGGTCGAAGAGGTCGCGCGCCTCCTTCTCCCGTCCGATGGACAGCAGCGCGTTGGCCATCCAGAAGCTGCACGCGAGGAACGCGCCCTCGTCGCCGGGCAGCTTGTCGGCGGCGTCCTCGCGGTCGGTGTGGTACCGCATCACGAAGCCGTCGATCATCAGGTCGTCGCGGATGGCCTCGATGGTGCCGATGATGCGGGGGTCGTCGTAGGGCAGGAACCCCATCTCCGGCAGGAGCAGCAGCGCGGCGTCGAGCTCCTTGCTGCCGTAGTACTGGGTGAAGGTGTTGCGCCGGGAGTCGTAGCCGTATTCGCACACCTCGGCGTGGATGGTCTCGCGCAGCGCCTTCCACCGCTCGATCGGGCCCTCCTTGCCGAACTCCTCGATCGCGCGGACGGCGCGGTCGGCGGCGACCCAGGCCATCACCTTGGAGTGCACGAAGTGCTGGCGGGGGCCGCGGACTTCCCACAGGCCCTCGTCCGGTTCGTCCCAGCACCATTCGAGGTAGTTCACCAGGGACCGCTGCAGGCCCCACACGTGCTCACCCGCGTGCAGCCCGGAGGTGCGGGCGAGGTGCAGGACGTCCATGACCTCGCCGTAGACGTCGAGTTGGTACTGGCCCACGGCCGCATTGCCGATGCGCACCGGGCGTGAGTTCTCGTAGCCGGGCAGCCAGTCGGCCTCCCATTCGGCGAGCCGCCGCTCGCCGCGCACCCCGTACATGATCTGCATGTGCTGCGGCTCCCCGGCGACCGCGCGCACGAGCCACTCGCGCCACGCGTTCGCCTCGTCGCTGTAGCCGCTGCGGATCAGCGCCTCCAAGGTGATGGTGGCGTCGCGCAGCCAGCAGTAGCGGTAGTCCCAGTTGCGGACCCCGCCGATCTCCTCGGGAAGGGAGGTGGTGGGCGCGGCGACGATGCCGCCGGTCGGGCGGTAGGTCAGGGCCTTGAGCGTGATGAGCGAGCGGACCACGCTGTCGCGGTAGTCGCCCTCGTAGGAGCACTGCTCCACCCAGCTCCGCCAGAAGCGCTCGGTGCGGGAGAGCGCTTTCTCGGCGTCGAGGTGGTCGGACTCCTCGGTCTGCGAGGGGTGCCAGGTCATGACGAAGGGGACCCGCTGTCCCTCGCTGACGGTGAAGGACGCGTCGTGGGAGAAGTTGTGGCCCTCCATCGGGACCGGCGAGCTGAGCCAGACGGAGTCGGGGCCGGCGACCGCGACGAGTTCGGTGCCGTTGCGGCGGATCCAGGGGACGACGTTGCCGTAGTCGAAGCGGAGGCGCAGCGCGGTGCTCATCCGCACCGTGCCGCGCAGGCCGACGACGATGCGGACGATGTGCGGGGCGCCGCCGCGCGGCGGCATGAAGTCGATGACCCGGACGCTGCCCTCCGGGGTGTCCCAGTCGCTCTCCAGAATGAGCGTCTCGTGCCGGTAGCGGCGGCGCGTCGCGTGGGTCCCCCCGCTGGCGGGGCGGATCCACCAGTTGCCGTTCTGCTCGTCGCCGAGGATGGCCGCGAAGCACGCGGGCGAATCGAAGTGGGGGAGGCACAGCCAGTCGATGGAGCCGTCGCGCCCGACCAGCGCGGCGGTCTCCATGTCGCCGATCAGCGCGTAGTCTTCAATCCAGCCTGACACGCGGCTTCACCCCCTGAGTATCCAAGATCACGTTCTCGCGGACGTACCGTATCCAACCGCGGTCAGCCCCGTGGTCATCCCCTGAACAGGCGCAGGAACCGAGTTACTCATGCCCGGAACGTTATTTCGGGGGCGGCTGATGTCGACGCTGCCGCGCCCGAGCCGAGGTCACGGTTTTCGGCGGGCTTTGACGTCACGCTACCCGCTGTTGGGCCTGGACCGGAGGGGTCGCGATGAAATGTGGGGGAGTAGGGGGTTTGTCCCCCCAGTGATCCCCGAAGAAGTTACGCGGACGTGACCAAGAGGGGCTGAGGTGGGCGGGACCGCTGCGTGCGGTCGCGATCAGGAAACGGTCCTCCCGCGGCCCCTGCGGGTGACTTCACTGATGTCGATGTCCATGTCATAGGGGACGGTGACCTTGAGCCGGTCCCGGTGGATTGCAGTCAAGGCGTAGGCCTTAGTGGCTGGGTCCAATTCGTAGACGTAGACCACAGGGTTGCCCCCGTCGTTCTCGATCCGCCAGAAGTGGGGGATCCCTGCCTCCGCGTAGAGCTGAGGCTTCCTCTCTCGGTCGCGCTCCTCCGAGTCAGGGGACACGATCTCGATGGCGAGCTCCACCGCATCCGCCGTGTAGTTGGACTGATCCAGATCGTTCTCGTAGTCGGCTTTGAGGACGAGGAGATCCGGCTCAGGGCGCTGGCGCTTCCCCAGAGTCACGGTGACCTCGGCGGCGACCAGCAGGTGATCAGGTACGGCCTGGTCCAGCCTCGCAAACAAGAGGTGCTTGGTCACCATATGGAAGACCTTCTGGGGGCTCACGAAGACGAGACTCCCGTCGATGAGCTCTGTGTGGGGGGGGAGATCCGGAATCCGGTCGAGGTCTTCGGCGGTGTAGCCGTCCGGAGGAGGGACAGGCCAGGTGACCCCCTTCGGCTTGGACGACGCGGACTCCGCTGATCGCTTGACAACAGGAGTCGTGGTCATGTCACTGCCTCCGCATGCCGGATCCTTGTCGTCGCCCACGGTAGCCATGCGCGCCACTCCGTTTCGGTCGTTTCTTGGATTCTCCCATTAAGATCCCTCCCCTGCGGGGACCGTTAACCGGTGATTGGCCTGCCCACAACGGGCCGATCGGTGAAGGCGGTCCGAGAGGCCAACCGGTCACTCGGCTGATCACCCTGCGTCACCGGGGGCGACATCCGCAGGACCGACGGTCGCTGTGGTGACGGTGGGACGGAAGTGGCGAAGGAACGCGGACAAGTGCTGGCGTACTGCCTATATCGGTGTAGCGGGATCATCGCCCGAGGTAAGAATGGCCTGAGTGGCTGCGACCAGAGCAGAGCCAATCGGGGGAAAGTGGTGCCATGCCGGTCGGCGAACGAAGGATCAACGGACATCTGCTCGCCCGACTGATCGGGCGGAGCGCCTACGAGCGCCCCTACTACGTGGCCGTGGGGAGATCGATCAGCGGGCTCATCCTGGACGGCCGGATCCCCACGCACACGCGGCTGCCGGCCGAGCGGGACCTCGCGTCCGCGCTCAAGCTGAGCCGCACCACCGTCACCGCCGCCTACGGGTGGCTGCGCGAGAACGGGTTCCTGGACAGCCGCCAGGGCTCGGGCAGCTGGACGGTGCTGCCCGACGTCGGAGCCGGCGCAGGGCGGGGGGCCTCGTTCGTCCCCGACGCCGAACACATCGACCTGGGCGTCGCCGCCCCCTCGGCCATCGAGGGCCTGCGCGACGCCGCCCGGCTCGCCGTCGGCCAGCTCGACGCGCACGTCGGAGGCCTCGGCTACAGCCCGCACGGCCTGCCCGAGCTGCGGCACGCCATCGCCCGCCGCTACGTCGAGCGCGGCCTCCCCACGACACCGGAGCAGATCTTCGTCACCAACGGCGCCCAGCACGGCCTGGCGCTCCTCATGGATCTGCTGCTGGAGCCGGGCGACGGGCTGCTGGCGGAGTCGCCCACCTACCCGCACGCGCTCGACATCGCGCGTCGGCACGGGGCGCGGGTACGCACCATCGGTGTGACGCCCGGTGGCTGGGACATGGAGTATGTCATCGACGCCTTCCGCACCACCAAGCCGCGGCTGGCCTTCCTGATACCCGACTTCCACAACCCCACCGGCGCCCTCATGGACGACGACGAGCGGGCCGCCGTGGTCGCCGAAGCGCGCCGCGCCGGAACGTCGCTGATCATCGACGAGAGCGTCGCCGAGCTCGCCATCGACTCCGGCGACCAGCCGGCCCCGGTGGCCGCGCACGACACCGACGGGCGCGTCTTCACCCTCGGTTCGGCCGCCAAGCTGCTGTGGGGCGGGCTGCGCATCGGCTGGATCCGCACCACCCCGCCGATGGTCTCCCGCCTCATGGCGGTGCGCCAGCGCGGCGACCTGTCCAGCCCCGTCCTCGACCAGCTGATCGTCACCCACCTGCTCTCCGACGTCATGCGCATCCGCGCCGAGCGCAGCAGCGGGCTGCGCCGCAACCGCGACGCCCTGGTCGTCGCGCTGCGCGACCGGCTGCCCGACTGGCGGTTCACGCCGCCCAGCGGCGGCCTGGTGCTGTGGGCCGAACTGCCGATGCCGGTGGCGTCGGTGCTGCGCGAGAACGCGGTCCGCCACGGCGTGCACTCGGCGCCCGGGCCGCTGTTCGGTGCCGAGGGCACCCTGGAGCGCTACATGCGCTTCTCCTACACCCAGCCGCCGGACGTCCTGGCCGACGCCGTCGAGCGCCTCGCCGACGCCTACTCCGACACGGTGGCGCGCCCGGCACCGATGAACCGGGACCTGTTCGTCTGACCGGAGGCGCGTGATCCGCACCCGTGTGACCGGAACCGGCCACGCCCGTGTCGGCCCTCGCGGGCGCGGGCGCGGCCAAGGGAGACGTGAGGGGAGGGAGAGGACCAAACACGGGCGGGCCGCGGGGTGCGTCGGTGCTCAGGACCGCGGCCCGTACACGGCTTGCCGCGCTCGGCGCGGGCGTGGTGCGATAGGCGGCCCGGGGGGTGACGTGGGCCACACTGCGCGAGTGGGAGGCAGCGAGTATATGGAGCAGACCGAGGTGCTGCGGCTCCGCCGCGGCGTCGAAGCCGAGATCGAGGGCCGGACCCTGGTGGACCTGCTCCACCGCACCGCGGCCGAGCACGGCGACCTCCCGGCCCTCTCCGACCGCGTCGGTGACGGCTGGGAGACCCGGACCTGGGCGGAGTACCGACGGGCCGCCCTCGAACTCGCCGCCGCCTACCTCGGCGTCGGCGTCGAGCCCGGCGACGTCGTCGCCCTGATGATGCCCAACCGCTCCGAGCACCTGATCGCCGACATGGGCGCCGTGCACGCCGGAGCGGTCCCCTTCAGCGTCTACTCCACTTTCGCGGCCGAGCAGGTCGAGTTCGTCGCCGCGGACTGCGCCGCCAGGGTCGCCGTCCTCGACGGCGCCGACGAGCTCGCGCGGTGGCGGCCGGGGCTGGGGCGGCTGCCCCACCTGCGTACGGTGGTGCTCCTCGACGCCGCCGCGGTGCCCGATCACCGCGATGAGGGCGACCCGGAGTTCGTGTCCTGGGCGGACTTCACCGCGGCCGGGCGGCGCGCTTTCGCCGCCGACCCCGCCCCCGTCGAGGCCCGACTGGCCGCGCTGACTCCGCAGAGCAACGCGACCCTGCTCTACACCTCCGGGACCACCGGCAACCCCAAGGGCGTCTTCGAGACCCACCGTCAGGTGCTCTTCCAGGTCACCGTCACCCGGCGGTCCGGCGGCCTGCCGCAGGCCGGGGCGACGCTGTCCTACCTGCCCATGGCGCACATCGCCGAGCGGGTGCTCAGTGCCTATCTGCCGATGACCGTGGCGGGGCACATCCACTTCTGCCCGGACGCCGCGCGACTGGGCGAGTTCCTCGGCCTGGTCCGGCCGCACGGGCTGTTCGGGGTCCCGAGGGTCTGGGAGAAGCTGCAGGCCAAGTTGTCGGCCGCGCTCGCCGCGGCGCCGGACGAGCAGCGGACGGCCATCGAGTCGGCCGCGGAGGTGGCCCGAGCCTACCTGGAGGAGGGCCAGTTCGGCCGTACCCGCTCCCCGGAGCTGGAGAAGCGCTTCGCCCGCGCCGACGGGGAGGTGCTGCAGCCCCTACGCGCGCTGATCGGACTGGACCGCGCCGACGCCTGCATCGCCGGTGCGGCGCCCCTGCCCGAGGACACGCTGCGCTTCTTCGCCGGGCTCGGCCTGCTCATCCGCGACGTCTACGGGATGACGGAGAACTGCGGGGCCGTCACCGCCAACCGCGCCGACGCCTATCGGTTCGGAAGCGTGGGCCGGCCCCAGGACGGGATCGAGGTGCGCGTGGGCGAGGACGGGGAGCTGCTGGTGCGCGGGCCCGTCAACATCAGCGGCTACCTGGCCCGGCCCGAGGAGAGCGCCGCCCTCATCGATGCCGAGGGCTGGCTGCACACCGGCGACATCGGGAGCATCGACGTGGACGGTTTCGTCTACGTCGTGGACCGCAAGAAGGAGCTCATCATCACCTCAGGCGGCGAGAACATCGCTCCGGCCGCGATCGAGAACCGCCTGAAGGAGCACCCGCTGATCGGGCAGGCGCTGGCCTATGGGGACCGGCGCCCCTACCCGGTGGCCTTGCTGACCCTGGACCCGGAGGCCGCCGCCGTGTGGGCGGCGGCCAACGGTGCGGACCCCGCCGATCCGGCCGCGCTCGCCGAGCACCCGCAGGTGCTCGCGGAGGTCGGCCGGGCGGTGGAGGAGGCCAACCGCCGGTTGGCCCGGGTCCAGCAGGTGAAGAAGTGGCGGCTGCTCCCGGGGGAGTGGACCGTGGAGAGCGCCGAGCTGACCCCGTCGCTCAAGCTGAAGCGCCGGGTGATCCAGGCCAGGTACGCCGACGACATCGGCCGCATGTACGCCGGGTGAGTCCCGGCCCGGATGGGGCCGGGCGGAGGTGAGGGGCCGCCCGGCATGCCCGTCAGGTGCGCCGGGCGAATCGGCGGCCGAAGCGGGCGACCTCGTCGAGGGTCTCCTCCCGGTCGGTCTCGTTGAACACCTCGTGCCGCGCCCCGGAGATGATCCGCGTCGTCACGTCGTCTCCGGCCAGCGCGTCGATCCCGCCGCGCGTTCCCGCCATCGGCACGATGCCGTCGTCGGAGCCGTGCAGCCACAGCAGCGGTATCGCGCCGATGCTCCCGTCCGCGGTGATGCGCTTCAGTTCGGTGTCGATGGCCTGCAGCGTCGTCCGTTTGAACGGGCCGTGCCAGACGAGGTCGTCGCCGACGTAGTCGGCGCCCACCTGCGGGTCGCGCGAGAGCGCGTCCGGGTCGATGGGCGTACTCGGGATCTCCTCCTGCGCCAGCAGCTCCTCGGCGACGTGCCAGCGGCCCAGGACCGGCCCGGAGAGCGCGAGCGCGGCGACCTCTCCGGGGTGCGCCTGTGCGTAGCGTGCGGCGATCATGCCGCCCAGGGAGTGGCCGACGAGTACCAGCGGCAGCGAATGGTAGGCCGTGCGGGCCTGGGTGATGACGCGGTGCACATCCTCCACCACCCCGGCGAAGTCGTCGATGAGCACGCGTTCCCCCGAGGAGCGGCCGTGCCCCCGGTGGTCCAGGCCGTAGACGGCCGCGCCGTGCCCGCACAGGTGGCGGGCCACGTGCTCATAGCGGCCGATGTGCTCGCCGTAGCCGTGGACGAGCACCGCCAGCCAGTCCGGCTCGCCCTCGGCCGCGACCCAGGCGCGCGCGGACAGGTGCCCCGATCCGTTCGGCCCGCCCGGTAGCCGCCACTCCCTGGTACTGATCACCGTGCCCCCTCGTTCCCGTTCCGGATCCGGCCGCCCACCCTGCGGCGCCGCATCGGCACGGCGACGACGGCAAGTCGGCGGGGACAGGCTAGCGGGGCTGCGACCGCAGCCGGGCGCGACGCGGCGGCGCGGTGACGGCTGTCACATCGCCCGAAAACCGCTGACCGGCGATGACGCACCTTCGTACGGCCAGACGAGTGGATTTCAACCAAAAGGGGGTAATTGTCGGTATTAGTGATGTCTTGCTGATGTTCAGGGTCGTTCATCCTGCGGCGTGGCGGACGAACCCGGTTTCCGCCGTCTCCTAGGGTGGAGATCACGTGGCGGGCAACCTGCCCGGCAGAACCTGCCGCGGCCCTTATGTCGTACCGGACCGCAGCTGGACTGCCACCGGGAATGGGAGGTGACGCCCATGCTGGCCGATTCCTACGGGAGAGTGGCGACCGACCTGCGGGTCTCACTCACCGACCGATGCAACCTGCGCTGCACCTACTGCATGCCCCCTGAGGGCCTGGAGTGGCTGCCCAAGCCCGAACTGCTCACCGACGACGAGCTCAACCGCCTGATCCGGGTCGGCGTCACCGTCCTGGGCATCGAGGAGGTCCGGTTCACCGGCGGCGAGCCCCTCCTCCGGCGAGGGCTGCCCGGAATCGTCGCCGCGGCCACCGCGCTCGACCCCCGGCCCCGCACCGCACTCACCACCAACGGCATCGGCCTGGAGCGCATGGCGCCCGCGCTGGCCGAAGCCGGGCTCGACCGGGTCAACGTCTCGCTGGACACGCTGCGCCCCGATGTCTTCGAGCGGCTCGCCCGCCGTCGCCGGCTCGACGACGTGCTGCGCGGCTTGGCCGGAGCGGCCGAAGCGGGGCTCACTCCGGTCAAGGTCAACGCGGTGCTCATGCGCGACGTCAACGACGACGAGGCACCCGAACTCCTGCGCTACTGCATCGAGCACGGCTACCAGCTCCGCTTCATCGAGCAGATGCCGCTGGACGCCCAGCACGGCTGGCGCCGCGACACCATGATTACCGCCGACGAGATCCTGGAGCGCCTCGGCAGCGCCTTCGGACTGGAGGCCGCCGACACCGAGACCCGCGGCAGCGCCCCCGCGGAGCTCTTCCATGTCGACGGTGGACCGGCGACCGTGGGCGTGATCGGCTCGGTCACCCGGCCCTTCTGCGGCGCCTGCGACCGGGTGCGCCTCACCGCCGACGGCCAGATCCGCAACTGCCTCTTCGCCCGCGAGGAGTCCGATCTGCGCTCCCTGCTGCGCGGCGGCGCCACCGACGAGGAGATCGCCGACCGCTGGGCCGCGGCCGTGGCGACCAAGCTCCCCGGGCACGGAATCAACGACCCCAGCTTCCTCCAGCCGGCCCGTCCGATGTCGGCGATCGGAGGCTGAACACGCCGCCGCAGACCGGGCATAACGGGAGAAAACAGGTTGCTGTTCCGTCGCGCTTCTGGCTTCATGCAGGGGCGCGGGAGTTGGGCCGCCGCGCGACCGTCGACCCCGTTGTGAAAGGGAGGTGGCCCCATGCCGTACACCGAAGCTCCGGGTGCGCGTGTTCCGATCCGGATGTGGGCCGACCCACGGACGGTCGAGGACGCGGCCATGGACCAGCTCCGCAACGTCACGCGGCTGCCCTGGGTGCACGGGCTGGCCGTGATGCCCGACGTGCACTACGGGAAGGGCGCCACCGTCGGCTCGGTCATCGCCATGCGCGACGCGGTGTCCCCGGCCGCCGTCGGCGTCGACATCGGCTGCGGCATGACCGCCGTCCGGACGTCGCTGACCGCCGACGAGCTCCCCGACGACCTCCGCCGCCTCCGCTCGGAGCTGGAGAAGGCCGTCCCGGTCGGCTTCCAGATGCACAAGTCCCCGGTCGACCCGCGCCGCATCCACGGGCTCACGACCGGCGACTGGGCGACGTTCTGGGACCGCTTCGACCGGCTGGCCTCCGCGGTGCAGGACCGGCGCCGGCGCGCCGAGCACCAGCTGGGCACGCTGGGCGGCGGCAACCACTTCCTCGAAGTCTGCCTGGACGACGAGGCGGCGGTGTGGATCGTCCTGCACTCCGGCTCCCGCAACATCGGCAAGGAGCTGGCCGAGCACCACATCGAGCGGGCACGGAAGCTGCCGCACAACCAGGACCTGCCCGACCGCGACCTCGCGGTGTTCGTCTCCGGTACCCCGGAGATGGACGCCTACCGGCGCGACCTGTTCTGGGCACAGGACTATGCGCGCCGCAACCGCGACGTGATGATGGGCCTGGCCTGCGACGTCATGCGCAAGGCGTTCCCGCGGGTGCGCTTCGGGCAGTGGATCTCCTGCCACCACAACTACGTGGCCGAGGAGAGCTACGACGGCGTCGACGTCCTGGTCACCCGCAAGGGCGCGATCCGCGCCGGACAGGGGGACGTCGGGATCATCCCGGGGACGATGATTAATTAGGGGTACTGTACAGGATAGGATCATCCCATGTCAGTCCCTCGCCGTCGGTCCCTTGATCGTCTGATCACCATCGCCGAGCGATTCTCCCGCATCCCTCCTGAGCAGGTTCGCGCTGGTGCCTATGGGCGGGTGTCCTCAGACCCCACCCAGGGGGAGACCTCCGTCAACGGCCAGAGCGAAGTTCACATTCACATGGCGAACCGATATGGATGGGACCTGCCCAAGTCCCGCATATGGATCGACAACGACGCCTCCGCGTCCCGGTTCGGCGTCGCCAAGGGGGTTGAGCGCTCCGATTGGGAGGCAGCCCGCCAGGCGGTGCTGGAAGAACGCCTCGATGTCATCCTGCTCACCCGCACCGACCGAGGGACTCGTACCCGCGAACTCCGCGAGTTTGTAGACGAGTGCCGCGATCACAGGGTGATGCTGTGCATCGCGGGAACGCTGTACGACCCCGGCAATGTCGACCACCGCATGACCCTGGGCATCTCCAACCAGGTTGCCGAAGCCCAGGTCGAGCGCACACACCAGGACTCCCAACGCGGCAAGATCATCGCCGCAAACGCTGGCCGTCCTTCCGGTCGGCCGGAGTGGGGATTCCTTCGCGTCTACAACTCCAGTGGTGCCTTGGAAAAGGTCGTACCCCACCCAGAGCAGTTCCCTGTAGGCGTGGAGATCATCACCCGAATGGCGGCGATGGAGAAGTACACAGATATTTGTGCCGATCTCAATAGCCGTGGAACGCCAACGCCGTCTGGGAAGCCAGGGGCTAAATGGGGGCGGACTACACTTAAGCAGGTCGCCAGATCACCGCGTTGGATAGGAAAGCGGGTAATCGGAGTGACCGATGACCCAAACCGGCCCTATGATCAACCTGTTGATCAATTGGAGATGGTCGACGCGATCTGGCCATCTGTCATAAAGGAAGAGCTGTGGTATCAAGCAAACCGGCGATTGCAGATGAAGCGAATCGGTGGTCGAGAACGACGCGACACTGCTGAGAAGCTTCTTTCGGGAATTGGGAAATGCCACGTTTGCAAGGCCGTCCTCGTGGGGGGAGCGAAGAGGCGCTACCAATGCGACGGTTGGCCGGCTGGGGACCCACGCGGAGGCGGCCATACCTCCATCCTTCAGTCGGTGGGCGATGAGATCGTCGAGGCGGCAGTGATTGCGAGACTGGCGGATCGCCGGTTGCGTGACTACTTCGAGGAGACGGACGAGGAACGCGAGCAAAGAAGAGAGTCCGTCCTTGAACTTGCAAGAGTGCGGCGCGCGATGGAGGAACTGCCCGGCAAGGTGGAACGCGATGAGGTCTCGGTGATGCTTGCCGCCTCGATGGAGCGCAAGCTGAAGCAGCAGATAAAGAAATTAGAGGAGGCGGCGCGACCAAAGGGGATGCATCCCTTGGTCGACAAGATCGCAGTTCCTGATCAGCGTGCGGTTGAGAAGGCGTGGGCCAGCCTCGATATGTTTCAGCGGCGCGAGATCCTGGTGGCTATAGCTGACACTGTAGAGCTCAAGCCAGTCGGAAGGTCTGGGCGGCATTCGGCATCATATCCGGAGCGATCGTTTCACATCGTGTGGGTGACGTGACGAAAACGCAAGGGTGGCGGAACAAGGGCCCGGAACTCGTACCGGCCCTTCCCTCTGAGCGGAAGAAAAGGCGAAGCACATGATCGATGTGCGCCTACTATCCCTCAGGCTATTACTTGCCCGGCTGTGTGATGCCTCAGTCGCACCCGGCTCCACGAAACCGCCACCGCCAACGGCCACACGATCAGGGCTGGCACACCGTAGACCGCGGTAAGCCCTGCGGCGGTGGTGAACCCCGTGAGGGCGTGCACGGAGATTTTCCACCGCGCCCACACGTTCACGATGCTCACCACGCCGAGTGCACGGGCTCAGCACCCGATGAGCACGACCATCTCCCCGGCGGCCTGGAGACTCCACTCCGAAAGTTCCTCCGGAGGTTCGCGCCGGACACTCCGCGGGGAGGCCCAGGCCGCGCACGACGGGCCCGGTACCGGTCTGTACCGGGCCACTGTAGCTACCGGAGGAACGCGAATGCGGCCATCGCCATGGCCCCGATGAGCGCCCCACCAGCCACTTGTGCCGGGGTGTGGTGGCGCAGGTGGATACGGGACCAAGCGACGACGGCCGCGAGCGGCCACGCGATGGCGGCAGTTGCGGCACCGTAGAGCAGGCTGAAGATACCGGCGCCGACCACGGCCACGACCGTGTGCACGGAGACTTTCCATCTGCCGCGGTCAGTGATGGCCCACAGAACCGCGAGGGTTGCGCCCATGGTGCCGCCGAGGACCGCCATGTCTCGTGGGCCGCCAGCGGCCAGGGTCACGAGGGTGCCTGTGGCTACTGAGGTGAGGCACACGGCGAAGGGCCAGCGGCGGTGAGCCCGTGCGTGCACGTGGCGGTCGTTCCACCATCCGCGTTGGATGCCGTAGTAGACGTAGCCCATCGGGATCGCCACTCCGAAGAGGAAAACCACGGATGCCCACAGGGCGGCTTGGGCCGGGGTGGGGGTGGAGCGCAGCGTTGTCGCGGCGATGATGAGGCACACCACGATCGCGGGTGACAGGGATTCGGTGGCGGCCTGCGCTGCGAGGTCCACGAACCGGTGTCTACGTGGCACTGGTCGCCTCCGTTGCGGCCTGGCGGGCGATTCGGGCGACGACCGGGGAGTGCGCGTAGGCCTGGGCAACGGGCGCCAGCGCGGCGGCGTCGGCGTCGAGGTCTTCCGCTCCAACGTTGGCGAGGGGAAGGGCATCGGGGGTGGATTCGGGGGGAGGTGTTGGGCCGAGACGGCGCGCGGTTTCGATGGCGGCGGCGATCCGGGCGGCCTCGATGGTGGCGAGCATGCGGGTTCCGGTGAGCCCGTGGTTGCGGGCTTCGGTTTCGGCGGTTGCCGCGATGTGTGGGTCGAGGTAGGGGCGCAGCGCAAGGGCTCCGTCGCGGATCTCGATGATGCGGCGCAGTAGGAGTGTGTGGGCTTGGATCGGGCCGGGTGAGGTGTTTTTGTCCGGCTGTCTCGGGGGTGTGAATACCACGGCGGGGGTGGTGTTGTAGATCGCGAGCCAGAGGGGGTGGAGCTCCCTGTAGGCGCGGCGGCGTTGCGGCCATCGGTAGAGGGCCGCGAGGCGGGGTCCTGCGGCGGGGATGGTTACGCCGGTGAGGACGAGGATGATGCCGATTGCGATGCAGGCGCGTGAGAGTTCTGCGTTGATGGGGGAGTCGAATCCGTAGCGGAGCCCGTAGAAGCTGACGGCTTTGTTGAGGATGAAGACCAAGCCGAGTATGCCGCCGGCGGCCATTAGGCGGCTGCCGAGCCGGACGAGGGGGCGTGTGGCGTTTTTGGTGTATCGGTGGGTTGTGCGGATGAGGTGGAGCATGGACAGGGCGAAGATGCCGAGGAAGCAGGCCATGTAGAGGCCCATGCCTGGTGCGGTTGCGTATTGTTCGGTGAAGTCGGAGGGGGCTTCTATTGTGCGGGGTTCTATGAGGAATGCGACGGCCATGATCACCAAGAGTGGTGAGATGGCGATGTATCTTATTTTGGCTTTTCTTGCGGAGGTTTCCGGGTTGTTGAGGTTAAGGAGGAAGTATTCTCCAGCGCATAGCCCGATGATGCCGGTGAGGTGTTCAATGAGGCGGGCGAGGTTGGGGATTCCGACTGCTTCGTCGAATGCTGTGTAGATCGCGGGCGATCGGATGGTGGCGGCTGTTCCGATGGCAGCGATCATGGCGCAGAGGGCCCATAGGACGGGGTTCTTGGGGTTGTTGTAGAGTTGCCACGCCTTGTGGGTGAGCGCTATGAGCACGATGGGTATTGTGAACAGGTGGGCGTGCTCGGGCATTCAGAATCCCCCTTCAACTGCTTGGGTGAATCGTTCGGTTGCGCAGTCTTTATTTCGGGGGGTGTTGCTGTTGCGGGCAATCATTTTGATTGCTACTGCGGCGAATGCTTCGGCTTCGCGTTCTTGTGGTGCGTCGAAGTAGGTGCGCCCGAACATCTGGCGGATGAGTTCGGGGTCGAGGTTGGGCATGAGGAGCTGGGCGGCGTGGAGGTCGATTGCGGATTGGTTGTTGCTTTGGTGGTTGAAAGCGAGGTGGCCGAGTTCGTGGCCGATGATCTGGTGGCGGTGGAGTGGTGAGGTGCGTTCTTCGTAGTAGATGCGGTCTTCGTGTTGGGTGCTGATCCATAGGCCGCAGGGGGTTGCTGCGGGGGTTTGGACTGGGATTAGGGTGATGCTGCGCCCGTTTCGTTCGGAGAACTGTTGGACGAGTTCATCGATGGTGCGGATGCTGTTGCTGCCGGTGACTTGTCGGATGAGTCTTTTGCAGCGTTGCCCTAGGATCAGGTCGTTGGTTCGCAACGGGGGAGGCTTTCTAGGCCGAATGATAGGGGTTGCGCCTTCATTCGGTTTGGTTTCGTCTGTTATTCGTTGTTTTCTATTTTCGGCAACCCCTCTGCTTCGCGTGCGCGGTCGAGCATGCCGATGATGAGTTGCCTTGATTGATCAGACAGTCCTTCGGTTCGCATGGCGATCTGTTGGACGCCTTCGTCCTGGAGTCGGTTGACGAACCGAATTTGGGAGCGCACGGATTCTGCGACGTGGTCGTCTGTGAAGTAGCTCTTATCGACTTTGAAGACTCGGGCGATTCCTTCCAGGGCCTCGTTGCTGAGTAGTGGGGCCTCCTTGGCGGCGGTCATGATGTTGTCGAGGTCGGTGGGGGAGACTTCGAGTTTGGTGCGCGCGAGGGCTTCTGAGACCTCTTCGGGGGTGTGCAGGTTCCCGTGCTTGTCTTTCCGGACGTTGTTGAAGAGGAAGACAAGGCGTTCGGCGACCTGTTCGATTTTATAGTGATCGGATGGTTGGGCGGGGCGGGGGGTGCGGCCGTTCAATGCGTCTTCGAAGCCGCCGGGTGCCCATCCGGCTGCGCGTTCGATCCGCTCGATGCTGGACTGGCGGGCTTTGCGTTCTCCGGTGCGGATGTAGCGTAGGGCCTCTTCGGAGATGCCGCCTTTGCGTGCGAACGCCGCCCAGCTGAGGCCTTGGCGTTCGCGGGAGGCGTTCAGGTGGTGGTCTAGTCGCTGTGCCTCGGGTGATCGGTGATGAGGCTGGGGGGGTGGGTCCGTGGGCATCATGTGACGGATGCTACCTGAATTTGGCCAAATTTAGCCGCACGTTCGATGGGTGAACCAACGTTCGCCTGCGTAACTTCTGCCACATCACCCCTCTGGCCTGCGAAGACCCACGAGTTTGGGCAAAAATTCTGGGTCGAGTTGAAAGTTTGGCCAAACTTAATCTACTGTCACCCCCATGCCTCACCCAACAGTCAACCGCGGCCCCCTGGACCTAGCCGCGTTCGACCCCGACGCTCTGCACCACGTCCGCCGGAAGCGCGGCATCCCCATGCGGTCACTCGCCGAGCGGGTTGGCTACAGCGCCTCGCACCTCTACAAGGTCGAGGAAGGCGAACGCCCGATCAGTCGGCAGATCTACGCCGCGGTCATCGCCGCCCTCGACCTGCAACCCGGCGCTCTGCTCACCAAGGAGGGGGCCAACCGTGCTGCTTGACCCCGAGGTGTACGAAGCCGCCCGCCAGGCCTGGGTCGAGGACCAGCCGCCCCTGTCAGCCACGGCCCTGGAACGCATCCGCCCGATCTTCATCCCCGCCTACCGGGCCGCACTCAACGAGGCGCACGGCACCGAGGAACGGGAGGCCCTTCGTGCCGCGTGACCTTCCTGCGCGCACTGACCCGCGCACCGTCGACCCCGCATCACCCCCGACCGTGGACGCCGTCGTGGGCGTGGGCGGCGGCTCGACCCACTACTGCCGACGCTGCGGCCACACCGTTGGACATGTCGACTCCGGGCGCATGCTCGCGGGGCTGGTCACCTACCTCGCCGGGCACGCGTGTGTCGCGGCGAAGGCCCAGGAGGCTACGACATGACACATCGCCGCTCCGCGGGTGCCTACCTGCCCGAGTTGGGTGTGCTCGTGATCGTCCTGGCCGCCCTGGCGTGGAACATTTCCCAGGCCTATCCCGCCACCGTTCACACCTGCACGATCACCGGCAAAGACCGCGGTGGTGACGACGGCACGTACCGCGTGTACACCCAAGAGTGCGGGACGCTCACCGTTGCTGACGTGGCCCTTCGCGCACACTTCTCCGCTGCCGACGTGTGGTCCCGTATCGAACCCGGCGCTACCCACCGGGTGACGACGGTAGGCCACCGGATGCCGATGTGGTCGATGTTTCCCACGGTCATCGCTGTCGACTAGCCACCTTCCGTTCGGGGGCGGCTGCTGTCCGGCCGCCCCCTTCTTCTTCCCTCTCGCGTTGGAGGCCGTGTTGAGCCCTGCCCCGAAGACCCTGCCCCGCCCCCTCTGCGCGCCGTTCTTGGAACCGGCGTGGTCGGAGTGGGTGAGCGATCCGCACGCCCCGCAGTGGGGCCACAACCAGCCCGCATCCCCAAGCCAGGACGAGGAGTAGGAGGCGCACGTGTCGACACCGGAGAACATCCGCAATATCGAGCATCTCGGTGCTCTCACGCTCGCGCTCGGAGAGGCCGTGTCCGACCTCGAAAAGCACGAGGTGACCGCTGTGCACGCCGAGGCCGACTACAAGCTGGCGCAGGCGCGAGCGTTTCGCGACGCGGTGGGGTCAGTAGAGGCCAGGAAGATGGCCGCGGTCGAGGCATGCGACCAGCTATTCCGCACGTGGGGTGAGGCGGCCGCCGTGGTGACGGCGCAGAAGGCGCACATCCGCGCCCTGCACACCCGAATCGACGTGGGCCGGACGAAGATCGCGACCGTGCGGGCCGAGGTATCGCTGGCCGGGTACGGAGGTGCCGCATGAGCGGTGAACAGCTCTCCCTGGCCGACGCGATCGCGGAGGTGAACCCTGGCCTGGCGGAGACGGCGCGCGCCGCTTCGCCGGACTGGTGGTCGCGCGCTTCCTCCGCGGTCGCCCAGCTCGCCCGTGAGGGGAAACCGTTCCAGGCCTACGACATCGTGACCCGGTTCGGGGTGGAGGAGCCGGGCAACGGAGCCAAGCAATGGGGTGCACTGCTGTCGGCCATGCGCAAGGCCGGGGTGATCGAGCATTCGCCGACCGGTGGTCAACCATCGCGGCGGCCGGGAGCCAAGGGTTCGATGTGCCGGGAATGGGTCGGTACAGCCTCGTCCATCAGGGAGGCGGCGTGAGCGTGTGGGAGATCGAGCTCCCGGCCGGGCTTCCACTCCTGAACTCCAACCAACGCCTCCACCACCACCCCCGGGCGCGTGCCACACGCCGTCTCCGCCACGAAGCGATGATCGCGTCGCTGGCCGCCCGCGTCCCGTACCTGGGGGAGGCGTTCGTGCTCGGGTACGTGCACCCGGCGGCGAACCGCCGCTTCGACTCGGCCAACTTCTACCCGAGCTTCAAGGCGGCAGTGGACGGCGCGCTGGTCGACGCCGGGGTTGTGCCCGACGATGACCACCTGCACGTGTCCGGGCCGCACATGTACCCCGCCCACAAGATTCCCGGTGGGCAGCTGCGGCTCATCGTGATGGCGTCGCGCAGGTGCCGGTGCGGGCACGACGAGACGGAGCACATCGGCGAGGACGGCCGGTGTGTGCGCCCGGGCTGCGGGTGCCTGTACCACCGCCCGGCCGTGGCAGGTGCGGTGTGAGGCGGACGGAGTGCGCCTGCTGCGGGAAGGTCGGCCTCCTGAGAGGCCGCGGGTTGATCACAGCGTGCCACCGGCGCGAAGCCGCGGCGGGTCGGCTCGGCGAGTGGCCGACCTCTCATGCGTTGCTGGTGGAGGACGTTCTGATGGTGCTGCGGTCGGGCGGGTCATATGCGGTTGCGGCGGCCCGGTGTGGTGTGTCGTGCCGGACGGTGCAGCGGGTCATGGCGCGGGCGCGACGCGCGGGGGCAGGGGCCTTGTAGTCGGCTCGGCGGCCTTGGTCACGCGTCGCCTTCCTTCTTGGTCGCCGGTTCGATGCCGTGTTCGCGTGCGAGCTTGCGCACGTATGCGGGGCTGAACGGTGATCGGTTCACAACGTCGGTGGGGCGCGCGCCGGCGCGTAGGGCCGCGACCACGTCGGCGATGGACGTCTCGCGTGATTTCTCGTGCTCCTTTTCGGTGCGCTGGTATCGGAGGGTGCTCTTGCTGAGGGCGTCTAGTGCTTCGTCCACCTGGCTCATGCGCAACAGGGTAGCGCAACTTTGTTGCGGTTGCCCGCTTGGCTCGCTACTCTGATGCGCAACAATGTAGCGCTACAGGGAAGCGCTGTTCTGGGGTGTCCACTCACCCCCCCCACAACAAGGAAGCACACCATGAACACCAACACCTCCCACGACCAGGCAGCACGAACCATCGCCGCGACAGCGGACCGCCACGGACGGCTCGCCGACAACGCTTCAACCGTACCTCTGGTGCGGCAGGGCTTCGCCCGCCACCGCCCCGACAGAGCCCTCTACCTCACCCTGTCCGGCAGGGCACTCCTCAGCGAGCACCACCCCGCCCGCTACCAGAACTTCAGCTGGGCCACCGACCCCCACCCCGACCCGGCCCCCGCCCGCATCACCCAGGCCGACGTCGACCGGTACCCCGCGTACCACATCTGCGGCCCCGGCCGGGCTCTGGCGAACAGCACCTACTGCACGCACCAGTACCGGCTCACCGACTCCTGCCCCCGCTGCTGACCATCTGCGAACCGATCGGAAACCACCCTGATGACCATCCGTGACTTCCTCGCGGACCGCCTCGACGAGGCGCCGGACCTCCCCGCCTACCGGGCACTCCGCACCATCTTCGACAACCACGAAGGCGACCGCGCCAACGACGACGCCGACTGCCAGGGGTGCGGCTACGACCCGCTGAAGGGCGGTGCGGCGAAGCGTGTCGGTTCCTGCCCGGATCTGCGCGCGATCGCGCACATCTGGACGGACCACCCGGACCACCCGGACAACCGGGCCCGGACCACCGCCCTGGAGATCACGAACCTCGACCGGAACATGAACCGCCTGGGCCTGAACATGCGCGGCGGTATGGAGCCCGAACACCTGATCGAGCAGCTGGAGGAGGCGAGGCGGCAGCTGGCGCGGATCGCAGCGCGCATCGACCAGTAGCGAACCACCCGGCCGGTCTCCCGAACCGGCCGGACCTCCCGAACCACCACCCACGATTCTCGAAGGAATCTGAATGCCCGAAGGTCTCCGCGGCCGGAGCACCGAAACCAAGTACGCCCGCATCCCCTTGTGGCTGTTCGAAACCGGCGTGTCCCTTCAAGCGATCGCCACCTACGCGTGGCTGCACGGCCGCTACGGCCACTATGAGCGCACCATCCCCGGCTACAAGAAGCTCGCGGCTGACCTCGGTGTCGCTAAGAGCACGGTGATCGACCACGTGCGGGAGCTGAAAGCGGTGGGTGCGCTGGTGGTGCAGCCCCGGTTCGATGGGGGCCGGCAGACCACCAACGAGTACGTGATCGCGTTCAATGAGCCCTTCCACACGGAGGGGGGTCGGCATAGCGACCCGGGGGGTCAGCAGGGCGACCCCAGGGGTCGGCATAGCGACCCGGGGGGTCAGCACACCGACCCCCGGGGGTCGGCACACGCGACCCCTGAAGAAGACGTAGAGGAAGAAGACGAAGAGAAGAAGACGGAGACATACACACAAACCCGGCTGACGCCGGGAGGCGAGCCCGACACGGAACCCGACCCCCACCAGCCCAAGCCGCCGGAGCCTGGTAGCGATGACGACCCCCAGTTCTGCGCCTGGTGGGCGCAGTACCCCAAGAAGGTGAGCAAGGGGCAAGCGCGCCGAGCATGGCGGGCCGCCATCAAGAAGGCCAGCTTCGACGAGCTCATGGCTGGCTTGGAGAACTACAAACGGTCGCCGGATGTTGATCGGGGCTACGTCCGCAACCCCGCGACGTGGTTGAACGGCGAGGCGTGGGCTGACGACTTCGTGTCTGTCGCGGAGAACGAGGCGAAGACACGCAAAGTCCACCAGCCCCACCGCAATCCCACCTCTTTCGGCGACGACCCCGACCCGTGGGCCGACCCCTGGGCCGACGGCACCAACGAAGGGAGCCCTGCGTGACAATCCGATTCGACGCCACCGGCGCTATCGCCCGCATCCAGCGGATCTGCGACACCCTCGAAATCGCCGATCCGGCAGAGGAGCCCCCAGCGCTTTCGCCGGATGAACCCGGTCACCCCGACTACCACCACCGCCAGCGCGTCGAGCACGCCCGCCGCGTTCTTGCGCGGGTCACCCCGTTGCGGTACCGATCGGCCACCTCCGACCGGCCGGAAGTTGTGGCGTGGGTGGAGGCGGCGGTGGCCTCGTGGAGGTCGCGCGCCACATCGGAGCCGGTCCCGGTTCCGTCGCTGCTGCTGTACGGGCCCACCGGCACCGGGAAGACCTTCGCCGGGTTCGGCGCGTTGCGGCGGGTGGCCGAGGCGGGGCTGCCGCGGTTCGGTGCGGAGTTCGCGTCCTGGCCGGAGCTTTTGGCCCAGTTGAGGCCTGGGAGTGGTGAGGAGCGTGAGCAGGGGTTGCGCCGGTTGATGGACGCCCCCTGGCTGCTGCTGGACGACTTGGGGCGGGCTAAGGACTCGGCGTGGACGGAGGAGATTCTGTACCGCCTTGTCAACCATCGGTACAACGTGATGCTGCCGACGATCATCACGACGAATGTTCCGTTGAAGCAGTTCACTGCTGTGTTCGGGGACGCGCCGGGCGGGCGGTTGATCGAGATGACGGCCGGGGGCCGGGTCGCGGTGACGGGCGAGGACCGGAGGTTGGTTCGGTGAGCGGGCCGACGAAGCGTGTGCGTGATCTGGTGTGGGATCGCGACGGCGGGGCGTGCGCCTGGTGCGGCGGGGGTGTCTCCCCGGGGTGGCACAGTTTGCAGCACCGTCGGGCGCGGGGGATGGGTGGTACGCGGAGGCGGGATGCGAATTCTGCGGTGAACCTGGTGCTGGTGCACGGAAGTGGGACCACGGGGTGCCATGGGTGGATCGAGGCGCATCCGCGTGAGGCGGAGCGGCGGGGGTTTCGTCTGCGGCAGTTTGCGGACCCGGAGGTGGTTCCGGTGCTGTATGCGGGCGGGGTGTGGGTCCGGTTGGGCGCGTCGGGTGGATGGTCGGCGGTGTCGGATCTACGGCGTACAGGTGGTGGCGAGGGGGTAGCCAAGTTGTAGCCTGAAGTTTGGCCAAACTCTCAATCTGTATGGCTAAGTTTGGCCAAACTTGATATGATCGGGTTACGCGATCGGCTGGAAACCAAGCCAACATCCGGGGGTGACCTGCGCAAACAAGAACGTGGGCACCCAGAGACAGAAAGGCACCCCCAATGGCGGGCGAAACCCAGATGACCCTCGTCGGCAACCTCGTCGACGACCCTGAGCTCCGCTTCACCCCCAACGGTGCGGCCGTGGCGAACTTCCGCGTCGCCTCCACTCCCCGCACCTTCGACAAGCAGTCCGGGGAGTGGCGGGACGGCGAGTCGCTGTTCCTCACCTGCTCGGTGTGGCGGGCCTACGCGGAGAACGTCGCCGAGTCCCTGGCCAAGGGCATGCGGGTGATCGTGCAGGGCCGCCTCAAGCAGCGCTCCTATGAGACCAAGGACGGCGACAAGCGCACCGTCTTCGAGGTCGATGTGGAAGAGGTCGGCCCGGCGCTGCGGTCGGCGACCGCGACCGTGACGAAGGCCCAGCGGCAGGGCGGCGGCCAGGGGCAGGGCTACGGCCGGACCGGCGGCACCGGCGCGCCCGCCACCGACCAGTGGGCGCAGGCGGCCGACGACACCCCGCCGTTCTAAACCACCACGATCGGGGCCGCCGCTCCCGTAGGCGGCCCCCACCTACCCGGGTGCGCGCCGGTAAGGGGAAGCCCGGCGCGCACCCGCCCCACACCACCCCACGAACGGAGACACCCCCACCATGAACCCGCAGAACGCCACGCACACGCTGGTGAACTGGATCCTCGCCCCCACCGCCACAAGCGAGACCGAAGCGCGCGACGCCGCCGCCCAGCTCGCCGACCTCGCGAACGCCACCGGAGCCGAAGGGCTCACCGGGGCGCAGGTCCGCGAGCAGTGGATCATCCCCGCCGAGTTCGAACTGTCGGACTACGACTTCATGGAGCTCGTGGCCTTCGTCAGGAAAGCCGAGGACGAGGGGTTCGACTACGCCGCTGAGCACTACCGGCCCCGCTTTCACAGCCCCGAGCTCGCCCGGTGGGTCGGCTCCAGCTATGACCGCCTGGACGCGCTGTACGCATCCCGGTCCGGCGTGATCGAAACGTTCTGGGAGCGCCCGGACGCCATAGCGCTCTACAACGCGCACAAGTCCGCTTCCTGACCCCCGAATTCGATCCGGGGCCGTGCCGTGTTCGCCTGCACGGCACGGCCCCCCCAGAAACCCGTGTGAGGAGAACACCCGTGGGCACCCTCGCCCCCACCTCCCCGGCCCCAGTGCGTGCCGGCCACGTCTACCAGTGCTGCGACCCCCGCCACCCCGAGCGCGCGATCCGGGTCATCGACTACACCCCTGGCAGCACCCGCGCTGTCGTCGTTGACGCACACACCGGCAAGTACCCCCGCCGCCTCCTGGTCGCGGACCTGCACCCAACCGGCACAACGCACCTGGGGACACCCCGGCGTGCCGGGTACCGGCTCATCTCGGCCACCGAGGGGGACCGTTGAACATGGACCCTGTCACCCGGGCCGTGCTGGACGTGTTGGTGGAGCTGCACCAGCCGGACGCCCCCGGGCACTCCATGTCCGGCGAGGTGGCCGCGCTGCGGGAGGACGCCGAACGGATCGCCGCTGCGGCCCGGAGCGCCTTGGCGGAACCCAAGCCGCCAGGGACGCGGCCGTTGCCGGGGTGGCTGTCGCGGTTCGAGCTCAAGAGCGGCACCGGCCTGGAGCTGGCTCACCTCGACTGTGCCGCTGGCAGCTCGCGCCTGTTCAGCGAGTTCGGGGCGTTCGCCGAAGCGGGGGACACGCTCGCCGATCTGGTGACGGCGGTTGGTCACCACCGATGCGTGGACGAAGCGCCCCGCACTGGGGAGGCCGGAGGTCCGCAGTGACAGTTCACCGCTATGAACACCAGGGCGGCCCGGTGTATGTGGTGGCGTGCCACCGGTGCGGGGCGGTGCACTACCCCAGCGAGCTGCCGCGTTTGGCGTCGGATGCGCGTGCGGCGGCTCGGGCTGAGGGGTGGTACGCCTCGCACCGCACCCAGGAGCGTCGGCCCGACCTGTGCCCGGGGTGCCGTTAGTCGTCGGACTTTTTCTTGCGGGCGCCGATGACGCGGGAACGACGTTCCTCTTGTGCGGCGACGCCCCTTTTGTAGCGCTCGATCTCTTCGGGGGTTCCGCTCTCGAGAATCCGTCGGCCGATGTGGCCGAGGAGGTCGTTGGTCGCGTCGGTGCTGTCGCGTGCGCAGATGGCTTTGTAGGGCTCCCAGATGTCGTCGTCGACCCTGATGGGCCGCAGGGGAGTCCGCTTCTTGCTGGGGGGCTGCTGGGGTGTGTCGGTCATGGCCTCTCCTGTGTATATGCGCGGGTGAGGTTAGCACGGGAGGGGTGGGAAGGGGCTGGTTGGCGGGGCCAGGGTTTGTGTATATACAGAGATGATGCTATTGTGTATATACATAGCGGGGGACGGGAAACCCCCGCCCACCACCCCACGGAGGACCCCATGACCACCACCCTCACCGCCCCGGCCACCCACCTCATCGACACCGACGACATGAGAGAGGCCTTCTACGAGGCCCTGCTCAACGAACTCCCCGGCGCACTGGAGATCGGCCTGTGCGACGTGCGGTGCACCTGCAACGAAGTCCTCTACGAACTGGACGGCACCCTCGCCATCACCACCGCCCTGATCAACGAGATCGACGACCTCGCCCTCGACCACTTCGCCAGCCCCGACTGCGGAGCCCCCGGCCACTGGGACGACTGACCCCCACCCGGGCCGCCCCGGACCGTCCCCGGGGCGGCCCCCTGCTTCCTGCCGACCCAAGAAAGGAACCAATGACCACACCGAGTGACACAGACGCGCTCCAGGCCCTCCTGGACACCTCCAACCGGCTGCGCGCCCACTTCTCCGACGACGTCGTCGGGAAGCTGCCCCGCGTCACCTGCGGAGGCTGCCGCGAATCCCGGTCCGGCGAATGCGCCAAGCACAGCAAGTCCAGGTGCAAGGTGTGCGACCAGTGGATCAGCCCCCAGCACATCCACATCGACTTCGTCGGACACGCCGATGTCACCGGCCGCCTTCTCGACGTCGACCCCGCGTGGAACTGGGACTTCCTCGCTACCGACGACAACGGGATGCCCATCCTCGACCACGACCGCAACGGCAACCCGGTCGGCTTGTGGATCACCCTGACCGTCGGCGGCATCACCCGCAAGGGCTACGGGTCCTGCCCGTCGAACCAGGCCGACGCGGTCAAGGTGCTCATTGGTGACGCCCTTCGCAACGCCGCTATGCGCTTCGGGGTCGCGCTCAACCTGTGGTCCAAGGGGGAGCGCGCCGACCCCACGGCCGAGAACGCGATCGCCCAAGGGGGCAAGGCTCGGCGGCGCCTGCGCAAGGGCGAGCAGCCCGAGCGCGTCACCGACAAGGCGTGGCTGCTGGACGCCCTGCGCCGCGCCCAGGGGGCTGAGGACGACGCTGAGCTGGTCGTCCTGGAAGCCGAGGCCAAAGCGAAATACGACGCGTTGGAGATGACCCAGCACGACGGCAAGGGGCTGCGCGCCGAGATCGACAAGCGCCGCCGCATGCTCACCCAGAACAAGAAGGAAGAGGAGATGTCCGATGCAGCCTGACCCCAAGCTCCGTGCCGCAGTGCTGGCGATGCTGAAAGGAGAGGTCGCTGACGTCTATGACCGGGTGCGTGCCGAGGCCGGGGCCGGGCTGATGGAGGGCGACCGCTCGGGCGTCGCCTTGCCGGGGCCGGATGGCCGCCTGGTTCGGGTGGGGACCGTCTCCCAGCCCAAGGACACGCGCTCGGTGCGGGTCGATGAGGCGGCGGCGGTGGCGTGGGCCAAGGAGCACATGGCCGATGAGGTGGTCGAGGTGATCCGGCCTTCCACGTTGAAGTCGGTGAAGGACCAGGTTCGCCAGTACGGCGGGGTGGTGGTGCGTGGGGAGATCGTGCCGGTGCCGTGGGCGGAGGTGGAGAGCAAGCCGTCGCCGGTGCGGGTTGACCGGCCGGAGGAGGGGCCGGAGCGCGAGGCGGCGTTCGAGGCGATGCGGTGCGCTTTCGAGCGGGGGGAGCTGTTGTTGGGGGAGGTGTTGAGGCACGAGATCGGTTCGGGCGATGCCTCGGGGGAGGCTGCATGACACGAGTTGTGTATATACAGAGCCCATGATAGTGTGTATATACACAGTGCGGGGGTGAACCCCCAAGCTCAGATCCTTGACAACTCAACAGCGGACCCCACAACGGACACCCGTTCCTCCCGGCCACCGAACGGCCACCGATTCCAACACAAAGGGAGGAACACATGTCCGTCACCTTCTACCCCGCCGGCCACCTCGGTGACAACGACCCGCAGGTCAACGTGAACAACGGCAACGCCGCCACGCTTCTCGGACTCCTCGGGCACGACACCGACTACCCCGGCGGTGTAGAACCCGCCCCGGTCTTCCTGGGGCGGGTCCTGACCGCCCTCGCGCTCGTCGACACCGCAACGGACGACGCCCACGGCCGACCGCCCGTCCACGACGGGCGCGTGGTCTACGGAGGGCGCAGCCCCGGCCTTCTGGCCATGCGGCTGCGTGAACTCCACGACCTCGCCGAATGGGTGCACCACCGCGGCGCCGACGTGGCGTGGGGGTGAACCGGCCCCGGCGCCTTTCCCCCTCGCGCCGGGGCCACCCCTCCAACTCCCACCCCTGAGGAGCCCCTTATGACCTGCATCATCCTCGCCCAGTCCACACCCGACGCCTGGGCCGACACCCCACAGCAGCCGCTGCCCGAACTCCACCTGGGCCGCGGATTGGAAGAGGTCAGCGACACCGTGATCCGGCCCGCCGACGATGCCACCCCCGCCCAGGTCGAAGAGCTCGCCCGCGCCGCCGAACGCTTCGCGCGGGCCCTCCGCGAAGAGGCGCACGTGCGTGAGATGGCCGCCGCCTCCACCACCTGACCCCACCCATCCCCCGGAGAGGCAGGACCCCTTGATAACCCCCACCGTGTACCGGCTCGAAGTGCGAGCCGTCCGAATCACCCCCGACAACGCCGAACAGGTCGCCCAATGGGCCGGAGGCCGGGTCGGCGGACGTGACGCTTTCGGAGACCCCTGGATCGTGCTGCCGCTCATCCACGGCGCCGCGTTCCGGTTCCGGAGGAACGCCACCGTCGATGACTACATCGTGCGGAAACCCGACGGCCGGTTCTACGTGGAAAAGCACCTGGAGGCCAACGGGTTCGTTCCGGTCCCCGACCCCCCGGCGGACCGGTGAACCGGCGCCGCATCCCCGGGCAGGTCCCCCTCGGGGAGGCCGACCCCCGCTACGCGGAGATCCGGCGGACCGTCATCGCGGAGGTCCGCCGCGCCTGGGAAGACCTCGCCGAAGCCAAACGCTGGGCCGCCCACTCCCGCGAGTGGGGGCCTGGTGACAAGCTCGCCCGCGCCCGCCTGCGCTGGGCCCTCGTCCTCGGCTACCCGTCCGAAGGCGCCGACCTTGCTGTGGGCCGCCGCCACGGGTGGCTGGACGGTATCGAGCACCTTGACCCCGGAACCCAGCAACCCGCCGGGGAGAATCCCGCGATCGCGCGCGCCCGGGCCTACCTGGCCGACGCCGAACACACCGCCCCCTAACCGCCGACATCACCTACCTCTAGCTCACCCGGGGCCGCCCCACGGTTTTCGGGTGGGGGCGGCCCCGGGACCACCGCACACAGAAAGATCGAGAAATGACCCCGCTCACCCGCCCATGCCCCGCCTGCAATGGCTCCGGGTCCGCCGACGTGGCCGAAGCCAAAGCAGCCGGGAAGCTCGCACCGAAACCCCCGTTCGGTGACAGGGCGCCGTCAGGGTGCCGGTGGTGCGGGGTGAGCGCTCGTGAGCACTGGAGCCGGTACAAGACCGGAGTTGGCTGGCACACGTTCGCGCACCCCACGGAAGCCCAGATCCTGGACCGTATGCGCCGAAGGCGCGCCGAACGCGCCGAGTGGCACCGCGCCAACGGCTACAACGCACACCGGTACCGCGTCGTCGGCCCCGACCACCAGGACCCGGGCGACCCCTTCACCCCGGGCACGGTCCCGCCGGAGACCCGCGCCACCCCCATCACCGATGACGAGGTGCTGGACAGCGTCACCACCGACCGGTGGCTGCGGTGGGAGTGGCTGCGCCCCGAGAACTGGCCGGATGAGCTGTTCGACGCCCCTTTCTACGCGGAGGTTGCGTGATGCGCTACTACCGCGACACCCACCCCGGCCCCTGGTGCGACGAGTGCTCGCACCCAGCGACGTGGCAACTCCTGTGGCGGTACCCGGGCGAGGCCAAAGCCTGCGGTCGGCACCTGAACAAGCTCGCCCCCCGCGACGTCGGCGATGTCGTGCTCACCCCTCTAGCTACAGCCCGCACACCCGACAAGAGAGAACCAACGTGCACCGCGAAACCCGATTCCTGATCTCCCGAGGCCTCTACGCCATCGACCTCGCCACGATCACCGGCACCCAGCACCCACGCGGCGACCGCATCGCCTTCACCGGACAGGCCAACGCGGTCTGGTACCGCAGGCAGGGCGGCGTGACTCGGGCGTGCATCGGAGACCTCAAGCTGTGGAGCCACTACCTACCCCGGCTCCTCGACCTCGACGACCCGCTCGACGTGTTGGGCGCGGACCTCGACGGCCGCTACGGCGGCGACTGCCACGGCCGGTGGGACGGGCAACGCTACTGGGGCGCCCAGGAGCCCGAGGTGATGGAGCGGCATTTGTCGGTGCTGCGCCCCATGCTGGACGCCTTCCCCACCGTGCCCGAGGGCTACGACGGGTGGTGGACCTTCCAACCGCCTCGTACTGGGCGGTCCTGAGCGCCCCCGATCCCACGAAACCTGCTCCCTGTTGTGGGACACGTCGTCCGCCGAAGCAGGACCCATAAGAGAAAGGAACACCCGATGATCGACCCCCGAACCATCGACCTGGACGCCCTGAACTCCGCCACGAAGTACCCGTCGATCTCCACCTACCACGAGCTCGACAAGAAGAACGGCGGCCTGCTGGAGACGGCCACCGAATTCGCAGGGGAGGTGATTCTGACGGAGAAGGTGGACGGTACGAACTCGCGCCTCATCATCTTCCCCACCGGGGATTACCTCATCGGCAGCCGCGAGGAACTTCTCCACGCCCGGGGCGACCTCATCGCGAACCCGGCACTGGGGATCGTGGACGCCCTACGGGACCTGGCCGACCGCATCACACCGCCCGACGAGGGGGTGCGCGTCTACTACCTCGAGGTGTACGGCGGGAAGGTCACCGGAGCCAGTAAGCAGTACACCGGCCAGCGCACGGTCGGGTACCGCATGTTCGACGTCGCCGATGTGCCAGGCAGCCTTATGGGCTGGGACCGTGCCCGCATCTCCGCGTGGCGCGAGGAGGGCGGGCAGTCCTTCCTACCCGAGGACGCGTTGCACGTGGTGGCTGATAAGGAGCAGATCCCCCTCACTCCGCGGCTCGGCGCCATCAACGCCGCCGACCTGCCGAGTGGCATCGCGCCGATGCGGGACTTCCTCGCCGAACGGCTCCCGTCGACCCGTGTGGCGCTGGACGACGGAGCGGGCGGCCGACCCGAGGGGATCGTGCTGCGCAGCGTCGACCGGTCGGTGATAGCGAAAGCCCGTTTCACCGACTACGAGCGGACCCTGAAGCGTCGGGACTCCGGACGCAAGAAGTAGACGCCGTACTCCGAGACGCGGCCCCGGCCCCCTGTTGTGGTCGGGGCCGCACCCCCGAGAGAGAACCACCATGACCACCGACAACACCGAACAGGCCCGTCGCCTGGACGACTACACCGAAGCCGTGTTGGACGCGTGCGCCGACCTCGGCCGCGACCTGGAGATCACCCGCGCTGACCGGTGGTTCGTGATCGGTCCCGCCATGGACCAGCGCCAGGACCCCGCCGAGGTCGCACTCGTCCTTCACGAGCGCGAACTCACCCGGAAGACCACACGGATGATCCCGGCCGGGTTCCGCCACCACACCCGGGCGTCGTCACCCGGGGCCACCCCCGCGAAGGAAGGCACCGATGAGCGATAGCCCTACCATGACCGTCCGCATCCGTGACCGCGCAGCCGAGGCCCCGTGGGGCTCCGGCCCGCTCCGTCCCGTGACCCGCACTGTCACCATTTCGGCCACCTGCCCGCGATGCGGCGGCCCCCGCGGCACGCCCCGCGTCTTCAACCAGCACGACGACGGAGAGTGGTACGCCACCCACGTCTGGGACACCCCCTGCGGCCACATCGACTCCTACGCCGCCGTCGCCAAGGAAGCCGACGCCTAGCAACCGCACACGGCAAGGAATGCCGGGGGCGGGCACGACACCCAGCCGCACCACCAAGGAGGCACCGATGGCCTGGCCCGGACCGACCGACCACCTCTACGACCAGATCGAAAGCGCGCTCCGCGATGTCCTCGACGGCACCCAGGAGCAATGGCGCACCGCCGACCGCGACGACCTCATCAAGGCCCTCATGATCCGGATGCGCGCCGGGCTGGAGGCCCCCTTCGCCAACCGCGACGTGCAGGGCGCACTGGACACTGTCCGCCACCACGCCGAGGTCGGCATGCCGATCCGCATCGACGACCGCGGCCCCTACTACCACCTGATCACCACGGACACCCCAGCCCCGCCCAAGACCACCGAGGAGGGTCGGATCATCGGCGAACCCGCGATCTCTGACGCCGCCCGGGTGGTCGCGGAGGCCGCCCGGACCGGCACGCCGGTCGCCGCTGACGGCAAGTGGTGGCGCCTGGTCCCCCAAAACCCCACCGCCTAACCCACACCGGCCCGCCCTCGCAGGGCCAGGGCGGGCCACACGCACTTAAGGAGGACCACGTGGACCCCATGAAGCGCCGCGCCTACCTCGTCGAACTCGGCTACACCCACCAGCGGCCCGCCCGGGGTGGCGCCCGCGCCACTGCCCGAGAAGGAGAAGCGAATGAGCGAGCGGACCCGCGAAGCAGCACGTCTGCGCCGATACGAGGGTGCCCCTGAGGACGAATGCCTCTACGACCTGGGCTACGAGTCGACCGAATGCGATTGCCCGCTGTGCTGGCCTGACGCCCCTGACACGTGACCGACACAACCCATTGCTGGCAAACGCCGCAACCGCCCCTACGCACCATGAGGAGACCCCGCGTGGCCATCACCCACACCATCCCCCTCGACACCGCCGAAGCCCTCGTCGACCTGAGCTACAGCATGAAGCCCTTCGGCGGCTACACACCGGTCCACACAGAACTGGTCGAGACCCGCCGGTGGGTGTCGGTCCACGAGCTGATCGTGCGCCGCGACAGCGACACCACCCTCTGGGTGCTGCGCTACCAGCTCGGCCTCACCGAGTACCAGGACGTGGACCTGTTCCCCGCAGGGGGGCCGGTGACCGTGCACCAGGTCGAGGAGCGCCAGGTCGTCACGACCCGGTACGTGCTCGCGGGGGAGGAGACGTGACGACCGAACCTCTACCGCTTCCACACGGCCACCCTGTCCACACGCGCAGAGCAAACGTCCTCGGTGGCCCCGACCAGGCCGAGATCAACACCGCCTGTGCGTCCTACGCCTAAGTCCCGCCGACACAACACCCGGGGCCGGGCGGGACACCTGCCCGCCCGGCCCCGGAACTAGAACAGGAACCCCCAAATGACCCCCACCCCCTGGTTCACCCGCCGCCTGTCCGGGTTCGACCTGGAAACCACCGGAACCGACCCGTTCTCGGACCGGATCGTCACCGCGGCCGTCCTCGACATCGACGGCGCCGGCGGCAGGGAAACCGCGACCCGCACGTGGTTGCTCAACCCCGGGGTGTCCATCCCGGATGAAGCTGCCGCGGTGCACGGGGTGACGACACTCCAGGCCCGGGAAGGCGGGCAGGACGCCGCACAGGGGGTCGCGGAGATCGCCCGCGCCCTCCTGGGCCTGGCCGACGATGGCGCCACCACGATCGCCATGAACGCCTCCTATGACCTGACCCTCCTCGCCTCCGAGCTGCACCGGCACGGCCACCCCGGCCTCGCCGGGCAGATCGAGCAACTACGCCCGGTGGTCGACCCGAAGATCCTCGACAAGCAGGCGGACCGGTACCGGAAGGGCTCCCGCAAGCTTGTCGATGTCGCCCGGCACTACAAAGTGGAGCTGTCCGAACAGGACGCACACGGGGCTGAGGCCGACGCCCTGGCCGCGGTCCGCGTCGCCTACCGGATCGGCGCACGCCACGCGTGGATCGGACAGCTCACACCGGACCGGCTCCATGACCTGCAAGTGGACTGGGCCGAGGAGCAAGCGCGCAGCCTCAAAGCCCACTGGGAGAAGCACGACGACCCCCGCGCCGGAACCGTCAACTTCGGGTGGCCCATCCTCACCGAACCGGCCGCGGACCAGCCATGACCGCGAGAGTGCCCCGCGAGTACCGGGCACTGTACCGGGCCGCGAGAAACGCCGGGTGGAGGGTGGTGCGCCGACCGGGTTCGCAGCACTGGGCGTGGTACCCGCCCGGCAGCCGCCGCCCCGTCATCACCGCCTCCTCGCCGTCATGCTCCCGCACCTGGCTCAACGACCGGGCGCGGCTGCGGCAGGCCGGTTTGCGCGGCGGGTGACGCCCGGGGTGTTAGCGTGCCGACCTGCCCACACCAGCCACCACATGGGGAGGAACCGTGCACCACGACGCCGACGATCCGCTGCGGGAGTGCGTTCGCGGGCCGCGCTGCACCTCGGCCACCACCAACCCCGGCACCGGTGAGACAACCGGGGCGAGGGGGCCGAGGGCGTTCTGCCCGGGTTGTGAGACCTTGATCCGCCGGGCCTTGGAGGACCTGCCCAAGGTGTATGGGGAGCTGCGGGAACTCATCGGCGACCACCCCGGCTGCGGCGATGACGGTGTGCGGGTGGCCACGTCGCGCACCGGCGCGCCGATGCCGATCAACGGCCGGGTCGACGAAGCCCTCACCGACCTGGCCGGGCTCGTGTTCGCGTGGGAGGCCCGGGTCCGCCGCGTGCTCGGGCTCCCGGAGGCCCCGGTGGCTTCGTGGGGGCGCGAGCACGCCCGCATCACCGGGGCGTGCCGGCTCCTCACCGACCGGTTGGCGACGCTGCTCGGGCTCCCCATGGAACCCATGGGACTGGTCGACGGCACCGTGGACGAACGCGGCGGCGCGGATGCCGGGCTGGACCTCCTGGAAGCCCACCGCGCCGCCGACCGGTTGGCCCGCCCCCACCACCCCGTGCTCGCCGTGTGGGTGCCCTGCCCCCGGGATGGCTGCGGTTCCCTGATGCTGCACCGGCGCGCGGGGGACGACAGTGCGTGGTGCGGGCAGTGCGGGTCCACTGTCGCACCTGATGAGTACAGTGGCCTGGTGGCCCACCAGGTCGCGAACGCAAACGGACAGGCAGCCTGACATGAACCGCGAACACTGGGGTTCGGTTCTGCCTCGGATGAGAGGTCGGCCGTGGTCACGGTCCTGTACGAGGCCCCGACACCAGATCCGATCACCGAGGAAGGACAACAATGAAGAACGCTCAGGCGAAGCTCGTGGAATCGCTGACAGTTGAGACTGCGCGCTTCGACAAGCTGTGGTCCGAGGAGCGACGGGCGCGGTGGTGGCGCCACCTGGTGGAAGCGGAGCCCGACGTGCCCGACGGCGCCCAGCTCACCGGGTGGGACACGCGCCTGGCCGCCTCCCGTGAAGAGGAGGAGTCGGCGCTGCGCTCCTTCCAAGCCCGGCCGAACATCCTCGCCGTGTCCCTGAACCTGCATGAGGCATGGGAGCTCGGGCTGTGCGAAGAGGCCACCGACCACGGTGCTGACGAGCCGGACGACGATGCAGAGTTCCCGTGCGTCGTGGCCGCACTTCGGTGGGCCATCCTTGAAGCCGAAGTGTCCAGGTCATAAAAAACGCCGTGCCGCACTTATGCCGCTTCAACTGCGCAAGCGGAAATGTTCGAGTGTGCCGCGCGTCCAGCAGATGAAATGCTGGGTGCTTGCGCGATTCGCGCTTGTTTCTAAAGTGGGTAAATGGGAAGCGTCCTGGACTGGACTTCTCCAGTAACGGGGCGCCGTCATGTCACGGTGATCTCCATTCGTGCCGAGGGTGGGGTTTCCTCAATGGGTTGAAAGATCATGGAACGGCCTTCGGCTGCCCAATCCTCGGCCGGGTCACCGACGCGCTCTGCGGTGTCGGCGAAGAAGATGTGGTGCTCGCTGTCGCTGATGCCAGGGGTCGGCTGTGTGTCGAGTGGCCGGATCCGGCCGTACCCCTGACACACAGCAACCACGGGGTTACCGTCATGCTGCAGCTCCCGTGGCAGAAAAGGAGACCGAGTGGGTAAGCACGAAGACAACTCCAACCACGACGGCCACAAACCCGAGAAGGAAATCCCCCCACCGCCCCCGCCCGAGAAGAAGGACAAGTAGTGGCCACCCCCCTCCTCGAACCGCACCAGGTGCCCCCAGCGTGGAGCGAAGCGTTCGAGCGGGTGCCGCGCGTCGCGTTCATCCCCGACCAGGTGTGGGATGGGCAGCGCCGCCCTGTCGACCGGGCGACCAACCCTGCCCGGTGGGCTGAACTCGCCAACGCCGACGCCCCCGTCATCACCCAGCTCGACGACGGCACCGGATCGGGGGACGGCTATGTGTCCTCCTCGGCGTCCAAACCGTCGATCGTCGTGATGATGCTGGACGCTCTGAATGCCGAGGAGGGGCACCGGGTCCTGGAGGTCGGCACTGGCACGGGGTGGAACGCGTCGCTGCTGTGCGCCCGCCTGGGCGAGGAGAACGTCACCACCATAGAAGTCGACCCTGACCTGGCCGAGACCGCGCGCGAGCGCATCGCTGCGGCCGGGTTCCACCCGCAGGTGGTCGCCGGTGACGGGATGGCCGGATGGCCCGAGGGCGCACCCTACGACAGGGTGATCTCCACGGCCGCAGTGCAGCAGGTGCCCCACACGTGGGTGGCCCAGGCCCAGCCCGGAGGGCGAATCGTCACCCCATGGGGGACAGCGTTCCACAACGGGACGCTGCTGCGGCTCGACGTCGGGCCGGACGGGTCCGCGCAGGGCCGCTTCGGCGGCGACGCCGGGTTCATGTGGGTCCGCGCGCAGCGCACCCCGCACGGTGCGGTGGAGGACCGGGTGCTGCCCGGCCACGACTTCGTCGAGTCCGTCACCGACCTGCACCCCTATGAGCCGGTCGCGGACTTCGACGCGTCGTTCGCGGTCGGCCTGCGGGTGCCAAGGATGCTGTCCACCGTGGTGCACGACGGTGAGGTCTCCGATGGCCGGTTCACTGTTTACCTGATGGATCCCGAATCGGGGTCGTGGGCGTCCTGGCGGATCACCCCGGAGACGGTCCGGGAGTACCGTGTGCGCCAGCACGGGCCGCGGTCGCTGTTCGACGAGCTGGCGGCCGCCTATGCGTGGTGGCTCAAGGCGGGCCGCCCTGAACACGACCGGTTCGGCCTGACCGTCACCGCCGAGGGCCAGCAGGTATGGCTCGACAACCCCGACCGCCCGCTCACCCACGCGGCGCCCGGATAGTCACGGCGACGACACTCCCCTGACACGTGGAAAAGCCCGCCCTATCCTGACAGTGCCACTGACAGATAGGACGGGCTCAATCCATGGACGACACTATCAGCATCGGCCCCCGCCTCCGGAAGCTTCGCACCGACCACGGCATGACCCAAGCCCAGCTCGCGCGCCGCTCCGGGGTCTCCGTGGAACTCATCTCCAAGCTGGAACGCGGCTCGCGCAAGACCGCGAAGCTCACCAGCCTCACCAAGATCGCCCGCGGCCTCGACGAAGACCTGTCCGTGCTCGTCGGCAAGTCCAACCGGGTGCAGCGTGTCGGCGAGGCCGGGGTGCTCGCGGTGCGCGATGCGGTCAGCGACCCCGCGCTGCTGCCCGGCATGGACGAGGAGGACGGGGAGCCCAGCGACCCGGGCGAGCTGTGGCGCCAGGTCGAGCGCGCCTACGGGGCGTATTTCGCCGGGCATTTCGGTGCGCTCGCCTGCGCGCTGCCGAACCTGCTGGCCGAGTGCCGGGTCACCCGCCACGCACTGGGGCCGGGCCCGGTGGCGGCCGCCTACGCCCACGCCTACCAGCTCGCCGCGTGCCTGATGATCCACACCGGCAAGGATGATGCGTCCCTCCTGGCTTCGGAGCGCGGGATCCAGGCCGCCACCGAGGGCGACGACGAATACCGGCTGGCGACCCTGTACGGCACCTACACCTGGATCCTGCTGCGGATGGGGCGCCACCACCAGGCCGAGTCTTTGGCGGTGCGCACTGCGGAGTCGATCGAGCCGTCGTGGTCGACCACCGACCGCCGCCAGCTCACGGCGTGGGGCGGGCAGCTGCTGCACGCGGCGGTGGTGGCCGGGGCAGCGGAGCGGCACGACGACGCCCAGCAGTATCTGGCGCGGGCTCGGGCGGGCGCGGAGCTGATGGGTGAGGACCGCCACGACTACTGGGTCAGTTTCGGGCCGACCAGTGTGGCGATGCAGGAAGCGCACGTGTGGACGGCCGCCGACCAGCCCGGCAAGGCGCTGGAGGCGTCCGCGCGGGTGGACCCCCGGGCGCTCTTCCCGATCAGCTACGCCCGACACTCGCTGAACGAGGCGGCGGCGCTGGAGCGGCGGCGGAGCGTGGATGAGGCGATCGCGGTCGCCGACCGGGCTTACAGCATCAGTCCGGAGTGGTTCCGGCACCAGCGCGTCGCCAACTCCGTCGTCGCTGACTTGGCGGCGCGCAAGACACAGCTGCCCGAGGCGCTGCGGCGCATGGCCGAGGCGGTGTCGGAGGGGCAGGGCATGCAGGGCAGCGAATAGCAGCCGAAGACCCGTACACCTTGTACGGGTCACGATGATCGAAAAGGCCGACCCGTACACCTTGTACGGGTCGGCCGTCGTCTGAGACCAAGAACCGTACACCTTGTACCTGGGTTTCCTCCCTTTGCCTGCGTAGCGTCGGCGACACCCCGACGACAAGGGAGGACACATGACGATCCGCCAGGAGCGACGCCACACCCTCCACGCGTGGCCCGGCGAGAGCGAGGACGAGACCGAGCTGCGGCTCCTACGGGTCCGCTACGACGACCACCTCATCTGGCGGGCCACCCGCGAGGACATGACCCCGGGTGCGTGGTGCTCCCAGCGCCTCGCCGACGCCGCGCAGTTCAGCGCGGCTACCGCTGACGAGTTGCGGGAGCTGCTGGAGAAGGAGCGGTGACCCATGGCATCCCCCACGACTGATGTGCTGCTCGAGGAGGTCCGCGCCAAGCACGGCCAGCACTGGGAGATCACCCCCGAGCCCGGCGGGCTGCTGCGCGCGGTGCACCGCACCGAGCCCCGCAACCCGGCCGCCGAGTGGGGCCAGGTCCACACTGAACTACCCGCCCCCGACCTCAGCACCCTAGAAGACAAGCTGTGCGTCCAGGAGGCGCTGAGAGAAGGCCTCCGGGGCAACGCTGAGCTCTCAAGGCCGGAACGGTGAACGCCCCAACGGAACACGAGACCGAGCTGGCCGCGCTCAGACGCGACTACCCCGACTGGACGATCCGCACGGAGCGGATAGCCGGTGGCCTGCTCTGCGTCGCCCAGCGGCGAACGCCGTTGGACGCCCCGTGGTACGAGACACCGGGGCTGTATGACCAGGTGCGGGCGGTCGGTCTGGGGGCGCTGCGGGTCGCGTTGGAAGGCCAAAACCGGCGCGCGGCATCCCTGCGGGCCGAACACCGATCCCGAACCGCGGGAGACACCGAGACAGGCGGCGGCGCGGCCCCGGCCGCTCTCGTGGCCGCGGGGAAAGGACACCGATGAGGCGGTTAGAGGTCAAAGGCAGCGACGGCGGATCGCTCACCGCCGAGATGGTCACCACCGCGCTGACGTGGTTCGGCGACTTCACCGACCCCGAGACGGTGCGCGACCCTGAGGCGATCCGTGCGGCCATCGAGAAGGCCCGCATCTACATCCTGCACGGGCGGCTGTGCCGCCTTCCCCTGCCGGCCGTCCCGGAAGAGATGGAGGGCGCGTCTGAGGCTGCCCGTCTGCTGTGGCAGCTCGACGAGGTGCTGGTGCAGATCATGCGGATCAACGACGAATCCATGTAGGGAGTGAGAGGGAACCCCTGGCGCGTGGCCCAGCTAGGGGTTCTTGTGTGTCTACGGCAGTGGTCGGCCGCACTTTCGGCAGTTAATACTCATGACAGAGTTGTCAGCGCCGCAGTGGTCGCAGAACTTGGGCGTCCCGTCATGTTTTCCCTGGTCGCTGAATGATGCCCCATGATCATGCGAAAGGTCACCCATGAGCGGATTCTTCCCGGATGTGTCAGGGTGAAACGGGTCATTTTTTGGCGCTGTGCTACCATCATGAGTAACTTGAATACTCGCGCGAAACAGGGGCACCATATGGACGAACCCGTTATCGTATACCCGGGAAACCCTCTGAGTCTTGCCGTGTCGCGTAAGGAAATGATCCCCGTCTACCACAGGTGGATATCCGACAGCGAGACCATTCGGGGTTTCGGGAACCGGTTCCCCCCTACACTTGACCGCTACGAGATGCGATGGGACCACCCTCAGCGGGACACCCATTCTTTTGAGCTGGTCACCGCCGATTCAACGCCTGTCGGTATGGTGAGGTTCGATAATGACGACGTTGTGAGGACGGCCGAGTACCACCTGATCATTGCTCCAGAAGCCCGGGGGAATGGGTATGCCGCAATGGCGACTCGGCTGGCCCTTGATTACGCGTTCGGGGTCGCAGGTCGGCAATGCGTCTGGCTTCAGGCTTTGGAGCCCAATGCCAGTGCTATTAGCGCTTACGAGAAGGCTGGATTTAAGAGGGCTGGGGTGATCAGGCGCGGGGGGTATTGGGGCCACCGCCCGTGCGACCTCATCTACATGGACGCGCTCCCCAACGACTGAGGCCCGATGGGCCCGAGGAGGCCGCCCTGGCCTCATCGAGCTGAACAGCCACCACCTCATTAGCGAGGAGGGCATCCGGATGGTCGACTGGGCGATGGCCACCACCGGATCGGCGTGAGGCGATCGCCGACCTCGCACATGAACAGGCCTCCCACCGCACGACGCTGCACCTTTGAAGAACTTATCCAACAAAAACGAAGGCGGCCTCGCGTCCCCACCGGTAACCTCGAAACGATTCCCTGAACCTTAGGGGGCATGAGATGCGTAGAGGATTGCGCCGACGCCTCACCCGAGCGGCACAGGCCGCTGACCCGCACGACCCCGTCGACCGTTTCGAGGTCCTGGTGGTCCTGCCCCACGCCCAGTTCGGCGCCCCGACATGGTCCCCTGGTGAGGATTTCACCGCGGTGTCGTCCACGGCGTGGGCGCGCCCCTCCGGCGATGGAATGTGGACCATCGTTGCGGGCCCCATGGACGGTGTCGACGTGCCTGCGGAAGGCGGAGCCCGGATCGTTCTGACCGCGCAAGCCGACTACTTGGGGCGGGCAGTGGGCAAGCCGCACTCCTTCAAGATGTCCCCGGGGGCGATCCACCACGATTACGCAGACCATCCCCTGCGTGAAGTTAACGAGTTCTGGGACGGGTTCGAGGAGAACCACGGGTTCCGGCCTGGGCGGGAGATCGGGTTCCGGCAGACGCGCGACGTGTTCCCGTTGTCCCGGTGGACGGTGACAGCACCACACGGGCATGTGGGGGTGGTGTTCCGCTCTGAGATGCATGACCCGGCGGAGGGCGAGATCGAGGAAGCCGTGATGCTGCTGTGCCGCCGGTGGGGCGGCCGGTACCGCGTGTACCCCTACGATGCGCACGCGCGCGGGGCGGGCACGCCGTGGCGGTGGCCGTTCGTGCTGGCGTGCGCGGGCGAGGTGTGCGAGAAGGCCGACATGTGATGGGCGGCCGGATGGCCCCCGACCGCATCGTGGCCGCGCCGCCCTCCTATGCGCCGGCCGCCCGGAATCCGATCCCTGGCGCGGTGCCGCGCGGGCTCGATGCTCTCCCCGAGCACCGGCGGCTTCTGCTGGTGTGGCGATACGCGCTCACCTTCGATCAGGCCGGGCTGGACGCGTGGGTGCGGGAGTCGTCGGTCTACGCCTGCCCGGTCCGCAGTGGGGGCAGTGTTGCCCCGCGCGCTATTGCGGGCGACGATGGCCGTTTCCACCTGTGGGATGAGGGGCGCATGGTGTGCGGGCACCGGCCCGTGCGCGCCCGCCAGGATGCCCCTTGGAAACACGAACAGCACATCTGCTGGTGGACGGACGGTACCTGCTACCGCGTCCATCCTCCGCCTGGGAGCGAGGGCCGTAGACGCAGCCTTGCCTGGAAGGTCCGTCCGGTGGGTGAGCCGGTCGACGCCGCCCTGGTGCCGCCACAGCGGCGGTGCCCCGCCCGATGCCTTGTTGTGTGGCCCATGTGGCTGGGTGGCGCCGGTGCACGGGGGAGAGCCCGGCGGGCGCTGGCGGAGGAGTTCGGGCCGGGGTGCGCGGCGTGCGGCGGGCCGGGGGAATTCGTCGACCACGACCCGTTCACCGGGCTCGTCCGGGGGCTGCTGTGCTGTCACTGCAACGCCTGGATTGACGAGTGCCCGCACGTCGCGGGGTGCGTGTGGGCGGGCTACCTGGATCATCCTCCGGCGGTGCGGTTGGGGCTGGTCTACCCGGACATGGGCAAGTGTTATGCGAAGACGGTGGAGCGGGCGCAGCGGGCGGGGTGGGACCCTGGGCTGTTCGCCGCCGTGCGTGCGCGGCGCTTGGATGCGCCTTGTGGCGGCTAGCCTTTGGATCATGAGTGATGTGTTCGAGGTGTCGATGGTCGACGGGGATGCTGCTGAGCTGACGGGCGTGGCCTCGGGGGTGGAGTATCCGATCGGGGACCCCGTCATGGTCCCGGCCGGAGTGCTGTGCACGGTGTCGGGGCTGGGGGTTGGTGAGCTGCCGGGGGTGCGGTTCGTGTCGACGGGTGAGGGGTGGCGGTTGGCAACCCCCAACCCTGTTTGATTTGTGCGTGGATTCGTGTAAGGTGGTGTGTGTCGGGACGGGAACCCCGACCACCAACCCCACGGAGGACCCCATGACCGCACACCACGCACGACCGGAACGCCCCGGCCGCCACGCCCAGCTCGCAGACATGGAAGACCAACTCGCCGGCACCCTGCGCACCCTCGTCCGGGCCTTCGCCGCCCACGGCATCCACCTCGGCGCCCCCGAGGCGCGCAGCGACGTCGACGTGTTCCGCTGGCAGGCCCTGGTCTGGCGGGCGGCCGACAAGGTCGCCGAGGCGCACACCGCCGATGGGCGCTGGTGGGTGACCGTGGTCCTGCAGGCGGCCGCCCGGGAGTGGGTTTCGGCGGCCACGCAGTACACGGCCTACTCCCGATCGGGGGCGCCGTGGTGTGTGCGGGACTTCGCGGCGCACGCGGGGCAGGTCGGGGTGATGTTGGGCCGCTGGGAGGCGCGTGTGGGGCCGACACCCGAATACGTGGTTTGACTTGTGCGTGGTTTCGTGTAGTATTTGGTGTGTCGGGAGGGACGGGAACCCCACCCGGCGCCACCAACCGCGAAAGGAACCACAGCATGACCATCTGGCCCGGAGACCTCACCACCGCCCCCGACTACGAACTCCAGCGCCTCCACCGCCTCTGGGCCTCCGACCTCTACCCCGCCGTCCGGGACATGCTCTCCACCATCCCCAAAGCCATCCACCTGCCCCGGCTGGACCCCAACACGGCGAAATTCCGCGACTTGGACGACGCTTGCCACCGTGTCGAACGCGCCCTAGAAAAACTCGAAAACCGCAACTCCGGGCTCCCCGCCGACCTCCACCCCGTCCTGGTGCGCGCCATGCGCGACACCTCGGAGGCCGCGTCCGCGCTCGGAGTCCGCGCGATCATCCCATGGTGGAACAGCCCCTACGGGCGGAACATCAACCGCTGTGTCGAGGCGGTGATGGCTTCGGCCCGCTCCCGCGCCAAGGCCGTGGCCGCCTTCTCCGGGTGGCCGGACGCCGATGAGGCCGCCTACTGGGACGACCGATTGGAACAGATCACCGACCACGTGTAGAAGTAAGGAAGAAAGCGCGCGGCCCGCCCCGACATACCGGGGGCGGGCCGCTGGCGCATAAGAGCAAGAGTGGGGCGGCCTCTACCGGTCCAGGACCGGCGACCAGCCCGCAGGCTGGAAGCGGGAAACTCGGCCGCCCCGTGTCCCACGAAAGGACGCCTGCCATGGTACAGCTTGTCACCCTCGCTGAGTACGCCGCAGCACGCAGCCCCGACCCCGAGAAGCCACTGGACCCCGAGAAGCTGCGGCGCACCCTCAAACGCCACAAGACCCTGCCCGAACCGGTCGGGGAGCGGGGCGGGGAACCCCTCTTCGACCCCCAGGCGCTGGACGAGGCGCGCGGCATCGTCCCCGGGTGGGTCACCCTCGCCGAGTATGCGGCCAAGCACGGCCTGTCGCCGCGCACCCTGGAGCGGTGGCCGCGCGAGCACGCGGACATCTGGCCGCAGCCCGGGCCCAAGCGCGACCGTAAGGCGACGTTCCCCGAGGAGGGGCTGGACCGGGTGCGGCGGCGGGTGCAGAACGTTCCGGACCCGGTGGGGTCGCCTGAGGACATGTTGACGTGGGAGGGGGTGTGCGCGTACCTGGCGCCGTGCACTCCGGAGTCGACCATGCGCTACCGCAGGTCTTCGGGGTTGTGGGAGCCGGGTGAGGTGGGAGCCGATCGGGTAGAGAGGTGGCGCCGGGGGCGGGTGGATGAGTTGCAGGCGGGGTTTTGGCTGCGGGGGAAGGCGGGGGAGGGCAAGCGTTCGGGGTGATGGTTGGGGGCGGTGTCCGGTGGGTGGCCGGGGTCGCCCTTTTCTCCACCCAAGTGTTTTGATTTGTGCGTGTTTTCGTGTATAGTGGTTGGTGTCGGAACGGGACGGGAACCCCGCGCCGGCCGCCAAGGACTACCACGAAAGGCACCCCCGATGGGCTTCGACAGCACCCCCGAAAACGCCGTCCGCTACGCCTCCTGCGTCGGCCAGGGTTGCGCCATGTACATCGCCCGCGATGCCGCCACCCGGCTCGGCATCTACCTGCCCGGCATGGAAGACGCCATGTGTGGCATCGAAAACGACACCCTGGAAGGCATCTACGCCCGACTCGCCGCCCGCCGCTCCGTGGGGATTGGCGAGTCCGGTGACGAACTGGTTATCGAGGCCCTGGCGCTGCACATCCGCATGCAGAACGCGGCTCTGGCCTACCTGCGCAGCGGTGATGTCTTCGCGGGGGCCAACGCCTGCCTGTTGTTCCGCGAGCTGTTGGCGATCGCGGAGAATCTGAGGGATTCTCGCCACACCAAATGATTTGACTTGTGCGTAGTTTGGTGTAGAGTTGTTCTTGTTCGGGGGCGGAACGGGAAACCGCCCCCACCCCCACCGAAAGGACCACCATGGACACCACCGCAGGTCTCACCATGACCGCCAACACCGACGGCACCCTCGTCCTCGCCATCATCCACGGCCCCCACGGCGCCTACCTTGACGCCCTCGCCGAGGCCCGCGCCTACTGGTGCCGCATGAACGCAGACGGCCCCGCCCCCACCGACGCCGAAAAGCTCGCCGTCCTCGCAGGCCTCAACACCCGCGTCGCCGCCGCCCAGGAAGCCGCAGAGGCGGCCGGAATCCCCTTCGACATGAGCGACGTCATGTGCCTCTAACCGCCGCCCCGGGGCCGGGGCGCACAACCCCGGCCCCCGCCACAACACCCAAGGGCGCCCCCGTGCACACCAGCCACGCCGTCGACACCCTTGCCGCAGCCCTCCGCGCCGCCGAAACGAACAGGGCGGCCGCCGCGTGGGAACGGCTCACCCCCAAGCAGCGAAAGATCATCCGGACCACGCACGAGCTGTGCGAGCTCACCGCTTCGACCACCCTGCTCGCCGACCCCGACGTTCCCTCACCCACCGGGTGGGACCGCACCTGGGCCGCCGCACGGCTCGCCTTCAGCCGCGCCTGCCAGGCCGCCGGGATCGCCGAAGACGACGCGCTCGACGCCATCGCCTGACCCCCGCACAACGGGGGCCGGACGGGAAACCGGCCCCACACCACCAACCGCGAAAGGACACACTGTGATCACCATCCGCCACACCCGCGCAGACGGGACCATCGCCGACGGAACCGCCCGGGGCGACGGCACCGACCAGCATCTCAAAGCGGCAGGCTTCTGGTTCTCTCGCAACCTCCCAGACGGCCCCGGCTGGTACGTGCCCCGGTCCCGCGACAAGGCCGCCTCCTGGCGCGTCGACGACGCCGCGCGGCGACTGCGCGACGCAGGATTCGCCGTCACCGTCGAGGTCGACAACGCCACCCCCGGGCGGGCGTTCGCCGACGCCGAAGCCGAGAACAGCGAGCGCGCCGAGGCGCGGGCCGAGCGCGCCGCGACCTACCGCTCCCGGGCAGCCGAGAAATCGGCCGCGGCCCGTTCCCGCTTCGAGGAGATGGCCGAGGGATGGCCGATCGGCCAGCCGCTGATCAGCGACCGGGCGCGCTCGTTCCACAAGAAGATGATGGCCACCGACGACCGGGCCCACCGGGAGGCCGGTAAAGCGTCCTACTGGGATGGAAAGCAGGCCGCCGCCGAACAGGGCCGCCGGTTCCGGGAGAGCGTCCCGGCGACGCTGCGGCGTATCGAGCGGTTGGAGGAGCGGGAGCGCCGCCTGCTGCGCGATTTTCAGTACACCGAGACGTGCGCGTCCTGGCGGGCCGACCTCGCCCAGCTGCGTGACGAGCTGGCCTACTGGCGGGATCACGTCGCCCAGGCCGAAGCGGCGGGGGTCAAGGTGTGGCGGCCCGAGGACTTCACGAAGGGCGACTACGTGAAGGTGTGGGGGCAGTGGGTGCCGGTGCTTCGGGTGAACAAGAAGTCGCTGAGCATCCCGTGGGCGCACCTGTGGATCACGGGTAGCCGTGTCTACACCTGGGAGGAGGCTCACGCTAACCCGCGTGGCCGGAAGGCGAATGGGCGTCTGATCACGGACACGCTGCCTTATGACAGGGTGCGCGGGCGTGCGTCGGCGGAGGAGATCGAACAGGTGGTGCGGGGGGACTGATCGGGTCTGGGTCGGGTGTGGCCGCTCCGGTGGTGCCGGGGCGGCTTTCCTTCCCCCACGGATTTTGATTTGTGCGTAGTTTCGTGTAGTATTTGGTGTGTCGGGAGGGACGGGAACCCCACCCGGCACCACCAACCGCGAAAGGAACCGCATGTCCGGCGTCCTCGACCAGCTCACCGAAACCGAATACCGCTCCATCTCCGACGCCCACGACGCGATGCGCCGCGCCTGCCAGGCAGCACACCGTGGATTCGCTCCCGACTGGGGTGCGGTCGCCGCCTACCGCGACGCCGAAGCGGCATTCGGCCTGGTATGCGACGCGGCCGGGTTCTCGCCTGAAGAGGTCCTTTCCGAGCTGTAGGGCGCCGCCCTCCGGCGGGGTCGGAGGGCAACACGATGATTTGACTTGTGCGTAGTTTCGTGTAGTGTTTGGGGTGTTGGGAGCGGAACGGGAACCCGCCCCAACACCACCCCGAAAGGACCGAGATGAACAACCACACCACCCCCGCCGAACAGCTGACCGCCACCCTCCGTGACCTCCGCGCCGACCCCACCATCGCCTACACCGACTGGAACGGCCACGCCATGTGCCTCACCTGCATGCCCCACCACGAAGCACAGCGGCTCGCCGACGCCAACCAGGAACTCGGCGAGATCTACCCGTGGAACATCGACCCCGGAACGCGCGTGGACTGCGACAAGTGCGGCGCCCTCATCCACGAAGAACCCGAAGGCGAATAACCCCCAGCGAACCGGGGCGGGGGATCACCCCCGCCCCCACCAAGCCCTACTAGCCCCACACCGAAAGACGAACCGTGTACGACTACTACGAAGCCATCACCGACGCAGCCGCCGCCCGCGCCGAGAACGAACTGGCCGCCGCCTACAACACCGACGATGAAACCGACCACTACACCGAGGAGCCCCCCATCACCAAGGCAGGCATCCCCGTCCGCCGCATCTAAACCGCACTCCACACGGGGCCGGGACGGGAAACCCGGCCCCCACCAACCCACGGAAGGACCACACGATGCACAGCCCCCACGTCACCTGGTACCGCCCCGAATACCAGGGGCGCGAGGACGAGCTCACCTACCTCGCCCAAGCTGCCCGTGACGCCGGAGTCACCCGAGCTGCTCTCTCGAACTGGATCAGCCGCCACCCCAACTTCCCAAAGATCGTCATGGAAGTGGATAACGGGGCCATGCGACCCACCAAGTGGGTGGTTCGAGCGGAGTTCGAGGAGTTCGCCCGCCGTCAGAAGGAGAAGCCGCGCGGCGGCCCGAGAGGCGACGACCGACCGCGTGCTCCACGTCGGCCGAGCACGGCTGTCGCGAAGGACCGTGTCGCCCAGTACACGCGCCGAATCGCAACCCTCACCGAGCGGGAGGAGGAGCAGGCCGCTGTGCTCGCCAGAACACGGGCAGAGCTGCGTGTGGCACGGACGCGATTGGAGAAGGCACAAGCCGTCCTCGACGGCGACATCGAGCACTGATGAGCCCGCGCGGGGGCGGCACACCCGCCCCCGTCTTCTCTCTGGCTAGGAACTCCCGTGAGCCACACCGACACCGGGGCCGGCACCCTCGCCGACCCCCGCATCCACCTTGACCGCGACCTCAACCGTTGGACCGTGGAGGCCACCAACGACCAAGGCCACATCACCCGCGCCGTCGTACCGTCCCTGGGAAGCGACGACACCCCCGAAAGCGAAGCCGCGTGGGCCGCCCAGTTCCAAGCGATGAAGCACCCCCACCGGCGTCTCGGACTGGACACAGCCCCTGCCACGCCCAAGTGACGCCCCGCCGGGGGCGTCTCAGCGGGGGGTGCGCCCAAGAGCTGAGCGGAACGTCTACTCGGCCTGGTCGAACCGCGCAACGGGGTAATCCCAGCTGCCGACACCGTCGAGCACGACCCGGTAGGACGCGGCACCGGTACCGGCTTCGAGCTGGAACTCCTCCAGCCGCGCCCCAGAGCCGGTGAGCTGGCGGTACGCCGCGTCGAGGCGTTCAGCGACAGGGGTCGGCCCGCCCATGGTCACGGTCGCGTCTGGCCACACATACGCCCAGGAACCGTCAGGTGCGCCCACATAGACGATGGTGCGGGGGTCGCCGTTGAACGGGCGCATGCCCACCCCGAACCGCAGACCGGGCAGCGTCAGCATGAGCGGTGTCATGAGGTCGCTTTCTAGCAGCTCCTCGGAGGTCGCGGGGAACACACCGGAAGCCTGGGGCGTCGCCTGTATGCCGGGGAACCGGCCGACACGGCGGGGCTGGTCGCGGCACCGCATGAACGACCCTTCGCGGATGAAAGCGCCGGACCACCGGTGCCCGTCGATGCTGAGCGCGGCGATGGGTGTGGTTTCGGCGTGGGGTGCGGGCGCCCACGGCAGCACCATCACCCCGCCGGGAGCGGCGCTTAGCGCCCACGCGTCGGGGATGCGGGTGACAGCGCAGGTCACCAGGACCGCGTCGAACTCGCCGGTGCCGGGGGGCCGGGTTCCGGTGACAACCCGAACTCCGGTGCCGGCGAGCCGGTGGCGTGCGGCGTCCGCGACGCCCGGGTCGACCTCGACCGTCGTCACGCTGCCCCCGGTGCCGACGAGTTCGGCGAGAATCGCCGCGTTCCACCCGGTCCCGGTGCCGACCTCCAGCACCCGCATGCCGGGGCGCACCCCGGCTGCTCGGATCATGTCGGCCATGACCTGGGGCGCCGATGATGAGGACGTCGGCACGTTCACGCTTCCGGTTCCCTCGGTCTGCGTGGTAACCGCATCATCGCGGTAGACGGTCTCGGCCCACGCGTCGGGGTTGGCGTCGCGGCTCACGGGCGGCCCCATGGCGGTGGGCCAGATCAGGTCGGGGATGAAGTGGTGCCGGGGGTGGGCGTTGAACGCGGTGCGGATCTCCTCGGTGGTGTCGAGTTCGGCGACGAGGTTGGTGTGGCGGGCGTACAGCGCGTCGTTCGCGTTTCCCACTAGACCACCCCGCTTCCGTTGCATACCGGGCATGTCACCGCCTCTTTCTTCCATTTCCCGGCGCCGTCCTGCTCGACCCACACCACGCCGCTTCCACCGCAGTTGGAACAGTCGGCTGCTCTGGGGTGGTGGGCGGGGCGGGTAGTGGTTCGGGTGCTAGGCATCGGGCCTCCTGGTTTCTTAGGGGTGAGGCGTGTCGACGCTAACCCGTCGATTGGGGGTGGCGGGGGCGCCGGCTAGGTACGGCCAATGCGCGGGGCGGGTAGCCGCTGCCGCCGGGTGCGCTGCCCACCACGCCTGGGTAGGCTTTGCTCCAGCGGCGGGCCTAGGGTGCGCTGCGTTTTCTCATCGGCCCTTCGGGGGGGACACGGGGTGCCACACGTGCGCCCTGATACCCGTGCTCGAAGGAGGGTCCCGTGGACACCCTGGTCCATCTGTATTTCTGTTCTGACCCGATAGCAGAGAACGGTCTAAGGCTGCTCTCCCAACCCCTCAGGAGAGGAAACAGTTAGTTAGTCGGTGAGGAGTTCAGTGAAGAACGCCATGAGCATGTTGTCTGGCGCCTGGCTGGGCTGGAACTCGTAGCCGCCGAAGCGGTATACCTCGTAGCCTTGGAGGCGCAGGCGCCGGTCTTCTTTGACCATCTCCGCGTACTTCCGCGGGTCGGGCTCACCGCTGGTGGAGTAGTGGTGCTTGCCGTCGATCTCCAAGATGATCCTGCGGGAGCCGGGCGCGAGCAGCAGAAAGTCCCTGCGCTGATTGGGGATGACACGACCGCCGTTGCGGTCGCGCTGCGCCTGGGTTACCGGGTCGTAGTGCAGGTAGACCTGGGGCAGGATCGCCGGGGTGGAGTCGAATCCGCGGGACTCCGCGAACGCCCAGTAGGAGCGAAGCAGGTCTTTTTCCGGTTGGCTGCTGGGGGAGGAGTCTGCGAGTCGGGTCTTGAGCTGCTGGAGTTGAGCGGTGGGTGGGAGCGAGTGGATGCCGTCCCGGTTCTTCCACCAGGCGAGAATGTCGGACACGGTTAGGCCGGTGGAGGGGATGGGCCGGTCGTACATGAGGCAGTGCTCGGCGTTCTTCGTGATCTCCACGATTCCCTGGGTCACGTCGACCCAGACGAGTTCTGGTTTCTTCGTCGCAGCGAATATCACGTTACGCAGGTCGCCGTTCACGCCCCGGAATCCTGCGTGGGACGTGGCCCGTTCGTGATCGGCGAGCGCCCGCAGGATGGGTCCGCAGATATCTGCGATATCGCGATCAAATCCCGGAGAATTCAGATATTCGCGTCGAGTTGCGAAAGGTATGCGTTGGGAGGTGTTGAGTCGACCCAGGACCGCGTCCGCGCATCGGACTGCGTCGGACACGTCCTGGTTACTGAGCCTGCCGTGGCCGTCGATGAGCGGCACCTCGGCTTCTAGTAGGCACACCAGCTGATAAGCGACGTCCTCATCGCGGTAGGCGAGCATGGGGCCGCGCCTGAGCTGTTCCACTAGCGGACGATTGAACGTCATCGTGAAGCCGCCCCGGGAATCGGGGGCCTTAGTAAACAGGTCGTCCGGGGTCACACTGAATCCTCTCAAAGCGGCAGGTCCAAGTGGCTTGCCTAGGATACGTGTGGGGTCTGACCGGCCTGGGTGGATTCCGGTAGTGAGTGATCCAGGGTGACGCGGGTGTGCACGGCAGGTTCGAGCCCCAAGCATGTGGCTGACCCCACATGCTGTGGTGGTGTTGGGTGGTCGCATCTACATGTAGACTCGATTCCAGCACCACACGTATGCCCTCACGCCACCAGGCGCGGGGGCATTTCTTATACCCAGAGGGGGACAAAAACGCGTGCGCGCCGTGCCACTGGTCGACGGACACCTGATCACCGCCCCCGACCTCGCCCGCCTCACCGGGAAATCCGCGAAAACCATCTACGCCTGGACGAAACGCGGCGTGAAACTCCCAGACGGCACCCGCTACGTCCTCCCCATCGTCGGCCTGGACCACCAGGGCAACAAACTCTTCGACATCGTCGACGCCCAGCGAGTAGTGCACGCGGTCACCGTCCGCGGCACCTCCCGCGCCCACACCATCGCCGCCTAGAACGACGACACCCCCATGTGCCGGTAGCTCAACACCGGCAGAGCCCCCCACTGGCGGGGGAGGCGCGGGTTCGAACCCCGCCCGGCACACCACGGAAACGGCCCACCGAGCGCACCCCCTCGCGCCCAGGACCGGCGCACTTCCGGAAAACCCCTGACCGCCGCCTGGGGGGGATCGGCGGTCAGGACCAACTCCTCCCCACACCCTCCCGCACCCGAGAAACCACGCGAGACCAGTGGGGAACCGCTTGAACCAACCAGCTCAACCACCGCTCATCGGCAGTTTGTGCACTGGCTACGGCGGCCTCGACATGGCCGCCGAACAGGTCTACGGAGCACGGACGGCGTGGGTCGCCGACCCCGCACCCGGACCCGCGGCCATCCTCGCGCACAACTACCCCGCCCCGAACCTCGGCGACCTACACAGCATCGACTGGGCCAACACGCCCCCGGTCGACATCATCACCGCCGGGTTCCCCTGCCAGCCGGTTTCGCTATCCGGCCGCCGGGGCGGGATCGACGACGAACGGTGGATCTTTGACTTCATCCTCAACGGAATCCAGCAACTGCCCCAACGCCCGCGACGGCTCGTGTTCGAAAACGTGCGCGGACTGTTCACCGCCAACCAGGGAGAAGCGATGCGACGCGTCGTTCACGGTCTGGCCGAGCATGGGTTTCTACCACGATGGCGGGTTCTGCGCGCCTCCGACGCTGGCGCGCCCCACCAGCGCCCCCGCGTCTTTGTCGTTGCTGTCGACGCCCTGCGCCTCGGAGAGCGGGTGGGGCCGCCCCGAGCAGGAGATGAGAGCGAAGGGAAGCCAGGTGTGGGTGACACACCAGATCCGGTCCCTGCTGGAAGCCTCAGCGGCGAGGGGGTACACGACCCCGACCTATGGGGACGCTTCCACACCCCGATCCGGCGGTGGGAACAGGTCGTAGGCCGCCCCGCCCCCTACCCGGCCGAACAAGGCCCCCGGACGCCGCGGTTGTCCATGCGGTGGCTGGAGTGGTTCATGGGACTCCCCGAGGGGTGGGTGACGGGGGTGCCCGGCCTGTCCTACTCCGCCCAACGCCACGCTCTGGGCAACGGGGTCGTCCCCCAGCAGGCCGCCGCCGCGCTCGCCGACCTCGAAGCGTGGCCCGACCCCGCCCGATAGACCGTGCCCGGCAGGCACCAGGAAAACCCACGCACAGGACACCGCCTGCGATCCCTGCCGGCCACCACGTGCCTCGGCCACGGCTCCGCCGCCCCACGGGGGTTGGGCGGTGTCGAGCCGGCCGGGGCACACCACACCCGCCAACCGCGAACCGGAGCACGAATTGCCCCCCAACATTGCCACGATCCTGCTCGATCCTGGTGACACAACGCCGCGCGATGACGTCCTTCTTCGGCTGACACGCGAGCTCGGGCACACCCCTGACATCGTGCGGGAGCTGCCGTTGGGTGACGCCCGCGCTTTGGGGCTGATCCCTGCCCAGCAGTGGCGGGGTGCCGAGGGCACGGTGTTGGCGGTGGCGCGTTTCTCTGGATGATCTTCCCCGCCTTGTGAGGCGCCGCCCGGTTCTTCTCCGGGGTGCCGCGGCCCCAGGGCGGGGAACCCCTCAGTGTCTGCCGCGGCGCGGACGCCTGAGCTTTCGCGGAGCGCGCGATACCCTGATCGTCCCCGGGGCAGCATCCAGGAAACAGCGTTAGGGTCAGAGGTAGGGGAATGCTTTGGAATTTAGATGATACCCCCGCGAATCGACTTGGTCTGGCTAGGCGGGGATTTGATGAAGCCCACGAGCGGTACAAAGAGCGGAATCTCTGGTATTCTTCTCAGGCCTCTGGCTCAGATCAAGGATTGAATGAAGAATTGAGAAGAGTCCTCATTTCCTTGGTTGAGGTGCTTTGGTGGGTGGTTAGCCTCGATGACGAGCTTTCAAAATGCCATGGGAGTGACAGAATAAATCAATATCGGACTCTTCGGAAAAATTTTGGGGAGCGGGGGGAAGCGATTGTGGGAGTTGTTTACGCCCGTAATAGGTGTGGTCACCAGCGGGCGCTTATTGCGCAAGACATGACCTTCCGGTTCGGTGTGGAAGGCCGGGGATTCGGCCAGGGGGAGTTCGGTGAAGCATATGCCTGCGCCATCAAGTGGCGGCCGCTTTGTGAACTCCCTGTGGCGGAAAAGAAACACAAAGCTGGCGAGGCGGAATACAGAAGCTATCTCGCAGGAAACAGCGTCGATGAGACTCTGGCTGGTGCTGAGGCTTGGTTCAACCGAGCCCAACAGGCGTGGGTGGACCCTACTCTACCCACGTAACCTAGGTGGAGTCTTTCGAGTGCTTTGCTTGGCAACTGCTAGAAAATGACAGCGCATCACGAACGCTCGATTTCGTCTGCCTTGGGGTCTCTGGGTGGGCTCCACCGCTCGACTGGCTGAAGCGCCCACCGGTGGCAGGCATTCGTCAAACGGGTCAAGGATCCTGTTGCCCTGTCCAGCTCGTCAGACTTCAAAGGCTCCACAACAACGGGAGTGCGCGCATCTTTCGCAACAACCCTTGCGAGGATCAGCTGACGTTCATAGATTTCGTGGACCGATTTCCACTCTTGATCGAACCATTGAAAATTCTGCGTCTCGGGTCTAATCTCCCTGAGAGCAAGAAGAACCTCGGTGGCTGCATGGTTGGCTCGGTAGAAAGCAGACTCACACTCGGCTGGTGAGGAGTTTAGGAGCCTGTCACATGCGATAGCGAATTCGTCCACGATACTACGCCGTAGCGCATCTATCCGGGTGGCGATTCGCTGATTTTCGTACTGTTTAACCTCTCGTTTTGACACGAGCAAGGCGATCGCCAACGCGATCAAACCTCCCACCAACCCACCCGCTAATCCGCCCGCGATGTTGGGTCCGTATGCCGCAGTGTCCCACCAGGAGAACCATCCGCTCATGAAGAACATGGCGTAAATGTACTGCGTCATCAGTCCCAGCGCCGCTGATACCCGAGAAGCTGTTGAGGGGGACGTCCCCGTTGCCCTCCCGCCCCCAACAGCCCTGTAAAACCCCCGGCTGCCGCAACATGTCCCGCCCCGGTAAACCCACCTGCACCCAGTGCCGCACCCGCGCCAACCGTGACCTCCGCCAACGCCGCGGCAACTCCCACCGCCAGGGCTACGGACGCGCCCACCGCCAACGCTTCCGGCAAGGCGTCCTCACCCGCGACCGCATCTGCGTGGTCTGCCGACGCGCCCCCGCCACCGAAGCCGACCACTACCCCCTGGACCGCAAAACCCTCACCCAGATGGGCCTCAACCCCAACGACCCCGAGTACGGGCGGGGCCTATGTCATAGCTGTCATAGCTCCGAAAGCGCCCGACATCAACCCGGCGGCTGGTGGAAGGGAGCCCCCTGGTGACCACCCGCATCCACACACCCATCGGGCCCACCGGAGCCCATGCCGCCCGCGCTGTCCGCGAACACCGCGCCAACCAGGGGAAGACCACCGAAGCCCTGGCCGACGAACTCACCCGCCTCGGCGTACCACTCCAGGCAACCGCGATCACCAAGATCGAAAAGGCCCAACGCAAGGTAACGGTCGACGAGCTCGCTGCCCTGGCCACGGCCCTGAACACCACACCCAACGCCCTCCTCCTGCCAACGAACGTCGACCGGGACCGCCCCCTCCGCGTAACCGGGTGCGCAACCCCGATGCGCTCCGCCTACGTGTGGGACTGGTTCACCACGGGAACTGGCGTCAACGGCAGGCGAGAGCGGAGTCTCCCGTGGTGGCTGCGCGCCAACGACGTTGAAGCGGCGAGTGGCGAGCACTGAGAACCGCGCCACGCAGCCAGTGACCCCCCGGGGGGGGGCACCGGGGAGCCCCCTGGTAACCCCCGCACCCCATGAGGGGGACGGCACCCCCGAACACCGCCACCCCCGCCCACGCCGACCAGGAGCGTTCCATGCCCCGCCGCCACGTGTGCACACCCCCGACCCGGACCACCACCCGCCCCGCCACAAAGCTCTTCGGGCCATGGACCCGCCACATCATCACGATCCACGAACCCGACGGCGACCCCGGAACCCTGTGGCGATGCGGCACATGCCGCCGCTGGTGGATCATCAACCAGATCCGCGGCAACCACACAACGAACTCGGACACGTCGCACCACAACGAGCTCAACCCCACCACCCAATGGGAACGCGCCACACTCCGCGGCCGGCTCCGCCTCGCACTCGCCACACGGCGAACCACAAACCACGTCGCCCCGGAACTGAACCGCGACAACCGCGACGACGAACAACGCCGCGAACAACGAACCGCGAACCGAACCGTGCAGAACCCTCCACCGGCACCGCACCACACGCACCCGCGACACCACACCCAGCGGACCGGCCGAACCACCACCGGGCACCCGGCAACGAGCAGCGGCACCCCCGGGGACCGCACCACACCACCCCCGCCCACCCAACGCGGACCAGCACCACCACTCCCGCCGCACCCGGAGTCCTCCCCCGGATCTCCCTGGCACCCCCGTGGGGGAGGGGGTAGGGGGGTCGCAATCGCTGAAGGGCTGGGTCTGGGCGGGCGCGCGGGTGACGTCGCTGTCAAAAAACCGAAACTCCCGACTTCTGCACAATCCCCCGGAGGGGGTGCTCTGTGCCCAACGAGAAGGGCGGACGCCCCCGCAAACCCCGGGGCTTGGCCGTCATCGACGGCGACCGTACCAGCCGCATCAACACCCGCGAACCCACCCCCGAACAGACAGATGTCGCGCCCCCCGGCTACCTATCCCCGGGCGCCCGTGCGGTGTGGGAGCGCCTGGCCCCCGGGCTGGTGGCCGCACGCGTCCTCACCCCGTGGGACGCTGACACCTTCGCTTCCTACTGCGATGCCGTCGCCCGCCACGCGCGCGCCGCGGCCCAGCTGGACGCGATGGGCGAGGTCATCGAGGGCTACCGGGGCTCGGAGGTCAAGAACCCGTGGTTCCAGATCTGGCGGGACACCACCGACGTGATGACCCGCTTGGGGGGCCGGTTCGGTCTCAACCCGTCCGACCGGGGCGGACTGAGCATCGAGGAGGAGGGGAAACCCGGTGGCGCCGAGCGGTTCCTCTCCTAACCAGGTGTGTGGGTGGACCCACGACGGGACCACGTGCCGAGAGACCACCAGCCACTTCTGTGTCCCGCGCGCCGACCACGCGACGGGGTTCGTGGAGGAAGTCCTCGTCCACACCAAGGGCACCTACGCGCGCAAGCCGTTCCTCCTCACCGGCTGGCAGAGCGACGACATCATCCGCCCCCTCATGGGGACGGTCACCTGGTCCAGCGAGCACGGGGCCTATGTCCGCCGGTACAACGCGGCCTGGATCGAGATCGCCAGGAAGAACGGCAAGGCCCTGGCGGTGGACACCCCGATCCTCACCCGGGCGGGTTGGACGACGATGGGGCAACTGCGGCCGGGCGATGAGGTGCATGCCGCTGACGGTGAGTTGACGAGGGTGCTGTGGGTCAGCGAACGGCACACCAGGCCGACCTACAAGGTCCGGTTCGCTGACGGTGCGGAGCTCGTTGCGAGCGATGAGCACAAGTGGTGGGTCAACGACCGCAGGCTGAATGTTCAGCGCGTAGTGGCCACGCGTGAGCTCGCCGAAACCTTCACCTACGGTCGGCGGGGCGACCGCCGTTACAGCGTGGACGTCCCCCAGGCGCTGCAACGCCCCGAGACACCGCTGCCCATCGAGCCGTACCTGCTGGGGTGCTGGTTGGGCGACGGCAATACCCACCGGGCGGCGTTGACGTGCGCCGATGCGGAGATCATCGAGCGGATCCGCGCCCTGGGGCAGCCCGTGAAACGCGAAGCGGGCGGCCCGTATGCGTGGACACTGTCGGACGGACGCCGCCTGGGCCGGGGCAACGGCGGGGCGACACTGAACGCGCGGCTGCGCGCACTCGGACTGTTGGGCAACAAGCACGTGCCTGACGCCTACCTGACCGCTTCACGCTCCCAGCGCCTGGAGTTGCTGCGGGGACTGATGGACACCGACGGATCGGTCAACACCGGCCCGAACACCCCCCGGGTCGAGTTCGTCTCGACGCAGTACCGGCTTGCCGACGCGGTGCTGGTGCTCGCCCGATCGTTGGGGTGGAAGGCCACGATCAAGGAGAGCCGGGCGCGCTTGAACGGACGTGACTGCGGGCCGCGCTGGCGGGTGGCATGGACGGCCTACGCCGATGAGGCCCCGTTCCACCTGACCCGCAAGGCCCGCTTGTTGGCTACGCGCCCCCACCGGCCTACGCGCTCCTCCACCAATGCCATCACCGCAGTGGACCAGGTGGAACCGGCCGAAGCAGTTTGCATCGCCATCGAGCACCCTTCAAGTGTGTTCCTCGCCGGCCGGTCATTAACGCCGACGCACAACTCTGAACTCCTCGCCGCGATCATGCTGTACCTGCTGGTCGCCGACAACGAGGAGGAGGCTGAGCTCTATGGGTGCGCCCGCGACCGGGATCAGGCGTCCCTGGTGTTCAACGTGGCGTCCCGCATGGTGCAGCTGTCGCCGGTGCTGTCGAGGCGTCTGCGAATCAAGGAGACCAACAAGCGGATCGTCGACCCGAAAACCGCGTCGTTCTACCAGGTGATCGCCGCTGACGCCGCCGGTGCCCTGGGGTACAACCCCCACGGTGTCGCCGCCGACGAGATTCTGGCGTGGCGCAAGCGGGACCTGTGGGATGCGATGGAGACCGGCATGGGGTCCGGGGCGCGCAAGCAACCTTTGATGATCGCCGCGACGACTGCGGGCAACGACCCGGCGAGTTTCGCGGCGAACATGCACAACGAGATGCAGCGTATCTCGGACCGGCCGGAGCGGTCGCCGCACACGTTCGTCTACCTGCGTAACACCCCGGATGACGCGGACCCGTGGGATGAGGAGACCTGGAAGATCGCCAACCCCGCCCTGGGGGACTTCTTGTCGGTGGAGAAGTTCCGGCAGGCTGCCAATGACGCGCGCAACGCCCCGGAGAAGGAGAACGCGTTTCGCCAGTTCCGGCTGAACCAGTGGGTGCGGCAGGCGACACGGTGGATGCCGATGCACTCATACGACGCGTGCAGGGGGGACGTGTGGAGCCACCCGCACCAAGCGCGTGAGGATCTGGTCGGCCGCGAGGCGTGGGGCGGGCTGGACCTGTCGGCGAAGTTCGACCTCACCGCGTGGTGTGTGCTCCTGCCTCCGGAGGAGCCCGGCGGGCCGGTTGACGTGGTGTGGCGGTTCTGGCTTCCTGAGGACGCGCTGCCGCGCCTGGACGACGAGAACGACGGGGCGTTCACTCGGTGGGCACAAGAGGGCTGGTTGACGGTCACCGAGGGCAACATCCAGGACTACGACCGCATCCTGGCCGACATCGCTGACGACGGCGATCACTTCGCGTTTCGTGGTCTGGATGCCGATGAGTGGTCGATGTGGCCGGTCATCAACAAGGTCGCTGACGCTGTCGGGCTCGACCCGGAGGTCGGCGAAGTGGCCGCGTACAAGAACACCTACGACCGGATGACTCCTGGTCTCACCGAGATCATGGCGCTGGTGAAGACCGGCCGGTTCCAGCACCACGGAAACCCCGTCGCGTCGTTCTGCTTCGACTCGGTGGAGGTGCGGCGCGCCCCGTACAACCCGGACCTGATCCGGCCGGACAAGCCCGAGCGGGACAAGTCCGCGAAGCGGATCGATGCGGTACCCACGGCCGCGATGGCCGCGGCCGCTTGGACGCTGCGGGGCGAGGACGCCGCTCCCAGCTCGGCCTACGAGGACCGCGGCCTCACAGTCGCTTGACCCTGCCCCGCCCCCGTGCGCGGGCCGACCCACAGATAGGGGGGTGGCCCGCATTGTTCGCGTGGCTCCGCTTGCTGTCCCGCCGCAGCGTCGTCATCACCCTCGACGACGACACCGGGTTCCGCGGGGTGCTGTACCGCAAGGCCGGGCCGCTGGTGGAGCTCCGCCAGGCCGAACGGTTGGAGCCCGGCGCCACCCCCACCCCGTGCGACGGGGCGATCGTCCTAGAGCGGTCCCGCATCAGGTTTTGGCAGGTGGTGGACCCGTCGTGAGCATGATCGTGTCTGGTGGGAAGCTGGATCTGGTGCGCGGCCCCGGCGGCTACCAGTTGCCGAGCTCCATGCAGCTCGGCGCCGAGTGGGTGGAGTACGGGGAGATCTACCGCCGACAGCCCCAGGTGCGCACCGTCGTCGCGTTTCTTGCGCGCAACATCGCCCAGCTCGGGCTGCACGTGTACCGGCGGGTCTCAGACACCGACCGGGAACGCGTCACCGACCACCCTCTGGCGAAGCTGCTGGCCCGCCCGCTGCCGCAGACGAAGCTGACCCGTTTCGGGTTGATGTTCCGTGTAGTGGCAGACCTGTGCATCTACGACGCAGCGTTCGTCGTGAAGGTCCGGGATGGCAGCGGTTCCGTGGTCGGCTTGATCCCGGTTCCCGCCGCGTGGGTCGCCCCGGAAGGGGGGTCGTGGATCGCCCCGCACGCTTACCGCATCGCGGGCGGGTCGGAGGTCCCCGCGGGGGATGTGATCCACCTGCACGGGTACGCCACAGACTCTTTGTGGGGCGGCACCTCGCCGTTGGAGTCTCTGCGGAGCGTGCTCATCGAGGAGCACGAGGCCAACCGGCACCGCCAGCAGATGTGGCGTAACGGCGCCCGCACCTCCGGGTTCATCCAACGGCCGGTGCCGAAAGGCGGGCGCGACTGGTCGGATGAGGCCCGCGAACGCTTCAAACGCGAGTTCGCCGACTTGTACACCGGTGATGGTCCCGGGGCTGGCGGGGTGCCGGTCCTAGAGGACGGCATGACGTATGTGCCGGCCGGGTTGGACCCGCGTGCCGCGCAGTACATCGAGGCCCGCAAGCTCACGCGTGAAGAGGTCGCGGCCGCGTATTTCGTCCCGCCGCCGCTGGTCGGGATTCTGGACCACGCCACGTTCTCGAACATTCGGGCGCAGCATGAGCACTTGTACCAGGACACGTTGGGGCCGTTGCTCACCCAGATCGATGAGGCGTTTGAGGCGCAGCTGGCTGATGAGTTCGGCGACTTGTACCTGGAGTTCAACATTCAGGAGAAGCTGCGCGGGTCGTTCGAGGAGCAGGCCGCGGCAGCGTCCACCAGCGCGGGAGCCCCGTGGATGACGGTGAACGAGGTCCGTGCCCGCAACAACCTGCCTGCGCTCGACGGCGGGGACGAGCTCGTGACCCCGTTGAACGTGGCCAAGGGCGGGCAGGCGTCCCCGAGGGATTCGGCGCCGGACCCCTCCGTGCGGGATGACGACCGCAGCAAGACGCGCACCATCCACGTGAAGGCGGGTGCGCCTGAGCGGGCGGTGACCCGCGCCGAACGGGAGCTGTCGGCGTTTTTCGGCCGCCAGGCCCGGTCCCTGTCGAGCCTGCTGGGGGCCGCCAAGGCCAGCCGGCCACTGACGAAGGACGCGGCCGATGCTGTGAACTGGGGCCGGTGGCAGGACGAACTCGCGCTGGTGCTGTCAGGGATCAACGTGTCCACCGCGTCGGCCTCAGCGAGTGCGGCCCTGGAAGAGATGGGGACCGACCCCGACAGTTCCGACTTCGACTCGTCGGACGCGGTCGAGTGGCTGATGGAAAACGCCCAAGGCCAGGCCGAAGCGAGCACGGAGACGTCGCGGCGCCAGGTCGAGGCAGCGTTGGAGGGCGACGACCCGCCGAAGGCGCTGAAGGCGCTGTTCGCTGCCTGGTCTACCTCGCGTGCGGCGGAGTTGGCGGCTCGGCAGACCATGCACGTCGCCGGGTACACGCGCGTGAACGAAGCCCGCAAGGTGTTCGGGTCCTCAGCGCGCAAGACATGGCGCACCACCACCAGGAACCCGCGAGCTACCCACTCACGCCTCAACGGGCAGACCGTGCCGATCGACGCGAAATTCAGCAACGGCGCCCGGTGGCCTGGGGATTCGGTGCTGCCCGCCAAAGAAGCCGCGAAGTGCAAGTGCCAACTGAGTATCACCGGCGTCATGGAGCCGGACGAGGAGTAACCCCGCACGATGATGCGCACGAAGTCCGCCCCGGTGACGATCAAAGCCGCGGGCACGCACGAAGGAACCGAGGACGGCGTGTTCGAGGCGATCGTCGCCGCGTACAACGTCGACTCTGTAGGCGACAAGATCAGCCCGGGGGCCTTTGAGAAGACCCTCGCCGAGTGGACCCTGAAGGGCGATCCGATCCCGGTGATCTGGTCGCACAACTGGGCCGACCCTGACTCCCACATCGGCGTGGTCGAGGACGCAAAGGAAACCCCGGAAGGGCTGTGGGTCAAGGCGCGCCTGGACCTGGACGAACCCAAGGCCGCCAAGATCTACAAGCTCCTCAAGGGCCGCAGGGTCACCCAGTTCAGTTTCGGCTATGAGGTGCCCGAGGGCGGAGGCGAGTACGTGGAGGGCAAGGACGGTGCCCCTGGCCACTACGCGCTGAACGAGCTCAAGCTGTTCGAGGTCGGCCCGTGCCTTGTGGGGGCGAACCAGTCGACACGCCTCGAATCGGTGAAGACCCCGGCCGGGGTGAGTGAGGAGCGGGTCCGCGAGATCGTCACCGAGGCGATCACAGCGAAGCTCGCTCACACCACACCCGAACCCGTGGCTGGACCGGGGGCGGGCACAGCAGGGGCCGAGGAGACCCACCGCCTCCTCACCGGCCTGGCCGAGCAGGTCAAGACGCTCACCGAGACCATCGCCCACCTGCCGGCCGCCGTTTCCCCGCGACCCGCCGACGACGACCCGCGCGGCAAGTCGGCCGAGCCTGGCGGGGCGACCGCGGCCGGTGCGGTGCGCGCCGCCTTGGACGAGCTGACCCGCGACCTGCCCGACCTGGCGGCCTGAGCCGCCCACCTTTAAGCAAGCAGACCATGCAGGCCACACCAGCCCCGCCACCCCCATCGGGGGTGTGCCCGGCCGTCGGTGCCGCCTCGCTCCAACCCAGGAACGAGGAACAGCGCAGATGGCGCACACCCACACCCTGGACGACCTTGAGGGGCAGCTGAAGGCGTCCCTGAAGGCCGCCAGTGACATCGCGGACGCAGCCGAACACGCGGGCCGCGACATGACCGAGGACGAGCGGGCCGCCGCCCACCAGCACCTCGCGAAGGCCCGAGACGTCGCTCAGCAGGTGAAGGCTCGCCGGGGCGACAACGCGCTCCGGGAAGCGATCAAGGATCTGGAAGGCGTCGGGTACAGCCCTTCAAACGGTGGCCAGCGCCCGCCACGGGGAGGCAAGAGCGCCGACCTGGGCGGTAAGTCCCTGGGTGAGCATTTCGTGGACTCTGCGGAGTTCCAGGAGATGCTGGCGTCCAAGTCGGGCGCGCACTTCGGGACCCAGCAGCGCATCAATTCCCGCCCGGTGGGCTACAAGGACCTGTTGCTGACCGGTTCGGACCGAAGTAGCGCGGGCGGGTTCGTCCGACCGGACTACCGGGGCCTCCAGCTCGGGCTGGACCCGTTCATGCGGCCGCTGACGATGCGGGAGCTGGTGGCCTCGGCGACCACCACGAGCGACACGGTCGAGTACACCTACATCGACGCGGTGTCGCTGAACGCCCGGTTCGTGGCCGAGTCCCAGCAGGTGGAAACCCCGAAGGAGGCGGGGCCGAACACTGGCGTGAAGCCGCTGTCCGGATTCACCACCCGGCAGAGCTCGACGGGTGTGAAGACCATCGCCCACTGGTTCGCCATGACCAGACGCGCGATCAGTGACGCCGCCCAGGTGCGCACCCTGGTCGACGCCCTCCTGCGCTACGGCCTGGAAGATGAGATCGACCGGCAGATCATTTCCGGTGATGACAGCGGTTCGGAGAATCTGCGCGGTATCGCCAACACCGACGGCGTCCAGGTCCTGAACGTCGACCCGGGCAAGGGTGACCCTGTGCGGTCCAATATCGAGGCGATTCGACGCGCGAAGACGATGGCTCGGCTGGGCGCTCGCGCGCGGGCCAATGGCATTGTGGGCAACCCGCTCGACCTTGAGGCGATGGACCTGATCAAGGACAACGAGGGACGCTATGTGCTGGGCGGCCCGGTGGCGGCCGGGGGCACCGGCACCTTGTGGAACCTGCCGGTGGTGGAGAACGAGGCGGTGCCGCAGGGCCAGCTGTTCGTGGGGGATTGGCAGAAGGCGATCCTGTACGACCGCGAGGACGCCTCTATCACCGTCACTGATTCGCATGCGGACTTTTTTGTCCGGAACATGGTCGCCATTCTCGCGGAGTGCCGTGTGGCGTTCGCGGTGATCCAGCCCAGTGCGTTCGTGAAGGTGGAACTGGCCGCTTAGCCCGGCGGGCAGGGCACCGCCGGCGGCCTTGCGTAGGCTCCGGCGGTGCCCGCATGATTTGAGGTCTCTAGATCATTCCGGAGTTTCCTCTGGGCGGATCATTTCGCGAACCTTACGAGCTTGTAGTCGGGGAAGGTTCGGACGCAGCCGAATTTGTACCGGGGCTCGAAGCGGGTGTATATCCCCTGCAAGGTGTTGCACCGCTTTTCACTCAAGCCACTTGCGACGGTGATCGGTCCGTTGTGGGCTGCGGCCGCCGGGGCTGTTGCGATAAGTGCGACGGTCGCCATGCTGGCGGTGGCGAGGATTGCGGATGCTGATTTCTTTGCGCTTTTCAGCAATGGGTGTCCTTTCTGTGTGGAGGGTTTCCCTGGTGGGAGTTGTCCGCCAGGGGTGATTCTATGTGCATGCTTCTTCGGTGTATTGGTGGTGCTGTTTTGATCCTCATTTAAAAGCCCTGGTGTTCCCGTGTTTCAAGTTCGGTTCCGAAGATTGGTGTGTCGCAGATCATAGGTTTGCGGTAGTGATGCGGAGGTTCCCCATATGAGCCACATGAGCGAGTTCCAGGCCCGCCTGCGCAGCGCGGAGAAGCCGGAGGATCTGGAGGGCCTGGTCCCCTCCGGTGGCGGGGCCGGTGGCCCTGTCGAGTGGGAGGACATCGAGTCCAAGCCGTCGAGTTTCCCGCCCGGCGACCATGAGCACCCCGGGTACGCGGCCGGGGCCGACCTGGAGGCGCTGGCAGAGAGGGTCAAGGCCCTCGAAGACGCCGCCAAGAAGAAGTAGTAGCCGGTGTTCGTCCGGCAGCAGAAAGGCCGGTGTCCGGTGTGCGGGGCGGGACATGCCTCCTGCGGCACACCCGGCGCCGCGCCGAGCGTCATCTCGTTGGGGGAGGGGGTGAACACCATGACCAACCCTGGACCGCTGGCCACCTACGAGGTCGAAATGAACGGGTACCGCACGAAGGTGCAGCTGACCGAGAGGGAGGCGCGCCGCCGCAAGCTCCTCGACCCGGACCACGGCGACCAGGAGGTGCAGGGGAGCGCGGAGCCTGCGCACAACAAGGCCCGCGCCCCGCACACGAAGCGGGGAGGCAACTGATGTTGGCCACCCTGGAGGATTGGGGGCGGCACAGTGACGTGCCGCCCCCGCCGCACGCCCCCGCCCTCCTGGCCGCAGCCTGCCAGAACATCGTCGATTGCTGCGGGTGGCCGATCGAACGGCACACCGTGGACGGTGAGGAGTATGACGGCCACGGCGGGCGGGTGCTGACCCTGCACACGATGCGGCTGCGCCAGGTCCACGAGGTCCGCGTCGACGGGAAGCCAGTGGCCGGGTACCGGGTGTCGCACCGCTACGCCCAGCTTCACCACCCGCATGGGTGGCCGCAGGGGTTCGGCCGCATCACCGTGGACTACACGGCCGGGTATGACCCGGTGCCGGACAACCTCGCCGCCCTGGCGGTGGGGTTGGCGGCGCGCGCCGCGTCGGTCCCCGCCGGTGTGGTCTCGGAGACGGTGGACCGGCTCACCGTGCGCTACGCCCAGGCGACCGCCCTTGACCCGCTCGACGAAGCCGCCCTAGACCGGTACCGGCTGGGGGCGCGCCCGTGAGCCTGCTGTGGTCCGACACCGTGACGTGGGTGCGGCGCCGCCTCGACGGGCGGGACCAGTACGGCAACGACGTCTACATCGACGAGCGCGTGCCGCTGCACGGGGTGTGCTGGCAGACCGTGGACTCCTCCGAAGACGAGACCACCACGCGGGACACGGTGACCGCTCACTTTCGCCTCTACATCCGCGGATTCACCAATGTGCACCCCACCGACGCCTTCGAACACCGGGGGATCGTCGCCGAGGTGCACGGCCGCCCCGAACAGCAGCGCTCACCCACCGGGCGGCTCACCCACACCGCGATCCACCTTCGCCATGTCAGGGGGTGACGCGTGGGCAACGCCTACTTCCAGCCCGATTATGCGGGCATCGGTGAGGCGATGCGGTCCAAAGGCGTCCGCGACGCCCTGCGGAAACGGGCGGAGGACATCGCGGCCAACGCCCGCACCCTGTCGGCCGGCTCCGGCCTGAAGGCGGAGATCACCGTCGCGGAGAGCGTCCGACCCCAGGGCAAGGGCCGTGGCCGCCCCGAGGCGCAGGTGCGCGCCGAACCTGCCGCGGATGCGGACGGGGCGGCGCGTGCCCGCCTCCTGTCGTTGCTCAAAGCCTCAGGGAGGGTGCTCTGAGCCTGGATTTCACCGCCCTGGTGGTCGCGTGGCTGGCCGAGCGCCTGCCCGAGGTGCGGGTGTGCACGAAACTCCCGGCCGCCGAGCGGCTGCGGGAGGAGTTGCCGGTGGTGCGGGTGCGCCGCGCCCCCGGAGGCCAGAGCACCCATGCGGGGGAGACCACGGTCCTGTTCGAGCTCGACGCGTTGGACACCGACCCCGAAGTGGTGTGGGCGACCACCCGCGCCGCCACCGAGGAGCTGGTGGCGCTATCAACCCGCTTCTACCAAAACGTGCTGGTCGACGACGTGCGGCTGCACTCAGGCCCCGGCCAAGCCACCCACCCCGACCCCGAGTTGTACCGCACGTTCCAGATCGTTCGGCTCGCGTCCCGCTCTGATGGCTGAGCCCCTAAACCGCTTGACCCCTGCGTGCCTGCCACACCGCCGCGGGGGTGACTCACAGCAAGGAGATCCGCTTTGCCCGACGTGGCGAGCCTCTACACCGTCAACAAGGACCTCGTTTTCAAGGGCCTGTTCACCGCGGTGTTCGTCGCCTCTTACACCACCCCTGTGCCTGACCAGCTGTTCGATCCGGACACGGGGGAGCTGGAGCCGCTGCCCGAGGGCTGGTACCCGGTGGGCTACACCGGTGAGGACGGCACCACGCATGACCGGGACCGGGACCTGGCCGAGACCAAGGCCGCCCAGGAAGCGACCTCGGTGCGCGACGACATCAACAGCGACACCCAGACAGCGAAGTTCACCATGCTCGAAACCAGCCCGGTGTCCATCGCCCTGTACGAGGGGTTGCAGTTCGACGAACTGGGCACTGACCTGGGCAAGCCGCTGCGGTGGGCCAAGCCCGCTGTTCCGCCGACCGTTGACCGGCGGTGGTTGTTCCTCGCTTCTGACCGGTCGAAGACCACCGGCCAGGAGCGTGTCCGGGCGCGCCTGTTCCCGCGCGGCGCGGTGACCGACGTGGGCGGCGCCCAGGAGTCGCGCTCTGACGCGACCGGCTATGAGACCACTGTCAAGGCCTACATGGACCCGGTGTTCGGCACGGACGTCCTGAATTGGCTGGATGGCCCCGGGTGGCGTGAACTCGCTGGTGGGCGGCCGGACCCTTCTTCCTGAGGGTGGCGCCCCGCGAGGTCCGGCTCACCGTGTGAGTGGGCTGGGCGACCACCAACCGCACACCACCCCTGGAGGGGACACCTATGGCTTCCACCCGCCAGTTCACCGCCACCACCAACCACGGTGATGTCACCGCTGACGCGGACTGGTCCAGCTCGGACACCAGTGTGGCCACCGTGGACAAGACCGGGACGGCCACCGCCGTGGCCCCCGGTGAGGCGACGATCACCGCCACCTATAGGGGCCTGGAGGCCACCGCCGAGGTGACCGTCACCGAGCCCGATCCCGAGACCCTGCACATCTCGCCGGAGTCGGCGGACCTGGAACCCGCCATCCCCAAGAAGAAGTAGACGATTGGAGCCCGTGAGTGGCTGAGAAGAACCGCAAGACCCGCCGCACCCTCGCCGCGGTGCGCCGCAAGTACACCGAAACCCTGGGCCTGGACGACGAGGCCAAGGTCGCTTTCGACGGTGAGGACGGGGAAACCTACGCTTTCCCGCACCCGCTGTTCGCCGACGACGAGTGGAGCGAGGCCTTCGACGCCGCCAAGACCACCTCCGACAAGGCCCGCGCGATCCTGGGCGACCAGTACGAGCAGTTCATCGCCCACCCCGAGCATCGTGACGCTGACGTCATGCTGGTCTTCCTCGATGTCAACGCCAGCCTTCAGGACGAGCTGGTGGACGGGCGCCCTACACGGTCCTAGACCTCCTGGGCGACCACCCCGAGGCGGTGGAGGCGGCGCTCATCGCCGAGTACCACCGCGACGCGGTAGCCGAGTACTTCCGGGGTGAGATCACCCTGCGGCAGTTGCGTGTCCTGGTGGAGCACCTGCCGCCGGACTCCGCGCTGCACCGGTCAGCGCGCGGCCACACCTGGTCGGATGACACCTACCTGCTGGCGGCGATCACGGACGCGGTGCGGGAGCACGCCACCCTGACCGCCGCGGTCAACGCGAAGAATCCGCGGGCGATCAAACGCCCCGATCCGGTGCCGCGCCCCACGGACGAGGCCGAGCAGGCTGCCCGCGAGGAGCAGGCGCAGGCGCTGCGCGACGGCTATGAGGCGATGGTGGCCCGGCTCACCCCCGCCCACTCCCGCAACCACGACCAGTAGGAAAAGGGGAGGTGCGGGGGTGGCCTCCACTGTCGGCGCCGTCTGGCTCAACGTCCTGCCGTCCATGCGCGACTTCTCCAAACGGCTGGGGGCCGAGGCGACCCGCGCCGCCGCGAAAGCCGCCACCACCACCGGCACCCGCCTCGGATCAGGCATCACCGACGCCGCTGGCCGGGAAGTGTCCCGCACCGCCGCCAAGGCCGCCAGCGAGGCGGGGGAGAAGACCGCGAAGGCGGCCGGGCGCGCCGCCACCACCGCCATGCCCTCAGCGATGGGGGCGGCCGGGGCGCGCGCCGGGGAAACCCTGTCGTCCTCGGCGGCCCGTGCGGTGGACCGGTCCATGGGGGCCGCCCTGACCGCCTCCACCCAGGCCGCCACCCGCGCCGCAGTCCAGGCCGTCGCCCAGTCCACCGAGCGCACCCTCCCGGCCGCCATGTCGGCCCAGGGCACCCGCGCCGGGTCGGCAGGTGGGGCCGCCCTGTCGGCAGCGCTGGCCCGCTCGACCCGCGACCTCGGCGGTGTCATCGCCAAGGCCGGTCCCGCGATCACCTCCGCCCTGTCCGGGGCTGTGGGTGGGGCGATCACCGCCGCTTCCTCCGAAGGTGTCGCCGAGGCGGGGCGGGCGTGGCGGTCGGCCGGGGACGAGATGGCGGCGGTCGGCCGGTCGGCCACGACCAGGATGACGGTCCCGCTGGTGGCGGCCTCCGGGGTGATGCTGTCCACCGCCGGGGACTTCGAGTCGTCCATGAACCGCGTCCGCGCGGTTTCCGGTGCCACTGGCGACCAGTTCTCCCAGCTGAGGGGCCTGGCCCAGCAGCTCGGCGCGTCCACCCAGTACTCGGCCTCCCAGGCCGCCGACGCCATGGGCTACCTGGCCATGGCGGGGTTCGACGCCAACGACATCCTCACCGCCCTTCCCGGAACGTTGGACTTGGCGGCAGCCGGCCAGCTGGACCTGGCGGACGCGGCCGACATCGCCTCCAACATCCTCACCGGGTACGGGTTCGCCGCCAGCGACCTGACCAGGGTCAACGATGTCCTCGCCAAGACGTTCACGTCCTCGAACGTCAACATGCGGATGCTCGGCGACTCGTTCAAGTACATCGGCCCGGTCGCTAAGTCCGCCGGATTGCAGTTCGAAGAGGTTTCGGCTGCGGTCGGCCTGCTCGGCAACGCCGGTATCCAGGGCGAACAGGCCGGGACCGTGCTGCGCGGGGCGATCAGCCGCCTCCTGAAGCCGACCGGCGCGGTCAAGGACACCCTTGACGAGCTCGGAGTGTCTGTCGCTGACTCCACCGGGCAGATGCTTCCTTTGGTCGACATCATCGGCCAACTGGAGCATTCGGGGGCCTCCACGGCCGACATGCTCACCATTTTCGGCCTGGAGGCCGGGCCGGGCATGTCCGCGCTGCTGGAGCAGGGTTCCGGGGCGCTTTCGGATCTCACCACCGAGCTGGAGGGCGCCGGGGGCACTGCCCAGGACATCGCCGACATCCAGATGCAGGGCCTCAACGGGGCCCTAGCGGAACTGAAATCCGCCCTGGAGGGCCTGCTGATCGCGATCGGCGACTCCGGGATGCTGGAGCAGGCCACCGACCGGGTGAAGTGGCTGACGGTCGGACTCCAAGACCTGGCGCACACCAACCCCGAGCTGCTGTCCACCGCCACCACGATCGGCATGGTCGTGGCCGCGATCGGCCCCATGGTGTGGGTCGGCGGCAAAGTCGTGACCACGGTCGGGCTGCTGACGACCGGCATCAACCGCACAGCGGGGGCTGCCGCCGCGGCCGCGACCACGCTCGGGAACTTCCGGCGCGGCTGGACCAACATCAACACTGCGATGGCCACAGGCGCCCCGCTGGCCACCCGGCTGAGCGCGGCCATCCGCTCCCAAACCCTCCTGTGGAACCAGCAGGCCACCGCCCAGGGCCGCAGCGTCCTCGGCATGAAGGCCTACAACACGTGGGTCAAGATCGTTCGCGGCACCACCCTGGCGTGGACCGCGGCCCAGTGGGCGTTGAATGTCGCCTGGAATGCCCACCCGGTCGGGCTGATCATCACCGGCCTGGTGCTGCTCGGGGTGGCCATCTACGAGGCCTACCAGCACTGCGAGTGGTTCCGCGACGGGCTCAACGCCATGGGCGCGGCGATCATGTCGGTCCTCCAACCCGTGGTGTGGGCGTGCCAGGTCACCTGGGATGCCATCGTCGCGGGCTGGGACTGGGTCGTCGACGCCTCGTCTGCGGCGTGGGACGCCCTCGTCGACGGGTGGGACGCCCTGGTCGGCGTCTTCACCGACCCGCCCAGCTTCTCCGAGATTGTCACCGCGTTGCAGGACGCCGGTGCGCAGGCCGCTGACTGGCTCAAAGCCCGCGGCGACGACCTGGTGGCGTGGGCCGGCGACCTGCCCGCCCGGTTCTACGACGCCATGGTCGACCTCGGCCAGGGGCTCATGGATCTGCTGGCCGGGATCCTCGACCTGGACAACCTCACCCGCATAGGGCAGGACATCGCCGGGTGGCTGACCGGGCTGGGCGACGACATCATCGCGTGGGCCACCGAGCTCCCAGGGCGGGTCGGGCCGCGTGTCTCGGAGATCGGCGACGCGGCGCTGGAGTGGCTGAAGGAGCTGCCCGGCAAAGCCCACGAGCACCTGACTGGGTTCGCGCAGTCCATTGTCGATCGGGTCAAGTCGATCCCCGGAAAGATCAGCGAAGCGATCGACACAGGCGCCATTGTCGAATGGGTCGACGGGCTTAAAGACAAAGCGCTTGAGAAACTGCGTGGGCTAGCGGATTCCGCTGTTGAGTGGGCGAAAGAACTTCCCGCGAAACTCAGTTCCGCTGTTGATAACGCGGCGAATATCGTCGATTGGCTGGCCGAGTGGGGGCCGAAGATCCTCGCTGGCCTGGGGATCGCGGTCGCGGTGGTCGTCGCTGGTATCCCCGCGCTTCTGCTCGGGGTGGCGGCCGCTGTTCTCTATGTTCTCGGTGTCATTGTCTTCGAGCTCGGTAAATGGCTGACTGAGAAGTTCACCGGGCTGATGTCGCTGGTCGGTCAGGCGATCTCTTCCAAGGTCTCCGAAGTCGGTTCGAAGTTCGCTGAACTTCGCGATGACATGGTGCAGACAGCGGTCGATCTGAAGAACCGCGTGGTCGGGCTCTTCACCGGTTTGCGCGATGACGCGATCAGCCGTGTGCAGGGCATGCGTGACCAGGTCGTTCAGCGCGCGGTGTCGCTTCGTGACCGGGCGGTTTCCACCTACGCGGACTTGCGGAACAAAACAGTTTCGATCTTCACTGCGGTGCGGGATAAACCCGCTCAGCTGGTCGCGACACTTCGGGATTGGGTGGCGCAGCGGGCGTCATCACTCCGCGACCGAACAGTCAAGGTGTTCGAGGATTTCCGCGCGAAGAGCATCAGGGCTTTCGAACGGGCGCAGCAGGGCATCAAGACTGCTTGGGATAAGATCCGGTCTGCCACGAAGAAACCGGTCCAATTCGTTGTGGACACCGTCTATAACAACGGTATCCGAGCGGTTTGGAACAAGGTCGCTGGGCTTGTCAAAATGGACAAGCTCTCTCGGATGGCATTCGCTGACGGCGGCACACTTCCAGGGTACACCCCCGGCAAGGACGTGCACCGGTTCTTCTCACCGACAGGCGGAATTCTCGACCTGTCCGGCGGCGAATCCGTCATGCGCCCCGAATTCACCGCAGCTGTGGGTCCCGGGTGGGTCAACGCGATCAACTCGGCCGCCCGCAGCGGAGGCACCGCCGGGGTGCGCAACGCCCTGTCCGGGATGGTCCCCCACCAGGCGTTCGCCAACGGCGGCATCCTCGACCGCATCGGCAGCTTCGCCAGGGCCGCCACGGACGGGTTCACCGGCGGGCTGAAAAAGACCGCCAAGGCCGCGTTGGACCCGCTGGTGGGGGAGACCCTGGCGGCGATCGGCGGCGGCCGCATGGGCCGCTTCGGCGACGCCGTGGCGAAACTACCCAAGTCGATGATCAGCGGCCTGACCTCCTGGTTGGGCAAGGTCATCGAGCCGAAGCTCGGCGGCGACTTCGGCAGCATGATCAAGCTCGCGAAGTCCAAGGTCGGCAACTTCGGCGGCTCGGACTACTCCAACGAGTTCACCCGGGCGTTCGGAATGAACGGCCTGCCGTGGTGCGCCATGTTCGTGTCCAAGATCATCAAGGACGCGAAGGTCGCCGACCGGTACAACAACATCTGGTCGGCAGCCGTCGCATCGTTCAACGGGGGAATGAAGCATGTTCCGTTGAGCGAGCGGCGGACCGGTGACCTCGCCACCTACCGCGGAAACGGCCACATCAACATCGTGGTCGACCGCAACACCACGGTGGGCGGCAACGAGTCGAACGCGGTCCGCATCAACAAGGGGTACGTCAACTCCGCCACCGCGATCCTGCGGCCCAAGGCCATGGCCACTGGCGGCATCATCGACTGGAAGGACTTCCTCCTCCAGGACCGCGCGGACAACACGGCGGCGACGACGCCGCTGCTCACCCAGGCGCTGCGCGCGTCGATAGGTGTGCCGACGCTGTATGACGACGGCGGGTGGCTGCCCCCGGGGCTGAACCTGGTGGCCAATGCCACTGGTGGCCCGGAGCCGGTGCTCACCCGGGAGCAGTGGGCCGACATCCGAGCCGACCGGAACAGGGAGCCGGCCGCCCGGGAGGGCCACACCTTCCACATCACCGAAACCCGGGCGCCCCGGTCCACGGCCCGCCAGGTCGTCACCGCGTTGCGGGACTACGAGGCCCTGCACCCGACAGTGAGGTGAGAGCGTGCCGATCATCTACCTGCCCCCACCCCCCGAGACCGGCGGTGGGGGCAGGCCACCCGGGTGGGTTCGGCCCGTCGACTACACCACCCGCATCACCTGGACATCGGCCGCCGGGCGGGTGACGGTGCTCTCCGACTGGGCAGGCGGGTGCACGCTGCTCGACGGTGCCCGCGGGCTGGGCATGCCGGAGTACGAGTACTACAGGCGCGAGTCCGGGGTGCTCGACGGCGACCAGGTGGCCGGGGTGCGCGCACTGCCCCGGGAGGTCTTCCTCCCTATCAGGGTCCACGGGGAATCACGCCGCGACATCATCGACCGGCGCCGCGCCCTCGCCAGGGATCTCGACCCGTTCCCCGCCCACGGGGGTGGGGCCGGGACGATCACTGTCACCGAGTTCGACGGCACCCGGCGCCGCATCACAGCCCACTACGAGGGCGGCGCGGAGGGCGACATGGGCCGCGACCACGAAGGCCTCACCTGGGCCACGCTCGGGCTGAAGTTCAGGTGCGAGCAACCGTACTGGGAGCTGGATCCGGTGGAACTCATCTACCGAGGCCCCACCGGCGACGACGGCACCTGGTTGCCGATCCTGCCGGTGCGTGTCCGCGACTCCACCGCGATCGGCCCCGGCATGCCCATCCGCATCGAGGGAGGGGTGCGCACCTGGCCGGTGTGGGAACTCAAGGGCCCGCTGGGGCCGGGGGTGCGGCTGGCCAACCGGACGACGGGGAAGTGGCTGGAGATCGACCGTGCCATCGGTGAGGGGGAGACGCTGGTCATCGACACCCGGCCCCGCCGCAAGTCCGTGCGGTTGGACGGGGCCAACGCCTACCGTTACCTCACCCAGCCCGGTTCAACGCTGTGGCCGCTACGGCCAGGAGACAACACCATCGATGCCGAGACGGGACAGATGTCCGATAATTCCCGACTTGTTCTCCGCTACACACCAATCGCTGCTACGTGCTGACGCATGGTGCGCGCTGGTGAATTTCCTAGAAATTCCTCACGAGGGGGCCAATCCAACCTAACCTTTACGCATGGATTGGTACTGGGTAGCCATCTGGGGGCTAGGGGGAGGTGGTGTTTCGCATGCTCTCGTCGCCATTAGATCGATCATGTGGCATGGCCAGGCACCCTGGAAGGTGAGAGCGGACCCCCTAAACCCATCCCAGAGGCTGCCGGACGTGAGGCCGGGAGAGGAACGCCTTCCAGCTCCAGGGGCAGGCGCCTACTTTGTGGCAGTGGGCCTCGGGCTCTTCGTCAGCAGTGTGGTCGCAGGTGCGATCGGGGCAACGTTCCCGCAGTCCATGAACCCGCTCGTTGCCTTTCTGGTGGGCTTGGGGGCGCTCTCAGCTGCGCAACTGCTGGCCACCCTGGTGCCACTCGCGGTGAGGAACGTCGGACGCGCGGCTATGAACGGCCTCGTCGATACAGCGCAGCAAATCAGCCATTTGGATGGCAGTAGCCAACCCGATGTGTGTCCGCCAGGTGACGTGCCGGAGAGCCCTGAGGGGGGAATAAACACAAGGCATGAGGTTCAGCATCCTCGTTCAACAGAAGGGCGTCAGAGGAAAATAGGTGAGGGAGGTGCGGAATGACCCTGAATGCTGAGAGCTTCCTGGGGCGGGTGCTGGCCGCGTTCTCTCTGCGGTCTCCGGGATTTCGGCGACCACATACCTCAGGTCGCTCTGTGCCTCTCCCTGTGGGCCTGGTCTGCAGTCGGGCTATGAACCGCCTAACAGCGGCGGAGGTTGCAGGTCAGGTGCAAGAGGAACTGGCGAAGCGAAGTATCCATGGTTCGCTAACATCAGCGGCGAGCATATTGCGCCGAGTTTCGCCGATTCAACGACTTGTGTTTCGTGCTGTAATTCTCCAGCTTTCAGATGTCCTCGCTGACGTCCTCGATTTTCTGGGCTCAGTTCGAAGTAGGGCGATTCTTGTGTCTGATGACTACATTCTACGCGGAAAAACAAATCGAGGCCGTCCGGTCCCTCATCATCTTCTTCGGTTGAGGTATGGCCGCAATGAAGCGGTGGGTAAAATGCGCGAAGTGGTTGCCAAGAGAGGGCTCGGGATACAACTTGAGGATGGATGGCGTGCAGTTTCAAGGATTGTGATGGTCCTTGGGTGGTACGAAGATAAACTTTACTTTTCTGCGCTTTCTGCACGTATTTCTCGGCAGGAGGTTAAGGGTATGTATAATGATTTGAGTTCCGCTGTTCGCTTGATTGAAGAGTCGGCAAACGATTTTCTAGGGGCGGATCTGTCGTCAGGTGGCGTGGAAGTCTACACGGCGAAACTTGGAGGGATCAGGTGGGACGAGAATACCCGATGGCCCACTTCTGAATTTAACCAGCGCATGCACCGTGCTTCAGTGGAATATCCCCCTGGCTCGGGGATTTACACGGTCATGTCCGAAAGTTCAGGTGCGACTTCTCGGGGTGTTCTCTACTGAAGCAAGTTGGCTCGGCCTGAGTACGCATCGGACAAACGCCATGTATGCAGGCCACCAAGCGTTTCTTGCGTGCGCATGCCTACCTCCGTAACTTTCAGCTGAGTTGGACCTCCCGAGACCTCCCGCGTGAAATCCCAAGCCGAACAATGGAGAGGGGAAGAGGTGCGGGAGGAATGGGCCATCCGCGTCCGCAATCACGACCGTGACTTCACTGGTGAGATCGACGACGAGCACGACCTCGAAATCCACGCCCGTCACCTCGCAGCCGGGTCATGGAAGATCGCCGTCGCAGCAGGCACCCCGTCGGCCGAACTTCTCGACACAGGGGAAGGCATCAGTTTCGAGGTCGACGGCCGAGTGGTGTTCTCCGGCCCCATCACCCACATCACCGACGAAACCGGCACCCAGGACGCCGGAACCACCAACCCCACCGGCGCGGGCACTATCACCGCAACCGGGGCCTGCGACACCACCGGTTTCCGCCGCGTCATCTACCCGTCCCACCTGGCCCCCATCACCCCGAAGGGCGTCAAACACCCCACCGACCGGGAAACCATCCGCGGCCCGGCTGAGACCGTCATCAGCACCGTCCTGTCCCGCCACGCCGGTCCCGCCGCCCTTCGCACCCGACGCCACCCCGGCCTGACGGTCCCCGTATCGCAGGGCCGCGGCCCCCGGCTGGCCAGCGCGGAGCGGTTCACCGACCTGCACGAGCACCTTTTCGCCGTCGCGAACGGGGCGGGGGTGGGGTGGCGCATCCTCCAACACGCAACAGAGCTGGTGTTCGAGTACTACGAGCCGCGCGACCTCACCTCAGATGTGGCGTTCGGGGTGGAGCTCGGCAACGTCAGCAGCTACACCTACGAGCTCACCCCGCCCGAGGTCACCCACCTGGTCTACGGGTGCGGCGGGGAGGGCAAGGACCGGCTCCTCTTCGAGTACTCCCGAACCTCCCCGCTGTTCCCGAACCTGCGCCTCGAAGAATTCGTCGACCAGCGTGACCTCGCCGAAAAACCCGAATCCGAAGACGACGACCAGTGGCGGCCACCCGACGAAGCCACACGGCAGCTCGCCGACGAGCGGTTCGCCGAAGCCGCCGGCACCCAAACCGTCGCGTTCGAGCTGCTGGGCACCGAGGGCATCCAGTGGGGGAGGGACGTCGACCTCGGCGACCGGGTGACGTTCCTGACCGACCGCGGCCCGGTGCAGGACGTGATCCGCGAGGTCGTCTACCGGCGCACCCCCGACCACGGGCAGACCATCACCCCGATCGTCGGCGACCCCATCCACATTCCCAAGGTGTACCGGGCGCTGCGGCGGCTCCGGCAGGACGTGGACCGACTCCAAGCAGCATAGAAAGGCTCTCTGTGGCCGAGCAGTACGGCGTCATGCCCGACTCACCCATCGACCGCGCCGTCGACCTCGCCCGCTGGTTCAGGCAGTTCGCCCCGTCCGGGGTCGTCCACGGGGCGTGGGGCACCGGCGAACCGGCCGACCACGCCGACCGGTTCGAGGTGACCGCTGACGGCACCGCCCTGGTCACGATCCACCCGGGCTATGCCCTGGTCGGCGGGTACTGGTACCGCAACACCGCCCCTATCCAGCGCCCCGTCACCCCGAACACCTCGTCGGCGCCGCGCACCGACCTGGTGGCCATCCGGGCCGACCCGGACACCGGAACCGTGGGGCTGGCCGTGGTCGAGGGTACCCCGGGCGGTTCCCGCCCTATGCCTGTTCGGCAACCGGATGGGCGGTGGGAGGTCGGCCTGGCCCACATCAGCATCGCGGGGGGCTCCACGGTGGTGGCCGGGGGCGGGGTGGATCAGGGGGTGCGGGAGTGGACCGTCCCGTATGGGGCGATCCCCTGCACCTCGGATTCGCGGCCGCGCCACCCGCACGTGGGGGCGCTGATCTGGGAGACCGACACCAGCCGCCTGCGGGTGTATGACGGGCAGCTTCTTCACTCCTCCGGCCAGTCGGAGCCGGTGTACCGCACCCTTGTCGACGCCGCCTACCCCACACCGTGGAAGCCCCTGGAGTTGCGGAGGGGGTACACGAAGTGGCACAACTCCGGGTACACGCCCGGGTGGAGGATGATCGCCCCAGACCGGGTGGAGCTGCGCGGCATGATCGCCCGTACCAACGGCGGGACGATGCCCGATGAGACCTACATCGCCCGTGTGCCAGCGGTGGCGCGGCCGGGCGGGTACACGCGGCACGTGGCGGCGGCGGGCGGGTCGCACAGCGTCAATCTGACGATCGCGTCGAGCGGTGCGACGTCGTGGCTGCCGGGGCAGATCATCATCCGCCGCCAGTCCGACCACCGCCCGGCGTGGGTCAGTTTCGACTCGTGGCAGTACTCGCTCTGACTCTGGAGAGGAGGGGCGGTTTGCCCGCATGGATCAATGGCATCGAGCCGTGGTACGCCGCCGCAGCCGGGGCCGTGGCCGCAGTCGGGGCGTTCGCGATGGGAGCCCGCCGGGTCGGCCGGATGGTGCGCAGGGTCGTGCACCTGGTGGACGACCTCGCCGGAGAGCCCGAGCGCGCGGGAGTCGAGGCGCGCCCAGGGCTGATGGAACGCGTCGCCGCACTGGAGGAACGGGTGGAGGAGGTCCGCCACGAGGTGCAGCACAACAACGGCGGCAGCCTGAAAGACGCCGTGAAGCGCACCGAGGACGCGGTTCACCGGCTTACGACACGGGTCGACGATGTGGAAGGAGGCGGACGGTGAACACTCGCCGCTTCGGCACGTGGATGGGTGATGGGGGGTCACGGCGTCGCCTGGTGGGGGGAAGCGGGGATGTGCTTCGGGCCACCAGGAAGAGCAAACTAGGCCAAAGTTGTTCCTAGCTAGCTGCAAGTTGGCATAAACTTGGGTCATGGAACAGCACACCCCGCCCCCCGCCGACCCCAGGTACGACCTGCTCGATCAGGCCATGGACGACCGCCGCCTGGAGCTGGGTCTGCGTTGGAAGGACGTCGCGGTCCGGGCCGGCACCTCGGAGCAGGCGCTGCGTGATATTCGCCGCGGGCGCAGCTTCCCGCGGGACCTCACCATCCGCCGTCTGGAAGAGACGCTGGGATGGGCGCCCGGTTCGGTGCGGGCGGTCCTCGACGGGGGGGAGCCCGAAGTCGCGGCGGCCCAGGTCGACCACTCCGGATCGTCCGTTCCGACGGAGAAGGGGCTCTCCTGGACCATCCAGGACGGGTACCCGGTCTACCACCTCACGCGCATGATCAGGGGAAACCCGGTCACCGTCTCGCAGGTGGTGCGCGACCAGCGCTCGCGCGAGCAGATCGAGCGGGAGCTCAACCAGCTGATGGACATGGCCGTGGTCATCTGGCGCGACTGACGGGGTTTACACAGCGTGGTCGCCACATACTCACACCCAAAGGAGTTGATGTGACCAGCTGAAGCCCACCAAGTATCTAGAGCACCCCCACCCCAACGCCCGCCATCGTGCGGGCTTTTTTCATGCCCTCAACCGGAAGGACCTCGCTTGGCTCGCATGCCGGGCGCCACGTGGCGCCCTATCCCCGTCAACTACAGCGGCGGCGGGATCTCCCCGCGGATCGTCGTCGTGCACATCATGGAGGGCACGCTCACCGGAACCGACTCCTGGTTCCGGCAGTCCCGCGCCCGCGCCTCCTCCCACTTCGGGACCGGTAAGAACGGTGCCCTGTACCAGTGGGTGGACACCGCGAACAGGGCGTGGGCGCAGGCCGCAGGTAACAGCTTCTGCATCTCGATCGAGAACGAAGGCAAGGGGGGTGACCGGCTGACCGACGCCCAGCTTGACCGCAACGCCGAAATCCTCGCGTGGGCGCACCGCACCCACGGCATCCCGCTCCAGCGCACCAACTCCACCTCAGGCCGGGGTCTGGGCTGGCACGGCATGGGCGGCTCCGCGTGGGGCGGACACACCTCCTGCCCCGGCCCGAAGATCGTCGCCCAGCTCGATGAGATCGTCGCCCGCGCCCGCAAGATCACCGGGAGCGGCGGCACCCCGGGCGGCAGTGGCGGTACGCCGCCCACCGGCAAGGCCCCGACCTTCCCGCTCCCGCACCGGTGGGCGTTTGGCCCCAAGTCCGGCCCGAACTGGCAGGTGTCCGGGTTCTACTCCCACCGTTCTGACCTGCGGCGGTGGCAGCAGCGCATGCTCGACCGGGGCTGGGTCGGCATCGGCAACGCGGACGGGCTCTACGGGCCCCGCACCGCACGCGTGGCCCGCCAGTTCCAGGCCGAGAAGGGGCTGGGCGTCGACGCGCTGATCGGCCGGGCCACATGGGACGCCGCATGGACCGCCCCCGTCACGTGACCCGCCACCCGAACCGGCCCGCCGGCCGCCTCCTGCTGTTCGCCGCGGGGTTCGCGGCCGGGATTACTGCCGCCTGCACCGTGTGGGCGGGCAGCGACATGATCCTCTGCTCGACCGGGCCGGTCGTGTTCCTCGCACCCCACTAGCCCGTACCACCCCGCCCCACCTGGGGCGGACCGCATGGACCACGCCCCTGGGCCGCCCGATGGTCCAGGGGCGTCGGTTCCGCCTGGACTGTCCTGGTCCGGGCGCACCACCAACCCATTGGAGGACCACCTTTGCCCGCTAAGCACGTCCACGCCGACGCTCGTACCCGCTCGGGCCGCACCATGGCCCAGGGCGCCGTCTCCGTCGTCCTGGTCGCCCTGGCCACCGTCATCCTCAACACCGTGTCTGCCGGGGAGGTCATCGACTACGCCAGCCTCGCCCCGGTGGCCGGGTCGGCCGTGCTGACCGCGATCGCGACATACGTCCAGCGCCTCGTCGAGGGAGACAAGACCGCACCGGCCGCAACCGGCGGCGCCACGCACCGCGCCTAAACCCACCCGGGCGGCCCCGCGCACCGTGGGGCCGCCCCCGCTGAACGAAGGGAGGCCCGTGCGGTACCAGTTCGGCGGCACCCCCGCAGACTTCGTGGTCGCCCCCGGCCAACAGGTCCAGGTCGGCCCCGACACCCTCGGGGCCACCGCCGTCCTCATCCCCGGCGCCCGACTGTGGGTGTGGGACCCCGACACCGGCGACCGGTTAACCGACCTCATGGACCACCGGGGAGAACCCGTCGCGGAAATCACAGCGGACAGCAGCGGCGCCGTCCCCCGATTCCGCGCCCCGGACGAGGTGAAACGGGTGCTCGTCGGCCAAGCCCCCGACACCAGCAGCGGCGACGCCGGGGAGCACTCGCGTCACCTGCTCGCGTCCACCGACTGGCCGGCAGACGTCACCAAGCTCAACACCCGCATTACCGCCCTGGAAAACACCACCGGGGGAGACGACGGCGGCGGGGATTATGTGGCCACCGCCCACCCGATGATGTGGCACATGGGCGGCCCGCTGGAATCCCGGCGCTCCCCGCACCCGTACCACAACCTGGAGGGCCGCAACCAGACCATCATCGTCCTCCGGGCTCAGGCCACCATCACGGAGGGGACCATCGGCGTCCGCGTGGTCCTGCTCGACCCCGACACCCGGGGCGGGGCTGTGGCGGCGTCGGTCACCATCACCCCCGAAGAGCCGTGGGCGCTCATTCGCCCGCAGGTGGAGGTGTCGGACGGCACCGGCGTCACGGTCGAGGTCGATGTGCCCGAGGAGGCGGAGGCTGAGGACCTGACGGTGCAGGTGACGATCCGGTGACGCTCCTCGTTGACAACACCCTGGCCGGGCAGCCGGGCACCCGGCCCTCCAACCAGACGCTCGCGGACTCCGCGGCCTCCGGCACGGTCACGATCACCGCGCCGTCGCGCGCGACCTACGACGATGCCCGCACCATCTACGGGCGTCCTTCGATCCGGGTCGACTCTGGGCGGCACCGCGGTGATACCCCGCAACTACTCATCCCGCTACCGAAGGGTGAGTGGTGGGTGCGCTGGTACCTGTGGCACCCGCCCACCCAGGAGGCGGGGCACGGCGCCAGCGAAGTGCGGTGGCACGCCGCGTTCGGGAAGACAGGCCTGCTCACTTACCAGACCGCCCCCGGGAACTTCTATGCGAGGTTGCAGAAGTACGACATCGCGGCCGACGCCGACCCGGCGACCCATACCGGCGCCCGCCACCCGCCCGGTGCGTGGCTGCGCCTGGAACTCCACTCTGACGGCAGCCGCACCGAGCTGCGGGTGTTCGAAGGGCACGCCACCACCGACGTGCACACCATGACCTGGGGCCAGGGCCTGTCGGGGCCGATGGGGCTCACTGGGTACCGGTACCTGCGCCGCCGCACCCTGTACTGGGGTGACCAGGGTACCGAGGTGCGCGACCTTCAGCGCGAGCTCCAGGACCTGGGGTATGACATCGGCCCGGCCGGGGCTGACGGGGATTTCGGCAACGGCACCTATTTCGCGGTGAAGAAGTTCCAGGCCAAGTACGGCATCAGCCCGGATGACGGCATTCCGGGGCCGGAGACCCGAGCGGCCATGGACTACCAGCTGGGCCGCCGGTTCCCGCCCTTGTGGGTGTCGCACCTGGCGGTGTCGGATGAAGGGTGGGTCGGGCCGGTGCCGGACCCCACCCCGGTCCCGGAGCCGCGCCCGGCGCGGTTCACGGTCGGGCTTCCGCTGTGAAGCCCTTGCGGTAGCACACCCGGTATCGGGTGTTTTTCCACGGCCTAGTGTGAAACTCTGGCGCCCCTTCCGTTTCGGCGGGAGGGGCGCCGTTTTTTTGTGGCCTAAGCACGGCCAGTGCCACCTGAACACCCCGGCCACCGGCGCGGAGACCGCTTTGCCGCCCGACCCGGCGGCGAACGCACCCCCGCCACTCTCCCTTTCAGCTCGTCGGGCGCCCGCTGCATCACCACCTGCGCCAGACGGGGCCCAGGCGGAATAACGGGCCGCGAGGCGCGCGCCGCATACGGCAGGCTGGCGTCCATGAGTAACTGGGTGGATGTGGAACTCATCGGCGGGCCGATGGACGGGTCCGTCCAGCAGATGCAGCACGCGGCGATCTATGAGGACCCGGACCCAGGCGCCTACCTGGTCGTGGACGATGACCACAAGGCCCCGGGGGGTGATCCGGGGGCGCGGGCGGTCTACGAACCCGACCCGCCCCCGGCTGACCCGCGCCGGTGGGTGTGGCGCGGCTGGATAGCCTGAAGGGTGCCCCACCCCCGCATGGAGCGGTGATATGAACGCTCTCACCGATCGGATCTTCGGATGTGGTCGGCCCGAAGCGTGGCCTCAGAAGAAGGCGGCGTCGCGGTCGAATCGCACCTGGTCGCGCACCGTGCGGCCGTTGAGGGCCGCCAGCTCGACCGGTTCGGGCACCTTGCCGCCGAGCCGGTGCCACATCAGCCTGGCCCCGGTCTCTACTAGCGCCGGGGCTTCGGAGAGGTCAGCCGCGAACAGGCGGAGGTACCCCTCGCGTCCCTGCTCCCCGTGGGTGAGGGCCCACAGGTGTGCGCGTTCGGCATCCACTGTGATGGTGGCCTCGACCCTGATCGTCATGGTCTGCGGCTTGCCATGTCGTGCGCTCATTGAAAGTCCTCCACGTTTCCGCTGACCAGCGCTGATTTCGCGCGGGCCTGGGTCGTACCGGTCACCCGGGCGATGTCCTTCCACGACGCCCCGGACTCCCGCAGGCTCCGCACCGCCCACGCCAACGCCTCCTGCTCGGCCTGCCGGGCCTGCTCCAGCTCGTCCACCCCGGGGGCGTGCACATCCAAACCCACCGCTACATGCGCAGGGTCGGCGCCCAGAGCCAGCGCCGCCGCGTCCGCAGCTCGCCGCGTCAACTCATCCAGCGACGGGGCGTAGGTCCAGGCCCACCCGGCCGGGGCCGCACCCACCCAGGAGCCGCCCACACGCTCGGCCTCACACACCAGCACCGTCGCGCCTCCCGGGGTCGGGGCGGGCGGCCGCACCGGCCCGGCGGACCACAAATGCCCGGCCAGCGACTCGATGAGAGCTTCGGCAACCGGCTCGGGGACCGGCCGCCGGGGCACGGCGAACCGGGCACCGTTGACCTCATACAGGGTGTGGGCCTTGGAGGAGGCCACACGCGTCGGGTCGAACCCGAACACGCCCAGCGCCTCCTGCACCCACCCGGTGCCCTGCTGGCGGCGGTTGTGCTTGGCCGAAACCTCCTGGGCGCGCACCCAGGTCTCCAGCGGCACGATCGCCGGATGCACCGGCTCCGCCGACCACACCCATTCCCGGTAGGGCTTGTACCGGTGCCCGTTGGTGCGGGTGCCCTTGCGGTTGTACACCATGTAGCCGGTGTACTTCGGGTTCATCAGCAGGGCGCGCACGGTCTGCAACCTCCACCCCACCTCGCCTGGCGGCGGGAACCGGTCGGGGTCGGCGTTGAGGCGGCCGGTGATGTCCTCCAGCGACACCGGCCGGTCCTCCCCGGTCCGCCATCGGAACATCTGCGCGACGGCGGCCGGTTTGCGTTCGTCGGGGTCGAGCACGAGCACGCGGGGGGTGCGCCGCTCGAACAGCCCTCCTTTCAGCGGGCGGTCCGGTTCAACGAAACGGTCCACATACCCGTAGGGCGGTTTGCCGTGGGCGAACCCGCGGCGGGCGTGCTCGCGCTGCCCGCGCTCGGTGAACTCCTGCATTTGCAGCCGGTACCAGGCGGCGGTCATGCGGCTGGTGTGCCGCAGGATGTAGCGGGTCGAGCGGGCGCCTTGGTCCATGCCGGGAGGTTCGGCCGCCACCCGGTAGGTGATGCCGGCCCGGTCGAGTTCTTCCTCCAGGGTCAGGGAGGCGAGCATGTCGCGGGCGGGCCGGGAGATCTCGTCCACGACGACGGCGTCGAACACATCGCGGTGGGCGTCGGCGAGGCATTCGGCGACGCCGCCGGTGCGGGGGACGCCGACGTCGATACCGGTGTAGTCGCCTTGCCCGCGCTGGTCTAGGGGCAGGGCGCCGGATTCGACGTCCCAGTACCACGCGATGAAGTCGTCTCCTGGGGGCAGGGCGGTGCGGGCGCGGGCGAGCTGGCCGGGGATGGAGGTGGCCGGGTCCTGCTGGTCGCGGGTGGAGACGCGGCCGAGGAACGCGTAGCGCAGGTGGGCGGCGGGTTCGTGGGGGTCGAGGTGGGACAGGTCGATGGGGGCGGTGTAGGTGTTGGAGGAGTAACCGGTCATGCCTGCCCCTCGGATGCCGTCTCAGGGGTGTGTAGCGGGGGAGCGGGCAGTGTCTTTCCGGCAGCGAACGCGGCGGTGACCCAGTCGGCCAACTGCTCCTCGTCAAAGACCTCGTTGAGGCCGTTCGCTTCGCTGCTGAGCTCGTCGGGCCGGGCGTCGCGGTAGGGCCGGTCGGGGGCGGTGTGGTTGAGCCAGACCAGTTCCATCGCCTCGGAGCGGACCCGCACGCGGGTGTTGAGGACCGTGCTGCCGATGTTGGGGTCGCGGGCCAGTCGCGCCTGTTCTGCGGCGGGCAGTTCGGCGCCGAGGGTGGTGTACACGATGTCGGGGCAGTACCGGGCGCGGACGAGCCCGATCTCGCAGTAGCGGTCGTAGCCGAACCACGGGCTGGGGGTGCGGTCAAGGTCGCAGGAGAAGTCGCACATGACCACGGGGACCCCGCCTCGGTCGAGGTGCCAGGCGTTGCTGCGGTGGACGACGGTGGCCCAGCCGCGGTTCCACATGGCGTGGCGGACGCGGTCCCAGATCTGGCCGCTGTTTCCGGCTCCGCGGAGGTAGACGACCCGGGTGAGGGTGGGGGAGCGGTCGGTGGGAGAGGGCATCGTGGTCCTTCCGGGGAGTGGGGCGGGAGCGGGGGGATGTCCCAAACTTTACAGTTTCAGACTGTAAAGTTAGCCGTGTGGCCGCATCCGGCCACCCCGGTCACAAAGCACACATGTCAGGACAGGTCGGTACGCGCCCCCTGGCCCGCCCGGTTCTCGATCCACTCATCGACCGTGGACGCCCACCACCACGGGGTGCGCCCCATGCGGCCGTCCGGCTGCGGCGCCTGGCCCCGCGACACGTAGGCATGCCACGTTTTCAGCTTGACGCCCGCTTTCGCGGCGGCCTGCTCCGCGGTGAGTTTTTCCTGCTCCATGACAGGACACGCTAGCCGCCCCAGCCCCGCAGGCTACCCCCCCCCGATGTGAGGCGATGGCCGCCCGCTGAGGGCTGGCACCTGGGGGGCGTCGAGTCGCAGAAGGGTGAGGATGCGAGCCTGCACGTGTCCGATTTCGCGACGGCGCCCACCGTCGACCAGCCGTGGTGAAGCGGAGACGGCGGGTGATGTCAGCCTCTGCGACGATAGGCAGCATGCGACAGACCGCACCCGACATCGCCCCCGCGTGGAAGATCCAGGTCGAGCTGGCCACCCGCGTCGACACAGTACGCCTCGGCTCCACCACGCGGCCCGTGGGCGAGACTCTTGCTTGCCTGCGCACGGTGGTGGGGGAGACCCGTGCGGCCCTGCGTGAAGCCGAACTCCCAGCCGCGTCCGCGGCCCCCATGGTGCGGCTGCTCCCGGCCGCTATCGAGCTGTGCGCGCTCGTCGAGCCGGTCCTGGACCGGTGGGAGCCGCTGCTGGCCGCCCATGAGCGCACCCGCCCCGCAGGAACCCCACCGGCCGACCACGAAACCGCGTGGGGTCACGCTTCGGCGTGCCGCGCCGACCTCGCCGCGCTGTCCGAACCCCTGGGGCGGATCGTCGGTCGGCTTTCTGAGATCACGGGGGCCGACCTGGGGTTGCACCCCCCGGTGGTTGCGGGTTAGCGGGTGTGCCGGGCGGCGAGGGAGTGGAGAAGCGCTAGGCTCGCCGCGCACCGCACCCGGTCGTCCCCCACGGCTTGCGTCAGCGGCAGGCGCACCACCCTCAGGTCGGCCTCACCGCCCTCCAGGGCTGTCGGCCCTGGTGAAGCCCCCTGCACTGACCACAGGTGCACCCTGAGCGGAGACAGTCCGGGCAGGGGGTAAACCTCACCCTCGTGCGTCCACGCCCCGCCGTGAAGCCCCGTCTCCTCCCGGAGCTCCCGCTCAGCAGCGGCCCGAGGAGACTCGCCGGGGTCGACGGCGCCCCCGGGGAATTGCAGCATGTTCCCGGCCAGGTAGTGGTGCTGCTCGACCAGAACCACCATCCCGTCGTCGTCGACGGCGGCGACCCGCACGAGGTCCGGGGCCTCCACCCAGTCGTAGGCGCCCGGGGAGCCGTCCGGGAGGGTGACTTCGTCGCGCCACACCGCAAGCCGCCGGGTGGTGAGCAAGGAAGTCGTGGCGTGCCGCGCCCACGGTCCGCGCTGCTCCACACCACCGTGCTGCGGGTCGTCGCTGCTCACCTGACCGCCTCGATCAGCCTCGGGTCGTTGCTGCTCGGCCTTCCCACACGCCGGTCGACGACATGCGCCGCCAGCTCAGGATCGGGGATCGCATCGACCATGCCCCGCACCTCCGCCTTGCCAGTGATCGCCGGGTCGAGCCAATCACACACCATGCCCTCAGACAGGATCACCGGGGTCCGGTCATGGATGTACGCCAACGGTTCGGGTGCCGGCCGGGTGAGGATGGTGCAGGTCCACACCCACTTCGCGGGGTCGTCCTCGTCGGGGATGTCGGGCTCGGGCCACAGCTCGTACAGCCCGGCGAACGACAGCACTTCGTTGTCCGCACGGTGCAGGTAGTAAGGGGTCTTGGGCCCGCCGTTGGCCGCCGTCCACTCGTAGTACCCCTCGGCGGGAACCACGCACCGGCGCCTCCGCGCGGCCGACCGGAACGCGGGCTTCTCGGTGACGGTTTCGCTGCGCGCGTTGATGAGCCGGGAACCCATTTTGCGGTCTTTCGCCCACGCGGGGAGCAGCCCCCAACGGGCGTTGCGCAGCTCCCGCACCACCTGGCCGTCGTCCTGGTGGTCGCGGATGATGCGCACCGTCTGCGTGGGCGCGACGTTCCACGACGGCGCCAACTCCTCGCCCACGCGGTGCTGGACGGCGTAGAACAGCTTCAGCTCGTGGTCGTTGCGGGCGCTCACGTACCTACCGCACATGGCCCCAGTGTGTAAGAGCAAGCCAACTGTGGCCAACTCGCCACTCCCTTTTCACCGGCGCACCCTGACCTGCACCTGTCCAAGGAGGTCGAGGAACCACAGGATTAAGCGGCCGAAACCGGTCAGTTTCAAAGCCGCCCGGACGCTTCCACCGGGACAACCCCTGCGGCTACACACAATCCATGGAAATCACTCCTGGGGCGTTCTCCTGGCCCGGCACCCCACCGCGCTTTCAGGCAGCCCCTCGCCGTTCGTGGCGCCGGAGCAAGACGAACCGTGGCCTCCGCAGGCACAAGGAGACGACGTGAGCGATGACAACACCAGCAACGCCAAGTCCAGCGGCGCCGAGATTTGGATCGGAGCTGTGGGCATGCTCTTAGCGGTCCTCGCGTTTTTCGGAATAACGAACTTCGAGGAACTAGCCCGCATGGTGGACGGAGGGATCGCGGACAAGGAAGCGTGTGAGATGTGGAGCGACGCGGATAGCGAACTCACCCGGTCCGCGGTTGGGCCTGGCGGGAGTATCAGGAGTGGAACGTATGGCGAGGACATCGACCTCGCCGCGGAGAAGTTCGATGAGGCAGCCGAGCACGCCGACGACGATGAGCTTTCGCGGATTCTCAGCGGCTCAGCGGACGCCTATCGCGCCTGGGCAAACGCCATGCGCAGCGGGGAGTACAGCAAGCGTGTGAACCGTATCATCATAGCCGCCAACGACTCCCGTAGCGAGATTATCTCTATCTGCAATCCGCTTCTTGCTGGAGAGGAGGAACGGTGAGTGAGCCGGGCAGTAGAAATCAGCGGCTAGAGGTCGCTCTGCCGGGCAGGTGACTGAAAGATATCCCCGCAAGTGTGCAGGGTCACGGCCTCCCCAGCGGTGTCGCGTACCTCCAGGCACAGGGCGATGTCGCCGTGCCCGAGGTGGGCGTGGCGGGCGACGTCGGCCAGGACCCGTTCGATCAGCGCGGCCGCGGATTCCGGTGTGTCGTGTCCGGAGCTCACCAGCTCGCCCCGGTCGGCGTCCCATACCTGGTACAAGAGCCCTCCCCGTGTCGGTGAGCTTCCACCATCGCCGGGGAGCGACCCAGACCGCCAAGCGGATTCTGTGGCTGTGGACAGTCCGCTCACACCCCGACATCGGCCCCAGCTGCTCGGGCACACCGCACCAGGTTCGCTACGCTGACTTCCTGACTCCACAGCTCGCCAAGCTGTCCACGTTGAAGCCCCGGCCAAACCGGCCGGGCTGTGCCGCATGCGAAAGGCAGGCATCAGTGGGGATCAGCGAGCAGCAGCGCCGGGCGATGGCCGAGCTTTACCGGAGCGGCTACACCTCCTACGAGATCGGGCACGCGTTCGACCGGGAACCGTCCGTGGTGCGCGACCACCTGCGGGCTGAAGGTGTGAGCCTGCGCCGCCGAGGCAGCCGCCCGCGTCCCGACGTGTCCACCAGCGAGATCGTCCGCCTCATCGACGAGGTAGGGCTGTCCTACACGCGCACCGCGCGCCTGGTGGGCCTGTCGCGCACCGCGACCCGCAACCGGTACCTCCGTCACCACTACGGCTATGGGTGGCGGTATTCACCGCCCGAGGTGCAGGGCACCGTCCCAGGCGGGCCCGGCGTTGGTGCCCGGTAGCGGCCTTGCGGTAGGGCGGATGTGCGGGTTCGGGGGTAATGGTGTCGCTGAGGTGACAGGGCGGCGGTCAGACGCTAGGGAAGGTGCGGCCCGATCGCTTCGAGCTCCGCCACACGGGCGCGGCCACGCGCCGCATCGCGGGCGGCGATCGCCACGACCTCGTCCACCACACCGGGGTCCAGGCCGACGTCGCGAAGCTCCCGCCGCAACGTGGCCGCCTCCCGTTCGAACGCCTGCGCCGTCGCGGACAGGAACCGCCACCCCGTCCGGGCCGTGGCGCGTGGGGACGCGTAGATCTCGCCCGCGAGCACTCCGACACGGGCCGGAATGGCGTGCTCGGCCAGCCAGTGCACGGCGTGGTCGACGAACCCCGGGGTGTCGGTGGTCGGCACGCCCCATGGCCAGTTGTCCGGTCGTTCCCGCCACGCTCCCATAGTGGAGAGCGTATCGGCAGGTCGAAGGGCGCGGGCAGCGGGCGGGAGGCTGTGGGATCAGGTGGCTTCACCGCTGTGCAGCAGATGCACCATGTGCAGCCACACCTGCTCCTCGCCAAGGTGGTCAGGCAGCACGTCGCGGGCAGTGTGCATCCGGCCGTCGCGGTACAGGCGCAGCGTGTACTCGCGTTCACCGCGCCCGACCCGGCGGGAGGTGAGGCCTTCCTCGCGGGGGTCGATTCCGGCGCGGTCGATCAGGCGGCACTCCATCAGGTCGTCCCCGGCCTGGGCCGCTCGTTCCTGGTCTCTGCGGTCGAGGCCGGGGCGCCATCCGGATTCGACGTGGGCGATGAACCGGTCGAACGTGGCGGTGCGGTCGCGTACCAGGGCGGCGGTGTCGAGGTCGGTGAGGTCGAGCCCGGGGGCGTAGAGGCTGCCTCCGGCGGGGGTGGTGCCGATGTGGGTGTGGCGGTGCTCGCCGTGGTCATTTGCCTCCATTTGCCAAGGATGATCTTCTTGTGTGACTCGGGCAACCCCTGGCCGGGGGATGACCATCGGGTAGGGGAGGCTCAGAGTGCCCCGCGAGAAGGCTGTGCCGGGCCCGCCGGACAGCCGGGTGGACCTAACCGTCCAGAGAGGCCTGCAGCGCGTTGTAAGCCTCAGCTGTCAGGGGCCCGCCAGGATAGCGTGGCGCCCACCGGTGGCCCTCGGGGCATGTCCCCCAGCCCAGGTGTTTCACTGGGGTCGGCGCCATGAGGGAACGAATCATCTGAAAACGCAGCGAAGGCGCCCCTGACCTGCTTGGATACGGCTTGTCGAGAGTCGAACCCAAAGCAGCGAGGAGCACCTTCTGCGTGCACGATACCGAGTGGCCCGACGGCCTGTGCGTGGTTCCGGAGGGAAAGAACATCGTCGGCCACGTCGGCGGCCCGCACCTACGACTCCTGGCCCAACGCACCGGGCTGACCACCGCCCTGTCCACCGCCCTGAAGCCGACACGGCCACGCTCCTGGGACCGCGGCCAGATCATGGCCGACCTGGCCTGCGCCATCACCCTGGGCGCCACCAACATCCGCGACATCTCGCTGCTCGACCACCACCGCCCGGTCATCGGCCCCACCGCCTCCATAGCGACCACCTGGCGCATGCTGGATGCCACCGGCCCCCGCCGCCTGGCGCGCATCGCCCGCGCCCGGGCCGCCGTGCGCCGCCACGTGTGGAACCTGCTCGACCAGCGCCCCGACGGCTTCCCCCAGGTCCGGATCGACGGCGCCCCGCTCACCGGGGTGACCGTGATCGACTCCGACGCCACCATCATCGAATCGGCCTCCGCCAAACAAGGCGCCCGCGGCACCTTCAAAGGCACCTACGGCCACCACCCCCTCACCGCCTACTGCGCCAACACCCACGAGATGCTGGTCGCGGACCTGCGCGAGGGCTCAGCCGCCCCCAACCACCCCGGCGACAACATCGCCGTCCTCCACGCCGCAGTGGACCAGGTCCCCGGCTCCTACCGGCGCCGGGTGCTCCTCCGCCTGGACGGGGCCGGCGCCTCCAAAGACCTGCTGGGCTGGATCGCCTCGGCCGGGGGCCGCACCAGCCCCTGCTACACCTGGGAGTACTCAGCCGGATGGCCCGTCGGCGAACGCGAGCAGGCCGCGATCGAGGCCCTGGACCGGCTCGGGCTGTGGGAGGCCGCCACAGGCGCCGACGGGCAGGCACGCCAGGGCGGCTTCGTGGCCGACATCACCGGCCTGCTCGGCGACCTGCACGACTGGCCCGAGGGCCACCGGGTCATCGTGCGCACAGAACCCCTGCACCCGCGCTACGAACGCGGCGCCACCGACTACGAGAAACGCACCGGGCAGTGCTACCAGGCGTTTTCCACCAACACCGCGCGCGGGCAGACCGCGTTCCTCGATGCCCGGCACCGCCACCACGCCACGGTGGAACAGCGCATCCGCGACTCCAAAGCCTGCGGACTGGGCAGGCTGCCCTCCCGCCACGCCCACGTCAACGCCGCCTGGCTGTGCGCGGTAGCGATCGCCGCTGATCTGCGGGCCTGGCTCCAGCTCCTCGCTCTTTCCGGCGAGCTGGCGGCGGCTGCCCCCAAGACCATGCGGCTCCAGCTGCTGCACGTGGCGGCCCGGCTGGTGCACGGCCAGCGCAGACGCCGGTTGAAGGTCGACGCGACCTGGCCGTGGGCGGCTCAGATCGCCGCCGCGTTCGCAGCGATCCGCGCTCTGCCCCCGCCGGCCAGAACCTGATCCGCCGTCCCCGCGAGCATGGAGAGGTGGAGTTCCGAGAGGTTCCGGGATGGTGGGGCCCGGCGCGCGGCGCGACGGCCGCTGACCGGTCCTGCGCGACACGTGTCCCGAGCGGGAACAAGACCGGCATCACGGACATTCGCGCAGCAGGTCACCCCCGTGAAACAACGAGGCCAGAGCATGAGCCCGTCCCACGCCAGCATGATGTTGCTGATGTCGCCGCATGACGGGCAGGCCAGTCACGGAGGTGCCTGCGTGGGACTGGGCCCGCAGGAATTCAACCACCCGGTAGATCGGGAACGCGGGGTGGTCCTCACCGTTCGTGTGGGCCTCACGGAGCCGCACAGCCAGTTGCACGGCCCGCCCCCGGTAGGTATCCAATTCGCGTGTGGCGGAAGCGACGCTTACGAGGCCAGCGGTAATTGGGTATATCCCGCCAACCGTATGGTGGTTAAATTCCGGAGTACGTCACTGCCAGATGGTCAGATGCACGCGGGTCTTGCACGTTACCGGTGAGTTGAGGCGCCGTCGCGTTCCTTACCATAAAGTCGAGTCGATTTCGTGGATTCGTGGCAGGGTGGGTGTTGGAGTTCGGCGGACACACGACCCCTGTGCCGGGTCTGAGCCATGGCTGCCCTGATGGTGTAGTGGAGTCGGGATTGCGATTAAAGTCTCCCAGTACAGCCCAGCGTGTCGTCGTGTTGCACTCCACCTGCATGATCATACTTTCCGCATTGTATCCTCCATTAGATACAGCGTGAAATGTGTAGAATGTCATATTGTTGGCATCGCCGGCGGGTCCGCGGCCGATTTCTACACCTAGCGCTGGCCGCTCGCCCGCTCCTGTCAGGGGATGCACTACTCGAACCTGGACAACTGGAAGCTCAGGGGCAACGACAAGCGCAAGGTTCACACGCAAGCGCCCCACGTTGAGCCAGTAAAGTCGGTAATACTGCGGCCTGGTGGCAGTTCCGAGGTTCCATTGGTATTCGTTGACGGTCCAATCCTGACCCACCTGGTCCTGGATCGGGTGATCACGAACGAATTCGGCAGTGGCCGGCCGCGTACCAGCCTCTTGGAGGGCGACGATGTCTACGCTGCGGGCCAAGGTACTGACGCTTTGCCACTTGGTTCCGGACGGGTCCGAGGAGCCCTGCATGTTCCAGGTCGTGGCGCTGAAAGTCTGCTGGTTCGCATGTTCTACGATTGGGGCCGCGGTGCTTGCACTCGACGGTTGCGAGGTTGCGATCGCCAGAGTTGCTGTGAGGATTGCGAGTGTCGCTATCCAGAGGCCCCTTCTAGGTTTTCCGGGTGATCTCATCATGTCAGCCATAATGGCTCCAAATTTGACATATCAGAGTTGAGATGAAGAGCTGTGGCGGTTTAAACCCCAACTCAGTTGCATCAGCGCCAACCGCGGCTCTGGATGTCCCACTGCTGTTGACTGGTCTGGTTGCACTCAGCAAGGACGATATTGGTTCCGTCTACAGAGCTGGCGTTGCGGCGACCGATGCACATATCCGAATTCATGTTTATCAGATAGGGGGTGCCGTTGATCACTCTCTCGCTGAAGCTCTGTGAGAATGACCCATTGCAGTCGTATGCAACTAGTCGACTATCTGCTGAACTAGCTCCGTTAAAGACGTCCAGGCACTTGCTAAGTGAACGGATGGTTCCATCAAACTGGAATACCCATTTCTGGTTCACACCTGAGTTGCAGTCGTAGAGAATAACGTCCGTGTTATTGTCGACTGTTCCCCCCTGCCCCCCCTTGATGTCCAGGCACTTGCCTGAGTCCTTGTTAACGATGGGCTGCGGGTTGGGAGACCATGCCTGCGCAGCAGTGGCGTTGCAGGTGTATATCTGCAGCTCCGTGACGTCTGCTGTCGCTGACCCAGGGACATGTAGACATTTCTTCGAGTTGGGGTTGAAGAGGGAACCGTCCTGCTTGGGGGCCCACTGCTGCGCTACCCAGAGTGGATCCCAAAGCTTCCGGCACGTGTACATCTGAACCTTTGTTTCGTCCGCTGTACCCACATCTCGAACATCCATGCATCTTGAGTTCCCGGACCCGTCTTGCGTGACGATCTGTCCCGTTGCGAGCACTCGCCACTTCTGCCACGGCTGATCATTGCACGTGTAGAGGAGAACAGGTTTTCTATCCTCGTTTGCGCTATTTCCGTCAATGCACTTGCTAGCAAGCCCGCGGATAGGATTAGAAGGATAACCCCACTGTTGATTTTCGTTTCCATGGCAGCTGTAGGAGATTACCGGCGTCTGGTCGGAAGTTGCGGCCCCTTGGACGTCGAGACAGTAGGAACTGGTGGTTGAACTGCTAAAATCATAGACAGTTCCGTCCATGCGCGCGTTAAAACGATTGCCGTCAGTACAGCTGTCGAGCTGGTACTGACCGCCGACGTCATGTGTTGTTACACAAAGGTTGGCGGACTCTGGGCGGACGATTCTGAACTGCCCACTGTGCGTATCCTCTGCGGGGCTGACGACCCATTTCTGTGACGCCGCTCCAACGCACGTGTTCATGACAAGTTTTGCCCCGCGCTCGACCGGGCCGTCAACATCGAGGCATTTACCTTTGTATCCGACGAATGTTTGGGGTGGTACCGCTGGACACTGATCTTCTTTGCTTGATTCCTCTGATCGAGCTAGCGTGTAGGCCGCTTCGTGTGCGCATTCTTGGTCCTGAGCGTCACCATTATTTCGATCCTCCCTCTGTGTATCCTTGATGGGGTAAATCGCGGAATCATGGAGTTTCTTGGGGAACGAAGATGACACGATACTATCGGGATTACCGACTTGCTGACTTTTTCCGTCAGTAGGTAGTCGATCGGATGACGCTGGTGTCGCTGTGAGAGAACTGGCAACACCCAGTACTGCAAGTACAGCAGCAGTACGCCCGCTCGCCACGTTTATCATATTTGCCTCCTCGTTAAGTCTCAACATTCGGCATCCACCGGAGTCGGCGCTGGCGGACTGAAATTGATCTCCCCATGTGTCGCCTGTAGGCGGGCAGGGGAATGAAAGAACTAGTGCTTGCCAGAGATTACAGTAGTTTAATTCTTGCACTAACTCTGCCTTGCTGCCCTGATTCTTTCTATGGCTTTGTTTGCAAGGTTCCATTTCAGCCAAGGTCTGTCGCGTTGCACTAACGCCTACGGTCGGTATCCTGTGACCGCTTTGATTCCGGAGTCAGCGCGTGAGGCGGATTGCGCCTTGCCGCGCGGTAAGTTGGCGTGCCAAAAGATTTGCCAATGGGCGCCGACCCGATGGGATGGCACCCCCACGGCCGCGTCGCCACATCGATGTTCCTAAGGCGATTCTAGTTTATGAAGGAGCGATTCTCGCCGACACTCGGATTTCTGATGCGGAGTGTCTTGGGAAACTTCGCTCGCCGAACTCAAATGTTGGCTCATCCGCGAAGGTAGTGTCAATGGCGCGGAGGTTTGGTCTCGATCTAATTTCAGTAAAGACCAGGGCTCGTTCAAGTTCCGATGTGGTGTCGATCGCCCGGATCGGGGCGGGTTCGACCGAACACGCAAGCAGGCACGGTCTTCGTGATCATTGTGGTGACCAAGCCAAATGACCATGAAGGCTTTCCGTGCCTGCCCTGCCATCATCCCCGATCCCCGCCGTACTCGCGAAACTGGGAACCCTTGACACCGACGCCATCTGCGACCTGCGCCCCTACCTCGACACCGTCCCCGACCCCCGCTCCCGCCGCGGCCGCTGGTACCCCCTGACCGCCATCCTGACCATCTGCGCCTGCGCCGCGATCTCCGGAGCCAAGAGCATCGATGAAATCGCCGAATGGGGACAACGCGCCCCACAGCACCTCCTGGAAGCCATCGGCATACGCCCCCACCCCTTCACCTGGCGGCGCTCCCCCTCAGCCCCCACCATCGACCGCGTCCTGACCCGCATCGACGCCCACGCCCTGGACACGGCCATCGGCGCCTACCTCGCCCACCGGCACCGCACCGCCACCGACCACAGCACCGGCACCGCCGACCCACCGCCACCCGCAGCCGGTGCGATCGCTGTGGACGGCAAGGCGCTGAAAGGATCGGCCCGCCTCGACCAGCCGCGGCGCCACCTGCTCTCCGCCCTCACCCACCACCGCCCCGCCACCCTCGCCCAGACCGAGGTCGGTTCCAAAACAGGCGAGACCCGCCACTTCCGCCCCCTGCTGCAGGACCTGGACCTGGCCGGCGCCGTGGTCACCTCCGATGCCCTGCACACCGTCAAGGACCACCTGAAATGGCTGGTGGAGGACAAAGGCGCGCACTACGTGGCCGTGGTCAAGGCCAACCAGCCCACCCTGTACGCCCAGGTCAAGGGCCTGCCGTGGAACGACGCGCCCATCGCCCGCACCCGCTCCGAAACCGGGCACGGCCGCCGCGAGTCCCGCTCGGTCAAGACGATGGGCGTCCCCGAGATCCTCGGAGGAATCGCCTTCCCCTGCGCCAGGCTCGCCATCCGGCTGCACCGACGCAGGAAGCCGGCGGGAAAGCCCCAGACCAGGGAGACCGCCTACGCCGTCACCAGCCTGGACGCCCACCAGGCCACCTCCGCTGAGCTGGCCCGCTATCTGCGGGGGCACTGGGCGATCGAGAACTCCAGCCACCACATCCGCGACACCGTGTTCGGTGAGGACGCCTCCACGGTTCACACCGGCAGTGCTCCCCGCGCGATGGCGGCGCTGCGCAACCTGGCGATCGGTGTCCTGAAGGTGATGGGAGCGGACAACATCGCCAAGACCGTCCGCGCGATCCGGGACCTACCCGAACGAGCACTGCCTTTATTCGGGATCGGTTACGAACCCGACCCTTCAGGAACTTGAACGACCCCTGGGGGTTGCCGATTAATAAGTTGGTGATCACAGGGCGGGCTGGTTGACGAGAGCGGCGAGGTCTTCGGTGGTGCGGACGGGAATCGGCCCCGATGGCACGGTGTGGCCCAGGGCCTGCAGGTCGGCGGTGACCTCGCGCACGGTGTGGGAGACCGTGGCAGCGGAGACGCCCAGGAGCCCGGCCAGGACCGCGCGGGGCGGACGCCACCGAAGCGCGACGAGCGCGATGGTGAGACGGTCGGTGGAGGAGAGCTTGCGGCTGCCGGTTCCGAACGCGTGGCGCTTGCCAGGCAGGACTGCGGTCGGGTGCGCGTCCACATGCGCGAGATACCGGTCGTGGAGTTCGCCGAAGGCCCCGGGCTCCAGGCCGGTCAGGGTCGGGTGGCCCAGCCAGGACGGGGCCCGGTCCATCGCGGGGAAGCGGCCGAAGGCCGCATCCGGACCGGGCGCCTCGGGCAGCGGGGCGGGTGGCTCGGGACGCAGGGTGTAGTTCCATTTCGGGTGCCAGCCATGGGGGTCCAGCGGCAACCGCTCCATGACCTCCTCGGGCACCGTCTCGCCGGTGGGATAGCTGCCGGTGTCGAGCTCGGCGCGCACTCTCAGCCCGGTGCGGGTGGTGGTCGCGGCGATGGTGTTGACGACGACTTCGTGGCTGGTCAGCGGCCTGCCGCGCCAGTTGGTGCTGATCGCGGAGAACAGCCGGTGCTCGATTTTGTTCCACTTGGAGGTGCCGGGCGGGAAGTGGCACACCGTCACCTCCAGGCCTGCGGCGTGGGCGAAATCGGCCAGGCGCTTCTTCCAGGCCCGCACCCGGTAGCCGTTGGATCCACCCGCGTCCGCAGTGATGAGCAGGCGGGTTGCGTCGGGGTAGCGGTGGCGCCCTTCGGCGTCCCACCAGCGACGCAGGGTGGCCACGGCGAACGCGGCGGTGTCGCCGTCGCAGCCCACCCCCACCCAGCCGGTGTCGGCTCCGATGTCGTAGACCCCGTAGGGCACCGCCTTGGTGGCGTTCTTCTCCGGGAAGTCGTGGGCGCGGACCTGGACCGGCTCGCCGGAGCGGTGCCATTCGCGGCCGGCCACGGCGTAGTCGCCGAGCACTTCCTTTTTCTTGGTGTCGACGCTGACCACCGGCTGTCCGTCCGCGAGGTGTCGGGTGGCCTGGTCGTTGATGTAGCGGAACTGGGCGTCGCGGTCGGGGTGGCGGGCGCCCTCGGTGGTGCGCGTGGTGCCCTGGAGGGAGAAGCCTTCGGCTTTGAGCAGGGCCGCGACGGTGTCGGGGCCCACCGGGTGGCCCTGCCTGGTCAGCTCGGCGGCCAGCTTGTAGGTCGACTTCGTGGTCCAGCGCAGAGGGGATTCGGGGTCGCCGCGCTGGTCGGGTTCGACCAGGGCCAGCAGCGCGGGCACCAGGCCGGGGTCGGCCTCGCGTAGCGGTTTGCGGCCCGCTCCCAGGCTTCGGGTGCGTCCGTCCGGTTCCGGCCCGGTGTGGAGTTCGCGTGCGCCCCGCGCGACAGTGGTTTCCGCCATCTGCGCCGCGCGGGCCACGGTACGGATGCCGCCGTGGCCGACTACGCGTGCGGCCGCCCCGGCGACCAGACGCTTCTGGCGCTCGTCCAAGTAGGGCAGCAGCTTGGCCAACACACTCGCGAGAACCTTCTCGATGCGCTCTGTCACAGCCGGATCGTAGAGGGCCACCGCTCTCGCAGGGCGAGGAGTTATTAATCGGCAACCCCCTGAGTAAAGACGCCAATCCGATGAAATTCGGGCGAGGGGATTGGTGAGGCTATCTCCCACGACGCGCAAGGTCTTGAAGTTCTCGCGTAAGTCTGATGCGTAGGAAAAAATAGCATATGAGTAACGTGTCACGTTATGACCGAATTGTGGTGTAAGAGCCACGCTCAGCGCGGATTAATCACGTCGTTGCGAGTTATTACGCGCCATAGACGAGCCAAGTTGCTCATCTGGGCAACGGGGCGCCGGCCGGGGCCGCCGCGAAGCGCTCCAGACGCAGGTCACAGACGCTGAGGGGCGAGATGTGGACGACCGGTCCGCAGCCGGGGTGCTGCTATGACCTGTCAGTAGGCAATCGGCGTCCGTTGCCACGCGCCGCAAACGCGATATCCATTCATCGAGCGGCATCGGTCTCCATAAGCTCGCCGACAATGTGGCGGATCAGCAGTGGCCTCTTCTGCAGAAGCTCGTCCAGCGCTACGAACCTGAAGGCCTGGACCTCGCCGAGGATGAGCTAGTCCTCGTGACCGTCCCAGGCGGCGCGAACCACGCGGCGGCACCGTCCCCGGCTCCGACAGGGGACCGCGATGTCGAGGATGGTGCCGGGGGTGATACCGGTCTCTTCCTTGTCCTCGCGCAGCGCGGTCTCCATCTCCATCTACGTCTTCCGGGGCTCCTCCCGCCTTCCGGGTCGCGACCAGTAGCCGGACCAGCAAACGGCAGGTATGTCGTCGCGCAGGTGGGGCAGGAGGTCACCGCGGGGGTTGGTGATGATGGCCACGGCGCCGCGCCGGTGATCGTTTCGCATCCGACCACGGTAGAGGCCCCATGGGGGTTGTGGAGGCCGATCGTTGCAGGTCACATGAGGGTCTGTTGCTCGAAGCCGGGATCGGTACCCCCCGCACCCGCGTCCGTGGGGATGGAGGCCGCCGTCAGCAGGTCCCGCAGGGACGGTGAGCTGCCCCAGATTTCGCTGATCAGCGTGGGCAGGAGGAGCGCGGCGGCGGTGTTGAGGGCCAGGGCGGCGGCGGTGTCGCGGCGGCTGGCCTTCCAGCTCCAGGCCAGGGTGGTGCGGATGAGGGAGGGCAGCCGGGCCGCGATCTTCCAGGCCGACACTTTCTCCAGGTCGGCCAGCCACGGGTAGTACCGGCTGGCAGCGAGCTCGGGTAGCTGAACAGCGGGGGCGGGCTTCTTACGACGGCGGCGCTGCCGCGGCATGTCCACGCTCCAACACACTCGTCGGTGGGTACGGGTGTTCGATTAGAAAAGGTGTTCGGGGGTCGTCGCCAGACCCGCTGCGGGCCGCGGGGTGGTTGTGGTGGGCCCGCATCCGCCCGCCCGCCGGCCAGGGCGGTGGCGGTGTGCGGCCGGGCGCCGGGGTTCACGCTCTCCGCGCTGGCGGGGCGCCAGGGGGAATTCGTCGGGTTAGGTCGGGGCCGGATCACACACCCCGCCCCGGGGGCGGCCGCTGTCACCCCAAAGCCGCCGAGAAGGTGGGGCGCACTTGCTTGTTCCTGTCACTCGGCGCTCGGGAGAGGCGCCCCGAGGTCGGTCACAGGAGTGTCGACCCGCCGGACTCTGACCGGTGCCGTCTTGGCGAAGGCGGACAGGGCCAGTGAGAGCTTCGGCTCTCCGCCGGGGTGCCGGTGGGCGTGCAGGAAGTCGAGGAATGAGCGGCTGACCCGCGCGCGTCCCGTCATGAGTGCGAGGTTGTCGATGCCTTGACGCTCCCCTCCCTGAAGGGAGGGGATTCCCACCGTGCCGCCGCTGTTTCCAGCACGTGCCTAGTGGTTCCTGCTTCATCACCCACCGCCCGGATTTCCGGGTCTTACACGGGCTCCACGAGGCGTTTTACGTGTCCGGGCGTCCCTCGGCCACGATGCTCCGCCCTTCGCGGCGGATGTTGAGTTCAGCGTTTTCGTCCCGGTCGTGGGCGGCTCCGCATGAGCACGTCCACAACCGGACCTTGAGCCCTTCCAGTCCCTTGGGGCCTTCGATCGACCCGCAGGCCGAACAGAGCTGAGTGGACGGGAACCACCGGTCGACCTTGGCGAATCCGCGCCCGTATCTCGCGCACTTGGCTTCCAGGGTGCGGGCGAACCTTCCCAGCGACTGATCGCGGACGGATCTGGCGCGCCTGCCCTTGCCCATGCCCTTCACGTTCAGGTCCTCCAGGTACACGGCTTGGCTCTCGCTCGCGATCCTGGTGGTGTGCTGTTCGATGAAGTCGCGCCGCTGGTCAGCAACGCGGGCATGGACTTCGGCGAGGGCCAGCTTGGCCTTGCGCCGGTTCTTCGATCCCTTCTGTGCTCGGGACAGTTTGCGCTGTGCCCGCTTGAGCTTGCGCTCGGCACGTCGGAAGAACTTCGGGGCCGTGATCTTGCGTCCCCGCAGGACCGCGTACGTGGACAGTCCGAGATCGATACCGGTCTCGGTCTCGTCCAGGTCGAGTTCCGGGAGCGGCTTGTCCTCGGTCTCGACCACGAACGAACAAAAGTACCGCCCGGAGGCGTCCTTGATCACGGTCACCGACGACGGTTCGGACGGCAGGGTGCGGGACCATCTCACTTTCACGTCGCCGATCTTCGGCAAGCGGAGCCTGCCGTCCGCGGTGATGGCGAACCGGGCGTTCCTGGTGAACCTGACCGCTTGGCGGCTGGTCTTCTTCTTGAACGTCGGCGGCCCCGTCTTCGGACCGCTGCGGGTGCCCTTCTTCGACGCGAAGAAGTTGGAATACGCCGTCTCCAGGTCCCTCAGGGACTGCTGGAGCACCACGGCCGAGACGTCATCCAGCCAGTTGCGCTCCTTGGTCTTCTTCGCCTCGGTGATGAACCGCTTCGACAGTTCCGCAGCGGTGGGGCGCTTGGCTCCGCTGTTGTAGGCGTCCTGGCGGGCGCGGAGGGCGTCGTTGAAGACGACGCGAGCGCACCCGAACGCCTTCGCCAGCTTGGTTCTCTGCGGGGCGCTCGGGTACACGCGGAACTGGTACCGGAGCTGCATAGCGGACACTGTATTACGGTTGGGCTATGGGCGACTACGCGGACATCAGGACAGGCAGACACTGCGCTTTCGTCCTGCACGCACACTTGGTTTTCGTGACGAAGTACCGGCACCCCGTGTTCGGAGACCACCACCTGAGCCGCATGGAAGAGATCATGCGGGACGTGTGCGCGGACTTCGAGACCGAACTACGCGAGTTCAACGGGGAAGCCAACCACGTGCACCTGCTGGTGAACTTTCCTCCGAAGGTCGCGCTGTCGAAGCTGGTCAACAGCTTGAAGGGCGTCAGCTCTCGTAGGTTGCGCCAGGAATTCCCTGACCTGGTGCGGCACTACTGGCGGGCGAACAAGCTGTGGGCGGGGTCGTATTTCGCCGGTTCGGTGGGCGGCGCACCTATATCGGTATTGCGCCAGTACATCGAGCAGCAGAACCGCCCGGTCTAGCGGATGGGGCGCCGGACCGCCTAGCGGCGGTTCGACGCTTCGTGCCCCGCTACGCGGGCGAGTCGGCTTCACCTCCGGCCTAGAGGCCGGAGCACTGCCGACGATCCCGGTAGCGGGCTTCGAGGGCGCGGGCTGCCCGGTCGTCCGGCTTCTCCACCAATCGGATCATGCGGTCGCTGTCGCAGACGATGACGCCGCGTTGCGCAGCCTCGGAGCGCGTGTAGGGGCGCGCGATCACCGCGGTCCCGGCTTCCATTCCACTCAGGTGCATCACGGGCTGTGCGCGAGGGTAGAGGTTGTCGGCGTACATGACGTAGAGATCGTCGGGGTGGCTGAGGTGGTCATCGGCGTTGAGCACGGACGTGATGTCGCCATAGGGTCCGCTCTGGGCGATCAGCTCCAGGCTCACCCCGGGCCAGCGCTGCGCCTCGGGCGCGGTGCCGGCGACGTGGTCGTAGTCGGAGGGCATGTTCAGTACGCGGGTCGCCCATGCTGCGAACTGGGAGTAGTAGGGGTGGTGCACCATGACAGCCCGGACCTTTCCCAACTCCGCGATTTCCTCCATGAGGAGTGCGATGCCCGGCTTTCCCTGGACTGGGAAGTACTCCTTCGGTAGGAAGCGGGACCAGTTCGCTCGCCTTGTCCCCAGTCCACCAGCCGCGATCATCACTGAATGCTGTTTTCCGCTGATCGATGGCATAGATTTCTCCTGTTCGCTAGGGTGCCGGTATGGATACACGTGTGACGGGCCTCCTTGTGGAGGACGGGCAGGTATTGCTGCTGGACCAGGACACCGACGGTCCCCGCAGATGGAGCCTGCCCGGTGGCCGGGTCGAGGAGGGCGAGACACTTGGCGGCGCCCTCGTTCGCGAAATGCGAGAAGAAACCGGGATCGACGTTGAAGTCGGCCGTCTGCTTTACGTGTGCGACCACATCGTTCCGGAAAAGGGGCTTCACGTCATACACATGACTTTCGAGGTGCGAAGGGTGGGCGGGGCACTTGGTGAAATCGCCGAGGGAATCGACACCCGCCCGATTCGCGGAGTGGAATTCGTCAAGACCGGGGACCTGCCGCAACTCGGATTCAGCGAGCGGTTCGCCGAACTGGTCAAGAACGGGTTCCCCGGCGCCGGGTCCTACATGGGGCCGAAGTCGGCCATCGGACTATGACAGGAGGGTGATGGCCTCCTGGTCGAGCTCCGCCAGAGGGCGCGTCCGGTCGCCCAACAGGGCGAGCCACCGGCTTATGCGGTCGGCGATCTCATCCAGCGGACAGCGGTCAGGGGCAGCGGTGTCGCGGGCCAGCCGTACACCGACACCTCGCGAAGCTCCGAGCAGGTGCCGGGAACGTCGACTCGTCACCTCCTGGCGCGACGCGGGTGTGTTCCACGCGGCGCCGTGCCGGTACCGCGTTATGGGCGCCCAGTCCGGTCCGTCGTCCGGCCCGTCGGAGCACCACACCCGAAGGTTGCCGACCCGGTGGTGTACAGCTTTCGGCCCTAGTCCGGACTCCTGGGCGGGGGTCACGTCGCCCACCCGGTACTCGGCGTTGCGGGGGTGAGCGCCTTCGGTGAGGGCGTCCAGTTCGTTGCTGGTCGGGAGCCGGGCCCCGTCCCAGAGGGCGTAGGCGGCGGCTCCGATCCAGGTGATCCAGTAGGCCGGATGCCGTTCGTATCCACGGCTCACCCGCCAACCCTGCTCCGTGCAGTGGAGTCGGCCGCCGCGTTCATGCGGCATGGGGATCGCGACGAGGTGCACCCCGTGCAGGGTGGTCTTCACGCCCGCATCGCTCAGCCGGTTGAGAAAGACGCACATCTCGGCGTTGGAGACCAGCAGGTTCCGCCACTGGATGCCGGGGGGAGTCGCGGGCACATAGACCGGTTCGGTTCCTGCCCTGTGGACAGTGGCCGGCGGCGCCGGGGTGGTGGCTGTGGCGCGGTTGAAGGCGGCCATTGTGTAGGAATCGGCCCCGGCAAGCCAGTGCCCAACCGTTTCGGACGACTGGGGCGAGACGATGCTGCGGAGTAGCCCCAGACATCGTGCCGTCTCGGATGCCACCACGTCGCCGGTTCCAGGGCGTAGACGCGCGACCAAGCGGTCCTTGTTCGTCGTCGTCGCGAACGTGCCGTCACAGGAGGGTGCTTCCTGCGAGGGGAACGGACGCGCAGAGTCGAATTCCTCAGCCAGGTCGGCCAAGGGGCGCGTGGCGGTTTGCCAGTCGAGGACCGCGGCTTCGTAGGCCACATGCGCGTGCTCGCGGTCGCCGAGGGCTTCGGCCAGCAGCGCCGCGTTCAACGTGATCAGGCGCGTAAGCGCGACGGGCGGGCACGGGTCGTCATCGGGTACGAGCTGCGACCAGCCGCGGTGGTCGTCCTCGTGGGCCAAGGCCGCGACACGGCGGTAGATGCTTCCGTAGTCCCACCGATCCCAAAGGGCGCCGCGCGTAAAGGAGCTGGCCACCCCCAGTGGGGACCGGGAGAGCACCACAACGGGTGAGTCCGGGAACAGCGCGAGGAACGGTGCCGCTGTGAAGTACAGGTTGGTCTCTTTGATGACGTGGCGGCCGTTGCGGTACTTGCTCCGTTTGAAGGAATCGACCCAGTATGCGGCGACCGGAGTGCGCACGGCGGTGCTCGTTGCCGCGGCCGTGGTCAGGGGAGCGAGTGGGTGCTGCCTCCCGAGCTGCTGGCGAAGGGGTTCGTTGTGCTGGATGGTGGCGTGTCGCAGGGAGTCGAGGACCCAGTTCGACCCGACGCGTTCGGAGGTTCCCAGAACGAGTATCGGAGGGCGTTCGTCGGTCGCCATGGCTCGTGTCTCCTGGGGTGTTCGAAGGCGGAAGTGGCTGGTGCTGGCGGTGCCGGGGGCGCTGGGCCGCAGCCCGCACGCGAGGGGTGCGGCCCAGCGGGCATCAGCAGAGAGGGTGTCGGTGGCCGTGCGGCTGCGCTTCCCCGGCCGCTGATGCGTGGAAGGCACGACAGCGGAGGACAACCCACCCACGTGCGGGGTCTCCCCGCCGCCGCGCCGCCTTTCGGCCGTGGGGCCGCCCCCCGCGGAACCGGCCCCACGGCCCGCCTCACACGTCGAGCTGGTACACAGCGGCATAGCCGGGCACCAGCACGCACACCGTCAGCTCGACCGGCCGCCCCGTAGTGGCGTAGGCGATGCGCCGCAGCGCCATCACCGGGGACAGCGCCCCCAGATCGAGCTCGGCCTGCTCCCGCGGCGTCGCCAACCGCACGGTGGCCTCCTCGGTCACCCGCGAGGGCTCGCCTAAACGCCGCACACCGGTGGGGAAGTAGGTCCGCAGGGACTGCACCGGGGTATTCGCCCGCCAGTACACGCCGGTTCTGGCGATGACCGGCGCGCCGACCTCAAGGTCCAGGGCGTGGGCGACGCTGTCGACGGCCGACTCCTGGGTGACGGTCAGTCCTTGCGTGCCGGGGTGGATGGCCAGGTCGGTGGTGTGCGGGTGTTTGCGGTAAGTCCGCAGCCCGAAGGCGGGGGAGGGGCGGGTTTGCAGCATCAGGTATTTCCTCGCATTTTTTGGGTGTCGGTCGAACGAGGGGTTCGTGGTGGGGCCGCCCACCGGGGAAGGTGCGTGGGCGGCCCGCACGAGGGGGATAGGCCCGACCGCGCCTTTGCGGCCGGGCCGCCGCCGCGGGCGTGCGATCACCCGGGAAGACCGTTGTCGGGTCCGCACAGCCGGCGGGGCTGCGCCAGGGGTCCGGACACCCCTGGCGTTTCGGGGCTGCCGGCCCGTGGAGGGGGTTCGGGGTCCGGCAGCCGGTCATGGGGGTGCACAGCCGGGGTTCGGCGTGTGCGTTGCAGCAGGGCGGTGTGCATTTCCTGTTTCAGTTCGTCGATGTCGCGGTGGGACAGCACCAGCGGCTCGGGGTGGCCGCTCAGGAACGCCCAGTACAGCTGGGATCCGGTTCCCCACATCACGACCCAGTGGTCTGCGGCTTTCTGTTGGAGCTTGGCGGCGGTGTCGCGTTGTGTGTGGTCGAAGAGTTGGGGGCGTGTCATCGGGGGACCTCCGCCCACACGGTGGTGCCCCCGTCCGGTCGGCGGTGGAAACCCCACCGGCCCAGAGTGAACGCCTCGACGAGCATCAGGCCGCGCCCGCTCTGGCGGTCCGGGTCGAATAGCTGAACCTGGGGAACGTCCCCGGGTGCGGCGGGGCCGTCGTCGGTGACCTCCACCCGGACCTTCTCGGGGTGGAGGGTGAGGCGCAGGGCGATACACCCCTCGGCCTGGCCGGAGCGGCTGTGCCGGAGCGCGTTGGCGACGAGCTCACCTGTCACCTGCCGGATCGGCCGGCTGGCCGTACCGATGCCTCGGGCTTTGCGGTGGACGAACTCGCGGGCTTGGCCTGCGGATTGTTCCTCGCCCGGCAGGTCCAGGGCGTAGGTGCGGGGGTCGGTGCGGTGTGGGAGCTCCGGGTGCTGGAGGAAGCTGATTACCTCGCTTAGGTGGTTGAACGGGTGCAGTTGCTTGGTGCGGGCGTTGCGGAGCTCGTACCGGTAACTGCCTTCGGTTCGGTATCGCTTCAGCTCGAAGCCGGTGGTGAACGCTTCCGTCCGGGCGTTCGTGAACGCGTCTGTGGCGGTGGGGTTCGCGGTACCCATCAGCGATCACCCCGCGCCCGGGTGGTCAGTGTCGTGGGAAATGCGTGGTTGCTACGCTGTCGCATGTTCTCGCCTACCTCAGCTGGGCGGGGCCATGCCCTCGGACGGCCGTCACCGTCGCGGGGGTCTGCTTATTTCTGCGGTTTCCGCAGACTGGTGCGAAACGATGTTGCGCCTGCGCATGGAGCCACCCGGAATGCGTTTATTCGGGAGCACTCCCTTGGGAAAGGGTGCGGGTTTTTCCCGATGCTGTGCCGCCTTGCATCAGCAGGGCGCCCGTGGATGGAAACGCCGTAACTCGTCGGTGATGAGTCGAACATCCGACTTGTGGGGATGTGCGTCGGTTTCCAGGTGTCTGTCATGCGGGCAGCATTGCATCTGGAGAGCCCCAGGTGAAGGTGCATGTGACTTTCCTGGAGGCGTTCCACGGTCCCTGGAAATTTCTGGAAAACATCTAGACATACCGTGGATGTGTGCTGAAATGGTCCTATGTCCATCGATGAGGATGAACGTATCCGCAGGCGCTACGGGAATGAAGTGAGGCGCCTGCGCAACGATGCTGGAATGACGCAAGCGTCGCTTGCCCACCGCGTGGGATGCAGTAAGAGCCTCGTCTCCGCGATCGAGCGAGGAGAGGCCCCGCTGAAGGGAGATATCCGGTCCAAGCTCGACGAAAAGTTGGGGTATGGTCAGCTCGACCGGCTTTGGGAAGACCTGACGGGCAACGGCCGCCAAGCCTGGCTGAGTGAGTTTTCCCAGCTGGTCCGCGAGGGCGCGTCCGTCTTCGAATATCAGATGATCTCGTTCCCCGGGTACCTGCAGACTGAGGAGTACGCTCAGGCGGTCATCCGCAACGGTGTCCCTTGGTTGACCGAGGACGAAGTCGCTGCCAAGGCAACCCAGCGTGCAGCGGAGAGCCAGCGCGTAGTCAAGGCGGCCCACCCGATCATGTGGTGTGTCGTGGACGAGACCGTACTGTGGCGGCGGTACGGTTCCGCGGCTGTCATGCTGGGGCAACTGCGGTTCCTGGAGGACCTGGTCCAGCGGGGACGGCTGACGCTTCAGGCAGTACGAGCGGCCAGCCCGACCCACCCGGGAAACTCAGGGTCCTTCGCGGTGGTCACCGGTCACCCGAAGCCGGTGGTCTATGCCGAGTCGATCCACTACGGCCAGTTCATCACCAACATGGTTGATGTGGAACACTACCGGCTGCTCTTCGGCAGGCTGCAAAGCGAAGCCTGGGCGGTGAGCGAGACGCTTAAGGCGCTTCAGCAGGAAATAAAGAGGTTGGATGATGAACAGCATGTGGCATAAGTCCACATACAGCTCAGGCGGCACCAACTGCGTCGAGACGCGGGAGCATGAGCACGGGGCTGACCTGCGGGACTCTCAGCACCCTGGCCTTGGCTTCTTGAGCTTCGGTGCGCGTGAGCAGTCCGTGTTTCTGGCGGCTGTGCGCGAGGAGAAGCTGTAGCGGCGTCTGAGATCGCAAGAAGGGGGCTCCACGCCCGCGCAACTGGCGTGGAGCCCCTTCTATGTCGCGACATCGTCACGCTACCCGCCGGGGGAGACATCCGGAACTGCTACACCTTGCCGGTACCCCTGCACCCCGAACACGGCCGCTCCTCCTGCGTTCCGTCCCGGCTGACGGTCACCTTGCCCGTCCCGTTGCACATCGAGCAGTCAACTCCGCCGTGCTTGCCCATGCTGGTCACACCTTCCCGATCGGGTTGTCCGGATGGTCCAGCCAGATGGACTGTCCCTCCGACGTCACAGCAACGCCGAACCGGTCGAGGCCCGGGGAGCCCCAACTCAGCCACTCCAGATAGGCGTTCTCGAACTCCGGCCACAGCGAACGCGGGCCGTGCTCACCGACCCTCGCCTTCACACCGCAGTCGGAGCGAACCGCCAGCGCGTAGGAACCGGTGGCGGGGTGCCGCAGGCCGACGCGGTCATCACCGCTCCCCAGCCCGTTCACAGCCACACCCGGCATGAACGCCGCCACCGCCATCTCCAACCCGGGACCGGCCCGGCTGATCCGCATCGGATCGACCGTCGCCACGGACTCCCGCCGTTCCCCGACGGGCGTGGGGTACCCGGCCCGCTGCGAGCGCATCATCATGAACCCCGCCCGACCCCGAGGCCGGCCGACAGCCACATCACCGGCGGCCGTCAGCACCAGCTTGTGCCCCACCGCCTGGACAGGGGTCCACGGCGCGACGATCACGCCGCCGGGGCGGGTCTGCTCCACCCACGCATACGGGATCTCCCGCACACCGCAGGTGACGTGCACCCGGTCGAAGGGCGCCTCCTCGGGCCACCCCTGCGCCCCGTCCCCGACCCTCAGGTGCGGAGCGTATCCGGCGCGCTTCACGTTCGCGGCGGCCTGCTCGGCGACATGTTCGTCCACCTCGACCGAGTACACGTTCTCCGCGCCTTGGCGCGCCGACAGGAGTGCGGCGGTCCACCCGGTCCCGGTCCCGATTTCCAGGACCCGGTCGCCCGGGTAGGGGTCGAGCAGTTCGAGGAACTGGGCGACCAAGCTGGGGGCGGTATTGGACGACGACGGGTTGATGCTCGTCGTCGCACTCTCCTCGGTGAGGGGAGCCTGTCCGTCGTCGACCTGGGTGAGGATGGTGGTGTCGGAGTAGACGGCTTTCTTCCACGTCTTAGGGCCGGTGTGACAGTCGATCCAGTGGCTGGGTTCGTCTCCCATGTAGGAGGCGTGGGCGGCATCGGGGATGAAGTGCTCGCGCGGCACTGTTCGGAACGTGTCCGCCCACGCGGGCCTGGCGAGCGCGGCGAGGTCGTCCGGGCCGGGGGGATCATCACTCATAGGGCGACGGTAACCGGCCGATACCGCAGTGTCAGCGAAACCGGCCAAAACCGGCCACCCCCAGCGCACAACTGAAAACACCCCCCAACACCGCCAACGCCCGCCCCGCCGCAACCACAAGCTGCACCACCCCAAGACCGGGACGAACCCAGCCAAGCGATGGCGCAGCCATCAAGCGACCCAGCGACACCAGACCGCCCAGCTACAACATCACCCCTTGACACAGATGACCTGACGCAAGTGGGCCACCACCTCAACCAGATCCGTCTGCGCCGCCATCACCTCGGACAGGTCCTTGTACGCCGCGGGGATCTCATCGATGACACCGGCGTCCTTGCGGCACTCCACGCCCCGGGTCTGCTCGACCAGGTCGTCGCGGGTAAAGGTCTTCTTGGCCCTGGTCCGGCTCATCCTGCGGCCCGCGCCGTGCGACGCCGAGTTGAACGACGCCGGGTTGCCCAGCCCGCGCACGATGTAGGTGCCGCTCGCCATACTTCCAGGAACAATCCCGACGTCCCCCTGTCCGGCGCGGATCGCGCCCTTGCGGGTGACCAGCACGTCGACGCCGTCGTAGCTCTCCTCGGCCACGTAGTTGTGGTGGCAGGAGATCCACTGCCCGAAGCGCACCCGCGGGAACGCCTTGCGCATGACGTCGCAGGCCAGGCCCATCATCACGTCGCGGTTGCGGCGCGCATAGTCCTGTGCCCAGAACAGGTCGCGCCGGTAGGCGTCCATCTCCGGGGTACCGGAGACGAACACCGCGAGGTCGCGGTCGGGCAGGTCCTGGTTGTGCGGCAGCTTCCGTGCCCGCTCGATGTGGTGCTCGGCCAGCTCCTTGCCGATGTTGCGGGAGCCGGAGTGCAGGACGATCCACACCACTCCCTCGTCGTCCAGGCAGACCTCGAGGAAGTGGTTGCCGCCGCCGAGCGTGCCCAGCTGGTGCTCGGCGCGCCGGCGCCGGTCCTGCACCGCGGGGGCCAGCCGGTCGAAGCGGTCCCAGAACTTCGCCCAGTCGCCGGTCTTGAGCCCGTGGATGCGGCGCGGGTCGACCGGGGACTTGTGCATCTGGAAGCCGACCGGGACGGCCTTCTCCAGCTCCGAGCGGAGGCGGCGGAGGTCGTCGGGGAGCTCGTCGGCGGTCAGCGACGTCCGGACGGCGGTCATGCCGCAGCCGATGTCGACGCCGACGGCGGCCGGGGACACCGCGTCGCGCATGGCGATGACCGAGCCGACGGTGGCGCCCTTCCCGTAGTGCACGTCGGGCATCACGGCCAGCCCGTGCACCCAGGGCAGCCGCGTGACGTTGCGGAGCTGGTCCATGGCCGCGTCCTCGACCGTCCGTGGGTCGGCCCACATCCGGATCGGAACACGCGCACCCGGAGCTTCGGTGTACGGCATGGGGCCACCTCCCTTTCACAACGGGGTCGACGGTCGCGCGGCGGCCCAACTCCCGCGCCCCTGCATGAAGCCAGAAGCGCGACGGAACAGCAACCTGTTTTCTCCCGTTATGCCCGGTCTGCGGCGGCGTGTTCAGCCTTCGGCAGGCATGTTGAATCCTTTACGTCGCCGGGGAGGCGGCTTCCCCCGCATAGTTCCGTAGCCTCCACCGCAGCTCTTGCTCGGACTCGTCGGGCCCATCGTCGCCCCATCGGAGCCCCATCTGGCTTGCGGTACTTGTCGGCCAGCTTCCGCTCTGAGATCGGCCGCCCTGTCGTGACGATCGCGAACCGGCACTCGTCCACTGCGTCCAGAAACGGGTCATGCGGCTGGGGGAAGGACGAGCGGACCGGTGCACCAGAGCCTTCGGAAGGCCTCTGCGGCGCGGGTTCTGTGATGGCCTCCCAGAACGCGTCGCCTTCCGGGTCGGGGCCATCCCATGGTTCCCAACCGGGGAGATCTCCGACCGGTACTTCTGTGGCGAGCACGCCGGCCCGTGAGGAGTTCTCCGCGTCAGCGGGAGGCACATCCTTGCTTTGCACAGGGCAGCCCAGCTCGATCTGCTCAACGCTCGGCGCGTCGTCCCACGGGCGAGCGCACGCCACGTAGTCGTCAATGATGCTGATCAGGTGAGCTGTGCCCGCCGCCCCGACCGGCCCTACGGAATGCGCTACCAGAGCGCCCACGGTGGCCGCACTGAACTCGGTGGGCCAATCCCCAGCGGCGTTCAACACGACGCTGAGCGATAGAGCACCCCACATGATTCGGGTAGCCCGCGTGTCGGTGTCCCCGCCCGAGGCGCGAAGCACCGAGCGCACCACAATGATCAACGCGACCACAGCTGTGAGCGCAGGCTCTACCAGCCAAGCGGCCCACCAACCGACGGATCCGCCCTCCAACGCCAAGAGGGCTGTGACGCCGCTGTGCACCCCGGAGGTCGACCACACACCAAAGGCACACGTGATCACAATTCCGACACGAAGTGTCCAGCGGCGAACGGCCGCGACCCGCAGCCCGCGGGCTTCAGCTGACTCGTTGATCTGCGCCCTCATTCGCGCCCGCGCCCCCGAAACGGATGCGGTGCGGTAGAGGGCGGAGAGTGACCGCTGCTCGCGGGCATCGGCAATGTCCTCGTCGATGGTGTCGAGAGCGAGCCTGTGATCTGCGGCAGCGCGTCGGCTTTGCACGTCGTGGTTTCGCCGGGTTTGTTCCAGCTTGCGGGACGTTGCTAGTTCCTCAGCGAGGAGTTGCGGGTTCTTGGGCTCTCTGCGAGGCGCTACTCGCTTACACCAGGCAGCAACGGTGTTGCGTGTGGACGTGCGGGCTGCTCGGGTTCGCCACAGGTATGTGGCCCAGGCCGCTATAGCAGCGAAGGCCGCCGCAACGATTGCGGTGGCTAAGCCGGGGTCGATGACGTGAGGGAGGGGGGCGGTCGCTGCGTGGGCGCTCGCGAAGTTGGTTGCCACGGTCCGTCCTTCTTGAGGGCGGCACCGTCTTCCGGGACCGGGGGTCGTCCACTAGTCGGTGGCTCCAAGCAGAGGACAGGTTAGGCAGGCCGGTCCGAGGCTACGATGACGGTGTTCAGCCCAGCTGGATTGCGGATTGGACGTCCCGGGGCAAGCTCGAAGAACATGTGTACCCCTAAAAACTCATCCCCGGCAGCATGGCGACCGGCACCTACATCGTGCGCGGGCTGGGCAACCCGGCCTCGTTCAACTCGGCGTCGCACGGCGCGGGCCGCAGGATGAGCCGGACCAGGGCCAAGAAGACCTTTACCCGCGACGACCTGGTCGAGCAGACCCGGGGCGTGGAGTGCCGCAAGGACGCCGGCGTCATCGACGAGATCCCCGCGGCGTACAAGGACCTGTCCGAGGTGATCGAGGCCCAGACCGACCTCGTGGAGGTCGTCGCCCACCTGCGCCAGGTCATCTGCGTCAAGGGGTAGCCGTCCGCGGCGGCGCCCGCCACCGAGACCGCGGCGCCGAAGGTGAGGCCCGCGCGGGGGCTCGGGGAGCCTGCTCCCCGAGCCCCCTTCTCCGTGCGCGGCGCTGTCGCCGGACACCGGGTGGGAAGGCCGCGTGGGGGAGGTACACAGCGGGCAGGGTGCCGGGACGGCCGCACGGTCGGCGCGGCCGCCGCGGATGCGGCACGACCCCGTGCCCCCGCGGTGCGGGACGGGATCGGCAGTCGAGCAGGAGCGGAGCCGCGGCATTCGTACGGGACTGCATTCCACCCCTCGGTGGCGGCCGTCGAAGCCGGGGCCGTGGTGCCGCCGGTGACCACGCTGTCCTTCGCCCTGTGGGGCCTGTTCGGGGCGTTCGCCATCGAAGGCCTCCAGTTCAACGGCGCCGTGCAGCGGACGCGCTGCCGGCCGTGGCGCTACCCCGGGGAACCGTCGTTCGGGCCCTGGCCGGTGTCGGTTGTCATCCGGCTGAGCATCGGCACCGGGCTCGCCGCGGCCGCCGGACTGGGGGACCAGGTGAGCGGTGCGTTCGGAGCCGTCGCGGTGGGGGTGGCTGCGCCCTACATCGTCGAACAGCTCAGCCGGTCGGCGCGCTTGACGCGGGAGGCGGCCGACGGCGATGCTCGAAGTGCCGCGGACCGGAGGACGACAGGGGAAGCCGATGGGTAGCTTCGCAGAGCAGCTGCTCGAAGCGCTCGGCCGCGACACGGGCGCCTACCGCCGCGCCCCGTCCGACTCCGAGCAGCCGGCGATCGTGATCGCCGTCCGTCCGTCCTCGTCCCGCAAGGAGGACGGAGGCGGCGGTGGGTCGACCGGCGGCGGAGGCGGTCCGGGCAGGCGGGAGAAGGAGGGGGCGCCGACCGGGGCCCCCGTGGTCACCGACGAGGAGATCGCCCTGCTCGCCGAGATCGCCACGGGTGCGACCACGGAGGTCGCCGCCCGGCGGTTGGGACTGACCGCCCGGCGACTGCGCCGGCGCCTGCGCGGCATCTGCGACGAGCTGGGTGTCGACACCCCGATCGAAGCGGTGGTGTGGGCGGCGAGAAGGCAGCTCATCTGAGCGCCCGTCGACCGCACCCCCTGTCCGGGCCGCCGCCGGACGGCGGACCGGAGCGAGCGGCGGGTGCGCGGCCGCCCGCCGGACGGCGGAGCGCTACCAGAGGCCCGCGTCGGGGGCGCAGGTCAGCCCTTCTTCGTCGGGGACCTCCAGCGAGGTCAGGTAGGCGGTCACCGCGTCGTCCGCGCATTCGCTGGTGCCCAGGGGGAGGTGGCCGAAGTCCGCTACCCCGATCAGGCGGCCGTCACCGAGGCGGTCGGCCATCCGCTCGGCGAAGGTGAACGGAGTCGGCCCGTCGAAGTGGTTGCCGAGGACCACGACGGGGGCGTCCGTTTCGGTGTCCCACGGCCCGTGGTAGGCGTCCGTGGGCCGGACCGGCCACAGCGCGCACACCGGCAGCTGCTCGAACGCCTGCGCCCGCCCGAAGGTCGGGGCCTCCTTCTCCCACCGGTCGGCGAGGCGGGGGACGACTCCGGGAGTGCGGGGGTAGGGGCGGTCCGCGCAGTTGGTCCCGTAGAAGGAGTCCGCGTTGTCGGCGTAGTCCGCGGCATCCCCCGCACCTCCCGTCCGCGCCGCGGCTCCGGCCGGGGACACGGCCGGAGAGGGCGTCGGGGCCGCCTCCAGGGCGGCGGCATCGACACCCGCCCCCTCGCGCTCGACCGCGTCGTAGATCGCCTGCAGGTGCGCGAAGAAGGTGTCGATGGGCGTGGGGTCCATGCCGGAGAAGCGCACCACCATGTAGGTCGCCATCCCGGTCAGCGACTCCAGGGTGGCCACGTCGCCACCGCCGAGTTCGAGCGGCCCTTCGCGCAGTCGGTCCCGGACCCGGTCGAACTTCGCGTGCGGGTCGCCCTCGCCGAAGGAGCACGCCTCCCCGGCCTCGGCGCACTCCCGCAGCAGGCGGTCCAGCGCGTCCTCCGTGCCCTGGGCGCGCTGCCGGTCGTAGGCGAGCGGCCGGGTGGTGCGCAGCTCAGCGTCGACCGGGCTGACCAGGACCGCGGCGCGCACGTGCTGCGGGTAGAGGTTGACGTAGGTCGCCCCGATCAGCGTCCCGTAGGAGATCGCCAGGAGCGTGATCCGCTCCTCGCCCTGCGCCGCGCGGAGCAGGTCGAGGTCGCGGGCGGCGTTGGCGGTGGAGAGGTGCTCGATCAGCTCGCCGCCGTTGTTCCCGCATGCTTCGGCGTACTCGGCTCGGGCGGCCAGGGCCGAGGAGACCTCGTCGCCGGTCACGGGGACGGACGCCATGCGGCCGCGGACGTCGGCCTCGTGTTCGCCGGAGTCGAAGCAGTGCAGGAGCGAGCCGCGGGGGACCAGGCCGATGACGTCGAAGCGGTCGAGGACGTCGTCCTGGAACAGGTGCGGGGCGTTGACGGAGACGAACGCACCGGACAGCCCGGGGCCGCCGAAGGCGGCGAACAGCGGGCCGATCCTGCGGTCCGGGTCGGCCGCGGCGCGCCGCACCAGCTTGATGACGATCGTCTCTCCGCCGGGCCGCGCGTGGTCGAGGGGCACGGGGAAGCTTCCGCAACTGTAGAGGTCGCGCTCGTCCTCGGCGACGGTCGAGATCACCTCGTCGGGGCAGGGGGCCCATGCGATCCCCGCTGCCCGCGGTGGCGCCGGCTGCGCCGTCGCGGGCTGTGCGGGTGCGGCGAGCACCGCCGCGACGATGGCGAGAAGGGTCGCGGCGGCGGTCGGCCGTCGCGCGTCGGATCTGCGTGTCAAGGGGATTCCTCGTTCGTAGGGTGACCGGAATCTCGGCGCCGCGGCCGGCCACGGGACGCGGGGCCGGGCGTCGGGGCTCCGCCGAACAGGGGGAGCCCGCCCGGGACGGTGCGGAACCCGCGGGTGGATCCAGTGGATCTGGACGAATGTCCATGCCGGCCGTCCGAGTGGAAAGGGAAGCACAGCGACCGCCCGCCGATCGAGATCTTGGCCGGAGCCGGTCACCGCGCCCTGTCGTCGTCGGCGCCGTGACGGGACGGTGGCGCGGGTCACGGCCGCGTTAGCGCGCCGTCAACATGTCGGGCCGGTGTGTTGCGCCCGCGTTAACGGGCCGGTCGTTCCGGGCGGGGACTTCTAGCGTGAGCACGGGTCCCCTTCGATGGGGTCGAGCCATACTCCGAGGAGGCGTTCCACCGATGGGACGGCGAGTAGTACCGGATCGGGATGACCTGCCACCATCCTCACCACCGGGCGGACCATGCGCCCCCGGCACCACGGTGTGCGTACCGGTCCACGCCACGCACGGCGTCGAGTGCGTGCGGCTGGCGCGGCTGGGCACCGGCGAGCGCGTCGCGATCGAGTTCACGACCCCCGAGCGGCTGCGCGCGGCGATGGGACCCGGCCAGGAGTGGATCCGAATGGCCGAATCGGCGCTGCGCGCGCTGGTCCGGCCCCTGGGCGTGACACGCATCCAGGCCGACCCCAGCGTGGTGGCGCCCCCGACGGCGGCCGCCGAGACGCGGAGGTGCGGTAGGGGGGCGCGGCGCCGGGCAGCGGGGGCGGGTCTGGGATCCTGGAAGTGAGCGGTCGGCCGCCGACCGCCGTGCCCCATCCGGCACGCACCGGCCCAGGGAGCGCCCGATGTCCGTACCCGACCATCCCTTCGACGCGGTGATCCTCGCCGGGGGCGCGGCACGGCGCATGGGCGGCGCCGACAAGCCCGGGATGGACGTCGGCGGGGCGACGCTGCTGGAGCGTGTGGCGGCGTCCGTGCCCGACGCGCGGCGGATCGTCGTCGTGGGCCCGCGGCGCCCCCGCCCTCGCGCCCGCTACGTCCGTGAGGACCCGCCGGGCGGCGGCCCGGTCCCGGCGCTGCGCGCCGGACTCGCCGAGGTCGAGGCCGCCTCCTGCGCGCTGCTCGGCGCGGACCTGCCCTTCCTTCGGCCCGAGCACATCGGCCGCCTGCGCCGCGCCGCGTCCGGGCGCAGCGGGGCCGTGTTCGTCGACGCCGCCGGGCAGCGGCAGTGGTTGGTGGGATTCTGGGACACCGCCGTCCTGCGTACGGCGCTCGCCGCCTACACCGGGCGGTCACTGCGGGGCCTGCTGGGCCCCCTGAATCCGGCTCCGGTCGCCGTGCCCGAGCCGGGTGACCCGGCGCTGAGCGACTGCGACACCCCCGAGGACCTGGCGCGCGCCCGAGCCCTGATTCACCCCTCGAACTCGGAGAACGGGACGGCCTCGCGGAGGAACCCGCGGATGTCCAGGAACTTCGACAGGTAGTCGCGGTGCTCCGCGCAGGCCGTCCAGGTCTTGCGGCGGTCAGGGGTGTGGATCTTGGGGTTGTTCCACACCAGGACCCAGGTCGGCGGGGCGCGGCACCCCTTGCGCGAGCACTGCACCGGCTCGTCGTCGATACTCATCGTTTACCCCCGCGCTCGTCCGGCCGCGGGCCGGTCAGGGTTCGGTCAGGTTCGGTTCGGCGACGGGTCAAGGCCGCGTCGCGGGCAATGAAAAAGCGACGCCGGGTGGCTACGGGGGCAAACCACCCGACGTCGCGCACGGTGTTCCGACGGGGGCTCGAAACACCGGCCAAGCGCTTCGACGGGGGACCGAAGCGCTGAATCCCAATGTACACCGCCAGTCCCCCCAGTACGTCAAGAGTCTGTTACGACGTTATCTCGGGAGAGTCCCGCAGAAACAAGGGCTTACATCGGCAACCGGAAACTAACCTTCACGCGTCCCAGTGATCCCGAAATCGGTTGTCAAAAACCGGCAAATCGTCGGTCTACCCCTGGTCAAAGCAGATTCAGCGGTTGCCGAAGGCGCTGATTGAGCCGAACCGCTGGGGGAAATGTGCCAGATGACACACAGAAAGGGGATGCGGTGCCATGACCGATCACACCTATCGGGTCACCGAGATCGTCGGAACGTCCTCGACTGGGCTGGAACAGGCCATCCGCAATGGAATCGACCGGGCTTCGGCGACCTTGCGAGGACTTGACTGGTTCGAGGTGACCGAGATCCGCGGCCACCTTGAGGACGGCGCCATCGCGCACTTCCAGGTGGGGCTGAAAGTGGGCTTCCGGATCGAGGACTGACCCGGGCGTCGCGCCCCTCCCCGGCCGTGTCCGCCGCGCCCGTGCGGCGCGGCGGACACGCTCACGGCCCGCTCGGGCCGCCTCAGGGAACCCGGGTCAGGAGGCCTGGCTGACCGTGGACATGTTGAAGTCCGGGATCCGCAGCGGCGGCATGGCCGTCCGCGAGAAGTAGTCGCCCATCTCGCGCGGAAGCACCCGCGTCGTCGCCCCGGCCTCGGTGACCCGCTCCAGCAGGCTCACCGGCGACTCGTTGAACCGGAAGTTGTTCACCGCGCCGGTGACCTTCCCGTCCTCCACCAGGTAGACGCCGTCGCGGGTGAGGCCGGTCATCAGCAGCGTCTGCGGGTCGACGACCCGGATGTACCACAGGCACGTCAGCAGCAGCCCGCGCTCGGTCTCGGCGACCATGTCGTCCAGCGTCGCCGACGCTCCCGGCAGCTCCAGCACGAGGTTGTCGATGTGCCCGGTCGTCGGCGCCCCGGTCAGCCCGGCCGAGTGCCGGGTCTGGCTCAGCGCGGCCACCTCGCCGCCGGAGATCCACTCCGTGCGCCGCAGCGGTAGCCCGTTGTCGAACGCCGTCATGCGCCGCCCCGGAGCGTCGGCCAGCACGAACGGCGCGCACTCCAGTCCCGGCGCGGCCGGGTCGCTGAACAGGTTCACCGGCAGCCGCGCCAGGCGCTCGCCGATTCGCGTCCCGCCCCCGGTGGGGCCGGGCGCGGAGAACACCGTGCGGCCCTCGGTGGCGTCGCGCCCCCCGTTGACCACGTACAGCTCGGTCATCAGGTCGGCGACCGCCGATGGCGGCAGCAGCGTCTCGTACCGGCCCGCGGGCAGGTCGACCCGGTTGCCGGCCCACTCCATCCGCCGGCTCAGCTCCGCACCCAGTGCTTCGGCGTCGACGTCGGCGAAGTCGCGGGTGGCCTGCCCGGTCCACGCCGAGTGCCCGCCGGAGACTCCCGGCGCCGCCGACTTCGCATTGAGATCCACCGTGCCGGTGGGCTGGTCGTGGCGCAGCCGCAGGCCGGTCGACGTGCCCAGGAACGTCGAGGTCACGACGTGCTCGGCGTACCCGTAGAGCAGGTGGCCGAGCGCGCCGAACCGCGCGAACTCCCGGCCCAGCCCCGGCGCGACCTCGGAGAATACCGAGATATCGGTGCGCTCGGGCGCCGCGTCCCAGTCATCGCCGGTGCCCGCCTCGCCAGGGGTGAGCAGCGGCTGGGCGTCCTGGTCCGGGACCGCCTCGCGGCCGGCCGCCTCGGCCGCCCGGACCAGGTCCTCCAGCTCGTCCGGTGCCCCGGGCAGGGCGGCGCCCCCGCCGGGGGCCGTGCGCAGCCCGCTGCGCGCCATCACGCCCACCGAGGTGCCGTGCGTGCCCTCGGTCAGCGCGATCACGGTCACGGTCCGGCCCTCGGTGACGCCGTTGGTCGTCAGGGAGTTTCCGGCCCAGCGCAGGTTGGCGGTGCTGCGCTCCTCGACCAGCACCATGCAGGCGTCGCTGCGGGAGAGCTCCAGCGCCCGCTCCACGACCTCCTGGGCCGTCGACGGCGATCGGTTCACTTTCCGGCCTCCTGCACCGTGTTGAGGATCCGTACATCGGTGAACAGCGCGCTCGGGCAGCCGTGGCCGACCGCGGCCACCTGGCCCGGCTGCCCCTTCCCGCACCGGAACGTGCCGCCCAGGACGTAGGTCTGCGGGCCGCCCAGCGCCGCCATCGAGTTCCAGAAGTCGGTGGTGCTCGCCTGGTAGGCGACGTCCCGCAGCATCCCCGCCAGGCGGCCGTTCTCGATCCGGTAGAAGCGCTGTCCGGTGAACTGGAAGTTGTACCGCTGCATGTCGATCGACCAGCTGCGGTCGCCCACGATGTAGATGCCCCGCTCCACCCCGGAGATCAGCTCCTCGGTGGTGGGCCCGTTCTTCGCCGGCGCCAGCGACACGTTGGCCATGCGCTGGATCGGCATGGTCGACGGTGAGTCGGCGAAGGCGCACCCGTTGGAGGCGGGGTAGCCCTGCAGCGCGGAGATGCGGCGGTCGCGCTGGTAGCCGACGAGCACCCCGTCGCGCACCAGGTCGAAGGAGGAGGTGGTCACGCCCTCGTCGTCGTAGCCGATGCTGGCCAGCCCGTACTTTGCGGTCCGGTCACCGGTGACGTTCATGATCTCGGAGCCGTAGCGCAGCGAGCCGAGTCGGTCGACGGTCGCGAACGAGGTCCCGGCGTAGGCGGCCTCATAGCCGAGTGCGCGGTCCAGCTCGGTGGCGTGTCCGATCGACTCGTGGATCGTCAACCACAGCTGGGAGGGGTCGATGACCAGGTCGTAGCGGCCCGCGTCGACGCTGGGTGCGGCCAGTTTCTCGGCCAGCAGCGCCGGAAGCTCGGACAGTTCGGCCTCGACGGTGGGCATGTACTCCCAGCCGCGGGCCGCGGGAGCGGACAGGGTCCTCATGCTGTCCAGCAGGCCGTCGCGGGTGGCCAGCACCTCGACCTCCGGGGCGATCCGCACCCGCTGCTGCGTGGTGACCGTGCCGGCGGTGTCGGCGTAGAACTTCTGCTCCTTGGCCTGCAGGAGGGTGGCGTCCACGTGGTCGACGCGGGAGTCCTCCAGGAGTCGGCGGCTCCAGGCGGCCAGGAGCGAGGTCTGCTCCCGGACGGGGATGTCGAACGGGTCGACCTCATAGGAGGACACCCAGGTGACGTCGGTGTGGGCGGGTTCGGGGGCGAGCTCGATGCGTTCGGTGGTGACGGCCGCGGCCACCCTGGCGACCTCGACGGCGCGGGCGGCGACGGCCGCCGCCGCCTCGGCTGTCAGGTCGGTGCCCGCGGCGAACCCCCACACGCCGCCGTGGATGACGCGCACCGCGAACCCGAGCGTGTCGGAGTCCGAGGCGGTCTCCACGTGGCCGTCGCTGAGCGAGATCGCGCGGTTCCGGACGCGTTCCAGTCGGAAGTCCGCGTGGTCGGCGCCGAGGTCGCGGGCGCGCTGCAGCGCCGCGTCGGCCGCCCCGCGGAGCGGAAGGGCGAGGAAATCCGGGTCGATATCAGGCACGGTTCCCCAACCTAACGCCCGAACGGGTCGAGAACCAGGGGGAGACACGCATCCCGATACCCTGTCACGGGATGTCCGCGGCGTCGCTCCGGTGGCCACCCCGCTTCGGCGGCCGACCGGGTCAGTCCGGGGCCGTGCCGCGCCGCACGTCGACGTGCACGTGGTCGAGGTGGCGCAGGATCTCGTCGTCGGGGTCGGGGGAGTCGTAGTTCCACCATCCGCCCGACGAGCCGCGCGCGTTCCAGATCTTGTCGTCGAAGATGACGTTGGCGAGGTGCAGCTCCTCGGCGTGGGCCACCAGCCAGTGGGCGAGCAGCCAGCCGTCGCGGCGGTTCTCCTCGCTGACCGGGCGGTAGAAGACGTCGATGGCGCGCCCGTCGTAGTGCGCGGAGTCGGCACCGTGGCCGTCGCTCACCCCGCCCGGTTCGAACCCGCCCAGACTCTGTTCACCGAACACCTCGGCCATCGCCTCGCGGACGTTCTCGGCTCGCGGGGTCAGCCCCGAATCGGTGAGCTCCTCGGCGCGGAGACCGGAGTCGGGGGCGACTCGGCAGGTCAGGACCGGCCCGGGGGAGTCGGGCGGCCCTTCGGCCAGGCGGTGCAGCACGGCCGTGTCGATTCCGGAGGTGTCGGGCGCCCGGGCACCGCGCGCCTCCAGGGCGACGGCGGTCGTCGCCAGCCGGGCGTCCTCGCGGGAGAGTGCCACGGTGCCCTCATCGGTCCGTACCGAGCACGGCGGGCCCCACGGCAGCGCCGTCTCGTCCAGCCCGGCACGGTCCAGCAGCCATGGCCCCGCGGCCACCAGCGCGCCGACGGCGAGCAGGGCCAGCACCGCCGCCACCGCTCCCGGCGGCACCCGGCGCCCGCGGTCGGTTCCCTCTCCCATGCGGCCGACTGTAGCGGGCGCGGACACGGTGCCGCCGACCCGGTCTACATGGCCGTCCACAGGACGAACGCGCCGCCGACGAGGAGGACCACGGCCCAGACGCGGTCCATGGTGACCCAGCGCAGCCGCATGGCGTGGACCCCGACGAAGTCGTAGGCGATCAGCGCGCAGATCCCGGCCGCGGCGAGCATCGCCGCGGTGTGGACACCGGTGGCGAACACGCCCACCATCGTCATGTCCACCAGGCTCCACCCCCCGGGAGCCGCCGCGGCGTCCGCGGCGGTGCCGGCGGGGGCGTCGTTCACGGGCGGGCCGCCGTCCTCCCCCAGGCCCGACCGGTCCGCCTGCGCGTCGGGGCCGGGAGCGTGGCCGTGATGGCCGTGCTCGGAGGAACGGCCCTCGCCGAGGTCGCCCGCCAGCACCGGGAGCAGCATCAGCCCGGCCCCGTGCATGGACGCCATCAGGAACGACCACCCGGTGAGCTGCCAGAGCGACATCCGCACGTCCCGCCAGTGGAAGCGGTGCCGTGCGAGCAGCACCCACAGCCCGGCCGCGACCACCACGGCACCGCCGATCACGGGAAACCACCGTGAGACGACCAGGGAGCCGGTGACCGCGATGATGACGACGACGATCCCGATCGAGGCCGCGTGGCCGGCGGCGAGGGCGGGAAGCGCCCACAGCACCGCCGACCTGCTCCGCTCCTGTAAGCCCCGGCCCGCGGCGAGGAGCCACCCCATCGCCGGGTTGACGCCGTGGAAAGCGCCCAATCCGATCAGTAGCCACAGCTGCCCGGCGCTCATGGGGCTCCCCTCGTCGGGTACACCACCGTGAGCGTCACACGCGTGATCATGCCGATCAACGAAAAGGTGCTGGATTGGCCGTATCCGGCCACGTATGTGAGGTCTGTCGTGGCGGTCGGTATCGGAGCGGGCATACGGTATGGACGGCTGAGTCTGCCCGTGGGGCGGTACGAGAAGGCCCGGGTGGCAACAGAGGCCGAGATGGAGGCGTGCGTGCGGATTTCGCCGGTGACAGGCGGGGGAGCGGGAACGACGGGCGGGCCGGACGGCGCGGGTGCGCCTGAGCCGCTGCCCCGGGACGCGGCGGTGGACGCCGGGACGTTCCGCCGCGCGCTGGGCTCGCACGCCGCGGGGGTCGTGGTGGTGACCGCGGCCCCGGCGGATGGCCGGGTCGGCGTGACCGCGACGTCGTTCACGAGCGTGAGCCTGGACCCGCCGCTGGTGTCCTTCTACATCGACGCCCGGTCGGGCACCTGGCCCGGGATCCGGGACGCGTCGGCCTTCGCGGTCAACCTGCTGGCCGCCGACCAGCGGGAGGTCGCGCACCGCTTCGCGACCAAGGGCGTCGACCGGTTCGCCCCGCCCACCCGGTGGCGGTCCGGGCCGGAGGGGCTCCCGCTGATCGAGGGTGCGGTGGGCCACATCCTGTGCCGCCGCCACGACCTGCTGGCCGTGGGCGACCACTGGCTGGTGGTGGGCCGGGTGGCCGCCGCCGAGGTCCGGGCGGCAGAGGGGGGCCGCCCGCTGCTGTACCACCGCGGCCGGTACGGGCACTTCCAGCCCTGAACCAGGCGCGGGGCGGTTGCGTCGTGTTCGACGGGGTGGTCAGGAGCCTTCGAAGCTGATCTCCACGCGCCGGTTCTGCGCGCGGGCCGCGGGATCGTCCTCCCCGTCGGAGCCGGTCTCCTCGGCGACGGGTTCGGCCGAGCCCCTGCCGCTGGCCTCGATGTCGGGGCCGCCGGAGCCGAGTTCGTCCTCCAGCGCCTTCTTGACGGCCTCGGCGCGGTCCTCGGAGAGCTTCTCGTTGTAGGCGTCATCGCCGATGCCGTCGGAGTGCCCGACGACCCCGACCGTTCCCGTGACGTTCCGGAGCCGCTGGGCGACGCTTGTCAGCTGCTTCTCCGCGCCCTTGTTCAGCGTCGCCTCGTCGAACTCGAAGAGCACGTCGGCGGAGATCGTGACCGTGGTGGTGGAACCCTCGACCTCCTCCTGCTCCAGCTCCTCGACGTAGCGTGACGGGTCGATGTCCGTCACGTACCCGGACGGGGAGATGTCGGAGACGGAGTCCTCCAGCGTGCTGCGCGCGATGTCGTTCGGGTTGAGGTCGCCGAAGTCGGGCGGGGCGTCCGCCGAAGCGGTCCCGGCGAGGGCGACGCTCAGGACCAGTGCGGAGGCGGCCGCCAGGGTGGCGCGGGCCGTGGCTCCTGCGCGCATCAGGAATCCCCCTCGGACCGGGTCACGGGCACGTTCATGATCGGCGGGAACTCGTAGAAGTAGACGTCCATCGCCTCGGTGTCCTCTTCGGGTGCGGCGAAGATGATGCTCAGCCGGGTGGGCGCGTCGTAGGAGAGACTCGTCTTGACGATGTCGGGGGCGAGGCGGTCGTTGCCGCCGTCGCGGACGATGGAGTGCCGGCGCAGGTTCCGGGTGTCGACGAGGTAGGCGAATTCGGAGACGTTGCCGAACTGGCTGTACAGGTTCAGCCTGCTGTTGTCGGTCTTCGGCCGCTCCGGCGCGATGCTGAAGTCCATCTGCAGCAGCTCGCCGCGCACCCGCAGCGCGTGGATCTCGAACTTCGCGTCGGAGCCGTACTTCGTGGTGAACGTCGCTTCGCCGACGACGTCCTCGGCCTCGGGAGCCGACCCCGGCTCCTGGGCGGCCTGCCCGTCGTTCTTCGTTCCGCCGCCGTCGCCGCCGTCGTCACCGCCGAACATGCCGCAGCCGCTCAGCAGGGCCGCCAGGGCGACCGCGCAGGCCGCTGTCTTCAGGGGGGTTCGCACTTGCTCGTTCACTCCTCGGGGGATAAGGGGGTGTGGAAGAGACGCCGGAAACGCGGGCGTCGGGTGGTCCGACGCCCGCGTCCGGCGAAAGGTTCCGCCGCGCCGGCGGGTCGACCCGGGGTCGGCCCGGTCACGGGAGCGGGTTCAGGGGCACAGCGAGTCCAGCGAGACGGCGTCGTCGCCCACCTGGCGGCCGGGTGTGGTCGGTGACGGTTCGGGCAGCCCGGTGTAGTCCTGCCACTCGGTGGACCCGCCGACCTCGTTGTCGTTCCTGTGGGTGGGGTCGGCGTCCTGTCCGCCGGTCGGCGAGGCGCCGCCGGGGGTCGGGGACGGCGCGTCCTCGGGCTCCTTCACGTCCGCCTCCGGGCCCTGCCGGTCCTCCTGCTCCTGGATGGCGTCGGCGACCAGCCGCTGGATCTCCTTCCAGTCCGGGTAGGCGGTGTTGACCTGCGGCGGCGACAGCTGCAGCGTGCGCATGTCGCCCTCTTCCTTGACCAGGTCGGCGAGTGCGATGAAGGCGGGTACCCGCGACTGCGGGATGTCGGTCCTCAGCGTCTTCTTGGCGGCGCCGGCGAGCTTCTGGAAGCTGGTCAGGATCTTGGTCGGCTCGGCCTGCTCGGCGACGTACTTGACCAGGCAGCCCTGGCGCCCCATGCGGGCGTAGTCGTCGCTGTCGATGCGGCTGCGGCCGTACCACAGTGCCTCGTTGCCGGTGAGCAGGCGGCTGCCGGGCTCCAGCACGGCGCCCTCCTGGCCGTAGGGGATCGGCTCGTCGATGTGCACCCGGATGCCGCCGATGGCGTCGATGAGGCCCTCGAAGCCCTTCATGTCGACCAGCGCGTAGTAGTCGAGGTCGATGTCGAGTAGGTAGCCGATGACTCCCTTGAGCGTGTCGGCGGCGGGGTCGTCGGCCGTGGGGTCGAAGGCGAGCTCCTGGGGCTCCTCGGCGACGGTCTGGTAGACCTCGTTGAGCAGGTCGGTGTAGCCGTGCGGCGGCGGGTAGCGCTCCGCGAGCGCGGTTCCCGGCGGGAACTGGGTGTTCTCCAGGTTGCGCGGGAGGCCGATGAGGACGACGTCACCGTACTCGACGTCGATACTGGCCACCATCATCGAGTCGGTGCGCACGCCGTAGCGGTTGCCCCCGGAGTCGGAGCCGATCAGCAGGACGTTGACGCGGGCCTGGTGGTCGCCCCACCGGTTGGCGATCTCGTCGTGGGCGTCGGGCTCCGGGCCGAACACCGAGGAGATCGCGTCGTAGGCGGTGTGGGTGCCGTACATGACCGCTGCGGCGGGGGTGGCGACCATCAGGCAGAGCACCAGCACCAGCGTGCCCCCGGCCAGGCGCGCGGGCAGTCCGGGTGACTCGGGGCGGGTGATGACCCAGGAGTGGATGATCACGGTCATCCACAGCACGGCGATGACGAAGGAGATGCCGGCGGCGGTGAGCAGCCACCGCCCCTGCACGGCGATCGCGGCGCTCATCGTGAGGTCGCCGTGGGCGGCCAGGGCGCCCAGGACGGCGGCGGCGACCAGGGTGAGGTAGCCGCCGAGGATCGTCCACCCGGCTTTTCTCCACCCGGTCCGCAGGTGCGCGATCCCGGGGACGACAGCCGAGGCCAGGGTCCACAACAGCGCGGGTCCGGTGCCCGCAGGGCGGCTGCCGCTCTCTTCCTGCCGTCCTGCTGCCATCGTCATCCCTTCTTCAGGTCGCCCACCGGATGGGGGCGTCGCCTCCCTGCACGTCGCTGGGTGGCGACGGTCCGGAGATACAGTGTCTCGCTTTGCCGGAGTTGTTCGTACACGGACGTACCTCGTGGCCATGTGCGGCTGATGTCCAAGATGTCATTCAGAGTGGGCGAATGTCCCGTTCTCCGCGTGTGGCGCGGCAAAGTCGTCGTTGTTTCTTTCGTGATCAGTAGTTAAGTGACGCTCCAACTGCCATGATCTGGCCGCAGGAGGGGGCGGTGTCCGGGGGGAAAGGGCGCCGTCATGGGAACGAAAGGCATGCCATCGTGCTCGATGCGGTCGATGTCGCGCTCATGAGGGCGCTTCAGGGGGATGGAAGAGCTACTTACCAGGCACTCGCGGACGGAGTCGGACTCTCGCGGACGGCCGTACGGGCCCGGGTCCGGCAGCTGGTCGGGTCCGGGGCGATCCGGATCGTCGGGGTGCTGCATGCGGGTGTCCTCGGCATGGAGGTGTTGGGACAGGTTTCATTCAGTGTTTCCGGGCCTGTCGGCCCGGTCCTGCGGGAGCTGGCGCCCCGGGACGCGGTGACGTTCGCCGCGCAGACGGCCGGGCGCTTCCCGCTCGTCGCCGACCTGCGGGTACGCGACGACGAGGCACTGGCCGGCGAGCTCGCGGCGCTGCGCGCCCTGCCGGGCGTGACCAGCGTGGAGGTGTTCCGGGCCGACTCGGTCATCAAGGACGCCTACAGCAGCGTCCGTACGCTGCGGGATATCGTCATCGACCCGCTCGACTGGCGGCTCGTCCGCCATCTGCAGCGCGACGGCCGTGCCTCATACGCCGAGCTGGCACGCCAGGTCGGACTGTCGCAGGCGGCCGCGCGCTCGCGCGTGGTGCGGCTCATCGACGCCGGGGTGGTGCACGTCACCGCGCTCGTCGAGCCTTCGGTGGTGGGCGCCGACGAGCAGCTCGGGTTCGGCGTGCGCTGTCGGGGTGACGCGAGCGCGACCGCGGTGCGCCTCGGTACGCTGTCGGGCGTGTCCTTCCTGGCGACGGGGTTCGGGCGCTACGACATCGTGGGCGCTGTCACCGCCGCCGACCGGAACTCGCTGGTCGAGTCGGTGGAGGCGATCCGCTCCAACCCGGACGTCGCCCACGTGGAGACCTGGGAGCACCTGTCCGTCGCCAAGGAGCGCCGCCGCGGCGACACCGGGGCCCCGGCGGTCCCGGTGGCGGGCGAGGAGGAGCGGGGCCTGACCGCCCACGGCTCCCAGGGAGCACAGGGGGTGCAGGGAGCGCGCTCGGGCGATCCCGTGTCGGTGTAGGCGCACGGGCGTCGGCATCCGGTGCCGTCGGGGCGGTGATGATGCGGTCGAGGTGCGGGAGGAGTCGGGACATGGGGGCACCGGCGCCGCCGGGGGCGGTACTGCGGCTGCGCGGGCGCGAGTTCGGGCCGGGGCGTTTCGCGGTGATGGGGGTCGTCAACCGCACCCCCGACTCCTTCTACGACCGCGGCGCGACCTTCGCCTTCGACGCCGCCCTGCGCGCCGCCGACGTGGCCGTCCGGCAGGGCGCCGACATCATCGACGTGGGCGGTGTCAAGGCCGGCTACGGCGAGCACGTCCCACCGGAGGAGGAGATCCGCCGCACCGTGCCGTTCGTCGCGGCGCTGCGTGAGCGCCACCCGGAGGTGATCATCTCGGTCGATACCTGGCGCGCCCGCGTCGGACGGGAGTGCGCCGCGGTCGGCGCCGACCTCATCAACGACACCTGGGCCGGGGCCGACCCGGACCTGGCGCTGGTGGCGGCGGAGTTCGACGTGGGCCTGGTGTGCAGCCACAGCGGCGGGCTGGAGCCGCGGACCGACCCGCACCGGGTCGCCTACACCGACGTGATGGCCGACGTCGTCGCGACCGTGACGGGGCTGGCCGAGCGCGCCGAGGCCCTGGGGGTGGACCGCGCCCGGATCCTGGTCGACCCCACCCACGACTTCGGCAAGAACACCTACCACTCGCTTGAGCTGACCCGCCGCCTGGGCGAGCTGGCGGCCACCCGCCGGCCGGTGCTGGTGGCGGTCTCCCACAAGGACTTCATCGGGGAGACGCTGGACGCGCCGCTGACCGACCGGCTGGCGGGCACGCTGGCCACGCTGGCGGTCTCGGCCTGGGCCGGGGCGCGGGTCTTCCGGGTGCACGACGTCGGTGCCGCGCGGGCCGCCCTGGACGCCGTAGCGGGGCTGGTTGTGGAGGAGGCCCAGGAGAGCACGTGTAACCGCCGGTAGCTTTTTTTGCTCATTTTCGACCGGTATGTCTTGCATCACGCTGAAGTTACCCGTGAGTATGAGGGGGTCGGGTCGTATTCAACCGCGCAGCGCGCTGCGCTGCGCGGCGACCCGTCCAGGCGCGGTGTAATGGGAGGCAGACGTGGCGCTTGCGGATACCTTGACGGCGGTGGGCACAGCGGCGCTGACCCGGTGCGGGGCCCGGCCCCTCGGCTCGCACCTCTTCCCCGTATGGCCCGAGACGGCGTTCGCGGCCCCGGCCCTGCCGGTCCGCTGCGCCCCCGGGGACAACCTCGCCATCCACGTGGCCGTGGCCCAGGCACGCCCTGGGACGGTGCTGGTGATCGATGCCGCGGGGGAACCCGAATACGGCTACATCGACGCGATTCTCGCCGTGGCGGCCAGGATGCGCGAGGTCACCGGCATCGTCGTCGACGGGTGCGTACGGGACGTCGCGGGCATCGCCCGGGCCGGGCTGCCGGTCATGAGCGCGGGCGTGTCCGTCCGCGAGCCCGGCCGCGAGGCCGGGGGAGTGGTCGGCCAGGAGATCGTGATGAACTCCGGCGGCGTGCCGGTCCCGGTCCGCCGGGGCGACTGGATCGCCGCCGACGACGACGGGGTGGTGTGCCTGCCCCGGGGCCGGGCCACCGCCATCGTCGCCAAGGCCGTGGAGTCGGTCTCCCACGATCAGGAGGTCCTCGACGCGCTCTGTGCCGGGCGCAGCACCCTGGACCTCCTCGATCTCGATCCCTCGCGCGTCGTCGGGTGGGAGGGCGGGCGCGCCAACGGCAGCGCCCCCTGGCCCGGGGCCCCGGCCGCGGACGGCCCTCGTCCCGCCGCCCCGGGGCGGCGCTGAGGCGGCGGCCGCCCCTGCGCCGGGACGACCGGGGGCGCGGCACCGCCATGACCGCAGACGGGGCGGGGTCCGCGGACCCCGCCCCGTTTCTCGTCGGGATAGGCGTGCCACGTCACGGGGCGGCGCGGTACGGCACAGCACGGCCCCGGTTCCACGGCGCCCGGTCCGGCCAATGACGGGGTGTGGCCGGGCCGGAAGCGCACGCGGGCACCGGGGCCGCTGGATGCCCTGCCGGCGGGCGCGCCGCTCGCGGGCGACGGGCCGTGCGGCGGGCAGAGCCCGGGGCCGGAGGCCTCAGTCCTCTCCGGCGCGCGCCATGAGCTCGTCCAGGTAGCAGGCGGCCTCGCGCAGCGCGAGGTCCGGGTCGGAGGCGCGTACGGCCTCGGTCAGGCCCGCATGGTCGATCCCTTCGTCGCTCTCGGGCTGGGCGTAGGCCGTGTGCGCGATGCTCTCGTACACTGCCTGGGCGATGTCGTCGTAGAGGTCGACGAGCAGCGTGTTGTGCGTCGCGTTGACGATGGCGCGGTGGAAGGTGAAGTCGGCTTCGACGAAGGCCCCCATGTCCTTCTCGCGCCAGGCGGCGTCCCGCAGGGCCATGGCGCGGTCGATGTCGGCCAGGTCCTCGTCCGTGCGCCGGACGGCCGCCAGGCGGGCCGCCTCCATCTCCAGGGCGCGCCGGACTTCGAGGTTCTCCCGCAGTTCCGACCGCTCCAGGCGGCGGCGGAGCGCGCCGCCCAGTTCGCTGGAGGCGCGGATGAAGGTACCGGCCCCCTGGCGGATCTCCAGCAGGCCTGCGTGCGCGAGTGCCCGGACCGCCTCGCGGACGGTGTTCCGCCCGACCTCCAGCTGCTCGGAGAGTTCGGATTCGGTGGGGATGCGATCGCCCACGCGCCACTCCCCGGAGTCGATCTGGGCTCGTAATTGGCTGATGACCTGGTCGACAAGGCCGGTCCGACGGGTCGAGGCGAGGGGCACGCGGTTACCTCCTGGGAAGGTGACGGCCGCCATGGGGGGAGGCCGGTCGGATGTGCGGTCGGTTAAAGCCGGAGCTTAGACCAGTTCCGAGGAGGAAATAGTCCGGCCCGGCCAATGCGTTACGCTCATGAAGCAGATCCTGTCATCCTATGAATGTGAGAGTCGTGTGACAAGCGCCACGGTCATCGGTTCGGAAACCTCCGACCTACCTCCCTCCGTGCCACGGCGGGTGCGCCCCCGCTCCGTGGCGTGGCTCTTGATCGTGGGGGTCGGGCTGGCCGCCCTGAACCTGCGCACCGCCATCACCAGTGTCGGCCCCCTGCTCGACGAGGTCACCGGGGGACTGGGCATGTCCGGCACGCTCGCGGGCGTCCTGACCACGCTCCCGGTGCTGTGCTTCGCGGTGTTCGGCGCGCTCGCGCCCACCCTGATCCGCCGCTTCGGCGAACACCACGTCCTGGTCGGCGCGCTGGTCGCGCTCGGTGCCGGCCTGGGCGCCCGCGCCTTCTCGGCCGACCCCTGGCTGTTCCTCATCCTCAGCGCCATCGCCCTGTCCGGCGGAGCCGTCGGCAACGTGCTGCTGCCGACCCTGGTCAAGCAGCACTTCCCCGACCGCGTCGGGGCGATGACCACGCTCTACACGACGACCCTGGCGCTGGGCACCACCCTCGCCGCCGCCGCCACGGTCCCCCTCGAACAGGCCTCGGGCAGCTGGCGCATCGCGCTGGGCTCCTATGCCGTCTACGCCCTGGTCGCCGTGCTCCCGTGGCTGCTGGTGCTGCGCCACGAGCCACCGCGGACCGACCCCGCCGAAGCGCTGGGCCTGGGCCGGGTACTGCGCACCCGCATGGGCCGGCAGAGCGTCCTGTACTTCGGCACCCAGTCCACCGTCGCCTACATCCTCTTCGGCTGGTTCGCCCAGATGCTGCGCGACCAGGGGATGGACGCCGCCAACGCCGGGCTCCTGCTGTCGTATCTCACCGCCCTGGCGGTCCCGTGCTCGCTGGTGCTGCCCGGGCTCATGGCGCGTGTCCGCGACCACCGCGGCTTCGTGGTGTTCTTCTATGTCGCCTATGTCATCGGCCTGGTCGGCATGTGGTTCTCGCCGATCAAGGGGATCTGGGTGTGGACGACCTTCATCGGCCTGGGAATGGGCGCCTTCACCCTCGCACTGACCTTCTTCGCGGTGCGCACCCGCACCGCCCCGGCCACCGCGGCGCTGTCGGCGGCCAGCCAGAGCCTCGGCTACCTCATGGGCGGACTGGGACCGTTCCTGTTCGGCCTGCTGCACCACACCTCCGGCGGCTGGCACGCGCCCCTGGCGATGGTCTTCGGCATCATCACGGTCAACCTGGTCGTGGGCCTGCTGCTGGGCCGTCCGCTCTACCTGGAGGACCAGCTCACCCGGGACTCGGCAGCCAGTCGACCCGCCCGATGAGGTAGACCGACCCGACGAACGCGACGATGTCGATCAGCGCGTGCGCGACGACCAGCGGCATCACCCGGCCGTAGCGCTGGTAGAACCAGCAGAACACCAGGCCCATGACGAGGTTGCCGAAGAACATCCCCACCCCCTGGTAGAGGTGGTAGGTCGCGCGCAGCAGCGAGCTGGCCAGCACCGCGCTCACCGGGGACCACCCCAGCTGCCGGAGCCGCAGCATCAGGTAGCCCACCACGATGACCTCCTCCAGCACCCCGTTCTTGACGGCCTGCAGGACGAGTACCGGAAGCTGCCACCAGTGCTCGTTGAGGGCGCTCGGCGCCACCGTCACGGTGAGCCCGAGCCGCCAGGAGACCAGGTAGACGGCGAGCCCGCCGAGCCCGATCAGCGCCGCCAGCGCCGCGCCTGACCCCAGGTCCCGGCCGGGGCGGCGCACATCGAAGCCGATCGTCGCCGCCGACTCCCGCGACCGGTGCAGCAGGTGGACCACCAGCAGCACCGGGGCCAGGGCGAAGGCGAGCGAGAACAGCTGCCGGGAGAGGTCCAGCCACGGGCGTTCCTCCGCGGCCCGGGACCCGATGAGGCTCGCCGTCTGGTCGGGCAGCGACTCCGGCGCGGTCAGCAGCCCGGCGAAGGAGATCATCGAGGAGACAGCGGCGGCGCCCAGCGACAGGGCCAGGACACACGCGACCTCCCAGCCCAGGAGCCGGGGCGTCGGCGCGGCGGGTCGCGGCGGCACCGCCGCGGGGGCCGGGCGCGCGGAGTCGTCGCCGGGCGCGGCCGGCCGCGGGTCGAAGGTGGGATCGGCCATGCGCCCGATCATGCCACCGTCTCAGGCCGGGCCGGGCCGCGGGCAGCAGGAAGCCGCCGGTCTCGCGAGTGACACGGATTCCGCGAGACCGGCGGCGGGCGACGGCCGACCCGCCGCGCCCCAGCCACGAAAGCGGGGCGGGCGGCCATCAGGGAAACGAAGACCTGTTGCCTCAGTGAGCCGCTGAGAACTGGTCTTCCTCGGTAGAGCCGGTGAGGGCGGTGGTGGAGGCGTCCGGGGTGATGGCGGTGCTCACCTGGTCGAAGTAGCCGGTGCCGACCTCGCGCTGGTGGCGGGTGGCGGTGTAGCCCTGCGCCTCGGCGCCGAACTCGTTCTCCTGCAGCTCGACGTAGGCGCTCATCCCGGTCTCGGAGTAGCCCTTGGCCAGGTGGAACATCGAGTAGTTGAGCGAGTGGAAGCCGGCCAGCGTGATGAACTGGAACTTGTAGCCCATGTGGCCGAGCTCGCGCTGGAACTTGGCGATGGTGGCGTCGTCCAGGTGCCGCTTCCAGTTGAAGGACGGCGAGCAGTTGTAGGCGAGCATCTGGTCGGGGTACTCGGCCTTGATCCGCTCGGCGAACTGGCGGGCGACCTCCAGGTCCGGCGTGGAGGTCTCCATCCACAGCAGGTCGGCGTGGGGGGCGTAGGCCAGGCCGCGGGCCACACAGGCCTCCAGGCCGTTGCGGACCCGGTAGAAGCCCTCGCCCGTGCGCTCGCCGGTGACGAAGGGGCGGTCGCGCTCGTCGATGTCGCTGGTGATCAGCGTCGCGGCCTGCGCGTCGGTACGCGCGATGACCAGGGACGGGACACCGGCGACGTCGGCGGCCAGGCGGGCGGAGTTCAGCGTCTTGATGTGCTGGCCGGTCGGGATGAGGACCTTGCCGCCCAGGTGGCCGCACTTCTTCTCGGAGGCGAGCTGGTCCTCCCAGTGGACACCCGCGGCGCCGGCCGTGATCATGCCCTTCATCAGCTCGAAGGCGTTGAGCACGCCGCCGAACCCGGCCTCGGCGTCGGCGACGATCGGCGCGAGCCAGTGCGGCGCGCCCTCGTCACCCTCCGACCAGGTGATCTGGTCGGCGCGCAGCAGGGCGTTGTTGATGCGGCGGACGACCGCCGGGACCGAGTTGGCGGGGTAGAGGCTCTGGTCGGGGTAGGTGTGCCCGGAGAGGTTGGCGTCGGCCGCGACCTGCCACCCGGAGAGGTAGATGGCCTTGAGACCGGCGCGGACCTGCTGGACCGCCTGGTTACCGGTGAGTGCGCCCAGCGAGTTGACGTAGTCCTCGCTGTGCAGCAGGTCCCAGAGGCGCTGGGCGCCGAGCCGGGCCAGTGTGTGCTCTTCGGTGACCGAGCCGCGGAGGCGGATCACGTCTTCGGCGGAGTACGTGCGCTCGATGCCGGCCCAGCGCGGGTCGTTCTTCCATTCCTGCTGCAGCGCCTCCGCAGCAACCTGTTGCCGACCGGTGATGCTCATGGTCTGTCTCGCCTTCGGTTCGTCCCCTGGAAAAGTGCCCCGGCTGGAGACACGGTGCGGGGGGCCGATGCGGCGCCCCCGGCGTCATGTTCCCCGCCGGTAACTATGATTCTGAGCAAAGTTCCAGGGTTTTTCGAGGCGAAGTTGTGTGAAGAACGTTGATTCTTTCCGTAGTATGAACGCATGGCGTACTTTGGGAACGAAGAAATACCGTCTTTGCCGGGTGACCTGGATCTCGTCACCTTCGGTCAGAGGCTCCGTCATCTGCGCCGCAGTCGCAAGATGACCCTCGCTGACCTGGGAGAACGCGTGGGGCGGGCGCCATCCCAGCTGTCGCTGCTGGAGAACGGCAAGCGCGAGCCCAAGCTCTCCCTGCTCACCTCGCTTGCCCAGGCGCTCGGTGTCTCCGTGGAGGAACTCCTCTCCCGGCAGCCCCCGAGCCGCCGCGCCCAGCTGGAGATCGCGGTGGAGGAGGCACAGCGCGACCCCGTCTACCAGTCGCTCAACCTGCCGCACCTGAAGGTCGGCAAGCGCGTTCCCAACGACGTGCTGGAGCACATCGTCGGCCTCTACGACGAGCTCAAGCGGCGCAACAACAAGCCCACCGCCAGCCCGGAGGAGGCCCGGCGGGCCAACGCCGACCTGCGGCGCCAGATGCGCGAGCGCGGCAACTACTTCGAGAACATCGAGAAGACCGCGCAGGACACGCTGGAGGCCGTCGGCTACAGCGGGGGTGCCCTTTCCCAGGGCCAGATCCTGTCGATCGTCACCCACCACGGGTTCACCCTGCGCTACGTGCAGGACCTGCCCCGCTCGGTGCGTTCGATCACCGACACCCGCAACCGGAGGCTCTACCTCAAGCGCGAGTCACTGGGCATGCACAGCCCGCGCACCATCCTGCTGCAGACGCTCGGCCACTTCGTGCTCGGCCACAGCCAGCCGCGCGACTTCGCCGACTTCCTGCGCCAGCGAGTCGAAGCCAACTACTTCGCCGCGGCCGTCCTCATCCCCGAGTCCACCGCGGTGCCCTACCTGCAGGACGCCAAGCAGGCGCGCGACCTGTCGGTGGAGGACCTGCGCGACGTCTTCTCGGTGTCCTACGAGATGGCCGCGCACCGGTTCACCAACCTCGCCTACCGCCACCTCGACCTGGTCTGCCACTTCATCCGCAACGACGAGACCGGGATCATCTACAAGGCCTACGAGAACGACGGGCTGATCTTCCCGACCGACGACACCGGGGCCATCGAAGGCCAGAGGATGTGCCGGTACTGGTCCGGGCGCCAGGTCTTCGCCTCGCCCGACCGCTACTCCATCTACTACCAGTACACCGACAAGCCCAACGGCACCCACTGGTGCGTCGCGCACGTCGACCCCAGCCGAGAGCGCAACTTCGCGATCACGCTGGGCGTCCCCTACAAGGAATCCCGCTGGTTCCGCGGGCGCGAGACCACCAACCGCACCCAGTCCAACTGCCCCACCGGCGAGTGCTGCGTGCGGCCGCCCTCCGAGCTGGCCTCCCGGTGGGAGGGCAACGTGTGGCCGTCGGCGCGCGCCCACTCCCACGTGCTCTCGGCCCTGCCGTCGGGGACCTTCCCCGGCGTCGACGAGACCGACGTCTACACCTTCCTGGAGCGTCACGCCGCCGAATGACGCGCGGCGCCGGACGCCGGTGACCGACGGCCGGTGGGGCAGGGTCCGCCCTGACCCGCCGGCCGTCCGCGTGACCGCCGCGCCCGGTGGGGCCGTCCGCTTGTCCGGTTCGCGCCATGACGTATGTACGCCATGGCGGACATCTACCGGTTGATCACTCTCTGCTGCAACGTTAGCGCTGTCAGCCCGCTTCCGACCCCCGAACTCCACTGGGAAGAGGCATGCAGCAGAATTCCCCCACGATTCCCCCTGCCCCCCGAAAACCCGGATCCCCCCGCTCCGCCCCCTTCGCCCTGCTGGCCGTGGGCGCCCTGGTGGCCGGAGGACTCACCGCACTCTCCGCACCCGCGGCGGCCTCGGCCGAGACACGTTCCGACAAGATCGGCGACCACGGCCGGGCGCTGCTGGAGGAGTACGAGAAGCAGCCCTGGATCCTGCCCCGGTCCACCCGGAGCGACTTCGCGACGCTGATCGTCGCCACCACCGAGGGCCGCGCCGACGCCGTCCGCGGCGAGTTGGAGTCCTTCGGGGCCGACGTCACCGGCGTCGAGGAGGAGATCGGCTACCTCAAGGTCAACGTCGGCTTCGACGACGTGGCCAAGGTCGAGGCGATCGACGACGTCGTGGCCATCGACGTCGACGAGCTGCTCCCGCTGCCCGACCCGACCCCCGAGGAGCAGGGCGCTCCCGCCGCCGGCACCGACGGCGGGCCGTCGGCCGAGACCCCCGACGACAACCCCTACATGCCGACCAACGAGACCGGCGCCATCGACTTCCGGAAGGACAACCCGAAGGCCGACGGGCGCGGCGTCACCATCGGGGTCCTGGACACCGGCGTCGACCTGGAGCACCCCGCACTCCAGACGACGACCACCGGTGAGGACAAGATCGTCGACTGGGTCAACGCGACCGACCCGACCAACCTCATCGACCTCATCTACGACCCGATGTTCGTCCTGACGACGTCCGTCACCGGGCCGACCTTCGACAGCCGCGGCCGCACCTGGACCGCGCCGGAGGGCGAGTGGCGCTTCGGCCAGCTCGACTTCGACGTCGCCGGGGCCGACAGCGGCGCCTGGGGCGTGCTGTACCGGCCCGACGACGGCACGGTCCTGGTCGACCTGGACCAGAACGGCGACTTCACCGACGAGAAGCCGATCGGCGACTTCGGGAAGACCGGGGACTTCCGCAAGTTCGGCACCGATGACCCCGACACCCCGATCAACGAGGCCCCCGCGTTCGTCGTCTCGACCCTGCCCGACGTCTACGGCGGCACCGTGCACATCGGCCTCGACACCAACGGGCACGGCACCCACGTGGCCGGGATCGCCGCGGGGCACCGGCTGTTCGACGGGAAGATGAACGGCGCGGCGCCCGGCGCCAAGGTCGTGTCGATGCGTGCCTGCCACGACCGCGGTTGCTCCTCGGCGGCCCTCACCGACGGCATGGTGGCGCTCGCCACCGACCACGGCGTCGACGTCATCAACATGTCCATCGGCGGGCTGCCCGCGCTCAACGACGGCCAGAACGCCCGCGCGCTGCTGTACGACCGGCTGATCGCCGAGACCGGCGTGCAGATGTTCATCTCGGCCGGGAACTCCGGCGCGGGCATCAACACCGTCGGCGACCCGTCGGTCGCCGGTGACGTGATGAGCGTGGGCGCCGCGGTGTCCGGAGCGACGTGGAGGGCCAACTACGGCCGCGCCGTCGACTACGACCACGGGATCTTCGCGTTCTCCTCGCGCGGTCCGCGCGAGGACGGCGGGTTCAAGCCCGACATCACCGCGCCCGGCGCGGCCATCGCCCCCATCCCCACCTTCAAGAAGGGCGACCCCGTCGCCGACGCCGGGTACGAGCTGCCGCCCGGTTACGGGATGAAGAACGGCACCTCCATGTCCTCCCCGCAAGCGGCCGGAGGCGCGGCGCTGCTCTTGTCGGCCGCGAAGAACAGCAGGCAGGAGGTGGCGCCGGAGCAGCTGCGCACCGCGCTGCGGAGCAGCGCGCGGTTCTCCGCCGACCTGACCGCCATCGAGCAGGGGCACGGGCAGATCGACATCCCCGCCGCCTGGAAGCTGCTGCGCAGGGGACTGGCCACCGAGAGCCTGACGGTCACCGCGCCCGTGTGCACCGCGCAGTCCGACCGGCTGGTCAAGCCCGGCCACGGCCATGGCCTGTACAACCGGTGCCTGCCCGCCGACGGCGGGCAGAAGGCCGGGGAGAGCGCCGACTACGAGCTGAACATCACCCGCGACACCGGCGGCGACGCGGTGCAGCAGTACCGGGTCAGGGTGATCGGCGACGACGGCGTCTTCTCCGCCCCCCGCCACATCAAGCTCGGCAAGGGCGAGGAGACCGCGCTCAAGGTCACGGCCACTCCGCAGGCCGGGGCCAACAGCGCGATCCTGCAGCTGGACAACCCCCGCACCCGGGGTGTCGAGCACACGGTCATGCTCACCGTGATCACGCCCGACGTCGAGCTGGGCGGCGGCGACACGTCCTGGACGGCCCAGGGCGAGGTGGCCCGCGCCGAGGCGGGCAGCCGGTTCGTCGCGGTCCCGCCGGGGACGCGTGCGCTCACCGTCGAGCTGTCCGGTGTGGCCGACCGGAGCCGCATCCGCTGGACCGCGTTCAGCCCGCTCGGCCCGAGCGGGGAGAACGTCACCGGGCACTGCTACACCAACCTGCCCGAGACGGGGAACTGCAACGCGCTCACGCGCACCTACAACAACCCGACACCCGGCATCTGGGATCTGGCGCTGGACGCGGCGAGCAGCTCGCCCGTCGCGGACAACCCCTATGAGCTGGGTGTGAGCATCACCCCGGCCGGCTGACCCCCGGCGGCGGCGCGGCGGACGGGAACACCCGGTCCGCCGCCCCGCCGCCCCCCGGCTTTCGCCCGTGCGGCCGGTGCGTACAGTCCCATGCATGCCCGGCCCGCGCGGCCGGGCCGAGGACGGCGACCGGGCGAGGGGTGGCGGATGCTGGAGATGATCGGCTTCACAGGGGACGAGGAGAAGGTCTACCTCGCGCTGCTCCGCTCCCCGGCCGGCACTCCGGGCGAACTCGCCGCACGACTCGGCATCGGCGCGGGCCGGGTCGAGGCCGCGCTGGGCCGCCTGGCCGACAAGGGGCTGTTGGGCCGCGCACCCGAGGGGGCGCCGCCGCTGCGCGTGGCCCCGCCCGACGCCGCGCTCAACCCCCTGCTGATCCGGCGCCAGGCCCAGCTGTACCGGACCCAGGCCGAGGTGGCCCGGCTGATCGAGGACTACAGGGCGCGGGCCGCGTTGCACGACCCGGAGGAGATCCTCGAAACCGTCACCGGCCGGGAGGCGGTCACCGAGAGCTACCGCCGAATCCACCAGGGCGCCGCGAAGGAGGTCCGTGCCCTGGTCACCGGACCGCCGATGGTGGTGAGCGCCGCCGACAACGATGTCGCCCGCTCCTCGATGGCCGCCGGGGTGCGCCACCGCGTGGTCTACGACCGGTCGCTGCTGGACGAGCCCGAGGAGCAGCTGCGCCTGGCGGAGTGGTGCGAGCTGGGCGAGGAGATCCGGGTGGCGGCCGACATCCCGATGAAGCTCAGCATCGCCGACGACCGCGCGGCCTTCCTACCGACGGTCACCACCGGGTTGGAGGAGCCGTCGGTGATCATCGTGCGGCCCAGCGGACTGCTGGACGCGCTCGGCTGGATCTTCGAGACCATCTGGGTGTCGGCGGTCCCCTACCCGGTGCGGGAGGAACCGGAGCAGGGGGGCGGCACGGGCCCGGTGGCGGGCTCGGATGTGGAGGCGCGCCGCCTGCTCTCGCTCATGCTGTCGGGGTGCACCGACCGGGCGATGGCCAACCAGCTGGGCGTGAGCGTGCGTACGGTGCAGCGGCGGATCAGCCGGCTCAGCGCCCTCATGGGTGTCCGCACGCGCCACCAGCTGATCTGGCAGGCGACCCGGCGCGGCTGGCTGTAGTGCCGGGCCCTCGGCGGGTACACCGCCCTCCGAACGCCTCCGCATCCCCGGTCCGCCCTACCGCCCCCGAACATGATTCGTCCCGAGAAACGGAGGGATGGCCGTTGTGTGCCCGACGAGCCAAGTGTTACCGTTGGTAACACATTGGCGTGGCGACCCTGCGGCGCCGCGCACGGCCATGCCGCGGCAGCACCCGACGACCACCACCGACCCCCTCTCCGCCCCGGCGACCGCCGAGGGAGCAACGAAGGACGTGTGCACATGACGGACGACACCACCGCCCAGGCCGTGACCGGGTTCAGCCTGGAAATGAGCGAGGACATCCGCGACGTGCGCGACTGGGCGCACGGCTTCGCCCGCGACGTGATCCGCCCGGCCGCGGCCGAATGGGACGAGCGCGAGGAGACGCCCTGGCCGATCCTCCAGGAGGCGGCCAAGATCGGGCTGTACTCCCTGGACTTCTTCGCCGACCAGTGGCTGGAGCCCAGCGGCATCGGCATTCCCGTCGCCTTCGAGGAGCTGTACTGGGGTGACCCCGGCATCGCCCTGGCCCTCACCGGAACCGGGCTTGCCGCCGTGGCCGTCGCGGGCAACGGCACCCAGGAGCAGCTCTTCGAGTGGGTGCCGCAGATGTTCGGCACCGCCGAGGACATCAAGCTCGGCGCGTTCTGCTCCTCCGAGCCCGACGCCGGGAGCGACGTCAGCGCCATCCGCACCCGCGCCGTCTACGACGAGGCCAAGGACGAGTGGGTGCTCAACGGCACCAAGACCTGGGCCACCAACGGCGGGATCGCCGACATCCATGTCATCGTCGCCTCCGTCGACCCCGCACTGGGCTCACGCGGCCAGGCCAGCTTCATCGTCCCGCCCTCCACCCCCGGGCTGTCCCAGGGGCAGAAGTTCGCAAAGCACGGAATCCGCGCCTCCCACACCGCCGAGGTCGTCCTGGACGATGTCCGCGTCCCCGGGGGCTGCCTGCTCGGCGGCAAGGAGAAGCTCGACGAGCGCCTCGCCCGGGTCCGCGAGGGCCGGAGAGCAGGCGGCCAAGCGGCGATGAAGACCTTCGAGAAGTCGCGCCCGTCCGTCGGCGCCATGGCCGTGGGCTGCGCCCGCGCCGCCTACGAGTACGCCCGCGACTACGCCACCCAGCGCGAGCAGTTCGGCCGGCCGATCGGCGACAACCAGGCCATCGCCTTCACCCTCGCCGACATGGCCACCCGCATCGACGCCGCCCGCCTCCTGGTCTGGCGTGCGTCCTGGATGGCCCGCCAGGACAAGGACTTCGCCCAGGCCGAGGGCTCCATGTGCAAACTCTTCGCCGCCGAGACCGCCACCTGGGTCACCCAGGAGGCCATCCGCATCCTCGGCGGGAACGGCTACACGAGGGACTACCCCGTGGAACGCTGGCACCGCGACGCCGCCATCTTCACCATCTTCGAGGGCGCCAGCGAGATCCAGCGCCTCATCATCGGCCGCGCCGTCACCGGCCTGCCGGTGAGGTAGCGGCCCCGTCGGGCTGTCGGAGGGCGCCGGAGCGAGAGCGGGGGCTGTGGCCTGCCGCGGGCGCACCGTGCGCCGGTCAGCGGGGTGAAACGCGGCCGTCGGCCGCGCGGTGTTCCGACGGGGGGACCCCGTAGTGCCGGACGAAGGCCTGGCGCAGCGACTCCGCCGAGCCGAATCCGCAGCGGGCCGCCACACGCGCCACCGGGAGGGCGGTGGTGGAGAGTAGCCGCGCGGCGGCCTCGGTGCGGGCCCGCCGGACGAACCGGCCCGGCGGGTGCCCGAGATGCGCCAGGAAGAGGCGGGTCAGGTGGCGGGGGCTCACCCCCGCCACCTTGGCGAGGGCGGCCGTGGTGAGATCGCCGTCGAGGTGCGCGCCGATGTACCCGGCCACGCGGCGCACGAGGTCGTGCTCGGCGTGGGGCGCGGCGGTGAACATGGAGATCTGGGCCTGGTCACCTGGCCGCTGCAGGTAGGTGACCAGCGCACGCGCGACCTCGCGCGCCAGTTCGGCGCCGTGGTCCTCCTCGATGAACGCGAGCATCAGGTCCAGGGCGCTGGTGACCCCCGCGGCGGTGGAGACGTTCCCGTCGCGGATGTAGATCGGCTCGGCGTCCACGGTGACGGCCGGGTACTCCGCGGCCAGGTGGTCGGCGTACTGCCAGTGGGTGGTGGCCCGCCTGCCGTCCAGCAGGCCGGCGGCGGCCAGCAGGCTCGCGCCCGTGCACACGGAGGAGACCCGGCGGCTCTGCCCGGCCAGCCGCCGCACGTGCCCGACGATCACCGGGTCGGCCGCGGCGCGCGCGTGCCCCGGCCCTCCCGAGACGACCAGCGTGTCGAGCGGGCCGAGCGCCGCGGTCAGCGGTAGCTGGGCGCGGAGGACGAGCCCGCTGGCGCACGCGATGGGCCGCCCTCCGGGAGCGGCGACGGAGATCCGGTAGGGCGCGTCCGGGCGGCCGATGCGGTTGGCCATCTCCAGGCTGGTGGTGATGGCGGCGATGTCCAGCAGCTCCGCGCCCGCATACCCGACCACCACGACGGATCGCGCGTCCATCAAAGCCTCCTGAGGGGACCACCGGCTTCAGCCGTTGGGGGAATCAGGTTTCCCGCGTAGCGGGACATGGAAAGCCGAACCGCCGCTAGGCGGTCCGGCCTTGCTTGTCTCACCGGCCCGGTAGCTTGTCGGACGCCGGAAGACCCCGGGTTGAGAGAGAAGGAGGCAGACGCGTGAACCGCGCTTACAAGTTCCTCCTCCGACCCACCAAGCGGCAGCAGGCGGCGCTCACCCGGATGCTGCGCGACCACTGCACCCTGTACAACGCCGCGCTGCAGGAACGACGCGACGCCTACGCCCACCCCTCGCAGACGAAGATCACATACGGCGACCAGTCCGGACAGCTCAAGGAGATCCGGGCGTTCGATCCGCAGCGGCAGGGGTGCTGGTCGTTCTCCTCCCAGCAGGCCACCCTCCGGCGCCTCGACAAGGCGTTCAAAGCGTTCTTCCGCCGAGTGAAGGCCGGGCAGGAACCGGGCTACCCGAGGTTCAAAGGCGCCGGCCACTTCGACACCGTGGACTTTCCCAAGGACGGCGACGGGTGCCGCTGGGACTCCACCCCCACCGACCGGGTCAGGCGCGTCCGGTTCCAAGGCATTGGACACGTCCGCGTCCACCAGCACCGGCCCGTCACGGGGCGCGTCAAAACCGTGTCGGTCAAGCGCGAAGGCAACCGGTGGTTCGTGGTACTGGCATGCGACCGGGTACCGGTCGAATCGGCCGAGCAAACCGGCCAGGTGGCCGGGATCGACATGGGGGTGGCGTCGTTCGTCACCACAAGCGGGGGTGAGCACGTCGCCAACCCCAGGTTCCTGCAGTCCTCGGCTGACGAACTGGCCGCTGCGCAACGCGAACTCGACCAGTTCCCCAAGCGCATCAGGGCCGGTAACCGGACCCGCACGCACAGGGCCGCGCAGGCCAAGGTGGCGCGGCTGCACGCGAAGGTCCGGCGCCAGCGCCTCGACCACCACCACAAGGCAGCGCTTGACCTGGTGCGGCGTTTCGACGCGATCGCGCACGAAGACCTGAACATCGCGGGCGTGACCCGCGCCCCGAAGGCCAAGCCCGGCTCCGACGGCCGCCACCTGCCCAATGGTGCCGCTGCCAAGGCCGGGCTGAACAAGAGCATCCTCGATGCGGGTTGGGGGGTGTTCCTGGGCATCCTCGCGTACAAGGCTGAAAGCGCCGGTCGCGTGCTGGTCCCGGTCGATCCCCGCGACACGTCGCGCACCTGCCCGCGCGAAGCGTGCGGGCACACCAGCGCGGACAACCGCAGGACACAGGACAAGTTCCGTTGCGTTCGGTGCGGATACACAGAGCACGCCGACCGCGTTGGGGCGATCAACGTCGGTATCAGGGCCGGGCTGGTCCTTCCTGTCGCCTGAGCGCAGACAGGAGAAGCCCGCCGCTTCAGCGGTGGGAGGAGTCACGGTCCGAGCATAGGCGGAGGGGACAGGCACCCCAAGATTCCGGACGTCTCCGGGCCGGGGCCTGGGCCGGCCCTGCGGTTGCGCCGCAGGATCGAAGGCATGAATCGGAGCAAGGCGACAGCCACCCCTGCCGACCGGCCCGGGCCTGTGCGGACACCCGCCGCGCGGGCCGCGGCCGCCATCGCCCGCCGCTGGCCGACCGTGCTGGGTATCGTGCTCGCCGCCGCACTCGCCGGAGAGGGCAGCATCGAGGGCGGTGAGCTGATCCTGGTCGTCGCAGGACTGACCTACCTGGTGACGGCCGTCCTCGACCGCCCCGGCGCGGTGTGGGCGGTGCTGGCCGTGCTGCTCGTGCTCGGCGCCGGTGCCCGCCTCCTCGGGATCGAGCCGTGGTTGGCCCTGGCCTCGGTCGCGATCGCCGCCACGGCCGTCGGGCTGGTCCGCGGCCAGCTTCGTCGGCCGGGGCTGTTCCGGCTCCAACTACCGCAGGCACTGGCCGTCGTCACCGTGGTGGTCGCCGCCCAGTACGGCGGCCCTCAGCTCGCGGGCGCCCTGGTGGCCGCCGCCCTGATCGGCCACGCCGTCTGGGACGTCGTGCACTGGCGCGCCGACCGGGTGGTCGCGCGCCCCCTTGCCGAGTTCTGCGCCGTCTTCGACGCGCTGCTCGCCGTGGCCATCATCGCGCTGCTGATCGGCTGACGCCGGGGACGTATCGAGGCCGCGCCGCGCCCCGCGGGAGGGGGCGGCGCCCGTGGGCGGTCGACGGCGGTGTGCCGCCGTCCCGGTCGGGGCCGGTTCCCGGCCCTTGGGGGCACGAGGTCGGCCACCGGACGGCTGCGGTGTCGGCGAGGCCCGGGACGCCCGCCGCGCACCGGCACGGGAATCGGTAGGGTCGCCGCAGGTCCGAAGGGGCTGATTTGCCAAAAGATTTGTGGATTCCCCGGTGAGGTGGATTTCCGCCGTCGTACGATGTTCACCGAATGATTCCCCGAGCACGCAAAGGCCTCGCCGATGACCACCACCGAAGGGCAGCCGGCCTCCGGCAACGACCCGGATATCCCCCAGCTCGATATGTCCCAGCCGACCATCGCACGTGTTTACGACGCGCTTCTGGGTGGAAAGGACAATTTCCAGGTCGACCGTGACGCGGCCGTCGTCTGGCTGGAACACGTCCCCGAGTCGGGGCTGGTCGCCCAGGACAACCGCGACATGCTGATCAAGGGCGTGCAGTACCTGGCGCGCACCGCCGGGATCGACCAGTTCCTCGACGTGGGCAGCGGGCTGCCCACGGTCAAGAACACCCACGAGGCCGCGCAGGAGATCAACCCCGACGCCCGCGTCGTCTACGTGGACATCGACCCGATCGTCCTGGCGCATGGGCGGGCGCTGCTGGCCACCAACAACACCACGACGGTGGTCACAGCCGACCTGCGGGAGCCGCACACCATCCTGAACCATGAGGACGTCCGCGGCCTGCTCGACTTCGACCGGCCGATCGCGGTGATGGTCTTCGGGCTGCTGATGCACTTCCACGACGACGAACGCCCGCACGACTGGCTGACCGTGCTGATGGACGGGGTCCCCTCCGGAAGCCACCTGTTCATCTCCGACTTCGTCGACACGGGGGAGCAGATCCAGCGCGAAATCGAGGCCGCGGGTCTGAAGACGCTGAAGAACGGGTGGATCCGCCCCAAGGAGGCGATCCACGCCCACTTCCTCGGCCTGCCGCTGGTCGAGCCCGGCCTGGACCACCCGCAGCGGTGGTTCCCGGAGGACCTGGACCGCGAGGTGCCCTCCTATGAGGAGCTGGAACCGTACCAGCGGATCATCTACGGGGGCATTGCACGTAAACCGTAATCGGTCCGGCGATTCGGAAAAGGCGCGCGCTTCAGGCCGCGCCTTTGTACGTTTCGGGTCCGGTTGAGGAGGAAGTGGGTGTCATCGCGGCCGGCGGCCCGCGGCGATTTTTTCGGCCGAGGGACGAGGGAATCCGGGTGATGGAACCGACCTTCCCGTTCCCAGGGGGCGGCCGTGTCCAGTGTGACGGTTATCTCCTATTCTGACCCCTATGAGCGACAGCACAGGCAATGGCGCCTCAGCGGACGCGTCCACGGCGGGCCCGGGCGGTTCCTCCGGGACGCGCGGCCCCGCGGAACTCGCCGATCTCATCGTCGATCCCCGGTTCAACGGGCCTGCCGACTCCGCCAACGGGGGATACATCAGCGGGCTTCTCGCCGCTCGCCTGGAAGCCCCGGGTGCTTCCGGCGTCCAGGTGACACTGCGCAAGCCCCCGCCGCTGGGCACCCCCATGACGGTGGAACCCGACGACGGCGGCGGACTGCGCCTGATGGACGGTGGCGACCTCGTCGCCGTGGCCGAACCGGCGGAGGAGCCCGCGGAAGCCGTCCCCCCGGTGTCCCGAGCCAAGGCGGAGCAGGCCCAGCGCCGTTTCCGCGGGTCGTCCGGGCATCCCTTCCCCACCTGCTTCACCTGCGGGACCGAACGCGCGCCCGGCGACGGGCTGCGGCTGTTCGCCGGCCCCGTCGACGACGAACATCCCACCACCGTCGCCTGCTCCTGGACCCCCGACCCCTCCCTGGCGGTACGCGGTGCCGACGGCACCCCGCGGGACACCGTGCCCACCGAAGTCGTGTGGGCGGCACTGGACTGCCCGGGCGGGTGGTCCAGCGATGTCAGCGAACGCCCGATCGTGCTCGGCCGCATGGCGGCGACGGTCGCCCGGTCGCCGCGCGTCGGCCGACCACACGTCGTGATGGGGCGGCTGCTGGGTGCGGAGGGCCGCAAGGTCTTTACCGCCAGCACGGTCTACGGCCCGGACGGCGAGGTCGTCGCCCGGGCCCGGGCCACCTGGATCATGCTCCGCTCCCATGCGGTGGCCTGAGGTTTCCTGAGAATGGATTGAGAGTTCGATAACGAACTGATATCAGTAGTGGGGATTCTCGGCCGATGACGGAGAGGAGCGGCACCCCCGCCCATGGTTCCCACCACCGAACGCTCCGGCCCCGGCGGCGCCCCCGGCGCCGCCGCTCGTCCCCCGACCACGGCGTCGGCCGCCCCCGCCACCCCACCCGCCACCGCATGGCTCGACCTCGCGCGTGTCAGTGCGATGCTCGCCGTCGTGGCCGTGCACGTGTTCGCGCCCGTCGTCACCACGCGCTACACCGACCTGGGCACCGCCACCTGGTGGGCCGCCAACGCCGTGGACGCATCATTCCGATGGTGCGTCCCGGTCTTCATCATGATCAGCGGCGCGCTGCTGCTGCGCCCCCGCGAGGAGCGGCTGTCGGTCTTCTACCGGCGCCGCTTCTCGCGTATCGGCATCCCGCTGGTCGTGTGGGTCGCCGCCTACCTGGCGTGGGAGGCCTACCGTACGGGTATCACCCCGGGCCAGGCGGCCGGCGAGATCCTGTCCGGGACGCCCTCCATCCACCTGTACTTCCTCTTCGTCCTGGCCGGTCTCTACCTGCTCACCCCGTTCCTGCGGGTGTTCGTCGAACACGCGACCGTCCCCACGGTGTGGTGGTTCGCCGGCCTGATGTCGGTGATCGGCATGGCCGACCAGGCCATCGCCGGGCTGGACGGGACGGGTGAGGCCAACGCCGTCACGCGGTTCCTCCCGTTCGTCGGCTACTACGTCATCGGCTACCTGCTGCGCGACGTCACGATGACCCGCGGGCGGACGTGGGGCGCGGCCGTGGCACTGCTGCTGGGCACCGCCGCAACGGCGATGGGTGCCGGGCTCATCGCCCGCGCGTACGGCGAGTGGGGCACCTCGGCCGTGTACCTCTACGACTACCTCTCGCCCACGGTCCTGGTCATGTCCATCGCCGCCTACCTGCTGTTCCGCGCAGCGGGCGACCGGTTCCTGACGGGCACGGGCGCCGCCGCGCACGCGTGGCGCCGCCGGCTGCGTGCCGTCTCCGACGTGAGCTTCGGGGTGTTCCTCGTCCACGTGATGGTCCTGTTCACGCTGCGCGACCTCTTCGGCATGCCCGACGGTGTGGCGGCCATGCTCGTCCGGGCGGGCGAGTACACCGTCGCCGTCCTCCTGCTGAGCCTGGCCATCACCGTCGTCTTCAAACGCATCCCCGGATTACGGGCGACGGTGTGACCCGGGCGCGGCGGCGCGATACCGGGACCGGGTGCCCGCTCCGGCCATGGCCGGAGCGGGCACCCGCCCGCAGGAATGACGGCGGAGATGGAGGACCGTTCCCGCGTTTCCGGCTACCGTGAACGATGTGGCCCCTCAATCCGCACAGCAGACCAAGCCCGCCGCGCGCGGCCGAAACCCGGAGCGCCGCCGCGCCATCCTGGACGCCGCCGACGAGGTGATCCAGCGCGACGGCCCGGACGCCCCGATGTCGGCCATCGCGGCCGAGGCGGGCATCAGCAAGCCGATCCTCTACCGCCATTTCGGAGACAAGAGCGGGCTGTACCGCGCGCTGGCCGAGCGCCACGTCGACCCGCTCATCGAACGCATCCGCGCCGAACTGCACGGCGGATCCACCCTGCGGTCGCGCGCCCGGGCCACGGTCGGCGCCTACCTGCAGATGATCGCCCGCAACCTCAACCTGTACCGATTCCTGATGGACCGTGCCACCGCGGAGGACCCGCGCACCCGCGGCGACCTGGGGATGATGGTGCGGCGCATGGGCGAGGAGCTCGCCGACGTGCTGATCGCCGAGGGGCACGTGCACGACCCGCTGCGCGCCCAGGTCGTCGCGCACGCGGTCGTGGGTATGGTCCAGGCGGCGGGGGAGTGGTGGCTGGAGCACCCGGAGGTGGACGACGAGAACATCATCGAGGACCTCACCGACGCCGTCGTCGGCGCCATCACCGGAAACCAGGTGCCGCTACCGCCGCCGTGACGGGTGTAGACGCTGTGGCGGTGGGGACATGATCAGCGTGCGGGCCGCCACACGCCCGCTCCGACCACGACCGACCGTCGCCGCCGGGGCCGCCGGGGCCGCCGGCCCGCGCACACTTCGGGGGGACCGCATGTACGCCAGTCTCGACCAGACCGGCAACCAGTGGCGAGTCACTGTCACCCGGGAGTTCCCACAGCCGCGGGACCGGGTGTGGCGGGCCCTCGTCGAGCCCGAACCGCTCGCGGTGTGGTTCCCCGCCGCCATCGAGGGCGAGCGGGCGGTCGGTGCCAAGATCCGCTACGTCTTCCCCACGGGCGAGGCCTTCGGCGCCGAGGAATCGGCCATGCTCGGGGAATTCCTCCACTTCGACCCGCCGGCGCTGCTCGAATACACATGGGCCGCCGAGAACCTGCGCTACGTCCTGGAGCCGAACGGAACCGGCGGCACCGTGCTCACCTTCTGCTTCACGTTCGACGACGTCAGCACCGCCGCACGCGACGCCACCGGGTGGCACGTGTGCCTGGACATCCTCGGCGAGCACCTCGCGGGATCCCTGGAGGACGAACCGGAGCGCAAGACGGCGCTCGAACGGCAGTGGCGGCCCGTGTTCGCCCACTACGTCGAGCGCTTCGGGCCGGATGCCGCCGTCCAACCCCCGCCTTCGGAGACGTGAGGGAGCGCGGGAGGGGGAAGGACGAGGCCGACCGTGGCCGGGTACGGCCGCACCGGACCGTTGACGGGAGCGGCCCGGATCCGGTGGTGTCGATGTGCCCCACCCTCCCGCCCCCAGCTCCTCGGAAGGATCAGGATGACCGAATCCAGCCGCAACCACGTGGACAGGAACTCGGGCATCGCCTTCCAGGCCGACCACCTGTCCCTCCACGGCGACGTCAACCTCGACGGCGGCGGCCCGAAGGACCCCCCGGGCACGCAGGGCTTCCTGGCCGACGTCGATGTCAGTGTCCCGGCCGACCTGGGCGGGATGCGCGGGCGCCGGGATCTTCTGGGCGACGTGGTCTCAGGGATGGACACGCGGTCCTGCGGTGTCCACGTTCTGCGAGGTGGGCCCGGCATCGGAAAGGACGTCCTCGCAGGTGAGGTCACCACGTGGGCGAGGAGGCGGGGAAGGCGCGTCTTCTGGGTCCGCCGCGAGGCCCTGAGCGACGCGATGCTGCGCACGGTGATCCTGCTGCGGCCCGCGCTGGAATCCGAGGCCATGCGTGTGCACAGCGCGGACCCCGCTGCCGTCGCGGGGTGGGTGTGGAGCAGCCTGGAACACACGGGTAGGCCCTGGCTGATCGTCCTGCCCGGCTCGGACGACATCGATCGGCTCATCGCCGAGGGGTGGATCCGCGACACCGCCACGGGCACCCTCCTCGTCACGACGCAGGCCGAAGAGCACCACAGGTGGCCCCGGGCTCGCGTGCACGACATCGGCCCACTCGCCTCTCATCACATGCTGGAGATCATCACCGATCGAGCTCCGCGGGCCGCCCGGGCCGCCCCGGACGTCCTTCGGCGCATCGTCCCTCGGTTGGGCGGAAAACCCGCGTGGGCCAGGCTTGCCGGGGACGCCGTCGGAATCGCGGGGATGGGGGAGGACCCGGGGCGTGGCGCCGTCGAACTGGAGGCGTGCCTCGCCGACCCGGTATCGGCCGCCGCCATGGTCGGGGTGCCGACGGACTCCCTCTGCGCCGACGCACGTGTCGGTGCGGCGGTGCTGCGGCTGCTGGAGGATGACCGGGGCCGGGATCCCGCCGCGGAGACGGCCGCGCTCACGTTGCTGTTGCGCCTCCAGGGGGCACGATCCGACATCGTCTCCCGGAAGATCCGCATGCGAGCCCGATTGGGGTCGGGGTGGTTGGAACGGGAGTTCGGGCGCAAGGATGCCGCCGCCTGCCACTTCCGTGAAGCCGAGACCGAGTATCGCTCCGCGTGTGCGGGGCCGAAGGACGGGACGGCGAGCGCGTTCGAGACCGAGCGACGAGAGGTCCGGATCGCCCGCCTCACCACTGACATGTGGCGCATCGATGTGCGGACGTCCTGCGATGAGCTGCGTGAACTCATACGCGAGCACCGGGGCCGACTCCCGGACGCCCATCCCTACCCGCGACGTGCCATGCGGGTTCTCGCCGCGACGCTGTCGGCCGTCCACCGATATGACCTCGCCGAGGACCTCTACCGCGAGCTCATCCGACTCAACGGGGGCGCACATAGGAGCGGAGAACGCCGTGAGGCGATGGCGGTCCGCCATGATGCCGCGCTCAACGCCATGGCCAACGGGGATACCGCCGCTGCGGCTCGCGAGTTCTCGGAGATCATCGAATCGCAGCGGCGGCTGCTGGGGAAGGGGCACCCCGACACCCGGCGTACCGAGGACAACCTTCGCTGGAGCGTGGAACACCGCTGGCTCGGGCCGGTGCTCAGGGGGCACTCCCGGCTCGCCAGGGCGATGTTCCGGACGTTCCCGGGGTCATCGATCCCACGAGAAGGTGGGTGACGGTGTTCCCATCCGCCCCAGCATCTCCGGCAGCGGCCCCTCGTGGACCACGGTCAACCTGCGGGTCGCCCGGGTCAGGGCGACGTACAGGTCCTGGCCGCCCTTGGGGGACTGCTCCAGGATGGCGCCGGGCTCGACGACGATGACGGCGTCGAACTCCAGGCCCTTGGAGCGGGTGGCGGTGAGCACGGCGGCGGGAGATTCCAGTGCCTCCGGGGTCGCGTCCGCCGCCGCGTCCGGTAGGAGGGCCGCGACTTCGGTGTGGCGGGCGTCGGGGACGATGACGGCGAGCCGTCCGTCGCCCATCGCCGCGAGATCCGTGGCGACCAGCCTCGGCAGGGCCTCGGCCAGTGTCGCTCCGGCGGCCCCCGTACCGCCCACGTGCACCGCGCGCGGCATGTCGCCGTCGTCGCGGACGGATTCCGGCGCGCTCTGACCGGGGGCGACCTCCGCCAGCACGTCGGCCGCGACCGCCATGATCCGGGCCGGTGTCCGGTAGTTGACCAGCAGGTGCTCCACGTGGAGGCGGCCATGGACATACGGTGCCAGCATCGTCTCCCAGGATCGGGCTCCGGCCGGGTCGCCGGTCTGCGCGATGTCGCCGACGACCGTCAGGGACCGGGTCGGGATCCGGCGCATGACCATGCGCCACGCCATCGCCGACAGCTCCTGGGCCTCGTCCACGATCACGTGCCCATAGGCCCATGAGCGGTCGGCCCGGGCACGCTCGGCTGTGCTGAGCGGTGGACCGGAGTCGTGGTGCCGTTCGGCCAGCTTCCCCGCCTCCATCATGCCGTCCTCGAACAGGCCGGTGAACTCCAGTACTCCCTGGGCGTAGCGTTCCGCGTCGGCGCGGTCCCGCTCGGCGCGCCGCCGGCGGGCGCGTGCCTCGGTGTCGTCCTCGCCGAGCAGCTCTGCGGCCTCGTCGAGGAGGGGGATGTCACCGACCGTCCACGGGCTTCCGGGAGGTCGGCGCAGCGTCCTCCACTCGGCCTCCGCCAGCCCGGCGGCGGCCCCGGCCCGGGCGAGCGCCGCGTCGTCGGCGAACAGCTCTTCCACGAGCCGCTGCGGGGTGAGGAGCGGCCACAGCTCGTCGAGTCCTCGGCGCACCGCGTCCTGCTGCCACAGCCCTGTGCTCATGTGGTCCAGCTCGGCCTCGTCGTGGTAGGCGGGCTCGTCGGGGTCCTCGACCGGATCCCACTTCGGGTCCAGCAGATCGGCCTGGTCGAGCGCCAGCTGCCGCAGCATCTGGGTGACGAAGTACTTGCGCGCCACATTGTGCGGCAGTCCGAGCGATCGCGCTCGGTCCCGCAGGGCCCGGCAGTCGGCGTGGCCGACGCGCAGCGCCATGCCGTCGACCTCGATCTCCAGGTCGCTCTCGTGCTCGGCCACATCGTCCGGCCCGGTCCGGCCGGGGACCGATGCGGCGGGTCCCGCCGCGGAGGGGACCCGCTGGCGGTCGGCGACCGCCGCGCGCACCAGGTCGGCCATGGACGCCGCGCCTTTGACGACGGCGGCGGCAGCGGTGTCCACCGCTCCGGCGCGCACCCCCGGGTAGAGATCGCCGACGGTGGACAGCACCACGTCGCTCTCCCCGAGCGACGGCAGGACCCGGCCGATGTAGCGCAGGAAGGTGGGGTTGGGGCCGACGACCAGCACACCGCGCCGCCGCAGCGTCTCCCGGTGTGTGTAGAGGAGGTAGGCGGCGCGGTGCAGCGCGGCCACGGTCTTGCCGGTGCCGGGGCCGCCCTGCACCACCAGTACCCCCTGCAGATCGGAGCGGATGACGCGGTCCTGCTCGGACTGGATGGTGGCGACGATGTCGTTCATCCTGCCGGTGCGGCCGCGGCGCAACCCCGCGAGAAGTGCGGCCTCGCCGACGAGGGAGCGGCGGTCGCCGTCACTGAGCCCGTCGAGGTCGAACACCTCGTCGTCGATGCCGACCACCCTGCGGTCCCGGGTGTGCAGGTGGCGCCGGCGGACGAGGTCGCCGGGGGTGGCGGGGGTGGCCGCGTAGAAGGGGCGGGCGGCGGGCGCGCGCCAGTCGACCAGGATCGTGGCGTGTTCCTCGTCGCGTAGCCCGATCCGGCCGATGTAGAGGGTGTCGCCGGGGTCGCCGTCCCGGTCGCCGCGGTGGTCGATGCGGCCGAAGCACAGCCCTTCCTCGACCTCGGAGAGCTCCCTGAGGCGGCGGGCGTGTTCGTCGGACCGGACCTCGCGTTCCGTGAGGGCCGCGTATCCGCCGCCGCCCTGGGTGTGGGCCGCACGAAGGGCGTTGTGGGTGTGCCGGCGCAGCGCGTCGAGCCGGTGGTAGAGGCGGGAGACATAGGCCTGCTCGTCGTGCAGGGCTCCGGCCTGCGCGTCTGCGTCGTCGGATTGACGAATGCCCATCTCTTTGGTACACTCCTATTTTTGGGACTTTTTATTGTGCCGAGCTGTTCAGGCTAGCACTTCCGCGTGCTCTCCGCCTGGACGCGTACTCCGCATCCACGCCGTCCCGCCCCCGCTCAGCACCGACCCGCGCGTGACGCGCTACACTCACAGGCATGCGTAGCGGACTCACCCGTCATCAGTGGTGGCGCCGCCCCTAGGCGGCGCATCTGGTTCGCATACCCACGATCAGACCTGACCAGCGACCGCCCGGACCGGCGGTCGTCCTTCTCGTTTCGGCCGGGGTCCGCGCGGCTCATACCACCAGCCCAGCGCGAAAGGGACGGCCTTGGACGCGAGTTCCACCTCCTACCGGACCGCGGGCGGCATCACCGTCCGCCGCCACACCACGTCCTGCGACCCCGCAGCCCTGACCGAACTGGTCGCGGCCGTCGAGCACCGCCGCGGCGGGGTGCTCTCCTCCGGCATGGAGTACCCGGGCCGTTACAGCCGCTGGCACCTCGGATACGTCGACCCCTGCCTGGAGGTGGCCGCCCGGGGGCGGCGCGTCACCGCCACCGCGCTCAACGCCCGGGGGCGCGTGTTGCTGCCCGTGATCGTGCGCGCCCTGAACGAGCACGCCCCCGCCGCCGTGGACGACGACCGGGGCACGGCCGAGGTCGAGATCCCCGAGCCCTCCGGGTTCTTCACCGAGGAGCAGCGCAGCCGCCGGCCCAGCGTCTTCTCCGCCCTGCGGTCCATCGTCGCCGTGTTCTCGGCCGACGACGACCCCCATCTCGGCCTCTACGGTGCGTTCGGCTACGATCTGGCCTTCCAGTTCGAGCCGATCGAGCGGGTCCTGGAGCGCGACCCCGAGGACCGGGACCTCGTGCTCCACCTGCCCGACACCGTCATCGTGCGCGACCGCAAGCGCGAGACGTGCTTCCGCTACACCTACGACTTCACCGTGCCCGCCGCCGACGCGCCGCAGGGCGCCAGCACCGACGGCCTGCCCCGCGTCACCGAGGAGACCCCCGCCGTGGTCACTGCGGCGGTCCCACCGCAGCCCGAGCCCGGTTCCTACGCCCGGATCGTGGCCAAGGCCAAGGAGAAGTTCGTCCGCGGCGACCTCTTCGAGGTCGTGCCGGGGCACCGCACCTACGGTGTCTGCGAGTCCCCTGCCCGCTTCTACGAGCACCTGCGCGAACGCAACCCCGCCCCCTACGAGTTCTTCTTCAACCTGGGCGAGGGTGAGTACCTCGTGGGCGCCTCACCCGAGATGTTCGTCCGCGTCACCGGCGAACCCGGCCAAGGGCAGCGGGTGGAGACGTGCCCGATCTCCGGCACCATCAAGCGCGGCGCCGATGCGCTCGGCGACGCCGAGAACATCCGCGAACTCCTCTCCTCCGCCAAGGAGGAGTCCGAGCTGACCATGTGCACCGACGTCGACCGCAACGACAAGTCCCGCGTGTGCGAGCCCGGCAGCGTCCGCGTCATCGGCCGCCGGCAGATCGAGATGTACAGCAGGCTCATCCACACCGTCGACCACATCGAGGGCACGCTGCGCCCCGAGTTCGACGCACTGGACGCGTTCCTCACCCACATGTGGGCCGTGACCGTCACGGGGGCGCCCAAGACCTGGGCGATGCGCTTCATCGAACAGCACGAGACCACGCCGCGCCGGTGGTACGGCGGCGCCGTGGGCGTCATCGGCTTCGACGGGTCGATGAACACCGGACTGACCCTGCGGACCGCGCACATCACCGACGGGGTGGCGACCGTCCGGGTCGGTGCCACCCTGCTGTACGACTCCGACCCCGACGCCGAGGAGCGTGAGACCTTCCTCAAGGCTCGGGCACTGCTGGAGACCCTGGCTCTGGACGACGCGCGCAACGGCGCGGGCACAGCGGTGGGCGACACCGCCGCGGCCGGCCGGGGCGCCGCCGCACCCGCCGGCGCCGGGATGACGGTGCTGCTCGTGGACCACGAGGACTCCTTCGTCAACACTCTGGCCGACTACGTGCGCCGCCACGGCGCCGAGGTCACCACCGTGCGGCACGGATTCGACCCGGCGCTGCTCGACGAGCTCGCGCCCGACCTCGTCGTCCTCTCGCCCGGACCCGGCCTGCCCGAGGACTTCGACACCGACCGGCTACTCGACGCGCTGGACCGGCGCGGCCTCCCGGTCCTCGGCGTCTGCCTGGGGTTGCAGGCGATGGTGGAGCACGCCGGAGGCGAGCTGCGCACGCTGAAGGAACCGGTGCACGGCAAGCCGGGGCGGGTCCGCGTCACGGGCGGTGACCTGCTGGCGGGGCTGGGGGAGAACGGAGAGTTCACCGCCGCGCGCTACCACTCCACCTACACCACGCCCGACCAGGTGAAGGGCTACGACGTCACCGCGGTCGTGGAGGGCGGCCCGGAGACGGTGGTCATGGCCATCGAGAACCGGAGTGCCAGGCGGTGGGCGGTGCAGTTCCATCCGGAGTCGATCCTCACCGCGGCGGTGGGGGAGGAGATCGTCGAGCGGGCCCTTCGAATGGTGCGCTGAGTGATGCAATGTGCGCACAGGGTAGTGAACGGGGTGTCATCTTGCGCGTCGCGTGAAGAAAGCGCCGATGCCTCATAGGCTCCTCGCATGGACCAGGGCATGGAAGCGAAACTTGGCAGGGTCGTGATCACCGGAGTGGCGGGCCGTGTGGGCCCCACCGTGCGCGCCGCTCTCCACCGGGACGCCGAACACGTCGTTCTCGTCGACCGCGAATCCGTCACCGCGGACGGCGCGAACGAGACGGCCCTCAAGGCGGACATCGCCGACCTCGGCGCCCTGGCCAGATCCTTCGAGGGCGCCGAGGCGGTGGTGCACCTGGCCGGGCTTTCGGGCGAGGCCCCCTTCGCCGACCTGCTCGACACCAACGTCCAGGGGACCTTCAACGTCCTGGAGGCGGCACGGCGCGCCGGTGTGCGGCGCGTCGTGCTCGCGTCCAGCAACAGGGTCACCGGCAACTACCCGATCCACCACCACGTCTTCCCCGACGAGCCGCCCCGGCCCGACGGGCTGTACGGCGTGAGCAAGGTCGCGTCCGAGGCGCTCGGGCAGATGTACGCCGACACCTTCGGTCTGGAGGTCGTGGCGCTGCGCCTCGGCTCGTTCGAGGAGGAGCCGACCGAGACCCGGCACCTGGCCACCTGGCTCAGCCCGCGCGACTGCGCCGGATTCGTGCGGGCCGCGCTCACCGCGCCCAACGTGAGCTTCGTCGCCGCCTACGCGGTCTCGGCCAACGCCCGGCGCTTCTGGGACCTCGCCGGTGGGGAGAGCGAGCTCGGCTACCGGCCGGTGGACGACGCCGCGCGGTTCGCCGCGGGCTTCCCCGACGACGACCCCTTCTGGCACGGTGGGCCGCAGGGCGGCGCGTATGCCGGGCCGGACGCCGTCCTGCCCTACGTGCGGGACGAGTAAGGGCCCGCGGCCGGGCGGACGCCCGGCAGAGCCGAGCCGGTGGGTCCCGGCCGCGGTGGTGCCCCGACGCGACGGTCGCCGGTGCCGTGTAAGGTCGGGGAAGCTGTGGCCGCCGTCGGCCGAGCACCCCCTTTACCCGTGCTGACCGGCCGTGATCTGATGAGACGGGACTCTCGAAAGCCGAGTCCCGCCGACGATCGCGGTCCTGTCCGTGTGCACGGGGACGGAGCCGAGACGAATGAGGAAGAGAATCCTGTGAAGAGGGTCGAGCCTGAAGTCCACCTGGTCGCGCGTCCGCAGCTGGACTACGACGAGGTCGCCCGCTACCTGGCCGACGTCGGCGGGCAGAGCTGGCTGGAGCGGCTGGACCGCGGGGACATGGACTCCGCGCTCAACGACCCCCAGAACCTCGCGGAGTTCGCCGGACGCCTGTGCTACCGCTCCTGGGAGCCGGGTCTCAACCCCAACGTCACGCGGGTCCGCACCGACCAGGACAAGTACCTGGGCAACATCCTGGCCAGCCTGCACGGCTCGGTGCTGGAGCACGTCAGCTTCAGCTTCGTGCTGCACAACGTGAGTCGCGTGCTGACCCACGAGCTCATCCGGCACCGCCCCGGCGTGGCCATCTCCCAGGAGTCGCTGCGCTTCGTGCGCCTCACCGACCTCCCCTTCTGGTTCCCCGACTGGGCACAGGACGACCCGGAGCTGATGAAGCGCGCCACCGACATGCTCGCCCAGATGGAGGAGTTCCAGTACTGGATGGCCGAGCACTTCGGGCTGGACGACGAGGGCGTGAAGTTCGCGGAGAAGAAGCACAAGACCTCCTTCATGCGCCGCTTCGCACCCGAGGGCGTGGCCACCGGGCTGGTGTGGACCGCCAACGTCCGCACGCTGCGCCACACCCTGGAGGCGCGTACCGCCCCCGGCGCCGAAGAGGAGATCCGCCTCCTGTTCGGCAAGATCGGCGATGTCCTCAAGCAGGAGGCCCCGGCGCTGTTCGGCGACTACGAGGTCGAGGACGGCGCCTGGATCCCCAGGTGGCGCAAGGTCTGACCCGTCCCGCCCGCCGAGCGGCCCCGACCCACCGCCCCGCGCCGCCCGCCGGCCGCGGGGCGGCCGTGTCTTCGAGACGGGGACGCCCGATTCCGCCGCCGAGCGTCGGGGGCACCACCGGTCCGATCTGCGGCGCCGATCACGGGCGCGCAAGATAGCGGCGGAACCCCGGAGCGGTCGAACCGAAGCCGCACGACCGGTAGAAGAGGTGTGCTTCCGCCTCGTCGGCGGCCAGAAGCTGCACCTTGTAGCAGCCGTTGGACTCGGCGAGCCGAACGACGGAGCCCATGAGCCGTCGGCCGATGCCGCGTCGGCGGTGGGCGGCGGCCACGACGACGTTCTCCACGAGGAGGATCGAGCGTCCGCCGCGGGTGAGGTTGGGCAGGACCGTACAGTCGGCCGTGCCGACCGGTGTCCCCTCCTGGTCGGCGACAAGGACGGTGCGGCCCCGCTGGACGGCGATGTCCGCCCAGATCCGGTCGGCGGAGTCCTGCGGCAGCGGCGGGTCGTCCGGGTTCAGCTCACGGTAGAGCGCCAGTAGGCCGGGCAGGTCGGCGGCGACGGCCGGGCGGATGGTGAGCGCCATGGACCCGATGCTACGGGGGGAGGCGGTGGGGGTCACGGGCTGTCGACCAAGCGCGACTCCGCCGCGGCGATGCCGCGGCGGCATCGCCGGGCGACGTCCCGGTGGTTGCGGAAGCGTTCGATGACGCCGAAGGGGCGGAGTCCGGCGGTGGGGCCGCCGGCACCGGCGGCGACGCGCAGTTCCTCGCCGATGAGGGTTCCGGTGCGGTGCCAGCGCTCCCAGCGTTCGCGATCGGGGCTGTGGGCATGGGAGAAGGCGAACGCGGGCTCGCCCGCGCCTTCCAGGGGGGAGCCACCGCGCTCCCACAGGTCGGCCGTCGCACCGGGGTCCTGCGGCCACTCCCGGGCGGTGACGACGTCGACGCGGGGCAGGTCGGGGCGGGGGCCCCGGCCATGGGTGCCGCGCTCGTCGGGACGGACGAGGAGGGCGTCCTCCGGGCGGGAGCGGCCGGGGAGCTCGCGGACGTTCTCCACATCGGCAAGGGTGATCAGGACACGCGCCAGCCACCACCAGTTCTCGCGGCGCGCCATCATGCTGTCCGACCGAAGCCGGGTCGGCGGGTACTTGACGGCCTCCTGGTCCAGCAGGTGGTCGACGAAGCCCTCGCCCTCCAGATCGAAGCGGATGTCGACGCGTCCCGCGGCCACCATGGCGGGTGCGCCGCCGGGCCGCTCCCCGGTGACGGCGAACGCGGCCGTGCCCGAGGTCATGGTGTCGACCGCGGCGAGGTGGGCCAGCGGCAGCGCGACGCACGGGCGGTCGTCCCAGAGCAGCGGCACGACCGGGATCCCGGTGGGTCCGTCCGGGGCGATCCAGCACAGCTCGGCGGCCGTGGACCGCCGCCAAACCGTGATCAACTCACGCACAATGTGACCTTTAGGTGAGGAAAGTCTCATGCTAGGTTCAGGCGGAGCTTAACCGATGCATATCACCCAGCTGATGCAGGAGATCATCTTTCGGGCAACGGGCGGCCGCCCCGGCCGCGTTTCCGGCCCGGTGCCGATCCGCGGCCGACCTCGTGAGGAGCCTGAATGCCCGCAGTCGTCGTGTTGCTGGCCGTCCTGGCGGTCTTCGCGCTGGGCTACCGGTACTACTCCGCCTACCTCGCCGAACACGTCTACGCGCTGGACCCCGCGTTCGTCACGCCGGCGCACCGCTACGCCGACGGCGTCGACTTCGTGCCCACGAACAAGCACATCGTCTTCGCCCACCACTTCATCTCGGTGGCCGGAGCGGCGCCCATCGTCGGCCCGGCCATCGCGGTGTTCTGGGGGTGGGGGCCGGCGCTGCTGTGGGTGGTCCTCGGCACGATCTTCGCATCGGGCGCGCACGACTTCGGGTCGATCGTGGTCTCGGTCCGGCACAAGGGCCGCAGCATCGGCACCCTGGCCCGCGACGTCATCGGCAAGCGGGCCCGCATCCTCTTCCTGCTGATCATCTTCTTCCTGGTGACGATGGTGAACGCGGTGTTCGCCGTGGTCATCTCCGGGCTGTTCATCAGCACCCCGGAGGCCGTGCTGTCGGTGCTGGTGACCATTCCGCTGGCGATCGGCGTCGGCCAGTTCGTCTACCGCCGCCGCACCGCCGCCCTGCTGCCGTCACTGGTCGCGCTGGCCGTCGTCTACGCCTGCATCCCGCTGGGAGAGCGGTTCCCGATCACCGTGGACCCGCTGGCGCAGGCGGTCGGGGTCGAGCCGCTGACGGTGTGGGTGGTGCTGATCTTCACCTACACCTTCTTCGCGTCCCGCCTGCCGGTGTGGCTGCTGCTCCAGCCGCGCGACTACATCAACCAGCAGCAGATGGTGCTCGCGCTGGGCGTGATCATCCTCGGGGTGATCATCGGGATGAACACTATCGCCGCCCCCGTCGTCAACGACGTTCCGGCCGACTCGCCGTCGTGGTTCCCGCTGCTGTTCATCACCATCGCCTGCGGCGCGGTGTCCGGCTTCCACAGCCTGGTCTCCTCCGGGACCACCGCCAAGCAGCTCGACAAGGAGACCGACGCCCGCTACGTCGGCTACCTCAGCTCGCTCGGCGAGGGCACCCTCGCGCTGTGCTCGATCCTGGCCTGCACCGCCGGTGTGGTCGTCCTGGCCGCCGACCCCGCCGCTCAGTGGAACGTCCTCTACGCCGACTGGGGCTCCGCCCAGGACGGCCCCGCCGGGAAGTTCACCGAGGGCGTGGCGAACTTCGCCGGGAACCTCGGCGTCCCGCTCAACGTCGGCCTGGTCTTCGCCACCGTGGTCGTGGTCAGCTTCGCCGCCACGAGCCTGGACACCGCAGTGCGCCTGCAGCGCTACATCATCCAGGAGATCTCCGAAATCGTCGGCTTCAAGCCGCTGGCCCGCAACATCACGCTCGCCACACTGGTCGCCGTCGTCATCCCGATCTGCCTGGCCATGGTGCCCGGCGACTTCGCGCTGGGTACGCTCTGGCTGCTGTTCGGCACCACCAACCAGCTCACCGCGGGGCTGGCGCTCTCGGTCATCGCGGTGTGGGTCACCAAGAACGGCCGCAATCCGATCGTCATCCTCATCCCGCTGGTGTTCCTGGTGATCATGACCTCCTGGGCGCTGATCATCCAGCTCATCGGCTTCGCCACCTCCGACGATCCGCTGCAGGTCTTCCTCCTCGCCCCGCTCGACGCCGCCATCTTCGGCCTGGCCATCTGGATGGTCGTCGAAGCCGCGATGGCCCTTCGCGCGGCCTGGGCGCAGCGGACGGCCTCCGCGGCCGGTGGTGCGGCCGTCACCGGAGCCGACGCGACCGCGTCCGAGGGCTCCGCCGAGGGTGAGGAGAGGTAGTGGCGTCGGCGGCCGCCCCCGACCCCGGCGGGGCACCCCGGGGCGCCACGCCGGGCGGTCGTGCCGCGGCGGCCTGGCGGGGTGCGATCGCCGCATGGCGCCGCTTCGAGGCCGCCCACGACGCCGTGTTCGACGCCCGCTGGGGATATGCGCGGCGCCGGGAGGCCCGCAGGCAGCAGGACACCCTGCGGGCGCTGCTCATGCTCGACACGCTCGGGGTGGACAACCCGGTGGCCTATGAAACCCTTGAGCTGATCCCCTACATGGTCGCCGACCTGCATGAATGGCATCGGCGCACGGGGAGTGAGGAGTTCGGCGACGCCCGGGTGTGCTGCTGAGGGGCGGACCGGGCGGGTGGAGGAGAGAGGGCGGGGGAGCGTGGGCACCGACGCACGACGCGGGGCGGGTGCGGGCGTGGGCGTGCACGCCGCCGACGCGCCGATCACCTTCTTCGGCGGCAAGGGCGGTGTGGGCAAGACGACCATGGCCGCTGCCGCCGCCCTGGCGCACTCCGACGCGGGCCGCCGCACCCTGGTGATCTCCACCGACCCCGCCCACTCGCTGGGCGACGCCCTGGAGACCCGGTTGGGGGACCGGCCGCGGCGGGTGGCAGACGGGCTGTGGGCGGCGGAGCCGGACGCCGAGGCCGCGGTCCGGCGCCGCGTCGAGCAGGTCACCGAGGACGCGCACGCCGCGCTGCCCCGCGAGATCATGCCCGCGGTGCGCCGCCACCTCGCGCACGCCGCGGCGGGGCCCGGCATGGTCGAGTCGGCCCTCGCCGACCTGCTCATCGACGCCATGGACCAGGTGCCGGGGGAGTGGGACCGGCTCGTCGTGGACAGCGCCCCCACCGGCCACCTGCTGCGTATGCTCGACCTTCCCGCGCTGCTCACCCCCTGGGTGCGCGGTCTGGCGCGGCAGCGTGAGCGCGCCCTGGACGCCGACCGCTTCGCCGCCGACGTGGTCGGCGCCCGGGAGCAGGGCGACGCCGCCGAGGACCCGCTCCTGCGCCGACTGCACGAGCGCCGCCTGCGCCTGGAGCGCGCCGCCGAGCGCCTGCGCGGCGACGCGTGCGTGCGGCTGGTGCTGGTGCCCAGACGCATGGTGCTGGCCGAGACCGAGCGCGCCGCCGACCGGCTCGCCGGGGCGGGGTTCCGGCTGGGTCCGGCCGTGATCAACCAGGTTCCGGCCGACGCCGACGAGCGGGTGCTGGCCGCCGCCCGGCGCCGCTTCGCCGGGCAGGGCGTCGTCGAACTGCCGCTGGCGGCCGAGGAGCCGACCGGCCCGGAGCGCCTGCGGGCGCTGGCCGCCCGTATCGCCGCGCCGTGCGGCTGACCGGCCACGCCCCGCCGCGGCCGGTGCGGCCGTCGGCTCGGGGCCGCGGCCCGTGATCCTTCTCCCACACCCCGGTCCCGGGGCACCCCGCGCCCGGAGGGGATTCCGGATGCACGGTCGGCCTCCTCGGTGCCGTATTCCACCGCTGATCCCGTATGTCGGATATTGCGGTGGGTTCCGGTCATCCCTGATGGCGGCCGTCGTCGTGCCGCTGTCCGAGGCGCCGCCGGAGGTGGCGGCCGTGCAGAGTGGCACGGGGCACACACGTGGAGTACCCCCGTCCCAGGTAGGCTCGTCTTCTGGGTACTTCGGGAGGTGGGGTGGCGATCCAATCGACTCCGGCGGGCGACCGGATCTGGACGGTCCCGAATCTGTTGAGCGTGCTGCGGCTGATCGGGGTCCCTGTCTTCCTGTGGCTGATCCTGGTGCCGCAGGCGGACCTGTGGGCGCTGGGCGTGCTCGCGTTCGCCGGGATCTCCGACTGGCTCGACGGCAAGATCGCGCGGGCGTGGAACCAGGTGAGCCGACTGGGCGCACTGCTGGACCCCATGGCCGACCGCCTCTACATCTTCGCCGCGCTGCTCGGCCTGGTGGTCCGCGGCATCGTGCCCTGGTGGCTCATGGCGATCCTGGTCGTGCGCGACGTCCTCATCGTGCTCGCGCTTCCGGTGCTGCGGCACTACGGCTACGGACCGCTTCCGGTGAATTTCGCCGGAAAGGCGGCGACACTTTGCCTTCTTTACTCATTCCCCCTGCTGTTCATCGCCGGTTATGGCGGAATTGTCGGTGATGTGGCGAAAATTGTGGGTTGGGCGTTCGCGATCTGGGGAACGGCTATCTACTGGTGGGCCGGACTGCTCTACGCAGTGCAGGGTCTGCGTTTGATCGGGCAGACCCGACGGGCCGACCGATCGTCGGCGGCGGGCGTCGCGCCCGCGCCGCGAACGGCGGCCACGACCGGCGACTCCGGTAGTGCGCCCGGCGATCGGGCGGACGAGGAGACCCGTGCGCAACCCGACGAGGCCGCGCGTGCTCCGCGTCGCCCTGATGACTCCGGGCCACCGTTCAGCGACAGGAAGGGAGCGACATCCCCACCATGAATGCACGCCCAGGGGCTATTCGCCGCCATTCGACAGGGGTCTGGGGGTGGCCCCGGTGAAGGCCGTTGTGATGGCCGGAGGTGAGGGAACCCGCCTTCGGCCGATGACCGCGAATCAGCCCAAACCCCTGCTGCCCGTCGTCAACAAGCCGATCATGGAGCACGTGCTGCGTCTGCTCCGGCGGCACGGGATCGAGGACACGGTCGTCACCGTCCAGTTCCTCGCCACCCTGATCCGCAACTACTTCGGCGACGGCGAGGAGCTCGGGATGAACCTGAGCTACGTCGCCGAGGAGGTCCCCCTCGGGACCGCCGGCAGCGTCAAGAACGCCGAGGACCACCTGCGCGGCGAGCCGTTCATCGTCATCTCCGGCGATGCGCTCACCGATATCGACCTCTCCGACATGGTCCGCTTCCACCGGGAGAACGGCGCCATGGTCACCATCGGCCTCAAACGGGTCCCCAACCCCCTGGAATTCGGCATCATCATCGTCGACGACCAGGGACGCATCCAGCGCTTCCTGGAGAAGCCCACCTGGGGCCAGGTCTTCTCCGACACGGTGAACACCGGCATCTACATCATGGAGCCCGAGGTCCTCGACCACGTCGCCGCCGGCGAGGTCGTCGACTGGTCTGGCGACGTCTTCCCGAAGCTGCTCAAGGACGGCGCCCCGCTGTACGGTTACATCGCCGAGGGCTACTGGGAGGACGTGGGCACCCACGAGAGCTACCTGCGCTCCCAGGCCGACGTGCTCTCCGGCAAGGTCGACGTCGACATCGAGGGCTTCGAGGTGTCCCCGGGTGTGTGGGTGGCCGAGGGAGCCGAGGTCGACCCCGAGGCCGTGCTCAAGGGCCCGCTCTACATCGGCGACTACGCCAAGGTCGAGGCCGGCGCCGAGCTGCGCGAGTTCACCGTCCTGGGCAGCAACGTGGTGGTGCGCTCGGAGGCGTTCCTGCACCGCGCCGTGGTGCACGACAACGTCTACATCGGCAGCAGCGCCAATATGCGCGGCTGCGTCATCGGGAAGAACACCGACGTGATGTCGGGCGCCCGGGTCGAGGAGGGCGCCGTCGTCGGTGAGGAGTGCGTCATCGAGTCCGAGGCGTACCTGTCCAACGACATCAAGGTCTACCCGTTCAAGACCATCGAGGCCGGGGCGGTCGTCAACGCCAACGTCATCTGGGAGTCGCGCGGCCAGCGCTCCCTGTTCGGCCCCCGGGGCGTCTCCGGACTGATCAACGTCGAGATCACGCCCGAGCTCGCGGTCCGGCTGGCCAGCGCGTATGCCACCACGCTGAAGAAGGGCTCGGTGGTCATCACCTCCCGGGACGTCTCCCGGGCGGCGCGCACGCTCAAGCGCGCGGTGATCAGCGCGCTCACCGCCGCCGCGATCGACGTCCGCGACCTGGAGGTGGTGCCGCTGCCGGTGGCGCGCTTCCACACCTCGCAGAGCGGAGTGGCCGGCGGCATCAGCCTGCGGACCACGCCCGGCGACCCGCAGTCGGTCGACATCATCTTCCTCGACGAGCGCGGTGCCGACCTGTCCCCGGCGGCCCAGCGCAAGCTTGAGCGGGTGTTCTCCCGAGCCGAGTACCGCCGGGCCTTCCCCGGCGAGATCGCCGAGCTGTCCTTCCCCTCCCGGGGTGTGGAGACCTACTCCCACGAGCTGCTGCGGCGCATCGACACCGGCGGCGTCGCCGAAGCGGAGCTGAAGGTCGTCGTCGACTGCGCCGGAGGCTCGGCCTCCCTCATCCTGCCGTCCCTGCTCGGCCGGATCGGAGTCGACGTCCTGACCGTCAACAACCGGCTGGACGAGGGCTCGCCCACCGACACCCTGGCCAAGCAGATGCGCGACCTGCAGCGGCTGGGCGACCTGGTGAAGTCCTCCGGCGCCGACTTCGGCGTCCGGTTCGACCCGGTGGCCGAGCGGCTGTCCCTCGTGGACGAGAACGGCGAGCTGGTCGACAACGACCGCGCCCTGCTGGTCGTGCTCGACCTGGTGGCCGCCGAGCGCGGGGGAGGCCGGGTCGCGCTGCCCGTGACCACCACCCGGGTGGCCGAGCAGGTGGCCTCCTACCACGGGGCCGAGGTGCAGTGGACGCCGACGTCCACCGACGAGCTCACCAAGGCCGCCAAGGCCGACGACATCATCTTCGCCGCCGACGGGCGCGGTGGCTACCTGCTGCCCGAGTTCTCCCGCACGACCGACGGGATCGGCGCGTTCGTCCGCCTGCTCGGGCTGGTGGCGCGCACCCGCATGTCACTCAGCCAGATCGACCGCCGCATCCCGCAGGCGCACCTGCTGCGCCGGTCGGTACCCACGCCGTGGGCGGTCAAGGGCAGCGTCATGCGCGCCGTCGTGGAGGCCGCCGGCGAGCGGGAGGTCGACACCACCGACGGCGTCCGGGTCCTGGAGCCCGGCGGCGGATGGGCGCTCATCCTGCCCGACACCGCCGAAGCCGTCACCCACCTGTGGGCCGAGGGCCCCGACTCCGACACCGCGCAGCGGCTGCTGGACGAGTGGGCCGCCGTGGTGGAGCGGGCCGAGGGCTGAGGGTCCGGGTGTGCGGATCGGCCGGAGTCCCCGCGCGGCGACGCGGCCGGGACGCCGCGCACCGGAGACGGCGACCACCAGGGCCGCGGCGGCCCTGCCCGCCCGTGGGGCCACTTCGACGGGTCCCACGGGCGGCTCAGCCGGGCGTGAACGGCCCCGGCGCCCCGGGGCGCGCCCTATCACACCGGCGGGGTCCTCCTGCCGTTCACGGGCGGTTCATCCGCCCCGGGCCGCCCCGGGCCGCTCCGCCCGGTTCCCCGCGCCGCTGCCCGTAAAGCCCGCATGCGGCGCGGGGGCGGCTGACGACCGCCGCGGACCGGGGCACTGACGACTCCTTGGAACCGCGAATATGGTTTAGAGTCGAGTGTCCCCCGCACGGCCGTGCCGAACGGGAGTGTGGGGCCAAGGGATCGCGGGGGATGAAGCCTTGTAAGGAAGCGCGAGGTGAGCCGGGAACCCGACGCCGGTACCGCGGCGTTACCAGTGTTGGGTGAGAGGGCAGTCCGATCACCCGGCACCGAGACGACGACCAGCCGAATCAAGCACCGCCCCGTGCGGTAGGAGGCCGAGCCGACCTATGTCGAGCGTTTACTGCACGCAGTGCGGTCACGCCGTTGCGGATGATGCCCGCTTCTGCTCCTTCTGTGGTACCCCCATCCGTGCGGCGGGACAGGAGGCTCCTCGCGCCGGCGAGCGCCGCGACTCCGTCGGTGAGACCACGTCCACGATCTCCATCTCGGGGATCCAGGCCCTTGAGGCCGAGATCGACGCGGGCGACGAGCCTCCCACGGACCCCGCCAACGTCGACGCGCTCCCTCCCGGCACGGCGCTGCTGGTCGTCAAGCGCGGCCCCAACGCCGGCAGCCGCTTCCTGCTGGACAGCGACGTCACGACGGCCGGCCGCCACCCCAACAGCGACATCTTCCTCGACGACGTCACCGTCTCCCGTCGGCACGTGGAGTTCTTCCGCCGCGGGGACGGGTTCGGCGTGCGCGATGTCGGCAGCCTGAACGGCACCTACGTCAACCGCGAGCGGATCGACGAGGCGGAACTCGGTGGCGGCGACGAGGTGCAGATCGGCAAGTTCCGGCTGGTACTGCTGACCAAGCCGCGCCGCTGAACACGCCCGCGGCGCCGTTCCGCGGCCGCAGCCGCGGCCCCGTCCACTCCCGACGTGCGGCCCGCGGGCGGGCCGCGGCAGGTTTGCACCGCCCTCTGACCGGAGAGCCTTACTTCTAACCGTCACCGATGGTGCGTTTGACGGGGGATCCTCGGATCGTGTCGGCCTGACCGCCCGGCCCGCGGCCGCCTTCGGCCCCGGGTCCGCATCGGAGATCTCCGCTGTCGCGGTGTACCGTGAAAAGACGGATAAGAGCACGGATCAGAGCACATCCTGGCGAGTGCCCATCCGGCACGACGAGTCGTGGGACGGAGCCGCAGTGAAGCACATGGAGGTCGTCGGCGTCCGGGTCGAGATGCCCTCGAACCAGCCGATCGTCCTGCTCAAGGAATCCGACGGAGAACGCTACCTTCCGATCTGGATCGGGGCGGTGGAGGCCACCGCGATCGCGCTGGCGCAGCAGGGCGTCGTCCCCGCACGGCCGTTGACCCACGACCTGTTCCGGGACGTCCTCGACGCGCTCGACGCCAGCCTGACCACGGTCAACATCACCTCCCTGAGCGATGGCATCTTCTACGCCGACCTCGTCTTCTCCAACGGTGTCGAGGTGAGCGCGCGGCCATCGGACTCCATCGCGCTCGCCCTGCGCACCGGCGCGCCGATCTATGCGCACGACGACGTCGTCGACGAGGCCGGGGTGCCGATCCCCGACGAGCAGGAGGACGAGGTCGAGAAGTTCCGCGAGTTCCTCGACCAGATCACCCCCGAGGACTTCGGCCGCACCACCTAGGGCTGCGTTTCAGCAGGTGGACAAGGACTTACGAGATTTTCCGGCGTGAGGAACGGAGACGTCTGGGGCGCCGGTCCGATGCAGATCCGAAGCAGGACGGCCGGGAGGGTGCCCGGTACGGCTCCAGAAGCGTGTCCAGGACCGGCACAGGCGAGTGCGGGTCCAACTTCCGCCCGTTCCCGCAGAGAACCCTCCCAGGCGTCGCTCAGAGCGTCACAGAGCTCTTCGCGCATGGTGGGTGTGTGCGGGGGAGCAGCGGGCCCGCGCTGAGGAGGCCGAGTATCCCATGCGCTCGTCCATGAGCGGCGCAGGCGTCCGCGGCTCCTCCAGGAGTGTCCGGTGTGAGTGCCGCGACCCGTGGGCGGTCCGCAGCCCCGGGACGACCGGCGCCCAGCGTTCCAGCGACGCATCGCCCCCGGGAGTGACCCCGGGTCGAGGGGATCGACGAGTAGTCCATGATGTGCGGCGTCGTCCCTCGATTCGGGGCGCGTCGAGGAGACCACGCGGGCGCCGTTTCATCCTCGGCGCCGGCGGCCTCTTCGACGAGAGGCAGCAGGCGAGCATGTCCAGCGGTTCTCCTGAATGACCTCTCCCCGTCCCGGTCGGCGACGGAAAGCCGGTGCTCGTAGCGCCTGCGTGCCGCGGACCGCGGGCCGAGGAGGTCGCGGTCGGGGTTCCAGCCCTCCGACCGCGGCTGGTGACAAGTCGGTCTCGAATGTGCGCGGCGCTTCCCTGAGCGGAGAGCGACGCATGCGCCCTATGGCCGGTCAGCGGGGTGCTGCGTACATCAGCGGTAGTAGATGAACAGCAGCCACACCACCTGTCCTTGCGTGTTGAGTGCCCGCTGGCAGAGCCATCGGTGGGCACCCGAGTGCTGGTTGACGTAGGCGCGCCCGGTTTGGTCGCATCCGATCGCGGTCCGCTGCTGGCTATGGAAACGCCACTGACCGTCCGCGGCCATTGCCGTTCCCGCCATCAGCGGGGGACTTGCCAGCATCGCGACGGCGATTACCGCGATCATCGCGGCCCGCTTGATCAGGTTTCTGCGCATCGGAGCCCTTTCGGGTCGGGCTGCTCGAAACGCACACGTTAGTAACGGGAAGTACCCAACGCGATAGGGGGTCTGTGTCCGGAATCGGCCACCGGAATACGGGCTCCGGTAGTCGCGTCGCGACCAGAACATCGGGGCTGACCGCGGCTTCACCCGATCGAAAGCCAGTGCCGGATAGCAGAGGCCGGCCCGGTGGAGGTCGAGGTGCCCCGCGACCGCGACAATTCCTTCACCCCGGCCATCGTCAAGAAGCGCCGGCGCCGGCTCAACGGCGTCAACGGCATCGTCCTGTCCCTGAGCGCCAAGGGTCCGACCCACGGCGAGATCTGCGCCCACCTGGCCGAGGTCTACGGTGCCGAGGTCTCCGAGCGGACCGTCTCGGCCATCACCGACGCCGCCATGGAGCACATGGCCGAGTGGCCAAACCGCCCCCTGGACGCGGTCTACCCGGTGCTGTTCGTCGATGCGATCAACGTCGAGATCCGCGACGGCCAGGTCGCCGACCGCCCGGTCCATGTGGTGCTGGGGGTCACCGCCGAGGGCGAGCGCGACATCCTGGGGCTGTGGGCCGGAGACGGCGGCGAGGGCGCCGAGTACCGGGCCCACGTGTTCACCGAGCTGAAGAACCGCGGTGTGGCCGATGTGCTGATGCCGGTGGCCGACGGGCTGAAGGGCATGGGCGAGGCGGTGGAGTCGGCCTGGCCGCGCACCGTGGTGCAGACCTGCATCGTCCACCTGCTGCGCAACAGCTTCCGGTATGCCTCCCGCGCGGATCGGGAGAAGGTCGCCCGGGACCTGCGGCCGGTCTACACGGCGGCCACCGAGGAGGCCGCCCTGGAGCGCTTCGCGGAGTTCTGCGAGGCCTGGGGGCCGAAGTATCCCGGGATCGTCAGGCTGTGGGAGGACGCCTGGGCCGAGATGGTGCCGTTCCTCGCGTTCGATGTGGAGATCCGCCGCGTCATCTGCACCACCAACGCGATCGAGTCGATCAACGCCCGGATCCGCCGCGCGGTCAAGGCGCGCGGGCACTTCCCCAGCGAGCAGGCCGCGCTCAAGTGCGTCTATCTGGCGTTGATGAGCCTGGACCCGAAGGGGACCGGGCGGGCGAAGTGGAGCGCCAGGTGGAAGAAGCCGCTGAACGCCTTCGATCTGGCGTTCGATGGCCGGTTGACCGCGACACGCCGCTGACCAGGAGAAACATCGACACCGATAGATCGGCAGCCCCCGAATCGGCGCCGCCGGCCGCGGGTCGCGGGTAGCGGAGAGGCAGCGGACCCGGTCGGCGGCACGCGGCGGCCGTGCCGCGTTCTGTCGGTGGGCTCCGGGACGATGGTCATCGGCGGACGACCGCCGGCGGCATCCGCGGCGGGCGGGCCGCCACCGACAGGGAGGTAGGCATGCGCCGGACGGACGAAGAGGTCATCCCGATCCTGCGTGTCGCCGACGCCGCGGCGTCGGCCGCGTGGTACGGGCGGCTGGGCTTCGCCATGGAGTGGGAACATCGCTTCGAACCGGGATCCCCCGCGTTCGTCGAGGTCGCCCGGGGCCGGGCTCGGCTGTTCCTATCGGAGCACACGGGCGACGCCCGCCCCGACACGCTGGTGTACCTGCGGATCCGCGAGGTGGACGCTGTCGCCGCGGAGTTCGGCATGCGCCCGGAGGACCGGCCCTGGGCGCGCGAGGTCGAACTGAGTGACCCGGACGGCAACCGCGTGCGGATCGGCACGCCCGCGGAGTGACCCGGCGGCATGCGGCCCCGGTCCCACCGCCCGCGCCGGCTGTCGGTGGGGCTGTTCCGCGGCCGGTTGCGGATGGGCGGCGGGGGCGGCACAGAACAGCCGAAGAGGTTCCACGACGCGCCGATGGGTGTCGTTGACGCTGTCCATCCGACCGGCTTACCTTCATTGTCGAAGGAACCCGCGGCGCACCCTTCGACCCCCTGTCAAACCGCCGTGGGCCGAGGAGCCGGAGGTTCGGCGGTGGCGGTTACGAGCGGCAAGCGGCAAGCCTCCGGTCTCACGCGCTCAGCGCTGCGGCGGGCCGGGGAGCAGGGCCTGCTGTGTGAAGAGGACGTGGTGGCGCTGCCTATGGACGTCGGCTATCGCGGCCCAACGGCATGTGCGGCCGCCGGAATCACCTACCGCCAGCTCGACTACTGGGCGAGAACCGGGCTGGTGGGTCCGAGCGTGCGCCAGGACGACGGGCGCGGCGGACCGCCCCTCTACAGTGTGCGCGACATCCTCATCCTCAAGGTCGTCAAACGCCTGATCGACACGGGCATCTCCGTGCAGCAGATCCGGACCGCCGTGGAGCACCTCCGGCGCCGCGATACGGCCGACATCGCCCAGATCACCCTGATGAGCGACGGCATCAGCGTGTACGAGTGCACCACGCCCGACGAGGTCGTCGAGCTGCTCCAGCGGGGGCAGGGCGTGTTCGGGATCGCCCTGGGCCGGGTCTGGCGCGAGGTCGAGGGCCGCCTGAGCGAACTTCCCGGTGAGCACCTGCCGCAGCCCGCGGACGCCCACCCGGGCGACGAACTCGCGCGCCGCCGCCGCGAGCGCCGCATCGGCTGAATCGGCCCCGGTCGCGCGCCCGGGGCGGCAGGGAGGCCCGGTTCGCCCGTCCCCGGCCCACCCCCGGTACGCTGCCGGGACGCCGGTGGCGCCCGCGGTCCAGGGGCGCCCGTAGGCCGTCGGCCGCGACCAGGGAGGGGCAGCGCTGCGCGACTCGCCACGGTTTAGTACGGTTTGAGGGAACGCAGGGGTACCGTACTCACGGTCCGCCGTCAGGGTCCGCACGGACACGCCCGATGGACTCCGTCCGTGAGTCGGCCGGTGCGTGGTGCCCGTGGGCGCCGTCCACCGGAAGGGCCCGTACAACACACCGCACAACAGCACAGGACCGGACCGTAGATACCACGCGGGAGAGACCCCCGACAGGGGCGCCGACGGGGCAATACTCCCCAGTAACCTCTCAGGCACCAGGGACCGCGTGGAGGAGGCCACTCTGGAGCGGCAGGCGCTTCTGCCGCCTGCGCCGCGCACTGCGCGGTCCCGCGTGACAGAGGGGGAGACCACATAGGAGCAGCCGCGAGATCGGCTACTGCGACCAGGAGGTCTCCATGCCGGAGCAGCCCACCCATGAGAACGCCACGGGGGGAGCGCCCGCGCGCGTCTTCGCCGACCGGCACATCGGCCCGGACCCCGTGGAAATCGAGCACATGCTCGCAACGGTGGGCTTCGGCTCCACCGCCGAGCTGATGGCCGCGGCCGTCCCGGAGAGCATCCTCAGCACGCCGGGCGGCCCCGCCCCGCTGCGGCTCCCCGAGGCCGCCGGTGAGACCGCCGCGCTGGCCGAGCTGCGCGCCCTCGCCGACCGCAACCAGGTCCTCACCTCGATGATCGGGCGCGGCTACTACGGCACGATCACCCCGCCGGTGATCCTGCGCAACATCCTGGAGAACCCCGCCTGGTACACGGCCTACACCCCTTACCAGCCCGAGATCTCCCAGGGGCGCCTCGAAGCGCTGCTGAACTTCCAGACGATGGTCGGTGACCTCACCGGGCTCCCGGTCTCCGGGGCGTCGCTGCTGGACGAGGCGACCGCAGCCGGCGAGGCCATGACGCTCGCCCGGCGTGCGACCCGCGGCAAGGCCGCCGCCTTCATCGTCGACTCCGACGTGTTCCCGCAGACGCTGTCGGTGCTGCGCACCCGCGCCGAGCCGCTCGGCATCGACATCGTCGTCGCCGACCTGGCCGAGGGCCTGCCCGACGTCGAGGCGTTCGGCGTGCTCGTGCAGTACCCCGCCGCGAGCGGTGCCGTGCGCGACCCGCGGCCCGTCATCGAGGCCGCGCACGAGCGCGGCGCCCAGGCCGTCGTGGCCGCCGACATCCTCGCCCTGACCATGCTGCGCAGCCCCGGGGAGCTGGGCGCCGACATCGCCGTCGGGTCCACCCAGCGGTTCGGTGTCCCCATGGGCTTCGGCGGACCGCACGCCGGCTACATGTCGGTGCGCGAGGGCCTGCAGCGCCAGCTGCCCGGCCGCCTCGTCGGCGTATCGGTGGACAACGCGGGCAAGCCCGCCTACCGCCTCGCCCTGCAGACCCGCGAGCAGCACATCCGCAGGGAGAAGGCCACCAGCAACATCTGCACGGCCCAGGTCCTGCTGGCCGTCATGGCCGGGATGTACGCCGTCTACCACGGCCCGCAGGGGCTGCGCGCGATCGCCGAGGACGTGCACCGCGGCACCGTGCGGCTCGCCGAAGGGCTGCGCGCCCGCGGCTTCGAGGTGCTGCACTCCGACTTCTTCGACACCCTGCGGGTGCGGGTGCGGGGCGGCGCCGACGGCGTCGTCGCGGCCGCCCGCGACAACGGCGTGAACCTGCTGCGCGTCTCCGACGACGTCGTCGGCATCTCCTGTGACGAGACCACCACCGGCGACGACCTGGCCGCGGTGCTCGCGGCGTTCGGCGGCAAGGAGGGCGGCGGCGCGGACCAGAGGGCGGCCGTCGCCCTGCCGGAGGGGCTGCGCCGCGGCGTGGACTACCTCGACCATCCGGTCTTCAGCACCCACCGCAGCGAGACCTCGCTGCTGCGCTACATGCGGCGGCTGGCCGACAAGGACCTCGCGCTGGACCGCAGCATGATCCCGCTGGGCTCGTGCACGATGAAGCTCAACGCCACCGCCGAGATGGAGTCGATCACCTGGCCGGAGTTCGCCGGGCTGCACCCCTTCGCTCCCCTGGAGCAGGCGGCCGGAACCGTCGCCCTGGTGCGCGACCTGGAGAAGTGGCTCGCCGAGGTCACCGGGTATGACGCAGTGTCGCTGCAGCCCAATGCCGGTTCGCAGGGGGAGCTCGCCGGGCTGCTGGCCATCCGCGGCTACCACCGCGACCGCGGCGAGGCCCGGCGCGACGTCTGTCTGATCCCCAGCTCCGCCCACGGCACCAACGCGGCCAGCGCGGTGATGGCGGGCATGCGGGTGGCCGTCGTGGCGTGCGACGCGGGCGGCAACGTCGACCTGGGCGACCTGCGCGCCAAGATCGACAGGCACGGCGGCGAGCTGGCCGCGCTGATGGTGACCTACCCCTCCACGCACGGCGTCTACGAGGACACCATCACCGAGGTGTGCCGCCTGGTGCACGAGGCCGGGGGGCAGGTCTACGTCGACGGGGCCAACCTCAACGCGCTGCTCGGCTGGGCCAAGCCCGGTGAGTTCGGCGCCGACGTCAGCCACCTCAACCTGCACAAGACCTTCTGCATCCCGCACGGGGGCGGCGGTCCGGGGGTCGGCCCGGTGGCGGTGCGCTCGCACCTGGCCGGGTTCCTGCCCAACCACCCCGGCCAGCCCGACGCGGGGCCGCACACCGGCGTCGGCCCGGTCTCGGCGGCACCGTTCGGCTCGGCCGGGATCCTGCCGATCTCCTGGGCCTACATCCGGATGATGGGCGAGCAGGGGCTGCGCTCGGCCACCGAGGTGGCGGTGCTCAGCGCCAACTACGTGGCCAAGAGGCTGGAGCCCCACTACCCGGTGCTCTACACGGGAAAGGGCGGGCTCGTCGCCCACGAGTGCATCATCGACATCCGCGACCTGGCCAAGAAGACCGGCATCACCAACGAGGACGTGGCCAAGCGGCTCATCGACTACGGCTTCCACGCCCCGACGATGTCGTTCCCGGTGGCCGGGACGCTGATGGTGGAGCCCACGGAGAGCGAGAACCTCGAAGAGCTCGACCGCTTCATCGATGCGATGATCGCCGTCCGCGGTGAGATCGACCGGGTAGCCGACGGCAGCTACGACGCCGAGGACAACCCGTTGAAGAACGCCCCGCACACCGCCGAGGCGCTCACCGTCGACGACTGGAAGCACGCCTACTCCCGCGGTGAGGGCGGCTACCCCGTGCCGGAGCTGAGGCTGAACAAGTACTGGTCGCCGGTCGGGCGCATCGACCAGGCCTACGGCGACCGCAACCTGGTCTGCGCCTGCCCGCCGCCCGAGGCCTTCGAGGTCTAGGGTCCACGGCTCCGGGGCCGATCCGGGGAGCTCGTCGGCGTGGCGCCGGCACCCGCAGCGGGTGCCGGCGCCACGCCGCGTTCGGCCGCCAGGCGGGGCAGCGTGATCGCTCGGGATCCGGGCGCAGGGAGGTCCCGGAAAGGGACGCCGTCTACGAATCTACATCGTAAAGGCCGTGGTTCTGCTGTCTCACCCCGGCCAACCCGGGCCGATTCGTCCGCACACCCGCTCCGACACGTTAGTCTCCGAACGACAAGGCCCGAATCGGCTGCGCCTTCGGCGGCCCGAGGGCCACATCCCCTCGTGCGGAAAGCGACGTTCCATGACCGTGACGTCCAGAACCTCCACATTCGAAGCCGCCGCAGACCGATCGGAGACCGAGTTCGGGAACCTGTGCGACCAGGCGCGCGATCTGGCCGAAAGCGGCCACCTCAAACGCGCCGCCCAGCTCTACACGCAGGTTTTGGACGGCGACTCGCACCACCACCGCCCCATGGCCGCGCTCGGCCTCGCGGTGGTCCGGCACACCCTCGGCGACATCGGCACCGCCCGTGAAGCCGCCCGGATCGCCGTCGACACCGGCCACCCCGAGTACGCCCCGCGCGCCGCCTACCACCTCGCCCTGTCCTATGAGGAGGAGGACGCGGCCGAGCAGGCCGAGGAAGCGTGGCACGACGTGCTCGCCGCAGGGAACGACCGCTACACCCCGGCCGCCCACTACGGGCTCGCCAGGATCGCCGAGGGACGCGGGGACCCGGAGACCGCCGCCGGCCACTGGGGCCGGGTGCTCGACGGCCCGGACCGCGGTCTGGCGGCGCAAGCCGCCCACGACTACGGTGAGCGGCTCCTGGCCCGCGGCGACGTCGACATGGCGGCAGAGGTCATCCGGCACGGGCTGGCGGCCGAGGACCACCCTGCGCTGCGCCTGCTGCTCGGCGCGGTACACGTGGAGCGCGCGATCGGCGAGTTCGGTGCGGTCGTCGACGCCTCCCGCGACGACGAGGCGGCCACCGGTGAACCGGGAACCGCTGCGGCCGCCGTCGAATTGCTGGCCCGGCTGCTCGCCGTGCGCGGCGACACCGAGGCGGCCGAGCGGGCCTGGGAGACGGGCCTGACGCACCGTGACGCCGCGACCGCCGCGGACGTGCGCGCGCGGCTGCGCCGCGGCTTCCTGGACCCGCACGCCGACACCGCGGCGGAGGAGAGCGCCGACCGGGCCGCGGCCGGTGACACCGTGGCGTGGTGGGACCCTTACCTGGAAGCGGCCGTCGCCCAGGGCAGCACCCCGATGCTCGCCGGCGAGCTCTTCTACGCCGTCGACCGGATGTACTCTCGGCTGGCGATGCCCCTCGTCGACGACGAGACACGGGCGGCGGCGCTCCGGCGGACTCTTCAGGAGACGGTCCGCTCACCCGGTGAGTACGTGTGGGGGCGATCGCTCCACGACGACTTTCGGGAGCGGCTGCGCCGGGCGGCGGGATCCGACACCGACGTCCTCCCGGAGGGCTGGCCGGACCACGCCGACCGGGACTGACCGCGGCACGATGAACGACCGATGCAACCGACCCGCGAACCGATGAAGGCCCGATGGAGATCGCCACACCCCGGGGACCGGCCCGGATCGACCTCGATACTCCCGGCGGGCGCGCCCGCTACCTGCTGGTGGTCACGCACGGCGCCGGCGGCGGCGTCGACGCCCCCGACATCCTGGCGGTCCGCGGCGCCGCGCTGAAGGCCGGCGGCGCCGTCGCGCGGGTCACCCAGGCCTACCGGGTGGCCGGACGGAAGATGCCGGGGGCGAAGACAGAATCGCAGGACGAGGCGTGGCGGGCGGTGGTGGCGGCCCTGACCGAGCGGCCGGAGTTCGGCGGCGTGCCGCTGGTGCTGGGCGGCCGCAGCAACGGCGCCCGCGTCGCCTGCCGGACGGCCGCGGACCTCGGGGCCGCGGCGGTGGTGGCACTTGCGTTCCCGCTGCACCCGCCGGGTCGGCCGGAGCGGTCGCGAGCGGCGGAACTGCGCGGTGCGGGTGTCCCCGTGCTCGTGGTCAACGGTGACCGGGACCCGTTCGGTGTCCCCGACGCTGCCGATGCCACCACCCTGCTGGTCCGGCCGGGGGAACGCCACGACCTGGCCAAGGACCCGGAGGGCGTGGCCGGGGCCGTGGTGGAGTGGATCACCCGCCACGTGGCGTGAACGGGCGATCCCTCTGCCGCCGGTGGTCGTCGCGGCTCGCGGTCGGCCCCGGTCGCGGGCGCCACCGGTCCCTCGCCGTCACCGAGACGCGCGGGGAAGACGGGTCGGCGGTCAGGCCGCGGCGGGTGCGTCGGTGGGGCGGTGCGGGGCGATCACACCGCCGTCGGGCAGCAGCTCGCCGGTGTCCTCGAAGATGACCACACCGTTGCACAGCAGGCTCCAGCCCTGTTCCGGGTGGCCGGCGAGCACGCGCGCGGCCTCGCGGTCGACGTCGTCGAACGAGGGGCAGGTGGGTGTGTGCTGGCACATCGTGCGCCTCCGGTCTGTTATCCGTGTTTCGCCGCGAGATGCACCGATCGCACGCTAGTGGTCTGCGGCCCGCGGCATCTTGCGCTTATACCTGGTGAGACGCACGAAACCCCAGGTCGGTGCGGCAGCGGCCAGGTGTGGCCACGGTCCGATCCGGTGGAACCCCGGCGCCGCGGTCGGCATCGGATCCTCCCCGTGCGCCGCACGGGACACCCGCGGGGTCAGGCCCCCGGGTCGTCCCGAGACAGCCGGTCGGCATGGCGGACCGGTTCGGGGATCCGGTAGTTCGGCGCCGTCCGCAGCACCAGCTCGGTCGCGCTGTCCAGGTCGATGCGGTGGCCGATGGAGACGTAGACCGGTTTCACCCCCGTGCGGGTGCGCAGCGCCCGGCCCACCACCTCGTCCCCGTCGACCAGCGGCGACCACGACCCGCGCTGCTGCCCCGGAGGCTCGGCCCGCCCGACGAACGGCGTCTTGCCGACCCCGAGGGTCGGCCGGTCCAGCAGCACCCCCAGGTGGCAGGCGAGGCCGAAGCGGCGCGGGTGGGCCAGGCCGAACCCGTCGCAGACGAACACGTCCGGCGCGGTCCCCAACCGGTCGATCGCGTCGAGCAGCGGCGGCAGCTCGCGGAACGCGAACAGCCCGGGAACATACGGGAAGCGGGGAGCCGTGGCCACCGTCGCCGCGTCGACCACCTCCAGGGTCTCGGCCGACAGCACCACCGCGGCCGCCACCAGCCGCCCTTCGGTGTAGCTGACGTCCAGCCCCGCGACCAGCCCGACCCGCTCCACGTCCACGGGCTGCGCGCGTACCCGCGGCGCCAGGAGGTCCTGCAGGGCGCGTGCCTCCTCGACCGACGGCGGCCCGCCGCCGCGCGGCCATGTCGCCGCGGCCGGGTCGATGGCCCCCGCCGACGGACGGACGGGGGAGGGGAGGGGCTGCTCGCTGCCGGCGGGACGGGCGTTCATGAAGCCAAACTAGCGCCACCGGCGGGGCCGAGGGGCACCGCGGTCGGAAGGTCAGTAGCCGCCGCGCGTTCTGCGGGCGGCGGGACGGCTGCGCCGCCCCGCTCCCGCCAGGCCACCGCGGTAGAAGGCGCGGATGAGCTCGCCGCCGAGGTTGACCCCGGCGCCCAGGGCCAGGCCGATCGCCACCGCCTCGGCCAGCCCCAGCAGGCCTGTCACCGCGTCGCCCATGGTCATGTGCAGCAGCCCGCGGTACAGGATGCTTCCCGGCAGCAGGGGCGCGATCGCCGGAATGACGTAGGGCAGCACCGGCCGCCGCGTGCGCCGCGACAGCCAGTGCCCGACGATTCCGATCACCATCGCCCCGGCCACGGTGCCGATGATGGGCGGGGCACCCGACACGGTGCGCAGTCCTGCGTAGATCACCCAGATCAACACGCCCATGGCGCCGATCGCCGGCAGCATGCGCGGAGGCACGGTCAGCGACACCGCGAAAGCCATCGCGATCCCGGCCGCACCGACGAGCACCATCACGTCCATGCTGGTGCCGGCGGAAGGCAGGTTCTCCAGGTCCATGTCGACGCCCAGCCGCACCGCCGTATAGGCGACGGCACCCACACCCGACACGATCGCACCGAGCGTGAAGAAGACCTCCAGCAGCCGCGCCGACGCCGACACGTAGGCGCCGCTGATCCCGTCCTGCAGGCTGGAGACCAGGGGGCGCCCGGGCAGCAGGGCCATGATGTTACCGGTGATGATCGCCCCGGCGTGCAGCCCGAGGTCGAGTTCCGCGCTGATCCACAGCAGCGCGACGCCGATGCTGGAGGCGACCACGGACGCCGCGGTCATCTGGTAGAACTCCGCGACCCCGCGCTTGGCCAGGAAAGCGGAGGCGCGGTCGCCCAGCACCGTCGCCAGGAACGCCGCCGCGGCCACGATGAACTGGCCGCCGACCATGAGGCTGGCGCTGGAGGCGATCAACCCGAAACCGACGATGATCAGCCAGTTGGGGTAGGGCGGGCGGGAGCGCTTGATGGCGCGCAGCCGCGCGATCGCGCCCTCCAGCTCCACCTGCCCCAGCGCCGCGTCCTGCACCAGCGTGTGCAGCTCGTTGACCCGGAAGTAGTCCAGTGTGCGCCGCCGGACCACCCGTTCGCCGGTGACCGGCGGGTGGTCGCCGCCGGGGTGGGCGGAGATGGTGATGGCCGTGAACGTCACCGAGACCTCCGTCCGCGGCAGCTCGAAGGCCACGGACAGGCTCAGCATCGCCTCGCTGACGGCCTCGGTGCTCTCGCCACTGGCCAGCAGCAGCTCGCCGACGCGCAGCACCAGGTCGATGGCGCGCGGGTCCGGCAGCTCGATGATGTCATCGTCGAGGCCGTCGCCGTGGAGCTCCGGCTCGCGGGCGGCGCGCCAGTCCCGAAGACGGGCCAGCAGGTTGTTCTCGTTCAGCGACGTCGGCTTCTGCGGGTTCTCGGCCATCGGAGACCTTCGACAACTCCTCAGCGGGGCGGCGTGCCGCCGGGGTCGGTACGGCGGCGGGACCGGGGTCACGGATGGGACGCCGCGTCTCCGGTCGTGGTTGGCCGCGCATACCACCGCAGGGCGGGTGAGGTCGGTCACCCGGTGCCGCACCGGGCACGCTCGCACGGCGAACACCGCCGGGATGCCGCCCCGGACGTCGTATCGCGGTGTGTGCGTGGATGTGGATGCGGTGGAAGAACCGGCGCCCGGTGATCGGGATGCCGTCGCGCCGCGCGGCGGTGGACGGGTTGCGGGCCCGGTATCACAGGCTATCCGAACAGCCCGGTGACGCCACCGCCGCCGCTCCCTCAGTCATCGCTCTCACCTGGGCGGATGATCCCGGTCTCGTAGGCGTGGACGACGGCCTGGACCCGGTCGCGCAGATCGAGCTTGGTCAAAACGTTGCCCACGTGCGTCTTCACCGTTGTCTCGCTGACGACCAGGCGGCGGGCGATCTCCGCGTTGGACAGGCCGCGGGCGAGCAGGCGCAGCACCTCGCGCTCGCGCTCGGTCAGGTGGTCCAGCCGCGGGGCGGGCTGCTCCCGCGTCGAGGGCAGCTTGTCGGCGAAGCGGTCCAGCAGTCGCCGGGTGATCGTCGGGGCGACGATCGCGGCGCCGTCGGACACCACCCGGATCGCGCCCACCAGGTCGTCCGGCGGCACGTCCTTGAGTAGGAATCCGCTGGCCCCGGCCCGCAGCGCCTCCACAACGTACTCGTCCAGGTCGAAGGTGGTCAGCACGAGCACGCGGATCTCCCGCCCGGTCTCGTGCGACCAGCGCAGGATCTCCCGGGTGGCGTCGATGCCGTCCTTGCCGGGCATCCGGATGTCCATCAGGACCACGTCGGGTAGCAGCCGCTTGGCCGCGGCGACGGCCTCGTGGCCGTCGGAGGCTTCGCCGACGACGGAGATCTCGGGTTCGGATTCGAGGATGAGCCGGAAACCGGTGCGGAGAAGCGGCTGGTCGTCGACGAGCAGGACACTGATGGGCATGTGATGATTGTTCCCGATCACCCGAGGGGTGCGGACCCCGGGACCGGTCAACGACCGGATCCGGCCTCGACGGGCACCCGGGCGCGCACCTCGAACCCGCCGCCGGGGCGGGGGCCGGCGCGCAGCTCCCCGCCGTACAGCGCGACCCGCTCGCGCATCCCCACCAGGCCGTGCCCGGGTTCGTCGGCGGTGCGCTCGTCGGGCGCGGGCCCCGCCCCGTCGTCGGTGACGGTCACGGTGACGGTGCGCCGCTCGAAGACGAGCGACACGGTCGCCGCGGCCTGCTCCCCGGCGTGCTTGAGCACGTTGGTCAGCGACTCCTGCACCACCCGGTACAGGGTGAGGTCCAGCCCCGGAGCCAGGTCGGGCAGCTCGCCCTCGATGCCCAGCTCGACCTCCATGCCCATCTCGCGTACCTGCTTGACCAGGTCGCGCAGCCCGTCGACGCCCGGCCGCGGCGAACGGTCGGCCTCGTCCGTGGGCGTCCGCAGCACACCGACGATCCTGCGCATCTCCGACAGCGCCAGCCGCCCGGTCTCCTCGATGTCGATCAGGGCCTGGCGCGCGCGGCTCGGGGAGCGCTCCATCACCCGCTGCCCGGCGGTGGCCTGAACGGTCATCACGCTGATGTGGTGGGCGACGACGTCGTGCAGCTCGCGGGCGATGCGGGAGCGCTCCTCGGCGAGCACCGCGCGGGTGTGGGCGTCGCGCGCCCGCTCCAGCCGCTCGGCCCGGGCCTTGAGCTCCCGCATGTCGTCGACACGCATGCGGACCAGCCGCCCCAGCCACCAGACCGCCACCAGGATGCTCATGTAGAACGCGAAGTCGATCCACACCGGGATCGTCAGCGATTCCATCGGCGTGAGCCCGATGGCCACCAGGTAGAGCGCCACCCCCAGTACGGGGCTCAGCAGCGCGCGACTCAGCTCCTGGTAGCGCGAGGTCGAGTACACGGCCACCGCGAGGCCGGGGGTGGCCGACCCCCAGGCGAACATCCCCGCGTAGTCGGCGCCGATGCCGCCGACGATCAGGATCGACATCGCGAGCAGCGGATGGCTGCGGCGGACCAGCAGCACCGCCGCCAGCACGGCCCCCGTGATCAGGCCGCCGGTGCGGTGCGGCCAGTAGTGGGCGATCTCGGGGTCCGCCACCACCAGCGGCAGGATGGCGGTGTTGAGCATGATGAGGATGAGCACGATGACGATGTCGGTTCCGCGCTCACGGGACACCGGACGCCAGCGGTCCCACGGCAGCGTGGGTGCGGGGTGCGGGGGCGTCGGGTCGGTCACCCCTCCCACGCTAGACGCGGTCCCGGGGTCGGACCGACCTCCGGCCGGGGGATATTGGCCTCCTACGCCAGGATGAAGTCCCCTCACACTCCGTGCTCCCGGGCCACCCTCTGCGACGGGTGGCCTACGGCGGCGGTTGAGGCGCGGGAGCCGCGGAGCCGGCCGGGGCCGTCGGCAGCGGCGGGGGTGTGCCGCCGAACTCCGGGCACACGTCCCGGTGGTCGCACCAGCCGCACAGCTTGCTGCGCCGCGGGGCCCACAGCCCCGACCGGGCGGTCGTCTCGATCTCGCGCCAGATGGTCAGGATCTCCGCCTCGGCGGCCAGCAGCTCCTCCCGCGTCGGCTCATACCAGCGCACGCCGCCGTCGCCCAGGTACATCAGCTGCAGGCGGGTGGGGATCTCGCCGAGTTCGCGCCAGAGCATCACGGCGTAGAAGAAGATCTGGAACTTCGCCTTGTCCTCGAAGCGCGGTTTCGGGGTCTTGCCGGTCTTGTAGTCCACGACGCGGATCTGGCCGGTGGGCGCCACGTCCAGGCGGTCGACGTAGCCGCGCAGCCGCAGCCCCGACTCCAGGGTGACCTCCAGGCGCAGCTCGCGCTCGCGCGGCTCCAGCAGCTCGGGCCGCTCCATCTCGAAGTAGCGGTTCAGCAGCGTGCCCGCCTCCTGCAGCCACGCCTCGGTCTCCTCATCGGAGGAGAACAGCTCGCCGCTCTCGGGGCGCTGCCCGCGCAGTCGCTCCCACTGCGGCCGCACCAGCGACAGGGCGGTTCGCGGCGTGCGGGTCTCGGCGGGCAGTTCGAAGAGCCGCTCCAGCACGGAGTGGACGAGTGTGCCGCGCAGCGCCGCGGCGCTCGGCTTCTCCGGGAGCCGGTCGATGACGCGGAACCGGAACAGCAGCGGGCACTGCAGGAAGTCGGCGGCGCGCGACGGGGACAGGGCGGCGACGAGCGGTGCGGAGTGCGGGGCGTCCATGGCGCACCAGCCTATGCGGGAGCGCCCGGGCGCGGGGCACGCGCGCACCGCGTAGCCTGGGCAGCGTGACCGAACACGGCAGTGCGACGACCCCCACCCCGCCGGAGAACGGCTCCCGCCCCTCCGCCCGCAGCGCGGGGCTGCTCATGGGACGGCCCTTCGGCATCCCCGTCTACGTGACCCCCTCGTGGATCGTCATCGCCGTGATCATCACCGTGCTCTACCAGCCGGTGGTCGACCGCACCCTGGCGCTGGGCGGGCTCTCCTACGCGGTGGCCTTCGTCTTCGCGGTGCTGCTGTACGCCTCGGTGCTCGTGCACGAGCTGGCGCACTCCGTGGTCGCCCGCATGTACGGGCTGCCGGTCCGCCGGATCACCCTCTACATGCTCGGCGGCGTCTCCGAGATCGAGCGCGAGGCGCCCACCGCGCGCCAGGAGTTCTGGGTCGCCTTCTCCGGGCCGCTGCTGTCGCTGGTGCTGGCGGGGCTCGGCTACGTCGCCTACGGCCTGGTCGACCCGTTCACCATCGTCGGTGTGCTGCTGTGGCAGCTGTGGGTCGCCAACCTGCTGGTCGGCCTGTTCAACCTGCTGCCGGGGCTGCCGCTGGACGGCGGGCGGCTGGTGCGCGCCGCCGTGTGGCAGGCGACGCGTCGGCCCACCGCCGGAACCGTGGTCGCGGCGTGGGGCGGCCGGCTGCTCGCCGCGGTCGTCGTGAGCCTGCCGTTCCTCTTCGCCTGGTGGCAGCAGACCACCCCGAGCGTGTTCGCGGTGCTGTGGGGCGTCCTGCTGGGCGCCTTCATCTGGATGGGCGCCGGATCGGCGCTGCGCACGGCACGGCTCCGCGAACGCATCCCGCGGCTGCGCGCCCGGCTGCTGGCCCGGCGCCCCGTCGCGGTGGCGGCCGACACCCCGCTGGCCGAAGCGCGGCGCCGGATGCAGGAGGCCGACGCCGGGGCGATCCTGGTCGTCGACGCCGCGGGCACCCCCACCTCGATCGTCGACGAGGACGCCGCCGCCGCCGTCCCCGACACGCGCCTTCCCTGGGTGCCGGTGGCCAGCGTCGCGCGCGCGATCACCTCCGCCTCGGTCATCGGCGCCGATCTGGACGGCGAGGAGCTGCTGGGTGAGCTGCGCCGCCACCCGGTTCCCGACTACCTGCTGGTCGAGGAGGACGGCTCGGTCCACGGGGTGCTGCGCGTCCGCGACGTGGAGGCCGCCTTCCGGCGCTGACCCCGACGACGGTGACGGGCACACGTCGCACGGTGTCCGTTTCGCCCGATCGGTGTCCGGGGTCGTCCCGGGAAGGCAGGCATCACCGTCGGGCGCCCTGGGGCCAGACCACCACTACCGGGCACTCCTGGGCGTTGGCGTAGCCGACGACGTCGGCGGTTCCGCCCTCACCGCGTGACGGCCCGCCGTCCCAGACCGCCACCAGCTCGTCGCAGTGGTCCACCATGTGGCGCCCCGCGTCCATGTGCGCCTCGGGCGTCGACTCCAGGTGGGGGAGGCGGTGCACCAGCACCGCCCGTCGCAGCAGCGCGTCGTACTCGGGGTGGTGCTCGGCCGGCAGGGCATCGCGGTAGGCCTCGGCCGGGACGACCACCTCCAGCGGTGCCCCCGCGTCCACGACCGCGCGGGCGAAGATCGCATCGGCACCGTCGGCCAGGCAGGACATCCCCACCATGTCCCCGTCGAACGGCGCGAGGTGGTCGCGCAGCGCGGTGTCGACGGCCTGCGCCACGTCCGGGGGAAGCCCCCGGTGACCCGTGATGGCGATGCGTCGCAAGGTCATCGTGAACCCCTCCCCGGAGTCCGGTGCCGTGTGAAGGGGAACTACCCGCCTGTTCAACGGTTTCTACTTCAACCTCGCACACGGTGGCGTCGCGCCCCGGAGAGGAAGCGGCCGCGAAGGCCGGCCCGGCGGCCGACGGAACCCGTCGCTAGGCCGAGAGCAGGCCGGTGAGCTGCGCGTCGAACTCCCGCACGCTGCGGGCACACGGACCGCGGTAGGCGCGGCGGAACCGGCGGACCCGGCCGATCACCCGCTCGGAGTGCATCCGCACTCCGGTGCCGAGCGCCTCGGCGGCCAGGCGGAAGGCCTCGTCGACGTCCCCGGCGTCGGCGTGCGCCGACGCGAGCTCGACCTGCAGCACCGCACCCTGCTTGCCCGTGGGCCGGGCACCGCCGAAAGCCTCGCCGAAGGCCGCACGCGCCTCGTGCGGACGGCGCAGCCGCACCCCCGCCAGCGCCCGGTAGCCGGCGACCTTGGCGTGGTCGAAGGCGAACACCCAGGGCCAGGGCGGGTCGCTGTTGTCGACCCGGTCCACCCCTGCCTCGGCCGCGGCGATGTCGCGGGAGGCCGCCGAGGCCGCTCCGAGCGCGGAGCGGCCCAGCGCACGTACGCATGCCAGCCAGGCGCAGGCGGTGGGGTGGGCGTCGGGGCCGAGCTGCCGCCCGGCCTCTCGGGTCAGGGCCAGCCCCAGCTCGGGATCGCCGGTGTCGATCTCGAACGCGGCGAGGCTGCCGATCATGTAGGCGGTCAGCAGGCGGTCGTCGGAGTGCCGGGCGTGGACGATGGCGGCGCGGTAGTGGCGGCGCGCGGTCCCGGCGTCGCCCATGTCGGTGTGGAGCCAGGCGGTGAACCCCGCGGCCTCGCTCGCCGCCGCGGCGATCTGCGGCGCGAAGGGCGTGTGCTCGGCCCGCTCCAGGGTGCGGGTGATCAGGTCCAGGTGGGAGCCTGCCGCTCCGGCCAGGTCGCGGGCGGGGGCCGCGGCGTCGAGCCGCCGCTGGGCGCCGGTGATGGCGCGCAGCGCGGCCGCGGTGTTCTCGCCGAGGTCGATATCGGGCCAAGGCGCGGCGGGCGCCGTCGGGCCCGCCGCCATGGCGGGCAGTGTCACCGCCGTGGCGGCGACGACCCGCCCGAAGTCTCTGCGTCTCGTCGGATCCGCCCCCCTCCCCGATGCAGCCTTGCGCGTGAACCGGAGCAAGTGGATGGGGACGTCGAGCCGCTCCGCGATCTCGCGGACCTGGTCGACGGTCAGCGACTGCTGCCCGTTGACCACGCGGGAGACCCAGCTCTGCGAGTAGCCCACGACCCGTGCCAGCTCACCCTGGGACCATCCGCGGGCGAGCCGGACCTCCTCGACGATGACCGCCATGTCGCATGTGGCCAGCGCGGTGGCCAGTGCGGAGCGGGACCAGAACTCCGGCGCGAGTACGCCGTCACGCTGAGGCATGAGCCTAGATTAGGCGGGTGCACCCCCCTCCGTGGCTATGAGGAGGAAAAATGGGGCAATGCGCGGGGCGCATAGCGGCGGCTCGGGGGCGGGGTTCCGGTGCACAGTTGAGGGGCGGACGTCACCGGGGGATCGAGTCGATCTCGGTTCGGAGTCGGAGCGCCGATGACCGTTGAGCCTCTCCGCAGGGCACGCCCGGTGCGGTCGGGCGCGGCCCCGCCTCGGACGCCGAGGCGGGGCCGGCTCCGGGTGCTCGGCGGTCTCACGGTCGAGCTGTGCTCCTGCGGGCCGGAGGCGCGGAATGGACGGGGTCATCGGGGCGGCCGACGCGATCGTCTTCGGTCCCGCATGCCGCATCCAGCGCGCCGTGCTGCCGCCCGCACCGGGGACGTCCGCGGTCGGTGCCGTGGCGGGCCGGGGACCCCTCTACCTCGGCCCGACCCGCGCCCCGGCGATGGGGAAGGACACCGCCGAACACGCCCCAGGCCCCGTGTGCGGTCCGCGGCCGGTCCGGCTCCGTCGCCGGGGCGTCAGCCGCCGTCGCCGAACCGCTCGGCGGCGAGCACGGCCGCGCCGACGATGCCCGCCGTGTTGCGCAGCCGCGCCGCCACGATCGGTGCGCGCAGGTGCAGCAGTGGCAGGAACCTGTCGGCCTTGCGGCTGACCCCGCCGCCGACCACGATCAGGTCCGGCGACAGCAGGTCCTCGACCACCGAGTAGTAGCGCTGCAGGCGCTCGGTGGCCCATTCGGCATAGGTGAGGCCATCGCGGTCCTTGGCGCTGGAGGCCGCCCGGGTCTCGGCGTCCTGCCCGTCGATCTCCAGGTGGCCGAACTCGGTGTTGGGCACCAGGCGGCCGTCCACCAGCAGCGCCGTGCCGATCCCGGTACCCAGCGTCGTCAGCAGCACGACACCCTCGGTGTCGCGCGCCGCCCCGTAGCGGTGCTCGGCCACGGCCGCGGCGTCGGCGTCGTTGACCACGCGCACGCGCCGCCCCGTCACCTCGCTCAGCAGGTGCTCCACGTTCACGCCGATCCACGAGGCGTCCACGTTGGCCGCGCTGAGGGCGACCCCGTGCCGGACCACCGCGGGGAAGGTGGCCCCCAGTGGGCGGTCCGCCGCGACGTGCTGCGGGAACGACGCGGCGATCTCGGCGACGACCTTGGCCACCGCCTCGGGGGTCGCGGGCCGCGGCGTCGCGATCTTCACCCGGTCCACCACGAACCCACCGGTGTCCAGATCCACCGGGGCGCCCTTGATGCCGCTCCCACCGATGTCGATCCCCAGCCCGACCCGGGGCACGTGGCCCGTCATCGTCTACCGCCCTTTCCCCCGTGCGACCCGACGCGCTGCGCCGGCCCCGCGGCCGCGGAGCCCGGTCTTCCTCCCTCTTCCCTTCCCGATCCTGCCGGAGGATCACCGTGCGGCCGGATCCGGCCGCACGGTGATCCTCCGGCGGCCCGTACATGGCGCGGGTGCGGGGAAACGGCGGATACCCTGGACGACTGCCCTGACCAGACGATCCACGACGTGGGAGAGACGAGCACCAGTGACCGGCATCCACGGCCGCCGCGGACCCTTCGAAGACGGCGACAGCGTGCAGTTGACCGACCCCAAGGGGCGGATGCACACCATCATCCTGCGCGCCGGCACGGCGTTCCACACCCACCGGGGGCGGTTGGACCACGACGACCTGATCGGCAGGCCCGAGGGCAGCGTGGTGCGCTCCACCTCCGGGACCGCCTACGTCGCGCTGCGCCCGCTGCTCAGCGACTTCACACTGTCGATGAAGCGCGGCGCCACCATCGTCTACCCGAAGGACGCCGCGCAGATCGTCGCGCAGGCCGACATCTTCCGCGGCGCCCGGGTCATCGAGGCCGGCGCCGGGTCGGGGTCGCTGTCGTGCTGGCTGCTGCGCGCCGTCGGCGAGGACGGCATGGTCTCCTCCTACGAGCGCCGCGAGGACTTCGCCGAGATCGCCCGCAACAACGTGGAGCGCTACTTCGGCGGCCCGCACCCGGCCTGGAATCTCACCGTCGGCGACCTGGCCGAGTCGATCGCCGACACCGACGTCGACCGGGTCATCCTGGACATGCTCGCGCCGTGGGAGTGCCTGGACGCCGTCGCCGAGGCGCTCATCCCCGGCGGCGTGCTGTGCGCCTACGTCGCCACCACCACGCAGCTCTCGCGTGTCGTGGAGGAGCTGCGCGAGCACGGGGCCTTCTACGAGCCGCACGCCTGGGAGACCATGATGCGCAACTGGCACGTGGAGGGGCTGGCCGTGCGCCCGGACCACAAGATGATCGGCCACACCGGCTTCCTGGTGACCGCCCGCCGCCTGGCCGACGGGGCGGAGGCGCCGGACCGTCGGCGCCGGCCGGCCAAGGGCGCCTACGGCGAGGACTACCGGAAGGCACGCGGCGCCCGTCAGGGCGGCGCGTCGGCCGACGCGGAGGCGGGGGAGGGCGCGGAGACCGTCGCCGACGGGCGGGGCGGCGACGTCGAGTAGGCGGAGCCGTCCGGCGCGCGCGGCCGCGGCCTCGGCGCCGCGGCCGCGCTCCGGTGGCCGGATCAGGCCGCGGACCTGGGTGCGAACGTTACTTTCTCATTACGGCGCGCGCGGACTTACCAGGGTGACCTAGGGGTTTACAAGATCAAAAAGTGAGGCCTTCCACACTGGCCGGACGCCGGAGGTTAGGAACAGTCCACGGGTAGGTAGGGTTCCGAGTAGTCGTCCTCTTCATAGGGAGGTGGCGGACGTGGCCGAACGCGACGACGAGCGTCAGACGGAGCGCGACCGTGAAGTCGCGGAACTCACCGCTCAGGTCTCCTATTTGGAAAAGGAACTCAGCGTAGTCCGGCGCAAGCTCGCGGACTCCCCCCGCCACGTGCGGCTGTTGGAAGACCGGCTCCGCGAGGCGCAGGCGAACCTCGCCGCGGCCAACGGTCAGAACGAACGCCTTGTGGCGACCCTGAAGGAAGCGCGCGACCAGATCGTGGCGCTGAAGGAGGAGGTCGACCGGCTCGCGCAGCCGCCGTCCGGGTTCGGGATCTTCCTGGAGACGCGCGACGACGAGACGGTCGAGATCTTCACCAACGGCCGCAAGATGCGCGTGAACGTCAGCCCCTCGGTCGACATCGAGGAGCTGCGCCCCGGCCAGGAGGTCATGCTCAACGAGGCCTTCAACGTCGTCGAGGCGCAGTCGTTCGAGACCGTGGGCGAGGTCGTCATGCTCAAGGAGTTCCTTGAGGGCGACCGTGCTCTGGTGATCTCCAACCACGACGAGGAGCGGATCGTCCGGCTCGCCGAGCCGCTGCGCGACGAACCGGTCCGTCCGGGCGACTCCCTGCTGCTGGAGCCGCGGTCCGGCTACGTCTACGAGCGCATCCCCAAGTCGGAGGTCGAGGAGCTCATCCTCGAAGAGGTCCCCGACATCTCCTACACCGACATCGGCGGGCTCAGCGGCCAGATCGAGATGATCCGCGACGCCGTCGAGCTGCCCTACCTGCACAAGGACCTCTTCTACGAGCACCAGCTGCGCCCGCCCAAGGGCGTGCTGCTCTACGGTCCCCCCGGCTGCGGCAAGACCCTCATCGCCAAGGCCGTCGCCAACTCGCTGGCCAAGCAGGTCGCGGAGAAGACCGGCCACGACGTCGGCAAGAGCTTCTTCCTCAACATCAAGGGTCCCGAGCTGCTCAACAAGTACGTGGGCGAGACCGAGCGGCACATCCGCCTGGTCTTCCAGCGTGCCCGTGAGAAGGCCGGCGAGGGCACGCCGGTCATCGTGTTCTTCGACGAGATGGACTCCATCTTCCGTACCCGCGGGTCGGGTGTGTCCAGCGATGTCGAGAACACCATCGTCCCCCAGCTGCTCAGCGAGATCGACGGTGTGGAGGGCCTGGAGAACGTCATCGTCATCGGTGCCTCCAACCGCGAGGACATGATCGACCCGGCGATCCTGCGGCCCGGCCGCCTCGATGTCAAGATCAAGATCGAGCGGCCCGACGCCGAGGCCGCGCGCGACATCTTCTCCAAGTACATCACCACCACGCTGCCCCTCCACGAGGACGACCTGGCCGAGCACGGCGGGTCGACCTCCGCGACGGTCGACGCGATGATCCAGCGCGTGGTCGAGCGGATGTACACCGAGACCGAGGAGAACCGCTTCCTGGAGGTCACCTACGCCAACGGTGACAAGGAGGTCCTGTACTTCAAGGACTTCAACTCCGGCGCGATGATCGAGAACATCGTCGACCGGGCCAAGAAGATGGCGATCAAGGACTTCATCGACCACCAGGCCAAGGGCCTGCGGGTCTCCCACCTCATGCAGGCCTGCGTGGACGAGTTCAGCGAGAACGAGGACCTGCCCAACACCACCAACCCCGACGACTGGGCGCGCATCTCCGGTAAGAAGGGCGAGCGCATCGTCTACATCCGGACCCTGGTGTCCGGCAAGAAGGGCGCGGATTCCGGCCGGTCCATCGACACGGTGGCCAACACCGGCCAGTACCTGTAACGACGCGGCGCAGCAGCCCGCCGGAGCCCCCGGCGGGCTGCTGGCGTGCCCGCGGATCCGCGGTTCGGCGCGCCGAACCGCGGCCGGGAAGCGACACGCGGCCACCCGGGTCGGGCGGGGTGCGACATCTCCTTTCCCACCGGGCACCCGGGTGCCATAAGTCGCATAAGAAGGCGGCCGTTGGGCCACAATTCGCTACGCGGAGTTCAAGATGACCCGACGGTGGATAACCTCTCATCATGAGTGTTCGGCGGATAATGGGCATCGAGACCGAGTACGGCATCTCCGTACCCGGCAATCCCGGAGCCAACGCGATGGTGTCCTCTACGCAGGTGGTCAACGCCTACCTGGCGGCCTCTGCCGCCCGGGCCCGCAAGGCCCGGTGGGACTTCGAGGAGGAGAATCCGCTGCGCGACGCGCGCGGCTTCGACCTGGCTCGGGAGGTGGCCGACCCCACCCAGCTGACCGATGAGGATCTCGGGCTGGCCAACGTCATCCTCACCAACGGCGCGCGGTTGTACGTCGACCACGCCCACCCCGAGTACTCCGCGCCCGAGGTCACCAACCCCCTCGACGCCGTGCTGTGGGACAAGGCCGGCGAGCGGGTGATGGCCGACGCCGCCCGGCGGGCCGGCGCCATCCCCGGGGTCGACCCCATCCAGCTCTACAAGAACAACACCGACAACAAGGGCGCCTCCTACGGCTGCCACGAGAACTACCTGATGCGCCGGGCCACCGCGTTCGGCGACATCGTCCGGCACCTCATCCCCTTCTTCGTCTCCCGCCAGGTCATCTGCGGGGCCGGGCGTGTGGGTATCGGCGCCGACGGCCGCGACAACGGCTTCCAGATCAGCCAGCGCGCCGACTTCTTCGAGGTCGAGGTGGGCCTGGAGACCACCCTGAAGCGCCCCATCATCAACACGCGCGACGAGCCGCACGCCGACCCCGACAAGTACCGCCGCCTGCACGTGATCATCGGCGACGCCAACATGAGCGAGGTCTCCACCTACCTCAAGCTCGGCACCACCTCCATCGTGCTCGCCATGATCGAGGACGGGTTCATCAGCGTCGACCTGACCCTGGACACCCCCGTCGCCGACCTGCGCGCCTTCTCCCACGACCCCGGGCTCACGCACACCGCGCGGCTGCGCGACGGCCGCCGGATGACCGCCGTCCAGATCCAGCGCGAGTACCTCGACCAGGCCCGCAAGTACGTCCAGGACCGCTACGGCACCGACGTCGACGCCGACACCGCCGACGTGCTCGACCGCTGGGAGTCGACCCTCGACCGGCTGACCGAGGACCCCATGCAGCTGGCCGAGGAGCTCGACTGGGTGGCCAAGCTCAAGCTGCTGGAGGGCTACCGCAGCCGCGACGGCCTGGACTGGGGCCACCACCGGCTGGAGCTCGTCGACCTGCAGTACTCCGACGTGCGCCCGGAGCGGGGCCTGTACAACCGGCTGGCGGCGCGCGGACGGATGGAGCGCCTGCTCGACGACGCCGATGTGGAGCGCTCCATCACCGAGCCGCCGGAGGACACCCGGGCCTACTTCCGCGGCCGCTGCCTGGCCCAGTACGCGGACTCGGTGGCGGCGGCCTCCTGGGACTCGGTCATCTTCGACCTGCCGGGCTACGACTCCCTCCAGCGCGTCCCGACCTTGGAGCCGCTGCGCGGCACCAAGGAGCACGTGGGGGCGCTCCTGGACCGCTGCCCGACGGCCGCCGACCTGGTCGCCGTGCTCACCGGCGGCCGCCGCTGAGGGGCGGCCCACGAATCGATGAGGCCGAGCCCCGCCGACCGCCGTGGCGGCGGTCGGCGGGGCCTGTCCCCTGGAGGGGCCGAAGGCCCCGGGCCGGTGCGCGACCGGACCCGGGGGAGGGGGCGATCACCCCGATCGGGTGCGATCGGTCGGGTCAGCCGGTGAAGAGGCGCAGGTTGAACTGCGACAGGGTCGGGTTCAGCGGCTGGTAGAAGACGACGCCGCCGGTCCGGCAGTTGCCCGAGCCGCCGGAGGTCATGCCCTGGGCCTGGTCACCGCTGACCCAGGAGCCGCCGGAGTCACCGGGCTCGGCGCACGCGTTGGTCCGGGTCATCCCGTGGACCGCGCCCTGCGAGTAGCGGACCGTCTGGTTCTTGGCCTGGATGGTGCCGCAGCGCCAGCCGGTGGTGGAGCCGGAGCGGCAGATGGAGGCGCCGATGTTGGCCTCCCGGTGGCCGGTCACCCGCACGGTCCCACCGGCCTGGTACCGCGACACCAGCGGGGTCGGGGTCAGGTTCGAGGTCGCCCGGACGAAGGCCATGTCACGGTTGGGGAAGATGCTGTTGGCGACGACGCCCCGGCCGTTGCCCAGCGTGATGTTGGTGCCCACGCGCCCGCAGTGCCCGGCGGTGGTGAACCCGGGGCGTCCCTGGCTGTCGACGGCGGCGTGGCCGACCGAGCAGCGCCCGCCGAAGTGGTAGGCGACGCCGCCGACGATGTTGGCGTAGGTCTCGGGCCGCTCGTCGCTCTCCTCGACGCGCACGGTGTCGGCGTCGACGTCGGCGGCGGCGATGAGCTCGTGGGCCGACTTGGTCTCGCCGGGCAGCACCGTGATGACGACGCTGTCGTCCTGCAGGTCGGCGTACCAGCCGGTCACCGCGTCGGAGGCAGCGGACTCGGCGTCGTTGAGCTCCTCGACGACCTCGTCGAGGGCGTCCTCGCCGTGCGCGACCACGCGGGTCTCCACGCCGAGCGCTTCCAGCCCCTTGGCGGCGGAGGCGTCGGTCACCGAGACCGTCAGCTTGCCGCTGTCCTGGTCGAAGACGGCGCCGCCGAACGCGTCGCCGGCCTTCTCCCGGACGGTGTCTTCGAGGTCGCGGGCCTCGGCCTCGTCGGCCATCAGCTTCTGGGCCTCGGCGAGGGAGGACAGGCCGAGGTCGTTCATCAGTGCTTCGCTCTGGGTGTCGCCACCGCGGGGGGCGGTGTCGGGGGAGTCAGTGGAGGCTTCGGCGGACGCCGCCGCGGGGGAGGCGATGAGGCCGAGGGTGAGGGCTGTCGCGCCCAGTGCGCTGAAGATGGGGGATGTTCGCACGTTCCCTGCTCCTTGCTGGTCTGGTTGAACAAGGCAGGGCCGACGCCGTTGCCGGCGATGTGGCGTCGAACCTGACGTCGGGGACCGTCCTTGTGGGAGGGTCACCGGCGCGCGCCTACCGGGTATTCGGTAGGCGATTGGGACTATAAGACGGTGGACGCTTCAACAACAGGGTTGAAAAGGAAACAAAAATTATGAATATGAGAGGACGATCCGTTCATCCCATCTCAGCATGAAAACCACTGGTGAGGGCATGTGCGACGACCAGCGGTCATACGAACGTATGGGGTCAAACGCTGACATTCGTTGCGATTTCAACCCTTGCAAACTGGCCGGATGCGGCCAGTGTCGGATGTCCGGAGTGTGGGATCGATCGCTGTCCGTCCCGCCGGGGTGCGGAATCTCGCCCGGGGCATCGGTGTTCGTACGGATGTACGGGATTCCAATGGGTAACGTGCACACAACGGGCATCACGATCAAGGTTGAGTCGGGGCCCGTTGGGCCAAGATAAGGGCGAGAGTCCCGCGATCGAGGAGGTTGATCCGATGGCGACGAAGGACACCGGCGGGCAGAAGCACGCGAGCCGGCGCGACGAGGACGTCGAAGAGGTCGAGGCCGGCACCGACGTCCAGGAGCGCAACGAGAAGCTGGACGAGGAGGTCGACGACATCCTCGACGAGATCGACGAGGTCCTGGAGGCCAACAGCGAGGACTTCGTGCGGCAGTTCGTGCAGAAGGGCGGAGAGTAGGCGCCGTCGGCGTCCATCGCCGCCACGGCGCCGGTACGGCGCCGGTACGGGCGGCCGGTCGGTCCGGGTGGGTCGGCCGATCCGCGCCGAGCGCGGCGGGGGCACCGGCGCACCGCAGGCCCGATCCGGTTCGCTGACAGCGGAAGTCAAGATCCGCACGCACGCCGGTGCCACGGCGTCAGTAGGGTCAACGGTAGATGGAAATACCCCATGCGCCCCGCCTGCCCCCGGTCGACGGGCGGGACGCGACGGAAGGGAGTCGCGTGTCTGAAGCGTTCGAGTTCGGTGGACGGTTGCCCGCCGCGTTCATGAATCCGGGAACCTCCTCCTTCTCCGAGTTCCTCGGCCAGGTCGCCCCCGACCTGCTGCCGGGGCGGCGGGAGCTTCCCCAGGGCACCGGTTCGCATCTCACGCCGGACGCCACCACCATCGTCGCGCTGACCTATCCCGGAGGCGTGGTGCTGGCCGGTGACCGCAGGGCCACCTCGGGCAACGTCATCGCCAACCGCGATATGGACAAGCTCTTCCGCAGCGACGAGTTCTCCGCCGTGGCGATCGCCGGGGCGGCGGGCATCGGCATCGAGCTGGCCAAGCTGTTCCAGGTCGAGCTGGAGCACTACGAGAAGATGGAGGGCCGCTCCCTCTCCCTGGAGGGCAAGGCCAACCGCCTGGCCACCATGATCCGCGGCAACCTCGGGATGGCGCTGCAGGGATTCGTCGTGGTCCCGCTGCTCGTCGGCTACGACCAGGCATGCGGGGAGGGGCGGATCTTCAGCTACGACCCCGTCGGCGGCCGCTACGAGGAGCACCGCTACCACTCCATCGGGTCCGGCTCCGTGTACGCCAAGGGCTCGCTGAAGAAGCTCTACCGCGAGGACTACAGCCAGGAGGACGCCGTCTACGCGGCGATCCAGTCGCTGTACGACGCCGCCGACGACGACGCCGCAACCGGCGGGCCGGACGTGCACCGCAAGATCTACCCCCTGGTCGACGTGATCACCGAGGACGGCCACGCGCGGCTCCCGGCCGACGAAATCGAGCGACTGGCCACACGGGTCGTCGAGGGGCGCGCGGAGCACCCCGACGGACCGACCGCGCCGCTGCGCTGATGCCCCGACGCCGAACCGCCGGCGGCGCACCGGCGCCCCGACCCCGACGACCTGAGCAAAGGAACGATCTGCGGTGACGATGCCGTTCTACGTCTCGCCCGAACAGAGCATGAAGGACAAGGCGGACTACGCGCGCAAGGGAATCGCGCGTGGCCGCAGCGCCGTGGTACTGCAGTACGACGGCGGCATCCTGTTCGTGGCGGACAACATGTCCCGGACCCTGCACAAGATCAGCGAGCTCTACGACCGCATCGCGTTCGCCGCAGTCGGCCGGTACAACGAGTTCGAGAACCTGCGCCTGATGGGCGTCCGCTTCGCCGACGTGCGCGGCTACGCCTACGACCGCAGCGATGTCAACGGCCGCCAGTTGGCCAACACCTACGCCCAGGTGCTGGGGTCGGTGTTCAGCGAGAGCAACAAGCCGGCCGAGGTGGAGATCGTCGTCGCCGAGGTGGGCGACGACTCCGAAAGCGACCAGATCTACCGCATCACCTTCGACGGCTCGGTCGTCGACGAGCGCGGGTTCTTGGCCATGGGCGGCTCGGCCGACCGGGTCAGCAGCGCGCTCAAGGAGCGATTCGACAAGGGCGCGCCGCTGTCCACCGCCCTGGTCTCGGCGATGCAGGCGCTCAAGCACGAGAACGGCGAGCAGCGCGAACTGGAGGCCGGGAGCCTGGAGGTCGCGATCCTGGAGCGGGCGCGCGAGCACCGCAAGTTCCGCCGGATCCAGGGGGAGCGGCTGACCCGCCTCATCGACGAGGGCCACGCCGCCCAGGAGGCGGAGAAGGGCGGCTCCTCCGGTACCACCGAGGCGTCCGGGGAGGGCGACGCCTCCTGACGGACACTGCACGGACACCGGACGGGCGGTGACGGGCACTGACGGACGCCGGGTCGGCGGGGACGGGGACCACAGCCCGTCCCGCGGACCCGAGTCCGTCCGCACGGAGCTCGCCCACCGGTCGTTTCCGGGGCCGCTCCGCGGCCGATAAATAGGGTGGAGTCGTTGCGCTACCGCGGCGTTCGCCGACCGCTGTGGCCATGGACGGGAGACGGGTGAGACCGCATGGAACGTCGGATCTTTGGCTTGGAGAACGAGTACGGCGTCACCTGCACCTTCCGCGGGCAGCGGCGGCTGTCCCCGGACGAGGTGGCGCGCTACCTGTTCCGGCGGGTCGTCTCCTGGGGACGCAGCAGCAACGTCTTCCTCCGCAACGGAGCGCGCCTCTACCTGGACGTCGGCAGCCACCCGGAGTACGCCACCCCCGAGTGCGACGACCTCGCCGACCTCGTCGCCCACGACAAGGCCGGGGAGCGGATCCTGGAGGGCCTGCAGGTCGACGCCGAGCAGCGGCTGCACGAAGAGGGGATCGCGGGCGAGATCTACCTCTTCAAGAACAACACGGACTCCGCGGGCAACTCCTACGGCTGCCACGAGAACTACCTCGTCGGGCGGCACGGCGAGTTCGGCCGGCTCGCCGACATCCTCATCCCGTTCCTGGTGACACGGCAGATCGTCTGCGGCGCCGGGAAGGTGCTGCAGACGCCGCGCGGCGCGCTGTACTGCGTGAGCCAGCGCGCCGAGCACATCTGGGAGGGCGTGTCCTCGGCGACCACGCGCTCCCGGCCGATCATCAACACCCGCGACGAGCCGCACGCCGACGCCGAGCGCTTCCGGCGGCTGCACGTCATCGTCGGCGACTCCAACATGAGCGAGACCACCACGCTGCTCAAGCTCGCCTCCACCGACCTTGTGCTGCGGATGATCGAGACCGGTGTGGTCATGCGCGACTACACCCTGGAGAACCCCATCCGGGCGATCCGCGAGGTCAGCCACGACATGACCGGTCGGCGCAAGGTGCGGCTGGCCAACGGGCGCGAGGCCAGCGCACTGGAGATCCAGCGCGAGTACCTGGAGAAGGTGCAGGTCTACGTCGACCGCAACGGCACCGACGCCACCGGCAAGCGGGTGCTGGAACTGTGGCAGCGCACTCTGGAAGCGGTCGAGACGCAGAACCTCGACCTGGTGTCGCGCGAGATCGACTGGGTCGCCAAGTACAAGCTGCTGGAGCGTTACCGCGCCAAGCACGGCCTGTCGCTGTCGTCGCCGCGCGTCGCCCAGCTGGACCTGACCTACCACGACATCCACCGCGACCGCGGCCTGTTCTACCTGCTGCAGCGCAAGGGCCAGATGGACCGCGTGATCGGCGACCTGAAGATCTTCGCCGCCAAGTCGATCCCGCCCCAGACCACCCGGGCGCGGCTGCGCGGCGAGTTCATCCGCCGGGCACAGGAGAAGCGGCGCGACTTCACCGTCGACTGGGTCCACCTCAAGCTCAACGACCAGGCGCAGCGCACCGTGTTGTGCAAGGACCCGTTCAAGGCGGTGGACGAGCGCGTGGAGAAGCTCATCGCCGGGATGTGATCCCCTCGGCGGGCGGTCGGGGACGCCCGCCTCTTACCGGGCTCTCACCCGGAGACGGCACTATTGCCCTTTCGATAGTGTGTCGGGGACCCGAGCCGGATTATTGAGGTAGTGACCTATGCGACGACGTGCCGCCGCCCTTGCGGTGCCGTTCTCAGCCGTGCTGCTGGCGATGACCAGCTGTGCGTCGATCCCTGAGGAGTGGAAGACCCCCGCCTTCCTCCAGTCGGACGCCGACCAGAAGGACGCCCGGCTGCCCACCGTCACCGGCGAGGTCGGCACGGCACCCGAGGTCGACTTCGGGGACAAGGCACCCCCGGGTGAGCAGCTGTCCGGGCTGGTCGAGAAGGGCCCCGGAGAGGGGGCGCTGATCCGCCAGGACGACCTCCTGCAAGTCCAGATCGTCGACTACCAGTGGACCGGCAAGGGGGAGGCGGAGCAGACCCAGTCCTCGTATGAGGCCGGTGCTCCGGTGCTCCTCAAGATGGAGGAGATGAGCGACGAGCTGCGCAAGGACCTGGTGAACCAGCCGGTCGGCAGCCGCGTCGTGTTCGTCTTCCCCGGCCAGGACCCCGACGAGGCGGCGGCGATGGGCCAGCCCGAGCCGGAGCCCGGCGACTCGGTGTCGGTCGTCGACGTCGAGAAGCGCTACGGCAAGGGCGACGTCGTCCCGGGCAAGCAGACCACGGACGGTGGCGACGGCCTGCCCACATCGCCGGACTCCGGGCCGGGCAAACCCGAGATCACCATCCCCGAGGACACCGACCCGCCGAAGAAGCTGGAGACGGTCGACCTCGTCGAGGGCGACGGCCCCGAGGTCGCCAAGGAGCAGCAGGTCGTCGTCCAGTACACCGGCGCCCGCTGGGACGACGGCAAGGTCTTCGACTCCACCTGGGACCGCGGCGGCATCCCCTTCACCTTCGCGATCGGCTTGGAGCAGGTCATCAAGGGCTGGGACCAGGGCCTGGAGGGCAAGAAGGTCGGCAGCCGCGTGATGCTGGTGATCCCGGAGGACCTCGCCTACGGCAAGGACGCCGCGCAGACCGGCTCTCCCGCGGGCACACTCGTCTTCGTCGTCGACATCCTCGGCGCCGTCGACAGCACCCCGCCGCCCCAGGCCGAGCCGGAGGACGGCGCGGACGACGCCAAGAAGGGCGACGACGAGCAGGGCGACGACGAGAGCGACGACGAGAGCGACGAGGACGACGGCGGCCGGTAGTCGGCTCCGCGCCGACCGCGCGCCGACTCCTCTCGACCGAGCTTCTCCTGCCGGCTCCCCGCGGTTCGCCCGCGGGGAGCCGTCGCGCTTCCGTGGCGTTGAACCGCCATCCGGACCGGATCTGAGGTCAGGGCGGCACGAGGAGACCGGCCGCGTGGCGTCCGGCTGCGGCCGCGGTCAGGAAGTAGGCCGCGTCCGCGTCCAGGGAGCGGCCCATGGTGGACAGGCGCACGGGGAGGTCGTGCAGCGCCTGTTTCAGGCCGTCGATGGGGACCTCGACCACCAGGTGGCGCTCGGCCAGCGGGGCGGCCTCCGAGCGTACGCGCGTGCCGAACGCGCCCGGGAGCTGGGGGACCACGACGTCGGCCGGGGCCAGCGCCACCCTCCCGTAGGCGGTGATGCTGTGGTGGGAGACACCCCGGTGCCGTTCGCGCGCGTCGGCCTCGCTGACGCGCAGGGACGCGACGGCATGGCCGCCGAGCACGGCCGCGGCGTTGACCGCCTCACCGGTCGAGACCCCGGAGAAACCCCACGGTGTGCCGGTGCCGAGGTTGCCGGGGCCCTGGGCCACGATCGCGATGTCGGCGCCGAGGATGTGCCGGGCGGCCAGCAGCCCGGTGTGCACGGTCACCGTCTCCAGATCCCCGCCGAACGCCTGGCCGACCGTGACCGTCGCCGCCAGCAGCCCGGCCGCGCGCAGGTCGGCGAGGGAGCGGGAGAATGCGGCGGGCAGCGCGCCGCCGTCGAGCATCACGTAGACGACGCGGGCTTCGGGGCGGCTGTGGTGGATTCCGGCGAGGATCGCGGGCAGTGCCGAGTGCAGGTCGGCGGTGACCACCGGCATGCCGTCGATGCCCTCGGCGTCGCGCAGTGCGGCGTGGTGGGGCGAGTCCTGTTCGTCGGCCCCGAGTACCGTGGTCTGCAGCGGCGTGTAGCGGGCTTTGACCAGGTGCCCCGGCGCGGGGGACGGGTCGGGCGGCAGGCGGTCGGGCAGTGCGATGACCATGGCGTAGCCGCCGGTGCCCAGCCTCATGTCCAGGGCCGTGGTGTTGAGCAGGACGCGGTCACCCACCTCGGGGCGGCCGACCAGGTCGGTGTAGGCGAGCGCTCGGCAGGTGCGCGGTGCGATGTCCTCCCGGATCTCAGCGCCCTCCTCGTCCGCGGCTGCTCTGGTGTCGTCGCTGGTGGCGTCGCCGTCGGTGATGCGGACATCGAGTTCGGCGGCCCCGGGCCAGGTGCGTCGGATACCGGTGACTTCTCCTGCGCGCCATTTGATCACGCTTGGCACGGTACCGTCATGCCCCAGAGGCGTACGGGGACAACGCGCGAGAACGGCCTGCGGGCGCGGGAGAAAGGATGCGGCGATGTCGCGGAGGAAGACCGAACGGCAGCTCAACCTGGTGATCTGCCTGCTGGCCACGCGGCGGTTCCTCACCGCGCGGGAGATCCGGGCGACGGTCGCCGGGTACTCCGAGGCCGAGAGCGACGCCGCGTTCAAGCGGATGTTCGAGCGGGACAAGAAGGAGCTGCGTGAGAGCGGCATCCCGATCGAGACCGGTGGCGGCGACGTCTGGAGCGACGAGGAGGGCTACCGCATCTCGCGGGCCGACTACGAACTGCCGGAGATCGAGCTGCTTCCCGACGAGGCGGCCGTTCTCGGCCTGGCGGCGCGGGCGTGGCGGCACGCGGCGCTGGGCGACGCGGCGGCGAACGCGGTCATGAAGCTACGCGCGGCGGGGGTCCCGGTGGACTCCGACGCCGCGCCGGGGATCACCCCGGTCCTGGGCACCGACGAGCCGGCGTTCCTGCCGATGTGGCAGGCGGTGCGGGACGGCCGTGCGGTGGCGTTCGACTACCGCAAGCCGGGGCAGCAGGTCGCCGCCCGGCGGGAGCTGGAGCCCTGGGGTGTGGTCAACGTCAGGGGCCACTGGTATGTCGCCGGGTATGACCGGGAGCGCGAAGCCCGCCGCGTCTTCCGGCTGGGCCGGATCACCGGACCGGTACGGCAGCTGGCCGGCGGCTCGCCGGTGCGCGTGCCCGAGGGAGTGGACGTGCGGTCGGTGGTCAGCGGCCAGCCGACCGAGCCGGAGCGGGTGGCGCGGCTGCGTGTGCACGCCGACTCCGGGCACGAGCTGCGCCGCGGCGCCCTGCGCATCGTCCCGGGCGCGGCCGAGCAGGGCCACCACCGCTGGGACGTGGTGGACTACCCCTACACCGACCTGGATCAGCTGGTGGGCACCGTGGCCCGGTTCGGTGACCGGGTGCGCATCGAGGCGCCGGAGGACGCGCGCGATGCGGTGGTGCGGCATCTGTCGGCCGTGGCCGGGCAGGAGCCCGCGGAGGCGCAGCCCGAGCCCCCGGGCGGCGCCGAGCCGGAGCCGGGGGCGCGCCGCACGGGCTCGGCGGCCGAGCAGCTGCGCCGGCTGCTGATGCTGGTGCCCTACGCGCTCAGCCACGATGTGCGCGTTCCCGAGGTAGCCGAGCACTTCGGACTCACAGAGGCCCAGGTGCTCAAGGACCTGAGCCTGCTGTGGATGTGCGGGCTGCCCGGCTACACGCCGGGCGACCTGATCGAGGTGGATCTGGAGGCGGCGGAGGCGACCGGGGAGATCATCATCGGCAACGCCGACACCATCGCCCAGCCGCTGCGCCTGACCGCTGACGAGGCGGCGAGCCTGGTCGTGGGGGTCGAGCTGCTGGGTGAGCTGCCGGGGATGGGCGGCAGCGACGCGCTGAAGCGGGCCGGGGAGAAGCTGCGTGCCGCCGCGGGGGCCGCCGCCGACCGGTTCGTCGACTCCGTGGGGGTGCGGATCGAGCTCAGTGAGGAGGTCCGCGAGCTGCAGCGCCGCTGTGACGAGGCGCTGAAGGCGGGCCAGCTGGTGCACCTGCGCTACCTGTCGGGCTATGTGGACGCGGTGACCGAGCGCGACGTCGACCCGATGGGACTGGTGGTGCAGGACGGGCACACGTTCCTGGAGGGCTGGTGCCGCCTGCGCGAGGACGTGCGGCTGTTCCGGCTCGACCGGGTGCTGGACCTGACGGTGCTGCCCTACCCGGCCGAGGTGCCGTCGCGGGCGCGCCGCCGTGACCTGAGCGGGGGTGTGCTGCAGCTCTCCGACGACGATGCGCGGGTGACGCTGGACCTGGACGCGTCGGCCCGCTGGGTGACCGAGGACTACCTGTGCTCGGCGGTGCGGGAGCTGCCCGACGGGCGGCTCCGGGCGACCCTGCGGACCCCGGCCCCGGCCTGGGTATGCCGCCTTGCGCTGCGCCTGGGGCCGCAGGCTCGGGTGGTGGCCCCGGCCGACCTGGCGGAGCGGGTGCGCGAGGACGCGCGGCGCGCCCTGTCCGCCTACCCCTGACCCGGCACCCGCGATGTCGCCGTTCCGCTCCTCCTCCCGAGATCATCGGAGGAGGAAGCGATGAACACCACAGAACGGGCGCGGGGCAGGGCGTTCCGGCGGGGGCCATGCCGGGTTCGTCCGGGTGTCGGGTGGATTTCGGACGTAACGGAGTAAGGTGAAATGGTGCTTGTGTTCGTCGGCCTCGCGGTGGTGACCCTGGTCGGAACGGCTGTCGTGGCGGTCCTCGTCGTCCGGATGCTGACGGAGATGCGGCGACTGCGTGCGGCGCTGGCGCGGACCGGCGACGAGCTCGCCCCCCGCTACGCGGCAGTGCGCGACGCGGGCGAGCGTGCCCGCGAGCAGGTGCGCGTGGTGCACGCGAGCACTGCGCGTACCATCGATGGCGCAGGTAGCGCCCCGAAGAGAGGTTGAGCCATGGGGATGGATGCTAGGACCATTGCACTACTGGTGCTCATCGCACTGGTGCTGTTCGGTGCCAAGAAGCTGCCCGAGCTGGCCCGATCGCTGGGCCGCAGCGCCCGGATCCTCAAGGCCGAGAGCAAGGGCCTCATGGACGAGGACACCGGCGATCAGCAGGGTGAGCGGACGGCGTCCGCACAGCAGCCGGGTCAGCAGGCCGCGGCTCCCGCACCGCAGGCCTACGATCCCCAGCAGGGGCCGGTGAGCAACGGTCCGCAGCCCGCCACGGGCGGATACCCGGAGCTTCCGTCGGGCCAGCGGATCGTGAACGAGAACGGTGAACCGGTCCGCCGCAGCTACAACGACTAGGACCGACGAGCAGCGACCAGGACGGCCGACCGCAACGGCCGCCGTCCAGCGGGACGGATCCGGAATCGGTGAACACGGCACCGGAATCCACCCCCACCATCCCTGACACCCCCCGTTGGTCTCGGGAGAAGGCGCCGCCGCGGCGGCGCCTTCTCCCGAGACCAACGCCAGGGCCGAAGAGTGCGACCAGCCAAGGCCGGCGGCGCCCGCGTGCGGCGGGTGGGGCCGGTTACCACGTGTGTTGAGGGTTCGAGGAGCGTAGACGGGCGATGCAGCTGCGGCGACAGCGGCGGATGAAGGACCCGGAAGGGCGCATGCCGCTGATGGATCATCTGCGGGAACTGCGCAACCGACTGGTCAAGGCGATGATCGCCGTCGCGCTCGGCACCGCGTTCGGCTACTGGGTCTACAAGCCCGTATGGGAGTTCCTCAAGGCGCCCTACTGCGCGCTGCCGGAGGCCCAGGCGGTCGACGGCGACTCCTGCAACCTCATCTTCACCGGAGTCTTCGACGCGTTCTTCGTCGCGTTCAAGGTCTGGGTGATCGTCGGGATCCTGGTCTCCAGCCCGTTCTGGCTCTACCAGATCTGGGCCTTCGTCGCCCCGGCCATGCGCGGCCGGGAGCGGAAGTTCACCTACGTCTTCGTGCCGCTGGCCGTCATCCTGTTCCTCTGCGGCGCCGCGCTCGCCTACGTCATCACGGAGCTGGCGATGAAGGTGCTCTTCGGCTTCGCGCCCGCCGATGTGATGCCGATGATCACCATCGACAACTACCTCGGCTACATGCTGCTGATGATGATGGTGTTCGGCGTCGGGTTCGTGCTGCCGCTCCTGGTGGCGCTGCTCAACCTCATGGGCGTGCTCCCGCACGCGGCCATCGCCAAGTGGCGCCGCGTCATCATCTTCTTCTCGTTCGTGCTGGCCGCGGTCCTCACCCCGGCCGAGCCGATCTCCATGCTCGCGCTGGCGATCCCGATCATCCTCCTGTTCGAGCTGGCGGAACTCTTCTGCTACATCAACGACCGGCGGAACCGGTCCGCCGACCCCATGGCCGACCTCGGCGACGACGAGATCTCCGACCTGGACGGCGTCATGGGCGAGAATGAGGAAGAGGGCGCCCGGGGAGTGCCGAAGCGCTAGGGTCTTCCACGGATCCGGTCCGGTTTCGGCCGGATCCCAGCGGAATCCGCCCGAAGACACTCCGAGAAGCAGGAGGCGAGCACGATGAGCGACAAGCCCGCCGGACAGACCGAGCGCGAGCTTCCGCCCGAGGCGATGGGCAACGAGAAGTGGCACGACACCACCGACGCGGTGTGGATGCGATCCTCGCTGTCCAGTGAGGACTCCGACGCCATCGTCGAGGTCGCCAAGTTCGACGACGGCTTCCGTGCCGTCCGCGACGGAAAGAACCCCGAGAAGGGCATCCTGTTCTTCACCCCCGCAGAGTGGGAGGCGTTCGTGCTCGGCGCCAAAGACGGCGAGTTCGACATCCCGGAGGAGTATCTGACGCCCGAGGAGGCGGCCATCCAGCGCGGCGAGGTGCCCGTGACGGCGGTCCCCTCACCCAACAACACCAGGACCGCCGGTTCCGCCGACTCCGGCAGGGGAGAGGACACGGCGAAGCCGGCGGAGACGTCGGACTAGAGCGTGATCCGCGGAACGCGCCTTGGGGCGTGTTCTGTGGAGCATGCCCTAGCGCCGATCGGGTCGTGCCGGGTAGAGATAGAGGACGCAGGTACCGCAACGGAGCCGGTGGGTGGAAGCGGCCGCTGGGCGGCGGCATCCGTGGGTCGGCCCCGGGCCGGGTCCTCGACGCCCCTGTGACACCTCTGATCGGAACCGCCATGGCTCAGCAGATCGCGCTCCTGGTCAACCCCGCTTCCGGCCGCGGCCGCTCCGCCGTGGTCGGCTCCCGCCTGCTGCGCGAGCTGCGGAGCCGCGGCGCCGACGTCACCGTCCACATCGGCCGCAGCCCCGCCGATAGCGTCCGGCTCGCCCGCGAGGCGGTCGCGGCGGGACCCGACGCGCTGGCGGTGGTCGGCGGAGACGGCCTCGTCCACGGCGCACTGCAGGCCGTCGTGGGCACCGATGTCCCGCTCGGCATCGTTCCGGCCGGAACCGGCAACGACATCGCGCGCGCCTTCGAGGTCCCCCGCACCGTCCCCGGCGCGGCCGCCGCGATCCTCGACGGCGGCGCCGCCGACGCCGACACCGTGCGCGCCGGCGGCCGCCACTACCTGAGCGTGCTCGCCTGCGGCTTCGACTCGCGGGTCAACGAGCGGGTGAACGGCTTCCGGTTCGGGCTGGGCCGGGCGAACTACCTCATCGGGCTCGCCGCCGAACTGTCGTCGTTCACACCGATCCCCTTCACCGTGGAGGTCGACGGTCAGCGGCTGGAGGCCGAGGGGATGCTCGTGGCGGTCGGCAACACCACCTCCTACGGCGGCGGAATGCGCATCTGCCCGGAGGCGGTGGCCGACGACGGCCGACTGGAGGTCGTGTTCGTCCACGCGGTTCCCCGGGCGTCGTTCCTGCGCTTCTTCCCGCGGGTCTTCGACGGCAGCCACACCGGACTGGACGAGGTCACCGTCCTGCGCGGGCGCACCGTCACCATCAGCGCAGCCGGACCCGCCGGCCGGCCGGTGGTCGGGTACGCCGACGGTGAGCGGCTGAGTGAGCTGCCGGTCACCTGCGAGGTGGTGCCCGGATCGGTGCGCGTGCTGCGGTGACCGGCCGGAGCCCCTCCGTGACCGGTCCCGTCGCCGCCCGGCGGTAGGGCGCCCGTCACCGGCGGACCACGCCGGCCGGCTGTGCGCGCCACCCGTTTCTACGCCATAGGCTTGATCGATATGAGTACGCACGCCGCGCGTTACGCCGAATTCCGTCGGCGCCAGGCCGAATCCAGCGGGACGATCGAGGAGTTCCAGGGTCTCTACGGCTTCGACTTCGACCCGTTCCAGGTCCGCGCCTGCAAGGTGCTGGAGTCGGGGCACGGCGTGCTGGTGGCGGCGCCCACCGGGTCGGGCAAGACCATCGTCGGCGAGTTCGCCGTGCACCTCGCGCTGCGCGACGGCGCCAAGTGCTTCTACACCACTCCGATCAAGGCGCTGTCCAACCAGAAGTACACCGACCTGGTGCGCCGCTACGGCCAGGAACGGGTCGGCCTGCTCACCGGGGACAACAGCGTCAACGGCGAGGCGCCGATCGTGGTCATGACCACCGAGGTGCTGCGCAACATGCTCTACGCCGGGTCGCACACGCTCGGCGGGCTCGGGTACGTGGTGATGGACGAGGTGCACTACCTCGCCGACCGGTTCCGCGGCGCGGTCTGGGAGGAGGTCATCATCCACCTGCCGGAGTCGGTGCAGATCGCGGCGCTGTCGGCTACGGTCAGCAACGCCGAGGAGTTCGGCGAGTGGATGCAGCAGGTGCGCGGCGACACCACGGTCATCGTCGACGAGAAGCGCCCGGTACCGCTGTGGCAGCACGTGATGGCGGGCAACCGCATCCACGACCTGTTCGTCCCCTTGGAGGACGCGACCGCCGAGGGAGGCGACGGCGCCGGTGCGGGCGGCGACGGCGGCCGGAAGCGCAAGCGCAAGCGCGACCGCCGTGAGAACGGCGGCCCGAGCGTCGAGGTCGTCTTCAACGGCGAGAAGCAGCGGATCAACCCGCGGCTCATCCGACTGGCCCAGGAGGACGACCGGATCACCCAGCTCGCCCACCGCCGCCGCCACCCGCAGAACCGGGCGCGCGGCGGGCCGCGGCCCCGTGCCAAGTTCGCGCCGCCCAGCCGGGTGCAGATCATCGACGAGCTGGACCGCGATGGCCTGCTGCCCGCCATCACGTTCATCTTCAGCCGGGCCGGGTGCGATGACGCGGTGCGCCAGTGCCTGGCCTCCGGGCTCACCCTGACGACCCCGGAGGAAGCCGAGGAGATCCGCGAGTACGCCGAGCGGCAGTGCTCCGACATCCCGCCCGCCGACCTCGCCGTCCTCGGCTACCACGAGTGGCTGCGCGCACTGGAGCATGGTGTGGCCGCCCACCACGCCGGCCTGCTGCCGACCTTCAAGGAGGTCGTGGAGACCCTGTTCTCCCGCGGGCTGATCCGCGCGGTGTTCGCCACCGAGACGCTGGCGCTGGGCATCAACATGCCGGCCCGCACCGTGGTCATCGAGAAGCTGGACAAGTGGAACGGCGAGACCCATGCCGCGCTCACCCCGGGGGAGTACACCCAGCTCACCGGGCGCGCCGGGCGGCGGGGTATCGACGTCGAGGGGCACGCGGTGGTCATCTGGCAGCCCGGCACCGACCCGGAGGCCGTCGCGGGCCTGGCCAGCACCCGCACCTACCCGCTGAACTCCAGCTTCCAGCCGTCCTACAACATGGCGGTCAACCTCGTGGGCCAGGTGGGCCGGGAGCGCAGCCGCAACATGCTGGAGGCGTCCTTCGCCCAGTTCCAGGCCGACCGCGCCGTCGTGGGCCTGGTGCGGCAGCTGCGCAAGCACGAGGAGGCGCTGGAGGGCTACGCCAAGGCCGCCGAGTGCCACCTCGGCGACTTCATGGACTACGCACGGCTGCGCCGGGACCTCAGTGACCGCGAGGCACAGGCGTCCAAGGGGCGGGCGTCGCGGCGCCGAGAGGAGGCGGTGGCCAGTCTGGAGCGGCTGCGCCCGGGCGACATCATCCGGGTCCCCGCAGGGCGGCACACCGGCTTCGCCGTGGTACTGGACCCCGGTACCCGCGGCGAGGTCCCCGCGCCGCTGGTGCTGACCTCCAACCGGCAGGTCAAGCGGGTGAACGCGGCCGACTTCCCGGTGCCGGTGGAACCTGCCGGGCGGCTGCGCATCCCGAAGAACTTCTCCGCGCGCTCCGCGCAGGACCGCCGCGACCTCGCCTCGTCGCTGCGCAACCGCCTCAACGAGACCGGAGGGGAGGGGCGGCCCCCCAAGGGCGGTCGGGGCGACAGCGGGGGAGAGGACCCCGAGATCACCCGGATCCGCCGGGAGATGCGCGCCCACCCCTGCCACGGCTGCGCCGACCGCGAGGACCACGCCCGCTGGGCCGAGCGCTACTTCCGCCTGGTGAAGGAGACCGAGAGCCTGCGCCGCCGGGTCGAGGGCCGTTCACACGTGATCGCCCGAACCTTCGACCGTGTGTGCGGGGTGCTGCAGGACCTGCACTACCTCGACGGCGACACCGTCACCGAGGAGGGGCGCCGTCTCGCCCGGGTCTACTCCGAGCTCGACCTGCTGATCGCCGAGTGCCTGCGCCGCGGCCTGTGGGAGGAACTCGACCCGCAGGACCTGGCGACCTGCGTGTCGTCGCTGGTGTATGAGTCGCGGCGCAACGACGACCCGTTCCCGCGCGTGCCCGACGGCGCCCCGGCCGAGGTCCTGGAGGAGATGGAGCGGCTGTGGGGTGAGCTGCACGAGGTCGAGTACGGCCACAAGGTGGGCTTCCTGCGCCGCCCCGACCTCGGCTTCGTGTGGATCACCCACCGCTGGGCGCGCGGCGACCGCTTGGACCGGATCCTGATGGAGGCCGACATGCCGGCGGGGGACTTCGTGCGCACCACCAAGCAGCTGATCGACATGCTCGGCCAGATCGCCGGCGCCGCCCCGGAGGACAGCAAGGTACGCGGCAACGCCCGCAAGGCCATCGAACTCGTCCGCCGCGGTGTCGTGGCGTACTCGTCGGTGGGCTGACCACGCAGGGGTGCCTCCTCCGTCGATCTCGGAGATAACGGGGTCTCAGCGGCGATTTTCGCCCCAGTATCCCCGAGATCAACGGAGGAGGCGGGTTCCTCGTTTGCTGCACCGGTGGTGTGTTGGGGCCTGCGGCCGTTGGGCACCACCGCTTGCGCGCACTCGTCACCCTCAGGCGGTGTTTTCCTCGCCTTCGGGTTCCTCGTTTGCTGCACCGGTGGTGTGTTGGGGCCTGCGGCCGTTGGGCACCACCGCTTGCGCGCACTCGTCACCCTCAGGCGGTGATCCGCATCAGCTTGATCTGGTCGCCGTCGAGGACGAAGGTGAACGTGGACGGGCCGTTGAAGCCGTCACTGGTGACCTGGCCGGTGACGACGGTCTCGGAGCCGCGCTGCTCCACGTTGTGGGCGTCGAAGCGCATGTTCACCCCGATGAACTCCCGGTCGTTCCATCCGGAGATCTCGTGGCGCCCCTTGAACTCGCGGCCCCAGTCGTTGACCACCCCGTCGGCACCGAAGAAGTCGAGAAACCCCGGGGAGTCTCCGTTGTTCACCGCCGCCCAAAAGCGATCCAGGGGCGGAGGAAGTACGGCTTCGGACATCGCGGACCTTCCTTCCCAGCTGCGGACACGTCGGTGAGAAGCCTGCCCGGCAGCGGCCGCGGGCTCTCCCCAGCGACGGCAAATCCGTGGTCCAGGCCGCGCAAAGGCGGCCTGGAAGGGACGGTGGCGCCGGGTGAACGGGTCACCCGGTTCGAAGCCAGACCGACGTGTCCGCCGGGATATCGCCGCCCGGCAGCTCCGCGCTGGCGACCACGACCTCGCCCCGGGGCAGTGGGATCGGGGCGCTCCCGGTGTTGACGATGACCAGGTGGTCGTCGCGGCGGAAGGCGAGGGTGTGGCCCGTGTTCAGTACGGGGTCCCAGACCAACGCCCTGTCATGCGTGAGCGCGCGCCGGGCGCGCAGCGCCGTGCGGTACATCTCCAGGGTGGAACCGGGGTCTCCGGTCTGGGCCGCCACGGACAGCTCCGCCCACCCCTCGGGTTGGGGGAGCCACCCGGTCGCGCGGCCGAAGCCGAGTGACGGGCCGGACTTCTCCCAGGGGATGGGGACCCGGCAGCCGTCCCTGCCTTTGGCGCTGTGCCCGCTGCGCTCCCACACCGGGTCCTGCAGCCGGTCGCGGGGGAGATCGGCGACCTCCGGCAGGCCCAACTCCTCACCCTGGTAGATGTAGGCCGAACCGGGCAGTGCCAGCTTCAGCAGCGCCGCCGCCCGCGCGCGGCGCAGGCCTGTGGCGGGGTCGGCGGGCGGCTCGGTGCCATCGCTCATCAACCAGGCCACGGGGTCGGTGCCCGGCGGCAGCGCGAACCTCGTGGCCGGACGCACGGTGTCGTGGTTGCCCAGCACCCACGTGGGCACGCTCCCTGCGGCGGTCGCGCCGCGCACCGCTTCGTCGATCACCTCGCGGTAGGCCGCCGCGTCCCACGGGCACAGCAGGAAGTCGAAGTCGAACGTCTGGTGCAGCTTGTCCGGTCCCAGGTAGCGCACCCGCCGGTCGGTCGGCAGCCAGATCTCGCCGATGGCGACGCGCGGCGGCGTGAAGGAGTCAAGGACCCGCCGCCACTCGCGGTGGATCTCCCGCACTTCGGGCCGGTCGAGGAACGGGTGGTCGGGGTTGGCCGCGACCTCATCGGCATGCGCCGGGACCATGACGACGTCGCGCAGCGGCTCGTCGAGGTCCTTGGCCATGGCGTAGGCGACATCGATCCGGAAACCGTCGACGCCGCGTCGGCACCAGAACCGCAGGATGTCCTCGAACTCCGCGCGTACCGCGGGGGAGGACCAGTCGAGGTCCGGCTGGTCCTGGTGGAACAGGTGCAGGTACCACTGCCCGTCGGCCGTCCGCGACCAGGCCGGGCCGCCGAACCGCGACGCCCAGTTGCTCGGCGGGCTGTCGCCGTCGGCGCCGCGGCCGTCGCGGAAGACGTAGCGGTCGCGCTCCGGCGACCCTTTCGGAGCGGCCAGAGCCGCCTGGAACCAGGGGTGCGCCGAGGAGGTGTGGTTCGGGACGATGTCGATGTAGACGCGGATCCCGCGCGCGTGCGCGGCCTCCACCAGGGCGTCGAAGTCGGGCAGGGAGCCGAAGCGCGGGTCGACATCGCGGTGGTCGGCCACGTCGTAGCCGCCATCGGCCATGGGGGACGGGTAGAAAGGGGACAGCCACACGGCGTCGACACCCAGGTCGGCGAGGTGCCCGAGGCGCTGCGTCGCGCCGGCCAGGTCACCGGTGCCGTTGTCGTCGCCGTCGGCGAAGCTGCGCGGGTAGATCTGGTAGATGACGGCGTCGCGCCACCACTCGTCGTTCGCGGGGGTGTCTCGGGGAGCGCTCATGCCGGTGGTGATGTCCCGTGGTATCACCGGGGAAACGTCCATGTGCCAGGTCTTCGGTGGGGGTGGGACGGGGTATCGTCCGGGATGGCTCGCCGTCGTCGCGCGGACGAGTCCGTCTCCCTTCCGTCTCCGGGCCGGAATGTAGGTCTTTGCCCCATGCAACCGCGCACTCTGCTCATCACCAACGACTTCCCGCCACGTCGGGGCGGGATCGAGACGTTCTGCTACGAGATGGCTCGGCGCATGCCCGGGGCGGACGGCGGGGGCGTGGTCGTCTATACCTCGCGGACCGAGGGGCAGGAGGAGGCGGAGCGCCGCTTCGACGGGCAGCAGCCGTTCCCGGTGGTCCGCGACACCTCGCGGATGCTGCTGCCGACGCGAAGAGTGGCGCGGCGGGCGGCCGAGCTGCTGGACCAGCATGGGTGCGAGCGTGTGCTGGTGGGCGCGGCGGCGCCGCTGGGGCTGCTGGCGGGCGGTCTGCGCGACGCGGGCGCGCGGCGGATCATCGCGATGTCGCACGGCCACGAGGTGTGGTGGGCGCGGGTGCCGGGGGCGAGTTCGGTGCTGCGGCGCATCGGGGAGAAGGTCGACGTCATGACCTACCTGGGCGACTTCACCCGCGACGAGATCGGGCGGGCGTTGCGGCCGGTGGACCGCGAGCGGATGGCCCGACTCGCCCCGGGCGTCGACCCGAAGGCGTTCACCGCGAAGGGCGACGGGACCCCGGTCCGGGAGCGGTACGGGCTGGGGGAGGGGCCGGTCATCCTGTGCGCGTGCCGCCTGGTCCCGCGCAAGGGCGTCGACACGCTGATCCGCGCGATGACGTGGGTGCGCCAGGCGATCCCGAACGCGCGCCTGGTCGTCGTCGGGAGCGGCCCCGATGAGAAGCGCCTGCGCCGGCTCGCCTCCTGGGCGGGCGTCGGCGAGGAGGTGGTCTTCGCCGGCAGCCACGGCCACGACGAGATGCCGTCGTTCTACGCGGCCGCGAACGTGTTCGCCATGCCGTGCCGCACGCGGAAGGCGGGCCTGGAGGCGGAGGGCCTGGGCATCGTCTTCTTGGAGGCGGCCGCGAGCGGGCTGCCCGTGCTGGTCGGCTCGTCCGGCGGAGCCCCGGACACCGTCCGCCACGGCGAAACCGGCTTCGTCGTCGACGGCCGCGAACCCCGCCCCCTCGCCACCAAACTCGTCCGCCTCCTCAGCGACCCGGACTACGCCAAGGCCATGGGCCAACGCGGCCGGGAACGCGTGTTGAAGGAGTGGACCTGGGATATGTCAGCCGAGCGCCTCGAAGAACTCTTTCGAGCCGCATAGGGATGTGTACCGTTGGTACTATCGGTACATGGAAGAGCGACTCCCCAGCGAATCGATTCGCGACCTACGTGACCACCTGTCCGAAGTTATCGACCGCGTGAACTCCACTGAGTCCCCGACGGTCATCACGCGTCGAGGCAAGGAGGTCGGGGCGATCATCCCCATCGACGCGTTGCGCCTGTTCTTGCAGTGGGAAGAGGAGCACCTCAACCGGATCGTCGACGAGCGTATGTCCGACCCTGGTCCCGGCGTGCCGCTTGAGGACGTGATCGCTGAGACCCTGGCGAGGTCTGAGTGACCACCTTCCGCACCAGGTTCCATGAGGAGGCTCGGCGCGACCTCCGCAAGATCCCGAAGCGCCCCGCGATGACCATCCTTCGCAAGCTCACTGAGTTGCAAGCGGACCCATATGGTTGCAACTCGACCTCTATGGTCTCTCGGCCTGAGCGGCGGCGGCTGCGGGTGGGTGACTATCGCGTCATTTATACGGTCGACAACGGAGAGTTGATCATCTGGGTGGTCGAGGTCGGACACCGATCTGAGATCTATAAGCGTCGCTTGTGAGAGACGTGGCCCATGTGCCCGGCTGACTGAATTGCGGCCTCTTGTCTGAACTCTGGGGTGCTGCCGGGTTCGGACGTATCGTGGGATAGGGTGCTCTGCGTCACGATATAGTTGGACGACCTACTAAATGCTCGGTCGTCCGTGGCGTAGGAGAGGAACACATGGCCGTGGACCGCACGCTTCCGACGTCGGAGGCAGCAGACCTGCTGGAGCTTGTTCGGGAAGTGGCGAGCAAGGAGCTCTCGGGGCGTGTTGCGGCCGATGAGGAGAATGCCGCGTTTCCCCGCGACCTCTTCACGCTGCTCGGCCGCTCGGGGCTCCTCGGTCTTCCCTACCCCTCCGAGTACGGCGGCGGGGACCAGCCCTACGAGGTCTACCTGCAGGTCGTCGAGGAGCTCGCCACCTCCTGGCTGGCCGTCGGGCTCGGGCTGAGCGTGCACACGCTGTCCTGCTTCCCGGTGGCCGCCTACGGCACCGAGGAGCAGCGTGCCGCGCTGCTGCCCGACATGCTCGGCGGCGAGCTGCTCGGGGCCTACTGCCTGTCCGAGGCCCACTCCGGGTCGGATGCCGCCGCGCTGTCCACCCGCGCGCAGGCCACCGACTCCGGGTACCGGATCGACGGGGCGAAGTCGTGGATCACGCACGGCGGGCACGCCGACTTCTACACGCTGTTCGCCCGCACCGGCGCCCCCGACTCCGGAAGCCAGGGCATCAGCTGCTTCCACGTCCCCGCCGCCACTCCCGGCGTCTCCGCCGACGCACCGGAGAAGAAGATGGGGATGAGCGCGTCGCCCACCGCCGTCATGCGCTTCGACGGCGCCGAGGTCGGGGCCGACGCCCGCATCGGTGCGGAGGGCCAGGGGTTCCCCATCGCGCTCGCCGCCCTGGACTCCGGGCGCCTGGGCATCGCCGCCTGCGCGGTCGGGGTCGCCCAGGCCGCCCTGGACGCCGCCCTCGCCTACGCGCGCGAGCGCGAGCAGTTCGGTCGGCCCATCGTCGAGTTCCAGGGCCTGAGCTTCATGCTCGCCGACATGGCCACCGGGGTCGAGGCGGCCCGCGAGCTGTACCTCGCGGCCGCCCGCAGGCGCGACGCCGGCCGGCCCTTCGGCCGGCAGGCCGCCATGGCCAAGCTGTTCGCCACCGACACCGCGATGCGGGTGACCACCGACGCCGTCCAGGTCCTCGGCGGCTACGGCTACACCCGCGACTTCCCGGTCGAGCGGCTCATGCGCGAGGCGAAGGTGCTGCAGATCGTCGAGGGCACCAACCAGATCCAGCGCCTGGTCATCGGCCGCCATCTCGCCAGGGGGGAATGACCGGCCCGGCCGCGCCGGGTCGGTGCTGATCCCGTCGTCGAGCGATGCCGTCCACGCTGCGAACGGTTGCCGTACCCGGCGCGGCAACCACCCCTGTAGCAGGGGAACCGATTGCCCGACACGGATTGGTAACAGGGGATTCCGGCCTCTGTTATGTGTGAACATTCGCTGATACGACATGTTCAGGAGCCAGCGGGGCACACGTCGCACTCGCCGGTGTCCCGGAGGTCGGACCCGCGCCCCCACGGGGCGCCCATAGTGAGGCCGATGGAGGCGGATCGTGGCGAGAGTCCAGCTGGCGGGGGTCTCGAAGACCTACCCTGACGGCACCAGCGCGGTGAGCGGCCTCGACCTCGACATCGGCGACGGGGAGTTCCTCGTCCTCGTCGGCCCCTCCGGCTGCGGTAAGAGCACCGCGCTGCGCATGGTCGCCGGGCTGGAGGAGATCACCGCCGGCACCCTCACCATCGGCGACCGCGTCGTCAACCGCACCCCCGCCCGCGACCGCGACGTCGCCATGGTCTTCCAGAGCTACGCCCTCTACCCCCACCTGTCGGTCCGGGACAACATCGGCTTCGGCCTGCAGCTGCGCAAACGTCCCAAAGCCGAGATCAAGGCCCGGGTCGAGGAGGCCGCCGCGACACTGGGGCTCACCGAGCACCTCGACCGCAGGCCCCGCAACCTCTCGGGCGGGCAGCGCCAGCGGGTGGCCATGGGCCGGGCCATCGTCCGCAACCCCAAGGCGTTCCTGATGGACGAGCCCCTGTCCAACCTGGACGCCAAGCTGCGGGTGCAGATGCGCGCGGAGATCTCCCGCATCCAGCGTGACCTCGGCGTCACCACCGTCTATGTCACCCACGACCAGGTCGAGGCGATGACGCTGGGCGACCGCGTCGCCGTGCTGAAGAAGGGCGTCCTGCAGCAGGTCGCCCCGCCCCAGGAGCTCTACGAGCGCCCCGCCAACATCTTCGTCGCCGGGTTCATCGGTTCCCCGGCGATGAACCTGCTGCAGGGGCGGCTGGAATCCGGCGGCCCTGAGGACGGCGGTGCCCGGCTGGTCCTGGGCGGGCAGACGCTGGACGTGCCCGCCGCGACCGTGCGCGAACGCGGCCTGGACCCCTTCGTGGGGCGCGAGATCGCGGTCGGCATCCGGCCCGAGGACATGGAGGACGCCGAGCTCTCCGCCGACGCCGACGGGGCCGTGCTGGACTCCACCACCGATCTCGTCGAGGCGCTGGGCTCCGAACTCCTCGTGCACTTCCGCCTGGACGCCCCGCCCGTCGTCACCGAGGACACCCGCGAACTCGCCCGCGACGTCGGTGCGGATGTGGACGCCGATGCCGCGGCCGGAACCGGAACCGACATCACGGCACGCTTCAGCCCGCGCTCGCCCACCGCGACGGGGCGGCCGGTGCGGGTCCGCGTCGACACGGCGCGACTGTACTTCTTCGACCCCGAAACGGGTGCGGGCATCTGGGGGGACCCGGTGTCCCGCAGCAGTGACAGGGAGGGCACACATGCCTGAGCACACGTCGAACGCACCGAGCCCGCGCAGACCGTGGCGAACCCGCGGCCTGGCCGCGGCCGCCCTCGGGGGGCTGCTGGCGGCGACCGCATGCAGTCCGGGCACCGGCCCCACCGGCGAGGCCGGGGACCTCGACGGCGTCACCCTGACGGTCGCCGCGAAGTGGACCGGCGCGGAGCAGAAGAACTTCGAGGAGGTCCTGGCCGCCTTCGAGCGGGACACCGGGGCCACCGTCAACTACGAGGCCACCGGTGAGGACACCGGCGCCTACCTCGGTCCCAAGATCGAGGCCGGGGAGCCGCCGGACATCGCCGCCCTCCCGCAGCCCGGCCTGGTCCGGGAGTACGCCGAGCAGGGCGCGCTCAAGCCCCTCACCGGTGAGGCGGCCACCGCACTGGAGGACAACTACACCGACTACTGGCGCGACCTGGGGTCCGTCGACGGCGAACCCTACGGCGTGCTGCTCAAGGCCGCCCACAAGTCGATCATCTGGTACCGGCCCGACGCCTTCGACGACGCCGGGGTGACACCGCCGGACACCTGGGACGAGCTCGTCGGCACCACCGCCGCCACTCTCTCCGACGCCGGCATCACCCCGTTCGCGATGTGCGGTGCCTCGGGCTGGACGCTCACCGACTGGTTCGAGAACGCCTACCTCTCCGAGGCCGGGCCGGAGAACTACGACAAGCTCGCCGAGCACGAGATCCCCTGGACCGACGACACCGTGGTGCGCACCCTCACCAAGCTCGACGAGGTATGGGGCGACGACGACATGATGAAGGGCGGCCGGAAGGGCGCCGTGCAGACCGACTTCCCGTCCTGCGTATCCGACGTCTACGGCCAGAAGGCCGCGGCCATGGTCTTCGAGGGCGACTTCGTCGGCGCCAGCGCCGCGGAGGCGGGCGCCACGGTGGGCGGCGACGCCGTCGCGTTCCCGTTCCCCGCGGTCGGCGACGAGGCGCCCGTGGTCGTGGGGGGCGACATCGCCGTGGCCATGACCGACGACGAGGGCGTCCGGGAGCTGATGGCCTACCTGGCCTCGCCCGAGGCGCAGACCACCTGGGCCGGACTCGGCGGCTACCTGTCGGCCAACTCCGAGGTTCCGGCCGACGCCTATGCCGACGAGTTCACCCGGGGCCTGTCCGAGACCATCCTCGCGGCCGGGGACGACGTCCGCTACGACCTCTCCGACCAGGTGCCCAGCCGGTTCGGCGCGACCGAGGGCCGGGGCATGTGGTCGATCCTGCAGGACCTGCTGCGCGGCACCACCGACCCCGAGGCCGCGGCCGAGGCGCTGGAGAAGGCCGCCTCGGAGTCCTAGAGGAGCCCCAGCCGCAGGGGTTCGGGGTGCCGGCCGGCCGGAAAGCGAGGTTCGATGGCGACGACCGGAACATCTCCGGGCGGGCCGGGGGCGGAGGCGCCCGCACCCGGGAGCGAACCGCCGCCCGGCGGCACGGGCCGCCTGGGGCCGCCCCCATGGCGGGCCCTCGTCTTCCTGCTGCCGGCGCTGCTCTTCCTCGGCGCCTACATGGTCTATCCCATCCTCTTCTCCGTGTACCGGAGCCTGTGGGACGCCCCGGGACTGGAGTTCGTCGGGCTCGGCAACTACCTCACGATGTTCACCAACCCGGAGACGTTCATCGCGCTGCGCAACAACGTCATCTGGGTCGTGGTGGCCCCCGTCGTGGTGACCTTCACCGGCCTGGTCTTCGCGGTGCTGACCGAACGCATCCGCTGGTCCACGGCGTTCAAGGTCGTCGTGTTCATGCCGATGGCCATCTCCTTCCTGGCCTCCGGCGTGATCTTCCGGCTCGTCTACGAGCAGGACCCCGAACGGGGCCTTGCCAACGCGATCATCACCACCGTCCAGGACACGGTCTCCCCGTCCGCCGTCTACCCCGACGCCCGCCCGCGCCCCGAGGCGCCGCTCACCGAGGCGCCCGGGGGAGGCTATGAGCTCGTCGGCGAGGTGCGCCCGGGGGAGAGCGTGCTGCTGCCGCTCGTCGGCGTGCAGGCCGACGACCTGCCCGGCGGCGCCAAGCCCGCGGCGCCGGCGCCGGCCGCCGCCGACGGCCTGACCGGGACCGTGTGGCTCGACTTCACCCGCGGTGGGGGCGGTGAGGAGGGCGTCATCGACCCCACCGAGTTCGGCCTGCCCGACATGCGGGTGCAGGCGCTGCGCGACGGCGAGGTGGTCGGTGAGGCGTTCACCGAGGGAAACGGTACGTTCGAGATCACCGGGCCGGACACGGACGGCCCCTACACCCTGCGACTCGCCGCGGACAACTTCACCGAGCCCTACCGCGGCCTCACCTGGCTCGGTCCCACCCTCATCACCCCGTCGATCATCGGCGCCTACCTGTGGGTGTGGGCGGGGTTCGCGATGGTGCTGATCGCGGCCGGGCTCGCGGCGATCCCGCGCGACGCGCTGGAGGCCGCCCGCGTCGACGGGGCCACCGAGTGGCAGGTGTTCCGCCGGGTCACCGTGCCGCTGCTGTCCCCGGTGCTGCTGGTCGTGTTCGTCACGCTCATGATCTACGTGCTGAAGATCTTCGACCTGGTGTTCATCATCGCGCCCGGGTCGGTGCAGCGCGACGCCAACGTGCTGGCCGTGGAGATGTGGCGGGTGTCCTTCGGCGGCGGGAACGACCAGGGGCTGGGCAGCGCGCTGGCGGTGTTCCTGCTCGCGCTGGTGGTCCCCGCGATGGTGTTCCAGATCCGGCGGTTCCGGCGGGAGAACCAGTGAGGATGCCGGGCCGGGCGGGACCGGCGGAATCGGAGGCGAGCCGATGAGTACACGCGAGGACACGCGCCGGGGCGGGCCGGGGGCGCCCCCGTCACCGGGCGGCGGCGCTGCGGCCGAGGGCGGGCCGCAGCGGACCCTGGCGGCGCGGATCGTGGCCCGCGTGAGCTCGGGCGCGGTCCAGGTGCTGCTGGTGCTCATCGCCCTGTTCTGGCTGCTGCCCACGCTGGGTCTGTTCGTCTCCAGCCTCCGCACCCCGCAGGACAACGCCGCGTCGGGGTGGTGGACGGTCCTGGCCGAGCCCACGCGGCTCACCCTGGAGAACTACGCGGGCCTGCTGGACAACGCGGCGTTCGTCGGCTCGTTCTTCAACACGATCCTCATCACGGTCCCGGCCACGGTGCTGATCGTGGTGATCGCGTCGCTGGCCGCCTACGCGTTCGCGTGGATGGAGTTCCCCGGCCGTGACTGGCTCTTCCTGGGCGTGGTCGGGCTGCTGGTGGTGCCGCTGCAGGTGGCGCTGATCCCCATCGCGCAGGTGTACGGCCCGCTGGGGATCTACGGCTCGATCGCCGGCGTGGTGCTGTTCCACGTGGGGTTCGGGCTGCCCTTCGCCATCTTCCTGCTGCGCAACTTTTTCGCCGCGATCCCGCGTGACCTGCTGGAGGCGGCCCGGATGGACGGCGGCCGGGAGCTGACCGTCTTCCGCCGGGTGATCCTCCCGCTGGGCGGCCCCGCCATCGCGTCGCTGGGGATCTTCCAGTTCCTGTGGGTGTGGAACGACCTGCTGGTGGCGCTGGTGTTCGCCGACGCGGCCAACCAGCCGATGACCGTGGCCCTGCAGTCGGAGATGCGGCAGTTCGGCGCCAACATCGACGTCATCTCCTCCGGGGCGTTCCTGTCCATGGTGGTGCCCCTGGTGGTGTTCTTCGCCTTCCAGCGCTACTTCGTGCAGGGCGTCATGGCCGGCGCGGTCAAATAGCGCCGGCCCCGTCCCCGCGCGCGAACGGCGCGGCCCGGCGGGACGCGGCGGCGCACCCTACCGGGCCGGGCGGTACGTGTGGGGACGGGCTCAGCGGTTGGCGGGGTGGCCGATGGCCAGCCCGCTCTCCCGGTCGAAGTAGTGCAGTTGGGTGACGTCGACGCTGAGCGTGGCCGCCTGGCCGGGGCGGACCCCGCTGCGCGGGCTGACCCGGGCGGTGAACAGCGTCTTGTCCCCGCCCAGCGGCAGCGCGGCCGACTCGGCCTCCTCACCGTCCCCGGCCGCGTCGGCGGCCAGCGCCGCGGCGTCCTCGTGCTGCACGGGCGGCGCGTTCACGGTGAAGATGACGTTGATCTCGGTGCCGAGCTCCTCGGTGACGTCGGCGGTGACGGTCATCGCCGCGGAACCGTGCGAGGAGATCGCCTCGTCCTCGAAGTCGGAGGGGCGCAGCCCGAGGATGATCTGGCGGCCCAGGTAATCGCGCAGGCCCTGGCGGGCGTCGAGCTCGGCGGGCGGCACGGGCAGCGTGTGGTCGGCGAACTTCAGCTGCGCGCCGTCGCCGTCCTGCTGCAGCTCGGCCAGGACGAAGTTCATGGCGGGTGAGCCGATGAACCCGGCGACGAACAGGTTGACGGGGTTGTCGAAGAGGTTCTTGGGGGTGTCGACCTGCTGGAGGCGGCCGTCGCGCAGCACGGCGACGCGGTCGCCCAGCGTCATCGCCTCGACCTGGTCGTGGGTGACGTAGACGGTGGTCACACCCAGGCGCTCGTGCAGCTGGTTGAGGGAGGCCCGCATCTGGACGCGGAGCTTGGCATCCAGGTTGGACAGCGGCTCGTCCATCAGGAAGGCCTGGGGTTCGCGGACGATGGCCCGGCCCATCGCGACGCGCTGGCGCTGGCCGCCGGAGAGCGCGGCGGGCTTGCGCTTGAGGTAGGGCTCCAGCCCGAGCATGGCGGCGGCCTGGTCGACCCGCTGCTTGATCTCGGGCTTGGGGATCTTGCGCAGCTTCAGGCCGAAGGCGAGGTTCTGCTCGACCGTCATGTGCGGGTAGAGCGCGTAGTTCTGGAAGACCATGGCGATGTCCCGGTCCTTGGGCGGGAGGTCGTTGACCACCTGGTCGCCGATGTGCAGGTCGCCGTCGGTGATCTCCTCCAGCCCGGCGATCATCCGCAGCGCGGTGGACTTGCCGCAGCCGGACGGGCCGACCAGGACCATGAACTCGCCGTCGTCGATCTCCAGGTTGAGATCGTCGACGGCCTTGACGTTGCCCGAGTACACCTTGTCGACGCCGTCGAGGACGATCTTCGCCATGGGCGACCATCTCCCGTGCTCGTGGCCCGCCCGGAGGCCCGGAACGAGCGGCTGCTTCGCGTTGATGATCGATTCTTTTCGAATCGCTGCTTCAAGTGAACACCAAACGGGCATCTTCTGTCGAGAGTTTGCAGGATTTCGATCATCCAGGTTCCATGATGTGAGATATGCCGATCGCGGGGGAGGTGGGGGCCGAGGCGTCGGAGGTTCCCGCGGTCCCCGGCCGCGCGGTGACCCGCCGCCCGGTCGGCGTCCCCCTACCACGGTGAATACACTGCTCGTACAAGGGGCGGAGCGGCTGGACTGGCACGGATTCGGCAGGTGCGTTAGCCTGTCGGCGGTTATCCGATTCCAGTCACTTCGTGCGCTCGACGGCCTTGGGCGGCAATGCCCGGTCTTCGCGCCCGCGGGCGCGGACCGAGGCCCGACACGGGCAGCGGGGGTTGCAGCGGAGGGCCGGGAGTCTGGGTAATCTACTGACCAGTCCAGCACTGGACGGACCGGTCGACCGGTCCGCTTCTCGTCTTACCGGACGTCGCACCACGCACCAGGTGCGGTCGGAGGTTCGGCGGGAATCGGGGTTCCGCGACCGGGCGGGGGGTTGGACCCGGAAAAGGCCCGGACATCCAGTAGACAACGGTCTCCGCGCTCGCCGCCGACGAGACGGATCCGGTCCGAAGGGTGGTCCCGGGCCTTTTCCGCGTCCCCCTTACACGTAGGTGGAGAGGGCGAGCCGCGTGGTGGCTGAGGGCATCCGGCAGGAACCGGCGGAGTCCGACACAGGACGGGCCGGGGACGCCGGAGGTGCGCGGGCCACCGCACACCGGGACCGCATCCGCCTCGCCGTGCGCATACTGGCCGCGGTGGGGTCCGGACTGGCCCAGCTGCTCGCCCTCCCGCCCTACGGACTGTGGTGGCTGGGGCCGTTCAGCGCCGCGCTGCTGACACTCGCCGTCCTCGGCGTGCGGATGCGCCGTGCCGCCTGGCTCGGCCTGCTGTCCGGCGCGTCGCTGATGGTCCCGCTCATCAAGTGGCAGGACGTCTTCGGCACCGACGTCTGGCTGCTGATCGCCGCCGCCGAGACCGCGTACTACATCCCCATGGCCATGGGGATCGCCTGCGCGGCCCGGCTGCGCGCCTGGCCGGTGTGGACCGCCGCGCTGTGGGTGCTGCAGGAGGCGGTGCGCGCCCGGTTCCCCCTGGGCGGCTTCCCCTGGGGCAAACTCGCCTTCGCCCAGCCCGACACCCCCTTCAGCGGGTACGCCGCATGGGGCTCCTCGGCGCTGGTGACGTTCATGGTGGCGCTGGCCGGAACGGTCCTGCTGGCCGGGCTCCTGCGCGCCGCGCGCGCCCGCCGGGAGGGCGGGCCGTGGCGCGCCGTCCCGCCTTTGGCGGCGGGGCTGGCCGCGGCACTCGCCATCGGCGCCGCGGGCATGGCCGCCCCGATGGTCGGTGCCCCCGCCCGCGACCACACCGCGACCGTGGCGCTCGTCCAGGGCAACGTCCCGCGTGTGGGCACCATGGACATCCTCGGCGAGCGCATGCAGGTGCTGCAGAACCACGTCGACGGCGTGCACGAACTCGCCCGCCGGGTGCGCGCGGGCGAGGTCGACCAGCCCGACCTGGTGATCCTCCCTGAGAACTCCGCCGACATCGACGTCTACAACGACCCCCGGGCCGCCGCACTCATCTCCGCGGCCGCCCAGGACGTCGACGCGCCCCTGCTCTTCGGGCTGACACGCTTCTACGACGACGGCGCCAAGCGCGAGATCCGCAGCGTGGTGTGGGACCCCGAGGACGGGCCCGGCGACTACTACACCAAGCGCTTCCTCGTCCCCTTCGGCGAGTACATCCCCTACCGCGACTTCTTCACCGGGTTCATCTCCCGGCTGGAGAAGATCGGCAGCGACGCGGTCCCCGGCACCGAGCCGGGCGCGGTGGCGCTGGGCGGCACCACGCTGGCCACCGCCATCTGTTTCGACGTCGCCTTCGACCGGCCGGTGCGCGAGGCGGTGGAGGCCGGGGGCCAGATCATCGCGGTCCCCACCAACAACGCCAACTACAACTTCACCGGCCAGTCCGACCAGCAGCTGGCCATCACCCAGCTGCGCGCCGTCGAGCACGGGCGGCCCGCGGTGGTCGCCTCGACCAGCGGTATCAGCGCCGTGGTCGAGCCCGACGGCACCGTCACCTACCGCTCGCCGGAGAACGCGCCGGCCGTGCACGTGGCGGAGCTCACGGCGATGTCGGGACTCACCCCGGCGGCCCGGCTCGGCGCGCTGCCCGAGGCGGTGCTGAGCGCCATCGCGGCGGCCGCGGTGATCGCCGCGGCGGTCGGTGCGCGCCGCGCCCGCGGTCGCGCCCGCGGCCACGGCGGGGAGCGGGACGGGACCGCCTCCGACACCCGGTGAGACCGCGGGGCCCGGGACTCCGTGGTGGGAACGATCCCGCGGGACGGGACGTTGTGGCGAGGGAACCGTGTGCTGTCGAGGAAGGTACCCATGCCGCTGCTGATCGTTCTCGCGCTGATGGCGCTGCCCTTCCTGGAGATCTGGCTGATGATCCTGGTCGGGTCGCAGATCGGTGTGCCGTGGACGATCGCCGCGCTGTTCCTGCTGAGCGTTTCGGGCGTGCTGGCGCTGCGCGGGGCGGGGACCAAGGCCTACCGTGACGCCGATGAGGCCATGCGCACGGGCAAGGCGCCGCAGGGCGGGCTGCTGGACATGCTGATGGTGATGGTCGGCGGCATCCTGCTGGTCACCCCCGGGTTCATCACCGGCGCGGTGGGCGCCGTGCTCGCGCTGCCGTTCACCCGGCCCGCGCTGCGCTGGGCCTTCGTCGCATGGGCGGAGCGCAGGATCCGCCGGATGGGCGTGACCGTCGACGGCACCTTCGCGCCGGGCGGCGAACACGTTCCCGGGCAGCGTCCGGGTACCGGCCGGGTCGTTCCGGGCCGCATCGTCGAGGACGACGAGCCCGGTACCGGCGAGGGCGAGGGGGACGGGCTCACCCGGCGCGACTGAGGCGACCCGATCGGGACCGAAACCGGGACTTCCGGGGCGCCTGAGGCCCCGAGTGGGCGTGGTCCGGTGCCATCGTTCCCGCTCAACGGGGTGTCCGGGGTGGCGGTCATGCGCATGATCGCGGGACAATCAGACCCGTGAGCAAACAAACCCGGTGGAATTACCTCATGGACATGGACGGCGTGCTCGTACACGAGGAGCACCTCGTCCCCGGCGCCGATACATTCGTCTCCGAGCTTCGGGACAAAGGCATCGGCTTTATGGTGCTGACCAATAACTCCATCTACACCCCGCGCGACCTGCGGGCACGCCTGCTGCGCACGGGTCTGGACATCCCTGAGGAGTCCATCTGGACCTCCGCGCTGGCCACCGCCCGCTTCCTCCAGCAGCAGCGCCCCGGCGGCTCGGCGTTCGTGGTGGGGGAGTCCGGGCTGACGACCGCCCTGCACAGCATCGGCTACGTGCTGACCGACCGCGACCCGGACTACGTGGTGCTGGGGGAGACCCGCACCTACAGCTTCGAGGCGATAACACGCGCGATCCGGCTCGTGGAGGGCGGCGCCCGGTTCATCGCCACCAACCCCGACGAGAAGGGCCCCAGCCGGGAAGGGTCGCTGCCGGCGACCGGCGCGGTCGCGGCGCTCATCGAGCGTGCCACCGGGCGTGCCCCCTACTACGTGGGCAAACCCAACCCGCTGATGATGCGCTCGGCCCTGCGCGCGCTGGGCGCGCACTCGGAGAACACGCTGATGATCGGCGACCGGATGGACACCGACGTGCGGTCGGGACTGGAGGCCGGGCTGCACACGCTGCTGGTCCTCTCGGGCATCTCCGACGCCCGGACCGCCGACCTGTTCCCCTACCGGCCGACGCGGGTCCTGGACTCCATCGCCGACCTCATCGGCGCCACCGCCGAGCCGTTCGGCGCGGGCTGGTCGGGTGAGGCGGAGCTGCCGCGTGCGACGGCCGGTCCGTCGCAGGGGACCGAGGCCGACTGAGGGGGCGAAGCGCCCGTGCTCGGGGCGCGCGCACGACGAGGGGCGGTGGCCACGTTCGGGCCACCGCCCCTCGTCGAATGTGCGGGCGCGTGCGTCAGGCGGTCTGGCGCTGCTCGGCCATCGCCTCCAGGTGCTCCTGCTCCTCCTTGCGGCGGGCGCGCAGCAGGGCGAGGCGCTCGGCGAGGACCTCCTCCAGGTCCTCCATGCTCCGGCGTTCCAGCAGCATGTCCCAGTGCGTACGTGCCGGCTTCGCCTTCTTCTCCTGCGGCTCCTCCCCGTTCACCATCAGGGCGTTGTCGCCGCAGAAGCGGCACTCCCAGTTCGCCGGGGTCTCGGCCTCGGTGGCGAAGGTGACGGAGAAGCGATGGCCCCGGGGGCAGTCGTAGGTGACCTCTTGGCGAGGTGCCAGGTCGGTGTTGCGGTCGTTCTCGTAGCTGGTCGCCCCGAGTCGTGTGCCGCGAAGTGCTCGCTCGGCCATCGTGTGGGTGCCTCCAGGCGCTCTAGCGGTCTCCGTGGGTGTAACGCGTTGGTCCGTGTCAAGATTCCCCTGACAGCGGTGATCCAACCGTGCGATAATGTTCGGTCTTCCGTGACCAACCTATCGCTCAGTGTCACGACGGGGCTATTCTCCCGCCCCGCGCGTCCTCCGCGTTACGGCACATCGCCCCTGGTCGGCCGATGCTTTGGCGAATCTTTGCCGGGGGGTGGTGGTGTGCCGTCCGGGGATGTGTTCACGCTCTGTTCTCCCCGGTTCTGCCCGTCCGGCACAGGAACAAAACAGACCCGCCCGCGCATTCCCGACGTGCCGGGAACGCGCGGGCGGGGCCTGCCTCACGCCGTGCGCTGCAGGATGACGACCGGGATCGGACGGTCGGTCTTGGCCTGGTACTCGTCGTAGTCGGGCCACACCGCGGCCATGCGCGGCCACAGGCGTTCCTTCTCCGCCTCCGAGGCGGTGCGCGCGCGTGCGGTGAACCGGTCCCCCTTCACCTGGACCCCGACCTCCGGATGGGTCGTGAGGTTCTTGTACCAGGAGGGGGAGTCCGGGGCACCGCCGTTGGAGGCGACGACCACGAAGTCCGGTCCGTCGGTGCGGTAGATGAGCGGGGTCGTGCGGCTCTTGCCCGTTCTCCGCCCGGTCGTGGTCAGGAGAAGGACGGTGGTGCCCTTCAACCAGTCGTGTCCTTCCTCGCCGTCGCTCGCCTGGTAGCGCTCGACGTGTTCCCTGCCGAAGAGCACCATGTGTTCCTCCCCGTTGCCGTGGTGACCGGGGCCGGGTCAGGCCCCGGATCGCGGTGCCGCGGCGGCCGGGCCCGAGCTCCCCCCGGTGCCCCCGGTGCGGACGTCGGCCGGACCGGTCCCGGCCCCGTGGGCGTCGCCGCCCTGCGGGTCGGGCGCCTCCTCGGCCGCATCCGCCGCCGAGCCGCCGTCGCCGTGCGGGCGGGTGTGCCGCAGCAGGACGGCCGCGAGCACCGCCGTCACCATCAATACCCCGGCACCGGCGTAGGAACTCGCGTGGATCCCGTGGGTGAAGGCCTCGCGGGCGACCCCCAGCAGCTCCTGGGCCGCGGCCGAGGGCAGCTCGGCGGCCACACCCGCCGCACCGGCCAAGGTGTCACGGGCGGCGTCCAGGGCCGCGTCCGGCAGCCCGGTCGGCGCGTCGGCGCTGACGTGCGAGCGGTAGACGGCCGTGCCGATGCTTCCCAGGACGGCGATGCCGACCGCGCCGCCGAACTCGTTGGCGGTCTCGGAGAGCGCCGAGGCCGCACCCGCCCGCTCCGGTGGTGCCGAGCTCACGATCAGGTCGGTGATCAGAGCGGTCACCGCGCCCAGGCCGGCGGACATCAGGATGCCGCCGATGACGATGTACACCAGGCCGGACTCCGCACTGATGCCGGTGATGACCAGCACACCCACCGCGGCCAGCGCGAGGCCGGAGCCGACGACGTGGCCGGGCCGGACGAAGCGCACCACGATGGTGGCGACGGTGACGCCGACCATCATGCCCAGCAGCGAGGGCATGGTCCACAGCGCGGCCATCAGCGGCCGCAGGCCGAGCACGAGCTGCAGGTACTGCGACATGAAGAACATGACGCCGAACATCGCGAACATGGCGAGCGTGACCGCGCCGAGGGAGGCGCTGAACGCGCGGGAGCGGAACAGGTCCAGATCGATCATGGGGTGGTCGACCGTGCGCTGGCGGCGGAGGAACGCCGCGCCCAGGGCGATGCCGACGACGAGGGAGAGCACGTAGGTCCACGCGAATCCGTGCGTGGCGATCATCTTCATGCCGAAGATCACCGGGAGTACGGCGGCCAGCGACAGCACCGCACTGAGAAGGTCGAACTTCCCGGCCTTGGGGTCGCGGTACTCGGGGACCATGAAGGGGGCCAGGAGGAGGACCAGGGCCATCGCCGGGAGGTTGATGAGGAAGACCGAGCCCCACCAGAAGACCTCCATGAGCAGGCCGCCGACGATCGGCCCCAGCATGGCGCCGCCGCTGAACCCGGCGGTCCACACGCCGATCGCGGTGCGGCGCTGCCGGGGGTCGTGGAACATGTTGCGGATCAGCGAGAGCGTGGACGGCGCCAGCGTCGCACCACCGATACCGAGCAGCGCGCGGGCGGCGATGAGCATCTCGGGGCTGGTCGAGTAGGCCGCGGCGAGCGACCCGATGGCGAACAGCACGGCGCCGGCCATCAGTACCCGGCGCCGGCCGATGCGGTCGCCCAGCGTGCCCATGGTGATCAGCAGCCCGGCCAGCAGGAAGCCGTAGATGTCGATGATCCACAGCATCTCCGTGCTGCTCGGCCGCAGGTCGGCGCCGAGCCATGGCAGGGCCATGTAGAGCACGGACATGTCCATGGAGACGAGCATGCCGGGCAGCACCAGCAGGATGAGCCCGATCCATTCCTTGCGTCCGGCCCGCTGGCCGGAACCGGAGGTCGTGGTTGTCGCGGTTGTGTCCATGCTCCCACCGTGGCGACCCCCGCTGACCGCCCGCGCACCTCCCGCTGACCGCGCCGTCGGGCCCGCTGACCGCCCGCGCACACGGCCGACCCGCCCTGTCGTCGTCCGCGGTGAAGCGCGCCGGAAGACCGCATGTGGTCGGTGCGCTTCACCGCGGACGACGACAGGGGTCAGCGATGGGCGGAGCCGGAGGGGGCCGCTCCGACGAGGGTCAGGGCCTCGCCGAGGGATATCGAGGCGCCGCGGGAGCGGGCCTTGTCGAAGGCGGTGTCGCCCAGGGCGGTACGGCACCGTTCGGCCACGGCCCGGCTGTCCGGGGGGACCGAGCCGGGAGCACCGCGCAGGGCGGCCGCCGTTCCCAGGAGCACCGCCGCGGTCTCGGCGTCGCCGTCCTTCAGCGCGGCGGCGGCCAGCCCGTCGGCCACCGGGGCGGATATCCGGGCACCGGGGATGGCCTCCAGCGCCTGCCGGTAGACGGACCGGGCACGGGCGGTGTCCCCTTCCGCGGCGGCGATCCCGCCCAGGGTGACGTGGATGAGCGCCCGCGTCTCGATCACCGCGCTCGACCCGGCGCGGCACTCGGCCAGCGCGGCGCTGCACAGCCGCCGTGCCTCGGCCGGATCGCCGCGCCGCAGCGCCACCTCCGCGAGCCGGCGGTAGGCCCCGGCCAGGGCCTCGGGGATACCGGCGCGGCGGGCGATCTCCGCCGCGTGCTGGTGGTCGGCCTCGGCGCCGTCCAGGTCGCCCATGGCCGCCCGGCCGGAGCCGCGCAGGGTCAGGATCTCGGCGGTGTCCTCGGTGGCGCCCAGTGCCTCGGTCATGGCCAGCGCCTCGTCGGCGTGCGCGATGCACCGCTCGCTGTCACCGCGCAGCTCCGCCAGCCCGGCCAGCCCGGTCAGCGCCAGCACCATCCCCCAGCGGTCGCCGAGCCCGCGGAAACCCTCCAGGCCGGCGGTGAAGGCGCGCTCGGCCTCCTCGGCCACGTCCCCGGCGAACGCGGCGTAGCCGAGCTGGACGTGGGCGATGGCCCGCGTCCACGGGTCGGGCGCCTCCAGGTTGTCGCGCATCAGGGGGGCGATGTCGAACTGCCGCTCGGGGGCGCCGCTGGCCACCGACCACAGCATGTCGATCAGGGGCAGCCGCAGCGGGCGGGGGGTGTCGCGGACCACCGCCTCGGCCACCGCAAGGTGGGGCTCCAGCTCGCGCGCGTCCAGCCCTCCCGCGGCGGCGTTGATGACGCACAGCACGTACTCCTCGGCGCGGCCGTCCGTCGGGGACGGAGCCGATCCGGGCGGGGCCGGGATCGCTCCCAGGACCTCACCGGACAGCGGACCCGCCTGGCCGCGCAGCCCGCGCAGCCACCAGTAGGCCGACAGCGCGCCGACGAAGCGCAGCCCGGCGTCCAGGTCGCCGGACTCCACCGCCCAGCGCAGCGCCCCGTGCAGGTTCTCCTGCTCGGCGGCGAGTCGCGGCAGCCAGTCCACCTGTTCGGCGCGGTGCAGGTGCGGCTCGGCGGTCTCGGCCAAGTCGAGGAAGTACCGGGCGTGCGCGCTCCGGAAGCGGTCGCGCTCACCGGCCTCCTCCAACCGCTCGGCGCAGAACGCGCGAATGGTCTCCAGCATCCGGTAGCGCCCGCCGGAAGTCTCCACCAGCGACTTCTCCGCCAGCCCGGTCAGCAGGTCGACGACTTCGGACTCGGGGATCCCGCAGACCCCCGCGGCCGCCTCCAGTGTGGCCCCACCGGAGAAGACGGTGAGCCGCCGGGCCAGTCGGCGCTCGTCGGTGCCCAGCAGGTCCCAGCTCCAGGCGACGACGGCGCGCAGCGTCTGGTGGCGGGGCTGGGCGGCGCGGTCGCCCCGGGACAGCAGCCCGAAGCGGTCGCCGATGCGCGCCGCCACCTCGGTGGCCGGCAGTGAGCGCAGCCGCGCCGCGGCCAGCTCCAGGGCCAGTGGCAGGCCGTCGAGGGCCGAGCAGATCCGCAGCACGGCCTCGGCGGTGCCGTCCTCCACGGTGAAGTCGGGGCGCACGGCGGCGGCCCGGTCGGCGAACAGCCGCACCGCCGGGTAGTCCAGGGCCGCCGACGGCGCGCTGTCGGCCGGAGGGGAGGCCAGCTGGGGCACCGGGCACAGCCGCTCGGCGGTGAGGCCCAGCGGCTCCCTGCTGGTGGCCAGGATCCGCACACCCGGGCAGGCGCGCAGCATGCGGTCGGCGAGCCGGGCGGCGTCGCCGATCAGGTGTTCGCAGTTGTCCAGGATGAGCAGCAGCCGACGCTGCGCCACGACCCCGGTCAGCCGGCCCAGCGCGTCGGGCGCCTGCCCGGGGCGGCCCGGCATCAGCGTGGGCAGTGCGGTGTCGCGTGCGCCGAGCGCGCTGAGCACCGCCAGGGGCAGGTCGGCCCCGTCACCGAGCGGAGCCAGCTCGGCCAGGTACACCTCGCCGGGGTAGCGGGCCGCCGCCTCGACGGCCAGCCGGGTCTTGCCGACGCCCCCCGGCCCGGTGAGGGTGACCAGGCGCTGGCTGCCCAGGAGCGCGTCGATGCGCTCCAGCTCGGCCTCGCGCCCGACGAAGCTGGTGAGCTGGGCCGGGAGCCGCTGCCGCGGTGGTTCGGGGTCGGGGGCGGCCGGGGCGCTGAGGGCGGGGTCGCCGCGCAGCACGGCCAGGTGCAGCTCGGCCAGCTCGGGGGAGGGGTCGGTGCCCAGCTCCTCGGCCAGCATCCGACGGGTGTCCTCGAACTCGGCCAGCGCCTCGGCCTGGCGGCCCGCCCCGTACAGGGCGCGGATGAGCTGGGCGCGCGGGCGCTCGCGCAGCGGGTGGGCGGCCACGAGGTCGCGGAGTTCGGTGAGCAGGGCGCGGTGCTCGCCGCGCTCCAGTTCCGCCTCGTTGAGGTCTTCGCGGGCGGCCAGCCGCAGCTCCTCCAGCCGCTCGGCCTGGGCGCGGACGAACGGGGTCGGCCCCGCGTCGGCGAGGGCGGGCCCCCGCCACAGGGCCAGGGCGTCGCGCAGCACGGCGGCGGCGTGGGCGTGGTCCCCGGTGCGCAGCGAAGCGCGGCCGTCGGCGGCGAGCCGTTCGAAGCGGTGCGCGTCGACGGCACCGGGGTCGACGGCGAGCCGGTAGCCCGCCGGGTGGAACTCGATCGCGGGGCCCTCCCCGCCCGGACCGGCCAGTCCGCGGCGCAGCCGCGACACCAGCGACTGCAGGGCGTTGGCCGCGCCCTCCGGCGGGGTGTGGCCGTACAGGCCGTCGATCAGCCGCTCGGTACCGACCACCTGGCCCGATTCCAGGAGCAGGAGGATCAGCAGTCCGCGCAGCCGCGAACCGTTGATCGTGACGGGCTGCCCGTCGCCGGAGTGCGCTTCCAGGGGGCCGAGGATGCCGAACCGCATGGCAATGATTTTCGCCTACCTCCGGTGCCGCCGGTGACATGTCAGGGGTGCGGCCCCGTTCACGGAGGTCGGTCCCCGCCTGAGCCGGGTGCGGCGCGCCGCGCCGAAACGGCCGCAACGCCGTCGGAGCGCGCGTTTCTCCCCGGAGACAGCCTAGCGGAGAAGTGGATCACCCCTTCGCCGCGGACGTCGGTGCACGCCGGGCCGCAGGGCGCCCGCTTTCCGGGCCGTGCAGGGCCCGCGGTCGGGTGCTTCCGGCCCTTGACGCGGGGTGCGCGGCCCCCCAATGATCGGTCCGTCGACTGAATCGGTCGATACACAACCGAATCACCGGATGCCGCTTTCGTACCCCGCTACTGAGCCCCACCCCCCATCCCATCGGTTCGCAGGAGGTTGACCGGGTGACCCCCCGAAAGCATCCCCCGGCGTCGTGGCGCGCCACCACCCTGGCCGTGCTCACTTCGTCGGCACTGGTACTGTCCCTGGCGCCGGCGAGCGCCGACCCCCACCCCGCCGACGCGGGCACGGCGCCCTCCGACGACGGCATCGTCCAACGCCTGGAGGCCGTCCCCGGCCTGAGGATCGTGGAGGAGCGGGACACCGAGCCCGGCTTCCGCTTCTTCGTGCTGGGCTACGAGCAGCCCGCCGACCACGATGACCCCGACGGCGCGACGTTCGAGCAGCGCCTGACCCTGCTGCACCGCGGCCTGGACCGGCCCACGGTGCTGCACACGACCGGGTACAACGTCCCCGACTTCCCGTTCCGGGCCGAACCCACCCGCATCGTCGACGGCAACCAGATCTCGACCGAGCAGCGGTTCTTCGAGCCCTCCCGGCCGGACCCCGCCGACTGGTCGAAGCTGGACATCAGGCAGGCCGCCACCGACCACCACCGCATCGTCGGCGCCCTCGACGACATCTACACCGAGGCGTGGCTGTCCACCGGCGCGTCCAAGGGCGGGATGACGTCGGTCTACCACCGCCGCTTCTACCCCGATGACATCGACGGCACGATCGCCTACGTCGCGCCCAACGACGTCCGCAACCACGAGGACAGCGCCTACCTGGAGTTCTTCGACACGGTCGGGACCGACTCGGCGTGCCAGCAGAGCCTGGCCGATGTGCAGCGGGAGTCGCTGGAGCGCCGCGACGAGCTGGTCGGACACTACGAGGGGCTCGCGGCCGCCAACGGGTGGACCTTCGACCGGACCATCGGGAGCGCCGACGCCGCCTTCGAGATGCTCGTCCTCGACACCCCGTGGGCGTTCTGGCAGTACCGGGGCGACGAGCGGTGCGCGGACATCCCGGGCACGGAGGCCGACACGGCCGACATCGCGGCGTTCCTCGACGACGTCGGAGGGTTCGGCTTCTACACCGACCAGGGCACCGAGCCCTACATCACCTACTACTACCAGGCCGCGACCCAGCTGGGGTCGCCGAGCGTGCCCACCGGCCATCTCGACGACCTGCTGCGGTACCCCGGGCAGTTCGGGGCGGCGACCTACGTGCCCGACGACATCGCGATCCGGCCCTTCGACCGGCGCGCCATGCCCGACATCGACCACTGGGTGTACAGGAGCAGCGAGCGCATGCTGTTCGTGGACGGCGAGTTCGACCCGTGGGGTGCCGAGCCCTTCCGGGTGCGCTCCGCGGCCCGCGACACGATGCGGTTCGTCGCGCCCCGGGCCAATCACGGGGCCGACATCGCGCGGCTGGCGCCCGGTGACGGGGCCGCGGCCACGGCGGCGGTCCGGCGGTGGGCCGGTCTGGAGGGGGAGGTGACGCTCCGGCGGGCGCCGGTCGCCTCGGAACTGGACGCGGCCGGTGACGCCCTGCGTTCGGAGCGGCGCCACCGGCGGTAGCCGAGGCCCTCCGCGGCAGGCGGAGGGTGCGCCGGGGCGTGCGCGCAGGCCACGCCCCGGCCACCGGTCAGATGCGCGCGGGCATCTCGTTGCCGACGGCGCGGATACCGCGCCGCATGTCGGTCTTCCACAGCAGGTAGCCGCCGAGCAGGAAGAACACGATCAGCGAGAAGATCGCGACCCGGTAGCCGCCGGTCAGGGTGACGGCGATGGTCACGGCCAGCGATCCGAGGAACGTCGACCCCTTGTCGCTGATCTGGTAGAGGCTGAAGTACTCGGCCTCCCGCCCGCGCGGGATGAGCTGGGAGTACATGGAGCGGGCCAGGGCCTGCACGCCGCCCAGCACCAGGGCGATGCCGATGCCCATGGCGACGAACAGCAGCGGGCGCTGGGCGGGGAGGAAGTAGGCCAGCGTCACCAGCACGCACCACACGCTCAGGGTGCCCAGCACCGCCTTCTTGGCCCCGATGCGCCGCGCGATCAGCCCGACGATCAGCGCTCCGCCGAACGCCACGAACTGGATCATCAGGATGGTCCCCATCAGCACACCCTGGTCCAGCTGCAGGTCCTGAGCGGCGAAGGGGGCGGCGTAGCGGACCGCGGCCTGGATCCCGTCGTTGAAGAAGATGAACGCGAGCAGGAAGAGGAGCGTCTGCGGGTACTTGCGCATCTCCTTGACGGTGTGCACGAGCTGCACCGTGGAGATGCGCACGTTGGGCCGGGCCGCGTGGGCGGCGAGCTCGCCGTAGCGGTTGCGCAGCGGCTTGAGCGCGATGATGGTGAAGCCGACCCACCAGATCCCGACCGACGCGAACGCGATGCGCACCGCCTCGCCCTCGGTGACGCCCAGGGAGTCGGCCTGCAGCACCAGGACGAGGTGCGCGGCGAGCAGCAGGGCACCGCCGAGGTAGGAGATGGCCCAGCCGGTGGTGGAGACCCGGTCGCGCTCGTCGGGTGTGGCGATCTCCGGCAGAAAGGAGTTGTAGACGACCAGGGAGGCGCCATAGGCGACGTTGGCGAGGAGGAACAGCGCGGACGCCGTCGCGTAGTCGTCGCCCGTGAAGTAGAGCATGGACACGGCGACGGAGCCGATGAAGGCCAGCCAGAACAGCCAGCGCTTCTTGTGCTTGGTGTGGTCGGCCAGGGCGCCGATGAGCGGCAGCAGCAGGATCTGGATCAGGATCGCGACGGTGGTGACCGCCGGGTAGACCGCGTTCGCGTGCAGCTGGACGCCCAGCGGGTGGACGTAGTAGGCGCCGCCTGTGCAGGTGGCGGTGTCCGGGGCGCCGGCCGTGGTGCACGCCAGCCCGCTCAGGTAGGGGCCGATGAGGACCGTGACCACCGAGGTGATGAACACCTGGTTGGCCCAGTCGTAGACATACCAGCCGTACTGCTCGCGGCGTCGTTGCGCGGGATCCGCGGACGGGGCGTTGCCCGGGACCTGCGCGGTGGGCGGTGAGTTCATGGGAGGGCGGCATCCGTCCTATTTGTCGCTATGACCAGAATTCTGCCAGTTTCCGCGTTCGATCAGCAGCTCGCGCAGGGTGGTGATGTTGTCGGTCACGATGCCGTCCACTCCCAGGTCCAGCAGGCGCGCCATCAGCGTCGGGTCGTTGATCGTCCACACGTGCACCTGCATGCCGAGCCGGTGCGCCGTGGCGATGAGGTCCCGACTCACCAGCGGGAAGCCGCGCGCCCGCAGTGGGATCTGCACGGCGCCCACGCCCCGCCGCGCCAGCCAGCCCAGCAGCGGGGTGAACGAGGCGAACCGCAGGCGCGCGACGTCCACCGGGCCGCAGGAGGTGGCGACCGGGCGGTCGAACGCCCGCCGGGCGCGGTCCAGCCGCAGCTGGTCGAAGGAGCCGACGCACACCCGCTCCCAGGCCGAGGTGCGGCGCAGCACCCGGACCAGCGGCTCGACGGCGGCGTCGGACTTGATGTCGATGTTGAACCGCGCCTCGGGCCAGGACCCGAGCAGGTCCTCCAGTACCGGCACCGGTTCGCTCCCGCCCACCCGCGCGCGGGCGACCTCGTCGTAGGGCAGATCGGCGATGGCCCCGGATCGGTCCGTCGTGCGGTCCAGGGTGGCGTCGTGGAACGCCAGCAGCACGCCGTCGCGGGTGGCGTGCACGTCGGTCTCCAGGTAGCGGTAGCCCAGATCGATCGCGTTCTGGAAGGCGAGCGCCGTGTTCTCCAGCTCGGTGCGGATCCGACCGGCCTCATCGGTCAGCCAGCCGCCGCGGTGGGCCAGCCCGATGGGGGTGGGGAGGTCGAAATAGCCGTGATTCATCAGGTTCCTAGCGGACGATCCCGGCCTTTTCGGACAGCGGGCTCCTTCAAGGCCGAGAGGTTGACACCAGAAGTATGGGGTGGCACCCGACGCGGGGCAACGGCGGGGTGGGGCGGGGCCGGTGGTGCGCAGGTGGAGGGAGGGAACGCCCCGGGCCGGGCGTCGCCGAAAAAGCTGGAATTCCGGGTGGCTGGGAGGGGCGGCTGCGAGCCCCTAGTGCGTGGGCGGGTCGGCGGCCCGTCCACGCACCCACGGCTGGAAAGGGAACCCCCAGATGCCCCCTCAGCTCTCTCGGCCACGACACCCCTGTCCCGTTGTCCGTCGGAACGGCGCCCTCGACCGGCGCCGCGCACACCAGCTGTCCCGGTTCGCCCAGCACACGGCCGAGGTCCTGGCCGGAGAGCGCCCACCGGGGCACCTGCGCAACCTCTTCTGCACCACCGCCTACGAGCACCTCGTGCGCCGTGCGGGCGGCTACGCCTCCTCCGAGCACCGTGCCCGGCTCCGCGGAGCCGTCGTCCGTCCGGCGGCCGTCCCCGGTGTCGTCGAGGTGAGCGCCGTCGTCGCCTGCGGTGCCTGGCACCGGGCACTGGCGCTGCGGGTCGTCTTCGCCCAGCACGCGTGGCTGTGCACGCACATCGAGACCGACCTCGAACGCGGCCGACTGCCCTGCGGAGGTCCGGCCGCGCGCGACGGGGAGCGCCGCACCGGGTGAGCCCCGCCCCGCGGTCCGGCCGGGCTGCGGGGCGGCCCGGGCCGACGCCGTGTCCGGCCCCACCGGTCATGGGGGCCGGACACGGGTTCCGTATGGAATTCTCTCCATGGCGGCCGGTCCGTGGGGGAGGTGCGGCCGTGGTGTCGCCGATCCGTCCGCCGATCGGCCGGGGCGGCCGGTACGAAACGGATCGAATCATGGCAAGGCAGCCACGCATCGGTCCCAACCGGGTGTCCGGGTGGGAGCGCGCCACCCCGCCCGCGGCGTCGGGCTCGCGCCGCCAGCGGTCGGCGACCGGTGCAGCGTGGTCGGCCAGGGCCGCCCTGCGGTGGCGCTCGGGCGTGACCGGGAGCTATAGTCACGCTGTGTCGTCATTCGAATACATAGAGTCGCGAGCTGACGGTGTCACCCACCGCGGGCGCGCCGAGCAGGTCCCCACGCGGATCTTCCGGAACGACTGGGGGGCACTGGCTCCGCCCCGGCTGGGGGCGTGGGAGCCGCGGCTGAGCGTCAGCGTGGTCATCCCCGCGCGCGGCCCGTCCCCGCGACTGGCGGTGACGCTCGCCGCGCTGGCCGGGCAGACCTACCCCGCCCGCCTCCTGGAGGTCGTGGTGGTCGACGACCGCACCTGGCCGCCACTCGCACTGCCCCCGCTGCGGCCGGCGCGGTGCCGGATCGAACGCGCGCCCGCCACCGGGAGCGGTGCCGGGCACGCCCGAGCCTACGGGGCGCACGTCACGTCCGGCGCGGTCATCTGCTGGCTGGACCCCGACATGGTCGTCGGTCCGCGCTTCGTCGAGGCCCTGGTGCGCTGGCAGCACGCGCACGCCGAGTGCGTGTCCCTGGGCCGGGTGCTGCACTGCCCCCGCGGCCCGGAGGACCCCACCGCGCTGGCCGGGCTCGCCCGCTCGGGCGGGCTGTCCTCCGCGCTGGCCGGTTCGCGGGACCACGCCGGGGTGAACCGGCTGCTGGAGCACAGCGATGACCTGCGCGGCGCCGACCGCCTCGGCTTCCAGGCCTATGTGGGCGCCGCCGCGTCGCTGCGGCGCTCGCTGTACGAGGCGGCCGGCGGGGTCGACCCGGCGCTCGACCTCGGCCAGGACACCGAGTTCGCCTACCGCCTGTGGCAGGCGGGAGGGCTGTTCCTGCCCGAGCACGCCGCACCCGCCTGGCACATCGGCCAGGCCACGCCCGCCCGCACCCGGATACCTTCCTCCCGCTTCCGGACCGACGTGCTGGCCCCGCTCATGCCCCACCCCCGCCCGCACCGGGACCGCGTGCGGCGCCACGCGCCGCCGACCGCGGGCCGGCCCGTCCCCCTGGTCCGCGCCGTGGTCGACGTGGCCGGTGCCCGCTACGAGACCGTCAGCGCGTGTGTGGACCGGCTGCTGAACGGCAGCGAGGAGGACGTCGGGGTCACCCTCGTCGCCGACTGGGACGGCGGCGTCCACGGCGGCGCGCCCGAGCACCCGCGCCTGGACCTGCGCCTGGTCCAGGCCCGCTACCTGGCCGATCCCCGCGTCTCCTTCTCCGCCGTCGCACCCCGTACCGGCTTTCCCGCGCCCTACCTGCTGCAGGTTCCCGTCGCCTGGGGGCTGGGCCGCGACACGCTGGCGCGGCTCGTCGCCCGCGCCGAACGCTCCCGGGCCGGGCTGGTGGAGCTGTTCCCCGAGTCCGCGCCGACGCGCGGCGCCGGAATCAGGCTGTGGCGCACCCGCGCCCTCACCCGGGCGCTGCGCGTCCGCACCCCGGGCGAACCCATGGCCGACGTCGTCGCCGAGGTGCACGGCCGGTACCGGATGCACGCCGACGAGGCGTCACTGGAGGACCTGATCGCGCCCCGGTCGGCACACGACGGCGTGGGCACGCCGCCTCCGGCGGGCGGCCGGAGCGATGCGGGCGACCACCGGGCAGAGGAGTCGGAGGGCGCGTCGGCGGGCGAGTGCCCCGGGGCGGCACCCGATCGCAGTGCCGCACCGACCGCGCGACGGGGCCGTGTCCTGCGGCGGCTGCTCGGCGCCCTGGGGCCGGGGCGGATCCCGCGCCGTCCGCGCGCCTGACGGTCGCGGTCGGCGGCTGTCCGGGGTCCCCCCGCTCTCCCGGCCGATGGGGGAAGACATCGGCCGAGCGGGATCGGGCGGACCCCGGTTCCGCGGACAGCCATAACACTGTGCCACAACCGAGCCACATCAGGTGAGGGTTTCGGCTGAAAAGAAAAGGCCGCGTGTTGCGGCCTCTTCCCGTCCGACGCGAGTCCCTGCCTCAGGACCCGCTGATCGCGTCGATCGATTCCTGCAGGTCGGAACGGATGTCCTCGGGCAGCGGGGCCGATCCGGTCTCCTTGGACGCCGCCTCTTGGCCCTCCGGGCTGATGACGTAGCTCAGGAAGTCGCGGACCCGCTCGGCGTCCTCGGCCCGCTCGTACTCCAGGCAGACGATCTCGTAGGTGACCAGCACGATCGGGTACGCCTCGGCATCGGTCGTCGCGAAATCGATATCGATCGCGCGGTCGAGCGGGTTACCGCCCGCACGCTGCGCGGACCCCGCGATCACGCGCGCGGCCGACTCCGGGGACAGCTCCACGAACGCGTCGCCGACACCGACCGCGGCCGCGTGCATGCGGCCGACATGCGAGGCCTCGACGTAACCGATCGTCCCCTCGCCGCCCTTGACCGTGTCGGCGATGCCGCTGTTGCCCTGCGCCGCCTCCACGGGGGGCACCGGCCAGCGCCCACCGGGCTCGTAGGGCCAGTCGTCCCCGGCCGCGGCGTGCAGGTACTCGGTGAAGTTCTCCGTCGTGCCTGACTCGTCGGACCGCGACACCGGAGTGATGCGGGTGTCGGGCAGGTCCGCGCCGGGGTTGGACCCGGCGATCGCCGGGTCGTCCCACCGGGTGATCTTCCCGTCGAAGATCCGGGCGATCACCTGCGGCGTCAGGTTCAGCGAGTCGACGCCCTCCAGGTTGAACACCACCGCCACCGGCACCACGTAGGCCGGGATGTTGATCGCATCGGAGCCCTCGCATCGCGGCGCCGCCTCCTCGACCTCCTCGGGCGAGATCGCGGCGTCGGACCCGGCGAAGTGGACCGCCCCGTCGATGAACTGGCTGCGGCCGCCACCCGACCCGATGGCGTCGTAGAAGACCTGCGCGTCCTCGCAGTTGGTCTGGTAAGCGGCGACCCAGGTCCGCATCGCGTTCTCCTGGGCGCTGGAACCCGCCCCGGAGATGTTGCCGTCGAAGCAGGCCAGGTCGGCGGGCATGGGGAACGGCTCACCGCCGCGCACCGCCTCGTCGCTGCCGCACCCTGCCGTCACCGCCAGGGCGCCGGCGAGCGCGGTGGCGGACAGCTTGCGCGAGGTGGACCGGAGCACGGTTGAGTCAGTCTCCCTAGTGTCACGTGCAGGCGACCCAGTGTGCCCACGTAGAACGATCCGATGGCGATTGCCGGAAGAAGCGGTGATCGACCGCCGTCGAGCAATGTAACAAGAGGCGACGTCGGATGCCGAACGGGGGCGCTGTGGTGCCACTCACCCCGGTGGCCGCGGCTCCGCCGCGGGGCGCGCCGATGGAATGGGGCGCCCCATCAGGAGCCGGTCGGCCGGGCCTCTTCGATCCGCCGCAGGACGGCGCGCAGCCCCAGCTCGTAGCCGGCCACCCCGCATCCGGCGATGTACCCCTGCATCACCGGTGCCGTCACCGACCGGTGCCGGAACGGCTCCCGTGCGTACACGTTGGAGATGTGCACCTCCACGCACGGAGTGTCCACGGCGTCGACGGCATCGCGCAGGGCGATGCTGTAGTGGGCGAAGGCCCCCGGGTTGAACACGATGCCGTCGAGGTCGCGGGCGGCGTGGATGTGCTCGACCAGGTCGCCCTCGTGGTTGCTCTGCGCGCAGACCACCGTGGCGCCGAGCTCCTTGCCCAGCGCGGTCACCCCCGCTTCGATGTCGGCCAGCGATGTGCTCCCGTACTGCTCCGGGTCGCGTTCGCCCAGCAGGTTGAGGTTCGGCCCGTTCAGCAGCAGCACGGTCGGCAGCGGCGTGGAGTCCGGCACGGCGAGGCCCTTCGGTGGGTCGGGGTGGGGCGCGGTGGACGCCGGCGCCCCGGTACTGACCAGCGCCAGCCTAGTCGGCCGGGTGGGCGGTGGGGGAGCGGCCGACACGCCGGGGCCGCCCGGCGCCGCCCGGACACGGCATGATCGGAGCACCGAGCGGGCATGAGAATCCGCGATGGGAACACTCGCCTCCACCTACCGGTTGCAGCTCGGCCCCGGGCGGACGTTCGCCGACGCCGCGGACCTCGCCGACTACCTGCACCGCCTCGGCGTGGGGGCGGTGTACGTGTCGCCGATCCTCGCCGCGGCCCCCGGCTCCCCGCACGGGTACGACGTCGTGGACCCCGCGCGGGTCTCGGCGGAACTGGGCGGTGAGGAGGGCCGGGCGGCACTGGTGGACCGGCTGCGGCGGCTCGGCCTGGGCCTCGTCGTCGACATCGTGCCCAACCACATGTCGGTCGCGGTGCCCGCCGCCAACCCGTGGTGGTGGGACGTGCTGCGCCTGGGCCCCGGCTCCCCCTACGCCCGCTGCTTCGACATCGACTGGGCGAGCGGCCCGCTCCCGCTGCCCGTCCTGCCCGACGACGGGGACGACGGCGCCGCCGCCCTGGGCGGGCTGACCGTCGTCGACGACTGCCTGAGCTGCGCCGACCAGCGCTTCCCCCTGGCCCCGGGCACGTTCGCCCCGGGCGACGACCCCGGTGAGGTGCACCTGCGCCAGCACTACCGGCTGGTGTCCTGGCGCCGCGCCGCGACCGACCTGCGCTACCGGCGGTTCTTCGATATCAGCGGATTGGCCGCCGTCCGCGTGGAGGACCCCGACGTCTTCACCGCCACCCACGCCCGCATCCTGGGCTGGGCCGAGCGCGGCGAGGTGGACGGCCTGCGCGTCGACCACGTCGACGGACTCAGCGATCCCGGCGGCTACCTGCGGCGGCTGCGCGACGCTTTCGGCGGGTGGATCGTCGTGGAGAAGATCCTCGCTCCGGGGGAGACCCCGCCGGCCTCCTGGCCGGTGGGCGGGACCACCGGGTACGACGCGCTGCGCGAGGTGGGCGGGCTGTTCATCGACCCGGCGGCGGAACGCCCCCTCACCGAGCTGGCCGACGCCCTGGGCGTCCCCGCCGACACCGGAGCGGTGGAGGCGCGATGCCGGTACGAGGCCGCCGCCACGCTGCTGCAGCCCGAAGTGCGCCGCATCGCCGCCCTGCTCGGCGACACGGCGGAGGCCGCGCGGGGGGCGGGCGACGACCACGCCGCCACCGTCGCGTCGGCCGAGGAGGCCGTCGCCGAGCTGCTGGCACGCTTCCCCTGCTACCGCTCCTACCTCCCCGAGAGGGAGGCCGACTGGGCCCTGGCGGTGGACCGCGCCCGACGCGCCCGCCCCGACCTCGTCGGCGAACTGGACCGCATCGACGCCCGCGTGCGCGCCGACCCCCGCGGGGAGCTCGCCCGTCGGATCCAGCAGACCAGCGGCGCGGTCGTCGCCAAGGGCACCGAGGACACCGCCTGCTACCGGGCCACCCGCTTCATCGCGCTCAACGAGGTCGGCGGAGCCCCGGACCGCTTCGGGACCGGCCCCGCGGAGTTCCACACCGCCGCCGCCCGCCGCGAGGCGTCCTGGCCGTCGGCCATGACCACGCTGTCGACCCACGACACCAAGCGCTCCGAGGACGTCCGCGCGCGCCTGGCGGCGCTCACCGAGATCCCCGAGGACTTCGCGGCGGCCGTCCGCGACTGGACCGCCCGGTGCGGGCTCGGCGAGCCCTCGCTCAACCTGCTGGCGTGGCAGACCCTGGTGGGAGCCTGGCCGATCAGCGCGGCCCGGCTGCGCTGCTACCTGCTCAAGGCGGCGCGCGAGGCCAAGCTGCGCACCTCGTGGCTGCACCCCGACCCCGCCTTCGAGGCGGAGGTGGGCTCCTGGCCCGAGCGGGTCCTGTCGGACGCGCCGCTGGCAGCCGATGTGGCGGCGCTGGTCGGGCGCATCCGCGCGGCAGGGTGGAGCAACGCGCTCGGGCAGAAGCTCGTCCAGCTCACCGCGCCGGGCGTGCCCGACGTCTACCAGGGCACCGAGCTGTGGGACCTGTCCCTGGTCGACCCCGACAACCGCCGGCCGGTCGACTTCGCCACCCGCACGATGATCCTGGAGCGCCTGGAGTCCGGCTGGCTGCCGCCCGTGGACGCGGCGGGCGCCGTCAAGCTCCACGTCGTGCGGCAGGCGCTGCTGCTCCGCCGCGGCCACCCGATGCGCGGCTACCGCCCCCTCGGCCCGACCGGGCCGGCCGCCGACCACGCCGTGGCCTTCGCCCGCGGCCCCGGCCTCGACGCCGTCACCATCGCCACCCGCCTCCCGCTGCGCCTCGCCGCGGCGGGAGGCTGGCGCACGACCTCGGTCCCCCTACCGGGCGGCCCCGGACTGTGGCGCGACCTGCTCACCGGACGCGACCTGGCCCCCGAGCGCACCGACGGCTTCACCGCCGCCCGCCTCGCCGATGTACTCGACCCCTACCCGGTCGCCCTGCTCGTCCGGCGGACGGACGACGCGGAGGCCGACCGCCGATGATCTCCCGTCCGTCCGGCCGCCCGGATCCACCGTGGGCGCCCACCGCCGGGCGTGCGCTGACCCCGGCGACCGGCCGACGCGGATAGGCTGGCGGCGATCATGACCAGTCCCGCTCCCTCCCCGCACCCCGCCGACGGCGGACACCCCGATGTCCGCACCCGCCTGCGGATGCCCCCGCCCGTTCTCGACGCACTCGCCTGCCCGCACTGCGGGGAGGGGCTCGCCCCCGCCGGGAACGCGCTCGCGTGCGCCCGCGGCCACGGCTTCGACGTCGCCCGCGAGGGGTACGTCGGCCTGCTGACCGGTCGGCCGCCCACCGGGACCGGTGACTCCAAGGAGATGGTCCGCGCCCGGCAGGAGTTCCAGGAGGCCGGCCACTATGCCCCGCTCGCCCGGCGGCTCGCCGACCTGGCCGCCGACCACCTCCCCGGCGCCGCGGGCGGCGGGGAGGCCGCGCCCGGGCCCGTCGTCGACGTCGGCGCCGGGACCGGCTACTACCTGCGCGAGGTCCTTCAGCGGTGCACCGGTGCCACCGGTCTGGCCCTGGACGTGTCGAAGTACGCGCTGCGCCGCGCCGCCAAGGCCCACCCGCGCGCCGGGGCCGCCGCCTGCGACGCCTGGCGGGGCCTGCCGCTGCGCACCGGCGCCGCCGGGCTGCTCCTCAACGTGTTCGCGCCCCGCGGCGGCGCGGAGTTCCACCGCGTCCTGCGCGCCGACGGCGCGCTCATCGTCGTCACCCCCACCGGTCGCCATCTGCGCGAACTCATCGAGGCGCTGGGGCTGGTCACCGTGGACGCGCGCAAGGAGGAGCGGTTGGCCTCGACGCTCGGCGGCCACTTCTCGCCCGCGCACCGCGAAGAGCTCGACCACCCCCTGCGGCTGCCGCACACCGCCGTCGCCACCGCCGTGGGCATGGGCCCCAGCGCGCGCCACCTCGGACCCGGTGAGCTGGAACGGCGCATCGCCGACCTGCCCGACCCCGCCCCCGTCACCGCGTCTTTCCTCATCTCGGTCCACCGGCCCGCCTGACAGCGGAGTGGCGCCGCTCCGGACCGGGTAGGCACAGGCCGTGGGTGAGGCGTGGGAGCGGTTCTCGGTGTGGGCGCCGGGGTGCGAGCGCGTGCGGGTCCGTGCCTGCGGCGCCGACCACCCGATGGCGCCCGCCGGGGAGGGGTGGTGGCAGGCCGACGTGCCGGGTGCCGCGCCGGGCACCGACTACGCCTTCCTCCTCGACGACGATCCCACCCCGTTGCCCGACCCCCGCTCCCAGCGGCAGCCGCACGGCGTCCACGGGCCCTCCCGCCGCCACGACCACGCCGAGTTCCCCTGGAACGACGCCGCCTGGACCGGCAGAGCGCTGCCCGGCTCCGTCCTCTACGAGCTGCACATCGGCACCTTCACCCCCGAAGGCACCTTCGACGCCGCGATCGGCCGCCTCGACCACCTTGCCGACCTCGGCGTCGACCTGGTCGAGGTGATGCCGGTCAACGCCTTCGACGGTACCCACGGCTGGGGGTACGACGGGGTCCTGTGGGGCGCCGTACACGAGCCCTATGGCGGGCCGGACGGCTTCAAGCGCTTCGTCGACGCCTGCCACGCCCGCGGCCTGGGCGTCCTGCTCGACGTGGTCGTCAACCACCTCGGCCCCTCGGGCGCCTACCTGCCCCGCTTCGGCCCGTACTTCGACGGCCGGACCCCGTGGGGGCCGTCGCTCAACCTCGACGGTGCCGGCTCCGACGAGGTTCGGCGCTACGTACTGGACACCGTCACCGGGCTCCTGCGCCACTACCACCTCGACGGCCTGCGCCTGGACGCCGTGCACGCCCTACGCGACCGCCGCGCCGTCCACCTGCTCGCCGAGCTGTCCGCCGAGGTCGACGCCCTGGCCGCCGGGCTGCGCCGCCCCCTCGCGCTGATCGCCGAGTCCGACCTCAACGACCCGCGCACCGTCACCTCCCGCGAGGCCGGCGGGCACGGCATGACCGCGCAGTGGTCCGACGACCTGCACCACGCCCTGCACACCGCCCTCACGGGGGAGGACCACGGCTACTACGCCGACTTCGCCGTGCCCGACGCCCCCGCCCGCACCCTGCGCCGCGTGTTCTTCCACGACGGCACCTACTCCGCGTTCCGCGGGCGCACCCACGGTGCCCCGGTGGGCGTGGCGGCCGGGTGCGTTCCGGGCCACCGCTTCCTCGCCTACCTGCAGACCCACGACCAGGTCGGCAACCGGGCGTGCGGCGACCGCCTGGCCGCGTCCGTGCCGCCGGGCCCGCTGACGTGCGGGGCCGCCATCGTGCTGTGCTCGCCCTACACGCCGATGCTGTTCATGGGGGAGGAGTGGGCCGCGTCCAGCCCGTGGTGCTTCTTCGCCTCGTTCCCCGACGCGGAACTGGCCGACGGGGTGCGGGAGGGGCGCCGCCGTGAGTTCGCCGCCCACGGGTGGGGTGCCGCGGAGGTGCCCGACCCCATGGACCCGGCCACCCGCGACCGGTCGGTGCTGCGGTGGGCCGAGCGCGCCGCAGCACCGCACCGCGAGGTCCTGGAGGTGTACAGGGCGCTGATCGCGCTCCGCCGCGGCCATCCCGAGCTGGCCGACCCGCGGCTGGACCGGTTCGGTGTGGACGCCTCCGAGGACGGCCGCCTGCTGGTGCTGCGCCGAGGTCGGCTGCGGCTGGCCTGCAACCTGCGCCCGGTCGCGGCCGAGGTGGCCCTGGACGCCCCGGTCCGCGACGTCCTGCTCTCGGCGGTGAACGGGGCGCTCGCACGCGGAGGTGCGCCGCCCGGCCTCCTGGGTGAGTCCGGCGCGGTGCTGCACCTGCCCGGCGCCTCCTTCACGGTCGTCGCGACCCCCGGCCCCCGTTGATCTCGGACGTCGATCTCGAAGGAGGAGGCGGAATCGGGGCCGCCGGGAGGCGAACCCTCCTGCCGAGGTCACCGGCCTCGGGGCCGGCGCGAGAGGCGGTCGCGGAGCAGGCGGGGCAGCTCCCGTACCCGGTCGAGGTCGCCCAGCCCCCGGGAGGCTTCGGAGAGCGCGTCGGTCTCGGAGGGGGTCAGGTCGAGCTCGGCGGCGGCGGCGTTGGACTCCAGCTGCTCGACGCCGGAGGCGCCGGGGATCGCCATCACCGCCGGGTGGCGGATCGTCCAGGCGAGTGCGACCTGGGCCGGGGTGGCCCCGTGGGCGTCGGCGATGTCGCGCAGCAGGCCGAGCAGCGGGCGGACCCGGTCCAGGTTCTCGGGCAGGAACAGCGGGTTCATCGCACGGATGCCGCGGGCGGGCCGGTTGTGCGCGTCGAACTTGCCGGTCAGCAGGCCCTGGGCGAGCGGACTGTAGGCCATCACGATCCGCCCGGCGCGCTCGGCATAGGGGATGACCCGCCGCTCGGGGGTGCGGGCGAGCAGACTGTAGTGCACCTGGTCGGTGAGCACGGGGGAGCCGAGTTCGGCCTCGGCGCGCCGCCACCGGGCCACCGGGTGGTTGCTGACCCCCACGTCGCGGATCACCCCGGCCTCGCGCAGCGCCCGCATGCCGCGCATCGTGCTGGCGTCGTGGACGAGCGGGTGGGGACGGTGGACCTGGTACAGGTCGATCGGGCCGAGCCCCAGCCGCGCGCAGCTGGCCACCCCGCGCTGCTGCACCACCGGTGACACCGGGAGGACCGGCAGGATCTTGCTGGCCACGACGATGTCCTCGCGCGAGGTCCCGGTCTGCTCCAGCGCCGTGCGCAGGGCGGCGCCGAGAATGCGCTCGCTGCGGCCGAAGCCGTAGAGCTCTGCGGTGTCGAACACGGTCACGCCGAGCTCCAGCGCCCGCCGTACGATCCGCGCCGCCTCGGCCCCGTCGTACTCGGGGCCGTAGCCCCACTCCCGCGAGCCGAACTGCCAGGTACCCAACCCGATCTTGGAGTAGCGGCGGGTGGTGCCCACCGCGTCGATGTAGCGCATGGCTCAGGTTAGCGGGCGAGTGGACACGTTTCCGAGAGCCGGTGGGCGGTGACGGCGAGGCCGCGAACCGTCGCGCATTCGCCCAGTTCGTGCCGCCTCGTCCCGGTCGCCGGATCACCGCTAAGGCTTTACTTACCTTCGCTTGCGTAACCTACGGGGCCGTAGGTTATGGTGGCGTAGGTTCACACAGCCGTCTGAAGGAGAGTCGACCCCCATGGGAGAGTCCCAAACCGCCGTTGCGACAGCGGATCGACGAACGTCCCAGCTGGAACGCGATGTGGAGTACGCCCCGAAGGGTCCGGGCGCGAAGTTCCTCTTGGGCGTGTACATCGGGCTCCCGATCCTCGCGGTGGTCGCGGCCGTCCCCTTCGCCTGGGGATGGGGTCTGACCTGGGTCGACGTCTCGATCTTCGTGGTCGCCTACATCATCTCCGGCCTCGGTATCACCGTCGGGTACCACCGCTACTTCACCCACGGCTCCTTCAAGGCCAACCGCCCGCTGCGCATCGCGCTGGCCGTGGCCGGGACCCTCGCCATCGAGGGGCCGGTCATCAACTGGGTGGCCGACCACCGCCGCCACCACAAGTACGCCGACCGCGAAGGCGACCCGCACTCGCCGTGGCGCTTCGGCAGCGACTGGAAGGCCCTGGGCAAGGGCCTCGTCTACGCCCAGTTCGGCTGGCTGTTCGCCAGTGAGCGGACCTCGGTCCAGCGCTTCTGCCCCGACCTGCTCGCCGACAAGGACGTCGCGCGCATCTCCCGGCTCTTCCTGCCGATCGCGGGCGTCTCGCTCTTCCTCCCCGCGCTCATCGGCGGCCTGGTGACGATGTCGTGGTGGGGCGCGCTGACCGCCTTCTTCTGGGGCGCCCTGGTCCGGCTCTTCCTTCTCCAGCACGTGACCTGGGCCATCAACTCCATCTGCCACGCCTTCGGCGAGGAGCACTTCGAGGTCCGCGACAAGTCCCGCAACGTGTGGTGGCTGGCCATCCTGTCCTTCGGCGAGTCGTGGCACAACCTGCACCACTCCGACCCCACCTGCGCCCGCCACGGCGTGCTCAAGGGCCAGATCGACCCGAGCGCCCGGGTGATCTGGATGTTCGAGAAACTCGGCTGGGCGTGGAACGTGCGCTGGCCCAACGAGAGCCGGCTCGCCGCCAAGCGCATCGATACCGCGGCCTGAGCGACGATCCGCTTCCGACGGCCGACCCGCCCGGTGCGCTCCCGCGACGGCACGTGAACGGCGGCCGCACACCCCGCTAGGCAGGGGAGGGCGGCCGCCGTCGGCCGTCCGGGCGCCCCTCAGCCGACGATGAGGACCTCCAGGGTGCGGGGGCCGTGCACGCCCTCGACCCGGTCGAGCTCGATGTCGCTGGTGGCCGACGGCCCGCTGATCCAGGTGAGCGGGCGGCGCGGGTCGAGCAGGGAGACGGCCCGGGGAACGTCGTCGACCACCTGGTCGGCGCGGACCACGCACAGGTGGTAGTCGGGGACCAGGGTGAGCGCACGGCGCCCCTGGGCCTCGCCGCAGTCGAGGACGATCGTGCCGGTCTCCGCGATCGCCACGGCGCAGCCGGTGACCACCCCGTCGACCGCGTCCAGGGCCGCGATGCCGGTCCCCGCGTCTCGGAGGACCCGCGCCCCCGCCGGGGACGTGCCGCCGGAATCCGTGTCGGCCCACGCCCCGGTCCACCGCGGCGGCAGGTCGGAGGGCACCACGACCCGGCGGGCACCCCGGCGGCGCAGTGCGGCGGCCACGGCACCGGGCAGTTCCTCGGGGGCGACCCGGTGCACGAGAGCGCGGTAGTCGCTCAGGCGGTCGACCAGCACGTCGAGCCCTCCGCGCCCGGCGGGCCGCGCATCGATGCGCGGTACCTCGACGTCGGCCGGCCGCTCACCGGCCGGGACATCGGCCAGCGCGGCGCGTACCCGGGCCAGGATCCGCTCGCGTGATCCGCTCATGACTCCGCCTCCGTATCGGCGCCGCCCACCCTGCGGTCGCGCCACCACCGCCGGAACGACTCCCCGGGAACCGCGGGGAGGTCCCGGGTGTCGGTCCAGGCGCCCGCGGGGCCGGGAAGCCGCCGGGGAACCAGGGAGCGCGCCGCGGCCGCCGCCCGCTGCGCGGCGCCCAGCCGGCGGCCGTCGCCGAGCACCCACCCGGCCGCGGCCATGGCGGCCTTCTCGACGCGGTGCCCGGCGCCTCCGGCGGAGGCCACCCGTTCGCGCAGGTGCACCAGGACCTCCGGAATGTCGATGGCCACGGGGCACACCTCGTAGCAGGCGCCGCACAGCGATGAGGCATAGGGCAGCGACGCCTCGGGCTCCCCGCCCGTACCCCGCAGCTGCGGGGTGAGGATCGCGCCGATGGGTCCGGGGTAGACGGAGCCGTAGGCGTGTCCGCCCGTGCGCTCATAGACCGGGCAGATGTTGAGGCACGCCGAGCAGCGGATGCAGCGCAGCGCCTGGCGCCCCACCTCGTCGGCGAGCACGTCGGTCCGCCCGTTGTCCAGCAGCACCAGGTGGAACTCCTGCGGTCCGTCGCCCGGCGTGACGCCGGTCCAAGTGGAGGTGTAGGGGTTCATCCGCTCCCCGGTGGCGGACCTCGGCAGGGTCCGCAGGAAGACGTCCAGGTCGGCCCAGGTCGGTATGGTCTTCTCAATGCCGACCACCGAGATCAGCGTCTCGGGCAGCGTCAGGCACATCCGCCCGTTGCCCTCCGACTCCAGGACGACGAGGGTGCCGGTCTCGGCGACGGCGAAGTTCGCCCCGGAGACGGCGACCCGCGCGTTCAGGAACTTCTCGCGCAGGTGCACCCGTGCCGCCTCGGCCAGCGCGCGCGGGTCGTCCGTCAGCCCCTCGGGCGCGGGAACCCCCCACCCGGCCATGCGGCGCAGGAAGATCTCGCGGATCTCGGCCCGGTCGCGGTGGATGGCCGGGACCAGGATGTGTGAGGGCAGGTCGTCGCCGAGCTGCACGATGAGTTCGGCCAGGTCGGTCTCGTAGGCGGTGATGCCCGCCTCCCGCAGCGCGTCGTTGAGCCCGATCTCCTGGGTGGCCATCGACTTGACCTTCACCACCTCGCTGTGGCCCGTCGCCTGCACCAGGTCGGCGACGATGCGGTTGGCCTCGGCCGCGTCGGCGGCCCAGTGCACGTGGCCGCCCGCCGCCGTCACCGACGCCTCCAGCTGTTCCAGATAGCGGTCGAGGTGGCGCAGTGTGCGCTCCTTGACGGCCTTTCCGGCGGCGCGCAGCGCCGCCCAGTCGTCGAGTTCGCCCACGGCCGCCGCCCGCTTGCCGCGGATGGTGCGCGTGGCCGCACGGAGATTGTGCCGGAGCTGGGCGTCGGCGGTGGCGGTGCGGGCGGCCCGGGGGAACGCCGGCATACCGATGAACGTGCGGCTCATAGCCGGGTGGGCTCCTGTTCCGTGGAGGCGAGGATCTCGGCGAGGTGGAGGACCCTGACTCCGGCCCGCTGCCGGTCGAGGGTGCCGCCGATGTGCATCAGGCAGGAGTTGTCGACCGCGCACAGCACCTCGGCGCCGGTCGCGGCGACGTTGCGGGCCTTGTCGGTGCCCATGGCGGCCGACACGTCGGGGTTCTTCACCGCGAACGTACCGCCGAACCCGCAGCACTCGTGTGCCTCGGGCAGGTCGACCAGCTTCAGCCCGCGCACCGCGCGCAGCAGCGCGTACGGGCGGTCGCCCAGCCCGAGCATGCGCAGGCCGTGACAGGTGGGGTGGTAGGTGACGGTGTGCGGGAAGTAGGCGCCGACGTCGGTCACCCCCAGCACGTCGACCAGCAGTTCGGAGAGGTCGTGGACGCGGGGCGCGAGCCGGGACGCCGCGCGCTCCAGCGGGCTGCCGGGGCGGCCCAGCCGCGGGTGGATGTCGCGCACCATGGCCGCGCACGACCCGGAGGGCGCCAGCACGGCGTCGGCGTCGCCGAACGTCTCGGCGAACCGGACCGCGAGCCGCTGCGCGTCGCGCCGGTAGCCGGTGTTGTAGTGCATCTGGCCGCAGCAGGTCTGCGACTCGGGAAAGACCACCTCGTGGCCGAGCCGCTCCAGCAGCCGGACCACCGCCCGCCCGGTGTCGGGGTACAGGGTGTCGTTGAGGCAGGTGATGAACAGGGCGATCCGCATGCGTGGTGTCCTCCTCCGTGGGCTCCGTGGCGGAGGGGCGGCTCAGGCCGCCACGAGGCGCTGGCGCTGCCGCCCCAGGCCGTCGACCTCCAGTTCCATGACGTCGCCCGGGCGCAGGAAGGAGCGGTCGGGGCTGCCCATCGCGACACCGGCCGGGGTGCCGGTGATGACGACGTCGCCCGGGCGCAGCGCCATGAACCGGCTCAGGTACCGGACGAGGTGGTGGACACCGAAGATCATGTCCCGTGTGGTGCCCTCCTGGGCGGCGGTGCCGTTGACCGTGAGACGCAGCCCCAGGGACGTGACGTCGCCGACCTCGTCGGGCGTGACCAGCCAGGGGCCCAGCGGCGTGAACGTCTCGCACGACTTTCCCTTGTCCCACTGCCCGCCGCGTTCGAACTGGAACTCGCGCTCGGTGACGTCGTTGGCGATGGTGTACCCGGCGATGGCACCGGCCGCCTCATCGCAGTCCGCCAGGTAGCGGGCGGTACGCCCGATGACGACGGCCAGTTCGACCTCGTGGTCGGTCTTGCTGCTGCCGCGGGGGATGAGGACGTCGTCGTCCGGTCCCACGACCGTGTCGCTGGGCTTGATGAAGACGATCGGTTCGGTCGGTGGTGCGGCTCCCGTCCGGGCGGCGTGGTCGGTGTAGTTCAGCCCGATTCCGATGATCTTGCCCGGGGTGGCCACCGGGGCGCCGACACGCCGCCCGGCCCCGCCCGCTGCCTGCGGTGGTGCCGCGGGCCGCAGGTGCCCGGCGGTGAGTGCGGCCCGGGCGCGCTCGACGCCGCCGCCGGAGAGGAAGGCGCCGTCGATGTCGGGGGTGATCGCGGACAGGTCGAGCGGGGTGCCGTCAGCGCCGAGCACCGCCGGCCGCTCGGCACCCGGGGGTCCGATCCTCAAGAACTTCACGTTGCTCCCGTACGACTCGTGCTCCACGCCCACGATGATTGGTCTGATGACTATCGCGTTCGTGAGTACCGACAATTGTCGTTCTCCTGGTGATCACTTATGGGAAGCGACACACTGGATCTGATTGGTCGGATCACTTGTACGCGTGCGAGGGGAGAGGTGTCAAGATGGGAGGATCCATGCGGCCCGGTGTCCAGGTGGCCATCCGGTCGCCGCCCGGCCCGTCGATGACCTGGAGGACGACGCGTGACCATCCCCGACGCCGCACCGGACGCGACTCCGCCGGCCGTGCCCGGCGCGTCCGATGCGGCCGGGCGCAGCGTGCCCGTGACGCAGCGCGCGGTCGACCGGATCAAGGCGCGCATCGCCGACGGCACCCTCGCCCCCGGCGACCGGCTGCCCACCGAGCGGGACCTCGCGGCCGACCTGGGGGTGTCGCGCAGCTCCATGCGCGAGGCCATCCGCGCCCTGACCACACTGGGCGTGCTGGAGGCGCGGCACGGCGCCGGCGTCTACGTCACCGCGCTGCGCCCCGCCGACCTCCTGGAGACGTTCTCCGTCCTCGCCGAGGTCTCCCAGGGGGAAACCCTGATCGAGGTCCTGCAGGTGCGCCGCATGCTCGAACCCGCGGCGACCGCGCTGGCCGCGGCCCGCGCCGACGACGCCCAGCTCCGCCGCCTCCGCGGGATCCTCGACCGTATGGACGCGGGCGGTGACGGCGGCGACGCCGCCGATGCCGAAGCCGGCACGGCCTCGGCCGACCTCACCTTCCACCAGGCCATCGTGGAGATCACCGGCAACGCCACCCTGGCCGCGATCAACGACGGCCTGTCCTCGCGCACCTTCAACGCCCGCGTCTGGCGGGGCCACCGTGCGGCCGGGATCACCGCCCGCCTGCGCGAGGACCACGAACGCATCTTCCGCGCCCTGCAGGCCCGCGACCCCGACGCCGCCCGCGCCGCCGCCACCATGCACGTCCTGGAGGTCGAGCGGTGGCTTCGCGCCGATCTCGCCGCTGACGTGGGAGGATCGGAGGCATGACACGCAGGTTGTACCTGGCCGGAGAACCCGGAGCCGACGAGCTGCTGGCGGGGGACCCGCTGGCACTCCTCATCGGCATGCTGCTCGACCAGCAGGTGCCGATGGAGACGGCGTTCGCCGGCCCGAAGAAGATCGCGGACCGGATGGGCGGGCTGGACATCCGGGCCATCGCCGAGGCCGACCCCGAGCAGTTCGCGGCGATGTGCGCGCAGACCCCCGCCGTGCACCGCTTCCCCGGTTCGATGGCCAAGCGGATCCAGGCGCTCTGCCGGTACTTCGTGGAGTCCTACGACGGCCGCCCCGAGCGGCTGTGGACCGAGGGCGACCCGGACGGCCGCGAGGTGCTGCGCCGGCTCAAGGCCCTGCCCGGTTACGGGGACCAGAAGGCGCGCATCTTCCTGGCGCTGCTCGGCAAGCAGTTCGGGCTCCAGGCCGCGGGGTGGCGCGAGGCCGCAGGCCCCTACGGCGAAGAGGAGGCGCGCCGCTCCATCGCCGATGTCCTGGACGAGCAGACCCTGGCCGAGGTCCGCGCGTACAAGAAGAGCGCCAAGGCCGCGGCCAAGGCACGGAAGGGCTGAGGCGCGCCCGCCCGCGGCATGCCCGGCGTCATGTCCGCGCGGTCGCGGGCGCCTGCGCCGCGGCGTCCCTCTCCACGACGACGCGGTGGCGCCCCGCGTAGACGTTCATCGACGCGCCGCGGAGGAAACCCACCAGGGTCAGGCCCGCGTCGGCCGCGAGGCCGACGGCCAGCGACGAGGGAGCCGACACCGCGGCGAGGACCGGTATGCCGGCCATCACCGCCTTCTGGGCGAGCTCGAACGAGGCGCGACCCGACACCATGAGCGCCGTGCCACGCAGCGGCAGCCGGTCCTCGCGCACCGCCCACCCGACGAGCTTGTCGACCGCGTTGTGTCGTCCGACGTCCTCGCGCAGGGCGAGCAGCTCGCCCGCGGCGTCGAACAGCCCGGCGGCGTGCAGGCCGCCGGTGCGGTCGAACACCCGCTGCGCCGCGCGCAGCCGCTCCGGCATCGCGGCGAACGCCCGGTGGTCGATCCGCACCGGGTCGTCGGCCACCGTCCAGCGGCTCGTGGTGCGCACCGCCTCCAGGCTGGCCTTCCCGCACAGTCCGCAGGAGGACGTGGTGTAGAAGTTCCGCTGCAGCGAGGCTTCGGGCAGGGCGACGCCCGCCGCCACCGCCACGTCCAGGATGTTGTAGGTGTTGGCGCCGTCCTCGGCGGCCCCGGCGCAGTAGCGGATGGCGGCGATGTCGGAGGAGCGCGCCACCACCCCCTCGCTCACCAGGAAACCGGCGGCCAGGTCGAAGTCGTGGCCGGGGGTGCGCATGGTGACGGTGAGCGGTTCGCCGTCCAGCCGCACCTCCAGCGGCTCCTCCACGACCAGGGTGTCGACGCGTTCGCTGACCGCGCCGTCCCTGACCCGCAGGAGCTTCTCACGAGTCGTCACGCGTCCCATGCCGCTGCGCCTCCGGCTTCCTCACCCTTGTGTTCCGCCACCTACCTCCGAGCCTGCCACGGACCCGCGCCGCGCGCATCCGGCGGCCCGGCGCCGCGCGACGGGGCGAGCGCCGGAGGGATCTTCGTATACTGTCGACCACCGTCGAGCAGATCCCCGCGTCGAAGGGCGGCTCCATGACCAAGCAGGTGCTGAAGGCCGTGGCCGCGGCTCCCGTCCAGCGTCCGGCGCCGCTCCGGCAGACCGTCTACGAGGCGATCCTCGACCTGATCGCCGCGCGCCGCCTGCCCCCGGGCCAGCACCTGGTCGAGACCGAGCTCGCGGGGCAGCTGGGCGTCTCCCGGCAGCCGGTGCGCGAGGCCCTGCAGCGCCTCAGCAACGAGGGCTGGGTCGACCTGCGGCCCGGTTACGGCGCGTTCGTGCACACCCCGACACAGAGCGAGGCCGACCAGCTGCTGGCCGTCCGCGCGCTGCTGGAGGCCGAGGCGGCCCGCTTGGCCGCGCACCACGCCGAACCGGACCAGGTCGCGCGGCTGCGCGAGCTGATCGCCGTCGGCCGGTCCGCACTCGCGGCCGACGACGTCGAGGCGGTGGTCGCCGCCAACGCCGACTTCCACCGCGCACTCGCCGAAGCATCCGGGAACGCGGTCCTGGCCGAACTCGCGGCCCAGGTCGACCGCAGAGTGCGCTGGTACTACACTCCGGTCGCCCGCACTCGCGGCGGCTCCTCGTGGGACGAGCACGACCGGCTCGTCGACGCGGTGGAGTCGGGCGACGAGGATGCGGCGGCGCGCCTGATGCGCGACCACACCGAACGCACCCGCAGCACCTACCACGAGCGCACCGGCACCCCCGACTCCTGACCTCCGCTCCGGCTTTCCCACCCCTTCCGCAGACCTCGGGGATGTCGACGCGGTGCCCGCCGTGGTCCGGTCGATCCCCGCGCGACCGGCGAAGGCGAGACGGGAAAAGAGAGATCCGATGATGGGATGACTGTCGCTCGGCTGCGCGTGGCGCAGGGCGGCCACGTGTTCCCGCGAACACAGCGGGCTGGCGCGGCATCGGACATAGGTAGACGAACACCCCCGTACTGAAGGAGAGGAATGGACTCGTGGAGGAAAGGAACTCGGTATACGTCTATGCGGTCGCGCGGCCGTTTCCGCAGACCGGACTGGGTGGCGCCCGCGGCGTCGACGGCCGCCCGGTGGGCCTGGTGGCCGAGGGCGACCTCGCGGCCGCTGTCAGCACCGTTCCCCTGAGCGCCTACGGCGAGGCGGCGTTCCGGGCCCGCCTGGCCGACGTTGACTGGCTGGAGTCCGTCGCCCGCGCCCACCACCGCGTCGTCGACGAGGTCTCCCAGCACGCCGCCGTGATCCCGCTGGCACTGGCCACCGTCCGCGAGAGCGCCGAGCACGTCCGCGAGCTCCTGCGCGCGGAGCACGGGCGGTTCACCGCGATCCTGGCCCGGCTGAGCGGCCGCGTCGAGTGGCGCGTCCGGATCGCCACCCGGTCGCCGGGGGCGCCCGGACCGCGCCCGAACGCCGGAGCGTCCTCCCCGTCCGCGCCGCGCCGCCCGTACGATGCCCGCCGAGGGCGCGCACCCCACGCGATCCATGACGAGCCCTGGCACGCGGCCGTCGCCCTGGCCCGGCGCGTCGACGACCTGGTGGGCGGACTCGCCGAGGCGCGCGAGGACCACCCCCCGCTGGACGCCCCGCTCTCCGCCGCCGGCGGAACGACCGTCATGAACGCCTCCTACCTCGTCCCGGCCGAACGCACCCCGCGGGTGCTGCGGATCGCCGAGCGGCTGCGGGCCGGTGCCCCCCGGGACGTGCGGGTCGTGGTGTCGGGCCCGTGGGCCCCCTATTCCTTCGCGATGCCGATCCCCGGCACCACCGGCTCCGGCGACCCGCTCGCCCCCGTCCAGGCGCGGTCCTGAGCGGGGGCGCCGCCGCTGAGGACCGCGGCGTCCGGCGGACCGGCGTATCGCCTGCCCTCGGTGAGGTCCGTCGTCAGCCGGGCCACGGGCGCGTCGGTCCAGGCGGCGTGCAGCCGGGTGAGCGGCCGACGGAAGGCGGCGCGGGCCCGCGCGCGGTCACCGCACCTCCGCCAGGAACCGCTCGATGCTGGTGGCCAGCGCGATCGGCGTCTCGTCGACCGCGTAGTGACCGGCGTTGGCGAGGACGTCGACCTCAAGGTTCGGATACCACTTCTCGAAGGTGGAGCGCACCACCTCCGCACTGATGGCGGGGTCGTGCTCGCCCACGATCGCCTTGATGGGGACCGGGCTCCCGGCGATCGAGGCGTGGAAGTCGGTGCGCGCCCAGGCCTCCAGATAGGCGGCGAACGCCGCTTTCTCGGAGTTGGCCACGGAGTGCTCGACCATCGCGTCCAGCCACACGCCGGTGAGTCGGCCACCGGTGGTGAAGTCGATGATCGTGCGCCGGTCGAGCGGGTCGTCCACCGCACCGGTGAACAACTTCCAGGACTGCGCGTCGAAGGGGATGCCGCTGGCCGGGACGGGTGAGACGCCCACCAGGGCGCAGACCCGCTCCGGTGCCTCGGCGAGGATCCGCTGCATCACGCTGCCGCCCATGGAGTGCCCGATGACGGAGAACCGCTCCCAGCCCAGGTCGTCGGCGAGCGCCAGGGCGTCCCGTGCGGCTTCGGCCAGCGAGTACTCTCCGGCGACGCCCTTGCGTGCACCGTAGCCCCGGTAGTCCATGCACACGAAGGAGAACGCCTGGGGATCGAGGTGCGGGAGCAGCGGGCGCCACGCCTCGGCCGAGCCGAACCAGCCGTTGAGGGCCATAACCCTGTGGTCGCCATGGCCGAAGGTGCGGTAGCCGTCCGTCATCGGCGTCTCCTCGTCTCGTCGTCACCGGTTCGACGAACCGCAGAGTGAACCAGATCACATCGAATGTCAATGCGGCGGTGCCGGGCGGCGGAGAACCAGGGTCCTGCGCGACCGGTCGGTGCCGGGTCAGCCCCGGCGCCGGTAGACCGTGCCCGGCTTCAGCTCCGTGTCGGCGAACAGCTCGGCGACGGTGACGAAGTGGTAGCCCCGCCCGTGCAGGCGGCGCAGTACCTCGGGGACGGCGTCCACGGTGGGCTCGTGGATGTCGTGGAGGAGCACGATGCTGCCGGGCCCGGTCTCCTTGTCGGCGGTCCTGATGATCTTTGCGGTGTCGCGGTGGCGCCAGTCGAAGGTGTCGACGTCCCACATGATCACCGGGTGGTCGATGGCCTTGAGCGTGGCGTCGTCGACGGCCCCGTAGGGCGGGCGCATGCTGCGCGGTGCCGAGCCCGCCGCCTTCTCGATGGCCTCGGCCGTCCGCTTGAGGTCGGCGGCGACGGCGGAGCCGGACGCGGCGGTGAGGTCGTCGTGGTTCCAGGTGTGGCTGGCGACCTCGTGCCCCTCTTCGGCGGTGCGGGCGACCACCTCCGGCATCTCCTCGGTGGCGGAACCCAGGACGAAGAAGGTGGCCTTGGCGGAGAAGGCGGCCAGCTCGTCCAGGAGCCGTTCGGTGTGTTCGCCGGGCCCGTCGTCGAAGGTGAGGGCCACGCAGGGGACGCGGTCGCAGTCCAGCGTGTGGGCCGGGTCGCCGTCGGCGCCGGGCCGCCCGAGGTCGACCTTCTTCTCCTCGGTGGTGGCGGCCTCCATCGCGCGCTCGCCGAAGGCGGAGAGCAGCGGCCGGGCCGTGTCGGCGTCGAGGGCGACCGCGCGCTCGCCGCCCCCCTCCCCGCCGTCCGCCGGTCCGCCCGCGCCCGGGAACTCCACCACGAGGGCGCCGGTGTCGGCGAAGCCGATGTTCTCCAACGGCGAGCCGTCCAGCTCCTCGGCCAGGTCCCAGGCCTCCTCCGCGGGGAGGTCGATCGGCTCGGACGGCGGTTCCGCGGGGGAGGCGGCGACGGCGGCCGCGCCCAACCCCTCGGGCTGGTCGTCGAGTTCGACGCCCTCCTCCTCGTGCAGCAGCCGGGCGACCTCCGCGGCCGCCGCGTCGACGGCCTCGGCGCCGCCGAACAGGGCGGTCCACGGTAGGACCTCGCCGGAGGACGCGTCGTACCAGCGGGTGGTGGCCGAGACTCCGGGCCGGTCCCCGCCGCCGTCGCGGCGGGTGGTGATGCGGGCGCCCAGCACGTCGTTGGCGGCCACCAGGAACTCCGCCTCCTGCTCCAGGCTGGCCTCGTCGTCCCCGTTGCGCGCGGTGATGAACGCGGTCTGCTCCTCGGCCATGGTCGTGCGGATCTCGGTGCTGAACGGCCGGGCTCCCGGGACGACCGGGTGGGCCGTGCTGATCCGCAGGCCCTCGTGGTCCAGCGACCGCTCGTCGACTCTCAGGCCGTCGATCCACTCGGGCTGCACCGTGAGCGGCCTGGCGGTCTCGGCGTCGCCGCCGGCGGCGCACCCGGCCGCCGTGAGCAGCGGCAGGGCCATGCCCGCGGTGAGAAGGCGTCGGATACCGGTCGATGCGTGCTCGGACACGAACATGGCCCCGTCCAGGGATCGGGTTGTGGGATGGATGGGTGAAGGTGCCGCGGAGTCGTAGGCACAGAAAGTCACCTCTTAACCCCGTAAAGTGAAAATACGACGTGATGGGCGCAAGTGCAACGAACTGGTGAAAGAGCGCGTCGTCTGATCGCGCGTGGTCGGGCTACCCCCGCCGGGCCGGTAAGGTCGATCCGGCGAAATGTTGTCTTTTGTGACAGCACGAGATCAAAGCGAAGTTTGTTACGCGGCCTTCGGTTTCCGCCGGGATGCCGCCGCCTCCGACACCGCCCCGATCTCTCCTTCGCCGTGCACCAGGGGATACGGACCAGGGGAACCCATGAGCAATATGCCGACCACGCGGCGCTATCCACCGTGGATGCTGATCACGGCGGGATCGGCCGTCATCATCGCCACCTACCTGTACCTGGTGGTGTGGCAGCCCGAAAGCCTTGTGGGCGGGGCCGGCGTGGGTCCGGCCGCGCTCATCGCGCTCGTCGGGTACCTCATCGGCTCGGGGCTCATCATCGCCGGTGCCATGGCGCGCATGCCCACCTCCACGGTGACGCTGCTGCCCATCGCGATCGCGATCAACATCGTGGCCGGCCAGATCAACAACATGGTCGGCCTGCCCCTCTACCTCGACTCCATCGGCACCGTGCTCGTGGGGCTGCTGGCGGGCCCGGCGGCCGGTGCCGCCACCGGCGCGCTGAGCAACGTCATCTGGGGTATCAGCATCAGCCCCGCATCCCTGCCGTACTCCACCACCCAGGTCGTCATCGGCCTGCTGGCCGGGCTGTTCGCCCGCTGGGGGTGGACCCGCCGGGTGCCGACGGCCGTCGCCGCCGGTGTGGCGACCGGCGTCGTGGCCGCGTTCGTCTCCGGCCCCATCTCCGCCTTCATCTTCGGCGGCGCCAACGCCTCGGCCGGACGCTCGGCCATCGTCGCGGTCTTCCAGACCCTCGGCCTGGACACGCTCGGCGCGTCCATCGCCCAGGGCCTCACGGTCGACCCGCTGGACAAGTCGATCGCGTTCCTCGTCGCGGTGATCATCCTGCGCGCGCTGCCCAGCCGGTTCTCCCAGCGATTCCCGTTCGCCCGCGAGAACTCGGTGTTCGCGCCGCGCAGCGCCTCGGTACTGGCCAGAGCCCGCACGGTCGACGTGCTCGACGACCGCGACCGCGCCCCGGTCCCGGCGTCGATCGCCGCCACCGCGCCCACCGCCGCCGGCACGGACGGCGCCGCGCCCGGCACCACCGGCACCACCGCAGCCAAGGACGAGGAAGGAGGACGGTCGTGAGCCAGACGCTCAGCTTCTACCAGGACGGCACGACCTGGATCCACCGGCTCAACCCGGTCACCAAGCTGGCCTTCGTCGCCGCCGTCACGATCGCCGCCTTCGGCGTCGACAACCTGTGGTGGCCGGCGCTGCTCTTCCTCCTTCTGGAGGTTCCGGCCGCGGTCCTGGCCGGAGTCGCCAAGCGCTTCGTCAAGCTCGTCCTCGGCTTCTTCGCGCCGTTCCTGGTCATCCTCTTCCTGCTGCAGGGGCTGACCTACCCCGAGCCCGGGACCGTCCTCGTCGAGCTCGGCCCGCTCGCGGTCAAGACCGAGGGCCTCGTCTTCGCCGGGACCACCGCGCTGCGGCTGCTCGTCATGGTGAGCGCGTTCATCGTGCTGCTGCTGACGACCCACCCGGGCACGCTGATGTCGGCCATGCAGCAGGCCGGGCTTCCGCCCAAGATCGCCTACGTCATCTCGGCGACCATGCAGATCATCCCGTCCTTCCAGGCCCGCGCCGGAGCCATCATGCAGGCCCAGCAGGCGCGCGGGCTCGACCTGGGCTCCGGTGGGGCGCTCACCCGCGCCCGCAGGCTCGTCCCGCTGATGGGCCCGCTGCTCCTCGGCGCGCTCACCGACGTGGAGAACCGCTCCATCGCAATGGAGTCGCGCGCCTTCGGGTCGCCGCAGCGGCCCACCGCATTCACCATCGTCCCCGACAGCGCCGCGCAGCGTGCGGCCCGCTGGGCGATGATCCTGCTCGCGGTCCTCGCGATCGCCCTGCACACGTTGGGGGTCCTCTAGGATGATCACCTTCCGCGACTTCACCTACGCCTACCCGACCAGCGAGGCGCCGGTCCTGCACGACATCTCGATGGAGGTCCGCCCGGGCCGGTTCCACGGGCTCATCGGGGCCAGCGGGTCGGGCAAGTCGACGCTGGCGATGGCCGCCGCCGGGTTCATCCCGCACGCCCAGGGCGGCGAGCACACCGGCAGTGTGACCGTCGGCGGCCTCACCGTGGCCGACACCCCGCTGCCCGAGCTGGTCACCCGGGTCGGGCTGGTCCAGCAGGACCCGTTCAACCAGATCTCCGGTGCGCGCTTCAGTGTCCGCGAAGAGATCGCCTTCGGCTGCGAGAACCTCGGCATCGAGCGCGACGAGATGTGCGCCCGGGTCTCCGACGTGCTGGAGCGGCTGCGGATCACCCACCTCGCCGACCGCTCGCCCTACGAGCTCTCCGGCGGGCAGCAGCAGGTCGTCGCGGTCGCCTCCATGCTGGTCATGCGTCCCGACGTGCTCATCCTCGACGAGCCCACCTCCCAGCTCGACCCCGGCGGCTCCCGCATGGTCGTCGAAGCGCTGGCCGCCATCCGCGCCACCGGCATGACGGTCCTGCTGGTCGAGCACAAGCTGGAGCTGCTCGCCGAGCACGCCGACGAGCTGCACGTGGTGGCCGACGGCCGCATCGTCGCCGAGGGCGCGCCCGCCGACATTCTCACCGACCCGCGCATGGACGAGTGGGGCATCGGGCGCACCCGCTTCACCGTGGCTGCCACCGAGGCCCGCCGCGACGGTGCGTGGCCGGAGGAGCGGGCGCTGCCCGTGACGCTGGACGGCGCGGCAGAAGGGTTCCGTGCGGCGATCAAGGGGGAGCAGGAATGACCGCCATCAGCATCGCCGACCTGGTGTACACCTACCCCAGCGGCGTCACCGCGCTCAACGGGGTGAACCTGGAGGTCGCGAGCGGCGAGCGCGTCGCGATCATCGGCCAGAACGGGGCCGGCAAGACCACCCTGTCCCGCCACCTCAACGGCATTTACACGCCCTCGGGCGGCACGATCCGCATCGGCGGCGAGGACACCGCCGGGCGGAGCATCGCGCAGCTGTCGGCGCACGTCGGCTACGTCTTCCAGAACCCGGCCGACCAGCTGTTCGCCAAGACGGTCCGCGCAGACGTCGAGTTCGGGCCGCGCAACCTCGGCAAGAGCGAGGAGGAGGTGCACCGGCTCGCCGATGCGGCCATGGCGGCCACCGGCATCGCCGACCACGCCGAGCACCACCCCTACCACCTGTCCCCGGCCGAGCGGAAGCGCGTCGCCCTGGCGTCCGTCCTGGCCATGGACACCCCCGTGATCGTCCTCGACGAGCCCACCACCGGCCAGGACCACGTCGCGGTCACCCAGATCGCGCGGATCATCGGTGAGCTGCACGAGCGCGGCATCACCGTGCTCGCGGTCAGCCACGACATGGACTTCGTCGCGGAGAACTTCGACCGGGTCGTGGTCATGGCGCAGGGCCGGGTGATCGCCGACGGCACCGCCGACGTGGTGTTCACCCAGGCGGAGAAGCTCACCCAAGCACGCGTCGAGCCGCCGCAGATGCTGCGCCTGGCCGAGGAGCTGGGCTGGAGGGCCCCGGTGACCACGGTCGAGGGATTCCTCGGGGAGCTGCGGGAGCACGCCCCCGGAACCTCCTGACCCATGCCGCCCCTCCCCGAGGCCATCGGGGAGGGGCGCGGTAGCGGTGGGAGAAAACTTGCGTTCTGGGCGAATTCCACCTAACCTCCTCTTCGTGCGTAACTGACATCGAGACCACGCCCGCGTCCGCGGCGGCTCGCCCGGTCCTCAGCGGCCAGGGGCTGGAGCCGGTGCCCGGCGGGCAGCCCGAAGATCCTTCGGTGCGGCCTCGGTGTCTTTTTTCGTGTAGCGCGCTCTTCTTCCACTCCTCCGGGGTGCACCGCCGCGCCTTCACGTACCGAGGCCCGCCTCCGCCTTCGACCAGGACAGGAGGTGGTCGCCCTTGCAGACCACGCAGACCCACCGCTCCACCGCCACCCCCGCCGACGCCGGCCCCGCGCCGCTGCTCCACGCCCGCGACCTGGCCAAGGCCTACGGCAACGAGCCGGTGTTCGACGGCGTCTGCTTGGACGTCGCGCCCGGGCAGCGCCTCGGCCTCGTCGGGGAGAACGGCGCCGGCAAGTCCACGCTGCTGCGGCTGCTCGCAGGAATCGAGGACCCTGACGGCGGCGCGGTCGCCCGGCCCTCCGACACCGGCTTCCTGCACCAGGAGGTGCCCTACCCCGGCCGCATGTCGCTCGCCGAGGTGGTCGAGGAGGCGCTGGCCCCCAGCCGAGCCGTCGAGGACCGGCTGGCCCGGCTGGCCGCCGACATGAACGACCGCCCGGGCGATACGGCCGTCTTCGCCGCCTACGCCGAGGCCCTCGAACGGGCCGAGGCGCAGGAGGTCTGGGACGCCGACCGCAGGGCCGGCCTCGTCCTGGCCGGGCTCGGGCTCGACGCGCTCGAACCCGGACGGCGCCTGGCGGAGATGTCCGGCGGGCAGCGCACCCGGCTGGGACTGGCCGCGCTGCTCATCCGGCGGCCCCGAGCGCTGCTACTGGACGAGCCCACCAACCACCTGGACGACGCCGCCGTGGAGTTCCTGGAGCGCTACCTGCGCGGCATGCCCGGCGCGGTGGTGGTGACCAGCCACGACCGGTTGTTCCTGGACGAAGTGTGCACCGGCATCCTCGACCTCGACCCCTCCCGCAGCGGCCCGACCTACTACGGCGGTGCCTACACCTTCTACCTGCGGGAGAAGCGGGTCGAGCGGGAGCGCTGGGAGCAGCAGCACCGCGCCGAACAGGAGGAGCTGCGCCGCCTGCGCCGCTCCGTGCACTCCACCGCCCGGAAGGTCGGGCAGTTCCGGCCGATGAAGGACGGCAACAAGATGGACTACGACGGGATGGGAGAGGCCGTTCAGAAGCAGATCTCGCGCCGGGTCCGCAACGCCGAGCGGAGGCTGACCGAACTGGAGCGCGACCAGGTGGCCAAGCCGCCCCGGCCGCTCGGCTTCGACTCGGCGCTGACCGGCGAATCCGCCGCCGGCGGCAACGCGCTCATCGCCCGCGGAATCGAGGTTCCGGGGCGCCTGGCCCTGGACCACCTCGACCTTCCGGCCGACGGGCGGCTGCTGGTCACCGGGCCCAACGGGGCGGGCAAGTCGACGCTGCTGCAGGTGCTGGCGCGCCGGATCGCCCCGGCGCGGGGGAGCGTCCAGTGGCGCCGCGGCACCACCGCGGCCCTCCTCGAACAGGACGTGCACTACCAGCGGCCCGACCTGACGCCGCGCCGCTACTACGCGGCGATGACCGCCGGGCGGACCGGGGTCCCGCCGCTCGGCGAGCTGGGCCTGGTCGCCGAGCGCGACGTCGACCGCCCGGTCGGGCAGCTGAGCGTGGGGCAGCGCCGCCGCCTGGCCCTGGCCCTGCTGGTCGGCAACGCCCCCAACGTCCTACTGCTCGACGAGCCCACCAACCACATCTCGCTGCGCCTCGCCGGGGAGCTGGAGGAGGCGTTGGGCAGCGCCCCCGGCGCGGTCGTCGTGGCCAGCCACGACCGCTGGCTGCGCCGCGGCTGGGACGGCCCGGAGCTGCGGCTCGACGGCGGCAGGGTGCGTGAGCGGATCACGGCGCGCTGACCGCGCGGCGGGCGCCGGGCGGTTCCCGGCGCCCGCCCCCTGCCACCGCGGAAACGACATCGACGAACGACGGCAAGGAGCACCACACCACATGACCGCACCGAACCCGGCCGACCCCTTCCCGCTCGCCGAGGGAGAGCGCCGTTGCGTCTTCATCCGGCCGACGGTCACCTCCGACCTGCTGGACGTGGGGGAGTACACCTACTACGACGCGTCGGAGGACCCCGGCACCTTCGAGGAGGACCGGATGCTCTACGCGTTCGGGTCGGCCCGGCTGGTCATCGGCCGCTTCTGCGCGATCGCGGCGGGCAGCCGGTTCCTGCTGTACGCCGACCACATGAGCAGCGGGCCTTCGGCCTTCCCGTTCACCATGTTCTCCGGCGCCTGGCAGGACGCCACGGTGGACACGTTCCTGGCCAACCACCCCTCCAAGGGGGACACGGTGGTCGGCAACGACGTGTGGATCGGGCGCGACGCCATGGTCATGCCGGGCGTCACCATCGGTGACGGCGCCATCGTCGCGGCCGGAGCCGTGGTCAGCCGCGACGTCGAGCCCTACACCGTCGTCGGTGGCAGCCCCGCCCGCGTCGTCAAGCGGCGCTACAGCGAGCGGGACGCCGCCCGCTTGGTGGAAGCGGCCTGGTGGAACTGGCCGATCGAGACCGTCACCGAGCACGCGGCCACCTTGATGAACGGCACGGTCGACCAGATCACCGCCATCGCCGACCGGCTCCGCGCCGAGAAGGACATGGGGCTGGAGTCGACGTCGGCAAGGTGACAATCCGGTAATTCTCTGCAATCCTCGCAAAACTCGCGGCCGCGTCGACACCGAGTCGGCGCGGTCCGGTTCGTTCCCGGCCATCGAAGCACGATCGGCCGGTCGAAGTGGAATGACGAAGAAGAGGAATGCCATGACGTACGGTCCCGGACCGGGAGGACCACCCAACGGCGGCTGGCAGCTGCCCCCGCCTCCAGGGCCCGGTGGCCCGGGCATGCCTCCGCCGGGCGGGCCGGGTATGCCTCCGCCGCCCCCCGGCTTCGGCCCCGGCGGCCACCCACTGGGCGAGCCTCCTGCGAGCATCGGTTCAGCGGTGGCCGCGCTCATCGCCAACGTCGTCGGGATCCTCTTGTGCTGGCCGCTCGGCATCGTCGGGGTCGTCCTCGCGATCATCGGCCTGGCGACCGCGAGCAGCAGCCCCGGCTCCGCGCGCAAATGCACCCTGGCGGCGTGGATCGCATTCGGCGTAGGTTTGCTGATTTCGTTCGCCATGATCCTCTATTGGGTACTCGCCGCATCCTGAGGTGCAGCCAAGTCCGAACAGGCGCGGGCCTGCGCCGGTCGGCATCCGACGGACCAGTGACGACCTACGCCGAGACGAGGCCGATGTCCCGGACGGCCGGCCTCCTCTCGGCGCGGAAGCCGACCGTTGCGCCGCCCCTCCGCTCAGCGATGGACACAACGTGGCGCACATGTGCGAGAAGGACCTCGTGGGCATCCTGGAGAGTGGCCGCGCTGATCCGCATGCCGACCACCAGCGAGCGCTCGGCCGGATCGGCGCCGGTGTCAGGGTCGGCGACCGCGGAATCGGCGTGCTCCAACGCCCAGAGCGCGTCGCCGACACGATCGACGAACAGGTCGAACCTCTCCGCCGTCGCAGATCCGGGCGGTCGGAGGTCGGGGGCGAATCGGATGTGCATCTGCAGGGTGTGGAACACGGCCGCTCCGTCTCCTGAATCCCGAGCTACTCGACGTAGAGCGTGGCGGACACGTCCGCAGGGGTTCGGCGAAAGACGTGGTGGCGGGAACCGTCTGGCCGATCCTGGGCCGATCGGCTGAGGCGTGTGCCGGGGGAACACCCCTAACCTGGCGTTATGCGAGGCACGGTGAGGGGGGCGCTGCGGCGGGTGGCGCGAGGCGAGCGGTCACGGGGGCTGGACACCGTTCTGGTGCTCGGCGCGCTCGGAGTGCTCGGTGCGGTGTGGGTCGGCGACCTCGGGTTGGCACTGGGGCTGCCGAACCGGGAGCCCGACTGGGTCGGCCCGCCGCCCTCCTACCGGGACTACCTGCACGTCGCCTCGGGCGGGGTGATGAGCCTGATCGCACTGAGCGCCGTGCCGCACACCACCGGCCCCCGGCGCACCGGCCTGAGCGCGCTGGCGGGCATCGCGGTGATGCTCGCGACGTCCGCCGCCCTGGCACCGGGGCCCAAAGGACTGTTCGGCTACGCCTTCGGCGCCAGTGAGGGCATGGCGCTGTTCCTGCTGCTGACCCTGGTGGCGCTGCGCTGCCGCCCCTGGGCCATCGCCGGGGCGGGCCTCCTGGCGGTGTCGAGCCTGTTCGCCGACACGCTGCGCAGCGGGCAGCTCGCGGCGGCGCTGCAGGGTGGCGAGATCGTGGACTTCGACCCCACCGTGTCGACGACGGCCGTGCTGCTGATGCTCGCGCCCGGCTTCTACCTGCGGTGGCGTTCGGCCCAGCATGAGCGGCACATCGCCGAAGTCCGCCGTGAGGAGCGCATCGCACTCGCCCGCGACCTGCACGACGTCGTGGCGCACCAGGTCACCGGCATCGTGGTGCAGGCCCAGGCGCTCCAGCACATCGGGGCGCGCAACCCGGAGACGGTGGTCAAGGCGCTGCCCGAAATCGAGTCGGCCGGGGCCCAGGCGCTGACCGCGATGCGGCGCCTCGTCGGCGCGCTGCGGGAGGGGGCCGCACCGCTGGACGCACCGGACCTCCCGGCGGCGCTGCGGGCACTGGAGGGGGCCGGCGACGGCGGCGGTCCGCCCGTGGAGGTGCGGATGGCCGGGGACCTGGCACGACTGGCGCCCGATGTCGGAACGGCCGTGGCCCGCATCGCCCAGGAGGCGGTCACCAACGCCCGCCGCTACGCCCCCGACGCCACGCGCATCCGGGTCACCGCCGACACCTCCGAGGGGCGCGTCCGACTGGAGGTGCGCGATGACGGCGGGGGCGGCGGTTCGCCGTTCGGCGACGGCGGGGGGTACGGTCTGATCGGCATGGCCGAGCGTGCCCGACTGCTCGGCGGCACCTGTACCGCCGGGCCGGCCACCGACGGCGGCCCGGGATGGACCGTGCGCGCCGAACTGCCCACCGGTGCGGGCGACCTCCGACCGGCCCCGGGGGATGGTGCACAAGGGGAGACATGACGATCAGAGTGCTGCTGGCCGACGACCAGAGCATGGTGCGGACGGGGTTCCGGTACATCCTCGACGCCGAGGACGGTATCGAGGTGGTGGCCGAGGCCGGAGACGGTATCGAGGCGCTGCGGCTGGCCCGCGAGGTCCGCCCCGACGTGTGCCTGATGGACATCCGCATGCCGGGAATCGACGGGCTGGAGGTCACCCGGCGGCTGGCCGGCCCCGGCGTGCCCGACCCGCTCAAGGTCGTCGTGGTCACCACATTCGACCTTGATGAATACGTGCACGCCGCGCTGGCGGGCGGCGCGGTCGGCTTCCTCCTCAAGGACGCGGGGCCGCCCCTGCTGATCGAGGCCGTGCGCGCGGCGGCGCGCGGCGACGCCCTCGTCTCACCGCGGATCACCGTCCGGCTGCTGCGCCACTTCGCCCGGCAGAGCGGTGCCGCGGCCCGCGGCGGCGCCGACCCGCGCGAGCGGGGGCTGACCGACCGCGAGGTCGACATCGTCCGCGCGGTCGCCGAGGGCCTGACCAACGTCGAGGTCGCCGAGCGCCTGTTCGTCTCGCTGAGTACGGTCAAGACCCACCTTGCGAGTGTCCAGGGAAAGCTGCACGCCCGCAACCGCGTGGAGATCGCGGCGTGGGCCTACCGCAGCGGCCTGATGGACGGGGAGGCCGAGGGGGAGGGCGGCACCGGGCGGCGGTGACCGCTTCCGGCCGTGTGCCCCTGTCCACCGGAGCGGAACCGGATCACCCCTGGGCGGTGGGGCGAAGCGCGGCGGCGATGATCGCGCGCAGCTGCCCGACGATGTCGGCGCGGTCGCGCTCGAAGGCAGGGTCGGTCAGCGTGGCCGGGTCGGCACTGCCGGGGTGCAGCGCCGGGGTGTGCACGTGCCCGGCCGGGAGGGGGCGGCCGATGGCGTCGCGCAGCAGCGTGTTGCGGTAGGCGATCTCGTTGGAGAGGTAGTCGCCGCCTCCGCCGCCCCGTGCCCACGAGCCCGGGGTGGGGCCGTTCGGGCGGTGCACGGTCGATCCCTCCGGCCCCTCGCCGGCCGGGATCTCGGTGACCGCGGTGTTGTCGTGCACGGGGAAGCGCCCGGTGGCCTGGGCGACGATGGCCCGCCGGGGCAGGGACGAGGTGCTCCATTCCGGCCGCGGGTCCACGCGCGGCGCCTCCGCACCCAGCGGAACGGGGCCGGGCGCGGTGCGGCCCTCGTTGTCGGCACGCCCGCCGCGCCAGGCCGCGTTGTGGGCCTCCAGGTCGAAGCGGCCCTCGCGGCCCTGGCTGACCGTGATGACGGCGTCGGCCGCGGCCGAGCTGCCCGGGTCGGCGGTGTAGTGGGGGAGGAGGACGCGCTCGACCATGCCGTCGGTGAAATCGCGCCACCGTACCGGGAACAGGGCCGTGCGCACCACGGCCGTGTACCCGCCGATGTCGAAGGTCGCGTCGTGCAGGGTGAGGGCGGCGACACCGGAGGGGTTGGACGCGCGGACGTCGGTGTCGAGGTCGAACGGGTCGAACCCGGTGACGATGACGCGCAGCTGCCGGTCTCCGGGGGCGAAGACGAGGTCGTCGTGGCCGCGCGAGGCGTGTTCGAGCCGGGTCAGCAGCGCGCCGCGCTCGCGCTCGTCGAGCGTGAACTCGGGCTGCCAGGACCGCAGCCGCGCACTGAGCGTGAGCCGCGCCCAGTACAGCGGACGGTCGTCGATGACGTCGCCGCTCTCCCGCACCGCTTCCGACCACAGGCGGCGTCCGTGCGACGTGACCACCTGCTCTGCGACGTCGAGGCTCCCGGCTCCGGCCAGATCGGCGGAGAACAGGGGAGCCGCGGCGCCGAATCCGGAGCGGCGCAGCAGCAGCTGCGGCGCGTCCAGCTCGGCTCGGCTCTCCTCGACGGTGGGCTCGGTGGCATTCACTGGGGCGGCCTTTCGCACTCGGGTTCCTCGCACGCGTCACCGGCGGCGCGGTCGGGCCTGCGGCCGGTGCGGAGTTTACCCCGCGCGGCCCCGGCGCCCGCACCCGGCACCGGGCGCCGCGTCGGTAGCGGAAGTCGGAAGTATGACCCGGATCGCATCCCGTGCGGGAACCGGTCCACCGGGGCGCGGCGATAGGGGTCGTGTCAGGGACGCACGGCGCCCGCGGAGGGGGCACGCGGGCGCCGTGCGTCCGATTCGCGGCCATGTGCGAAGAAGGAGATCTACGGTGCCGTTCACGCTGTGCCACGCCGCTGTGGCGATTCCGATGTCACGGGATCGGCTGCTGCCGTCCGCGCTGGCGATCGGTGCGATGTCGCCGGATTTCGGGAAGTTCGTTCCGGTCGCGGTGCCGGCGGTGCTCGACGGGCTCGGCTACCAGATCTCCGACCTGCTGCTGGGGTCCCTGCTGGGAATGGCCGTCTTCGTCGTCTTCCAGGCGCTGCTCAAACGTCCCCTGGTGGCGCTGGCGCCCGGCTGGGCCCGACGTCGACTCGCCGGCCCGGCGCGCGGGTTCCGATGGGACGGGCGGACCCTGGGGTGGGCCGCCTTGTCGGTGTTCCTCGGCGCGGTCACCCACATCCTGCTCGACGGCATCACGCACGGCGACGTCGTGCCGTGGCCGTCGACCGAGGCGGTGGTCGGCGGCGTGTCCCGCCAGCAGGTGGTGCAGGACGGCCTGAGCGTCGTGCTGGGGGTGGCGATGGCCGTCTGGATCGTGGCGTGGATGCTGCGCGCCGTTCCCGTCGAGGACGAGCCGACGGTCGGCCTGCCGCGGTGGTGGCGGCTTCCGGTGTGGAGCGGTATGGCGCTGGTCGTGGGGCTGGCCGTCGTCGATGCGGCGCGTGTTCCCGCCGAGGCCTTCCGGCTCAACCGGTGGCAGGCCGAAGGTGAGCTGGTGTGGGCCAAGCTCGCGATGACCGCGGTGGATGCGGCCGTGGTCCTGGCGGCCGCCGTCGCCGTCTACACGGTGGCCTACACCGCCTGGCAGCTGCTGGCCGTCGGCCTGATGCGCCGTCCGTCCCCGAACGGATCCGCATCGCGCCCGGCGGAGCAGGCCGTCCCCTTCGCACGCGGCCGGACGGTCGCGACCGGGCCGCAGCCCCGGCTGACCGGTACCGGCCCGCAGCCGCACCTGGGCATGCGGGACTGACCACCCCGGATACGCACCCCGCCCCTGGTCGGCGCCTCGACCGGGCGCGGGCGTGCGGACGGGCGGTTAATCCGGCACGGGGAAGGGAAGATGACTCCCGCACCATGACCCGATCCTCTCAACGGAGAGAGACGATGATGAGCACCCTCCCCACCACCGCCCGGCTCACCGAACGCGCGAAGGCCGCCCTGGAGCGCTGTGGCGCTTCGGGGTACATCGCGTCGGCCCCCACCGGTCACAGCGCACGCACACCCATCACCGGTGACCCCCTCTTTGACATCGCCTACGCCACCGCGGCCGAGACGGACCAGGCCATCGGCGCCGCGCAGGAGACGTTCCGCGCCGTCTGGCGCGACACCCCCGCCCCGCAGCGCGGAAACCTCGTACGCCGGCTGGGGGAGCTGCTGCGCGAGCACAAGGACGACCTCGCCGACCTCGTCACCATCGAGGCCGGGAAGATCAGGTCCGAGGCGGCCGGCGAGGTCCAGGAGATGATCGACATCTGCGACTTCGCGGTCGGTCTCTCCCGCCAGCTCTACGGGCGCACGATGCCCTCCGAACGCCCCGGGCACCGACTCATGGAGACCTGGCACCCGCTGGGTGTCGTCGGGATCATCACCGCGTTCAACTTCCCGGTGGCGGTGTGGTCGTGGAACACCGCGGTCGCTCTCGTATGCGGCAACACCATCGTGTGGAAGCCCTCCGAGCTGAGCCCGCTGACCGCGCTCGCCTGCCACGGCCTGCTCCGCCGCGCCTGCGCGGACGTGGGCGCCCCCGAAGGGGTGCACCGGGTCGTGCTGGGGGAGCGGGAGGTCGGCGAGCAGATCGTCGACGACCCGCGCGTGGCCCTGGTGTCGGCGACCGGGTCGGTGGCGATGGGCAAGCAGGTCGGGCCGCGCGTCGCCGCCCGCATGGGGCGGTGCCTGCTCGAACTCGGGGGCAACAACGCGGCGGTCATCGCCCCGTCGGCCGACCTCGACCTGGCCGTGCGGGGGACCGTGTTCGCGGCGGCGGGGACGGCGGGGCAGCGCTGCACCACGCTGCGCCGGATCATCGCGCACGAGGACGTCGCCGACCGGCTCACCGAACGGATCGTGGCCGCCTACGGGCAGCTGCGCCCGCGTATCGGCGACCCGTTCGACGAGGAGACGCTGGTGGGCCCGCTCATCGGCGAGCGCGCGCACACCGCGCTGCGCGCCGCGCTCGACCGGGCGGTCGCCGACGGCGGGCGGGTCCTCACCGGTGGGGACCGGTGCCTGGAGAAGGACGCTCCCGACGCCTACTACGTGGAGCCGGCGGTCGTGCGGATGCCGGAGCAGAGCGAGATCGTGCGGGAGGAGACCTTCGCGCCCATCCTCTACGTGCTGACCTACCGCACCTTGGAGGAGGCCGTCGAGCTGCACAACGGTGTCACGCAGGGGTTGTCGAGCGCCATCTTCACGTCCGACCAGCGGGAGGCCGAGCGCTTCCTCGCCGCGTCGGACTGCGGCATCGTCAACGTCAACATCGGCACGTCGGGTGCGGAGATCGGCGGGGCCTTCGGCGGGGAGAAGGACACCGGGGGCGGCCGCGAGTCCGGTTCGGATGCGTGGCGGGCCTACATGCGCCGGGCGACCAACACGGTGAACTACTCCGACGAGCTGCCGCTGGCGCAGGGCGTCAACTTCCTCTAGCGTGCCGCGCCGGCCGAGGCGGAGCGGAAGGTGGTGCCGCGGGGAGGGGGAACCGCGGCACCACCCCAGCCGGAACGTTATCGCCGGTGCGGGGGTGGCGGCCAGGGGTCGTCAGGGTGACTCGGGGGAATCGAAAGCAATATTTACCAATTCCGGGTGAAACCGGGACGGTCCGGGCGGTGCGCGGGCGTCGGCCATCCGCACCGCCCGCACCGCCCGCACCGCCCGCACCGCATCAGCCCCGGTCGGCCTCCGGGGCGCCGACGGGAAGGTCCGCATAGGGGACCCGCGGCAGCGAGGTGACCTCACCCAGGGTGCCCCACTCGTCCTTGCCGAGCCGCGCGATCGGCCGCAAGCGGGCGACCTCGGGGTGCCCGCCGGTGAGGACGTCGGCGTCGACCGCTGCGTGCACGACCCGCCCGAAGACCACCGTGGAGTCGCCGAAGAGGAGGGTGGAGTGCAGTCGGCACTCCAGCGCCACCGGGGAGGCGGCCACCCGCGGGGGCTTGACCGCGCTGCTGGGCTCGCGGGTGACGCCGACCGCGTCGAACTCGCTGACCTCCGGCGGGTAGTCGGTGGCGGTGGCGTTGATCTCCCGCTGCAGGTGCTCCGGGGCGAAGTTCACCACGAACTCGCCGGTCTCCTCGACGTTGCGCAGGTGGTCCTTGCGGCCCACCGAGGTGAACTGCACGATCGGCGGCTCCACCGAGGAGACGGTGAAGAACGAGTGCGGGGCCAGGTTGTCCACCCCGGATGCCGACGTCGTAGAGATCCAGGCGATGGGGCGCGGAACGACCACCGCCGTGAGCAGCCGGTAGAAGGCGCGGCCGGGCAGGTCTTCGGGAGTCAGGTCAGTACGCATCAGACCACGATCATGCCACGCGGGCCGTCATCGGACGCGTGCGGTGTGGGAATACCGTTGGGCATGGAGAGAACCGAGTACGTCGAGACCGGGCTCATCGCCCTGGACGACATCCGTGCCGCCGCCGACCGCATCGCACCGCGCGGCGCGGTCAGCGGCACCGGAGGTGCGGACGGTGCGGACGGTGCGGGCGGGCGGGGCGTCATGCGTACCCCGCTGCTGCCGATGCCCGTGGTGCGCGGCGGCCCGCCGCTCTGGCTGAAGGCGGAGAACCTGCAACCCGTCGGGTCCTTCAAGATCCGCGGCGCCACGAACGCGCTGTCGCTCCTGGACGACGAGGCCCGCGCCGCCGGGGTCGTGACCCACTCGTCGGGCAACCACGGCCGCGCCCTGGCGTACGCGGCCCGCGCCGTCGGGGTCGCCTGCGTCGTCGTCGTGCCCGAGGGCGCGCCGCAGGTGAAGACGGACGCGATGCGGGAGCTCGGCGCCGAGGTGGTCATCGTGACCCCCGCGCAGCGGTCGGAGACCGCGCGGCGGCTGGCCGGGGAGCGCGGCCTGACACTGATTCCGCCCTTCGACGACGACGCCGTGATCGCCGGGCAGGGCACCGTCGGCCTGGAGATCCTGGAGGACCTGCCGGCCGTGGACACGGTGCTGCTCCCGGTCGGCGGCGGGGGGCTGGCCTCGGGGGTGGCCACCGCGGTCAAAGAGCTGAAGCCGGACGCCGCGGTGATCGGTGTGGAACCCGAGTTGGCTGCCGACGCCGCGGAGAGCCTGGCCGTCGGCCGCCGGATCGCCTGGTCGCCGGAGCGCACCGCCCGGACCGCCGCCGACGGCGTGCGCGTGGGGCTGTCCGACCGGACATTCGCCCACCTGCGGGAACGCCTGGACGACATCCTCACCGTCACCGAGGAGGAGATCCGGGCGGCGATGGGCCGGATCGCACGGCGGGCCCGTGTGGTGGCGGAGCCCAGTGGCGCCCTGGCCGCCGCGGCCGTGCTGTCGGGGCGCGCCCCGGCGGGGAACACGGTCGCCGTCGTCTCGGGAGGCAACGTCGATCCGGTCCTCCTGGCCGCTACGGTCCTGACCGGCCAGAGCGACGACCTGTAGCGAAGAGGCGCGTACGACCTACGGCGCCCTCCCCCGTGGAGCCCCGCTGCCGCGGGTGCCCCCGGAGGAGGGCGCCGTCATCATCGGGCCGGTGGCGCCGAGTCGGCCGACTCGGCCGACCCGGCCGCTCCACCTCAGACCGGCTGCTTCTCCGCCGCGGCCCGGTCCACGGCCGCCCCACCGGCCGTGTCCGCCGCGTGACGGGGCTGCGTTCCGTTCTCCCGGGTCCCCGCCGGGAGCGGTGCGGTGCGGTCTGCGCGTGCCTCGCGGTGGCGCATCGCCTGGTCGGCGATGACCGCGAGGCCGATCGCGAAGGTCAGCCCGATGCCGACGAGGGTGATCCAGATGACGGTGGTAAGGAGTGCGGTGTCGATCATGGGGATCTCCGCCTTCTCTCCGCGCCGGGGGCGCGGCTCGGTCCGCTGACACCTCCAAGAGTAATCACTGTTAACTTCGGTTGTCACTGTTTGCGGCCGTGAACTCTGTCATACCACGGTTCGCGTCGACGGGGCGTGCCGGGCCGAAGGCCCGCCGACCCGCGCGGGGTGCCGGGAGCGGACCCCCGCCATCGGCGGTCCGGGGGGTATGGGAGTCTGATGCTTACTTTTCGCAATGGTCCGTTCGACGGTCGCGGGGGAGTGGACAGTGGGCATTTTCGATGGGATCGGCGTTCCGGTCGTGGCGGCTCCCATGGCGGGCGGCGCCAGCACGCCGGAGCTGGTCGCGGCGGTCAACGGGGCGGGCGGGATCGGCTTCCTCGCCGCCGGGTACCGGACCGCCGAGTCGATGGCCGAGCAGATCGCGAAGACGCGCACGCTGACCTCGCGCGACTTCGGGGTCAACATCTTCATGCCCGACCGCGGCAGCGCCGTCCCCGAGACGCAGGTCGCCGCCTACCGGGAGCGGATCGCCCCCGAGGCCGAGCGACTGGGCGCCGCGCCCGGACCGGCCGAGTGGCGGGATGACGACTACTCGGCGAAACTGGACGCCCTCCTCGCCTCGCCCGTCCCCGTGGTGAGTTTCACCTTCGGCTGCCCCGAGGCGCGTGACATCGCCCTGCTGCGGGCGGCCGGCAGCGCCGTCGTCGTCACCGTCACCACCCCGGCCGAGGCCCGCATCGCCGTCGAGGCCGGGGCGGACGCCCTGTGCGTGCAGGGCGCCGAGGCGGGCGGGCACCAGGGCTCGTTCGTCGACGACCAGGAGCGGACCGTGCCGCTGCTCGACCTCCTCACCGAGGTGCGCGCGGCCGTCGACGTCCCCCTCGTCGCGGCGGGCGGCATCACCGGCCCCGAGGGAGTCCGCGCCGTCCTGTCCCGTGGCGCCGTCGCCGCCCAGCTCGGTACGGCGTTCCTCCGCTGCCACGAGTGCGGCGCCAGCGCGACCCACAAGCAGGCCCTGGCCGACGCCCGCTTCTCCGAGACCGCCATCACCCGCGCCTTCAGCGGCCGCCGCGCCCGAGGCATCGTCAACCGCTTCCTGCGCACCCACGGCGAGGCGGCTCCCGGCGCCTATCCGCAGGTCCACTACCTGACCGGACCGATGCGCGCCGCCGCCGCCAAGGCCGGGGACGCCGACACCCTCCACCTCTGGGCGGGCATCGGCTTCCGCTCGGCCGCCGAGGCCCCCGCCGCCGAGATCGTGGCCCGCATCGCCGCGGAACTCTGACCGCTCCGACCGCGGAGACCGGCACGGCCGCCCGCGCGGTGGGCGGTCGGCTCAGTCCCGGCCGCCGCACACCTCACCGTCGGGGCGTCGGCGTTCCAGCAGGACCGTGTCGCGCCACCGGCCGCGGTGCCGGGCGATGCGTTCGCGCACTCCCAGCGTTCGGAACCCGGCCGAGTGGTGCAGGGCGAGGCCGGCCTTGTTCTCCGGGAAGACCGAGCACTGCAGGGTCCACAGGCCCTGCCGGTCGGCCTCGGTGACCTGCCGGTGGATCAGCGCCTTGCCGACACCGCGTCCGCGCTCCGCCTCGTCCACGTAGAGCGAGGTCTCGGCGACGCCTGAGTAGACCTCCCGGTTCGAGACCCGGCCGGCCGCGGCCCACCCGACCACCGCCCCGTCGATCTCGGCCACCCACCGGTGGTCGGCCAGCCATGTCGCGTCGAGTGTCGCGGCGTCGGGGACCTCGGTCTCGAAGGTGGCCTCGCCGGTCGCGATGCCCTCCGCGAAGATGCGGCGCACCGCGTCCATGTCGCCGGGCTCCATCGCGCGCACCGTCACGTCGTCCGGCAGGTCGCCGGGGCAGCAGGGGCGTGCGGCCACCATGCCCATGACGGCGTCGGCCGCGTGCGGGAGCCCGGTGCAGCAGGCGGGGTTGACCGCGACCCGGGTCGAGGTGCCCTCCTTGGCCAGGGTGACGAAGCCGACGTCGGCGAGCTTGCGCAGGTGGTGGGAGACGGTCGGCTGGCCGATGCCCAGGCTGTCGGCCAGCTCCCCGACGCTGCTCGTTCCGGGGCGCGAGGCGATGGCGTGCAGGAGCCGGACGCGCGTGGGTTCGGCCAGGCAGGCGAACCAGGAGGCATAGGTCGCGGCGTCGGCGGGGTCGAGGGCGGGGGCGTCGGGCGCGGGCGTCGTCACGGTCATGGCCTCATTATCGACCACGATCGATGGTTGCATCAATCGATGGATGTCGATAAAGTCCAACTCAATCGACATTCATCGATGGAAAGGTGTGCCATGGTCGACGGATTGCCGGTCGCGGTGATCGGCGCGGGCCCGGTGGGGCTGGCCGCAGCGGCCGAACTGGAGCAGCGCGGCCTGCCCGTCCTGGTCCTGGAAAAGGGCGCGACCGCCGGGGCGGCGGTCGGCGAATGGGGCCACGTCCGCCTCTTCTCCTCCTGGCGCGACCTCATCGCCCCCGCCGCCGAGAAGATCCTCGCCGCAGAGGGTCGGCAGCGCCCGGCCGACGCGGCCTACCCCACCGGCGCCGAGTGGGTGCGGACCTACCTGCGCCCCCTGGCCGACGCCCTGGGAAACCGGGGCCGCGTCCGCCTCCGGTTCGGCACCGAGGCCATCGGCGTGGCGCGGCGCGGCCGCGACCGGGTCGTCGACGCCGGGCGCTCGGAGCAGCCGTTCACCGTTCACATCCGCGGGGCCGACGGGGCCGAGGAGCGGATCCTCGCCCGCGCCGTCATCGACGCCTCCGGAACCTGGACCACCCCCAACCCGCTCGGCGCCGACGGGCTGCCCGCTCTCGGGGAGCTCGACGCCTCCGTCTCCGACGGCATCTCCCACCGCATCCCCGACCTCGCCGACGCCGAGGCCCGGCGGCGCTACGGGGGCCGCCGCACCGCCGTCGTCGGGCGCGGCCACTCCGCGCTGACGACACTCGTGGCGCTGTCGGAGCTGGCCGAGGCCGAGCCGGGCACGCGGGTCCTCTGGGTGCTGCGCAGGGGTGAGGTCGGCGACGCGTTCGGCGGTGGGGAGGCCGACCGGCTGGCGGCCCGCGGCGCGCTGGGCATTCGCGCCAAGGCGGCGGTCGACGCCGGGCGCATCGAGCTGGCCACCGGTTTCCGGACCGCCGCGGTGCGGTGCGAGGGCGGCCGCGTGGTGCTGGCCGACGACAGCGGGCGGGAGCTCGGCCCCGTCGACGAGGTCGTGGCCCTGACCGGCTTCCGCCCCGACCTGTCCTGGCTCTCCGAGGTCCGGCTCGGCCTCGACCCCGCCCTGCAGGCACCGGTCGGGCTGGCCCCCCTCATCGACCCCAACATGCACTCCTGCGGCACGGTCTACCCACACGGGGCCGAGGAGCTCGCCCACCCCGAGCCCGGCTTCTACCTGGCGGGCATGAAGTCCTACGGCCGTGCCCCCACCTTCCTCGCCCTGACCGGGTTCGAGCAGGTGCGCAGCATCGCCGCGCGGATCGCCGGCGACCACGAGGCGGCCGCGCGCGTCGAGCTGACCCTCCCCGAAACCGGCGTGTGCAGCGGCTCGGGACTCACCGAGGAGCCCGACCCCACCGAGGAGGCCGGCTGCTGCGGCCCGGCCCCGGCCGGGCGGACCGGGACCGGGGCCGTGCGGGGCTGAACCGGGCGGCCGCGCCCACAGGGGCGCGGCCGCGGGTCGGCTACTTCACCGCGCCCATCGACAGACCCCGGACCAGCTGGCGCTGGGCGATCCAGCCGACCACCACGATCGGCAGCGACACCAGGGTGGCCGCGGCCGACAGCTGGGCCAGGAACAACCCCTCACTGGTGATGAAGCCGACCATGAACACCGGCGCCGTGGCCGCCTGCACCGCGGTCAGGTTCACCGCGAAGAAGAACTCGTTCCACGAGAAGATCATGCAGATCAGCGCGGTCGCGGCGATGCCGGGCGCCATCACCGGCAGCATCACCGACCACAGCACCCGGGGCAGCCCCGCTCCCTCCATCTGCGCCGCCTCGACGATGCCCTTGGGTACCTCCAGGAAGAACGAGCGCAGCATCCACACCGCGATCGGCAGGTTCATCGCGGTGTAGAGCACCACCAGCGTCCAGACGTTGTCGAGCATCCGCACCTGCGCCGCGGCGACGTACAGCGGGACCACCACCGCCACCACCGGCAGCATCTTCGTCGAGATGAAGAAGAACAGCGCGTCCTGGGTGCGTTTGATCGGGCGGATCGACAGCGCGTAGGCGGCCGGTACCCCCAGCAGCAGCACCAGCGACGTCGAGACCAGCGTGGCGACCATCGAGTTGGCGAGGTAGGGCAGGATGCCGGAGTCGACCACACCGCCGAACCGCTCCAGGGTCGGCTCGAACAGCACCGTGGGCGGGTCGGTGGCGGCATCGCCCTCCTGCTTGAAGGCGGTCAGCACCATCCACAGCGCGGGTGAGACGAACAGCAGGGCGATGCCCCAGGTCAGCGCGGTCAATGCGATGCCGCGGGCGCCGCTCTTGCGCCGTCGGGCGCGCGGGCGGCCGACACGGCGCGGAACCCCGGTGGTCCCGGCCCGCCCGCCCCCGGCACGGCTCGCCGACGCCGCGGGTCCGGTGGGAGCTGCGGTGGTCACGACATCGCCTCCTGGCCGGCCATGAACGACCGGAAGATCAACCGCAGCGCGAGCATGGCCACGATGACGGTGCCGACGACGACGATGACGCCCATGGCGGCGGACTGGCCGATGTCGAAACCGAGGAACGTGCGCTGGTAGATGTAGAAGGGCAGGTTGGCGCTGGCCGTCCCGGGCCCGCCCTGGGTCATCATGTAGATCGTGTCGAAGGTGTTGACCACGTAGATCGACCCGAGCAGCACGCCCAGCTCGATGTAGCGGCGCAGGTGCGGCAGGGTGATGGCGGTGAACATCTGCCAGCGGTTCGCGCCGTCGACCTCCCCGGCCTCGATGACGTCGCGGCCCTGGCTCTGCAGCCCGGCCAGCACCAGCAGCATCATGAACGGCGTCCACTGCCACACCATGGCGGTGACCACCGCGATGACCGGGTGCTGGGCAGCCCAGTCCACGTTCCCCGCCCCGAACGGGGACAGGACGAAGTTGACCAGCCCGAACACCGGCTCGAACATGATGTGCTTCCACAGCAGCGCCGTGGCCACCGGCAGGATGAGGAACGGGGTGATCAGCAGCGTGCGCACCACCCCGCGCCCCTGGAACCCGCGGTCCAGCAGCAAGGCCAGGCCGATGCCCAGCGCCATCGAGACCAGCACGCACGACGCCGTGATCAGCACGGTGTTGAGCGCGGCGGTGAGGAACGTGGCGTCGGTCAGCACCGCCGCGTAGTTGGCCAGCCCGATGAACTCCCGGGAACCGGGGCGCACCAGGTTCCAGGACTGCGTGGAGTAGAAGATCGTGAACAGGAACGGCAGCTGGGTGACCACGATCATGAAGATCAGCGCCGGCATCAGCGGGGCGCGCCGGGCCCAGCCGCGGGCCCGCTCCGCCGACCGCGGGTCCAGGCGGGCGGCCGCGTGCGTCGTCGGGCTCATCGGCCCTCCTCCTTATAGCCGTCGCCCACGACCTGGGCGTAGCGCTGGCTCTGCTCCAGCGCCTCCTCCACGCTGATGCGCCCGGCGATGGCCGCGCTCAGCTGCTGGCTGACACGCGTTCCGAGGTCCTGGAACTCGGGGATCGCCAGGAATCCGATGCCGGAGTAGGGAACGGGGTCCACGGTGGGGTCCGCGGGGTCGAGGCCCTCGATACCGCGCAGCATCGGGTCGGCGTAGGCCCCGGCGACCTCCTGGTACTCGGGGATGTCGAACGTGGACAGCCGGTTGCCCGGGGGCACCCGCTGCCAGCCGTACTCCTCGCCGACCAGCCGGATGTAGTCCTTGTCGGTCATCCAGGACAGGAAGGCCCACGCCTCGTCCTTGTGCTCGGATGACGCGGGGATCGCCAGTGACCAGGTGTAGAGCCAGCCGCCCTGGTCGGTGTCGAGTACCGGCGCGGGCACGTACCCGCTCCTGCCGACGACGGTGCTGGCGTCCGCGTCCTCGACGGTGCTCACCATCGACGTGGAGTCGATGAACATCGCCGCCCTGCCCTGGCTGTAGCGGTTCAGGCAGTCGCCGAAGCCGCTGTTGGCCGCGCCTGGCTGGCCGTGCTCGCGGGCCAGGTCCACGTAGAACTCGGCGGCCTCGCGGAACTTCGCGGAGTCCAGTCGGGCGTTCCAGTCCTCGTCGTACCAGCGTCCGCCGAAGGTGTGCAGCAGGCTGTTGAACGGGGCCAGGACTTCGCCCCACCCGGCCAGCCCGCGCATGCAGATGCCCGCGACGCCGGGCTCGACGCCGTCCAGGGCGGCGGCGAGATCGGCGATCTCCGGCCAGGTGGGGTCGTCCGGCATCTCGACCCCGGCCTGCTCGAACAGGTCCTCGCGGTAGGCGACGAACGACGTCTCGCCGTAGAACGGCACCGAGTACATGTCGCCCTCATACGACAGGTCCTCGCGGATGGAGGGGATGAAGTCGTCGGCGTCATAGCCCTCGGTCCGCTCCATGTAGGGGCCGAGGTTCTCCAGCCAGCCGAACTCCGCCCACTGCGCGGTCTCGTAGTTGCTGATCATGACCGCGTCGAACTCGCCGCCGCCCGCCGCGACCGAGGTGGTGATCTTGGCGCGCGCCTCGTTCTCCGGAAGCGACACGAAGTTCGCCTTGACACCGGGGTTCTCGGCCTCGAACCGCGACTGCAGCGAGATGGCGTCCTGCATCTGCGGGTTGGCGACGATCGCGATGACGATCGAGCTCTCGCCGTTGCGGTCGGCCACGGCACCGGCCCCGGCGCAGCCGGTGAGCAGCAGGGCTCCGGCGGTGAGCGCGGCGGCGGGCAGGAGGCCGCGGGCGGCGGTGCGCGGATCGCTGTGCTTCACGTGGCATTCCTTCCGGCCCGGTCGCGGCGGCTCGCGCTACCGGCGCGCCGCGGTGACGTCGGGGACGACCTGCACCTTGACCCCCGCACCCGACCGCGTCAGGTCCAGTGCGGCGGGGAAGTCCTCCAGCGGCAGGGCGTGGCTGAGCAGCGGCGCGGTGCGGACCACGCCCGCGGCCAGCAGATCCAGGGCCGCGCCGAAGCTGTTCAGCACGGCCATCGAGCCGACCACGGTGATCTCGTCGTTGTAGATGCGGAACGGCGAGAGGTTGACGCGGGCGTCGTCGGCGGCGACGCCGAAGATGAGCAGGCGCCCGCCGCGCCGCAGCGCGTTGAACGCGGCCTCGATCGCGGGCGGGGCGCCGGTGACGTCCACGGCGGCGTCGAAGAGCTCGTCGTGGAGGTCGGCGGTGTCCGTGGCCACCGCGTGCGCGCCGAGGTCGGCGGCGATCTTCAGCCGCTCGGCGTTGCGGTCGACCATGGTGACGCGGGCGCCGCTGTGCTGGAGCAGCTGCTGCAGCAGCAGGCCCATGGTCCCCGCGCCGACGAGCAGGAACCGCTCGCCCGCGCTCACGCCGATGCGGCGGACGCCGTGCACCGCACACGACAGCGGCTCGACCAGCGCGCCCTCGCGGAAGCCCATCGCTTCGGGCATCCGGTAGCAGTTGGCGGCGGGGACGGCGACGTATTCGGCGAACGCCCCGTCCACGGTGTCGCCGGTGGCGCCCCAGTCGGCGCAGAGGTTGCCGCGTCCGGCCCGGCAGTAGTCGCAGTGCCCGCAGAAGAGCGAGGGGTCGACGGCGACCCGGTCGCCGACGCGGAGTCCGCCGGGCGCGTCGGCGCCGACGGCGACGATCTCACCGGCGAACTCGTGCCCGGGGACCAGCGGGTAGGGGCTGGGCGGGAACTCGCCGTCGGCGATGTGCAGGTCGGTGCCGCAGATGCCGCACGCACCGACCCGGACGACGACCCCCTCCGTACCCGGTGCGGGGTCGGGCCGCTCACCGACGGTGATCGATCCAGGCTGCTCGATGATGGCTGCGCGCACGGTCGCTCCTTGCCGTCCGCCCACCGAGATTCATGCTCATGTGAGCGGTAGTGTTCTCATATGTCTAATGTCATGTAAAACACATGTGAAAGCCGATGTCAATGTATGGTTTGCCTATGAGCATGGGCGGACTCACATGAGCGAGATGGCAGGGCGGCAGTCGGTCGAAGGCGAGATCCCCCCGGTGGGCGGGGAAGGCGCCCCCGCGCGGGGCCCGGCGGAACTGGTCCAGGTGGCCGCGATCGCGCGACGTTTTTACCTGGACGGGCACTCCAAGGTGGAGATCGCCAAGGAGTTCGGGCTCAGCCGGTTCAAGGTGGCGCGGGCACTGGACGCGGCCCGGGAGAGCGGCATCGTGCGCATCGACATCCGGCTTCCCGCCCTGCTCGACGCCGAGCGCTCCGACCGGCTGCGCGAGGCCTTCGGACTGCACCACGCCATCGTCGTGGCGGAGTCCGGCGACCCCCTGCAGACCCGGCGCCAGGTCGGCACGGTCGCCGCCGACCTGCTCAGTGAGATCGTCACCCCCGACGACGTCCTCGGCCTCACCTCCGGACGCACGCTGGAGATCATGTGCGCCGAGCTGACCCGGCTGGCGCCCTGCACGATCGTGCAGCTCAACGGCGTCATCTCGGACCACCCCAACGCGACAGGCCCGGTGGAGACCGTTCGCCGCGCCGCGCACATCTCCGGCGGGTCCGCCTTCCCCATATATGCCCCGCTGGTCCTGCCCGACGCCGCCACCGCGCGCACGCTGCGCGCCGACCCCGGCATCGCCGCGGCCTTCGGCCGCTTCGAGCGGCTGACCAAGGCCGTGGTGGCGATCGGCGGCTGGGACGAGCAGACCTCCACCGTCTACCAGACCCTGGGCCCCGACGAGCGCGCCCGCTACGCCGAGATGGGGGTGCGCGCCGACATGTCCGCCCAGCTCTTCGACGCCAAGGGCGAGCAGGTCCACACCGACCTCGACGACCGGGTCCTCAGCGTCCGCGCCGAACAACTGCGCCGCGTCCCCGAGGTCATCGCGGTCGCCGGGGGAGCGGCCAAGGCCGAGGCCATCGGCATCATGCTGCGCACCGGCCTGATCTCCTCCCTTGTCACCGACGCCGCCGTTGCCAAGGTCCTGCTGGAGGAGTAGCCGCCCCGCGGGTGGGACACGGCGTGTTCCCGCCCGGCCCCGTTCTCCGACGACCGAAAAGGATGAACCCGCCGGGCGGCGGTATCGCCAGGTGTCGATAGGAGATGGGGGATTTTATGGGATATAGGAAGCAGTGCTCCATTTCCCGGGCGGGGCGCTGCCACCTCCTCTGACGTGCGGCTGGGTGAGCGCCGGACGTCACGGCCGGTGAATTGCGCGTCGACCGGAACGCGCGATTGGGAATGGCGGTCACTTGTGGTGAACCGCCACCGCCCCCCATTCTTGGTTCGGTCATGTGTATTCCAATTCACACGGGGGATCAGGATGGCGATGCGCACACCGCCGACAGACTGTCACGTGGACGTGACCGCCGACGACCGCGGCGCGGTCCAGACGCTGGTGCACGCAGGTGAGACTGCCGAGGCCCCCTCGAACGCGGCACCGCGCGCGGCGGGCATCTCCAACCTCCTCTTGGCGCTGCTGCCGGCCATCGCCCCTGACGGCGGCGAGCCGATCGAGGCGGACGCGTGCGAGGGCGTGGTGCAGAATCTCGCCTGCGCCCGGGTGTTCTGACGGCCGGGTCCATGCTCACCTCATCGCCCTCGGCCCGATTCGAGGAAGCCACCCGGGTCCTGGCCGCCGACGTCGCCGGTGCCCTGGCGGCGCCTGAGCGCGCCTTTACACTGCAGCGGCGCGTCGCCGAACTCGGTGAGAACGGCACGGGCCTGGGGGCGGTCCGCGTCCTGGGAACCGACATCCTCGCGCCCTACGTGCTGGGCGGCCGGCTCCCCGAGGACGACGACGTCGCCGTGATCCGGGAGGCGGCGCGGGCCTACCCCGCGCCGCCGGTCTCGCCCACGCCCGACCTCGTCTGGGCGGCCCGCGACTGGGCCCTGCGCCGCGTGCTGGCGCGCTTCGCCGTCGACGCCACCTCCTGGGAGGGGCTGTCACCCGCCCCGGCCGTCGACAGCGACTCCGGCGAGGGGATCGCCGCCAGCATCGGCACGCCCTGGCCCGAATGGTCGGTGGCCTACGCGCGCCTGTCCTCGCTCGCCCTGCCCGGCCTCGTCGGCGCCACCCGCACCGACGCCGGACGCCGCCGCGCCGACCTCAGCCGGGGCATGGTCCGCTCCATGCTGCGCCGCGACCACCTCACCGCCGCGCGCCTGGCCCGCTGGCTGGCCCTGGACCACAGCACCGCGCCCGAACCGCTGCTCACCCCTGCGCTGGAGCACATGGCGATGCTCGCCACCGGCGAGCCGCGCACCCTGCTGGAACTGACGATCGCCCACCTCCTCAAGGAGCCCAAGCGCTGATGGACGCCGCGACCATCGGATCCGCTCACCGGGTCGGTGACAGTGCCCTGGACTGGCTCGACCACGTCCGCTCCTGCTTCGCCCTCGACCACGACGCTGCCGACCACGACCTCGACGGCGGCGCGCTCAAGTCGCTGAGCGAACTCGCGCTGGCCGTCGGCCTGGTCCGGCGCGAGGCGGTCTTCGGCCCGCGCAGTTCGGCGGTGGCCGACTCCCTGTTCGACTTCGCCTGGCGTGAGCTCCGCGAGGGCGACCTCCTCTTCCGGCTGCAGCAGCACACCCCGGCCGCGACCTACCCGCTGGAGATCTACTCCACCTTCGCCGCCGCCGGGTACCGCCACGAGGAGCTGGAGGAGCTGGCCGCCCACCTCCTCAGCCTGCGCGCCGCCCGTGTCCCCGAGCAGGTGCCCAACCGGCGGCTGGCGGTGTTCGCCGCGGCCCGAAGAACCGGCCTGCCGCTCTACGACGACCCCGCCGAGCTCACCGCCCGCACCTGGCTCGGCGCCACCCCCGAGCCGTGGATGCTCGACGCCACCAACGCCTACGGCGTCACCCACACCGTCTTCCACCTCACCGACTGGGGAGCCGACCCCGAGGGCCTGCCCCAGGAGCTGGAGGAGTACCTGCACCAGTGGCTGCCGGTATGGGTCGAGGTGTTCGACGAGACCGGGTTCTGGGACCTGCTCGGCGAGATCCTCACCGTCGGCACCTGCCTGCGCGAACCCCTGCTCTTCCCGCGTGTGTGGGCACACCTGGCCAAGGCGCAGCGGGACGACGGCATGGTCCCCAACGGCGTCACCCGGCCCTCGTGCGACCCGGAGCGGGCGTTCCGCAACCATCACCACCCGACCATCGTCGCCGTCATCGCCGCGACGACGACGGTGTCGCGTGCCCTCACTGCCAGTGCGGCGGCCTCGGGAGGAACCGCGTGACCACATCGACGGACGTCCAGTCGCCCTCCGAGCTGCTCGACACCCACATGCGGCCCCTGCTCACCGAGGCGCGCGTGCCGGCCGCGGCGGCAGCCGTGATCCGAGGCAACCAGGAGGCGGTGCGCGCCGTCGGCTTCCAGCGGCGCGGCTGGCCCGACCTCGTCGACACCTTCACGACCTTCGAGACGGGATCGGTCACCAAGACGTTCACCGCCCTGCTGCTCGCCGAGATGGCCGCCTGCGGCGATGTCGACTACAGCGACCCGATCGACACCTACCTGCCACCTGAGGGCCGCCCCCGGCGCGGGGAGCGCCCCATCACCCTGCTCGACCTCGCCACCCACACCGCCGGTCTGCCCCGACTGCCCCGCAACCTGTTCCCGGGCGCCGTGTCCAACTGGCTGCGCGACCCCTACGCCCGCTACTCGCGCGACGATCTCTACCGCGCCACGGCGCGGCTGCGCCCGGCGCCCGCCGTGTCGCCGCCGCCCTCCTACTCCACGTTCGGGATCGGACTGCTGGGCCAACTGCTGGCCGACGCCGCCGGAAGCAGCTACCCCGACCTGCTCGCCAAGCGCATCCTGCGCCCGCTGCGGATGGACGACAGCGGCGCGCCGCCCGCCATCGCCCCCGGTACCCGTGCGGCGACCGGCCACCGGCGCGGGCGCCCGGTCGGACCATGGCACTTCGGTGCGCTGGCGGGGGCCGGCGCCGTCCGGTCCACCGCCGTCGACCTGCTCGGCTATCTCCGAGCCCACCTGCGCCCGGAGATGTCCGACGCGCCCCTCGCCGCGGCGTTGCGGGCCACCCGGATCCCGCGCCGCTCCATGGCGGGCCGTGCCGGTGCGGCCGGAACCAGCGTCAGCCTGGTGTGGAACCACCGCGTCGTGGGCGGGCAGACCCTGCTCTGGCACACCGGAGGAACCGGAGGCTTCACCGCGTTCGTCGGGTTCAGCCCGACCGCCAACGCCGCCGTGGCGGTGCTCGCCAACGCCACCCCGACCTGGCGCCAACCCGCCATCCGCGCCGCCCGCCGCCTCTTCCGCGCGGTGCTCTTCCCGGACGGCTCCTACTAGTCGGCCCCGACCGCAGGGTCGGAGCCGCTGCTCCGCACCGCCGCAGCGGCGGAAGGGCCTCGGCGCTGCGCGCGCTGCCCGCGCTGCCCGCGCTGCCCGTAGGGCGTCATGCCGCGCGGCTTGACCACCGCCAGCGTCGTGGCCACGAGCAGCACCAGCAGGGCGGCACCGGCGTCGAACAGCGGTTGCGTCCGCACGCCGAGGTGGTCGGCGCCGGTCAGGGGCGCCGCCGTGTCAGCCGCGATCCCGGCCATGAAGCCGATCGGCTGCAGGTGCACCAGCAGCAGCACGGTGGCGGCGACGGTCAGCAGCAGCTTGACCAGGACCCAGTAGTGGCGGAACAGGCCCCACGTCGTTCCCAGCGCCGAAACGAGCCCGGTCACCAGGGAGGCCAGCCCCAACGGGACGATGACGAACCAGGCGACGACCTCCATCGCCAGGTAGGCGCCCCGGGCGGTCAGGGAGTCTTCGGCCGTCAGCCCGGCGACGGCCAGCGCGAGGAAGGCGGCGACCGCTCCGAGCCAGCCGACCGACACGGTGACCCTGGCGGGCCTGCGCCCCACACCCTGAACGGGAGGAAGCTCCGGCGCCACGCCGCCCCCGACCTCCGGCTGCCCGGCACACCGCGGCGTACGGCACGTCGCCGGACGCCGCGGTGCGGGCTTTCTACGTGGTCTTGGCGTAGTGCGTGGCTCCTGCCCAGTCGATCGCTGTCACAGGTTCGTCGCCGACCACCCACGCGTCGTGTCCCGGGGGCACCTGCGCCACCTGGCCCGGCCCGGCCTCGACCTCGGAGCCGTCGGCGAACCGAATGCACATCGTCCCCGTGATGAAGTAGACGAAGTGGGCGACTTCGCACAGATCCGTGCCGGCGATCGGCTTCACGTCCACGGACCACTTCCACCCCGGTTCGAGCCGGAACAGCCCGATCGTGCTGTCGTCGATGTTGACGACGTCCAGCCGCCCATGGCCGAACGTCCGCGTCTCGTCGGGCGCGGCGAAGTCGGCGCGGCTCGTGGTGCTCACAGCGTCCCAGGCCTCGATGTCGGTCACGCGGCTCATCCGGCCGTCCACCACGTCCGCCATGGCCATGCCGGCGACCTGGGTCCCGTCGCTGTAGGTGCACAGGTCCTCGAAGGCGACGTGGCCGCCCCCGACCACCGCGTTCTGCAGCCGGTGGTCCAGGTCGCGGCTGAACACGTCGCGCATCAGGTCACCGATCTCGCCGCGCCCGCGCAAGACGCGGGGGGCCGACGGCGGTGAGCTCTGGCTGATGATGCGGTACTCGGCGTCTTCGGTGAACAGGGACATCATCGCGTCGAGGTCCTTGTCCTCCAGTGCGTGGCGCAGCCCGTCCACATCGAACCGCTGGCCCGCCTCTTCTTTGACCGCCATGGTGATCCCTCCCCATGAATCGATCTCACTCCTAGGTCAAGGGTCTCCCTGGAAGCCGGTGCGTGATCCTTAAATCCGGGTCATCTCTCCCGCGTGCGGGGTGACCGATCCGCACCTCGAACGCGGGCCGGCGGCGGTGGCTCCACCCCCAGAGCCATCGCCGATGATCAAGGCAACCGTTCCGACAAGACGGACATGATCGGATGCCCGCCCATGATCATCGAGGGAGAACGGCCCTGGACCGGCGGGGAGTAAAACCCCTTGGCGTGGAGGAAGCGCGGCGGGCCATGATGTCCCGCATGTGCGAGCGCCCCCTCGCCGTAGCCCGTGCCGCCGTGGACATCACTGCGGCCGGAAGGTCTGGGGTAGGCGGACTGCCTGCTCGGGAAGGGAGGCGTGCCGTTGAGCGGCGGTGCCCGTAGAAGCGCCAGGGGCGGGGAGGTGCTGATCGCGGCGCTGGCGATCGACTCACTCGGGCATGGACTGTTCCTCCCGCTCTCGCTCGTCTACTTCACCGAGCTCACCCCGGTTCCGCTCGCGGTGCTCGGTGTGCTGCTCAGCGTCGCGAACGCCATCACCCTGCCCATCCCCGTCTGGGCGGGCGCCATCGCCGACCGGATCGGTCCGCTTCCCGTCGTCGTGGCGGCCCAGGTGATGCAGGCGGTCGGCTTCCTCGCCTACGCGTGGGTGAGCGGGCCGGTCGGGATCTTCCTGGCCGCGAGCCTGGTCGCCCTCGGTGTCCGCTTCTTCTGGTCCACGATCTTCACCGCCGTCGCGGACTACGCCGACAACAGCGCCTCGCCGCGCGGCCGGGACACCTGGTATGCGATCGGCAACGGGGCACGCACCGCCGGACTCGCGGCGGGCGGGCTGCTGACCGGGGTGGTCGTCGCCGACGGGCGCGAGGCCGCCTTCCGTGCCGTCGCCTACGGCGCGGCCGTGTGCTTCGCCGTCGCCGCCGTCATGATCGCGGCGTTCGTCCGCACCGGGGAGGCGCGTGGGGAGCGATCGGCCGAGTCCGCCCCCGCGTCCGGCTACATGGAGCTGGTGCGCGACCGGCCTTTCCTTGGGCTGATCTGCCTGAACACCGTGTACGCGCTGTCGACCCTGATGCTCGGGCTGGCCCTGCCCACCGTGGTACTGAGCGGGATCCAGGGGCCGGCCTGGCTGACGGCATCGATCCTCGCGGGCAACGCGATCCTCATCGCGGTCCTGTCCGCCCCTATCGCGCGTCGACTCGCCGGCCGCCGCAGGACCCGGACTCTGATCGGCGCGGCGGTGCTGTGGACCGGATGGTGCCTGATCATGGCCGCGCTCGTGCCGGGGCAGCTGTGGTGGGCGATCCCGGCGCTGCTGGTCGCGACCCTCCTGTTCACCGCGGCCGAACTGATGCACGCGCCGGTCTCCAACGGCCTGGCCGCGAGCATGGCCCCGGTCCAGGCCCGGGGCCGCTACCTCGCCGTCTTCCAGTACTCCTTCACCCTCGCGTCGATCGCCGCGCCCGCCTTCTTCGGCGCCCTCTACGAACTCGACCACGCGGCACCCTGGCTCGCCCTGGGGCTGGCCAACGCCGTGACCGTCGTCGGAGTGCTGCTGCTGGAGCGCCGACTCCCGGCTCGTGTCCTGCGCGACACCGTGGCGTAGCGGACGGCGTAGCCGCCGCCCGCTGCGCCGCGCCCCGAACTATCCCTCGGCGGCAGGCCGGTACGTGCAGATGTGGACGCCCGTGCCGCTGGTGGCGTTGGCGACCAGCTCGAACTTGTGCAGGGCGCCGTCTCCGGGGAAGACCGTCTTCCCGCCGCCGAGGATCACCGGCATGATCATGAGCCGGAGCTCGTCGACCAGGCCTTCGCTCAACAGGGTGCGGACGAGCGCCGAGCTTCCCATGACCACCGCGTCGCCGCCCTCGGCGGCACGCAGCCGCCCGATGCGGGCGACCGCCTCGCCGCCGGGGACGAGCGTCGTGTTGTTCCACGTCAGGTCGTCATCGGCCAGCGTCGAGGACACGACGTACTTCCGGATCGCGTTCATCCGGTCGGCGAACGGGTCGCCCGCGCGCCCGGGCCACGCCGCAGCCATCGTCTGCCAGGTACGGCGTCCGAACAGCAGGGCCTCGGCCTTGCTCAGCGCATCGTCGAAGGCGGCGCCCACCGTCTCCGGCTCGAAGAACGGTCCCGTCCAGCCGCCGTGGGCGAAGCCGCCGTCGGTGTCCTCCTTGGGCCCGCCCGGAGCCTGTACGACGCCGTCCAAGCTCATGAACTCGATGACCACGATGCGCATGGAACCACGCTCCTCTTTTCACCGTTCGGGGGATGAGGTGAAGGACGTTAACGGGCCCCTGTGACATCTTCGGGCGGCCCCGCCCTCCGCCACCGGTACGCGTCGCAGCAGGGCATGAGTCTCCGGCCGCCCCTCGCCGCCTGCTCCCCGACCGTTCCCATACTGCTTTGTCTCCAGGCGCTCCACCAGGAGGGCGTGGGCGGGCGCGTCGGCGACCGGCCGGTGCCGCACGCCGCGCGGCACGACGAAGAGGTCGCCCGCGCCGAGGACGACGGGTTGCCGTCCCTCCAGGTCGAGGCGGAACGTCCCGTCCCAGCACAGGAAGAGTTCGTCCTCGTCATGGTGGTGCCAGGGGAACTCGCCGTCCAGGCGGCGCTGCGCCACGGCGTCGCCGTCCTGCCGGGCAGGGGGCTGGACGCATCCGGTGGCAGCCGCGACCGCCTGCGCCTGCACTTCGCCGCGCCGACCGAGGACCTGAGCGGGGCGGTCCGCCGCCTGGCCGCGGCGTGGGGTGCCTTCACACCGTCGGCGTCACCCGGAACCGCACCCGTGCGCATGGCCGTCTAGCGCACAGCAGTGTCCGCGGCCCGCCGTCGGAAGGTCCGGGATCGTTCATGCGCCCGGCCGTTGCCGATGCCCGCTTATGTGATCATTATCAATGATTCGGCGGTATGTGGAATGGTGGGGCATTTCGTGTGAACCGTGCTCTAGAGTTCTCCACTCGACACGTGGATCCCGCGGCCCGGGAGAAAGGGCGGCGGGTCGAGCTGAACGGAGATTCGTGAAAAAGCACCTGTTCGTTTCACTCGTGGTCGGGTTTGCGCTGGTGAGCGCCCCTGCTGCGCACGCGGACGCCGAACCGGGCGAGCAGCGGAGCCTGCCGGAGTCCGAGGCGATGGTCCCCGCGGATGCCGGGCCCCTCGCGGAGACACTTCCCCTGGAAGCGGACAGCGGCGGCGTGCCTCAGGGAGGCGGCGAGCCCTCGACACGAGCGGCCTCCGCCAGCATCTGCCAGGGCGAGATCGACTACCCCCACGTGTCGGGGACCAAGGGGGTCACCTACACCATCAACACGCACCTGAGGGGCCGGTGCAAGGCCAAGCCCTCCACGCACAACATCGCCGGAAGCCTGTACCGCTCCCGGTGGTACGGGTGGGAGCACCTGAAGTCCGACGGGGTCTCGGGCGCGAAGGCGAAGCTGCAGCTCAACCTGAACAAGAAGTGCAAGGCCGATACGTGGTACAAGTACCGTGCGTCCGGCCGCTTCTACGCCAAGGTCGGGAAGACGACCTGGTCGCGGTCCTTCCACAACCAGAACCCCAAAGAGATCAAGTGCAAGAAGAACGCGAGGGCGTGACGCCGCGGCGCCCGGCCCGTACCGCACGGGCCGGGCGCCGGCTCGGCCTCGCCGCCCTGCTGCTCCTGGCCACGGCCTGCTCTGCGGAGTCGGCGCCGACCGACGCGTCGCCGCCGTCGGCTCCCCCCGAGGAACCGCTGGTCCCGCTGGCGGAGGCGTCCGACATGCCGAGCCCGCCGTCGCTCCGGGCCGCGGCGCCGGACGGTGGTGAGGTCACGGTCGACGCGATCGTGGCGTTTTGGGCCGCGGCCGGAACCGACGCCTCGATCGAGCCTCCGACGACACTTGAGTGGGTCGACGTCCGTGCGGACGGCGAGGCGGTGACGCTCTCCATCGGCGCCCCGGCCGAACCGAGCAGGATCGAGGTCCGCGCGTCACCCGACGTCGACGCGGAAGGGCTCCCTGAAGAGGAGCGGCAGATCTCCGCGGTCTGCGCCCCCCAGAGCCGAGCGGCGGACGACGCGACGTGTGTCCACCGGCTGTCGAAGGACGGGGACCGGGAACGGATCGAGGTCCGGATCGAGCCCGACGTCGTCGCCGACGCTCCCTACCTCATCGTGTACGGCGAGTGGGCGGTGGTCGACGAGGCCGGCCCCGGAGACGGGGATGATGGCGCGGACGGCGTGCATGAGAACAGTGCTTCGTGGGCCGTGAAGGTGGTGTGAGCGTGCACGACGACGAGACCGCGTGCCTGCGGGCGGCCGTCGGGCGGATGGCCGCGACGGAGTGGGAGGACCGGGTGTTCCGGGCCGACGTGCGCTGCGGGGGAACCTCCTACGACCTGATGTCGGACCGTGCGGGGGACACCCGCTCGGAGAGCCGCTTCATGCCCGAACCCGGTCCGGAGGACGCGCCGTGGGTGGTGCAGACCGTCCGGCTCACGGCGCGGTCGACCACCGACTGGAAGCTGGAATACCTCGACGGCGACCTGGCCGGACTGGAGGCCGTCCCCGACCCCGAGCCTCCGGTACGGGGCGAGGACCCCGAGGGGTGGTGGTCGAACACGACCTGGACGGGCATGTTCGACCGCAGGCTCGCCGAGATGTTCCGTCCGGCGATGCTGGTGTCGTGGCTGACCGAGGTCCGGGCCGAGCGGGATGAGGCCGATGGGCGCTCGGCCTACCGGCTCACCGCCCGCCCCCGCCCCTGGGACGCCTGCGGCTGCGCGTACACGGGGTGGGCGGCGATCGACATGACCCGCCTGTCCGCCGCGGTCGACGAGGAGACCGGATTCCTCCTGCGGGCGGAGTCCTACGACGGCACCCGACTGCGGTGCCGCTACGAGGTCACGGACCTGCGCCTCGGCGGCGAGTGACCGGTGCCCGACGAGCAGGGTGCCATCACCACTCACGGCTGGACGACGCGGCGTCGGTGCTCGGACCGCGTCGGTGATGCCGTGAACGACGGCGATGCCCGCGGACCGGGCACGACCGGGGCCGCTGAGGAGGTGGGTTCCCGCAGGGTGGCACGCCTGCGGGAACCCACGGGTGCGGGTATCACCGGCCGATGCCGCGATCGCCGGTGCCGCGGCTACTTCCGGGAGCCCCGTCCGCCCTCATCGCCGCCACCGTCACCCGTCCCGCCGCCGGCGGCGGGACGGGAGGGCGCCCCACCGGGCGCCTGGGCGGCGGCCTGGCGTGCCTGGTCGAGTTTGCGCCAGGCGGTGGCCCACCGCTGGAACTCGGACTCGTCGCCGCCGCACGCGATGACGAAGGCGTTGAGCTGGGTGAACTTCGGCAGCCCCTCCCCCTTCAGAACCGCGTGGAAGGCGGCGGACGAGCACGTGTAGCCGCAGTTCGTGGCCATCGTGCGGTACGACGGGTTGCCCGCCCACCTCCGGTAGCGCCGCATCGCCTCGACGAACTCGGCGGGCGTGGCCGCCTCCAAGGGGTCGGGGCGCAGGTCGAAGCCCTCGACGTCGCGCACCGCCATGGCCCGCTGCCGCCGGACCGACGGATCCGCCCGGTCGTCGCCGGTGTCGTCCGCGGCCGCACGCGGCGGTGTGCGGCGCGGTTGCGGGGCCCGCCGGCTCCGCCGGTCGCGGGCATCGCGTGGTTCTCGGGCATCGCGTTGCTCCCGGGGATCCCGGTCGTCGGGAGCAACGGGCACGACCGGCACCTCGCCCATCAGCGTCCCGTCGGGGGAGCGGTGGATCCGGCGCGGGTGGGCGTCGGGCGCGATCTGGTAGACGGTGGACGGGCGCTGCGGCCGCAGGGGGCGCTGGGGGCCGGTCGGCTCCAGCAGGTCGCGAATGCTCATCCGACCCCCTCCGCAGGTGCCAGGCGCGGCGTGAGGTCGGCGGTGAGCGCGAGCGCGCCGAGGCTGATCAGCAGGGCGGTGGCGATGCCCTCGCCTCCGACCGACAGGCCCAAGGCCACCATGACCACGATGACGAACAGCACCAGGGGCCGCAGGGCCTGCGGGCGACGGGTCCGGGGGCGATTACCGCTGATTCTCAGGAACATCGAGCTTCCTTCGCTTACGGGGGAGACCCCGGCGGTGCCGGGGTGCCGGCGCGGCCTGGATCGAACCGATAGCGCTCGGAAATGCGGTTGCTCATTGCGGCGGCGCCAGTGAAGTCGAGAGGAGACGGCGCGCCACGAGCGCGAGCGGTTGGCCGTGAGGTGAATTTACAGGAATGCTCCCGGCTGTCGAGCCCCATATTTGCCTGATTGTCGGACAGCATCCCTGATGAGTCTCATGAGGTTTTCCGCGTGCGTCGTTTCCCCTGTGTACGCGGGCTTGCCGGTCCCGTTCGGTCGTGTTCAGAAATGTTTGCCGATGTTTTTGTGTGTCCTCCTTTGCTCGGGGTTGTTCAGGGGATTTTGAGAGTGTTGATCAGGGAAAGTAGGATCCTGACAGGTTCGGAAGGAATGACGGATTCTTTCCGGATTGACAGATAGCGGTTAAGGCGCTTGCCGCAACCCACGGTGGATGCATTGGACAGGCCTGGATCTCACGCGGCCGGCCGGGAGTGAGGAGACCCCGACCGGCACGGTACGGCCGAGCTTCACAAGGCGCGCTCCCGCCCGGGTACACCCGGCCGGGAGCGCGTTCTCTGCGTCGGCCCACCGCACAGTCATGCCGCCCAGGCGTCCCGGCTCATGCGTGTACGTGGGGGAGCGCGAGGTCGTCAGCGCACTGATCCGACGCCCATCCGGGGCGGCGACCTGACAGCATGACGACGGCCGCAGGCGTGCCGCTCGCCGACCTCCAAGGCGAAACGCGCCCGCTAGCCGCATCTTCTGCACCATGCACGGCGTGGCCGGTGGTCGCGCAGGTGCACCGGCCAGGAAAAGCGCAGGACGTGCCCGGATCGCTGCCCCTGGGCGCGCGACAGCGCAGGAGAGGAGACGGGCTGGATGCCCTTGGACGACGCGGTGGCGGCCCGGCTGGACCGCTTCCTCCACTTCACCCCCGCCGGGATGGTGGCCGACACCGGTAAGGCTCTGCTCGTGGCCGGTGACTACGACGGCGCGCCCGCTGTGGCGAAACTGCTGACCGATCACGCCCAGATGTGGCGCCGGCGGTTCGCGGCCGAGACCCGCGCCTACGAGGTGGCCGCCGACCACCCGCCGCCGGTGGGCGCGCCGCGCCTGCTCGCTGCCGATACTGAGGCGGGCATCCTCATCCTCCAGCACATGAGCGGCCGCCCGGCGGCCACCGAGCGCCACCCCGCCGCACCCCTGCCCCCGCGATCCTCAGCCGCGGTGGTCGGCGCGGCCGATGCGGTGGCCGCCTGGTCCCCGCCAACAGAAGCGTTCACCCCGGTGTTCGGCTACCCGCAGAGGTTCACCCGCTACGGCCCCGCCGGGTACGGGCTGCTGACACAGGAGGACGTGCGGCGCCTCACCCTCATCTACACCGCCCTGGCCGAGGTCCAGGGGGTGTGGGTGGTGGCCCACGGCGACGCCCTGCCCGCCAACATCCACATCGACGGCTCCATGGTCATGATGCTCGACTGGGAATGGGCCGGGCTCTACCTGCCCGGCTGGGACCACGCGCTGCTGTGGGACAGCAACCACGACACCTGGAAGCTCGTCGCCCGCCACCACGGCTACGACACCCCCTGACCGCGGCCCGCCCGATGCCCCACCGGCGGCCACCCACCCCCAGCGGAAGGTCGACACCGTGCACGACCCCTCCACCGGCACCACCGGCGCACCGGCGTTCTCCACCGTGCGGATCCGCGTCGGCGCCGCCCTGTTCTGCGGCGAGCGGGTGTGCGTGATTCGCCGCGACCGGCCCGCCGGTGCCCTGTACACGCTGCCGGGCGGCAAAGTCGAACCCGGCGAACCCCTGGAAGGGGCGCTGGCACGCGAGCTGTCCGAGGAGCTGCGCCTGGAGGCCGCGTCCTGGGACGGCCCCCCGGAGTTGCTGTGGGTCCAAGACCAGATGGTCGCGCGCCCCGGACCCACCCCGCCGCCCCGCAAGCTGCACCTGGTCTACCGGCTGCATATCGGCGAGGAGGCGCGGGGGCGGCTGGCCGAGGAGGAGCACGACGCCGCCCCGAACGGCCGGGGCGACACCGGGCGGGTGGAGTGGCGGGACTACCGCACCGTGGGTGACCTCGCCCTGTTTCCCGCTGTGGGCGGGCAGATCGCGGGGCTGGAGACACCGGTGAGCCGCCCGGATCGCACTCTGGCCCCGCCGATGACCGACATAACGTTCTCCTGGCGGTGACAGCACGTGTGCCGCGGCACTTCGCCGGTTCGAAACCACGGGGGAGGTCAGTGGATGGACAGCACGGGTGATGGAATCGCCCGGCTCCTGGCCCGACTGGGTCCAGCGGGACGGCTTCCCCGGGGCGGTGTGGGCGGTGGTCGGCATTCCCGTCGAGGACGGCTCGGTTTCGACGATCCCCTGGGTGCGCTCCTGCACGACCTTCGCAGGCCGTCTGCTCGGCCAGGTCACCATCCTCGACCTGCCGACCCACATCCCCGGGGTGTCGCCGCGGTGTGCTGGGTTATAGGTGTGCGTGGGGGAGGGCGAGGTCAGTGCGGGTGAGCAGTTGGTGGGCGCCGATGTTCTTGGCGAGTAGGAGGAGTGCGGCGCGGTGGAGGTCGTCGTGGTCGTGTGAGGCGCTGGCGTCGGTGATGACGTAGGGGGTGAGCCCGCGCTCGAAGGCACCGATGGCGCTCTGGGTGACGCAGCTTTCGGTGTCGATGCCGCAGAAGTAGAGGTGCTGCCAGCCGTGCTCCTTGACGAGGTCTCCGCCGTCCTCGGTGAACAGGGAGTAGACGGTCTTGTTCAGCACCACACCGGAGGGCAGCAGCGGGGCCAGCTCGGGGATGATGTCTGTCTCGGGTGAGGCCTGGAGCTTGTGCCAGTCGAGGATGCGGGTGTAGGGGCTGCCGGGGTAGTTGAGGTAACGGGTGAACAGGACCGCGCCCCCGGCCGCCGCCCAGTCGCGGACCAGGCCCACGACTTCCGGCACGATGTGAGCGGATGCGGGACGGATGAACCCGTTCTGCATGTCGATGACGACAAGGACGTCACGCGTATTCGGCTGCACCGTAACTCGCCTTCCCTTTCCCTAACCCGGTGATCTTGTGGCCCGAAAGAAATAAGGGGAAGGAGTGTCGTCCACACTGCCATCTGGTAGTCAAGACCCATGGTTCCCCTGTACCGCCAGTGTGCTCTGACCGAGTGCCCATTCTGCGCCGGACCGTTCGAGCCCTGTGCCCACTGCCGGGGAACCGGAGGGTGGACTGCGGAGAAGCCCGTGCGGGAGGAGTCAGGCGCCATCGGGTGGCAGCAGGCCACCGAGGAGTGCCGGATATGCGTGGGCACCGGCCGCCACCACGATCCTTCACGCATCGCCTAACTGGACGGGCCACCACATCTAGACCACCTGTTGTTGCCGCCGGGAATCACCGTCTGAAAACTCGTACAGACCCGTTCGACATCATCGAGTCCCCCCGCTTGGACGCACTGTGACCGGGCACTCCAGAGCCTCCCAGCGGTTGGGACAGCAGACAAGGGCAGTGAACATCTGGTCGCCCTCGGCGAGTCCGTAGTTCCAGCATGCATCCCGACCGGCCTCCAACTGGATCCTGGTCGATACCCGAAGCGCGTGGTCAGGCCTCCAGGGTGATGGATCGACAACGAGATGGGCTACACGGTCATGGCATTCGATCATCCATGCCACACCGTCGATGGCCTTGTCCCAGGTCCCCTGCACAGATGCGGGGCCTCGCCGCATCCAATGGCAGATCTTCAGCGGCGGAATATCGGACGTCAAGAACCCCGGGTTGTTGGGGTGGGAATTTTCCACTTCGGTACGCCTGCGGAGCTGCGGACCACGCCAGTAGTACCCGTGAAAGTGCATGTCGGGACTGTAACGGAGATGGTTCTTCCTGTCAGTGGGTCAGTCGTCGGGGAGAAGGTGCCTGACCTTGACAAATTCCGCCGAAGGACGACTGGAGACTCCACACGGGGCTTGGGGCGGAGTCTCCGTTGGAAGTCGGCTGCTATAGCTGTCGGTCCTTCACCGAGGTGAGGAACTTCGTCCACTCGGTGCTGGGGAACTCCAGGTGGCCATGGTGGCGGTGTTGGGTGTCGCGCACGGCGGTCATCAGACCCTCGGCTACCTCGACGCAGGTGCCTGTGCTTCCACCGCTGTAGCTGGATGTGTGCCACCGCAATTCAGTCATCCGTAATCCTCTCTGAGCTTCTCAAGCATCCTCGCAGAGTCCGAAAGCGAGAGAGCCTCGGCCTGCAGCGCCCCGAACAGGCTGCGGCATTGCCTGACGGTCTGCGGGGAATCTATGACCTCTTCGCCCACCAGGTGCTCCACAAGGGCTACGGGGCTGCGATCTTGGAAGTCGAGGACGCGCAAGGGTCCGCTCATACCGGGGTGGAGCGGCCTGGGCTGCGTGATGACCTGCACTTGGATCCTCCCTTGGGCAATGAGGTCGAGCACTCGGCTCAGTTGGGCTCGCATGATCTGCTCGTCCCCGACAACGCGCGTGAAGGCGTACTCGTCTACGACGAACCACAGGAACACGTCTTCGCGGAGCTTGTCGAGGCGCGATGTGCGCGCTTCGACATCGCGCTCGATGACGTCGGCGGAGTCCCAGCGGCGAGCCTGGCGCATCGCGGTTCGAATATAGGCGTCCGTCTGGATCAAGCCAGGAACGAACGTCATCTGGTATTCACGGATCTCCACAGCGTTGCGTTCCATGACCCCGATGTTCCGCCACCAATCGGGCACGTTCACGCTGTCGTTGATGTCGAGCCAGAGCCTGACGAGTGCGCCATGTGTGGAGAGAGCTTTGTCCAGTAGCTCCGCGTGATTCCGTTTTGGGGCGCGTGTCGCGTTTTCGATGGCGGACAGCATAGAGGCGGAGATGCCAGTCCTGCTGTGGATCTGGACCTGTGTAAGTCCGGCCTTGGAGCGCAGCTTCTTGACCTCAACGCCGAACCTTACCCATGCGGGATTTACCTCAGGGTTCATGCCACTTGCGTACACCACGTCTCCACAGTTCGCCACGAGATCAACGGAAATTGTTTTCTATGTGGCTTCTATGGCAGGTCAGAGCCTGTGGAGGCATCGTAGTTAGCGCATGAAGAAAGCCTCGGCGGCCACCCAATTGGCCCCGAGGCGTGGCTCCCACCTGAGTAAGGCAGGCGAGAACATGCAAGATCCTAACAGTGCCCAATCCACCCATGAGCACATCTATCGGGGGAGGGGTGACCTGTGATGGCCACCGAGACCCCTGAGCGGGCGGGAGGGTTCGCTGCGGTCGAAGCGGACGCCATGGCGCTCGGCTATGACCTCCACCGGCACAGCACCACCGGCGGGTACCGGTACACGCTCCGCAACTCCAGCAGCGGGCACCTCATCGGCTTCGATCACCTCACCGCCGTCGCGGCGTTCCTCGACGACCCCCTTCTCCCTCGGCGCGGGCAGCCGCGGAGCCGGGCGTTCCCCGGTGAACCGGCGTCCGTGCGGCGGGCGCGGCAGTGGGTGCGCGAGGCCGGGGCCGGGATCGGTGGTCGGGCCGACGAGGCCGAGCTGGTCGTGAGCGAGCTGGTCACCAACGCGCTCCGGCATTCGCGCTCCGGGGCCGGCGGCGACGTCGACATCGCCCTGACCCGTCGGCCCGGGGCGATCCTGATCGAGGTCACCGACGAGGGGCCGCTGGTTCCGGGCACCCTTCCCCGCCCGTGCCAGGCGGACCCCGACCGTGTCCACGGGCGGGGACTCGCCCTGGTGGAGGCGTCCTCGCAGCGGTGGGGTGTCGTGCCCGGACCGCAGCGGCAGAGCACCACCGTGTGGGCCGAAGTGGCCCGGTAGCACCGCGATCCCCCTTCCTCCTCGCCCGGCACGAAGAGGAAGGGATCGGGGGGAGGGGAAAACGGACCTCCCGGCCCCGCTCCTCTCGGCGGCGGGGTCGGGAGGTCCTGTCGGTGTCGGCGGGTGGCCCGCCGAGCCTCATCCGGTGCGGCGCAGGGGGTGCGGCAGGGCGAATCCGGAGACCAGGGCGGTGATCCGGGCGGCAGTGGGAAGTCCGCCGTCGCGTGCCAGACCGGCCAGGCAGGGGCAGCCGCCCAGCCGTCCATGGGCCCAGCACGCGTGCACACCGATGAGCCGCAGCGCGAGCGCCAGCTCGGCCAGGTGGCGCTCGGGGTCGTCCAGGAAGAGGCCGGCGGCGGTGTCCTCCTTGCCCTTGCCGACCGCGCGGATCATCCGCTCCACGTCGCGGTTGATGCCCAGGTCGGCGGCGGGCTTGGCGAGCGAGAGCCGCCGTGCCAGGTCGATCGGCGGCTCCGGCTGTTCGCACGCGCGGGCACACAGCTCCAGGGGGCGGCAGTCAGGGTTCGCGCGCTGCGCTGTGATGTGGCGCCAGGTGCGGTCGGAGACGAACGCGGCGAAGGCCTCGATCGCGTTCCGGCGTTCCGCGTCCCACTCCCGTTCGGCCAGCTCCGCGAGCTCGGGAGGCGGCCCCTGGTGGATGGCGGGTTCCCGGTCGGCGAACGGCCGGAGCCGAAGGCGGCCCCTTCGCGCCGGATCACGCCACACCAGTTGGGGACGAGGCGGAGGGGATCGCCGTTTCCGTTTCCTCTTCCTCATCCGGCGTTCGCGTATGGCCTGCTCCGTGTGATGGTGGCAGGGAGGATAGATGCGCTCGTTCCGGCATGTGTCGCCCGCAAGGGTGCGTCGACCGCACAAACTCGCCATGGGTACGACGATGCGCTTTCCATGCGGATGCACCCATTCCCGACGCTGCCACGAAGCTGTGGCGTCGAGGCCAGGGAAGACTATTCCGGCGGCCGTACCGGGTGGGTATCGGGCCGGTAGTCGGCCCGAACTGCGGACCTCCGGAAAGGGGTGGATAAAGCGGGCCGATGCCCACGAAAAGGATGTGTTCCGGGGAGTTCCGGGAAAAGTGATGCGATGATCCGAAAGCCATACCTATGCTTCTGAGGCGCGCCACGCCGTTCCGCGGTGCCGGTCAGCCGACAAGAGAACAGGTAGGTATGGACGCCTTCGTACTGCCCGACTTCTACCTCCCCTACCCGGCGCGTCTGAATCCCCACGTCGAACGTTCACGCACGCACACCATGCGGTGGTCCCGTGACATCGGCATCCTCGACGCCCCCTCGCCCCAGGGCGGCACGGTGTGGGACGAGGAAGCCCTCGCCGCGATGGACTACGCGCTGATGTGCGCCTACATCCACCCGGACTGCGACGGTCCCATGCTGGACCTGATCACCGACTGGTACGTGTGGGTGTTCTTCTTCGACGACGACTTCCTCGCCCGGTTCAAGTACACCCGCGACATGGACGGCGCCCGCGCCTACCTGGCCCGCCTGGAACTGTTCATGACCGACGAGGGATCAGAGGACCGGGCCCCCGAACCGGAGAACGCCGCGGAGGCCGCCCTCGACGACCTCTGGCGGCGCACCGTCCCGATGATGTCGGGCGAGTGGCGGCGCCGCTTCAAGCGCAGCACCTACAACCTGATGATCGAGTCGATGTGGGAGCTGGACAACATCGAGCGGGGGCGCATCGCCAACCCCGTCGAGTACATCCAGATGCGCCGCAAGGTCGGCGGCGCCCCCTGGTCGGCGAACCTGGTGGAGGTGGCGGCCGGGGCGGAGCTGCCCGGACACCTGATCGGCACCCGGCCGCTGTGCGTGCTGACCGACACCTTCGCCGACGCCGTCCACCTGCGCAACGACCTGTTCTCCTACCAGCGCGAAGTGCGCGAGGAGGGCGAGAACTCCAACGCCGTGCTGGTCTTCGAGCACTTCTTCGGCTGCACCACCCAGGAGGCCGCCGACAAGGTCAACGACCTGCTGACCTCGCGCCTGGTGCAGTTCGAGACCACCGCGCTGGACGAGGTTCCCGTGCTGTTCGCCGACAGGGCGGCCACCCCCGACGACGCCGCCCGCGTCGCCGCCTACGTCAAGGGCCTGCAGGACTGGCAGTCCGGCGGACACGAATGGCACGCGCGGTCCAGCCGGTACATGAACGGGGGCGCGGTCCGGCAGCCGTCGATTCCCTTCGCCCCGACGGGGTTGGGCACTTCCACCGCCCGGATGCCGATGCTCGCGTTCGGCCCCGGTCTCGCCCGCCGCACGCGCCAGCACACCCAGCCGCTGTTCGAGCCGGTCGGCCATCTGCCGCTGCCCGAACTGCCGATGCCCTACCCGATCCGGATCAGCCCGCACCTGGACGCTTCACGCCGCCATGGCCTGGAGTGGGCGCGCCGGGTGGGCTTCTTCGACTCGCTGCCCGGTGTGGAAGTGGGCGGGGTCTGGACCCCGGAGCACTACGACGCGAGCGACCTCGCCTACTGCGCGGCGATGATCCACGCGGACGCCGAGCCCGACCAGCTCGACCTGTCCACCGACTGGCTGGGCTGGGGCACCTACGGTGACGACTACTTCCCGCTGGTGTTCGGCGTGGCGCGCGATGTGAAAGCCGCCAGGCTGTGCCACGAGCGCCTGGCCCACTTCATGCCGGTGAACCTGGGACCCACGCCCGCACCGGCCGACCCGCTGGAGCGCGGTCTGGCCGACCTGTGGACGCGCACGGCGACACCGATGACGCTCGCCCAGCGGGAACGCCTGCGGGATGCGGTCCGGTCGATGACCGCGAGCTGGGTGTGGGAGGTGGAGAACCAGGCCGCCAACCGGGTCCCCGACCCGGTCGACTACGTGGAGATGCGCCGCAGCACCTTCGGCTCCGACCTGACGATCGCCCTGTCCCGCTTCGCCCACGACGACGTGGTCGGCCCCGAGGTGTACCGGACCCGGGTGATCCACGAGCTGGAGACATCGGCCCAGGACGTCGCGACCATCGTCAACGACCTGCACTCCTACCAGAAGGAGATCCAGTACGAAGGGGAGGTGCACAACCTGGTCCTGGTGGTGCAGAACTTCCTGGACGTGGACCGCCTGACCGCCCGTGACGTCGTCGTCGGCCTGATGGCTTCGCGGGTCGAGCAGTTCCAGCACGTGATCGACAACGACCTGCCCCGCCTCTGCGCGGAGTTGGAGCTCGACACGGCGGCCCGGGGCGCACTCGACGGGCACGCCGCCGGGCTCAAGGAGTGGATGTCCGGCATCTTGGAGTGGCACCGGGCCGTGGACCGGTACAAGGCGGAGTACCTGGGGCGCAGGCACGGCGTTCCCGAGGCGGCGCACGCGGCGCCGAAGCCGCCGATACCGCACGGGCCGAGCGGGCTGGGGACGTCGGCGGCCCGCATCGCCGAGGTGCTGGGCGACCGACTGGCCGGCTGAGGCGCTGTCGGCTGGGGGACGGCGGTGCGTGTCCGGTTCCGCACCGGGGAGCCGGACACGCACCGCGGAGGGCGTCGGCCGTTCGGCACGCGGGGTGAGGCGCTAGGTGGCCGCAGCGGTCGAGCCGCCCCCGTCGCCGCCCCTGCCTCCGTCGGGCGGGGTGCCGGTGCCGTCGAGCGCGTGCGCCGCGTCGTGCGGCTCGGGCGCGTCGGGGTCGCGCAGCATGCCGGGCTCCGTCTGGGCGATGATGCGGGTGGCAACGAGGTCACCGGTGACGTTGCAGGCGGTGCGGGCCATGTCCAGCAGCGCGTCGATGCCCGCTACCAGGGCGACGGGGGCCATGGACAGGCCGGTCTGGGAGACGGTCATGGTCAGCATGATGAGCCCGGCGCCCGGCACGCCCGCCGTGCCGATGGACGCCAGGACTCCGACCAGGACCACCGTCGCCAGCTGCGTCAGGGTGAGCTCCACCCCGGAGATGTTGGCGACGAAGACGGTCGCCGCACCGACGTAGATCGCGGTCCCGTCCATGTTGACGGTCGCGCCGAGGGGCAGCGTGAAGCTGTAGACGCCCTCTCGCACGCCGAGTTTCTCCGCGGCCCGGGAGGACACGGGGAGGGTGCCGCTGCTGGAGCGGGTGACGAAGCCGGTGAGCATCGGGTCCTTGGCCGCGGCGTAGAAGCGGCGGATCCCGATGCGGAACAGCAGCATGATGGCGGTGTAGACGAGGATCTGCAGCAGGATGCCGCCGTAGACCACGCCGGTGAGCTTGGCGAGCGGGACGATCGAGTCGACCCCGGTCTCGCCCATGACCACGGCGATCAGGGCGAAGACGCCGATCGGCGCGTACTGCAGGACACCCTTGATCACGAGGAAGACCAGTTCCACGGCGCCGTCGACACCGCGGCGCAGGAAGTCGCCGAGTTCGCGGACCCGGTCGTCGTCGCTGCCGCGCATGAAGGTCAGCGCCAGGCCCGCGACGATCGCGGCGAACATGACCGCGAGGACGTTGCCGTCGACCAGGGCCTCGAAGGGGTTCTCCGGGACGATGTTGAGGAGCGTTTCCGACACCGGCGGCGGGGTGGCGCCCTCCACCTCGTCGCCCGGCATGGACAGTCCGGTGCCCGGTGCGACCGACAGGGCGAGCCCGAGCCCGATGGTGATCGCGAAGGCCGACGTGGCCAGGTAGAACACGAACGCCTTGAACCCGATGCGGCCCAGGGCCGAGGGGGTGACCGACGAGACGCCCGCGATGAGGGTGACGATGATCAGGGGCATCACCAGCATCTTCAGCAGGCGCAGGAAGAGCTCGCCCAGTGGGGCGATGACGGTGATGGGTTCACCGATGGCCAGTCCCGCCACGGCACCGGCGACCAGCCCGATCGCCAGCTTCCAGATCAGGGGGAAGTCGAGGTAGCGCCGCCAGAGCGACCTGCCCGATCCGGACGACCTGCTCGACGTCTGTGTGGACATTGTCCTCCTTTGTCGTGTTAGCGCACTGACCATTGGACCGGACCGGAGGCAGTGCCCGGACCACCGTCACCCTCCGATCACTGCAGCATCGCAGGTCACGCCTGGAGCAGCGATGCCGAATCGTGTTCTGGGCGCGGGGCGGGGCGGCGGAGTGGAGCGCCGGGGGGCGGGGGTGGAGAAGAGATTTCGTGCATTGTCGTGCGTCCGACGAATTCCCCATGAGGTCATGGGGTGTCCTGCAATAACGTCCGATTTTCACTTTCTGTTGGGTAAGAATTTCTGGATCCTCGGTGTCCGGACGTGGCCAGTTTCGGGGGGTCGCGAACATTTTCCTGGATGGGTAGCGTCATCTACCAAGCGGTTGAGGTGCACCCGCGAAGAGCGGCTTTCTGCCGCCTGTCTCCTGTGGTCGCGTTGATATCGAGAAGGAATCCGGGGGGACAATGGAGGGAGAATCATGTCGACCCGACGTTCCCTGGTCTTCCGCAGTGCCGTCGTCGTCACCGGTCTCGGTCTGACCTTCGGCCTTCTTGGCGTGTCGGGTGCCGGGGCGAGTGTCCCGGCGGAGGTTGGCCTGCTGACCGATAGCCCCGAGCAACCCCTGCAAACGACCCGAGGCGCGGCCACTGCAGAGGCGGCTCAAAGATGTCGGACCGCTTCGAGTACCGCCAAGGGTGGTGGTGCCACAGCCAGGGCGCGAATCTGCTGGGATGACCGACTCCAGGGCGGTTGGGGGCGCGTGTGGCTGGCGGGCTCGGTGAGTGATACCAGGGCGGACGGGAAATATGCCGAGTTCCGCATTCGATACCGGTGGCGCACGAGCCGGTGGAGCTGGCAGACCACCACGCTGAATATCGAGAACACTAAGGGACGCCGTTCCCCTGTAACGCTTGCGGCGAGTTGGAGGTCGCCCCATCGGGTGACCAAGGATCTGACCATACAGGCGTGTAAGAGGGGTGGCGGTCAGCGCATATGCGACACCCGTTGGCGTTAGCGGACGACGGGCGAGGATCGCTCAGACCCGATCCGGAATTCCGCGATCACCGCGGAATTCCCGCGGGGAAACCGCGTTGCCGCGCGGCTTCGTAGAGCAGCAGCGTTGCGGCGGAGGCCGCGTTGAGTGAGCTTGCGGCGCCGCCGATGGGGATGTTGACGACCTCGTCGCACACCTCGCGCCACCCGGCGGCCATCCCCGTGGTCTCGTTGCCGATGACCAGCAGCGTGGGGGTCGCGAGGTCGCAGGCGGTGACGGTGGTCGCCCCGCCCTCGTCGGTCCCCACGACGCGGATCGGCACACCGCGGTCGCGCTGCGCGCGGACCCAGTCGAGTACGTCGGCGGGGGACGGCCGCCGGATCACCGGGACGGCGAACAGCGATCCCGTGCTGGCGCGGACGGACTTGGGGTCGTAGACGTCGGCGGCGTGGCCGGTCACGATCACGCCGTTGGCGCCGAACGCGTCGGCCGAGCGCACGAGCGTGCCGATGTTTCCCGGGAAACCCGGGCGGTCGAAGGCGACCCCGAGGAAGTCCGTGCCCACCGCCAGGCGGTCGTAGGCGTCGTCCCGGAGCCCGCCGACGGCGATGAGCTCGGGTGTGCCCGAGCCGCGCTCGCCGAGTTCGGCGAGGAGGTCGGGGTCGACCCGGACCGCGGGGGCGCCGCTGTCGCCGATCATGCGCCGCGCCCAGTCGGAGAGCCGCCGGTCGGCGGGGTAGAGCAGGTGGTGCAGAGGCCATCCGTGGTCGACGGCCAGGGTGATGGGCCGGACCCCCTGGATCAGGAACTGGCCGAGGCGCTGCCGCTTGTTGCGGTTGGTCAGCATCGCCTCCCACTGCTGGAAGAGCGCGTTGCGCGTGGTGACCGACAGGGTGCGGCCGGAGCGCTGCCCGTCGCGCGTGGACGGCCCGTCCGCGCGCTTCTTCGGTGATCTGCTGGGTGTGGGGCGCTCCGCCCGCTGTGGTCCGCTTCTGCGGTGTCTGTCCGGCACGGCCCCAAGCTAGCAGCCGGACGCCGCGCCACTGTGGTGATGCATCGCCACCCGCCGCGCGTGCCGCGGCGGCGCATCCGCCTCAGCGGTAGATGATGCAGATCAGCACCAGGAAGCAGAAGCTCTGCCCGCCGCCCCCCTTGCCTTTGCCCTTGCCGTAGCCGTGTCCGTACGTCTCCGCTGTGGTGGACGCCGATGCCGTCGCCGACGGTGACGTCGACGCGGCGGCCGGAGCCGTGCTCAACGCCATCGCGCCCGCCAGTGCGATCACTGCCACCAGTGCCGCCAACGTCCTGCCTGCCGCGCCTTTCATGGCTCCCCCTCGGTGGTCCGGTACGGCCGGGGTCCTCGGCTATGTGATGCGCATAGTTCACACCCTGACATGTCCAGAATGTCCGCTTCTACCAAGGAAGCTAAGAAGACGGTAAGTTCGCCGGCGCTGTCGGTCGTGAATGCCCCGGAGCCCCGCTGCCGCGCCGGTTCCGGCCGTCGTCGGCGGAGATCCCGATCGGCATGCTCCGCCGGAGTCGCCGCCGCCATCGCCCAAGGGCGCTGCGGTGCAGGGTGCGGGCCGTGCCTCCGGTCTCTCGGCGGGTGCCGTTGGTCGGAACTTTGTCCGCCGCCGCTCGGTGGCCCCGGCGGCGAACACCGACCGGAGGCCGGGGAGTGCCGCGGGCCGCCCGCCCCGGCCGTCGGGCCGCCGAGTGCCGGGGCGGGCACGAGAGTGCGCCGGACCCGGGTGGTCCGACGCACCTGGGTCGGCGATGTCATCCGCTGATGGTGATCAGGCCGCCGCCCAGTCCGATGCCGCCTCCTCCGATGACCACGTTGACGTTCGTGGAGCCGTGCTGGTGGCCCTTGCCGTGTCCGTGTCCGTGTCCGTGGCCCTTGCCGTGGAAGTACACGTGGCAGTGGTAGTGCGAGTGCCCGCCGCGCGGGTGGTGGTGGCCGTGGTGGTGGCCCGGGTGATGCCCGTGGCCGTGATGGTGCTTGTGGCACTTCACCGTGTAGCCGTAGTGGCTCGCTGTCGAGCTGCCGGCCGCGGTCGTGGACGTCGCGGCCGCGGCCGGAGCGGCACCCACCATCATCGCGCCGGTCAGAGCGGCGGATGCTGCGATGGCCGCTGCCGCCTTGCCCAGTGTTCCCTTCATGATGTCCCCCCCGATGCTCCGCGGTATCTCGATGTCGACACGTGATGCATGTGGCTGATGTGCCGATATGTCAAGAATTGGTGACGTATGGGGAAGCTTGCGTTAAAGGTCAGCCTAGTGACCGCAGTTCTCATGCGTCCCTGAAGGACAAATTTCGGTCTGATTCAATAACGTTTTTCAGTCAAGCCCAGTGGGGGCCTCGCTTCCGGTGGCTTGCGGAGGCGCCGGGGTCGCCTTGCGCAGGGCGTCGCGCGTGCGGCATGTTGAATTCGGATGCGCGAATAGATCCATCGCCGGAGGTGCCGCCATGCGCTACGACCTGGCGATCGTGGGCTCGGGAAGCGCGGGATTCGCGGCGGCCATCGCCGCACGCCGACAGGGCCGGTCGGTGGTGATGATCGAGCGCGGCACCATCGGCGGCACGTGCGTCAACACGGGCTGTGTGCCGTCCAAGGCCCTGTTGGCCGCAGCGCACGCGCACCACACCGCCCGTTCCGCCGGGCGATTCCCCGGTCTCCGGGGCGGACCACCGCGCCTGGACTTCGCCGAGCTGGTGCGTGGGAAGGACGCGCTGGTAGGGGCGATGCGCACCGCCAAGTACCTGGATTCGGCCGCCGAACACGGCTGGGAGATCCTGACCGGAACGGCCCGCTTCTCCGAGGGGCCGGCCCTGACCGTCGGCCCGGCCGGAGACGGCGGGCAGGGCAGCGGACCCCGGCGGATCGAGGCCGAGCACTACCTCATCGCGACCGGGTCTGTGCCGTGGACACCACCGATCGGCGGGCTCGCCGCCACCGGCTACCTGACCTCGACCACCGCTCTGGAACTCGATGAGCTGCCCGCGTCACTTCTGGTCGTCGGCGCCAACTCCATCGGCCTGGAGCTGGGCCAGCTGTTCGCGCGGCTCGGCACCGCCGTCACTCTCGTGGAGACCATGGAGCGCGTGGCACCCTTCGAGGAGCCCGAGGTCTCCGCCGCGCTGGAACAGGCCCTGACCGGTGAAGGCCTCACCGTGCACACCGGAGCCCGAGTGTCCTCGGTACGCCGACAGAGCGGGCAGGTCACCGCCGACATCGCCGACGCCTCCGGGTACCACCGCCCGCTCCGCGCCGACCGCATCCTCATCGCCACCGGCCGCCGCCCCGCCACCGCCGGGCTCGGACTCGGCGGCGTCGGCGTGCGCACGGGTTCCCGCGGCGAGGTCACGGTCGACACCCGGCTGCGTACCGACCACCCCCGCGTCTGGGCGGCCGGGGATGTGACCGGCCACCCGCAGTTCGTCTACGTCGCCGCAGCCCACGGCAGGCTCGCGGTGGACAACGCCTTCGGCGCGGCCCACCGGTCCGTCGACCACCGGACCCTGCCGCGCGTGGTGTTCACCGCACCCGCGCTCGCGGCGGTCGGGCTCACCGCAGCCCAGGCCCGCGAGGAGGGGCTGGACGCCGAGTCCCGGGTGCTTCCGCTGGAGCACGTGCCCCGGGCGCAGGTCGACCGCGACACCCGGGGCCTGGTCAAGCTCGTCGCCGAGCGCGGGAGCGGGCGCCTGCTCGGCGCGCACATGGCCGGCGAGGGCGCGGGCGACGTCATCGCGACCGCCGTCCACGCCCTGCACCACCGGATGACCGTCGGCGACATGGCCGAGCTGTGGTCGCCCTACCTCACCATGGCCGAGGCCCTGCGGCTGGCCGCGCAGGCCTTCACCCGCGACGTCACCGGGCTGTCCTGCTGCGCCTCCTGAGGGGGGAGGCCGGGAGACGGTGCGGACCGCCGCGTCACTGCGGGGCGGTGGCCTCGGTGGCCTCGGTGGCCTCGGTGCCCTCTCCGGTGTCCCCCTCCAGGGTGGTGGCGATGACGGTCTCGGTGGTGAGGGTGCGGTGCACCGGGCACTTGTCGGCGATCTCCAGCAGCCGCCGCCGCTGAACGGCGTCGAGGTCACCGTCGAAGCGGACCACGCGTTCGATCCGGTCGACCTTGCCCTCCCGGGTCTCGCAGTCCGCGCAGTCCTCGGCATGGATGCGCGAGTGCCGCAGCGCCACCGTGACCTTCTCCAGCGGCCACTGCTTGCGCTGGGCGTACATCCGCACCGTCATCGACGTGCACGCGCCCAGTCCCGCCAGCAGCAGGTCGTAGGGAGAGGGGCCGGAGTCGGCGCCGACCGGTTGGGGTTCGTCGGCGCCGAGCACGTGGCGGCCGGCGGTGACCTGCTGCCCGTAGGGACCGGTCCCGTTCTCGGCGACCGTGACGACCCCCTCGTCGGCCGGTGCCTCTTCCGGGGCCGGCTCCGCGCGGCCGGTCTCCGGCGCGAAGATGTAGCGGCCCGCCCACGCCGCGAGGACCGTCGCGGCGAACTCCGAGTCCGCGCGCTCGGTCAGCAGGTGGTCGGCGCCGTCGAGCGCGACGAAGGACTTGGGGTGCTTGGCCGTGTCGAAGATGCGCCGGGCGTTCTCCACTCCGACCGTCTGGTCGGTGGGGGAGTGCATCACCAGCAGCGCGGTGCCCAGCCGCCGGATGCGGTCGGCCTGGGGCTGGGCGGCGATGTCGTCGAGGAACTGCCGCCGGATGCGGAACGTCCGCCCGCCCAGCACCACCTCGGCCTCGCCCGCCTGCTCGATCTCCTCCCGGGCGTCGGCGAGGTGCCGGGTGACGTGCTCGGGGTCGGCGGGGGCGCCGATGGTGGCCACGGCCCGCACCTCCGGGATCCGGTGGGCGGCGGCCAGCACCGCGGCGCCGCCCAGGGAGTGCCCGATGAGCAGGCTGGGTGCGGCGAACTCGGACCGCAGCCGGTCGGCCGCGTGCACGAGGTCGGCGATGTTGGAGCTGAAATCGGTATTGCCGAAATCTCCGCCGGACTGCCCCAGCCCGGTGAAGTCGAAGCGCAGCACCGCGATCCCGAAGCGGGTCAGCGCCCGCGAGATGCGGGCGGCGGCGAACACCTCCTTGCTGCAGGTGAAGCAGTGCGCGAAGAGGGCGTAGGCGCGCGGTGCCGATTCCGGGAGGTCCAGCAGCGCCGCCAGTGGCGCCCCCTGGGACCCGGGGAATTCCCAACGTCTGCTGTTGCTCGTCTTGCTTTCGCTGGCCATGGGAACATCCTGGCACTCGCGTATGGGACATGCGCCGCACGCCACACCAGATCGTCATTCTGCTGACACTTGCGACACCATCCGCGACCTGCGGTCGAATTCGGCGCGCAGGTTATCCGACACCGCGCGCCCGGATCGTCGATTTCCGGGCGAGACGCTGACAGGATGACGCAGGACAGGACGGGGGAGCCATGAACGGACAGGTCGCGGGTGACGATCGGCCGCCGAGGTTCGATGGCCTGCGCGCGCTGTTCATCAACTGCACGCTCAAGCGTTCGCCGGACCTGAGCCACACCCGGGGGCTGATCGACCGCAGTGCCGACCTCATGCACCGCTCGGGGGTCGAGGTGCTGCACCTGCGCGCCGTCGACCACGACATCGCCACCGGGGTGTACCCCGACATGGCCGAGCACGGCTGGCCCGGCGACGAGTGGCCGCGCATCTACGAGTGGGTGCTGGCCGCCGACATCCTCGTGCTGGCCGGCCCTATCTGGCTCGGCGACAACAGCTCGGTGATGAAGCGGGTCATCGAACGCCTCTACGGCTGCTCGCACCTGCTCAACGACGCCGGGCAGTACGCCTACTACGGGCGGGTCGGCGGGTGCCTGATCACCGGCAACGAGGACGGCGTCAAGCACTGCGCGATGAACGTCCTCTACAGCCTCCAGCACCTGGGCTACACGATCCCGCCGCAGGCCGACGCCGGGTGGATCGGCGAGGCCGGACCCGGCCCCTCCTACCTGGACCCCGGATCCGGCGGCCCGGACAACGACTTCACCAACCGCAACACCACGTTCATGACCTACAACCTCATGCACGTGGCCGCCATGCTGCGCCGCTCCGGCGGCATCCCCGCCTACGGCAACCAGCGCTCGGCCTGGGAGGCCGGCTGCCACGCGGGCTTCGACAACCCCGACTACCGGTAGTCGGCGGGGGCGGTCCGCCGGGTCTCCCCGCTCCGCCGTCAGAGCTTTCTGCCGCAGGACACGCAGTACTGGTTGTAGTCGGGGTTCTCGGCTCCACAGCCGCCGCAGATGCGCGGCCTGCGGTGCTTCGAGCGGACGGCCTCGAACTCTTCCATGTAGTTCGCATAGGCGTCACGGTGCACGCCCCACAGGACGGGTGCCGTGATGAGCTGCGCCTCCCGCTGTGTCAGCCGCATCTCCCCGCCACCGGACCTGAGTTTCACGGCGAGCATGTCCAGCAGGGGCGCCTCTTCCTGGTAGACCTTCGTCGCCAGCCATTCCAGGTCACCGAGGATCACCGGCCGAACCTCGGGCGGCACGGTGAGGATGTAGTGCGGGTCAGGACGGCCTTCCATGAGGCGATGGTAGCGACCGGCTCCGGAACACAGGGCGCGATTCCCAAGCGCCTGCGCGGCGGGTTGAGAGGGACACCTCGCTGACAGTTCGGGTACGCGGCGGCGGGCGCGGGAAGTTAGTCCAGGGGAGCCGGTGACGGCCGGGACACGGCCCCGCCGGGGCCGGGCCGCTCCGCGATGACGACGAGGCGAAAGAGCTGAGGACGATGCCGCGTATCCCTGTGCACACCATCGACAGCGCACCCGAGGAGGCCCGCGAGACGCTGCGCGGGCTGGAGAAGCAGCTCGGCACGGTGCTCAACATCCACGGCGAGATGGCGCACGCCCCCGTCGTCCTCGCCGCCTACGACGGGATGCAGCGGGCCATCGCCGAGCACGGCGGCTTCGACGCCCGCACACGCGAGGCGATCGCACTGGCCGTGGGCGCTACCAACCACTGCGGCTACTGCCAGTCCGCGCACACCGCCGCAGGGAGGGCCGCTGGGTGGAGCCTGGAGGAGACCGTGGACATCCGCTCGGGATCGTTCACCGCCGACCCGCGCCTGGGCGCGCTGCTGGCCGTGGCCCGCGAGATCGCCGCCGACAAGGGCGAGGTGGCCGACGCGACCTGGGACGCCGCACGACAGGCGGAGTGGAGCGACGCCGAGCTGGCCGAGCTCTACACCCACGTCATGGTCAACGTGTTCACCAACTACTTCAACCACTACGCCGAGACCGAGCTGGACGTGCCCAGGGCGCCCGGCCTGGTCTGAGCGCGGGGGCAGCGGGGGAGCGGGCGGTCAGGCGGCCGGCCGCTCCTCTTCGGCGCCCCGTACCGCCCGGTCCGCCGCGTCCTCGTCCGCCTCGGCCTCCTCTTCATCCTCGGAACCGGCGGCGTCCAGGCGCTCGGGCAGGCGGGCGACCACCCGGCGCAGCGGCAGCGGAAGCGAGCGGCCGGGGCGCGCCCAGCCGGAGAGAGCGGCCTCCGCCTCGGCGAGCCGGTCGGCGCCGAGCCCCGGCAGGTGGAGGCTGTCCAGCAGGAGTGAAGCCGCCGCTGCGGTGGACAGGTCCAGCCGGAAGACGCGCCGCTCGTCGGAGACGACGGCGAACCCGTGGGCGCGCAGCACGTCGGCAGCACGGTCGCAGGCCTGCGGGTTGGGCCACGGCAACCGGAGCACCCCCACCGACCGCAGGACACGCAGCCACCCCCACAGCTTCACCGGAGAGGACCCGAGCCGGGCCGGGGTGAGCGTCGCCACCAGCCCGCCCCGGCGCAGCACCCGGCGCACCTCCGCCAGCACGGCGTCCAGCGGGGTGACCACCTGCAGGCACATCGCCGCGCACACCCCCGCCACCGAACGGCGGGCGAAGGGGAGCGCGGCCGCTTCGCCCCGGACCAGGGGGCCGCGGCCGCGCGATGCGGCGAACCCCAGCTCGCGGGCCGAGGCGTCCAGCCCGACCCAGCGCGCGCCCGGCAGGTGGGTGCGCGTGGGCGCCGACCCGCACGCGAGGTCCAGGACGACGCCCCGCACCGGCCGCAGCGGGTCGGCAACCCAGGCGTAGGGGTCGGAGTCGGCGTGGTGCAGCAGCCGCTCGGTGATGGCGGGCCGCGTGTGGTGGAACTCGGCCAGGAACCGGCGCCACTCCCGCTCGTCCACCCGGCGCCCCTACTCCGCCCGCCGGGCCAGTGCCGTGCGGTCGAGGATGTCGATGGCCGAGTAGCGCACCTGGATCAGGCCGTCCTTCTCCAGCTCCTTGAGGACCTTGTTGAGCGACGGGCGCCGCACGCCGAGCATCGCGGCGAGCGTCCGCTGCGGCAGGGCCACGTCCCCCTCGCCCGCCTCGTCGAGCAGCAGCTGCGCCGTCTGCTGCGTCAGGCTCCGGCCGAGCAGCCCGAGAATGCGCATGTGGCTGGTGTTGAGCCGCTCCGCCACGCTGGACAGCCAGCGCCGCGCGATCGGCGGGCGCGTGGCCAGCAGCCGCTCGAAGTCCTCCCGGCGCAGGTGCAGCATCTCGACATCGTCCAGAGCGCGCGCGGTATAGGGCAGCGGCATGTCCAGCAGCAGCTGGATGTCGCCGTCGACGTCGCCGCCGCGCAGGATCTGCACGACCACGCGGCCGGGCCCCGCCCCCGAGGTCAGCTCCAGGCGGCCCGACCGGACGATCCACACGCCGGGCCGGTCCTCGCGCCCGCCGTAGGCCACCGCGCCGCGCGGCACGGTGCGGCGGGTCAGGGTCGCGGCGAGCGCGGAGACGTCCTCGGAGGTGAGCGGCGCCGACGCCCCGCGGCCCACGCAGCGGGCCACCCATGCGGCCTGCTGTAACCGCTGGTCGCTCTGTCCGCCCAGCAGCCGCAGTGCACGGTCCATCGCCGAGCCGTGTCCCCGGTCCATGCTGTCGTTCGCACTCCCTCTCGCCGACGCAACCCCTGCGCGCGCGGCGGTGCGTGGCGCGGGGCGACGATCTCGGTTCGAACCTACTCGACACGGCGGCCCGGCGAGGGGAGGTCCGGGACGTCGGTTTCCGGACACCGCCTGCGGTGTGAGCAGCGCGTTCGATCGTTTCGCACTGACGGTTGCGGGCGATAACGATCAGTAACCGCGCGTGGTCTTCCCCTAGCCCCTAGCCCCCCGGAGAGAGGACGGTCCCGATGCCCCTGCTGTCGATGACCCCTGTTCAGCGAATGGCCGCTCAGGAGAACGCCGCGACGGCCCGGCGGTCCCGAACGGCGCTGCTGGACTCCGTTCGCAGCGGCAGAAGCAGACTCTCGAATGTCTTCGCCCGGGCCGAGAGGGACCCGGTGGTCGCCCGCACCAAGGTCTCGCTGGTCCTGCACGCCGTACCCGGCATCGGCACGGCACGCGTCGTCGCCCTGATGGCGGAGGTCGGCATCGGCGCCGACCGCCGCATCGGCGAGCTCGGCGACCGCCAGCGCCGTGAGCTGGTCGCGAGAGTCGGCTAGCTGTACTGACCACAGAGGTTAGGTACAGCCCGGCAGCGATTTGACAGCACGAGAGGGCCTCCGACATAGGTGTGGATTGTCAAGATCAACACCTGAAGTAGGTCAGGAGGCCCTCCGTGGCCCACACTACCCACGCCAACGCCAAACTCGCACCCGCAGGCCGCCTCGCCCTGGCCCGCTGCATCGTCGAGGACGGCTGGCCGCTGTCCCAGGCCGGGGACAGCGGGCGGCCGCGCCATTCGGCGGTCCGGTATCGGTTCCCCGCAGCCGCGTCATCCCCGTTCTGAGGGCTCGGAGGGCTCCGCGGCCGAGGAACGGGGTGCGGCGGCCCGGTGGTTGCGGGCCCGCCACAGGGCGCGGGCCGTACCCAGTGCCACCAGCACGGCCAGGGCGACGGCGAACCAGGCGGGGCCGATGTCGCCCAGCAGGCGGGCCAGCTCCGACTGGATCGCGGTGGCGGCGCCGATCACCGGGTCCTGGGCCGACCCGCCCGCGAACACCCGCAGCTCGAAGGCGCCGTAGTAGGCGACGTAGGCCCCGGCCAGGATGAGCAGCGCGCCGCCGCCGCGGGTCAGGTGCGGCAGGGCGCGGCGCAGCCGCGCGGTCACCCCCTCGCGGGCCAGCGCCACCGTCACCGTGAGCACGCCGATGACCAGGCCCATCCCGGCGGCGTAGGCGAGGAACACGCCCACCGCGCCCAGCGGGGTGGTGGAGCGCAGGGCGCTCGCCGTCACCGCGAGGAACGGGCCGACGGTGCACGACAGCGACGCGACCGCGTAGGCGACCCCGTAGGTGGCCGCCCACCGCAGCGAGCGCGTGGGGCGGCCCGGCGTCGGCGCCGGCAGCAGCACCTTGACCTCCCGCCCGCTGAGCAGCCAGCGGACTCGGTGAGGTTCTCCCGCCGCAGCGACTCGGGCGGGAAGTAGTGGTTGCCCTCGACGCTGACGGTGCGCTCGGCCTCGGCCAGTACGACACCGTTCCACACGGCGCGGATCATCGCCACCCCCTCCCTTCTGCCCCACCAGTAGGCCTCGTTCCCGCTCCACCGGAGGGAAAAGTGTCAGCGAAGCGACAGGGACCGGCCCTGCGGCGGGGGCTCCGGGATGCAATGGGCGCTGCGGTCAGAGCCGCACCCGCCGCCCGCAGATCGCGGCGCGGCCGTCTCAGGGAGGTAGATGCCATGTCCACGATCGCCCATACCCGTTCCCACGCGGTGACCTACGCCGGGCGCGGCGTCGTGGCCGGACTGGCCGGCGGTGTCGTCTTCGGCATGCTCATGGCGATGACGGGGATGCTTCCGATGGTCGCCATGCTCGTCGGCAGTGAGAGCGCCGTGGTGGGGGGAGCCGTCCACCTGGTGATCTCGGCCGCCATCGGGCTGGTGTTCGGGATTCTCGCCGGCGCCTTCGCCCACCGCATCCTGCCGGTGCTGGGGGCCGGCCTCGGCTACGGACTGGTCTGGTGGGTTCTGGGCGCGCTCGTCCTGATGCCGACCATGATGGGCATGCCCGTTTTCATGATCGACGAGGCCGCGGTGATGAGCCTGATGGGTCATGCCGTCTACGGGCTTGTCGCCGCCGCGACGCTCTACGCCCTGAGCCGGGGCGACGCCTAGCGCCCGGCCCGCGCCGCGCGCTGCCGGCGGCACGGGCTTGAAGGAGAGGATGTCGGCCGCAACCCCGCCACGGAACGACCGGGCCGCGCCATCCCCGCTTCCCCGCGTGGTCCTGAGGGGCCGTGGCCCCTCAGGACGCCCTGAGGCGCGAGTCGCCCTACTTTCCGCCCACCGCCTCGGTGATGCGGTCGCCGATCTCCCGGTCGATCCGGCGCCAGTACTCCAGCGACCGGCTTAGCACCCCGTCGTGGGTGACCTTGGACATGTGTCCGGCCACGTTGGACACCAGGCGGTCGCGGGCCGCGTCGTCCATGACGTCGCGGATCAGCGCCCGGGGCTGGACGAAGTCGTCGTCCTCGCGGTGCTGCGTGTAGGGCGCGCGGACCAGGTCTCCCGTCTCCACCGTCCACCAGGCGTGCTCGGTGCCCTCCTGCACGGCGGCATCCGGCCCGCCGAAGGAGTTGGGGTGGTAGACCGCCCCGGTGTCCGGCTTGGTGAAGCGCATCCGGCCGTCCTTGGCATACGAGCGCACCGGCACCCTGGGCTGGTTCGGCGGCAGCTCGTTGTAGTTGACGCCGATCCGGTAGCGGTGGGTGTCGGGGTAGGAGAACAGGCGCGACAACAGCATCTTGTCCGGTGACGGCCCCACCCCGCGCACGAGGTTGGAGGGCTCGAACGCCGCCTGCTCGACGTGGATGAAGAAGTCCTCGGGCACCTCGTTCAGCGTCATCCGGCCGACCTCGATCAGCGGGTAGTCCCCGTGCGGCCACACCTTGGTGAGGTCGAAGGGGTTGAACCGGTAGCCGGCCGCGTCCTCGACCGGCATGACCTGGACCTTCAGCGTCCACGACGGGTGGTCGCCGCGGTCGATGGCGGCGTACAGGTCGCGTCGGTGGAAGTCGGCGTCCTTCCCGGCCAGGCGGTCGGCCTCGTCCTGGGTGAGGAAGTCGATCCCCTGGTCGGTGTGGATGTGGTACTTGATCCACACCCGGCGCCCCTCGGCGTTGACCCACATGTAGGTGTGCGAGCCGTAGCCGTTCATGTGGCGGTAGGACCGCGGGATCCCGCGGTCGCCCATCAGCCAGGTGACCTGGTGCGCGGACTCCGGCGACAGCGACCAGTAGTCCCACTGCATGGTGTGGTCCCGCAGCCCGGTGCGCGGGTCGCGCTTCTGCGACCGGATGAAGTCCTGGAACTTCTGCGGGTCGCGCATGAAGAAGACGGGCGTGTTATTGCCCACGAGGTCGTAGTTGCCCTCATGGGTGTAGAACTTCAGGGCGAAACCGCGCGGGTCGCGCCACGTGTCGGGGCTGCCCAGCTCTCCGGCGACGCTGGAGAAGCGTGCGAGCATGGGCGTCTCGCGCCCCGGCTGGAACAGGTCGGCGCAGGTGTACTCCGAGACGTCGTCGGTCACGTGGAAGACACCGTAGGCCCCGGTGCCCTTGGCGTGCACGACGCGTTCGGGGACGCGCTCCCGGTTGAACTGCGCCATCTTCTCGATGAGGTAGGCGTCGTGCATGAGCAGCGGCCCGTCGCGCCCGACACTCAGCGACTGCTCGTCACTGGGTGCGGGGGCGCCCGCGCCGGTGGTGGTCGTGGGGTTTCCTTGTTCGGGCAGACCGTAGGCGGCCATCGGTTCGGACCTCCCTCGTCAGGCCGTCCTGCCGATTCGGTGATCCCCGCGGCGGTGCCCGGGCCTGTCGCCCCGGCCATCCGCCACGAGGGCCGCGGTACCGGTATCGACGGGACAGCCCCGACGTATTCTTCTTCGTCGTCGTACACTCGCGCTGGATCGTCCCCGCTCAGGGCGGGGGTAATGCCAAGCCGGGCCAAACCGCCGCTGAGGAACGCTTCAAGAAGGGCGACAGCGCCCGAAACGTCCTGCGGACTCACTCCGGGGCGGGTGTCAGTAGCACGAAATCCGCCCCGAAGAGGTCCTTGCCCACCGAGAGCCGACCGACCCCCTCGGCGTCCTCCGGGCCCATCAGTACCTGCCCGCCCTCGGCCGCCACCCTGGCGGTGGTGTCGTCGCAGTCGGTGACGGCGAACACCGGGTGCCAGTTGGCCGCGGACCCCTCGGGCCCGGGAACCTCGGCCTGGCACAGGCCGCCGTGCATGCGGTCCTCACCTGCCCCCGGTGGGGTGAGCAGCGTATAGGTGAACTCCTCGTCGCCGGGCATGACCATGTCCTGGAACCCCCAGCCGAACACGCCCGCGTAGAACTTCTTGGCCGCCGTGACATCGTCCGTCCACAGCTCGGTCCAGCACAGGGTCCCCGGTCGGTCCGCCGCCTCGAACCCGGTGAAGGAGGCGGCGGTCCACGCGCCGAACCGCCCGCCCTGCGGGTCGGTGAACTCCGCCGCGCGACCGAGATCCAAGACGTCCATCGGCGCCATGCTCACCGTGCCGCCGCCGTGCTCCACCGCGCGGGCGGTGGCATGGACATCGGGGCTGGTGAAGTAGATCGTCCAGGCGGAACCCGACCCCCGGTCGGTGGAGGCGGTGACGCCGCCGAGGGTGCGGCCGTCGAGGTGGAACAGCTCGTAGGTGTCGGCCCCGGCGGACTCGGCGGGCTCGGACCCCCAGCCGAGCACGCTCCGGTAGAAGGCGGTGGTGGCCCGGATATCGGGCGTGAACATCTCGATCCAGCAGGGCGAACCGGGAATGAAGTCGGTGGTGATCACGGTGGCCTCCCCCGTGTGCCAGGTGACGTCCTACGACCGGTCGCGGCGGCCGCTCACCCTACGAGTGTGACGCCGATCACCGATATCCCGCCCTCCCGTCGTGGCAAAGTCTTCCTTGACCGTGCCGAACGCCCGGCGCGGCGGGCGTCGTGCCGGTGGCCGCCAGCGCGGATCCGGACCGCGGAACACGGCTACGACGCGGCCTGCCGCACCCCGGCGCGCAGCATCGCCTTCATCCTCGCCCACGTACCGGCCGGCCGCAGAACCGCTTCGGCCACGTCGTGCCCGGCCAGTTCCATGCAGAGGCGGTCACGCGCCTTGTCCACGGCCGTGAAGACCGAATCCCCCTCCGCCTCGGCGCTCACGGTGTCGGCGCCGCGGTCGGTGTGCACCTCGACACGCACGACGCGGCCGAACACGGGCACCTTCCTGCAGCCGACGGTCACCGACACCCGGTACAGGGGAACGGCGGAGTAGAGCGACACGCCCTCGAACCTGTCGCGAATGTGGGCGAGGGCGGCGTCATCGACGCCGCCGGTCCGGATCACGCCCACGTGTGTGGTCGCCTCGGCGTTCCTGAGGTCGATCCTGGTGAGGTCCATGGCCGCCGCCTTCCCGTCGAACCGCGGTGGAGGATGTGGTGACGTGCCCAGAGTGGCCCCGGCACCGTGGCCCTGACCACCGCCGTTCAGCCCGTCCCCCGGGTGCCGTTGGGCCGGGCCGAGGGGGCCGTGCAGCCGGGACATTCGGCCCGCCGCGGCGGCGCCGTCCGGCACTTATCCCGCACAGGTCGACGGTGTTGCCTGGAAGGGACGAGCTTCCGACGCCCGAAGGGGGATCGGCGATGACCGGTATCGAGGGAATGGGAAAGCGGCGCGCGGCGTCCGTCGCGAAGCGGCGGGAGGAGTGGGCCCGTGCCGTGAACTCTCCGCCCGCGGGCGTGGCGGCGGCACCCGTCACCCTGGCGGTCCTCCGACTGGCCATGGGGTGGATCTTCCTGTGGGCGTTCCTGGACAAGACCTTCGGCCTGGGCTTCGCGACACCGCGCGACGCCGCGTGGCTCGGCGGCGGCAGTCCGACCGAGGGGTTCCTCACCAATGCCGTCCACGGCCCGTTCGCGGACTTCTACCGGTCGATCGCCGGAGCACCGTGGGCCGACGCCCTGTTCATGGCCGGGCTGCTGGGGATCGGCCTGGCCCTCATGCTGGGGATCGGGATGCGGATCGCCGCGGTCAGCGGAGCCGTCATGCTCCTGCTGATGTGGTCGTCCATGCTGCCGCCCACCGATAACCCCGTCATCAGCTACCACATCGTCTTCGCGCTCGTCCTGGCCCTCCTGGCCGTGGCGAACGCGGGGGACACCCTCGGACTGGGTCGGGCCTGGAGCAGGCTCGGAGTGGTCCGACGCTACCCGTGGCTGCGCTGACGGCCCGGCCACCACAGACCGCGAGATGAGAGGTAAGCACATGACCGCCACCGTTCGCGACGTCATGACCACCGACGTGGTGACCATCGGCCCGGACACCGCGTTCAAGGACATCGCCAACTGCATCATCACCAAGAACGTCGCCGCGCTGCCGGTCGTCGACAGGGGCCGGGTGGTCGGCGTCGTCTCCGAATCCGACCTGGTACACAAGGCCGAGTTCCAGCCCGAGGGAGACGAGGGACATCTGGACTCCGGTTACCGGGAGCCCATGCGCGCCTGGCTGCGCCACGCGCTCGGCGGAGTCGGAGGCGCCTCCGCCAGGGACAAGGCCCTGGCGGAGAAGGCCGACCGGCTGATGAGCCGCAACGTGGTGACGGCGCATCCCGACGCCTCCGTCGTCCAGGCGGCCCGGGTGATGGACCGGTACGACGTCAAGCAGCTTCCGGTCGTGGACGAGCACGGCCACCTGGTCGGGATCGTCAGCAGACGCGACCTGCTGCGGGTCTTCGTGCGCAAGGACGCCGACATCGCGCGCGACGTCGGCACCGCACTCGGGCGGGCACCGCGCTGGCTGGAACCGGGGAGCATCAGCTTCACCGTCCAGGACGGCATGGTCACCCTGGAGGGGCGTCTGGAGCAGCACAGCCACGTCCCGGTTCTGCTCCAGTTGGTGCAGAGCGTCGACGGGATCGTCGGCGTGCACGACCGGCTCACCTGGAACGTCGACGACCTGGTCCGGCCGCGGACGCCCTACCTGCCCTGACCGGGGGCGCACCGTGGGACGCGCGGCCAAGGGACGGAAGAAGAGACGAAAGTGGAGGGGAGGTCCCGGCCATTCGGCCGGGACCTCCCCTCGTGCGTGGTGTGCGCCCTTCCCGCTAGTCGTCCTCGGTGGTGGCGATGTGCACGATCATGACCGGGGACGCCGCGTGGTGCAGGATGCCGTGGGCGACGGAGCCCAGGGCGAGGAACGGGAAGCCGTGTCGGCCGCGCGCCCCTACGACCACGAGGTGCGCCCCTGCCGAGGCCCGGCTGAGGGCGTGGGTGGCGTCGTCCCACTCCACCCTGGTCTCCACCTCCACGTCCGGGAACTCGTTGCGGTAGGGCTTCAGCGCGTCGTGCGTGAGGCGCTCCCGCTCGCCGCGCATGGATTCGAGGTCGTAGCCGCCGAGCATGGCCACCGACATGATGGCCGGCGGAACCCGTACGGAGTGGATCGCCTCGACGCGCGCCGAGCGCAGTCGCGCCTCGACGAAGGCCGCGCGCAGTGCGGCCCGACCGTGGTCGGAATCGTCGACCCCGACTACGATCTTCGGCACGGTGGTGACGGCCAGTGGCTCCGGACCGACGACCACCACCGGAACGGTGGCGTGCGCGGCCACCTCGTAGGCCACCGAGCCGATCTTCATCCCCGGGAAGCCCCCGCGTCCCCGCAGGCCGACCACGATGAGGCTGGCCTCGTGGGATGCGTGGATCAGTGTGGCCGCGGCCGGCTCGTGGTAGCCGATGCTCGATTCGACGTGCACGCCCGGATCGGTCAGCCGCACGCGCTCCTCGGCCGCCTGGAGGACCCGCTGGGCGTGGTCGTCCCACGGACCCGAGCCGGGAAGGAAGATCGGTTCGAGCGCCGGCACCCACGCCGAGTAGAGGAGGCGCAGTCCGCTGCCGCGCAGGGCGGCCTCTTCGGCGGCCCAGTCCAGAGCGATGAGGCTCTCCTCCGAGCCGTCGACTCCGACAAGTATCGATGACGCCATGGTTCGACCTCCCTGTTCAGACACCTTCCCTTTGCAGACTCCCCGCACCCTCCTCCCCGCTCTCCGGCCGAACCGCCCGGACGGGCGGGGCCTTGGGCCCCGGTCGGCCCGGATGTGCGCCGACCAAGCCGTCATTAGACTGACAGGCGTCCCCGGACGCGGTCGTCGGACGGGCCACCGGCACCACCGGCGGGCCGCGGGAGAGGAGGGTCGCAGGACCCATGCCCCCGACGGTCGCCGATCCCCAGAGCATCACCTGGCGTATCCACCTCGACCGCGCCATGTGGGTGGCCGGGGTGCGCGCCCTGATGCTGCAGGCGCTGCACCCGGTGGCCATGCAGGGGGTGTGGCAGCGCTCCGACTTCCGCGACGACCCCACCGGGCGGCTGCTGCGCACCACCCACTTCGTCGCCGTCACCACCTACGGCAGCCCGGAGGAGGCCGAGGAGCTGGGTGCGCGGATCCGCCGGGTGCACGCCCGGCTGTCCTTCACCGACCCGCGCACCGGCCGCCGCCACCGGGTCGACGAGCACGACCTGCTGGTGTGGGTGCACTGCGCCGAGGTCGTCTCCTACCTGGAGGTCGTCAGCCGCGCCGGACAGCGCCTCACCGCGGCCGAGGCCGACCGGTACATCGCCGAGCAGGCGCGTGCCGCCGCCTACGTCGGGTTGGCCCCGGAGGAGGTCCCCGCCTCCCTGGTCGGCATGCGCCGCTACCTGGCCGACGTCCGCCACCGACTGCGGGCCACCCCGGAGGCCGTCCGGGCGGTGCGCTTCCTGCTGTGGCCGAAGGTTCCCGAGCGGCTGCGGGCGCTGGCGCCGCTCAAACCGCTGTGGTTTCCCATCGGCGCGATGGCCTACCACAGCCTGCCCGAATGGGCGCGCCGCACGTACCGCGTGCTACCCGAACTCCCCGGCGGCCAGGCCGCGACCACGGCCGGGCTGGCCGCGCTGCGCCGAACACTGCACGCGGTGCCCGACCCCGCCTACCACCGCCTCTTCGACGAGCGGACGGTGCGCAGCGCCCGCGCGGCGCGGGAACGCCTGGCAGCGGCCGGGTACGACGTGCGCGGCGGCCTCATCGGCGTCCGCAGGCCCGACCGCCCCGGGGCGGTGGCGCTCCGGCCGTGATCCCGCCTCGGGGCGCCCGGATGATTAGGCTGGAGTGATGAAACGGCGTGTGCGCCGCTACTCGTGGCTCATGGGGGCCTGCCTGACGCTGTTCGCCGGGTCGCTGCCCGTCTACAACGCTTTCGGCGTGGTTCCGGCCGTCGCCATGTGCCTGGTCGCCATGGCGCTGCCGCCTGTCGCGGTGATCATCGCCAACACCCCCGACCCCACCGACCCCGAGGACCGGGACACCCCCTTCGGCCCCTACGCGGACTGAGGCGGGACGGGCGTCACCCGTCGTCGCCATCCTCCTGCAGCGGGCGGAGTCCGGGATCCGACCGGTCCCCATCGTCGTCCCCCGGGCGTGAGCCACCGCCGGGGTTGCGACTGTCAGGGCCGTTCGTGCCTCCGTTTCCGCCGTTGCCGTTGTTTTCTCCGTTCCCGCTGTTTCCTCCGTTTCCGCCGTTGCCGTTATCACCGTTGCCTCCCCCATTACCCCCGTTGCCACCATTGCCGCCTCCGTTGCCTCCCCCGTTCTCTCCGCCTCCGTTTCCGCCACCATGGCCTCCGTTGCCTCCCCCGCCGTTACCGCCGCCCCTGGTTTCCGGCCCACCTTCGCCGCCGTTCTCGGAGCCACCCCGCTCCTCGATCTGCTGGCCGCCGGTGCCACTGTCGCTTCCGCTGTCGCCACCGCCGTAGCCGGAGCCCCCATCGCCCCCGCCTCCACCGCCGTTCACGGGCTGGTCGACGTGGCCGTCACTACCTCCCTGCGGCTCGGAGCCACCCCCGCCCCTGTCACCGCCGCCGTTTCCACCGTCCTCGGAACCGTCGCCACCGGAGCCGCCACCCTGAACGCCGGGATCGGACGAGTCCGACGGGTCGATGGGCGTCTGGAAGAACGGGATGCCGCCGTCCTTCGTGAGCGCCCAGCCGGCCGCGCCGCCCAGGACCAGGAGCCACATCAGGGACAGGACGACCACCACGCGCCGACCGAGGCGCCGGGGCTTGCCGTGGCGGGGTCCGGGCCCCTGCGGCGCGGTGCCCTCCGGGACGACCGCAGGGGGACCGGGGAGCACGGCAGGGCCGTCGCGCGCGACGCGGCGTCCGCCCCGCAGCGGCCGGGGGATGTGGCGGTGGCTGCGCGGCTTGGCGTCCTGGCCGGTCCGGGTCGGCGTGTCGTCGGGGCCGGTCGCCGTCTGCTCGACCGTCTCCGGCCCGTCGACGGGGGTAGTGCGCTCCTGCTGTGCCGGTTCCCGTTCGGTCTCGTCCTGCCGGGCGGCGGTGTGCTCGGGCCGTTCGGCCGCGGAGTGGACCTCGACCGTCTCGACGCGGGTCTGCGCGTCGATCGCCGCGGTGGCGCCCCGGCGCAGGACGTCGGTGACCGGGTCGACCGGTTCGGTCCGCTCACCGGTGCCTGCGGCCGGCCCGGGGGTGGGCGCGGCGGCCTCGAAGTCATGTCCCACCAGAAGGCCCAGCACCCTGGCGGCGGTGGGGCGCTGCTCGGGCTCCTTGGCCAGGCACGCCTCCAGCAGCGGGCGCAGATTGCCGGGGACCGCCGCCAGGTCCGGCGGCTCGCTCAGGATGCGGTGGATGACCGTGTGGACGCTGTCGGCGGCGAACGGCCCGTTTCCGGATGCGGCGAACGCGATGACGCCGGCCCACGCGAACATGTCGGCGGGCGGGCCGATCTCCTCGCCGCGGATCTGCTCGGGCGCCATGTAGGCGGGGGTTCCGGTCACCGAGTTGGTCTGGGTCACGGTGCTGTCGGTGTTGCGGGCGATTCCGAAATCGATGACGCGCGGCCCCTCGGCACTCAGCAGCACGTTGGCGGGCTTGAAGTCGCGGTGCACCACGCCTGCCTGGTGGATCGCGACCAGTGCGGTGGCCGTGGCGATCGCCAACCGGTCCAGGGCCGAGCCGCGGCGCGGACCCTCGGCCAGGACGGCCTCCCGCAGGTTCGGCCCCTTCACGTACTCGCTGACGATGTAGGGGTCGGCGGCGTCCAGGTCGGCATCGAGCACCGCGGCGGTGCAGAACGGTGCGACCTTCCGGGCGGACTCCAGCTCGCGGGCGAAGCGGGAGCGCTGGCGCGCGTCGCCCGTCCACTCGCTGGTCAGCACTTTGATCGCGACCTCGCCGCCGTCGGGCGCCCGACCGAGGTACACGGTCCCCTGGCCACCCTTGCCGATGCGCGCGGTCAGTTCGTAGGGCCCGATGGCGGCCGGGTCCCCTTTCTTCAACGGCGTCGTCATATGGGCTGTCCCCTCCCGTCACACGGCGCGCGATGCCGCGCGCCGTGCCCGTTCCCTGTCTCCCATTGGACGCAGCCGGTTCGCCCTGGCCCCTTGTCCTGGAGGCCACAGTTGCCTTGCTTGATCGAATCGGGATCCGGCCTGTACGCAGCGCATCGGGCCGTGCCCCGAGGGGAAGGGGGCACGGCCCGGTCAATGGGTGATGGGAGCAAATGCGCGGGTGCGGCCCGCTGGGACGGTCGGGACCGGCTACAGCCCCAGCAGTTTCTCGATGCCCGCGAGTCCGAAGTGGATCCCGAAGACGACGCTGAGCACCCACATCAGCCAGCCCACGTCGCGGGACCGCCCGCTGGCGGACGTGATGATGGTGTAGGAGATGATGCCGGCGCCGATGCCGTGCGCGATGTCGTAGGTGAACGGCATGACCGCGATCGTCAGGAACGCCGGAACGGCGACGGTGATGTCGTCCCAGGCGATCTGCCCGACGTGCATCATCATCATGGCGCCGACCAGGACCATGGCGACCGAGGCCGCCTGTGCCGGGACCATGCTGAACACCGGGGCGAAGAACAGCGCCAGCAGGAACAGCCCGCCGGTGACGACGCTGGCCAGACCGGTGCGGGCGCCCTCACTGACGCCGGCGGTGGACTCGACGAACACCAGGGTGGCCGAGGAGCTGGTCAGGCCGCCGCTGATCGCGCCGGCGCCGTCGGTGGCCAGGATCTGGTTGACCCGCGGCATGTGGCCGTCCTCGCCGGTGAGGTCGGCCTTCTTTCCGATGGCCAGGATGGTGCCCAGGGCATCGAAGAACCCGGCCAGTACGAGGGTGAACAGGATGACCCCGGCGCTGGCCACGCCGGCCGTGGTCCAGGCGCCGAACATGTCGACCTGGAACAGCAGGCCGAAGTCGGGGGCGGAGAAGACCGAGCCGGGAAGTTCGGGTGCCTGCAGCCCCCAGTCCTCGGCCGGGACCCGGAAGGCGTAGTGCACGATGACGGCGACGACCGTCGCGGTGACGATGCCGTAGAAGATCGCGCCGGGGACGCGGCGGGCGAGCAGGACCGCCGAGGTTCCCAGGCCGATGAGGAACACCACCACCGGCCAGCCGGCCAGGTGCCCGGTCTCGCCGAGCTGCAGCAGTTTGCCGTCGCCGGCGCTCACGAAGGTGGCGTTGGTGAAGCCGATGAGCGCGACGAACATGCCGATGCCGACGCCGATGGCCAGCTTGAGGTGGTGCGGGAGCGCGTTCATCACGGCCGTGCGGACTCCGGTGACCACCATCAGGATGATGGCGATGCCCTGCCAGACCACCAGACCCATGGTTTCGGCCCAGGTCATCTGCGGGGCGGCTTGGTAGGCGACCACCGCCATGACGCCCAGCGCGGCGGCGCAGGCGATCGGGGCGCGCCCGATCACCCCCATGAGGATGGTGACGATTCCGGCGGACAGGCAGGTCATCGTGGTCAGCTGCGCGGTGGACAGGGTGTCCCCGTTCACGTCGGTGACGCCGCCGAGGATGATCGGATTGAGGACGATGATGTAGGCCATCGCCATGAACGTGGTGAGGCCGCCGCGGACCTCCTGGCCGATGCCGGAGCCGCGTTCGGTGATGAAGAAGAACCGGTCGAGCCAGGATCGAGCCGGCCGGGCCTCCGCGGGGGCTTGAGGTTGCGGTTGCGGGCCCGCTGTGTCGAGTTGGGTCATGGTCCCCTCCTGGAGGGAATCAGGGGGATCGGGCACGGTGCCCGGTCGGTTTTTGCTTTATGTATTCAATCGATTACTTTCCGAAGTCATCACTGGTTGCGTCTTTGTAAGCGCAGTGGTGCCTGTTCGGTGGGATCGCTCGCGCCGGGACGCGTCGACGGCGGGGGTGAGGGTCAGGCTCACCCGGCCGCGGCGGGTCACCGGGCGCGAGCCCTGGGACGGCTGCCCGCCCCGGCACCGAGGGCGCCGGCGGCTCGGGGCGGGCAGGTCCGACTCGTCGGCCCGGGGTCAGGGGCGACGAGGCCTTGTGGGGCTCCTACGCCGACCGTGCGGCTACAGCTCGATTCCCACGATGTCCTCCGGTCGGATCGGGGCATGGGTGAGCGGTCGGCCGGTGGCGGCGCGGACCGCCGAGACGATGGCCGGGGTCGACGACAGTGTCGGCGGCTCCCCGGCGCCGCGCAGGCCGTAGGGCGAGTGCGGGTCGGGGTGTTCGAGCACGTCGATCCGCATCGGCGGGGTGTCGAGGATGGTCGGGATCAAGTAGTCGGTGAACGACGGGTTGCGGATTTCACTGCCGGTGACCTGGATCTCCTCCATCAGGGCCAGGCCCAGGCCCTGGGTCGCCCCGCCCTGGATCTGCCCGGCCAGCTGCTGGGGGTGCAGGATCTTGCCGACGTCCTGGACCGCGTCCAGCGCCACGACCTTGACCAGGCCCAGCTCGACGTCGACGTCGACCACGGCCCGGTGCACGCACATCCCGAACTGGGTGTGCGAGGAGCCCTGTCCCTGGGTCGGGTCGAGCATCTCGGTGGGCCGGTGGTGGTACTCGCGGGTCTCCTCGACGACGGTGTCGCCGAGCAGGTCGGCCAGCGACACCAGCACCCCCTCGGTGTCGGAGACGACCTTGCCGCCGACCAGGCTCAGCCCGCCGCCGGGGTGGCCGCCGGACACCAGGCCGCGCTCGCGCACCAGCTCGAAGATGCGCTCGCGCACCGCCTCGCAGGCCGTCTTCACCGCGCCGCCCGTCATGTAGGACTGGCGCGAGGCCGACGACGACCCGGCCGAGCCCACCTGAGTGTCGGAGGGATGGATGGTCACCCGCTCCACACCCAGCTCGGTGCGGGCGATCTGGCCCTTGACGGTGACCAGCCCCTGGCCCACCTCGGCCGCGGCGGTGTGCACCAGGACCGACGGCTCCCCGCCGATGACCTCCATGCGCACCCGCGCCGTGGAGTAGTCGTCGAAGCCCTCGGAGAAGCACAGGTTCTTCAGGCCCACGCCGTAGCCCACGCCGCGCACCACGCCCTCGCCGTGGCTGGTGTTGGCCACGCCGCCGGGCAGGGTCCGCAGGTCGGCCGGGTCGGGCAGCTCCTCGCGAGCGGGCGGCATCGGCAGGTCGCGGGCGCGCCGCAGCATCTCGGCCATCGGCAGCGGCATGTCGATCTCCTGCCCGGTGATGATCCGGGACCCCTGCGACATGGCGTTCTTGATCCGCAGGTCGACCGGGTGCATGCCGAGCTCGGCGGCGAGCTTGTCCATCTGCGACTCGTAGCCGAAGCAGGCCTGCACCGCGCCGAAGCCGCGCATCGCGCCGCACGGCGGGTTGGTGGTGTAGACGCCGTAGGCGTCCACCTTCACGTTGGGCACCTCGTAGGGGCCGATGCCCAGCGAGGACGCCACCCCGACCACGGCCGGGGTCGCCGAGGCGTACGCGCCGCCGTCGACGATGATCTCCAGCGTGGCGTAGAGCAGCGTGCCGTCGCTCGTGGCGCCGTGCTCGAAGCGCATCGTCGCCGGGTGCCGGTGCACGTGCCCGAAGAACGACTCTTCGCGGTTGTAGACGATCTTCACCGGCCTGCCGGTACGCAGGGCCAGCAGGCACGCGTGGATCTGCATCGACAGATCCTCGCGCGCACCGAACGCGCCGCCCACTCCGGCCAGGGTCAGCCGCACCTTGTCCTGGGGCAGCCCCAGGCAGGGGGCGATCTGCCGCTGGTCCACGTGCAGCCACTGGGTGGCGATGTAGAGGTCGACGCCGCCGTCCTCGGCGGGCACGGCCATACCCGACTCCGGGCCGAGGAAGGCCTGGTCCTGCATGCCGACCTCGTAGTCGGTGGTGACCACGGCGTCGGCCTGGGCGCGCAGCTCCGCCACGGGTGTGCCGGAGGTGAAGGCGCCGGTGCGGATGGGCTGGTAGCGCACGAGGTTGCCGCGCTGGTTGTACTCCTCGTGGACGGGCAGCGTGCCCTCCTCGTGGACGCGCGGGCACTCCTCGTCGAACACGGCCCGGCGCGCGTCGGCGACCGGCTCCAGCACCTCGTAGTCGACCTTGACGCGCTCCAGGGCGCGGCGCGCGGTCTCGGGGTGGTCGGCGGCCACGATCGCCACCGCCTCGCCCTGGTAGCGCACCTTGTCGAAGGCGAGGACCGGCTGGTCCTCGTACTCCAGGCCGTAGCGCTTCTCGCCGGGGATGTCCTCGTGGGTGAGCACCGCGTACACCCCGGGCAGCCTGACCGCCTCGGTGGTGTCGATGCCGCGGATCCGGGCGTGGGGGTGGGGGCTGCGCAGCGTCATCCCCCAGAGCATGTCCTCCATCCACATGTCGGAGGAGTAGGCGAACTCGCCGGTCACCTTGAGTGTTCCGTCGGGGCGGCGCGGGCTGGCGCCGATCCCGTCCTTGGTGGTGCTGGACAGGTCGGCGGGGGTGGTGCGCGTCGCGGAGCCGGCCATCAGCGGCTCACCTCCTGAAGCAGAGTCCGGTGGGCGGCGCGGCCGAGGCGGGCGGCCTCGCCGGAGGAGACGGTGCGGAGCTCACCGCGCTCGGCGACGGTCTCGCCGCCGACCAGCAGCCGCTCCAGTGGGGGAGGGGGACCGAAGGTCAGTGCGACCACGGGGTCGTCGATCACGTCGTAGCCGAATCCGTCGATCCGCCACAGCGCGATGTCGGCGAGCTTGCCGGGCTCCAGCGAGCCGAGTTCGGCGTCCCGGCCGAGGCAGCGGGCGCCGCCCAGGGTGGCCATCCGCAGAGCCTCGCGGGCGCTGAGCGCCTGCGGGCCCTTGCGGGCGCGGGCCATCAGCAGCGCCTGGCGCATCTCCCCCGACAGGGGGGTCAGTTCGCTGGAGGCGGGGCCGTCCACGCCGAGTCCGACGGGGGCTCCTGCCTCCAGCAGCTCGGTGGTGCGGCAGATGCCGGCGCCGAGGCGGGCATTGGAGGTCGGGCAGTGCGCGATCCCGGTTCCGGTGGCGGCGATCCGAGCGATGGCCTCGTCGGAGAGGTGCACCGCGTGGGCGAACCACACGTCCGGGCCGAGCCAGCCGAGCTTCTCGGCGTACTCCACCGGCGTGCAGCCGAACTCGGCCAGGCACTTCTCCTCCTCGTCGCGGGTCTCGGCGAGGTGGGTGTGCAGCCGCACGCCCTTGGCGCGGGCGAGCTCGGCGGCGCCGGTCATCAGCTCTCGGCTGACCGAGAACGGCGAGCACGGCGCGACCGCGACGCGGGTCATGGCGTCGGGGGAGGGGTCGTGGTGGGCGTCGATCGCGGCCTCGGTGGCGGCCAGCGCGCCGTCCAGGGTCTCCACGACGCTGTCCGGGGGCAGCCCTCCGTCGGACCGGCCGCGGTCCATCGAGCCGCGGGCCAGGTCCAGGCGGATGCCCACCCGCCGGGCGGCCTCCACCTCGGCGGCGGCGATGTCGCCGCGGCCCGAGGGGAAGATGTAGTGGTGGTCGGAGGCGGTGGTGCAGCCCGACAGCGCCAGCCAGCCGGTCGCGGCCGTGGTGGTCTGGGCGACGACTTCGGCGTCCAGCCGGTGCCAGATCTCATAGGACCCGACCAGCCACTCGAAGAGGGTGCCGTCGGAGAACAGGCCCTGGGTCGCCCACTGGTAGAGGTGGTTGTGCGTGTTGACCAGGCCGGGCGTGGCGATGCACCCGCGCCCGTCGATGCGCTGCGCGCCCGGGATGTGCGGGGCGGCGCCGGAGCCGACCTGGGTGATGCGCCCGTCGGAGGCGACGATGTGCCCGTCGACGTACTCGGCGCCGCCGACGGTGGCGATGTAGGCGCCGTCGATGACGATGGTGCTCACGACTCGCCCCCGGCGCTACCGGCGGCGGCCCGCTTGGCACTCGCCGCCTCCGCGGCGTTCCGCACCGCCTCGATGATCTTCTCGTAGCCGGTGCACCGGCAGAGGTTCCCGGCCAGCGCCTCGCGGATCTCGGCGTCCTCGGGCACGCCCCGGCCCGCGCCGACGGTGCGGTTGATCAGGTCGTCGCTCTGCACCAGCAGGCCCGGGGTGCAGAAGCCGCACTGCACGGCACCGGCCTCGACGAAGGCCTCCTGGACATCGCTGAGCCGCCTGTCGGAGCCCTCGCCCGATCCCTCGGCCAGACCCTCGACGGTGACGACGTCGCGGCCCTCGGCCTGCCCTGCGGCGACCATGCAGGAACAGGCGGTCACGCCGTCGAGGTAGACCGTGCAGGACCCGCACTCGCCCTGTTCGCAGGCGTTCTTGCTGCCGGGCAGGCCGAGCCGCTCGCGCAGCACGTACAGCAGGCTCTCGCCGGGCCAGACGTTGTCGGCGGTCACCCTCTCGCCGTTGACGGTGAATGTCACGCGCATCGCTTGCTCTCCTTCCGGTAGTCGGTGACCGACCAGGCGAGCGTGCGGCGGGCCATCACAGACAGGGCGTGCTTGCGGTAGTCCGCGCTGCCGCGGACGTCGTCGATGGGGCGGGCGGCCGACGCGACGAGTTCCCCGAAGCGGCGCACCGTCGCCTCACCTGGCACGGTCCCGTTCTCCCAGTCGAACTCGGCGGCGAGGAACTCCTCGGCCTCCACCGCGCGGATGGGGGTGGGTGCGGCCGAGCCGATGCCGGTGCCGACCCGGCGCCCGGCGGCGTCCAGCGCGAGTGAGAAGGAGGCAACGGCGATGACCATCGCGTTGCGGGTGCCGATCTTGCTGAAGTGCTGCGGGCCGGCGGGCTCCGGGAGCAGCACGGCGGCGATGAGCTCGTCGTCCTGCAGGGCGGTACGGCGCAGACCCAGGTAGAACTCCCGGGCCGGGACGTGCCGCACGCCGCGCACGGAGGCCACCTCGACGATGGCGCCGGTGGCCAGCAGCGGCGGGTGGGAGTCGCCGGCGGGCGAGGCGCCGCCGAGGTTGCCGCCGACGGTACCCCGGTTGCGGATCTGCGGCGAGGCGACCGTGCGGGAGGCCTGGGCCAGTGCGGGGGCGTGGCCGCCCAGGCGCTCGATGATGGTGGTGTAGGGAACCCCGGCCCCCAGGCGCAGGTGTGCGCCGTCCGGCCCCCATTCGCCGAGCTCGGCCACACGTGTGAGGTCGAGCAGCGCGGGCGGGCGGCGCTTGTCGAAGTTGAGCTCCACCATGACATCGGTCCCGCCCATGATCGGCACCGCGTCGGGGTGCTCGGCCTTGGCGGCGAGCGCTTCCTGCCACGTGGAAGGGCTCATGAATTCCATACTCGTCCTCGTTCGTCAGCCGTGTCGCGGATGTTCTGCCGGGGGGTGATACACCCGACAGTCGGCGTCTATGTGAAGTAGAACACTCGTCACCGAGTGGGTGCTAGGTCGCGATGACATGAAGTGATCACCAGGTGGGCGGCGCCCCTTCGTGGTTTCCTACAAGCGCCGTCGTGGGTTAACGTGTCCGCCACGCGGACCCCCGTGGTCCGGTCGATCGGTGCGATGATGGTGACGTGAGGGAAGGCCCATGCAGATCAGTGAACTCCTCGCGATTCCGCGCCTGCACCTGCGCTTCCTGACCGGGTCGGAGCACGTCGACCGGCACGTCCGGCTCGCCTACACCACCGACCTGCTGGAGCCCGAGCGCTACCTGAGCGGTGGTGAGCTCGTGCTGACCGGCATGATGTGGCGCAACGCTCCACAGGACTCCGAAACCTTCGTCCGTTCCCTGGTCGACGCCGGTGCGGCCTGTCTGGCCGCCGGGACGGCCCTGGGAGAGGTGCCCCCCGACCTCATCGAGGCCTGCCGCAGACATGACCTCCCCCTGCTGGAGGTGCCCAGCCAGACGTCCTTCGGGGCGGTCACCGAGGAGGTGCTGCGGCTGCTCACCAAGCACCGCTTCACCACCATCACCGAGACCCACCACCGCCACCGCCAGCTCATGGCGGAGGTCGCCGCGGGTGCCGACTTCCCCCGCGTATTCGCCTCCGCCGCCGCCGAGGCCGGTGTCGACGCCTGGGTGATCTCCAGCACCGGGCGCCAGGTCGCCGCGGCCGGCCCCGAGCTGCCCGCCGAGGACCGCTCCTGGCTGGCGTCCCGGGCCCTGACCCGCGCCGCCTCCCCGTTCGCGACGTCGATGCCCGCGACGGCCGACCCCGCGGTCACCCGGACCGTGACGATCCTGCCGGTGCAGACCCGCGAGTTCCACCCGCTGGCCGGGTGGACCCTGGTGTGCTCCGGCGACCACGCCGAGTGGCCGGAGGAGACCCGCGAGGCCGTCGCCGAGCTCACCTCCATCGCGGTCCTCGCCCGCAGCCGGGTCGAGGAGAACGCGCTCACCGCGGCCCGGCACGTCGAGGGGCTGCCCCGGCTGCTGGCCGCACAGCGGTTCGACGAGGTCGCCGCGCTGCTCCACGTCGGCGGCGACGCCGGGGCCGAGAGCCGCGAGGACACCGGGCACATCGTCGTCAGCGCGATGATGCGGCCCGATCCCCGCGTGCCCGACCTCGCCCGCCGTGTCGTCTGCGAGCTGCTGGCCGAATGGCCCGACGCCGTCGTCACCGGCGACAACGACGTCCTGGCCGTCATCCCGGTCCCCGAGCAGGCCGCCGCACCGTCGCGGGAGGCGGGTACGCGCACGGGGGCGCGGCCACCGGTCGCCGGGGGGCGCCCCGAGGCGGGCGCCGCAACGGCCGAACGGCTGCGCCGCGCCATCGGCGAGGCCGTGCACGTGCTGGAGGCCGGCCTCACCGACCACCGGCTGGCGATCGGTATCGGCTCGACCGTGCGGGGCATCCCGGAGCTGCGCGGCGCCGCCGTCGAGGCCCGCCACGCCCGCCGCCTCGCCGAGCTACGCGAGGGGCGCGCCCAGATCATCGCCGGGGCCGAGATCGACTCCCACGAGCTACTGCTGGCTTCGGTGCCGGAGGAGGTGCAGGCCTCCTACCGGGACCGCCTCCTTGGGCCGCTGTTCGCCTATGACCGCGACCACCGCTCGGAGCTGGTGCGCACCCTGGAGCGCTTCCTGGAGCACTCGGGCTCCTGGCAGCGCTGCGCGGCCGCCATGCACGTCCACGTCAACACGCTGCGCTACCGCATCGGCCGCATCGAAGAGCTCACCGGGCGCGACCTGAGCAACCTGGAGCACCGCGTCGACCTGTTCCTGGCGCTGAAGCTGCGCGACTGAGGGGGTATGGGGGCGCACGACCACCTCGGCTACGTCTGGACGCCCCCTGTGACGTGGCGCAGGATGATGTCGTGAGCCTGCCCGGCGCTGTCTTCGTTGTGGAAGACCAGGCGGTGGTGCCGCATATCGCTGTGGCCTGCCAGCTTGACCGTCCGGTAGCGGGTCGACGAGCGCTTGAACATCGACCCGCCCGCAGCGTCGGCCTTAAGTGCCACCTCGGTGATCCCGTGGAAAGGGATGCTGACGAGCGAGGAGTGGTAGTCGCCTGCGATGAAGATGATCACGCGGCGGTCCGTCACCCCGATGTACCCGGTGCTAGGCTCCGGGCTGCTGTAGGCGGCCAGGAGACGCTCGCCGCGCAGCAGAAGCCTCTGGACCTCCTCCAGCAGTTCCGGGTCGTCCGTGTACACGGCATCGGCATCGGTCATCCCAGCTCCTCCACGGTGTGGGGCCAACGCGGCGGTTTCGGTGATTGTAGGCCGCCCCGGACGCGCGTCCATCGGCCGCGGCGCCGCCGCCGACTGTCAGCGGGTCCCGGTAGCCTCCGCCCATGATCGAGGAGACTCTGGTCGCCGGCGGTGAGTTGCACGGCGCCGACCTGGCCGAACGCGACCTGGCACAGATTCTGCGGGCCGAGCCCGAGCGGCCCCGCGTGTTCGTGGACTGCGACCTGCGCGAGGCGGACCTGCGCGGCGCCTATCTGGTGGACGCGCGGTTCACCGGCTGCCGCCTCGACGGCGCTCGGCTGGACGAGGCGGCGCTGGACGGTTCGCGGTGGGAGGGCGGGAGCGCTTCCGGTGCGTCGTTCTTCAGCGCCGAGTGCGCGGAGGCCCGCTTCGAGCGGGTGGACCTGGCCACCTCGCGCTGGCTCGGCGCGCTGCTGACCGACGCCGTGTTCAGCGGGTGCCGGATGACCGGTGCCGGGCTGGGCGGCTGCCGGGGGATCGGCTACCGGTTCACCGGGTGCAACCTCATGCTCGCCCGCATGGCGGGGGTCGTGCTGCGCGGGCAGGCGATCGAGGGGCTGCGGTTGGACGAGGCCGACCTGAGCAAGGCCGATCTGCGGGAAACGGTGTGGAAGGACAGCCGGATGCGGGGCGCGGTCCTGCGCGGAGCCCTTTTCGCCGGGGCCGACCTGCGCGGGGCCGATCTGGGCGAGATCCCGCTGGCCGAGGCGCACGTGCTGCGCGGCGCCACGGTCGCGCCGGGCCAGGCGAACATGCTCCTGGCCGGAATCGGGGTCCAGGTGGCGGAATGATCGGCCCCATCCGACCGAGGTGAATCTACGACGTAAAGGCGGCGCTCGCAAGCCGCTGCACGAAGTCGATCCAGGTCGGCTTCACGAGTGGAGCGGCGCAGCGAGCGTCGTTCCGGTGGCCGCGAGCCGGAAATGATCCGTCAAACACGCCCTAGCACCCACCCCCGGTTCTCACACCGCTGCGGCGACATGCCGCTCGAACCACTCCGCCGAGACCCGGGCCACCTCCTCCAGTGCGCCCGGCTCCACGAACAGGTGGCCGGCGCCCAGCACGAGGTAGACCTGGTGGGGCGCCCGGATCCGGCGCGCGGCCTCGTGGCTGATCCGGACGATGGGATCGTCCGCGCTTCCGACGGCGAGTAGCACCGGTGCGCGGACCCGGTCGAGGGCCTGCCGGGCCAGGTCCACACGCCCGCCGCGGCAGACCACCGCCCTCACCCGGTCGGGCCGCTCCACCGCGCCGCGTATCGCCGCGGCCGCCCCGGTGCTGGCCCCGAACAGGCCCACCGGCAGGCGGGAGGTCTCCCGGCCGCCGTTCAGCCAGTCGATCGTGTGCGTCAGCCGGTCCGTCAGCAGGTCGATGTCGAAGCGGAACTCCCGGTGGATGTCGTCCTCCGCCTCCTCTTCCTCGGTCAGCAGGTCGAACAGGAGCGTGGCCAGACCGCGCTCGTTGAGCGTGGCGGCCACCTCCCTGTTCCGCGGACTGTGCCGGGAGCTGCCGCTGCCGTGGACGAACACCACGATCCCGGGCGCGCCCGCGGGGACGGCCAGGTCGCCGTTGAGGGTGGCGTGCGGAGTCGTCACGGTCACGGGTGTCGCGTTCGTCATGTGGGTCCCCCGGGTCGAGACGGGTCCGACCGGTGCGGCGGGCACGGGCGACGCGGACGGCGTCGCGCCCGGATCCCCGCGGTCGGACGGACGGGAGGGCGTCCCGTTCCCTCGCCCCTCATCGATCATTCCCCTGATCCCGCCGCTTACCGGTCGTCCTGCCGCCTATCGGGCGGTGCCGACGGCCCGCGAGCGCCGCGCCCCCGTCCACCTGTGCGCACTGGCCCGCGGCCCGGAATTTCGGCCAATGTGCAACCTCGATCGATATCGCGCGATCGCCCACCGAACCCGACGATCGGAGAGGCCCGGAGCGGCATGCTCCTCCGCCGATCGGGAGTGCGCCGGAAACGGTCGCGGCGCAATCGCGGAATTTCGTGTCCGCGAGCCGAAGCCGAATGGCGATCGCGGACTCCGCGCAGGTCACGGTATAGGGTCCTGCTGAGTGGGGCGGGGCGGCGCGGGCGCCGATGCCGATATCGCCGTCGATCCGCCGCCGTGGGTGAAACGTCCGCTGCGCGAAGCGGAGATCATTCGTGTCGTATTCGGGGTGACGGCGTGCGGGGGAGAGGTCGCTACATTTTCAACCGTCTCGGCTATGGTGCCCCCGACTTCCCCTGGGGGCGGGCATGCGACTGTGGGCGATGTGAGGCATTCGAGCCCATCTGCGCGGGTACTACTAACAGCGCGATCCGACGTGGACCGCGGTCGGCCGCATGGCACCGATGGGCCGCGCCGCTGCACAGCCGCCTCCTGCGGGCAGCGGGCACCCCGGTCGTCCCAGGACCGGCCCATGAGACGCGGCGGGGAGGGGCGGGCGCCATGTCCTTGTCCAGGAGCGAGCGGGAGCGGCTGCGCGCCATCGAGGAGCAGCTCCGCATGGAGGATCCGGAGTTCGCCGAGGAACTCGAACGGTGCGCCGAGCGGATCCCCGAAGACCGACCCCCTGATGCCGACACGTCGGCTTCCCTGTCCGTTCCCCTCATGCTGTGGGCCGCCATGGCGGCCGTCGTCATGGCGCTGATCCTCGCCCTGGCCATGAGCACCACCGGCGGCACCCCCGCCGATCCGGCCGACGGGGCCCCGCCCCCCACCACCTCCAGCACGTCCACCGACCAGCCGACCCCCGGTGTCGCGGCCGGGCAGGGATCGGCCACATGACGCAGACGGAGTCGCACGAAGACCCCAGCGATACCGCCGTGACCCCCACCGCCCAGCAGGGCTGGGTGACCGTGCGCTGGCTCGCGGCGACCGACCACAAGGTCATCGGATACCTCTACCTCATCACCTCTTTCGGCTTCTTCCTCGCCGGCGGGGTCATGGCCATGCTCATCCGCGCCGAGCTGCTGTGGCCGGGCCTGCAGGTCCTCACCCCGCAGGAGTTCAACGCCCTGTTCACGATGCACGGCACGATCATGCTGCTGCTCTTCGCGACACCGCTGTTCGTGGGCTTCGCCAACGTGATCATGCCGATGCAGATCGGCGCGCCCGACGTCGCCTTCCCGCGGATGAACATGTTCAGCTACTGGCTGTTCCTCTTCGGCGGGCTCATCGTGATGGGCGGGTTCCTCACCCCCGGCGGCGCCGCCAGCTTCGGCTGGTTCGCCTACCAACCGCTGTCGGACGCCGTGCGCACCCCCGGACTGGGCGGCGACCTGTGGGTGATCGGCCTGATCGTCTCGGGCCTGGGCACCATCCTCGGCGCCACCAACTTCATCACCACCATCGCCTGCATGCGCGCCCCCGGAATGACGCCCTTCCGGATGTCGCTGTTCACCTGGAACACCCTGTTCACCAGCGTGCTCATCCTGCTGGCGTTCCCCGTCCTCACCGCGGCGCTGGCGGCCCTGGCCACCGACCGCATGATGGGCACCCAGGTCTACGGCTCCGCCCACGGCGGGGCGATCCTCTGGCAGCACCTCTTCTGGTTCTTCGGCCACCCCGAGGTCTACATCGTCGCGCTGCCGTTCTTCGGCATCATCAGCGAGGTGATCCCGGCCTTCTCCCGCAAACCGCTGTTCGCCTACAAGAGCATGGTGGGCGCCACCATGGCGATCACGGGGCTGTCGATGGTGGTGTGGGCCCACCACATGTTCGCCACCGGAGCGGTCCTGCTCCCGTTCTTCGCCCTGATGTCCTTCCTGATCGCCGTCCCCACCGGCATCAAGTTCTTCAACTGGATCGGCACCATGTGGCGGGGGCAGCTGACCTTCCCCACCCCCATGCTGTTCGCGGTCGGATTCCTGGTGACGTTCCTGTTCGGCGGGCTCACCGGGGTGCTGCTGGCCTCGCCTCCCATCGACTTCCACGTGACCGACTCCTACTTCGTCGTCGGCCACATGCACTACGTGCTGTTCGGCACCGTGGTCTTCGCGATGTTCTCCGGGTTCTACTTCTGGTGGCCCAAGATGACCGGCCGCATGCTGCACGAGGGCCTGGGGCGGTTCCACTTCTGGACGCTGTTCCTCGGCTTCCAGGCCACGTTCCTTGTACAGCACTGGCTGGGCGCCGCAGGCATGCCCCGCCGCTACGCCGACTACCTGCCGACCGACGGCTTCACCGCGCTCAACTTCATCTCCAGCATCGGCTCCTTCGTCCTGGGCGCATCCACGCTGATCTTCCTGGCCAACGTCTGGTACACGTCGAACAACGCGCCGCAGGTCGGCACCGACGACCCGTGGGGCTCCGGCGGCTCCCTGGAGTGGGCGACGTCGTGCCCGCCGCCGCGGCACAACTTCGTCTCCCTGCCGCGCATCCGAAGCGAGCGCCCGGCCTTCGACCTCAAGTACCCCTACCAGGGCGTGCGTGCCGTGGCGGGCTCCCGCGAACCCGGCTGACGCGCTCCGCCGGGATCGGGTCGGCGGCCCCGAGGCCGATGGGAGCCGCGGGTGCGGGACGTTCCCCCTCGCGGGTCCCCCGTGAGGGGGAGAACACCGCCCACAACCCCCTGCGCAGGGGAGGTCCCGGCGGGTTCGCGCTTGCGATGCTCGACTCGACCTCGCCGGAAGGGCGCCCGAGCGTACGGATACGGGCCGGGCGGGGAGAGCCGGAAGGGGACGTCATGCGACGGGAGACGAGGGACCGGCGGGGCCACGGTCCGGTGCGGCCGACGGCCGCACCGGAGCCGGACGGCGGCGGGTATGCGCGTTACGCGGCGCACGCCGCCGTGCTGTGGTCGGGGCTCTACGCCGTGCTTGCCGCCTACTGGGCGCTGACCGGGCACGGGTTCCCCTACGGGGCGGCTCCGGACGCGGCGGTCACCGAGCCTCTCGCCGGGCGCTTCGGGCCGGGTGTCGCCTGGGGTGCCGTCCTGCTCGCCGGCGTACCGGCGGCGCTGCTGGGCGCGGCCATGCTGCGCGGGGTGCGGGCGGGCCGACCGGTGCTCATCGCCGTCGGGGCCCTGCTGTCCGTCCAGCTCCTGGCGCTGATGACCAGCGTCGACCTGCTGACTCTGCTCGGCTACGTCCCCTATGCCCTGGTCAGCGTGTTCACCGACCCCGAATCGGCCGCCGCCTTCGCGGCCAAGGCCACCGAGGCAGGTGTACTGCACCAGCTGCTGTGCCTGGTGGGCGGGTTTCTGTGGGCGCTGGCGACCGTCGCCTACGCCCGCCGTACCGGTGATGCCTGCCTGCGCTGCGGGCGCGCGCAGGGCGGCGAGGGGTGGCGGAGCCCGCGGAACGCCGCGCGCTGGGGCCGCGCCGCCGTCTACCTGGCCGTCGTCACCCCGGTCCTGTACGCATTCACGCGCTTCGCCTGGGCGTTCGGTGTGCCGCTGGGCATCAGCGAGGAGTTCCTGCGCGAGGGCCAGGAGACCGGAATGTGGACCTCCGGCGCGTTCCTGGCGGCGTTCGGGCTGGTCGGAGCCGTCCTCACGCTCGGCCTGACCCAGCGCTGGGGCGAGGTGTTCCCGCGCTGGATGGTCGGGCCGGCGGGACGGCGCGTCCCCGTCTCGCTCGCGGTCGTGCCCGCGACGCTCGTGGCGGTGCTGCTGGTCGTCGCCGGGATCGCGATGTGGTCGGGGTACGCCGAGATGGTGGCCGAGACGGTGTCCGGCGATGAGATGGGCGCCCTCCTGCTGGGTGTGCTGCCCACCGCGCTGTTCCCGCTGTGGGGCGCGGCGCTCGGGGCGGCGACGCTGGCCTACTACTACCGCCGCCGGGGCGCGTGCGCGGTGTGCGGCCGGGGCGCGGACGAACCCGCCGTCGCGGCGCGCTGAGGCCACGGGCCAGGCGTCCGGGGTGCCGGGCGACCCGCCGGGGCCGGCGGACGGACGGCCCCGGCGGGTCTTCTCCGTACGGGTGGGGCGGCGCGGCTCCGGGGTGCGCGAGGGAGAGGGGAGGGCGCCCGGCGGCTGGGGCGGACTCGTGCGGATCCGCGGGTAAGGCGGGCACGGGGGCGGCGCGCCTACATCACGTAGGCGGCGCTGCCGGTGCGGCGGGCCTCCAGTGCCGCACCCAGGCGGGGGACGAAGGGCGGGAACAGCAGCCGGGCCGCCTTCTCCGGTTCGACGAAGGCGTAGCCGTCGAGTTCTTCCGCCTGCAGGGTGATCTCCGTGGCGGGGCCGACGGTCCCGCAGTCGAAGACGAATGCCAGGAACGGTTTGGGGCGCACACCCTGCGGCGCGCTCCAGTGCACGGCCAGCAGGGGGCCGGGGGTCAGCCGCAGCCCGACCTCCTCGGCCACCTCACGTTCGCAGGCCAGGTGCGGTGCCTCCCCGTCCTCCACGACTCCGCCGGGCAGTGTCCAGTGCTCGCGGTAGTTGGGGTCCACGATCAGCACGTTGCCGGACTCGTCGGTGATGAGCCCGAAGGCGGACAGGTAGGCGGTCGGCAGGGTGGCGAACCACTGCTCCGGCGGCAGGAACTCTTGCGGCATACGGGCAGGCTAGCCGAGTCGGACTCCGCCCGCGGCCTCCCCCTCAGTGCCCCGGGGCGAACGGGGAGGCGACCCTGCCGCTGCCTCTCGCCTCCTGGAGCCTGCGGCGCATCTCCGCACCCTCGTTGAGGTGGGGGAAGGGGGTGCCGTCGGGGGTCGGGACGCCGAGGAAGTCGCACAGCGGACCCCACCCGTCTCCGGGCTCGTAGACGAGCAGGCGGTCGGCGGGGACGGTGTCGAGGACGGCGGCGTTGTTGCGCCGGAACCCCGCGATGGAGGGTTCCGGCTCCGGGATGTCCGCCATACCGGAGCCGAACGCGGTCCGGAACATCACGTCGAGCACCTGTGCGTTGAACTCCTCGTGCGCGGGGGTGGCCGGCGGGGTCTCGCCGCGGGCCACGGCCGCGCTGAACTCGAAGATCGTGGTGCGGCAGCTGGTGTACCAGCGCTGCGGGTCGCGCCGGGTGAGGATGACCTTGGCGTCGGGGTAGGCCGCCACGAGTTCGCGCCAGAAGTAGGAGCCGGGCCAGTCCACCGCCGACCGGTAGCCCTCGAAGAGGTGCTCCCAGTCGACGGGGCCGCCGCTGAGCACACCGCTCCAGCGGCGCGCCTGCTCCGGGTGCTGGATGACCTCGTACATGTGGTGACAGGGGCCGAACCCGAGGTGTTCCAGGGCCGCCTTCATCGAGGCGGTCCCGGTGCGGGGCATGCCCGCGCCGATGACCTGCAGCATCGTCCGTGTCCTCCGCTCGTGCGGCGTCGCGTCGTGGGTGAGCGGGCGGGCGGCGCCCCTGCGGCCGCGGCCCGCCCGGTCTAGGTCGACCCTGGGGTACGCGCACGCGCAGCGCAGGTAGCCGCGGGGGGACAGAAATGTCCCGCCCCGGGTGGGAATAGGGTGCGGAGCCGGGCCGTCCCCTCGGCCCGGCTCCGCGGTCGTGGGCCGGTCAGCGGCCGTCCAGCCACTCCCGTGCGGCATGGAGGGCGGAGGACGGCAGGCCGTGGCCGCCGGGGTGCTCGGCGAAGCGGACGTCGGCGCCGCGGTCGGTGAGCTGGGTGGCCAGGAGATGCGCCTGGTCGAACGGGGTGATGGTGTCGGCGCGGCCGGCGCTGAGGAAGACCTGCGTGCCGGCCAGGTCGACCGGGTCGGGCGTGCGGTCCTGCAGCGGTGCGGCGGCCGCGAACAGGGCGGCTCCGTGCAGCAGGCCGGGGCGCAGCAGCAGCGCGGCGGCGGCGATGTTGGCGCCGTTGGAGAACCCCACCGCGACCAGGCGGCCGGTGTCCAGGTCGTGGAACTCGGCCGCCGCCGTCACGAAGTCGGCGAGCTCGTGGGTGCGGGCGATGACGTCCTCGACGTCGAAGACGCCCTCGCGCAGCCTCCGGAACCACCGGTTGGCGCCGAACTCCCGCACCCTCCCGCGGGGCGACAGCAGCGCCGCGCCTTCGGACAGGGCACTGCCGAGCCCGAGGAGGTCGTGCTCGTCGGCACCGGTGCCGTGCAGGAGGAGCAGGACCGGTGCGTCGGGGTCGGTGGCGGGCCGAAAGACGTAGGGGGAGTCGGTGTCCATCAGGGGGACCGGCCTATCTCCGTTCGACATGCCGGGGCGGGTCACCGGCCTCACTCTCCGATCTTCAGCGTCGGCAGTGCGGCTTCGATGCGGGCCTGGTCGGGCTGGAGCCACGGCGGGAGTCGGAGTCTGCGGCCGAGTTCGAGCAGCGGCTCGTCGTAGTCGAAGCCGGGGCCGTCGGTGGCGATCTCCAGCAGAACTCCCCCGGGTTCGTGGAAGTAGATGGACTGGAAGTAGGTGCGGTCGCGGACCTCGGTGACGCTGACCCCGTCCTCGACGAGCGACTTGCGCCAGGCCACCTGCGCCTCGGTGTCGGGGGCGCGGTAGGCGATGTGGTGCACGGTGCCGGCGGCGACCAGGCCGGGGCGGGCGGATGGGTCGGCGATGATGTCGACGACCGTTCCGACGGCGGCGCCTGCCGCGTCGGTGTGGAAGCGGAAGCGGTTGCTTTCCTCTGCGGTGAGGCGGAAGCCCAGCTGTCCGCTGAGCATGGCCGCGGTGCGGTCCAGGTCGTTCTCGGTGAGCGTCACGGCGCGGATGCCGCGGATCGCGTGCTCGGCGGGGACGGGCCCGCCGTCCCACGGGTCGGTGTCGTGGGGGTCGGCGCCGGCGACCAGTTCGATGACCAGTCCGTCGGGGTCGCGCAGCGTGAGCACGTCCTCATCGAGGCGCGTGGCAGGGCGGGTGGCCTCGATGCCGAGGGCGGCAAGGTGCCGCTGCCACCAGCCGAGCGCTCCTTCCGGCACGGAGAAGGAGGTGGTGGTGGCCTGGCCCGCGCCGATGCGCCCTCGCGGGGCGCCCGGCCAGGGGAAGAAGGTCATGATCGTGCCTGGATTTCCGGCCCGGTCGCCGTAGTACAGGTGGTAGGTGCCCGGATCGTCGAAGTTGACGGTCTGCTTGACCAGTCGCATCCCCAGGGCGTGCAGGTAGAAGTCGGCGTTGGCCTGGGGGTCGCTCGCGATCGCGGTGACGTGGTGTAGTCCGGCCGGGCGGACGTCCATAGGGGTCTCCTCGTACAGCGCGGGGCTGTTCGGTTCTCTCATCATCGGAAACGGTTGAAATATAAACCAAATTCCCGGAGAGGCGTGTGCGGCAGCAGTGAGGAGGACGCCCGATCCGGGCCCCTGGAGGGCATCGGAATCGGGGTGAACGGGGGGTGGCCGTGTGCCGCTGGGGTGACCGTTTCGATTTCACCCACTGTCACCAGGGCGTTGATTCGGCGGTGCCTACGTTCCGTGATGGCGATAGTGATGCTTATCTCACTCGCCGTGTCGCCGTCGGTCGGCGCCCCGGCTCGGGTGTGTGCCGTCGCGGTCGACATCCGCGCCGGGGTGGGGATGTCCGGCCGGGGTCCGCCCCGCCCCGCACAGGCGGAGCGGGCCCCGGCCGGGTGAGCCGGTGCGGTCGGGCGGGGCGGGGGCGCTTGACTCACCCGACCCCCGGCCTGCCACCTCCCGCGTGGTGGCGATGCCGCTCCGGGCGGCCCCGGTTCCGCGCATCGCGGGGCCGCGGGATCAGCCTCGGGCGCAAAGTGCATAATGTCAACCAATAAAGTAGGAAATTCTTCTTCATCCACGTCGGCGTGGGTGTGGCCGAGATAACCAACCGAACATGTAGGAAATGTGGTTGACTTCGATCATGGATGTCACAGGTCCCGACCGCCCGGCGCGGCGGCGGAGTCTCACCTTCGACGAGGGGTGTCAGGGGCGGCGTATGCACCCGTCCGCTCCCTAACCGAATTGGAACGACACCCATGACCACCGACACCCACCCCGCCCTCGGTGCGGCGCCGACCCCCCTCACCCTCGACCGGCTGGTCGAACTCACCGCCGCCACCGCGGCCGAGGTCCGCGCCGGACTGCACGAGATCCGCTTCGACGCCGAGAACCGCTGGTCGGTCCGGCTCAGCGGGGACGCCTACGCCGACGTCTGGCTGATCACCTGGACCCGGGACCAGTCCACCGCCCTGCACGACCACGCCGGATCCCTCGGTGCGCTCACCGTCGTCAGCGGGACGCTCACCGAGCACTACTGGTCCTCCGGCCTGCGCGACCGGTCCATCGCCGGCGGGTGCGGCGCCGTCTTCCCCCTCGGCCACGTGCACGATGTCGTCAACCGCTCGGCCGAGCCGGCGGTGAGCGTGCACGCCTACTCGCCGCCGCTGACCGCGATGTCCTACTACCGGCTGGACGGCGACCGCCTGCGCCGCACGCACAGCATCCTCACCCACGACCCCGAGCCGGCCGTGGTCACGCTCGACGAGGTCCCCACGCGCGGCTCCGCCCCCGCGCCGTTCCCGGGGGAGGGCCGCCGGTGAGCGCGATCGACGACCTGCTGCGCCGCCGCCGCGCCGGGCTCGACCGGCTGGAGCCCGGTGACGCGCACGCGGCGCACGGGTCCGGGGCGCTCCTCGTGGACACCCGGCCGGTGGTCAACCGCGCCGCCGAGGGCGTGATCCCCGGCGCCGTGGTCATCGACCGCAACGTCCTGGAATGGCGCCTGGATCCCACGAGTCCGGACCGCATCCCCGAGGCCGCCGACGCCGACCTGCACGTCATCCTCTTCTGCAACGAGGGGTACGCCTCCAGCCTCGCGGCCGCGCAGCTGCGTGAGCTGGGGCTGCGCCGCGCCACCGACATGGTCGGCGGATTTCGCGCCTGGGTGGCGTCCGGCCTGCCGGTCGAGCAGGGTGAGGCAACCGGATGGCCGGGTTTACCGGACTATTCGTCCCATACCCGTATACGGACTGCTGGTTAAGGGTTCTTCGGTCGGTGCCGGGCTAGGTCGACCCGTGGGCCGTGGGGGAGAGTGGAGGCAGCGTCATCACTTCCAGTGATTGGAGCGATGTGGAGCGTTGCGCAGCCCTGTTCGGTGCCGCTGTGTTCGCCTTGGGGGCGCCGTCGACCGCCGGCTTCGGCGACGACACCCTCTCCTACTCCTCCACCGGCGGCGTCGAACGCAGCCTGGGCGGCCAGGACACCACGGGTGACGTTGCCGAGCCCGGGGCCTCCGACCGGACCCTCGCCCTTCTCCCCTCCGTGGGGATGTGACCCGGCTAGACCGAGATGGGCAGCGACGTGAGGTACTCCGACGCGCGCCTCGGGTGGAGGAACCAGCCGATGAAGTCGGCCGGGTCGGCGAACCCGTTGGCGAAGCGGTCCGCGGTCTCCTGGCTGTACTGCGCCGCCTGCAGCAGCTCCTGGACGTGCGGCGGCATCCGGAGCATGACCTTGCTCCAGGCGACGACGTGTCGCGCGTGCTGCCAATGGCCGTCGAACGCCGAGCGCATGAATTCCGCGTCGAACGGGCGGTCGCCGTGGTCGACGATGGCGCGCCGGTAGGCCTTGGCGCACTGGGCGGCGCTGTTGGCGCCCTGCGAGGTGACGGGGTCGTTGGTGACGACCGCGTCGCCCATCGCGAGCACCGCCGCGCCGCCGGGCAGCCGCCCGACCGGTTTGCGTACGACGGGGGTGACGGCGCCCTGCAGCACGGCGCGCCCGTCGGTGAGCTCGACGCCCCGGCACCGCTCGTACTCCCAGGGCGTGTGTCTGCGCACCGCCTCCAGGACGCGTGCCAGCATGGCCTCGGCGCCTTCGTCCGATCCGGGGGCGGTGTCCATCGGGCCGCCGGGGACGGCCTCGACGGTGATGGCGTGGCACGGGCCGCCGAGCGTGTAGGAGGGCGTCACCAAGATCTCGCCGACGCCGGGTAGGACATTGCGCCGCAGGACGCTGCCGGCGGCGTGCTCGGCCATGCCGTGCACGTAGGCGGCGGTGAGGGTGCGCTGCGGCGCGGCGAACTCCGAGCGCTGCCCGTCGCGCTCGAACAGCTCGCCGAGCTCGCCGCGGCCCGTGGCCACGACCACCAGGTCGTAGGAGTCGGCGGCGCGGTCCAGGTCCTCGACGGTGGCGCGGTGGATGAGGATGCGCCCGCCGCGGCGCTCGACCTCTTCCAGCCACGCGGCCATCTTGAGCCGCTGGTCGACCGAGCGCGCCGGTTCGCGCAGCCGCCCGGTCCAGTCGGCACTCAGCCCGCCCTTGGCGTCGGCCAGGCCCACGCCCACGCCGCCGATGGGCGGTGCGGCGCCGTTGTGGGTGTCGAGCCCGTGGCGGTGCTCGTCGCGCAGTGCCGCGCCGAACAGGCACTGGGTCGACAGCACGCGGCCGGCCCGGATCTCCTCGGGAGAGTGGAGGCTGACCAGGGTGACGTCGTAGTCGTCCGCCAGCAGCCCGATCGCCATCTGCAGGCCGGACTGGCCGGCGCCGACGATGAGGATTCTGCGCATGGGTCCACCCGTACTCGGAAGCTCAGGAACAGCTCGATCGGAAGATCAACAGGAAATGGGCAGGAACGCGACATCCCGCCACCCGTCGGCGAATCTAGCACCGGGATGCGGGCGTCGGGCTCGGCCCCCGGGGGGCTTCTCGCGGGCGCGGGGTGTCGGTGCTGTTCAGTGCGGCCCGGGGGTGGTGCGGTGGACGGGTGGAGAGGGCAAGATCACTTCCATTAATCCTACTTCTTAAGTAGGATTTGCCGCAGTCGTGAGTCAGGGTCAGCAACGTCAAGGGGCTCTCCAGCATGAGCATGCGCAGGTTCCGCTTACCGGCCGCCGCGGCCGCCCTCCTCCTCGGGATGACGGCGACGGCGTGCGGTGAAGACGCCTCCGCCGGGGAGAACCGCCTGGTCCTGGGCTACTTCCCGAACGTCACCCACGCCCCCGCGCTCGTCGGCGTCGAGGAGGGCATCTACGCCGACGCACTCGGCGACGGGATCGAGTTCTCCACCCAGACCTTCAACGCCGGCCCCGACGCCATCAACGCGGTCTTCTCCGGTGACGTCGACGCCACGTTCGTCGGCCCCAACCCCTCCATCAACGGCTGGGAGCAGTCCGAGGGCGCCGCCCTGCGGGTCATCGCCGGATCCACCTCCGGCGGCAGCGGGCTGGTGGTGCGTCCCGACATCACGTCGGTCGACGACCTCAAGGGCGCGACCCTGGCCACCCCCCAGCTCGGCAACACCCAGGACGTGGCGCTGCGCTGGTGGGCCACCGGTCAGGGCTGGGCCTTCGACACCGAGGGCGGCGGCGACATCGCGATCATCCCGCAGGAGAACTCCGAGATCGTCGACGCCTTCCTCACCGACCGGATCGACGGCGCCTGGGTGCCCGAGCCCTACCTCAGCCGCCTCGTGCTCGAAGGCGGGGGGCACGTCCTGGTCGACGAGGCCGACCAGTGGCCCGACACCGGGGGCGAGTACGTCACCACCCAGCTCATCGTGAGCGCCGACTACCTCGCCGAGCACCCCGACAACGTGCGGCGGCTGCTCCAGGGCCACATCGCCACGGTGGACCGGATGAACGCCGACCCCCAGAGCGCCCAGCGCGCCGTCGGCGACCACTTCGAGAGGCTCAGCGGAAGGCCGCTCCACGACGACATCCTCACCGCGGCCTTCGGCAACCTCACCTTCACCGTCGACCCCGTCGCATCCTCCCTGGCGGACAGCGCCCGGCACGCCGAGGCCGTGGGCCTGCTCGACCCGGTGGACCTCGATGGCGTCTACTCCCTCGACATCCTCAACGACCTGCTCTCCGAGGCCGGCCACGACCGGGTCAGCGGACTGGAAGGCGATTAGCACATGAGTGTCCTCACGGCCGAATCCGTCGGCACCGCGGTCTCCATCGACGACGTGACCAAGGTGTTCGGGCGCGGCAAGCACACCCTGACCGCCATCGACGGCCTGTCGATCTCGGTGCGCCAGGGGGAGTTCGTCTCCATCCTCGGGGCCTCGGGGTGCGGCAAGAGCACCCTGCTCTCGCTGGTCGCCGGGCTCGATGAGCCCACGCTCGGCCGGGTCTCGGTCAACGGCCACCGGGTCTCGATGATGTTCCAGGAGTCCGCGCTGTTCCCGTGGCTGACCGTCGGCGGCAACATCGAGGTGCCGATGAAGGTGCACGGTATCGCCAAGGCCGAGCGGCGGCGCCGCGTCGAGGAGCTGCTCGACCTCGTCCGGCTGAGCGGCTCCTCCCGCAAGCGCCCGCATGAGCTGTCCGGCGGCATGCGCCAGCGGGTCGCGTTGGCCCGCGCGCTCGCCCAGGAGGCCGACGTGCTGCTGATGGACGAGCCGTTCGGCGCCCTGGACGCGATGACCCGCGACATCCTCCACGACGAGCTGGAGCGCATCTGGCGCGAGCGCGGGCTGACCGTGCTGTTCGTGACGCACAACGTCCGCGAGGCCGTGCGGTTGGGCGACCGGGTCGTCCTGCTGTCGAGCCGGCCGGGGCGGGTCATCGAGGAGTTCTCCGTGCACGGGCAGCGCCCGCGCCGCATCGACTCCGCCGAGATCGCCGAACAGGCCGCCACCATCACCGACCGTCTGCGTGTGGAGGTCGCCCGCCATGCCCGCTGAACCCACCCGCGTGCGCGCCGAGCCGATGAGCGGTGACGACGCCGCTGACGCCGAGGGCCGGCGCGTCCGGGGCATCGACGCCCTCGAACTGGGCCCCGAGCGGCTGGAGGAGGAGCGCGGCGCCGCGGTGTTCGCCGCCCGCCTGTGGTCGGCCACCTGGCCCAAGCTCCTGGCCGCCGCGATCGTGCTGGTCGGCTGGCAGCTGGTGGTGTGGAGCGGGTGGCGGCCCGTCTACGTGCTACCGGGCCCCGACAGGGTGTTGGCCACCCTTGTGGAGGAGGTGACCTCCGCCCCCTTCTGGGAGGCGGTGCGCACCACCATGGAGCGCGCGGTCGCGGGCTTCGTCCTCGCCTTCGCCGTGGGCAGCGCGGTCGGCCTGCTGATCTCCCGCTTCGCGGTGCTGCGCACCGCCATCGGCTCGCTGATCACCGGCCTGCAGACGATGCCGTCGATCGTGTGGTTCCCCTTCGCCATGCTGCTCTACGGCATCAGCGAGGCCGCGATCATGTTCGTCATCGTCCTGGGCGCGGCGCCGTCCATCGCCAACGGGTTGGCCAACGGCGTCGACTACGTCCCGCCGACGCTCCGGCGCGCCGGACAGGTCATGGGCCTGCGCGGGATCGCGCTCTACCGGATCCTCATCGTCCCGGCGGCGCTGCCGATGTTCGTCTCCGGCCTCAAGCAGGGGTGGGCGTTCTCCTGGCGGTCGCTGATGGCCGGCGAGCTGCTGGTCATCATCAACCAGCAGAACTCGATCGGGTGGGCGCTCAGCCAGTCGCGCGCCATGAACGACGCCGACCGGCTGCTGGCCTACATCCTCATCGTGATGGCCATCGGCATCCTCATCGACGTCCTGTTCAACCGGGCGGATGCGAGCATCCGCAAGCGGTGGGGGCTGACCACGAGCTGACGTGCGGTGACGGACGGGCGCCGATGCGGCAGGTGGTGGAGGGGGACTGCGACACACCGTGCACTAACCAAATGATGGCACTTTATAAAAGTTAGTGTACGCTCGGGATGGCAGCAGCAGCCCGTCCACCACCCTGCACAGGAGCTCCACCATGGCCACCATCGTTCTCTTCGGTGCCACCGGAACCATCGGCACCCGCATCCTCGACGAGGCGCTCGCCCGCGGCCACCGGGTGATCGCCGTCGTCCGCGACCCGGCCCGGCTCGACCGCACCCACGACGCCCTGACCGTCACCACCGGAGACGTCCTCGACCCCGGCTCCGTCACCGCCGCGGCCAAGGGCGCCGACGTCGTCGTCAGCGCGGTCGGCGGCGGCGACGCCGCCGCGACCCAGGCGGTCGTGGAACCGGCCGTCCGCGCGCTCGTCGAGGGGCTGCGCGCCCTGGGCGCGGACGCACCCCGCCTCATCTCGGTCGGCGGTGCCGGCAGCCTGCAGACCGCGTCCGGCGCCAGAGTCTGGGACGCCCCCGGCCTGCCGGACTGGCTGCTCACGATCATGCACGCCCACGGCGACGCGCTGGAGTACCTGCGCACCGTCACCGACGTGCGCTGGACCAGCTTCAGCCCGGCGGGGACCATCGAGCCGGGCGAGCGCACCGGCCGCTACCGCACGGACACCGAGCGGCTCGTCGTCGACGGCGGGGGCACCAGCTACATCAGCGCCGAGGACTACGCGGTGGCGCTGGTCGACGAGATCGAGCGGCCCCGCCACGTCGGCGGACGCTTCACCGCCGCGCGCTGAGCCCGCACCGCGCGGAACACGGACGGAGCGGGCGTGCGCCGCGGGGGTGCGACCCCCGCGGCGCACGCCCGCTCCGTACCTACGACTGCGCGGAGTCCTGCGGCCGCCGGTGCGCGACCGCCTCGGCGACGATCGCGTCCACCTGCTCGACGATGCGCGTCCGGTCGCGCTCGAACACCGGGTCGGTGACGGCTCCGGCGTTGTGCGGCCCGAAGCGCAGGATCGGGGTGTGCACGTGCCCGGCCGGGATGTCGCGGCCGGTGGCGTCGCGCAGCAGCGTGTTGCGGTAGGCGATCTCGTTGGAGAGGTAGTCCCCGCCGCCGCCCCGGACCGCCCGGGAACCCGGAGTGGGGCCGTCGGGGCGGACGACCGGCTCGGTCCGCCCTGCGGGGATCTCCGTCACCTCGGTGTTGTCGAAGACGGGGAAGGGGCCGGTCGCGGCGGCGGCGATCGCTCGGTGGGGCAGGGTGGACTCGCTCCACTGCGGTTGCGGTTCGACGGTGGGCACGCCGTCGGGCACCGGCACCTGCTCGGCGGTTCCGGTCATCTCGTTGTCGGCGCCGCCGCCGCGCCATGCGCCGTTGTAGGCCTCCAGGTCGAATCGCCCGTCGCGGCCCTGGCTGACGGTGACCGCCACGTCGGCCGGACGGTCGCCGGTGTAGTGGGGGAGCAGGGCCTGCTCGACCATGCCGTCGGTGAAGTCGCGCCACCGCACGGGGAACATCGCGGTCCGGACGAGTGCGGTGCCCGCGTCGGTCTCGATCGTCGTGCCGTCCAGGGCGAGCGCGGCGGCACCCGAGGGGTTGGCCTGGCGGATGTCGTTGTCCAGCCCGAACGGGTCGAAGCCGGTGACCACGACGCGGATGACGCCGGAGTCGGCGGGGAAGCGCATCTCATGGTGGCCCCGGGACCACCGCTCCAGCGCGGCGACGAGGTCGGCCCGCCGGTCGCCGCCGAGCTCGAAGTGCGGTTCCCATGTGCGCAGTGCCGCGGTCATCCCGAGCCGCGCCCAGTACAGGGGGCGGTCGTCCCCTGCGCTCAGGTCACCCGTGGCCCGGCCGTGCCCCTGGACCCGGTCCACGGCCGCGCGCCACAGCCGCGAGCCGTGGTGGCGCACGACGGCCTGGGCCGCCTGCGCGTTCCGGGCCCCGCACAGGGCGGCGGCGAAGTCGGCGACGCGTCCGTCGAACCCGGAGCGTCGCAGGATCTCCTGCGGGACCGCCCCGTCGAGCCGGGCCTCCTCCACCGTGACCTCACCGGCGCCCCGGCAGGCGGCTCCGGCACCCGCCGGATCGGCGTGGGCGGGGAGCGCGGCCGCCGCGACCGGCAGCGCGATCAGCGCGCTCGTGGACACCCGTGCCATCGTCCGCAGGAAACCCATACGGCTCCGCCGTCCCTTCCGTGCCTCGGATCCGCATATGGCGCGAATCACCAGAGCCGGAAGCTACTACGCGACCTGCGCGGTGCCGGACGGCAGGGCAGGGATAGCGGTATCAGGGCTGGTCAGACCGGGGGAAGTGGCGTGAGGCCCGATCGCCTCAGCCGCGCGCGGCGTCGTAGGCGGAGCGGGCGGCGAGGACCTCGTCCATGCGGCCTTCGAGGAGCCCGACCAGGTCCAGCAGCTTCCCGGCGGTGTCCGCGCCCAGCGGCGTGAGGCGGTACTCCACGCGCGGCGGGATCTGCTGCTGCACGTCGCGGATGACCAGACCGTCGCGCTCCAGGGCGTGCAGGGTCTGGGAGAGCATCTTCTCGCTGACGCCGTCCACCCGCCTGCGCAGGGCGTTGAACCGGTAGGGGCCGTCCTTGAGCGCGGCCAGCACCAGCACGCCCCAGCGGCCGGTGATGTTCTCCAGTGCGGTGCGCGAGGGGCAGCGCTTCGCGAACACGTCGAAGGCCAGATCGCCGAAGGCGTCGCCGGAGTCGGTCGGTCCGGTGATCGGCGTGGACGGGTGCGCGGCGCTTTCGCTCATGTCCTCACCCTACCTCGCACCTGCACTTTCGTCTTCACGGCGCTTACCGGCGGTGCGTGCTTTCCGCCTGTGGACTACGGTAGCGGAGCGTGGCGATATCGGGCGTATCCGGTATCCGATAATCGTCTGCGACCGAATCACGACCCCCCTGCGGCGGCCCGATCGCCCGCCGCTGGAACTCCCGAGGAGTACCCGATGGCAACGGTCGAAACCGATGTGTTGATCGTGGGTAGCGGACCGGCGGGCGCCAGTGCCGCCCTCGCTCTGAGCACCTACGGAGTCGACAACATCCTGGTGACCCGTTACGGGCGGCTGGCCGACACCCCCCGGGCGCACATCACCAACCAGCGGACCATGGAGGTGCTGCGCGACCTCGGCGTGGAGCAGGACGTGGCCGCCAAGGCCACGCCGCAGCACCTCATGGGCAACACGGTGTTCTGCACCTCCCTCGCCGGCGAGGAACTCGGCCGGGTGCGCTCCTGGGGCAACGATCCGCTCGTCCAGGCCGAGCACGAGCTGGCCAGCCCCACCCGGATGTGCGACATGCCGCAGCACCTGCTCGAACCGGTGCTGGTCAACGCCGCCGTCGAGCGCGGGACGCGGCTGCGCTTCGACACCGTCTACACGTCCTTCGAACAGGACGCCCAGGGCGTCACGGCCACCGTCTTCGACCGCCTGCGCGACGACACCTACCGCATCCGCGCCAGGTACCTCATCGGCGCCGACGGCGGCCGCAGCCTGGTCGCCCGGCACGCCGGGCTGCCGATGCGCGGCCGGATGGGCGTCGCGGGCAGCATCAACATCGTGTTCCGGGCGGACCTGTCGAAGTACGTCGCGCACCGCCCCAGCACCCTCTACTGGGTCCTGGCGCCCGGCGCCACCGTCGGAGGCATCGGGGCCGGGTTGGTGCGCTGCGTGCGCCCGTGGGACGAGTGGCTGATCGTGTGGGGCTATGACGTCCAGGGCGCGCCCCCGGACCTCACCGAGGACTACGCCCGGTCGGTCGTGCGCAGGCTGGTCGGAGACGACGACCTCCCGGTCTCCATCACCTCGACCTCCGCCTGGACCGTCAACGAGATGTACGCCGAGCGCTACTCCTCCGGGCGCGTCTTCTGCGCGGGCGACGCCGTCCACCGCCACCCGCCGTCCAACGGCCTGGGCTCCAACACCTCCATCCAGGACTCCTACAACCTGGCCTGGAAGCTCAAGCTGGTCCTGGAGGGGGTCGCAGCGCCGTCCCTGCTCGACAGCTACGACGCCGAGCGCGCGCCCATCGGCCGCCAGGTCGTCGAGCGCGCCAACAAGTCCATCGGCGAGACCGCCCCCATCTTCGAGGCCCTGGACGGCCTGCGGCCGCAGACGCCCGAGCAGCTGCGCCGCAACATCGCCGACCGCAAGTCGGCCACCCCCCAGGCCGCCGAACAGCGGGCACGGCTGCGCGAGGCGATCGCGGCCAAGGTGTACGAGTTCAACGCGCACGGCGTCGACCTCAACCACCGCTACACCTCCTCCGCCGTCATCCCCGACGGCACCCCCGACCCCGGCTTCGAGCGCGACCCCGAGCTGCACTACCGGCCCACCACCCGCCCCGGCGCCAAGCTCCCGCACGCCTGGCTCACCGCGGGCGCGCGCGACCTGTCCACCCTGGACCTGGGCGGGCGGGGCCGGTTCACCCTCATCACCGGCATCGGCGGCGAGTGCTGGACCGACGCCGTACGCATGGCCGAGAAGGAGTTCGGCCTGGACATCGCCACCGCGGTCATCGGACCCGGCCGCGACTATGAGGACCCCTACGGCGACTGGGCGCGGACACGCGGCATCGGCGACTCCGGCGTCCTGCTCGTCCGCCCCGACAACCACGTGGCCTTCCGCCACCCGCGGGCCACCGAGGACGCCGCCGGGCTGCTCACCGGCGCGCTGCGCCGCCTGCTGGGCTGGGAGCGGCCCCAGGGCCGCCGGCGCCCCGCCGGTTCCGGGGGCGGAGGGCGCGCACGGGCCGGCGGCTAGGGTCGAGGGTGTGGGCACACCTCTGGGGGAACACGACGTCCTCGTCCTCGACGGGGGGCTGGCCACGCGGCTGGAGGCGCTCGGCTGCGACCTGGGCGACGAGCTGTGGTCGGCCCGCCTGCTCCTGGACGGCCCCGACCTGATCCGGCGGGCGCACCGGGACTTCTTCTCGGCGGGCGCCGACGTCGCCACCACCGCCGGCTACCAGGCGAGCCTGCCCGCCCTCACCCGGCGCGGGCTGAGCGCGCGCGAGGCCGCCGACCTGCTCCGCCGCTCGGTGGCGCTGGCCGCCGAGGCCCGCGACGAGCACGGCGGCGGCCTGGTGGCCGCCAGCGTCGGCCCCTACGGCGCATCGCTGGCCGACGGCTCCGAGTACACCGGCGCCTACGACCTCGGAGAGGACGGCCTGGCCGCCTGGCACCGCGAGCGGTGGCATATCCTCGCCGACTCCGGAGCCGACCTGCTGGCCTGCGAGACCGTCCCCTCCTATGCCGAGGCGCGCGCCCTCGCCCGCCTGCTCGCCGAGACCCCGCACGTCCGGGTGTGGGTGAGCTTCTCCTGCCGCGACGGCGCGCACATCAGCGACGGCACCCCGCTGGCCGACTGCGCCGCGCTCTTCTCCGGCCTCGACCAGGTGGTCGCGGTCGGTGCCAACTGCACCGCGCCGCGCCACATCCCCTCGCTGGTCCGCGCGGCGGCGACCGGCGGCGCGCCGGTGGTCGCCTACCCCAACTCGGGGGAGTCGTGGGACGCGCGCAACCGTCGCTGGGCCGGCTCGTCCGACCCGGTGTCCTTCGGTGCCGCGGCGCTCGGCTGGCGCGACGCGGGCGCCCGGCTCATCGGCGGCTGCTGCCGCACGACGCCCGAGCACATCCGGCAGATCCGCCGCCGTGTCCGCGGGACCGGCGCGTAGCGCGCTCCTCGGTGTGGTGCGGTCACGCCTCCTCCTCCCCCTCGGGGCGCGCGGGCACGGCGGCCCCGCGCCCGGTGCGAGGGACCGGGTCCGCGGACCGCTGTGCCGACCTGCGGACCCGCCCCGGCCGGCCGCCGACGGCGGCCGGCCGGGGCGGGCTCTGCGGAGCCGACGTCACCCCCGATGTCGGCGCCGCCCGATGCCACCCGCTCCGATCGCGGAGCGTGCCCCCGTGCGACCGATCGTGGGGGTGCGGACATGGACAGGTCAACACTTTTCGATCAGGATCGAAACACGTGAGGTGACCGCCGTCCCGCCGCGACGGCGCCGACGACGGGCACGGCCGGGGCCGCCCCGATTGACGCGCAGTTGGTCGAGCGTCCAAACTAATCACCGCACATGGCGGATGGCCACCGAGAATACGCAGGCAGGGAGGGCGAATGACGCTCGTCGCAGGGGTGGACTCCTCCACCCAGGGGACCAAGGTCGTGGTGCGCCGGACCGACACCGGAGCCCTGGTCCGGCAGGGGCGGGCGGCGCACCCCGAGGGAACGGAGATCGACCCCCGGCACTGGTGGACCGCCCTGCTCGGCACCGTCGAGGGCGGCCTGCTCGACGGCGTCTCCGCCATCGGCGTCGGCGCCCAGCAGCACGGCATGGTGGCCCTGGACGCCGACGGACACGTCGTGCGCCCCGCACTGCTGTGGAACGACACCCGTTCGGCCGGGGCCGCCGCCGACCTCGTCGGCGAGCTCGGCGGAGCCAAAGCCTGGGCCGACGCCGTGGGCACCGTCCCGGTGGCCAGCCTGACCGTGTCGAAGCTGCGCTGGCTCGCCGAACACGAGCCCGGCAACAGCCGGCGCGTCGACCGGGTCCTGCTCCCGCACGACTGGCTGACCTGGCGGCTCACCGGCGGCGGGGAGGCCGTCACCGACCGCGGCGACGCGTCGGGAACCGGCTACTTCGCGCCCGGCCGCGGCGAGTACTGCCGCGACCTGCTCCGCCTCGCCTTCGGGCGCGAGGTGGGCACCCCCCGCGTCGCCGCCCCGTTCGAGGCCCTGCCCGGTGCGGCCGTCCCCGGGCTCCCGCCGATCGACGTCGTATCGGCCGGCACCGGCGACAACATGGCCGCCGCCCTCGGCCTCGACCTGCGGCCCGGCGACGTCGTCGTCTCCCTGGGCACCTCGGGCACCGCCTTCGCCGCCACCGACACCCCCACCGCCGACCCCTCCGGCCAGGTCGCCGGGTTCGCCGACGCCACCGGGAACTTCCTGCCGCTGGTCTGCACGCTGAACGCCGCCCGCGCGCTGAGCGCCGGAGCCGGGATGCTCGGAGTCGCCTTGGAGGAGTTCGACGCCCTGGCGCGATCCGCCCCCGCCGGCGCCGCGGGCCTGACCTTCCTGCCCTACCTGGACGGCGAGCGCACCCCCAACCTCCCCGACGCGACCGGCCGCATCGACGGTATGACCCGCGCCAACCTCTCCCCGGAGAACATCGCACGCGCCGTCGTCGAGGGAATGCTGTGCGGGCTGGCCGACGCGGTCGACGCGCTGGCCGCGCAAGGGGTCCCGGTCGGCCGGATCCTGCTCATCGGCGGCGGGGCGCGCTCCCGCGCCGTCCGGGAGATCGCCCCGCAGGTCTTCGGCCGCACCGTCACCGTGCCCGAACCGGGCGAGTACGTCGCCGACGGCGCCGCGTGGCAGGCGGCCCGGGCGCTGACCCAGGCGCCGCCCGCCTGGGAGCCCCGTCCTGCCACGGACCACGCGGCCGACCCGGTCCCCGAGGTCCGCGAACGGTACGCGGCGGCGCGCGAGGCGATGCGCTCGGCGTCCGCCTGAGCACCGCCGCGGCGCCCGGCCGAGCCGTCCTGCACCCGCCGACACGAGGAGACAGGGGGCCCCCGACCCATGACCGACCACCGGCCCACGCCCCAGGACAGGTTCAGCTTCGGCCTGTGGACGGTCGGGTGGCGCGGCGCGACCACCTTCGGCCGCCCCGTGCGGCCGCCACTCGACGCCGTGGAGGCGGTGCACCGGCTGGCCGACCTCGGGGCCTACGGCGTCACCGATCCTCCCGGAGGATGCCCCGGCCTGAAGGCCGGGAAGGAATCCGGTTCCCCGCGCAGCGGGACAGGGAAAGCCGAACCGCCGCTCGGCGGTCCGGCGCCGCCACACCACAGCGATTCCGCAACTGTCGCACCCTCCCGTTAGATTCGCGGACATGCCCACGACTGAGCGCACGGAAGACACCGGGAACGCCCGGTACACCTACCGTTTGCGCCTGTCGGCAACCGCGCGGCGTTCCCTCCTCGCCGAGTGGGGGCGGTGCCGCTGGGTGTGGAACCAGTGCGTCGCTGAATCCCGGTCCGCCCATGCCCGCAACCGGGACCTTCCCGAGGGTGCGGACAAGCGGACGTGCGGGCCCGGGAAGCTCGACCGGATGTTGACCGGGTGGCGGTCGTCCAAGGCGTGGCTGGGTAAGGGCGCATCCGTCCCACAGCAGCAGACCGTCCGGGACTTCGCCCGTTCCCGGGCCAAGGCGTTGAAGGACATCAAGGACCGGCTGCCCGTGCGCCGGCGTGCGGGCATGCCCCGGTTCAAGAAGAAAGACCTGGCGGACCCGTCCCTGAACTACTCGCGGCGCGGATTCCGTCTCCGAGACGGCCTGCTGGTGCTGGCCGGAGGGATCAGTGTGCGCCCGGTGTGGTCGCGTGGCCTTCCCGGCGAGGCGTCCAGCGTGCGCGTGTACCGCGACAGCGTCGGGCACTGGTACGCGTCGTTCGTCGTGCCCGCCGGGTCCGAGCCGCTGCCCGCGACCGGGCGGGCGATCGGCATCGATTGGGGTGTCGGCCAAACCGCGACCACCACGTCCGATGCCCACGACCTTGCCCACGCCGGGCACGGTAAGAGGGCAGCTGCCGAACTCGCGCGGTATCAGCGGATGATGGCCCGGCGTAGGCCACCGAAGGGCAGGGCCGCCTCGAAGGGCTACCGGAAGGCCAAGCGGCAGACGGCGAAGCTGCATAAGAGGGTCGCCCGGCAGCGGACCGACACCGCCCGCAAGTGGGCCAAGCGCGTTGTGCGCGACCACGACCGGGTAGCGGTGGAGGACTTCCGGCCGAAGTTCCTGGCCAAGTCCACCATGGCGCGCAAGGCCGCCGACGCGGCGATCGGCGCGGTCAAGGCGGCCCTGGTGGAGATGGGCCGCAAGCACGGGCGCGATGTGCGGCTGGTGCATCCCGCGCACACCACCATGGACTGCGCGCAGTGCGGAGCGAGAGCCAAGCACGCACTCCCGTTGTCCGAGAGAACCTACGCGTGCACCGCGTGCGGGGCCGTGTCCCCCCGGGACAAGAACTCCGCACGGGTGATGCTGGTCCGGGCGGGTTGGAACCCGGATGGCGCTGAGGGTGCAAGACCACGCGGGGCGCTGCCCCGGGTGGCGGCCTGAGCCATGAATCCCCACGCACGCCATGAAAGGCGCCCCGCCAGGGGGCGACCGGCCGCCAGGCCGGGCGGGAATCCCCCGCCTTCAGGCGGGGGAGCCTTCAACTTCCACGACGACGACCTCGTGCCGGCCGGGTCGCCGCCTGCCGCCCGGGACGGCATCGTCAGGCGCTTCCGCGCCGCGCTGGACGCCACCGGCCTGGTCGTGCCCATGATGACCACCGACCTCTTCTCCCACCCCGTCTTCCGTGACGGCGGCTTCACCTCCAACCGCCGCGAGGTGCGCCGCTACGCGCTGCGCAAAGTCGTCCGCAACATCGACCTCGCCGCGGAGATGGGGGCGCGGACCTATGTGTGCTGGGGCGGACAGGACGGAGCGGAGACCGAGGCGGGCAAGGACGTCGGCGCGGCGCTGGACCGGCTGCGCGAGGCCTTCGACCTTTTGTGCGGCTATGTCCGCGAGCGCGGCTACGACCTGCGCTTCGCCATCGAGCCCAAGCCCAACGAGCCGCGCGGCGACGTGCTGCTGCCGACCGTCGGCCACGCCCTGGCGTTCATCGCCGAGCTGGAGCACCCCGAGATGGTGGGCGTCAACCCGGAGGTCGGCCACGAGCAGATGGCCGGGCTGAACGTCACCCACGGCGTCGCGCAGGCCCTGTGGCACGGCAAGCTCTTCCACATCGACCTCAACGGGCAGCGCGGCGTCAAGTACGACCAGGACCTGCGCTTCGGCGCGGGCGACGTGAAGGAGGCGTTCTTCCTGGTCGACCTGTTGGAACGGGCGGGCTACGACGGCCCGCGGCACTTCGACTTCAAGCCGCAGCGCACCGAGGACACCGGCGGTGTGTGGGTGTCGGCCGCCGCGTGCATGCGCAACTACCTGATCCTCAGGGAGAAGGCCGCCGCCTTCCGCGCGGACCCGGAGGTCGCGGCCGCCCTGGAGGCCTCCGGTGTCGGCGAGCTGGCCCGGCCGACCCTGGCGCCGGGCGAGTCGGTCGCCGACCTGCTGGCCGAGGACCTCGACCTCGACGAGGCCGGAGCCCGCGGCTACCACTTCGAACGCCTCGATCAGCTCGCCCTGGAGCACCTCCTCGGGGTGCGGTGACCTGCGGCGGGCGTCGACCCACCCGACCCGTGCGTGCCTGTGCCCCCTCTCGGCCTTCGGCCGACCCCGGCCGCCACTGCGTAAAGGCATGCGCATGCGCGGCGCATCTCCCCGCAAGCGGCGTTTGTGGGCCGCGCGCGGCGGGGAGGTGCCATCCGGCGCGGTCACATCAGGTGTGCCGTTTCCGCGGGCTGCGGAAGCGGCCGTTCTGCGGAGGATCAGCGTGAAGACCGTTCAGACCATGTATGCGATTCCCGGCCCGCGCGGCGAGCTCGACCTGGAGGCCGAGCAGCGCGACGAGGTACGTCCCCTGCGCACGGGGCGGGTCATGATGCGCGGGTGGGGCACGCTGTGGGTGCCCCGGGAGGTCACCCACGGCGGAGTCGAAACCGTTGTCCGAGGCGAGCTCGGGTACATGGCCGCGCTGCGGCACGGAACCGTGATCGAGTGGTACGGGCAGATCGTCAAGGAGTTTCCCGACGAGCACCAGGGGAAGGTGGTCGCGATCAGCTGCGGCGGCGGTCCCTTCTCCGTCGCTCTGCTCGCCACGGGGCAGATCGTGCCGTGGGGCCGAGCGGACGTCGTCGCCATGCTCGACCGGGCCATGCCCGAGGCGATCAGGAACCGCAAAGCGTCCGCTGTGGCCGCCGGGGTCGACGACATCGTGGCGATCGTCGACGGGGCCGTGCACTGGTGGGGTGACTGGGAGGGGCGCGGCCACGAGCGCGTGCTGTTCACACCGGTCGCCGGCGAACGCGCCGTCGAGATCGCCGCCGGGATCGGCTACGCCCTCATCCGCACCTCGAAGAACCGGCTCGTCGCCTGGACGAAGGACCCCGACGACGAGCCGATCCGGCCGCCGAAAGCGCTGGAGGCGGCGCAGGTGACGGCGGTATCGGCGGTCGCCCGGATGGCGATGGCGCTGACCGAGAGCGGGGAGGCGTTCGCGTGGGGTTTCGACGGTTCCGGGATCAGGCGGGGCCGGGCCGTCGCTCCTCCTCCCGGTGGTTGGGAGTCACCCACAGAGCCCGGGAACGTCGGAATCGCCGCAGGCTACTGGGCCTTCCTCGCCCGGCCGGACGGGTCCGCCCTGGCGTGGGGGTACCCCAGCGGCAGCATCTGGGAGGAGATCGACAAGGTCTTCCCGGGCCCGACCGTCATCCAGCGGAACCGCTACCTCTGCCAGAAGATCGGCTTCGAGGCGCCGGTGCAGCGGCTGTTCGGCTGCCGTGACGCCTGCGCGATGGCCATCGGCCCGGCGACCGATGCCGAGGTCACCCTGCAGGAGGGCTACGCGTTCCCGGCCAAGGTGCAGCCCGGCGGCGACCTGGGCTTCTCCTGGCGCGTGGACAACGCCGGACCGACCAAGGCCACCGGCATCGAGGTGACCGTGGAACTGCCCGACAAGGTCAGTCTGCACCCCAAGTACAAAGAGGCGCTGGACGAGAAGGCGATCGTCAAGGTCGGCGACAACACCTACCGGTTCAAGGCGGCCGACCTCGACCCCGAGGAGGACGGTGAGACCGTTCCCCTGATGACGGTGGTCGACAAGGACGCCTCGGGCAAGCTGACCGCGACCGCCACCGTCACCGCCGCCAATATCGCCGACCCGGCCGCTCCTCTGGACGCCTGGGCCGACGTCGCCTCCGAGCAGGACGGCGGCAGCAAGTGGGACTCCTCCAGGGACGGGGCCCTCTGGGGGGCGATCCTCGGCGCCCTGATCGCCGGACTGTTCGTGTGGCTCTTCCGCGTCCTCCCCGGTGGAGGGATGGGCAACCCGATTCGCGGCATGCGCAAGAACCGCCGCAACCGGCGGCGGAAGACCAAGCTGACCACTCTCGGTCTGGAGGGGCGGTCCGGCACCGCCCCGCCCAAGGCCGGTGCCCAGATCACCATGACCTGGACGGTGAAGAACACCGGGAGCAACGAGACCAGGGCCCCCGTCTCCGCGACCATCACCGCACCCCTGGGCCTCACCGTGAAGAAGGCCGAAGCGACCAAGGGAACGGCGACCAGACTCGGTCGGCGCGAGGTGCTCTACCGCCCGGGCTCCCTGGGCAAGGGCCAGAGCGCCGAGGTCAAGATCACGGCGGTGGTGGACGATGACCCGCCCGCCGCGATCCCTGTGGCCGGGATCGCCACCGCTTCCAACGTGGTCGCCCCCGGCCTCTACACGCTCAACCTGCGGCCCCGGCACGTGGTGAAACTGCGGCTGCCCGGCGGCAAGGCCACACCCGCCCAGGTCGGCGTCGGCGAAGACGTCACCTTCGAGTGGAAGCTCACCAACGGCGGGCCGTCCACTGCCCGGCGGCCCAAGCTCACCGTCACCGTGCCCAAGGGGCTCGACAAGCCGACCGTCACCGTGAACGGGACGGCCCTGGCGGTGACGAAGAAGGGGAAGAACCAGCTCACCGCCGAACTCGCCGACATCAAGGCGAAGGGCTCGATGACCCTCAGGATGAAGGGGGCGGTCACCAAGAGCGCGACCAAGGACCTCACCGCGTCCGCCGAGGTCGCCGCGGCCGACGCCGACCCCTCGCCGGTCCGGGCCGAGGCCACCGCGGCGGTACGGACCACGCTGGGCGTCGACGGCAGGATCCTCGGCACGGTCACCGCCGGAGGGAAGGCCACCTACCTCTGGACGGTGCGCAACACCGGTGCGGTCGAGGCGGAGGACATCCGGCTGACGATGCCGCTCCTGCCCACCGCGCAGGCGACGTTCTCCGAGTCCGCGCCCACGGCCACCGCCGCGGGCGGAAAACTGACCTGGAAGCCGGGCCGGCTCCGGCCCAAGCGGGCGACGAGCGTCATCGCCGTCTTCGACGTCGACGCCGACCAGAGCGGCGGAAAACTGGGACCCGTTCAGGCGGAGGCGACGGCCGGCAACGCCGGTCAGGCGCGATCGGCGACCAAGCCCACCGCCGACATCATCGAGCGGTCCGTACTGGGAATCACCGGATCCACCGGAACGAAGGTCACCATCGGGCAGCAGGCCACGTTCACCTGGGCCGTCGGCAACACCGGCGTCTCCGTGGCGCGCAAGGTCACGGTCGACTTCGACGTGCCCGACACGATCGACGGCATGAACCTGACCACCACTAAGGGGAAGGTGGCGGACGGCACGGTGACCATCGACTCGCTGCCGCCCGGCGAGGGGAACGAGGCCACGATCACCCTCACCGGGGTGCTCGTCGCGCAGGACGCCGGGCCGGTGGCGGTCAAGGCCGACGTCAAGGAGGACGGCAAGGAGGACGGCAAGGCGCTGACGAGCGGGACGTCGGCGGTCGTGGCCGTCTCGGACGCGGTCGTGAAGGTGGCCCCGGTCGACGGCAACCCGGAGTCGGTCACCGCCGGCGGTTCGGCCACCCTGGCCTGGTCGACCGTGCTCTTTGGGCACGGCCGGCCGCACGGTGCCGCCGTCCGGCTCGGCGTCCCGGACGGGGCGCAGGTCACCGCGATCACCGTGAACGGCCACGCGGTCGCCGTCCCGGCCGGGGAACGCAACCCCCTGGTGCCCGTCGATGTGACCCCGTCGGCCCCGATCACGATCAAGGCGACCTACGCGGTCGCCGACGACCTGGCGGCCCGCGATCTCACCTTCACCGCCACACCCGTCTGGGACGGCGCCCCGCGCGACACACCCGCGGTGTGTGAAACGCTGACCGTCGAGCGAAAGGCCGCCCTCGGGATCGGTATGCGGCTCTCCCACCCCGACCCGGCGTGCGCGGGCGGCAGCGTCAGCCTCGTGTGGGAGATCAGCAACGAAGGGCCGTCGAGCTGCGCCGAGGTGACGCTCGCGGTACCCGTCATCGACGGGTTCGTCCCGCGCGGCGCCACGGTCGACGCGATCCCCGCCAGGATCACCGAGAGTCAGGCCCCCCGGGCGTGGCTGATTCCCGTCGGGCCACTCGGTGGCGGATCGGACGCGCTGGTCGTGCTGAACGTGGATGTCGCGGCCGATGCAGCCGTAGGTCCGCGCGCCCCGAAGGCGGTGGTGACCGGGAAGGACCCCGATGCCTGCAACGAGGCGCCCGGGCAGGTGAAGGTGGTGCGGGAGACCGTCGAGAAGGCGATCGTCACCAGCGCGCCCGCATCCTGCACCGCGGGCGACCCGGTGACCTACGCCTGGATGCTGGAGAACGACGGTCCGTCGGTCGCCGACGTCGAGTTCACCGTCGTCGTCCGCGGTGACAAGGCCGCCGTGACGGTGCCGCCCGACCAGGTCGTCGGCGCCAGGGTGACCCGCGCGAACGCGGCCACCACCGTCACGTGGAAGCCCGATCGGCCGGTGGCGCCCGGGGAGGCCCACCCGATCGCCTTCAACGCGTTCACCGACGACATCGCCGGTCGGATCACCGTCACGACCGGCCTCGTCGTCAACGGCCGCAGCGACGAGAAGACCACGGACCAGTTCCACACGACGGTTATATCGGCGAGGGCCGCAGCGGTCTGACCACCGCCGACGTCGGCGGGGCGGGATCCCGCCCCGCCGACGTCGTAATCACTCAACGAATCCGAACACTTACTGTTCGTGGCGGACCGGTGGTGGGTAGGGGTGGAGGGGAGTACCTGAGCAAGCCACACCTGACAGGGGGCAGTGATGGACATCGTGGTGCTCATCGGGCGCATTCTCTTCGTGGTCATCTTTCTGGCCTCAGCGGCCGGCCACCTGACACAGCCCAAGGCGATGGCGGGCTACGCCCAGTCCAAGGGCATTCCCGTCCCCACATTCGCCGTGTTCGCCAGCGGCATCGTGATGCTCCTCGGCGGACTCAGCATTCTGCTGGGGATCTGGCCCGACCTCGGGGCGCTGCTGCTCGTGATCTTCCTCGTGCCGACCGCCCTGCTCATGCACTCCTTCTGGCAGGAGAGCGAACCCGACGCGCGGCAGAACGAGATGATCCAGTTCAACAAGGACATCTCACTGGCCGGTGCCTCGCTGATGCTGTTCGCCTTCTTCGCCGCCACACCCACGCTCGGCCTGACGATCACCGGCCCGCTCTTCATCATCGTCTGACGGCGCTACGCTCTCCCCTGTGCGGAATGTGCAGCGGGACGACCTCGGCGACGACCTTCACACCACCCGGCTCGGGCTGCGTGTGTCCAGCACGGCCCGAGAGGCGGTGACCCGGTCCGGCGCCGTCGCGCCGGTCGACGTCCTCAGCGGGATCGGCTGGCTGCCCGCGCACCGAATCGACGCTTGGCGCCAGGGCAGGGCCACCCATCTGGCCGAGTTCGCGCAGGTGGCGCCGGACAAACTCGCGCGTGCCGTCGCGCTGCTGGGTGCCTGGGCACGGGAGCAGGGACTGGCCCCGGAGGAGGCGCCGTACACCGCCGCCACCCGCGACCGCCGTGCCCTGCGTTTCACCGCCGACGGCGACGAGGCGACGGAACTCGCCTACCGCACCCACTGGGTCGCCCCGGACCTGACCGCGGCGCAGCGCAGGCGCGTCGACACCAGGCGGGAGGCCGCCCCCGATCTCATGGTCGTCATCGCGGACCGGCCCTGGGTCTGCGCCGAGTGCGGCGAGGGCGGGGAGCGCGGGGAGGACAGCGGTGCGGCGGTCGGTGCCGCCGGCCTCCTCCTGCTGGAAGGCGAGCAGACGGTCTGCCTGCGCTGCGCGGACATGGACCACCTCGTCCTGCTGCCCTCCGGCAACGCCACACTCACCCGCCGGGCCAAGAAGGCCAGCTCGCTTTCGGCCGTGGTCACCCAGTGGGACCGCCGCCGCAAGCGCTACCGGCGCCGCGGCATCCTCGTGGCGGAGACCGCCCTGGAGCGGGCCGAAGAGCAGTGCCTGGCCGACGCCGACCTGCGGGCACGGCGCCGCGAGCGGGACGCCGTCCGCCGCGCGGAGCAGGACGTCGACCTGCAGGCGCGCATCAGTCGGGAGATCCTTCGGCAGTTCCCCGGCTGCCCCGAGGACCGCTCCGACCGCATCGCCCGGCACACCGCGGCCCGCGGCAGCGGCCGCGTCGGTCGGTCCGCCGCGGGCCGGGAGGTCGACCCCGGCGCGGTCCGGCGTGCCGTCGTCGCCGCGGTGCGCCACGAGGACACCGACTACGACCGGATGCTCATGTCCGGTGTCGCCCGCGAGGATGCCCGCGCGCTCATCGCCGCGACCATCGACCGGGTGCTCGCCGCCTGGTCACCCTCGGCCTGACCTCCGCCGACCCGACCTCCATCGCCCGACCGCCGTCCCCGCCCCGCCGGAAAACGGGACCAAGGCAACACCGCGTCGCGACGTAGGGCAGTGGCCCGTACACGGCTCTCTGCGGCACCCTCGGAAGTAGGGGAGAGCGCTCAGTGGGTGCCAAGGGCGTCGAGGGGGGCACGAGATGAACGCATGGTGTGAGGTGATGGGCATGTCCTGGGGCCACGGTCTCATGCAGGCGAGCACGTGGGTGTTCTGGTCCCTCGTCATCGTGGGCTTCGTGCTGCTGGTGCGCTACGCCGTCCGTGAGAGCCGCGGGGATGCCGCGCGAACGTGGCGGAAGGCGGCCGAGCAGACGCTGGGTGAGAGGTTCGCCCGCGGTGAGATCGACACCTACGAGTACCGCGAGCGGCTGAGCGAGCTGCGCTCGGCGATGGGTCGGGACTCGCCCTGACGGGCGCGCGCGGTCAGGCCTCGCCCAGGAGATGGCGGTCGAGGAAGCCGTTGCGGAACTTACCGGCCGGATCGTAGTGGTGCGCGAGGCGCTGGAAGTCGGGCAGCCGCTCATACAGCGGGCGCAGCACCCGCGGGGGAACCGTGAACAGCTTTCCCCAGTGCGGACGTGCGGCGAAGGGCTCCAGCCGCTCCTCGACGAGCGCCATCACCGGCAGCACCGCCGCGGCGTCGGCCACCCAGGTGAAGTGGAAGGCGACGGTGTCGCGCCGGTAGGCCGGGCTCAGCCACAGGTCGTCGGCGGCGACCGTGCGGATCTCGCTGACCTGCACGGCCGGGGCGATACGATCGCGGACGGCGTCCAGCGCCCGGAACACGTCGACGGCGTGCCGACGCGGCACCAGGTACTCGGCCTGCAGCTCCTCCCCGCTGCTGGGGGTGGCGTCGGGTCGGAAATGCGGCAGCCGCTCGAACCAGGGGCCGCGCACCCCGAGCTGCTCGGTGCAGTGGACGCTCGACAGCCCCGCGACCGGGTGGCGCGGGCCGTCGGCGGGCTGCGCACCGAACCGCTCCGGGCCGGGTGGGGCCGGGCGCCCACCGCCGTCGACGCGCCGCTTCACCCACACCCGGTCGATCACCGGACCGCGCCAGGTGGTGAACAGGCTGACGCTGTACCCGCTGGAGGTGATCTCGGTGAAGTGGTCGTCGAGGGCATCGGCCGGAAGCCCCTCGTACACGTACTGCCGCATGTCGAAGGCGGGCACGGTGTCCAGTGTCGCCCGGACGACGACACCCAGCGCGCCGAGGGAGACGACCGCCCCGGAGAAGGCGTCGGCGCCGGGGGAGGCGCCCGAGGCGCCGCGGCGGAGGACCGCGAGGTCCCCGTCGGCGGTCACCATCTCGATCTCCCGCACGGCCGTGGCGAGACCGCCGCAGCCGTCCCCCGAACCGTGCGTCGCGGTCGCACACGATCCCACCACCGAGATGTGCGGCAGGGAGCCGAGGTTGGGCAGGGCGAGCCCCTTCTCGTGCAGCACCCGCCCCAGGTCCGCGTAGCGCACCCCCGCACCGACGCGGACGGCGGAACGCTCGCCGTCGACCTCGATCGCGCCCGGAAGGCGGTCGAAGCAGACCAGGTCCCCGGGGCCGTCGGCGACGTCGCTGAACGAGTGCGCGGTGCCGAGCGCGCGGATCCGGGGTGCGTGGGCGACCAGGCGCCGCAGCTCCGCCAGGGAGGAGGGCCGGTGGATGCGCTCCGCCCGGAAGGTGAGGTTCCCCGCCCAGTTCCTGCGTCGCCGCTCCATCCGGGTCTCCTTCCGCACCGCGGTCGCGTGGAGCCTAACAAGCCGCATCCCCTGCGGGACAGGCCTTTCGGCCTCCGCCGGTGCGGCGCGGCCCGGTCGCCGCAGCCCCCCGGGACCGCACCGGCGGGGAGCGGTCGGCGACCGGCGCGAGCCTAGGGGTGGGCGGTGAGGTAGCCGCCCATCCTGCGGAAGTAGTCCAGTGCGGTGTGCTCGGAGCCGTCGTCGGTGCGGACGCGCTTGATGACCAGGCCGCGGTTGCGGCCGGTGCGGGCGTCGGCGCCCGCGGTGATCACCACGCCGTCGCCCTCGGGGATGAAGACGCGCCCGGGGGTGCCGCCGTAGCACTTCTCCGAGACGTCGGCCTCCACGATCCGGATCCGCTCGCCCTTGTAGTGCGTGAACGCGTTGGGATACGGGTCGCACTGGGCGCGGACGAGCCGTTCCAGGTCCTCGGCGGGCCAGGTCCAGTCGATGCGGCTGTCCTCGATGGACCGCTTGTGGAAGAAGCTGGCCTGGGACCGGTCCTGCCGCTGCCAGTCGGTGCGGCCGGAGTCGATCAGGTCCAGCGCCTCGGTCACGATCGGTGTGATGAGGTCCACGGTCTTGGCGACGAGGTCGGCGGCGGTGTCCTTCGGTCCGACCTCGACCGCGAGTTGCCGGACGATGTCACCCGCGTCGAGGGCCTCGTTCATCAGGTGTGCGGTGACGCCGACCTCCTTCTCCCCGTTGATCAGCGCCCAGATGATGGGGGAGAAGCCCGCGTAGGCGGGGAGAAGGGAGTCGTGGACGTTGAGCGTCCCGTGCCGCGGGAGGTCGTAGATGCGCGGCGGGATCCAGGTCCGCCAGTTGTTGGCGACGATGATGTCGGGCTCGGCCCGCTTGACGGCGTCCAGCAGCTCCTCGTCATCGGGCCGGTTGCGCAGCAGCACCGGGATGCCGTGCTCCTCGGCCAGATCGGCTACCGAGTCGCTCCAGATCCGCTCGTAGGCGTGGTCGCTCTTGGGGTGCGTGACGACCAGGGCCACCTCGTGGTCGGAGTCCAGGAGCGCCTGGAGCGTGCGGTGCCCCCAGGTCTGGTAACCGAACATGACGACCCGCATCGGGCCTCCTCATAGTGGTGCAGGGATTGACGATCGCGCACAAGTTAAGCAAGACTCACCTAAGTAAGCAATGCCTTAGTTAGGTTAGGCTTCCTTCTGCTGTGTGCGGTGAGCCATGCCCGCACACCCCAGACTCCGACCGACTGAGTGTTACTCGCCCGAGTGATGGGACAGGTATGTCACTGGCAATTCCCGACGATGGGGTTCCCTTCTACGACCTCATCGGCATCGGCTTCGGCCCCTCCAACCTTGCGCTGGCGATCGCCGTCACGGAGCACAACGGGGACGCCGACGCGAGGGTGGGCGAGCGAGTGGAGTCGTCGGCCCTGAACGGCCGTAGGCCCGGGTGGGTCGGCGGCGGAGTGAGTGAGGAGCCCGAGCGCGCGGGGAGCACCGACGCGAGGGTGGGCGAGCGAGTGGAGTCGTCGGCCCTGAACGGCCGTGGGCCCGGGTGGGTCGGCGGCGGAGTGAGTGAGGAGCCCGAGTGCGCGAACAGCAGGTCGGGGGACGCCCTCACCTCGCTCTTCCTCGAACGGCAGCCGCGCTTCGGCTGGCACCGCGGCATGCTGATCGACGATGCGACCATGCAGGTCTCCTTCCTCAAGGACCTGGTCACCCTGCGCAACCCCACCAGCGAGTTCAGCTTCCTGAACTACCTGCACAGCGCGGACCGCCTGGTCGACTTCATCAACCACAAGAACCTGTTCCCCCTGCGCGTGGAGTTCCACGACTACCTCGAATGGGCCGCCGCCAAGCTCTCCCACCTCGTCTCCTACAGCCACGACGTGCGCACCGTGCGCCCCGTCACCGTGGACGGGGTGGTCGAGTACTTCGACGTCGTCGCCGTGCCCGCCGGCGCCGCCTCCCCGGAACCCGCGGAGACCGTCTACCGCGCCCGCAACGTGGTCTTCGGCACCGGCCTGCGGCCCTCCCTCCCCGAGGGTGTCACCGTCTCCGAGCGCGTCTGGCACAACCGCGACCTGGTCCCCAACGTCGACCGGCTCGCCGCGGACGGCGCAGAGGACCCCAAGCGCTTCGTCGTCGTCGGAGCCGGGCAAAGCGCCGCCGAGGCCACCGCCTACCTCCACCGGCGCTTCCCCTCCGCCGAGGTCTACTCCGTCTTCTCCCGTTACGGCTACAGCCCCGCCGACGACTCCCCGTTCGCCAACCGCATCTTCGACCCGGACGCCGTCGACGACTTCTACCGGGCGCCGGCCGAGACCAAGCAGCGGATGATGGAGTACCACGGCAACACCAACTACTCCGTGGTCGACATCGAACTCATCGACGACCTCTACCGCCGCAGCTACCAGGAGAAGGTCCTCGGGCGGCAGCGCCTGCACATGCTCAACCTCACCCGCGTGACCGGCATCACCGAGACGGCGGACGGAGTGCGGGCCACCACCGAGTCGACCAGCACCGGCAGGACCGAGGTGCTCGACGCCGACATCGCCGTCTTCGCCACCGGCTACCGCCCGGCCTCCCCGATCGGCCTGCTGGGCGAGCTGGCCCGCGAATGCCTCCGCGACGCCGAGGGGCGGCTGCGCGTGGACCGCGACTACCGCGTGGCCACCACCCGCGCCGTCGGCGGCGGCCTCTACCTGCAGGGCGGCACCGAGCACACGCACGGCATCACCTCCTCCCTGCTCTCCAACGTGTCGGTCCGCTCCGCGGAGATCCTCCGGTCGGTCACCGCACGCACTCCGGCCGCGCTCCCCCGTCAGCCGGAGGTGCTCGGGGCCTCCGGCTGACCCTGCGACCGCCTCCGGACGGCCCGCACGCAGCCGACGGCGGCCGGGCGACTTCCCCCTCTTCTCTCCGGCGACACCGTGCCCTGCGCCGCTCCCGCGCCGCCCGGGCACGGTGCCTGCCGCACGCGCCCCCCACCGCACAGACGCTTCCTCGAAAGGTGGACCCGATGTCCCGCAAGCACGCCCTCGGGGCGATGCTGCTCACCCTCACCCTGGCGCTGACCGCCTGCGGCGGCGGCCAGGACGCGTCGTCCGGCGGCGACGCCTCCGGCGACGGCGCCTTCCCGGTCACCATCGGGCACAAGTTCGGCGAGACCGAGATCACCGCCGAACCGGAGAAGGTCGTCACCCTCGGCCTGTCCGACCAGGACGCCGTGCTCGCCCTGGGCGTCAAGCCGGTCGGGGCCGTGGACTGGTTCAAGGAGGACCCCTACGGCAAGTGGCCCTGGACCAAGGAGCTGTGGGGCGACGAGGCCCCCGAGATCGTCGGCGAGCGCGACGAGTACAACATGGAGAAGATCGCGGCCCTGGAACCGGACGTGATCATCGCCCAGTACTCCGGCATGCAGCAGGAGCAGTACGACAAGCTCTCCGAGATCGCTCCCGTCGTCGCCCAGCCCAAGGACCACCCCGACTACGCGGCGCCCTGGAAGGAGATGGCGCAGCGGATCGGCCAGGCCCTGGGCCGGGAAACCGAGATGGACAAGCTGATCGAGGCGACCGACGCGAAGTTCGCCCAGGTCCGCGAGGAGCACCCGGAGTTCGCCGACGAGACCGTCATCGTCGCCGACAGCTTCGAGCCCGGCGTCTACTCCGCGTTCGCCGCGACCGACCCCAAGGCGCTCTTCTTCCAGGAACTGGGCTTCCAGCTCTCCGACGACGTCGACGACCTCGTCGAGAACGACATGAACGTGGCCGAGTTCGGTTCCGAGAAGCTCGACCTGCTCGACTCCGCCGACCGTGTGGTCTGGGTGACCTCCGGTGAGGAGGCCGACGACCGCATCAAGGACGAGAAGCTCTACCAGCGCCTCGACGTCGTCAAGGACGGCCGCGACCTGTTCATCCCCTACGAGGACCCCGACATCGGCGCCGCCTTCTCCTTCAACACCGTCCTGTCGATCCCCTACGCCGTCGACGAGACCGTTCCGCTGCTGACCGCCGACGACCGGTAGCGGCGGCCCCTGACGGAGTACCCGAAGCCACCGTAGCCGGAAAGGCGTCTGAGATGGTGTTCGACGGTCAGCCTCTGACCAGTGCGCAGGCCGGAGTCTGGAAGGCCCAGCAGGTCGAGCCGGACAGCCCTGTCTACAACATCGCGTGGTGCGTGGAGATCCGCGGCCGCGTCGACCTCGACCGGCTCGCCGCCGCCGTCCGGCGCGCGACCGCCGAGGCCGAGAGCCTGCACACGGTGTTCACCACCGCCGCGGGTCCCGACGGTACTCCCCGCCGGACCGCGGCGCCGGCCGACCCGGCGCCGCGGCTGCTGGACCTCAGCGCCGACCCCGACCCGGCCGCCACCGCGGACGCGTGGATGCGCACCGACCTCGACCGTGCCGCCGACCTCGAACGCGGCCCCCTGTTCACCCAGGCGCTCCTCCGCCTCGGCGACGGGCACGTGCGCTGGTACCAGCGCTACCACCACCTCGTCATGGACGCCTACGGCGGCACCCTCGTCACACGGCGGGCCGCCGCCCTCTACACCGCCTCGGTGTCCGACACGGAAGCCGGTGCGGGCGACGGCCCCGCGGGCAGCCGCGCGGCCCCCTCGGGGCGCGGGCAGGCCGGACGCACCGGCTTCGGCCCGTTGGACCGGCTGCGGGCCGCCGACGCCGCCTACCTGGCCTCGCCCGACCACGAAACCGACCGCGAGTACTGGCACACACTCCTCGCCGACCGCCCCGAACCGGCCCGGCTGGTCGAGCGCGCCGACACCCCGATGCGCCGCTTCCTGCGCCGCACCCTCCACCTTCCGGCCGCGTCCACCCAGGCGCTGCGTGACGTCGCCGAGCAGGCCGGCACCCGGCTGTCCAGGGTCGCCGTCGCCGCCGTCGCCGCCTATGTGCACCGCGCCACCGGCAGCCGGGACGTCATCCTCGGCCTACCCGTCACCGCCCGCCCGGACCCGGGCACGCGCGACGTCCCCGGCATGGCCTCCAACGTGCTGCCGCTGCGCCTCACCGTGCGCCCCGACACCACCCCGGCCGATCTGGTGCGCACCGCGGACGCGCAGGTCCGCGCGCTCGTCGCCCACAGCCGGTTCCGCGGCGAGGACCTCGCCCGGGAACTCGGACTGACCGACGGGCTGCCCCGGCTCGTCGGGCCCACCGTCAACTTCATGGGCTACACAGGCGACGGCATGCGCTTCGGCGACCACGAGGTCGAGCACCGCAACCTGTCCCTGGGCCCGGTCAACGATCTGTCGGTCTCCGTCGACGAGCAGGCCGACGGCCGCGGCCTCACCGTCAACCTGGACGCCGACGCCGCCGTGTGCACCCCCGAGGAGCTGGCCGGGCACGAGTACCGCCTGCTCGCCGTGCTCGACGCGATCGCCGAGCGCCCGAACGGGCCCATCGGCGCCATCGAGTTGCTGCCCGAGACCGAGCGCACCCGCCTCCTGGCGGACTTCGGCGCCGATCCGCGCGACGTCGACGAGCTCACCTGGCCCGCCGCCGTCGAACGCCAGGCCGCCCGCACCCCCGGCAATGTCGCCGTGGTCTGCGGGCCCGACCGGCTCACCTACGCCGAACTGGACGCCGCCGCCAACCGGCTGGCCCACCTGCTGCGTGAGCGCGGCGTGCGCGACGAGGACGTCGTCGCCGTCGCGCTGCCCCGCTCGACCGACCTCGCCGTCGCCCTGCTCGCCGTCATGAAGGCCGGAGCCGCCTACCTGCCGATCGACCTCGACCATCCGCGCGAGCGGATCGCCTACATCTGTTCGGACGCCGGAGCGCGGCTCATCATCACCGCCTCCGAGCTGACCGGCGACCTTCCGGGCTCCGATGGGCCGGTGGATCCGCCGCGCCCGTCCACCCTCCTGCTCGACACCGCCGACACCTCCGGCTACCAGCACGCCGCCCCGCCCGCCACCCCCCGCCTGCACCAGGCCGCCTACGTCATCTACACCTCCGGGTCCACCGGCCGCCCCAAGGGCGTGGTCGTCTCCCACGACGGCATCGGCAGCCTCATCGCGACCGCCGTCGACCGCCTCGGCGTCGATGCCGACAGCAGGGTCGTGCAGTTCGCCTCCGTCGGGTTCGACGTCGCCGTGTGGGACCTGACCATGGCGCTGGGCGTCGGCGGGCGCAGCGTCATCGTGCCGAGCGAGCGCCGCGTCGCCGGGATCGAGCTGACCGACTACATCACCGAGCAGGGCGGAACCCACATGATCCTGCCGCCGTCCCTCGTGGCGGCCCTGCCCGCCGAGTGCGAGCTGCCCGAGGGGGCGGTACTGGTCGTCGGCACCGAGACCGTCCCCCCGCAACTGATCGCCCGCTGGTCGCGGCGGCTGCGCGTCGTCGCCGCCTACGGACTGACCGAGGCCACGGTCAACTCCACCCTGTGGGTCGCGGACACGCGGCACAAGGCCCCCGGCACGGGGGCGAGCCAGCGAGCCGAGCCGTCGGCGCCGATGCGCGCAGCGCCGGTGGCGCCGGAGGCGGAGTCGGGTGGGGAGCCCGAGCGCGGCCATGGCAGGGTCCCCATCGGTGTTCCCGACCCCAATACCCGCTGCTACATCCTCGACTCCGCGCTTCGCCCGGTCGGTGTCGGTACGGAGGGCGAGCTGTACGTGGGTGGGCGTGGACTGGCCCGCGGCTACCTCGGCCGCCGGGGGCTGACCGCCGGGCGGTTCGTCGCCGACCCGTTCGGCGGACCCGGGGCGCGCATGTACCGCACCGGCGACCGCGCCCGCTGGCGGGCCGACGGCAACATCGACTTCCTCGGCCGCGGTGACGCGCAGGTGAAGATCCGCGGCTACCGGATCGAACCCGGTGAGGTCGAGAACACGCTCATGGCGCACCCCGAGGTCTCCCAGGCAGCGGTGGTCGTCCGCGACGACCAGCGGGGCGCCAAGCGCCTGGTCGCCTACGCCGCGGGTACGGCCGCACCCGGGGACCTGCGCGCCCATGCCGCCGCGGGCCTGCCCGAATACATGGTGCCCTCCGCGGTCGTGGTGCTCGACGGCCCGCTGCCGCTCACACCCAACGGCAAGCTGGACGCCGCCGCCCTGCCCGAACCGGACTGGAACGCGCCGGTCGGCGACGCCGCGCCCGCCACCCCCGCCGAGCGGGCCCTGGCCGACCTGTTCGCCGACGTCCTCGGCCTGGAAGCGGTCGGTGTCCATGATGGCTTCTTCGAGCTGGGCGGCGACAGCATCATCGCCATCCGCCTCGTCGGCGAGGCCCGGCGAGCCGGGATCGCGATCACGCCCCGCGACGTCTTCGCCCACCGCACGGTCGCGGCGCTGGCCGAAGCGGCCGACGCCGCCGCCTCGCAGAGGGAGGCGGCGGGCGGCACGGCCGAGCCGGTCCGGCTCGACGACGACGCGCTGCCGGTCTCCCCACTGCAGGAGGGCTTCTACTTCCACGCGGTGTTCGACGAGGGCGCCGCCGACGTCTACGCGGTGCAGGAGGTGATCGATCTCGCCGGGGACGTCGACGCCGCCGCGCTGCGCGGCGCACTGCAGGGCGTGCTCGACCGCCACCCGCTGCTGCGGGCCGGGTTCCACCGGCTGCCCGACGGGAGGGTCGCCCAGCGCCTGGCCGAACGCGCCGACCTGCCCTGGCGGGAGTTCGACCTCACCGGGGCGGACGCCCCCGACCGTCGGCTCGCGGAGATCCTGGAGCGTGACCGGGCCCAGCGCTTCGCCCTGGACGAGCCGCCCCTGCTGCGGGCCATGCTGGTCCGCACCCCTGAGGGGGAGACCGGCCACAAGCTGGCCCTGACCCTGCACCACATCATCGCCGACGGCTGGTCCGTCGAGATCATGCTGCGTGACCTGCGCACCGCCTACGCCGGCGGGCAGGCGCCGGAGGCGCCCGACCACCGCGCCTACCTCGCCTGGCTGGCCGCCCGCGACCACGACGCCGCGTGCGCGGCCTGGGGCGCCGCCCTGGCGGGGGTGGACGAGCCCACCCGGCTGGTGGCGGACGCGGAGGAGCGGCTACCCCGCCCGGAACTGGTCACGACCGAGCTGCCCGCGTCCCTGGCCGCCGATCTCGACGCGCGCGCACGACAGAACGGGCTGACCCTGAGCACTGTCGTGCACGGGGCCTGGGGGCTGCTGCTGGGCACGCTCACCGGACGCTCGGACGTCCTGTTCGGCAGCACCGTCTCCGGACGCACCGCCGACGTCGCGGGCATCGAGTCGATGGTCGGCCTGTTCATCAACACCCTGCCGACGCGGATGAGCACGCGGCCCGGTGATACGGTCGCCGACGCACTGGCCCGGCTGCGTGACGAGCAGTCCGCCCTCCTCGACCACCACCATGTCGGCCTGGCCGACGTGCAGCGCACGGTGGGCCTCGGCGAGCTGTTCGACACCCTCGTGGTCGTCGAGAACCAGCCCGACGCCCCGGAGCAGGCGGCCCCGCCCGGTGGCGCGCGGCTCGACATCACCGCCGTCGACGTGCGCGACGCCGTGCACTACCCGCTCGCCCTCATCGTGCTGCCGACCGGCGGCACCGAGGGGGCCGGGCCCACCGGCACCCGCCAGGGGCTGGAGCTGCGCTTCAAGCACGACGCCGCCCGTCTGCCCGCCGCCGCGGTGCGGGAGCTCTCCGACCGTTTCGTGCGCCTCCTGGCCGCCATCGCCGCCGACCCCGCGCAGCCCGTCGCCCGCCTCGACCCGCTGACCGGCGCCGAGCACGGTCAGCTGGCCGGTTTCAACGCGACCACCTGCGACGACGTCCCGGACGCCACTCTGGTCGAACTCATCGCCGCCCAGGCGTCCGCGACCCCCGAGGCGACGGCGGTCATCGCCGACGACGAGGTCGGCACGACCCTCACCTACGCCGACCTCGACCGACGGGCCGAAGCACTGGCCCGCAGGCTCCGCGGCGGAGGCGTCGGCCCCGACCGGGTCGTCGCGGTCGCGGTCCCCCGGTCCGCCGAGCTGACGGTCGCCCTCCTGGGCGTCCTCAAGGCCGGCGCCGCCTACCTTCCCCTCGACCTGGACTACCCGGCCGACCGGGTGGCCTACATGCTCGCCGACTCCGGCGCGCGCACCGTCGTCACCGTCCCCGGCGCGGCCGACCACCTCCCGGTCCTCGACGGCCTGGACCGGTTCGTCCTGGGCGAGGCCGACAGCGCGGACACCGTCGACCACCCGACCGCCCCCGCGGCGGCCCGGCCCGACGATCCCGCCTACCTCATCTACACCTCCGGATCGACCGGTCGGCCCAAGGGGGTCGTCGTGACGCACCGGGCGATCGTGAACCGGCTGGCGTGGATGCAGGACCACTACGGCCTCACCGCCGAGGACCGGGTACTGCAGAAGACCCCCTCCGGCTTCGACGTCTCGGTGTGGGAGTTCTTCTGGGCTCTGTGCGAGGGCGCCGCCGTCGTACTCGCCCGGCCCGACGGGCACCGCGACCCCGCCTACCTGGCCGACCTGATCCGGCGCCGGGGCATCACCACGCTGCACTTCGTGCCGTCGATGCTGGAGGCCTTCCTCCGGGCCGAGGAGGTCACCGCGGACCCGGGGTGGGCGGCGAGCCTGCTGCGCGTCTTCAGCAGCGGCGAGGCGCTCGCCACCGGCGCCGCCGCCCGCTGGGACGCCCTCACCGGGGTCCCGCTGCACAACCTCTACGGCCCGACCGAGGCGGCCGTGGACGTGACCTGGTATCCGTTTGCCCCCGGCGCGAAGGCCGACGCGAGCGTGCCCATCGGGTGGCCGGTGTGGAACACGCGCCTGCACGTCCTCGACGTGTACCTGCGGCCGGTGCCTCCCGGGGTCCCTGGCGAGCTCTACCTGGCCGGGGTCCAGTTGGCCCGCGGCTACCACCGCCGCCCCGGGCTGACCGCCGAGCGGTTCGTCGCCGACCCGTTCGGTGAACCCGGGGAGCGCATGTACCGCACCGGCGACCTGGTGCGCCGACGCGCCGACGGAGCCCTGGAATACCTCGGGCGCACCGACCGGCAGATCAAGGTCCGCGGCAACCGCATCGAGCCCGGCGAGATCGAGGCCGCGCTCACCGCGCTGCCCGGCGTCGCACGGGCGGCCGTGGTCGCGCGCGGCGGGATGCTCGTCGCCTACCTCGTCCCCGCCCCGGGGCACGACGGCCTCGACCCCGAGCACCTGCACGCCGAGCTGGCCGAGCGGCTGGCCGCACCGATGGTGCCCAGTGCGTTCGTCCTGCTCGGCGACCTCCCGCTCACCCCCAGCGGCAAACTCGACTCCGCGGCGCTGCCCGCCCCCGCCACGGCCGCCCCGACGCCGGCGCGGGCGCCGCGCGACGCCCGCGAGCGCCTGCTGTGCGCGAGCTTCGCCGCGACTTTGGGACGTGCCGAGGTCGGCATCGACGACGACTTCTTCATGCTCGGCGGCGACAGCATCACCTCCATCGCCGTCTCCAGCCGGGCCCGTGCCGCCGGGCTGGAGATCAGCCCGCGCGACGTGTTCCGACACCGGACCCCTGCCGCGCTCGCCGCCGTCGCGCAGGCGACCGTTCCGGCCACGGGCGCGGGCGACACCGCCCCCGCGACGTTCAGCCTCGCCCCCGAGGAGACCGCCCGGGTCGAGGCGATCAGCCCCACCCCCGTGGTGGACATCTGGCCGCTCTCCCCGCTGCAGGAAGGCCTGTACTTCCACTCCAGCTACGACGAGGGCGCCCTCGACGTCTACATCTCCCAGGAGGCCCTCGACTTCGACCGGCGTCTCGATGCCGACCGGCTGCGCGCCGCCTGCGCCACGCTGCTGGCCCGCAACCCCAGCCTGCGCGCCGGCTTCACCGGTGACGGTGTGCCCCGGCCGGTGCAGTTCATCGCCACCGACCCCGAGGTGCCGCTGACCGAGGTCGACCTGTCCGGCCTGCCCGAGGGCGAGCGCTCCGCCCGCCTCGCCGAACTCATGGAGAGCGACCGCCGAGAGCGATTCGACCTGGCCCGCCCGCCGCTGTGCCGCCTGCGCCTCGTCCGGATGTCCGACGGCCGCGACCGGCTCCTGATCACCCACCACCTCGTGCTGTGGGACGGTTGGTCGGCCTGGCTGTTCCTGGAGCAGCTGTTCGCCCTCTACGAGCAGGGCGGCGACGCCACCGGGCTGCCCGAACCCGGTTCGTACGGCGACTACCTCGCCTGGCTGGAGCGCCAGGACGCCGCGGCCGCCGCCGCGGCATGGCGTGACGCCCTGGCCGGGCTGGAGGAGCCCACACTCGTCGCCGCCGACGACCGCGGCCGCGAGCCGGTGATCCCCGCCGACGTCGACGCGTGGCTGACCGAGGAGCTGACCGAGCGCCTGCGCGGTCAGGCCCGCAGCCACGGCCTCACCCTCAACACGCTGCTCAGCGCGGCCTGGGGTATGGTGCTGGCCGCCATGCTCGGCCGCGACGATGTCGTGTTCGGCACGGCCGTCGCAGGGCGCCCCGTGGAGGTGCCGAACGTCGAGAGCGTCATCGGCATGTTCCTCAACACCGTGCCGACCCGCCTCACCTTCGACGCCGGAGAGTCCGTGCTGGACCTGCTGCGGCGCGCCCAGTCCGAGCGGGCCGCGCTCATGCCCCACGAGTACGTCGGGCTCGGCGACATCCAGCGTGAGGCCGGACACCGCAAGCTCTTCGACACCCTGTTCGTGCTGCGCAACGCCGACGGCGACGAACGGCAGGCGGGGCTGCGCCGCCGCCACGGCATCACCGCCGTGTCCAACGTGGACGGCACACACTTCCCGCTCACCCTCATCGTGACCCCGGGCGAACGCCGCCTGCGCGTCACCCTGGCCGCGCGCCCCGACCTGTTCGACGGCGGCGCGGCGGCCGACGTGCTTGCGCGGTTCACCACGGCCCTGGAGAACCTGGCCGCGGACCTCACCGTCCGGGTCGCCGCGGTCGACGTGGTGCCCGCCGCCGAGCGCCAGGTCCTGGAACAGGAGTGGGACTCAACCGCCCGCCCGCTGCCCGACGACACCGTCGCCGACATGCTCGCCGACCAGGCGCGGCGCACCCCCGATGCCACCGCACTGGTGGCGGGGGAGCGGGTGCTCACCTATGCCGAACTCGACGTGCGGGTCAACCGCCTGGCCCGGCTGCTGCTGGCGCGGGGCGCCGCCCCCGAGCGCGTGGTCGCGCTGGCGCTGCCCCGCTCGGTCGACATGGTGGTCGCCCTGTTCGCGGTACTGCGCACTGGAGCCGCCTACCTGCCCCTGGACCTCGACCACCCGGCCGACCGGCTCACCCTCATGCTGGAGGACACGGCGCCGCTGTGCCTGCTGTCCGCGGGGGAGGTCGCACCGATCCTGGCGGGTGGAGGCGTGCCGACCGTCCTGATCGACGACCCGGACGTCCGCGCCGAAATCGATGCGCTGTCCGGCGCCGAGGTCGCCGACGACGAGCGGCCCGACTTCGCCCACGGGCGCCCCGGGCGCATGGACCACCCGGCCTACGTCATTTACACCTCCGGCTCGACCGGTCGGCCCAAGGGCGTCGTCACGCCCTACCGGGGACTGACCAACATGCAGCTCAACCACCAGGAAGCCATCTTCGGTCCGGCCATCGCCGAGGCCGGAGGCAGGCGGCTGCGCATCGCTCACACCGTCTCCTTCGCCTTCGACATGTCCTGGGAGGAGCTGCTCTGGCTCGTCGAAGGCCACGAGGTCCACGTATGCGACGAGGAGCTGCGCCGCGACGCCGAGGCGCTGGTTGCCTACTGCGATGCCCACCGCATCGACGTCGTCAACGTGACACCGACCTACGCCCAGCTCCTCATCGAGGAGGGGCTGCTGGAGCACGACGAGCACGTCGGCCGCCACCGCCCGGCACTTGTCCTGCTCGGCGGCGAAGCCGTCTCCGACTCTGTGTGGTCGCGGCTGCGCGGCACCGAGGGCACCTATGGCTACAACCTCTACGGACCCACCGAATACACCATCAACACCCTCGGCGGCTCCACTTTCGACAGCGCGACGCCGACCGTCGGGCGGCCCATCTGGAACACCCGCGGCTACGTGCTCGACTCCCGCCTGCGGCCCGTCCCGCCCGGCGGCCCCGGTGAGCTGTACATCGCCGGGGTCGGCCTGGCCCGCGGCTACCACGACCGGCACGGCCTGACCGCCGAGCGGTTCGTCGCCGACCCGTTCGGCGGACCCGGGTCGCGCATGTACCGCACCGGCGACCTGGTGCGCCGCCGCCCCGACGGCAACCTCGATTTCCTCGGCCGAACCGACGACCAGGTGAAGATCCGCGGCCACCGCGTCGAACCCGGCGAGGTCGCCGCCGAGCTGGCGGCCCACCCCGGGGTCCGGCAGGCAGCCGTCGTCGCCGACGCCTCCGGGCCCGGAGGTGCCAAGCGGCTCGTCGGCTACGCCGTGTGCAACGAGGAACTCCTGGCCGAACTGCGCGGTCACCTGAAAGCACGGCTGCCCGACTACATGGTCCCTGCCGCCCTCGTCGCGGTCGACGGCCTGCCGCTGACCGTCAACGGCAAGCTCGACGTCCGGGCGCTGCCCGCACCCGTGTCCACCGCGGCCCAGCAGAGCCGTCCGCCCCGCACCGCGGAGGAGCGGGAACTGTGCGCGCTGTTCGCCGAGGCGCTCGGTGTCGCGGAGGTCGGCATCGACGACGACTTCTTCGACCTCGGCGGCCACTCGCTGCTGGCGACCCGGCTGATCAGCCGCGCCCGCACCGCGCTCGGCGCCGAGCTGGCCATCCGCGACCTGTTCGAGGCGCCGACGGTCGCCGAACTGGTCCGCCGCGCCCAGGGCGACGGCGCGGGGGAGCGGACGGCCGCACGCCCCGAGCTGGTCGCCGCCGACCGCCCCGCCGAGTTGCCGCTCTCCCACGCCCAGCAGCGGCTGTGGGTGATCCAGCAGCTGGAAGGCGCCTCGGCGGCCTACAACTTCCCACTGGTGCTGCGCATACGCGGCGGACTCGACGTCGAGGCGTGGTGCGCCGCACTGGGCGACGTCGTGGCCCGCCACGAGGCCCTGCGCACCCTCATCGGCGAGCGGGACGGGGTTCCGTTCCAGCGCATCGTGCCCATCACCGACGCGAGGGCGAGTGAGCGAGCGGAGCCGTCGATCCCGACTGGCCGCAGGCCTGAGTGGGTTGGCGGTGCAGCGAGCGGTGAGCCCGAGCGCGCAGCAGGAACAGTGGCTCGGCCCGACATCGGCGTCAGGGCCGCCAGGGAGGACGAGATCGCGGACATCGTGCGCGACGCCGTCGCGCGCCCCTTCGACCTCACCCGTGAGCTGCCGCTGCGCGCGACCATCGCCGAGGTCGGCCCCGAGGACCACGTGGTCGTGCTGCTCCTGCACCACATCACCACCGACGAGTGGTCCGACCGCCCCTTCCTGCGCGACCTCGCCACCGCCTACGCCGCCCGGCGTGGCGGCACCGCCCCCGTCTGGGAGCCGCTGCCGGTCCAGTACGCCGACTACGCGCTGTGGCAGCGGAGGCTGCTCGGCGACCCCGCCGACGCGGACAGCCGCGCCGCCCGCCAGCTCGACCACTGGGCGCGTGTCCTCGACGGCGCCCCCGAGGAGGTCGAGCTGCCTCTGGACCGGGCGCGGCCCGCCCGCCCCACCTTCGCGGGGGCCGACCTCGACCTGGAGCTCGACCCCGACACGTGCCGGGCGCTGCGCGCGCTCTCCCAGCGGACCGGGGCGAGCATGTTCATGCTGCTGCACGCGGCGGTCGCCGCACTGCTGCACCGCATGGGCGCGGGCGACGACATCCCCCTGGGTGCCCCCATCGCCGGGCGCACCGACGAGGCCCTGGACGACCTGGTCGGCTTCTTCGTCAACACGCTGGTGCTGCGCACCGACGTCTCCGGCGACCCGACCTTCACCGAGCTCGTGGCGCGCGTGAAGGACACCGACCTCACCGCCTTCTCGCACGCCGACGTGCCCTTCGAGGCGGTCGTGGAGCGGCTCAACCCGGTCCGGTCCCCGGCCCGCAACCCGCTGTTCCAGGTGATGGTCGGCTACCACGCGCGCTCCGGCGACCTGCTGGACCTGCCCGGACTGCGCGTCGAGGGCGTGCCCTACGAGACCCGCACCGCCAAGTTCGACCTCGTGTTCAGCTTCACCGAGCACATGGGAGCCTCATCGGATGCGGGCGGCGCCGCGGCCGACACGGTCGACGCGGGCAGCCGCATCACCTGCCGGATCGAGTACGCCACCGAGCTGTTCGACGCCGCCACCGTCACCCGGCTGGGCGAGCGCCTGTCCCGCCTGGTCGGCGCGGTCGCCGACGATCCGGAGGCGCCGGTCAGCGCCGTCGACATCCTCGCCGCCGACGAGCGCCGGCTGGTGCTGGAGGACTTCAACGCCACCACCCGCACGGTCGACGAGATGTCGATCCCCGGGGCGTTCGCCCGCAACGTCGCCGAGCGGCCCCGAGCCGTGGCCGTCGTCGACCGGGGGCGCGAGGTCACCTACGCCGAGCTCGACACCCGCGCCGAGGAGATCGCGCGGCTGCTGCGGCGGCGCGGCGCGGGCCCGGAGAGCGTCGTCGGCGTCGCGGTTCCCCGGACCGCCGACATGATCGCCACCGTGCTGGGCGCGCTCCGGCTGGGCGCCGCGTTCCTGCCGCTGGACCTCTCCCACCCGGGCGACCGGCTGTCCTACATGATCGGTGACTCCGGAGCCCGGATCGTGGTCGGTACCGAGAGCACAGCCGGCAAGATCCCGCAGGTCGACGGTGTGGCAACGCTGCTCCTCGACGCCCCCGACACGGTCGCAGAACAGGTCGTCGGCGCCGCGCCCGCCACCGCGGTCGGCGTGACCTCGCTCGACCAGGCCGCCTACATCATCTACACCTCCGGATCGACCGGCCGCCCCAAGGGCGTGGTGGTCTCCCACGAAGGCATCGGCAGCCTGGTCGCCACCGCGGTCGACCGGATGGGCCTGCGGCCGGACAGTACCCTGCTGCAGTTCGCCTCCATCGGCTTCGACGTGTTCGTGTTCGAGCTGTCCATGGCGCTGTGCCACGGCGGGCGCCTCGTCCTCATCCCCGAGGAGGCGCGCGTCGCGGGCCCCGCGCTCACCGACTTCCTGGCCGAGCAGGGCATCACGCACATGATCCTGCCGCCGTCGCTGGTGTCGGCGCTGCCCGCCGAGTGCGAGCTGCCGGAGGGGTCGACCATCCTGGTCGGCACTGAAACCGTGCCCCCGGACCTGTTCGACCGCTGGTCGGGCCGGGTCGACCTGATCGCCGCCTACGGCCTCACCGAGGCCACCGTCAACTCCACGCTCTGGGTGCCCGACCCGGACGACGGCCCCACCGGCCGCGTCCCCATCGGCCGCCCCGACCCCAACACGCGCTGCTACGTGCTGGACGCCGCCCTGCGCCCGGTCCCGCCCGGCGTCATCGGTGAGCTGTACGTGTCCGGCCGCGGCCTGGCCCGCGGCTACCTCGCCCGGCACGGGCTGACCGCCGAGCGGTTCGTCGCCGACCCGTTCGGCGAGCCCGGGGCGCGGATGTACCGGACCGGCGACCGGGCGCGCTGGCGGGCCGACGGCGACCTCGACTTCCTCGGCCGCGTCGACGACCAGGTGAAGATCCGCGGGTTCCGCATCGAACCCGGCGAGATCATCGCCGCCCTCGCCTCCCACCCGGACGTGGCGCAGGCGGCGGTCGTCGCCGATCGCGCAGGCGACATCGTGCGGCTCGTCGGCTACGCCGTTCCCGCCGATCCCGGCGGGGCACCGCTGGACCCGGCCGAGCTGCGGGCGCACGTGGCCGGGCGGGTGCCCGAGTACATGGTCCCGGCCATCGTGGTGCCGCTGGACGGACCGCTTCCGCTCACCCCCAACGGCAAGCTGGACGTCAAGGCGCTGCCCGAACCGGACTGGAGCCACCTGGCCGGTGACGCCCGCCCCGCCACGCCCGAGCAGCGCCGCCTGGCGCGTCTGTTCGGCGAGGTCCTCGACCTCGACCGGCTGGGCATCGACGAGATCGGTGTCCACGACGACTTCTTCATGCTCGGCGGGCACTCGATGTCGTCGATGCGGCTGCTGGGCCGCATCCGCTCGGAGTTCGGCGCGGAGCTGACCATCCGCGACGTCTTCGACGCGCCCACCGTGGCCGGCCTGGCGGAGAAGCTCGGCGCAGGAGGGGGAGTGCGGCCCGCCCTGCGGTGTGGGGAGCGGCCCGACGAGCTGCCGCTCGCCCCGGCCCAGCGGTGGCGGTGGTCGCGGTACCGCGCGCTGCCCGCCCACGACCACGCGCTGGTGCTGCGCGCGCCCAAGGATCGGGACTTCGACGCCGACGCGCTGGCAGCTGCGCTGCGCGACGTGGTGGAGCGGCACGAGCCGCTGCGCACCGTGTTCGTCGAACGCGACGGGGCGGTCTACCAGCGCACCGTGGAGCCGCCCGAGCTGGAGACGGAACTGTGCGCCAACGTGGAGACGCGCCTGGCCTGCCACGCCCGCCACCGGCCCGACCTGGCCCAGGAGCCGCCGATGCGGGCGCGGCTGCTGATCCCGCGCGACCACCGGGGCGGCCAGGCGTTGCTGCTGACGTTGCACTACCTGGGCGTCGACGAGTGGTCGGTGGTTCCGCTGCTGCGCGACCTGAACACCGCCTACGCGGCTCGGCGCCAAGGGTGCGCACCGCAGTGGGGGCCGCTGCCGGTCACCTACGCCGACTACACCCGGTGGGCGCACGAGGTGCTCGGCGACCCGGCCGACCCGCGTAGCACGGCCGCCCGGCAGCTCGACTACTGGCGCCGTACCCTGCGCGGTCTTCCCACCGAGCTGCCGCTGCCCGCCGACCGTCCGGGCGCCGCCGCGGGCGTGCGCGGCGGACCGGGGTCGGTGGTGGAGTTCGTCCTCGACGAGGAGCTGCACGCGGCCGTGGACCGGCTCGCCCGCGCGACCCGGACGACCATGTTCATGGTCCTGCAGTCGGCCCTGGCGACCGTGCTCACCGGGCACGGGGCCGGGAACGACCTGCCGATCGGCACGCTGGTGGCCGGGCGGACCGAGGACGGGCTGGCCGACCTCGTCGGCTGCTTCTTCAACACCGTGGTGCTGCGGACCGACACCGGCGACGACCCCGCCTTCACCGACCTGCTGGGCCGCGTCCGCGAGACCGCGCTCAGCGCTCTGGACCACCAGGAGACCCCGCTGGAGGAGGTGGCCGGCGAACTCGGCTGGGACGGGCCGCAGGTGCTGGTCATCCACCACGAGCAGGCCGAGCGCTCCCAGCTGGAGGGGGAGCTCGGTACCCTCGACGCGGTCGACACGGGCACGGCACCCGCCGATCTGACGCTCGGCTTCCACGAGCCGCGGGGGAGCGGGGACGTGCACTGCGGCCTCATCTACGCCACCGACCTGTTCGACCGGGCCACCGCCGAGCGCCTGGTCACCGATCTGCTCACCGTACTGAAGGGAGCGGCGGCCGACCCCGGCCTGCCCCTCTCGGAGATCCTGAGGAGGAACCGATCATGAGCAACCCGTTCGACGACGCCGAAGGCCGCTTCCTGGTCCTGGTCAACGACGAGGGGCAGCACTCGCTGTGGCCGTCATTCGCCGAGGTCCCGGCCGGTTGGCGCACCGTCTTCGGTGAGGACACCCGCGACGCCTGCCTGGCCTACGTCGAGGAGAACTGGACCGACCTGCGGCCCAAGAGCCTCATCGACGCCATGGGCGGCTGAGCCGCACAGGACGCCGGACGTGTCCGCCCCCGCCTCGGGAGAAGAGGCGGGGGCGGACACGCCCGCGGCGGCTACCCGGCCCCGCCGCTCATCGCCCGCGCAGTTCGCGGTAGCGGGCGACGAGGTTCGCCGTGGAGGTGTCCAGGCCGCCGACCTCGGCGCCCTCGGACAGGGCGGGTTCGACGCGCTTGGCCAGGACCTTGCCGAGTTCGACGCCCCACTGGTCGAAGCTGTTGACGCCCCACACGGCGCCCTGCACGAAGACCTTGTGCTCGTAGAGCGCGATGAGCTGGCCGAGCACCGAGGGGGTCAGCTCGGCGGCCAGGATGGTGGTGGTCGGGCGGTTGCCGGGGAAGGTGCGGTGCGGCACCAGTTCGTCCGCCACGCCCTCGGCGGCCACCTCTCCGGCGGTCTTCCCGAACGCCAGGGCTTGGCCCTGGGCGAACATGTTGCTCATCAGCAGGTCGTGCTGGGCCTCCAGCTCGGGGCCGAGCTCGGCCGACGGGCGGGCGAAGCCGATGAGGTCGGCCGGGACCATCTTCGTGCCCTGGTGCAGCAGCTGGTAGTAGGCGTGCTGTCCGTTGGTGCCCGGCGTGCCCCACACGACCGGCCCGGTCTGCCAGGCCACGGGCCGCCCGGCCCGGTCGGTGGCCTTGCCGTTGGACTCCATGTCGAGCTGCTGCAGGTAGGCGGTGAACCGCGACAGGTAGTGGCTGTAGGGCAGCACCGCGTGCGACTGGGCACCGAAGAACGCGCCGTACCAGATCCCGAGCAGGCCGAGCAGCAGGGGCGCGTTGGCCTCGGCCGGGGCGGTGCGGAAGTGCTCGTCCATCAGCCGGAAGCCGTCGAGCATCTCGCGGAACCGGTCGGGGCCGATCGCGACCATCAGTGACAGCCCGATCGCCGAGTCGTAGGAGTAGCGGCCGCCCACCCAGTCCCAGAACTCGAACATGTTGGCGGTGTCGATGCCGAACTCGGTGACCTTCTCCGCGTTGGTGGACACCGCCACGAAGTGCTTGGCCACAGCGGAGGCGTCGCCGCCCAGCCGACCGAGCAGCCACGCGCGCGCCGAGGTGGCGTTCGTGATGGTCTCGATGGTGGTGAACGTCTTGGACGCGACGATGAACAGCGTCCGTTCGGGGTCGGCGTCGCGCAGCGCCTCGTGCAGGTCGGCGCCGTCGACGTTGGACACGAAGCGCACGTCGAGTCCGCGCGCGGTGAAGGGGAGGAGCGCCTCATAGGCCATGGCCGGTCCCAGGTCGGAGCCGCCGATGCCGATGTTGACGACCCGGGTGATGCGCTCACCGGTGTGGCCCGTCCACGCGCCGGACCGCACGCGCTCGGCGAAGCCGGACATACGGTCCAGCACGGCGTGGACGTCGGGGACGACGTCGTGCCCGTCGACCTCGATCACGGCGTCGCGCGGTGCGCGCAGCGCGGTGTGCAGTACGGCGCGGTCCTCGGTGAAGTTGATCTTCTCGCCGCGGAACATCGCGTCCCGCAGCCGGCTCACCCCGGTGGCCGCGGCCACCTCGCGCAGCAGCCGCAGTGTCTCGTCGGTGACCAGGTGCTTGGAGTAGTCGAGGTGGAGGTCGCCGACCTGCAGGCCGTAGCGTCCGGCCCGCCCGGGGTCGGTGTCGAACAGCTCCCGCAGGTGGGTGTCCCCCAGCTTCTCGCGGTGCTCGGCCAGCGCCTTCCACTCCGCACGCTGATCCAGGCGGGTGTCACCCGCAGGGCTCGATTCCGGCATGGCTCCGCTCCTTGTCCCAGGGACGTGACTCAAAAAGCCTCCGCCCGGTGTGTACCACACATTGGCCTAGACCAGACCACCGGTCGTGGGAGAAGCGGCCCAGGTCACACGCTCGCACGGTGCGGTGGGGCAGGTCGGGGCGCTGCGGTGTCACGTGTCGGGACGGTTGTCCGACCACACCTCCCACAGGGCGGCGTAGCGTCCTCCGGCCGCGACGAGTTCGTCGTGGGTGCCCGTCTCCACGACCCGGCCGGCGTCCAGCACCACGACCCGGTCGGCGGAGGCCGCCTGGGTGAGGCGGTGGGCCACGAGCAGCGCGGTGCGTCCCTCCAGCGCGCGGGCGGCGGCCTCCTCCAGTTCGCGGGCGCCCGCGCTGCCCGCATCCGCGGTGGCCTCGTCGAGGATGGCGACCGGTGGGTCGGTGAGGACCAGCCGCACCAGCGCCAGCTGCTGGGCCTGGGCCACCGTCAACCGGTACCCGCCGTCGCCGACCACCGTGGACAGGCCGTCGGGGAGGGCGTCGACCCAGGCCAGCGCACCGACGCGGGCCAGCGCGGCGCGCAGCTGGGCGTCGGTGGCGCCGGGCCGGGCCAGCCGCAGGTCCTCGCGCAGCGGCCCGGCGAAGACGTGCACCTCCTGGCTGATCAGCCCGACGGTGGCGCGGATGGAGGCGGGATCGAGCTCGTCGGTGCCCACACCGCCCAGCGTGACCGTCCCGGAGGTGGGCCGGTGGATGCCGGCGATCAGCTTGGCAAGGGTGGTCTTGCCCGCGCCGCTGGCCCCGACCAGCGCGACCCGCTCACCCGCGCCGATGTGCAGGTCGACGTCGCGCAGGATGTCGTGGCCCGGCGTGTAGGCGTGGCCGAGCCCGGCCGCCTTGACCGAGGCGTCGACCGGCACGACCGGGTTCGCCGCCGTGCCGTCGGCCTCGCCGGGCAGGTCCGCCACGCCGACGATCCGGGACAGGCTCGCCCCGGCCTTCTGCGCGTCGTCGAGCAGGACGAGGGCGGCGTTGATCGGGTTGAAGAGGCTGTGGAAGTAGAGTGCCGCCGCGGTCGCCGTGCCGATGCTCACCGAGCCGGTGCCGACCAGGAGGAAGCCGGTCGCCAGCACTGCGCCGAGGCCCACGTACTCGGCGAGGTTCAGGCGCGCGAAGAAGCCGGTGACCAGCCGGATCCCGCGCAGCGACAGGTCGACGGCGCCCTGCGAGCGCCGGGTGACCCGCTCGATGTGGTCGTCGGTGAGCCGGAACGCGCGCACCGTCCGCGCACCGCCGACCGTGTCGAGGAGCTGCTGCTGCCGGGCGCCGACGGCGACGCGCTGGGCGGCGTAGAGCGGGACGGCCCGGCGCAGGTACCAGCGCACGGTCAGCAGTTGGATGGGGGCGGCCAGCAGCGCGGCGAGGAGGAACCGCCGGTCGAGGACGGCCAGCGCGCCGAGGGTGAGGGCGATCGTCAGCAGCGAGCGGCCCAGTTCGGGCAGGGCCTCGCGGACCGACTTGGCGACCTCGGCCACGTCACTGGTCACCCGCGCGGTCAGGTCGCCGGACCCGGCCTGCTCCACCTGCTCAAGCGGAAGGTGCAGGGCCCGCGCGATGAACCGCTCGCGCAGCGTGGCCAGCATGCCCTCGCCGAGCCGGGCGACCAGCGCCAGCCCCAGCGCGGTCACCGCCCCGCGGGTCAGCGCCACCACGGCCAGCAGCACCACGGGCACGGTCAGGGCTCCGGCCCCGCCCCGGCCGACGACGACGTCGACGATGTGGCCGAGGAGCGGGGCGGTGAGCAGTCCGATGGCGGTGGCCACGACCATCGTCAGGAGCGCGCCGAGGGCGAGCAGCCGCCTTCCCGCGAGCAGCCCGACCACCACCCTGGTGGTCCGCGCGCCGGTGGCGGTGGGCAGCAGGGCTCGTGCCGAGTCGGACGTCGCGGTCATCGGGGGTGTGTCCCTCTGCAGTCGTGGGTGGGCACGGGGAAGGTGAAGGGGCGGCCGTACGCGGCCGGCGCCGGCGGGGTCAGGTGAGCACCGCCGAGCGGTAGGCGGGGTGCGCCTGCAGCAGGTCGCGGTGCGTTCCCTCGGCGGCCACGGCACCGTCGTCGATGAGGGCCACGCGGTGGGCCGTTGCGAGCAGTGCCGGGCTGGTCGTGACCAGGACCGTCGTGCGGCCCCGGCGTACCTCGGTGATCGCGGCGGCGATCCGGGCCTCGGTGACCGCGTCGACGGCCGTGGTCGGGTCGTGGACCACCAGCACCGGGGGGTCGGCGGCGAGCGCCCGTGCGAGGGCGACGCGCTGGCGCTGCCCGCCGGACAGGGACCGGCCGCGTTCGGTGACGGCCGTGTCGACACCCTGCGGCAGGGCGCGGGCGACTTCGTCGGTGGCCGAGGCGTCCAGTGCCCGCCGCACCCCGGCGTCCAGTGCCGCCCGTTCGGCGAGCGTGTCCACCCCGTCGCCCGGGGGGTTCGCGCCGGCCGCCGCGGTGACGTTCTCCAGCAGGGACCCCTCGAACAGGTCGGCGTCGTGCGCGGCGACCAGGACCGCGGCGCGGACGTCGCCGGGGTGCAGGTCCGCCAGTTCCACGCCGTCCAGTTCGACCACCCCGGCCGATGGGTCGGCGTCCCGGCCCAGGCACTCCAGTAGCGCCGATGCCGCGGCCGGGTCCGGTGCCACGATGCCGGTCAGGCGCCCCGGGGCGATGTCGAGGTCGACGCCCGTGAGCGCCTTGTGTGCGACGCCGGTCAGCCGCAGGTGCCCGGCGACGTTCTCCGGAAGTCGGCCGTTCCCGGCCGACACCGCCGGGGGAGCGGCCAGGACGGAGGCCACCCGCCGGGCGGAGGCGCGGCCCTGGGCCAGCATGCCGTTGACCCACGCGAAGATCTGGAAGGGGCCGAGGAGGAACTGCGCGAGGCCGACCGCTGCGACCAGGTCTCCGATGCTGATGGTGCCGCCGATGGCCAGGCGGCCGCCGACCAGGGCGACGAGGGCGATGAACAGGCCGGTGAGCGCGAGGAGCGCCCCGTCGTGCCCGGCCTGGGCGCGGGTGGCGCGCAGTGTGGCGGCCAGTGAGTCGCGGCTCGCCTCCCGGTAGCGGGCGACGGCCGCGGACTCGGTGCCGAGCCCCTTGAGCACCCGCAGTCCGGTGACGAGGTCGGCGGCGGTCCCGGAGGCGTAGGCGGCCCGCTCCTGCTCCGCGCCGCTGCGGCGCTCCAGCGGGCGGCCGATGAGGTGCGCGAGCCACAGCAGCGGCGGGGTGCCCAGCAGTACCAGCAGCCCCAGCGGAACCGAGATCAGCAGCAGTGCCACCGAGCTGACCAGCAGCCCGGCCAGGCCCGCGACGCCGAAGGGCAGGGCGCTGTTGATGCGCCCGACGCGGCGGGCGTCGTCGGTCGCGATGTTGACCAGGGCGCCGGGCAGCCGGCCCGCTTCGGCCCCGCCCCGGGGGTCGAGAACCCGCTCGCCCAGTTCGATCCTCAGCCGGTGCGCGGCCTGCTCGGCGGCCCGTTCCGCGGCGCGGGCGGCGTGGCGGTAGCTGAAGGAGAGCACGGCGAAGAGGGCCGCGAGGACCACCAGCCACCGCACCAGCGCGCCGAGCGAACCGGGGGCCACCGCCTGGTCGATCAGCACACCGATCACGACCGGGACCAGGGCTTCGCATGCCTGGTGCGACGCGGCGAGCAGCGAGGCCCCGGCGACGAGCCGCCGCTGCCCCGACAACGAGCGCAGCACCACCCGCCGTCCGGTCGGCGCGGGGTCGTCTGTGACCTCGGCGGGCCGTTCTGCGCGCACCACTCCACATCCCTCCGGCGGGCCACCCGGCACCATGGACAAGCAGTTAGGTAAGGCTAGTCTAAGAATCGACTGCGCGCATTCGGTGGATGCAGGGATCTCCCAAGACCGACCGACCAGGACCAATGCGAGGGCGCCCCCTACGACGCGACGCGTCCCCTACGGTGCTCTCCCGTGGGGCTGGCCCGGCCGGGTGCGGGCGGGGGTGCTCGGATCGGGGGATCGGGTCGAAGCAGAACCACTCCCTGCGGTGATCACGGGGAATAGTCCGGCGAACCGGACACCATGAGATGCCCGCCCAGGGTCACCTTCGGGGAGGGGTAGGGGGGCTCCCGGTTCGCGGAAAGAGCTCTACGCGAAGCGGACACACGGGCTTCCGGCCGTCCCTTTCCACCTCATCCGTTGATCTCAGGGATATTGGGGCTTCGTGGGCGATCTTTGCCCCAGTATCTCCGAGATCAACGAAGACGGGAGTGGGCGCGTGGCCGCCCTCACCGCCCCACGTTCCCGACACAGTGCACGAGGCGGTCGGTGGGGGAGGGGTGCGGCCGTGAGGCCCCGGGTGATCCGCGGCATGCGCGCCCGGCGTTGGACCCTGGTCGGGATCTCCGCTAGCATCTCGGTTCGGTTAGCCTCACCTTAGAAACAGCGCGGGTGCCGCGTCACCCCTTCAGGAGGTCGCCGGTGTCGGTCACCGCTCACTCACAGGAGAGGAGCGTCGCCGACCCCGAGGAGCGCACGGAGCGCCGGGGCCCCCGTCCCGTGGTCCGGCGGCTGGGGATAGCGGTGGCCCTCCTCGCGCTGGCGGCCGTAGTCCTGCTCAGCATCGCCGCGGGCGCCCAGGACATCCCGCTGCGCACGGTGTGGGAGGTACTCCGGCACCCAGACGGGTCGCGCGACGCCGTCATCGTGCACGACTACCGGATCCCCAGGACGGTCCTCGGCGCGCTCGTGGGCATCGCGCTGGGCCTCTCCGGTGCGCTGATGCAGGCGCTCACCCGTAACCCGCTGGCCGATCCCGGAATCCTCGGCGTGAGCCTGGGAGCCTCCACCGGGGTGGTCGTCGCGATCGCGTTCTGCGGCGTCTCGGCGGTCAGCGGATACGTCTGGTTCGCCTTCGCCGGAGCGGTGATCGCCTCCGCCGCCGTCTACGCCATCGGCTCCACCGGAGGGCGGGCCGCCACCCCCGACCGGCTCGTGCTCGCGGGCGCGGCGATCACCGCCGTGCTCTTCGCCTTCAACACCGCGGTCCTCATGGTCGATCCGCGGGCGTTCGACGAGTTCCGGTTCTGGAACGTCGGTTCGCTGGCCGGCCGCTATCTCGACGTCCTGCTGCCCGTCGCGCCGTTCATCATCGCGGGCGGCATCATCGCCCTCGCCCTCGCGCGCCCGCTGAACGCCCTGGCGCTCGGCGACCAGCTGGGAACCGCCCTGGGCGTGCGTATCCGGCGCACCCGTGTCCTGGGCGCCATCGCGATCATGCTGCTGTGCGGCGCCGCCACGGCCGCAGCCGGGCCGATCACCTTCGTGGGGCTCGCCGTCCCGCACATCGCCCGGCTGATCGTCGGCCCCGACCAGCGCTGGGTGCTGGCCTACTCCCTGCTGCTCGCCCCGATCCTGCTGCTCGGCTCCGACGTCCTGGGCCGCGTTCTCGGCGCGCCGGGCGAGCTGCAGGTCGGAATCGTCACCGCCTTCGTCGGAGCCCCCGTGTTCATCGCCCTGTGCCGTCGCCGCCGGCCGGCCGCGCTGTGAGCGCGCGGCCGGGGCACCCGCCCCGCACCCGTTCCGTCGGCCCGGCGCCGACCCCTGCCGCCACCCCCGCCGGGTACGCCCCGCTGCGCACCCGGGGCGAGCGGCTGGCACTGCGGATCCACCTGCGCACCGCCGCGGCGTGCACCGCGATGGCCCTCGGCCTGGCGGGGATGTCCGTCCTCGCCCTCACCGTCGGGGACTTCCCCCTCACCCCCGGCGAGGTGGCCGCCACCCTCATCGGGCGGGGGTCGCCCGGGCACGACTTCATCGTCTACACCCTGCGCATGCCCCGCCTGCTCACCGCGCTGTTCGTCGGCGCGGCCCTGGCGGTCAGCGGCGCCATCCTGCAGCGGCTGTCCGGCAACCCGCTGGGCAGCCCCGACATCATCGGCTTCACCAACGGCGCCGCCACCGGAGCCCTCGTCGTCATCGTGCTGATCGGCGGGAGCATGCTCCAGGTCGCGGCCGGAGCCCTGGTCGGCGGCGTGGCCGCGGCCGTGCTCATCTACCTGCTGGCCTTCACCCGCGGGGCCGGCGGCCGGTTCATCCTGGTCGGGATCGGCATCGCCGCCATGGCACTGGCCGCCAACTCCTACCTGATCACCCGGGCCAGCCTGCAGGACGCGATGGCCGCCCAGGCCTGGCTGGTCGGCAGCCTCAACGCGGCCGGGACCGAACAGGCCGCCGCGGTCGGCCTCGCCCTGGCGGTTCTGCTCCCGGTCGCGGTCTCCCACGGCCGGGCACTGTCCCTGCTCTCCATGGGCGACGACGCCGCCAAGGGGCTGGGCGTCGGTGCCGAGCGCAGCAGGCTGGTGCTGATCGCCGTCAGCGTGGTGCTGGCCGCGATCGCGACGGCCGCCACGGGGCCGATCCTGTTCGTGGCGCTGGCCGCCCCGCAGCTCGCCCGCCGCCTCACCCGCTCGCCCGGTCCCGGCCTGGTCGCGGCGGCCCTGATGGGCGCGCTGCTGCTCCTGGTGAGCGACATCGCCGTGCAGCGGCTCTTCACCGGCGCCGCCCTGCCCGTCGGCACCGCGACCGGCCTGATCGGTGGGCTGTACCTGGTCGGGCTCCTGATCACCGAGTGGCGTCGGGGCCGGGGCTGACACCGGCCCGCGGCCGCCCGGTGGCGGGCGGCCGCGGGAAGCCGGTCCCGTGCGGTCAGCTCGGACGGCGGGGCAGGCCCCGGGCCACCCGCTGGCGGATCACCCGGTCGAACTCCTCGGCGAAGGTGTTACCGGGGCACTCGGTGGCCAGCCAGTCCCGGTGCCGGGACAGACCCTGCTGGACCGCCTTCCTCCCGTTGACCGGGTTCTCGTACTCGATCTCCTCCACCGGGTCGACCCCGGTGATCAGGCACAGCGCGTGCAGCGTCCGCACCAGGCTGTTCTGCGCCCTGGGGGTGGGCATGCCGTCGGTGAAGTCGCCCATCAGGCAGATGCCGATGTTGCCGGTGTTGAACTGGAAGGCGTGGCCGGCGGTCACCGCCTCCGCCTGACCGGGCAGCGGGACACCGCGGAAGATCGGCATCAGGGCGTTGCCGGTCCACCGCCCCTCGTAGACCGTGCCCTCCGGGTCGATGAGCAGGTGGTAGCCGACGTCGCCCCACCCGTTCTCCACCGCGTGCAGGTGGTAGATCGCCCGTACGTTGGAGGCGGCGTCGTCCCCGACGGGCCAGGCACTGTGGTGCACGGTGATGGCCTGGACCCGGGAGTAGGCCGCGGGCCAGATCTCGTTGCCCCCGTCGTCGAACCGGTGCGACTCGTCCGCGCCCCAGCCCGCCCGGGTGCGGTAGCGCACGAGCCGCCCGCCCCTGGGGTCGGTCCCGGTGTCATCGTAGAGTTCGCCCTCGGGCCTGCCGCCCATCCGCACCGTGCCCCCGTCACGCATGTTCATCGCCGCACACCGGGCACGGTCGGTGCCTTGCGCCCGGATCTCATAGCCCGTGCACCCCTCGGGTGCGGGCGCCAGCGCCGCCGGGGTCCGCGGCCTGTCGTCGGGCCCGTCGGCGTGGAAGTGCAGATCCCGCCAGTCGGTGAGGCCGCCGGGGGTCTCGAAGCGGATCGCGGCGTCGCCGGGCCGGCCACCGGTCGGCCTGACCGCGACGTAGTCGAAACCCGACTCGGGCCGCACCATGCCGGACGCCGAGGTGTCGGCGGTGGACCGCTCGACCAGGGTCTGCGGAACGCCGTGCCCGGCGGAGGTACCGTCCGGTGCCGGGAGCGGGTCGGCCGCCGCGGCCCGCGTCCCGGCCGCCGTGGCGCCGAGGGCAGCGAACGCGGCTCCGGCGGAGGCACCCGCCGCGAGGAAGTTGCGCCGTCGCACAAGGTCTCCGTTCCAAGGGTGGTCTGGCCACCCGTTGTGGGGGAAACGGGTCCGCGACGCCGTCCGCACCGCCGAACCCGGGTGGATGGATTTCCGGATCATGACCGTACGGCACGTTGCGTCCGGTGGAGGGCGGTTCCTGATGCGTGTCCATGACGATTCGGCAAACCCGGTGCCCGCGGCCGGCCGGGGAAGGGCCGCAGCGCGCCCCTGGGCGTGCGCTCCGCCGTCAGGAGGTCACGCTGTGGTCGGATCCGGTGCCCGGGGGCGTCGACCCGGGCGGGGCGAGCGGCATGAGCAGGTCCCGGGAGAGCTCTTCGCCCTGCCGGAACACGATGACCTCGTCGCCGACGATCTCGTAGCGGTAGGGGCCGCTCTCGGCGGTGTAGCCGTCGTCGGTGGTCTCGGCGGGCACGAGCGTCCCGTTCTCCGGCTCGGCGAAGTACTCCCCGTAATAGAACAGGCTCCCGCTCGCGGTGCGGCACAGGGTGATCTGCTTGTCGGCCGACATGAACGCCTCGACGAGCACGGCCTCCTCCGGCTCCGGCAGCCGGCGGGTGACGTGGAACGGGCAGTCGGAGTCCTGCGGTGCGGAGGCGGCGGGCCCCTCGCCGTGGCCGGCGCCGGGGTCCGCGCCCGGGTCGGGGATCCCGGCCCCCGGTGCGCCGGCCCCGAGGCCCGGGGCGTCGTCGGGGTCGTGGCCGCAGCCGTAGAGCAGCAGCAGGACCACGGGCGGGACGAGCAGGCCGAGCAGGCCCGCGGAGGTCGCCCGTCGGCCGAGCCTTCCGTGGCGCAGGGCCCCGAGGACCGAGGCACACCGTGCGTGGCGGCCGCGACCGGACTCCGCGTGCTCGGGTTCGTCCGGCCCGTGGGCGGTGCCGGTGGCGGCGCCGCGCCGGCCTGGCCCGGGCGCCGCGGTGTCGCGGGGGTGGCCGGCGGGATCCGGGCCGGTCGGCCCGGTGGGAGGGGCGGCCGGGACGGCGGCCCCGGCGAGCAGGTCGCCGCTGTCGCCGGGCGCGCGCTGCCGGCCCGGTCCGTGCCCGGGTGGGACGTTCAGCGCCCACCGGGGGTCGCGTGGGGCGGGACCGTGCGCCCGGCGGCTGCCGCAGTACCGGCAGGACGGGTCCTGGGCGTCGTTGCCGCTCGCGCAGGTCAGGCACCGCCACGCCGTGGCGGGCGGGGGCGCCTCCCGCATCCTGGTGTCGGAGGCGGACGGTGGGGCGCCGGGCGGGGCGGGTGCGGTCGCCGGTTCCCTCGTGTGCGGCCCACGGTGTGCGGCACCGCAGTTCAGGCAGGTGCCGCGGTCGAGATTGTTGTAGAAATCGCACCGTGGGCACCACCACGTGGACTTCGCCATCGGGCCCTCCCTCTCCGCACCCTTCCGAGAGGACGGCGGACACGTCGGGCGCGCTGAACCGGGAATCGGGGCCGCGTGCGGCAGCCCCGTGGTGTGCGCTTCTCACCCGTCCGCCCGATGGCCCGGCGCTTTCGGGATACCCCGCCGGGCGCGGCCCGGCACGCTTCAGGCATACGGGGCGCGGTTCGGCGGAGGTGTGCCCCGGCGCCGGGGAGGGCTGTCGTGGGGGCCTCCGTCCAGCGCCGATCGCCCGATGCGATCCGGCCACCTCTCCGAGTGACTGCGGCGACCCTATCGAATGCCGAACCGGCAGTGAAAGAGGTCGCTTCCGTCACATCCGTTTCTGCGGGCGATTCAGCCCGAAACTGCTCGATCGTTCGTGCGGGCGGACGATCGCGTCCAGCACCAGGCCAGGACCCAGGTCACCAGGATGACGACGAGCATCGCCATGGGGACGTGCAGATCCAGCATGCGCGCGCTGCCGAAATAGGCCTGGGCGATCCCGGCGCCCAGCGCGGCGGCGCTCACGGCGGTCGGCCACAGCGGGCCGCCTCCCGGGCGCCACAGGAGGACCGCGGCGAGCACCTGGAGTCCGGCGGCGATGTGCACGGCGACCGCCCCCATCGAGTGGAGGGGCAGCGCCGAGTAGTCCTGGATGATCAGGCGGCCGGCGGTGACGAACTCGACCAGGAGGAGCGCCGCGTGCAGCAGCGCGGTGAGGCGCAGCGGCCACAGCAGGGAGGAGGTGCGGGTGTGGGTGGGCCGGGGCGTGGACATGGCGGGGTGCCTCCGTCGTGCCGGCCGCCGGAGACGGCCGGGGCCGGCCGGTGTGGGGTGCGAGCGGGGTGGAACGAAGGGGGCGGCCGGATCGGCGCAGCCGATCCGGCCCGGCCACGGGAGTGCGGGCGTCCGGTGGACCCCGTCGCACTACTCCACGGTGATCGTGACCTCCATGCCGTCCTGGCGGTGGTTGCCGATCGAGCAGTAGAGGGTGTAGGTACCCGGCTCCAGCTCGACCGTGCCGCTGGCCGACTCACCCGGCCCCACCTCGGCCACGGTGTGGTCGTCGTGCTCCTCGATCACCAGGTCGTGCGGCGCGTTGCCGACGTTGTTCAGTTCGAACGTGATCGTCCCTGCCGGGACGGTGTCCGGGACGCCTTCGAAGTACATCTCACCGGCGTCGACCGAGATCGTTTCGGCGTCGGTGGCGGCATCGGTGTCGTCGGCCGTGTCGTTATCCGCGTCCTGCTCGGCGGCGACGTCGTCCTGCGTGGCGGGCTCCGGCTCGTCGGTGCCGCATGCGGCCAGCCCGAGGAGGACGGCGAGGGCGGCTGCACTCAGGGCGAGGCGGGACATGGAGGACCAGCTCCTTCGATGTCGATCGGGAGAATCGTCGGTTTTTCCTATCAGGAGGCAAAGTGCTCTCAGACGGGAACACGATCCAGCGGCCCGGACGGTTCGATCTCGGCGCCGAAAGATCACATTCGCCGCCATACACGGTCCAGAGACGTCATTCCAGGCCGCCGCTCCCCGCTCGACATCACCGGTGCGTGCGGCACCCTCCGTGCTCCCCGCCCCACCGGCCCGGCGCGGCCGACCTCACCCCGCGGCGCCCGCGGGGTCCACCTGCGCCTGGTACTCGGTCCGGCCCAGCCCTGCGAACTCCTGGCGGCGGTGGGCGACCGTCTCGACCAGGGCCAGCTCGCTGGAGGACGCGCTGAACTGCTGCCAGCGCCGGGCGCGGGCGTTGCCCATGGCGATCACCGGCAGGAACGGGGCCGCGTCCACCGGCTCGATGCCCAGCGCGTCGGCGGTGGCCTCCCCCTGGAACAGCCGGGTCAACGCCGCCAGCAGGATGCGGGTCTGGGCCGGCTCCATGCCCAGGGCCTTGCCCAGCGGACCCTCGGCCAGCACGTCGATCAGTGCCTCCACCAGGCGGCGCGCGTTGTCGTCCGGCGCGGCGTTGGTCGCGTCGATCGCCGCCAGCAGGGTGTCGGCACCGGCATGGTCCGTGACGTCCCGGTACCACTCCGGGTCGAGGCCGAGCAGGTGGGCCACGTGCGCCCAGTAGCGGTAGAGCTCGGCCTCCTCCTGAGCGGTCGTGGCGATCCCGACCCTGCGCAATGCCGCATACGGGATCACGGTGAAGTCGAGCCAGGTGCGGGCGGTGTCGGTCTGGTTGATCGGGGTCCCCCAGGTGTCGGAGTCCCAGCCGCGGCGCAGCGCGCCGGCGCGCACGCGGGCGTGCAGCAGCCGCACGTGCACGGTGTCGATGTAGCCCTGGGCGCCGCGCAGCAGCCCGCCGGGCAGGATCGCGTTGGTGCGCCAGAGCCCGGTCTCAGCCAGGCGGCGTCCCGCCGTCGCGGTCAGCTTGCCCGTGCCGGTGAGCACACGGGCGATGCCGGGGGCGCTGTAGGTGTGGACCAGGGAACCCAGTGCGAACGCGATCGTGCTCCAGAACGGGTCGACCGACAGGCTGGTGGTGTCGCCCCGCGTGAGCATGTCGGTGTCGACGGAGAAGGGCGGCGTCTCGCACTCGCGCAGCAGGGCCGCGATCGCCGGGGGCGGGGAGTCCAGCGAGTCCAGGCCGTCGCGGAGCCCCGCGTCCAGGGTCGCGCGGGCCTCCCGGCCCAGCGCGTCGAGCTCGGCGATCACCGCGTCGGCCACCGGGTCCCCGAGCCGCAGCCCGCGGGCGACCAGGTCGATCGATGAGGTCGGGTGGGCCGTGCGGGCTTCCTCCCCGTTGACGAGTCTGGCGGGGGCGCTCGGCACGGGCTCATGCGGCATAGGGCAGGTCCTCCGTATCTCGGAAACGGCGTCGACGCCGTGGTTACCGATTGGTAGGGCGTCTCGGGCGGTGATCATCCCATGACACCCGCGCCAACCGGACACCGGCCCGGCCCCCGGTGCGAGGCGGGCCGCGGCGGGCGAGGGGTCCGCCGCGGCCCGCCCGGCTACCCGGCCTCCGGTCCCGCCCGGAACGTCAGGTGCTCCGGCGGCTCCTGGATCCGCGACAGGTCGGCCTCCAGGACCGTGCGGTCGCCGTCCCGCAGGATCTCGCGGAACCCGGCGAACTTGTAGGTGACGTACATCTGGCGGTTGCGCCCGGTCTCCACGAAGTCCGCGCGCAGCCCGGCGCCACTGCGGTGTGCCAGCGACATCACGTGGTTGAGCAGCACGCCGCCCACACCGCGCGCCATCACCCGGCACGACATCAGCAGCAGCCGCAGCCGCCAGTGCCGCCCGCCCTTCTCCACCAGGGCCAGACCGATCTTGCCGTAGGGGCCGAACCGGTCCGTCAGGTCGGCCACCAGCAGCAGGTGGTCGGGCGACCCGCGGAACGCGTCCAGCTCGTCGTAGGAGAAGGTGTGGCCCGTGGAGTTGAGCTGGTTGGTGCGCACCGTGAGCTCCTCGGCCCGCTTGAGGTCCTCCTCCTGGGCGGGGGCGACGGTGAACGTCATCCCCAGCGAGGCCAGGAACTCCTCGTTGGTGCCCTCGAACTCCTCCTCGACCCTTTCGCGCTCGGCCCCGCTCCGGTACATCCGGCGGCGCAGCCGCGACTCGTCGGTGATGAACCGCGGCACCAGTTCGGGTCGGTCCAGCGCCTCGGGGAGCTCGGCGATGTCCACGCACATCACCTCCGGGTGGGTGAAGGACACCTCCGCCAGCTCGAAGGGCTGGTCGTCGACGAACGCCAGCGCGTCGATGCCCAGGTTGAGCCGCTCGGCGATGGTGGCGATACTCGACGACTTGGGGTTCCAGCCGATCTGCGGGTACAGAAAGTACTCGGCCAGCCCCAGCGCTGTGAGGCGCTCCATCGCCGCGTCGTGGTCGTTGCGGCTGGCGATCGAGTTGAGGATTCCCCGGCCGTCCAGGGTCCGGATCGCCTCGACCACCTCCGGGCGCACGGTGACCTCGCCGTCCTCCAGCAGGGTGCCGTCCCACACGGTGTTGTCGAGGTCCCACACCACGCACTTGATCCGCCCCTGGCGGGGTTTGGCGGGGGTGCCGTCGTCGAGCGTCGGCCCCGCCGCGTCGCCGCCCACCGGTTCGGTTCGCTCGGTCGTCATCTCACCTTCTCCTCAGCTGCGGACCGGGAAGGGCGCGGACCCGCGGCCGCCTGGAACGCCTGCTCGGCGATCGTGAGCTGCTGGATCTGCGAACTCCCCTCGATGATCTCCATGACCTTGGCGTCCCGGTAGTAGCGGCCCACCGCCGCCCCGGCGCCGAATCCGCTCGCCCCGTGGATCTGCACCGCGTCGGAGGCGGCACTCACAGCGGCCGTCGACGCGAAGTACTTGGCCGTCCACGTGGCCATCACCGTCGCGGGGTCCCCCTCGTCCTTGAGGGCTCCGGCACGTCGGCACAGCAGCCTGCCGGCCTCCAGGCCGGTCACCATGTCGCTGAGCATCCGCCGGATCAGCTGGTGTTCGCGCAGCGGCGCCGAACCGGCCACCCGCCGCGCGGTGTGGGCGGCGCAAGCCTCGACGCACGCCTGGGAGATGCCCACCGACCCGCACGCCACGCTGTAGCGCCCGATGTCCAGCGCGCCGGTGCCCACCAGCGACAGGCCCATGCCCTCCGGGCCGAGCAGGGCCCGGGAACCCACCTCGCAGTCGCGGAACTCCAGTTCGGCGAGCATGCTGCCGCGGGTCCCCATGATGTCGTGCAGTGGCTTCACCCGCAGCCCCGGAGTGGCGCGGTCCACCAGGAACGCCGACATGCCGTTGGGCGCCTTGGCGAACACCAGGTAGACGTCGGCCGTCTGCCCGGCGGTGATCCACTTCTTCGTGCCGTTGATGACGAACCCGCCGCCGGTGCGCTCCGCCGTGGCGGCGATCCGCCCGGCGTCGCTGCCGGCGCCGGGCTCGGTCAGGCAGAACGCGCCGAGCGCGGTGCCGTCGGCCAGGCCGGGCAACCAGGCCGCCCGCTGCTCGGCGGTGCCCCACCGGTTGACGGCGAAGGCCACCATGCTGTGCACCGTCAGCAGGCTGCGCACCGAGGAGCAGGCGCGCCCGACCTCCTCGTGCAGGACGCCGAACGTCACCATGTCCATCCCGGGGCCGCCCGCCTCGGTGGGCAGGACCGCGCCCAGGAAGCCCTCCGCGGCCAGCCGCTTGACCAGTTCCGTCGGGATGCGCTGCTCCCGGTCGAACTCCGCGGCGTGCGGCGCGATCTCGGTGTCCGCGAACGCGCGGAAGCGCTCGCGGGTGAAGGGGGAGGTGGCGGGGGTATCGGTCACGCCCCTCACCCCTTGGCCGCGACACCGCTGGTGGCGGTGCGCTCGACGAGGGCGGCCATGGCGTCGACGGTGCGGAAGCCGTCCAAGGCGAGCTCCTCGTTGGGGATGCTGAGCTGGAAGTGGCTCTCGATGAACAGCACCAGCTCCATCGCGAACAGCGAGTTGACGAAGCCGAGGCGGAAGATGTCCTCGTCGTCGCGGAGCTCCAGCTCGGGGTAGCGGCCGAGGATGAACTCGCGGATGGCGGACGTGATCTGCTCTGTGGTCATCATCGCTCCCAATCGACTCGGGTCGGTTCAGGTCTGGTAGGTGAAGAAGCCCTGGCCGGTCTTGCGGCCGTGCAGCCCGGCGTCGACCATGCGGCGCAGCAGCGGGCAGGGGCGGTACTTGCTGTCGTTGAAGTCCTCGTAGAGCACTTCGAGGCTGTGCAGGATGGTGTCCACCCCGATCAGGTCCGCGGTCTGCAGCGGCCCCATCGCGTGCCCGAAGCACCGCTCGAAGAGCCGGTCGATCTCCGCGGGCGAGGCGACCTGCTCCTGCACCAGGTAGATCGCCTCGTTGATGGTGGGCATCAGCACCCGGTTGGAGACGAAGCCGGGCGAGTCGTTGACCACGATCGCCTCCTTGCCCATCGACGCCAGCAGATCCTTGGCGGTGTCGAGGGTGTCGGCGGAGGTGTGGTGGCCCATGATCACCTCGACCGCGGGCTTGAGCGGGACCGGGTTCATGAAGTGCATCCCGATCACCTGGGCCGGCCGCGCGGTCAGCGACCCCAGCCGGGTGATGGACGTGCAGGAGGTGTTGGCGGCGAAGCAGACCTCCGCCCGGCACACCTCGTCCAGCACGGGGTAGAGGTCCTTCTTCAGCTCCCACTTCTCGGTGATGTTCTCGATCACGAAGTCCACGGGGGCCAGCGCGTCGTACTCCACCGCATAGGAGACCTTGCCCGCGGTGGGCACGGCCTGCTCCTGGCCCGGCTTGGCCAGCAGGCGGCTGAGCCGCATGTTGCGCGCCAGCTCGGCGGCGGCCCGGTCCAGGATCTCCTGGTTCAGGTCGACCATGACCACGTCATGGCCGCTCTGCACCAGGCTCTGCGCCGTGCCGACACCCATCACCCCGGAGCCGACGATTCCGACCATCGGGGTTCCGTCCATTGACATGCGGACCACTCCTTCCTCTCGGTTCCTCTCGCTGTGCCAGGGGGTTCCTGGGGGTCCTGCCGGGGCGGGCCGGCCAAAGGCACCGCCCCTCAATCGATCCAGTGCCGGCGGCGCTGGAACGGGTAGGTGGGCAGCGGGGTCCGGCGGCCGGGCCCGTCGCCGGGCAGCCCCGACCAGTCGAGCCGGAGGCCGGCCAGCCACAGCCGCCCGGCCAGCTCGGCCAGGGCGAAGCGGGTGCCTTGCGTCCGGCACAGGCCCGGACCGAACGCGGGGACGGCACCCGGCACCGCGGTGTCGGCGCCGACCTCGACGACGACGTCCTCGGGCTTGGCCGCCTCCTGGCCGTCCGGGGGAACCGGCCCCCCGATACGGGCGGCCGCCAGCGCCTCGGACAGCGGCATCGCTCCGGCCAGGCAGGCGGTCGCCAGGTGGCCCACCCCCCGCCCGGTGACCAGCCGCGGCGGCGCCCCGAGCGCGGCCAGTGCCCGCCCCAGCGCGTACTGGGCGACGAACGCGGCCGCCTGCGGCCCGGCGTCGGCCGCGCCCGCCGGGGCGGCCGCGGCACACTCCTCGACCGCGGCGGCGAAGGCGGGCACGTCGGCGCGCAGGTCGGCGTCGTCGCCCAGCGGGGCCGCCGCGGTGCCGAAGCGCAGCACCACCTCGCCCGGGGCGGCCGCCGCCGCGGCGGTGCGCCCCGGATCGTCGCCCGTGAGCGCCGCGACCGCATCGGGCACGCTGCGGCACACGGCGATCCTGCGGTAGACGAAGGGAGTGCGGCCGGTCCGCAGCGTGTGCGCCACGTCCCGCAGCTCCGCCTCGGGGCACAGTTCCAGGTGCGTGCGCAGCCGCGCCACGGCCTCCTCCAGCGCCCCGGGGGTCCGCGCCGACACCGCGAGCAGGTGCGGCGCGCCGGTTCGGGGGGCCGGCCGCCGCGGTGGCTCCGGGGCCTCCTGCAGGACGGCGTGGGCGTTGGTGCCGCCGATACCGAAGCTGTTGACCGCGGCCCGCCGCGGCTGCCCGCCGTGCCGCCGCCACGGCTCGACCTCGGTCTGCAACCGGAACGGGCCGTCCGGCGCGGCCAGGGCCGCGTTCGGCGCGGTGTGCCCGATGGTCGGCAGCAGCGTGCGGCGGTCCAGCATCAGCGCCGTCTTGATGAGGCTGGCGATCCCCGAGGCGTGCTCCAGGTGGCCCATGTTGGGCTTGAGCGTGCCGACGGGGCAGGAGCGAGGGGCGGTCCGGCCCGGGGCGTACACCTGGGCCAGGGCGTTGAGCTCGATGGTGTCGATGACCATCACACCCAGGCCGAGCGCCTCGACGTAGTCGACCTCGGCCGCGCTGACCCCGGCGTTGGCCAGGGCCTCGGCGGCCACCCGCGCCTTGCCGCCCCGCCCCGGTGCGGCGTACCCGGCGCGGGCGCCGCCGTCGCAGTTCACGGCGGTGCCCAGGATCGCGGCGTAGACGTGGTCGCCATCGGCGTGCGCGTCGGCCAGCCGTTTCAGCGCCACGACACCCAGCCCGTTGCCGATCACGGTCCCGCGGGACTCGGCGTCGAAGCTGCGGCACGCGCCGTCGGGCGACTGCGTCCCGGCCTCGTCGTAGCGGTACCCGGTGGCCTGCGGGGTGTGCACCGCCACGCCCCCGGCCAGCGCCAGGTCCGTCTCGTAGCCCAGCAGGCTCTGGCAGGCCAGGTGGACCGACGTCAGCGCCGAGGAGCTGAACGTCTGCACGGCGATGCTGGGGCCGCGCAGGTCCAGCTTGTAGGACACCATCGAGCACAGCGAGTCCCGGTCGTTGCCGACCGCGTAGCGCATCCGCTCCGACTCGCGCCGCAGCTCCGGCGCCTCGGCCGCGCCCTTGCGGCCGCCCAGCCGCGCCAGGTAGGAGGGGAAGCCGCACCCGGCGAACAGGCCCACCGGCAGCCCCGGCCCCATCGGGTCGTGCCCGGCGTCCTCCATCGCCTCCCAGACGCACTCCAGGAACAGCCGGTTCTGCGGGTCCATGGCGGCGGCCTCATCATCGGTGAACCCGAAGAACTCGGCGTCGAAGTACTCCGCGTCGGCCACATCGGCGGTCACGGGCACGAAGGCGGGATCGGCGAGTGCCTCGGGGGCCAGGGCGCGCAGCTCCGCATCGCTCAGCGGGCGGATCGACCGCACCCCGGCGGCCAGGTTGTCCCACAGGGCGCCCACCGAGCCGGCCCCGGGAAACCGCCCGGCCACCCCGACGATCGCCACCGCGGACTCCGGATCGATGCTCATGCGCGGCTCCTCCTGTGCTCGGGTCGGTCGGGGGCGGCGCCGTCGGCGCCAGGGGCGGCCGTGGCCCGGTCGGGCGGGGTGGCCGGGGGCCGGGCGGGCGGGGTGGCCGGGGGCCGGGCGGAGACGGCGCGGCGCACGGGCTCGCCGTCGGGCAGGGGCCGGGACCGCCTGCGGGGGGTGCGGATCATCGGCCGCCCTCCCGTCCCCTGCGGCGCAGCATCCGCTCGCGGCGTATCCGGCCGCGGTCGGCGTCCGGCTCCACGGCCTCGGCGCCGCCCGGTCCGCCGGGCCGGTCACCGTCGACGAGCCCGGCCAGCCCGCGCACCGTCGGCGCCTCCAGCAGCGCCGCCGCGGACAGCCGCACCCCCGTCTCCTTCTCGATCGCCGCCACGATCGCCAGGCCGACCAGGGAGTTGCCGCCAAGATCGACGAAGGAGTCGTCGACACCCACGCCGTCGATGCCCAGCCGCTCCTGCCACAGGGCGGCGATGCGCTCTTCGGTCGGGGTCGACGGGGCGACGAACGGGGTGCGCAGCCGCGGCCGCGGGTAGCGCTGCGCCGGGGCGGCGCTCTGCCCGGGCAGTTCGGCCAGGCCCGCCCACTGGGCCGCGGCCGCCTCCATGTCCTGTGGGATCACCAGCACCTGCGGCGCGTCCGCGGCGAGGATCCGGGTGAGCAGGTCGTGGCCCTCGTCGAAGGTGATCCCGTAGCGCTCACGCAGCTCCTCGACCCTGGCGAGCGCGTCGGGCCGGTCGGCCAGCGCCGCCGCCTGCCAGCTGTCCCAGCGCCACGGCCCCCAGTCGACCGCCACCACCCGCGTCCCGGCGGGCGCGGCCTGGGCGTAGGCGCCCAGGAAGGCGTTGGCCGCGCAGTAGTCGCTCTCGCCCAGGCCGCCCAGAACGGCGGTGGCCGAGGAGTACAGGGCGATGAAGTCCGGCGGGTCCTCCGCCAGCGCCTCGGCCAGCGCGAGCGTGCCGGCGACCTTGGGGCGCAGCACCCGGTCGAACCGGTCGGCCGTCTTCGCCTGTACCAGGCCCTCACCGGGCACGCCGGCCGCGTGGACGACACCGTGCACCGTGCCGAAGCGCTCGCGGGCCGCGGCCACGACCGACCGCGCCTCCTCGGGATCGGCGATGTCGGCGGCCACCGGCAGTACCTCGGCACCGGCCGCCTCCAGGTCGAGGAGGCCCTCGATCCGGCGGCGCAGCTCCGGGTCGGTGTCGTCGGCGGCCAGCAACCCGGTCCAGAGCTCGCGGTCGGGCAGCGCGGTGCGCCCGACCAGCGTCAGCCGGGCGCGCAGGGTGCGCGCCAGGTGACCGGCCAGGGCGAGGCCCAGCCCGCCGAGGCCGCCGGTGACCAGGTAGCCGCCCTCATCCCGCCACACCTCGCGCGGTTCGGCCGCGGGGAGGGGCGCGGCCCGCCAACCCCGGATCCACCGGCGGCGGCCCCGGTAGGCGGTGACCTCGGCCGCCTCGGACTGCGCCAGCTCCCGCCCCAGCCGACCGGCCGCCTCCCGGGCGGCCCACGGTTCGTCCAGGTCGATGTCGACGACCCGGGCGCGGACGCTCGGGTACTCCAGGTCGATGGAGCGGCACACACCCAGCGCGGTCGCCCGCTCCGGGTGGCCGCCGTCGCCGCCGGTGACCGCCAGCGCGTTGGCCGTCAGCGCCACCAGCTCCACCGGCTCGCCCCCCAGGGCCCGGCCCAGGGCCTGGGCGAGGAAGAGGAGGCTGTGCGGACCGGCGGCGGCCGCGCCGGGGACGGCGGCCCGGCCCGAACCCTGCGAGCGGGCCGACCAGGCGTGCACGATCCGGCGCACCGGCCCGTGCCGCCGGACGACCTCGCCCAGCAGCTCAACGTAGGCCTCGGGCGACGCCGGGTCGATGGACAGGGGCTCCTCGGCGGTCCGCGCCCCCGCGTGCCGGCCGGACCGGGTGTCGGCCGCAGCCTCACCGCGCGGTTCCACCAGCACCGGGGTGCCCGCACCCGAGTCCGCGAGCCACGCCGCCAGTTCCGCGCAGACACCGTCGGCGTCGGCGAACAGCAGCCACACCTCAGGGTCGGCCGGGAGCGGCGGGCGGGGCGCCGGTGCCTGCTCCCAGACCGGGGCGTGGCACCAGTCGGCCAGGTCGGGCAGCTTGCCCCCGCGCCGGACCTGCGACCGGGAGGGCACCGGCCGGGACCGGTCGGCGCTGTTGGGAGCGGCCGGCCAGAACCGGGTGTGCTCGAAGGGGTAGCCGGGCAGCGGCACGAGCCGCCCCTCCGGCCCCAGCTCCCGGGTGTCCAGGTCGACGCCCTGCTCCCACAGCCGCCCGGCCGCGCCCAGCAGCACCTCGGTGTCGTCGTCGGGCTGGTGCTCGGGGCGCATCGAGGCCACGGCGCTCGCGCCGCCGCGCAGCACCTGCATCGCCAGCCCCGACAGCGTCTGCCCCGGGCCGGCCTCCAAGAGGACCGGCGGGGTGTCCGCGCCGACGGTCGCCAGCCCCTCGGCGAACCGGACGGTGGAGCGGGTGTGCGCGGCCCAGTAGGCGGGGTCGCGCGCCTCCTCCGCCGTGATCCAGTCACCGGTGAGGTTCGCGGCGAACGGGATGCGCGGCTCTGAGCGGGGCACGCCCCGCACCACCTCCGCCACCCGCTCGGCGACGGGGGCGAGCAGGTCGCAGTGGAACGCGTGGGTGGTGCGCACCCGCTGGCGGGCCACACCATTGAGACTCGCCTCGAACTCGGCGACCGCCTCCGAAGCACCGCTGACCACCGTCATCGCCGGGCCGTTGACCGCCGCAACCGACAGCTCGGGCGGCAGCATGGACCGCACCCGCTCCTCGGGTGCCGCCACCGCGAGCATGGCGCCCGGCTCGGTGGCGTCGATCAGCCGGGCGCGCTCGGCCACCAGGCGCAGCGCGTCCTCCAGGGTGAACACGCCCGACACGCAGGCCGCCACGTACTCGCCCAGGCTGTAGCCGATGAGCGCGGTCGGGCGCACCCCGAGGCTCATCCACAGCCGCGCCAGCGCGTACTCGGTCACGAACACGGCCGGGTGGGCGACCTCGGTGCGGTGCAGCGGCGACACCGGCCCCTCGGCCTGTCCCCGGCCCATCAGGGCGCGCAGGTCCAGGCCGCCCGACGGGGCGACCTCGCCCTCGGGCGAGGTGCCGCCCTCGGGGTCGAGCAGGTCGCGGACGTCGGCGCCCAGGGGTTCGCGCAGGATCTCCGCGCACTCGTCCACGGCCGCACGGAACGCCGCGAAGCGCTCGTAGAGGCCGCGACCCATCCCGGGGTACTGGTCGCCGACCCCCGGGAACATGAACACCACCGGCGCCGCCGCGCGGGCGCGCACGCCCACCCCGTGCTCGGCCTGACCGGCGAGGTCGGCCAGGGCGCCGCGCGCGTCGTCGGTGTCGCGGACCACCAGCGAGCGGCGGTGGTCCAGCGCGCTGCGGCCGGTGCGCAGGGTGTGCGCGACGTCGCCCAGCGCGGGCGCGCCGCAGTCCGTCCGACCGCCGAGGTGGTCGGCCAGCCGCCCGGCCGCCGCGGCGAGGGCGGGCTCCGAGGCAGCCGACAGGGTGAGCAGGTGCGGGCCCTGCTCCCCGGCCCCGGACCCGCGGTCCTCGGGCGGCGCCTGCTCCAGCACGGCGTGCGCGTTGGTCCCCGACCAGCCGAAGGAGCTCACCCCGGCGACCCGGGGCCGGCCGTCGCCCGGCAGCGGCACCGGGTCCTCGGGCAGCACCAGGGTCGCCGCCGCGTCCTTCACCGCCGCGATCGGCCGGTCCAGGTGCAGGTTGCGCGGGACCTCTCCGTGCCGCAGTACCAGGACCGCCTTGATGAGCCCGGCCATGCCCGCCGCACCCAGCAGGTGGCCGAGGTTGGTCTTGACCGCGCCGACCACCAGCGGGTGCCGGTCGGCGGGGCGGGGGCCGAACGCCTCGGCCAGGCCCTCGATCTCCAGGGAGTCGCCCAGCCGGGTGCCCGACCCGTGTGCCTCCACGTAGTCGACGTCGTCGGGCGCGGTGCCGGCCGCCGCCAGGGCCGCGCGGACCACCGCCGTCTGCGCCTGCTTGTTCGGAGCGGTCAGCCCGTTGCTGCGGCCGTCCTGGTTGACGGCCGAACCGCGCAGTACCGCCAGCACCCGGTGCCCGTTGGCGCGTGCGGAGCTCAGCCGCTCCAGGACCACCGCACCGCAGCCCTCGCCCATGAGGAAGCCGTCGGCCGACTCGTCGAAGGTCTTGCAGCGCCCATCGGCGGCGAGCATCCGCATCCGGTACGCCTGCACCATCCCGTCGGGGTGCGCCAGCGCGCTCACCCCGGCTGCCAGCGCGAGGTCGCACTCGCCCCGGCGCAGGGCCTGGGCCGCCAGGTGCACGCCCACCAGGGACGACGAGCACGCGGTGTCCACGCTGAGCGCGGGCCCGCGCAGGTCCAGTAGGTAGGAGAGCCGGCCGGCGGCGACACTGGGCGCCGCGCCGATCCCGAAGTTCGGGTCGTCCAGGCACGCCCGTCCGTCTTGGTCGAGCTGGAGCTGGGAGTACTGGCCGGTGTCCATCATGCCGAGGAACATGCCGGTGCGGCTGCCGCGCAGCCCGTCGACCGCGATCCCGGCGTGCTCCAGCGCCTCCCAGGCCACCTCCAGGACAAGGCGCTGCTGCGGGTCCATGCGCAGTGCCTCGCCCGGCGAGATGCCGAACAGGCCGGCGTCGAATCCGGCGATGTCGTCGAGGAACCCGCCGTGGCGGGTGTAGACGGCGCCGGGGCGGTCCGGGTCGGGATCGAAGTAGGCGTCCGCGTCCCACCGGTCGCGGGGCACCTCGACGGCGGCGTGGCCGCCGCCTCTCAGCAGGTCCCAGTACCGGTCGGGGCCGTGCGCTCCGCCGGGGAACCGGCAGCCGAGGCCGACCACGCACACCGGGTCGGCCTCGGGGCCCGCGCCGGCCGGCGCGGGGTGGCGGGCGGCCGCGGGGGAGGGCAGCGCCGTGGGGGTGCGTGCGGGTTCGGGGTCTGCGGCGGGGGCGGTGAGGTAGGCGACCAGCGCGTCGATCGTGGGGTGCTCGTAGACCAGGGTGGGCGGCAGCGGGCGCTGCAGCCACTCCTCCAGTTCGCCGGAGAGGCCGACGGCATCGGCCGAGGCCATGCCGTAGCTCTCCCAGGTGTCGCGCGGGTCCACCTCGGCCGGCTCGATGCCGCCGAGGTCGGCGACCCGCTCGGTCAGCCAGGCCCGGAGCCGCGCGGCGTCCGGCGGCGGGGTGCGGTCGGTGGTGTCGTCGGCCATGGCTTCTAGACCTCCTCCGGGGCAGGGGCGGGCGGGGTGATACGCGCGGCGTCGAGCGTGCCGTCGAGCACGGCGTCGCGGCAGGCGAAGCGCTGGACCTTGCCGCTGGCGGTCAGCGGGATGCTGCCGGGGCGCACCGCGAGGACGCGGTCGAGCTGCACCCCGTGCTCGGCGCCGACCGCCTCGCGCACGGTCTTGGCCAGCCGGTCCTCGTCCGGGCCGTCGTCGGGGTCGGCCTCGACGACCGCGACGATCTCCTCGCGGGTGCCGTCGTCGACCGGGAACACCGCGCACTTGTGGGCGTCCAGTGCCGGGTGGCTCTCGCGGATGGTGAGTTCGAGGTCCTGGGAGTAGAGGTTGCGGCCGTCGACGATCAGCACGTCCTTGATCCGGCCGGTGATGTAGAGCAGGCCCTCGTGGAGGAAGCCGAGGTCGCCGGTGCGCAGGTAGGTACGGCCCGGGGTGCCGGCGAGCACGGCACCGAAGGTCTCGGCGGTGCGCTCGGGGTCGTTGTAGTAGCCGCTGCCCACGTTGGGGCCGTCCAGCCAGATCTCGCCGACCCGGCCGGGCGGGCAGGGGGTGGTGGACTCCGGGTCGACGATCACGGCCTCGACACCGTGCACCACCTGGCCGCACGCCACCAGGGTGCGTGCGCCGGGCGCGCCGGCGGCGGGCACGACGTCGTTGTGGGCCAGCGCCTCGGCGTCGCAGCCGAGCGTCCGCACCCCGGTCTCCGCGGGGCCGCCGCTGACCAGCAGGGTGGCCTCGGCGAGGCCGTAGCAGGGCAGGAAGGCGGTGCTCCGGAAGCCGCACGGTTCGAAGGCCTGAGTGAACGCTTCGATGGTGGCCGGGCGGACCGGTTCGGCGCCGCTCAGCGCCAGGCGCAGGCCGGAAAGGTCGAGGTCGGCGCGCTGGCGCTCGTTGACCCGCCGCACGCACAGCTCGTAGCCGAAGTCGGGGGCGACCGTGCCGGTCACCGGCAGCCGCGAGATCGCCGACAGCCACGCCGCGGGCCGCTGCAGGAACTCCAGCGGGGACATGAGCCAGACGGGGAAGCCGTCGTGGAGCGGTACCAGCGCGCCCGCGACCAGGCCGGTGTCGTGGTGCATGGGCAGCCAGCTGACCAGGCCGTGCTCCGGGCCGAGCCCGCAGGTGCGGCTGATCTGATCGAGGTTGTGCAGGGCTGCGGAATGGGTGATCACCGTGCCCTTGGGCTGGCCGGTCGACCCGGAGGAGAACTGGAGGTAGGCCGGGTCGTCGGGGGTCGGCCGGGGCGGGCGCCAGTCGGCGGGGTCGGCGGTGAGCAGGTCGGTGGCCACGGGGGTGATGCCCAGCGCGGCGGGGCCGGTGGCGCCGTCGGTGCCCAGCGCGGCGGCCAGCCGGGCCAGTAGCCCGCCGGTGGACAGCAGCAGGGTGGCCTCCGCGGAGGCGGCGATCGCCATCAGCCGGGCCAGTGCCTGGGTGGCCTTCCGGGCGTTGGGCGGGGGCACCGGTGCGGGGATGAGCCCGGCGTACAGGCAGCCGTAGAAGGCGGCGAGGAAGTCGAGGCCCGGCTCGTAGAGCAGCAGCGCCCGGTCGCCGGGCCGGGCCAGGGGGGCCAGTCCGGCCGCGATGCCGCGCGCCGCGTCGTCCAGGCCCCGGTAGGTGAGGTCGGCGGCCGCCTCGCCGCCGTGCAGAAAGGTGAAGGCGGTGCTGTCGGGCCGCGTCTCGGCCCGGTCCCGGCACAGGTCGTACAGCGTGGTCGATGCGGGCATGGCTGTTTCTCCGTAATACGTGGATAAGCAGGCAGGAGTGCATCGTTCATTCGCGAACCGCCTTCTCCGCATGGGTGGGGGAGAAGTGCGGTCGCACAGGCTCGTAGCGAGCGAAAGCGGGCTGTGAGAGGAAAGTACCTGTCGGTAACTTATTTTTCCAGTGCCCGGGAAGATCGTTCTTCTGGGGATTTGTTAAATGGAGGTAACGTACTCGTCTGTGTCGACGTATGAGCAGGTCATTGCGGTAGTGAAAGTATTAATAAGTGTCCTGGACGAATCCTTCGATCGCCTGCACTTCGGTCTCGATGATTGAATCTTCGCCGGTGTCGAGTCATTGAGCAGCGGAAATTCCCTGCGCCCCATATTCGGTACCTGCTTCGGGTGGCGTTCATCACAGCGGGCGGTGCTGAATTCGCCGATCCTGCGCAAATCCGGGCAGAAGTGGGCGTCCGGCGCGGACCCCTTCCGTTGGTCTCGGCGACGTGCGCCGAATGATCGCCGGCATTCGGCGCACGTCGCCGAGACCAACGCAGGAGAGGGGGTATCGCGCGCCTCACCCGCCCCTGTGACCGGCGGCATATGACAGACTGCCGCCATGGCAGCTGTGAACTCCTACATGGTCGACCTCGGCACCCCCGCCCCGGACTTCACACTCCCCGCGGTCGGCGGGGGCACGGTGTCCCTCGGTGACTTCGCCGACGCCCCGGCCCTGGTCGTGTTCTTCCTGTCCAACCACTGCCCCTACGTACGCCGGATCGAGAACGGCATCGGCGCAGTGACCGCCGAATACATGGACAGGGGCGTGGCCACCGTCGCGATCTGCAGCAACGACGTCGCCGACTACCCCGACGACGATGCCGCGCACCTCGCCGAGCAGGCCCGGCGGGCCGGGTTCGCCTTCCCCTACCTCGTCGACGAGTCCCAGCGGGTCGCCCTGGACTACCGCGCGGCCTGCACCCCCGACCTCTTCGTCTACGACGGCCGTCAGCGCCTGGCCTACCGCGGGCGGTTCGACGCCGCGCGCCCCGGCAACGACCTCCCGTCCGACGGCGCCGACCTGCGGGCCGCGCTGGAGGCGGTCCTGAGCGGCAGGCCGGTGCCCGAGCCGCACACCCCCAGCCTCGGCTGCGGCGTCAAGTGGAAGCCGGAGAACGACCCGGACGCCTGACAGGTGCTTTTCCCACGGCATGACGAAAAGGCCGACCGGTGCGGAGGGTGGTGCACCGGTCGGCCTTCGTGTGCCGATGGACCCGGCGGGCCCGGGGAGGGAGGACGTGGGGCCTGCCCGGGCGCTGCCGATCAGCCCGTCAGCGGGTGAGCAGGGTCAGGTTCCACTGGTTCAGGATCGGGTTGAGCGGCTGGAAGTAGGTGGTGCCGCCCCAGGTGCAGTTGCCGGATCCGCCGGAGGTCACGCCCTGGGCCTGGGTTCCGCTGAGCCAGGAGCCGCCCGAGTCGCCGCCCTCGGCGCAGGCGCTGGTGCGCGTGAGGCCGTGCACCGTTCCCTCGGGGTAGCGCACCGTCTGGTTCTTCGACTGGATGGTGCCGCAGCGCCAGCCGGTGGTCTGCCCGGAGCGGCAGACCGACGCGCCCACGGCGGCCTCGGCCGAGCCCGTGACGGCCACCGTTCCACCCCTGTAGTCGTTCACCAGCGGGACCGGGATGAAGTTGGAGTTGGTCACCCGCACGAAGCCGGAGTCCTGGCGCGGGAAGATGGACTGCTCCACGGTGCCGATCCGGTTGCCGGTGTTCGGGTTCTGCCAGGCAGCGCTGCCCCGGTCGCCGCAGTGGCCGGCCGTCACGTAGCCGCCCACGACCGGGAAGCCCACGGAGCACACGTACCACGCCCCGCTGACCTGGAAGTAGTAGGGGTTGCCGCCGATGAGGTCGGCGTAGGTCCGCGGCTGCTCGGCGCTCTCCTCGACCGTCACCGCGTCGGCGTCCACACCGGCCTCGGCGATGAAGTCCTCGGCGGCGGCCGCCTGACCGTGCGCAACGGTCACGACGACGGAGTCGCTGGCGGGGTCGACCCTCCAGCCCGCGATGGCGTCGTCGGCGTCCGCCTCGGCGCCGTCGAGCACGCCCATGACCTCGTCGAGCTCGGCCTCACCGTGCTCGACGACCTCGGCCTCGGCGCCCTCGGCCTCGACCGCCTTCACGGCGTCGGCGTCGGTCACCTGGACGGTGAGCTCTTGTGTGCCGATGTCGAAGAGGGCGCCGCCGAAGTCGTCGCCCAGGGCGGTGCGCAGCTTCTCCTCGACGGCCTGGGCCTCGGCCTCGGCTTCGAGGAGGTCGGTGGCCGCGGCCTCGGTGAGGCCGAGGTCGCGCTGCATCGCCTCCAGTTGTTCGGGGGATGCCGCCGGCGACTCGGGTGCGGCCTGTGCCGCCGGCGCCACGGCGAACGTCAGGCCCAGAGCCAGAACGGTTCCGCCGATCGCACGGGTTGTGCGGGATGTTGTGCGGGGTGGTGTGGGGGATGAAGACAATTCCCTGCCCTTTCATAAGGGGTTAACAAATCGGAAACCGCGCTCCGAATCCGCAGGTCCGGGGCTCGGCTCCGGGGTCGCCGTGGACCTTGTGGGTCGCACGTCGACCGCGTTCACCATGTGGGGTGGTGAATTGTCGGGAAATCTAAGGCATCGTGCGACGAAAGCGCTAGGGGTGGAGAAAATCGGTCAAATGGGCAGATGCACCGCGAGGCAATCACCCGTCGTGATCGTTGGATTGTTGATCGATCAATCGAACTGGGCAAACGTGGATCCTGTGATCACGTTCTGTTCGACCTTCAACATCCGTCCGAGGTCACGGGCTCAGCGGGGTGGCCGGATGCGGCCAATGCCGCAGGAAGAGGTTTAAGTCCTGATTGCCCGGTGGATGTGGTGCCGCTGTCAACGGCCCCCGGCGTCGCGGGCGTGCCCGGACCGCACCCCGGGCCCACAACCGACTGCGGGCCGACCGTCCTGGCATGTCGGGGCACGGGGCACTACCCCCAGAGGGTGATCAGCGCGACACTGGGACGGGGGGCGATCAGCTATGGATGCCGTCGATATCGTCGTGGTCCTCACGGCGGCCCTGCTCGTCGCGGGCCTGGGCTGGTTCTTCTTCGGGCCGCGCCGCGCCACGGCGGCCCGGGCCGAGGGCGCGGTTCAGCGGGCGGAGGTGACGGTCAAGGGTGGTTACAGCCCCAGCGTCATCCGGGTCCGCCAGGGCACACCGCTGGAGCTGGTGTTCGACCGCCAGGAAGCAGGGGAGTGCACGTCCCGGGTGGTCTTCTCCGACCTCCAGGTCTCCGCCGGACTTCCCGCGCACGCCCGCACCACCGTGCGGCTCAACCCTGACCGTGCGGGGTCGTTCGGCTTCGCCTGCGGCATGAACATGATCCACGGGACACTCCTGGTCGAACCGGCTGAGGACGCTCCATCGGCGGAGCCCGCCCCCGATGGACGCGCCCCGACCGCCGCCGAGCCGGGCGTGGCCGGGCCCGGCGGCCCCGCCGAGGACACCGAGGCCGCCGAGCGGCGCGCCGAGGTCGCCGACCTGACCCGCAGGGTCGCCGTCGGCGCCGTCCTCACCCTGCCGGTGCTGATCGCCGTCATGGCCCACGACGTGTTCGGCGCCGACCGGGTCCTGCCCTGGGTGCTCATCCCCTGGGTGCAGCTGGCCCTGATCACGCCGGTCATGTTCTACACCGGCTGGCCGATCCACATCACCGGCTGGCTCACCCTGCGCCACCGCGCCGCGGACATGAACAGCCTCATCACGCTCGGCACGACCGCTGCCTACGTCTACAGTGTCCTGGTCACCGTCGTCCCCGGCGTGTTCCCGGCCGACGTGCGCGAGGTCTACTTCGAGGCGGTCGGGGTGATCCTCACCCTGATCCTGCTCGGACGCCTGCTGGAGGCCCGGGCCAGGGCCGGAACCGGCGAGGCCATCCGGGCACTCCTGGGGCTGCAGGCCCGCACCGCCCGGGTGATCCGCGAAGGAACCGAAACCGAGATCCCCATCGAGGACGTGGCCGTCGGCGACGAGCTGGTCATCCGGCCCGGAGAGAAGGTGCCGGTCGACGCCGAGGTGCTGTCCGGGGCTTCTGCGGTGGACGAGTCGATGGTCACCGGCGAGCCCATGCCCTCCACCAAGCGGGCGGGGGACACCGTGATCGGCGCGACCGTCAACGGAACCGGAAGTCTGCGCGTGCGCGCCGCCAAGGTCGGGGCCGACACCATGCTCGCCCAGATCATCCGCCTGGTCCAGCAGGCCCAGGCGTCCAAGGCCCCGATCCAGCGGCTCGTCGACGCGGTCTCCGGCTACTTCGTGCCCGCCGTCATCGCCATCGCGATCGTCGCGTTCGCCGCGTGGTTCACCCTCGGCCCGCCACCCGCACTCACCCTCGCACTGGTGTCGGCCGTCGCCGTGCTCATCATCGCCTGCCCGTGCGCGCTGGGCCTGGCCACGCCGCTGTCGGTCATGGTCGGCACCGGCAAGGGGGCGCAGGCGGGCATCCTCATCCGCTCGGCGGAGGCCCTGGAGACCGCCCACAAGCTGGACACCGTCGTCCTGGACAAGACCGGCACCATCACCGCAGGGGCGCCCGTCCTCACCGACGTGCACCCGGCCGACGGCATCGAGGAGGACACCCTGCTGCGGCTCGTCTCCGGTGCCGAGGAGACCAGCGAGCACCCCCTGGCCGGCGCGATCCTCGCCGGAGCGCGCGACCGCGGACTGGCACCGCCCGCAGTCGGCGACTTCGACTCCATCACCGGCAAGGGCGTCCGGGCCACCGTGGACGGCCACGCCCTCCTGGTGGGCACCGCCCGGCTGCTCGACGACGCCGGAGTCGACACCGCACCGCTCACGCCGGTCGCGGCCGAGCTCTCCGTCCAAGGAAAGACGCCCGTCCTCGCCGCGATCGACGGCCGCCCCGCCGGGGTACTCGCCGTCGCCGACACCCTGAAGGAGGACTCCGCCGCGGCAGTCGCCGACCTGCAGCGGCTCGGGCTGACCGTGGTCATGATCACCGGTGACAGCACGCGCACCGCCCAGGCCATCGCCGCACGGATCGGGGTGGACCGCGTCCTGGCCGAAGTGCTGCCCGAGCACAAGGCGAACGAGATCCGCCGCCTGCAGGACGAGGGGCGCACCGTGGCCATGGTCGGTGACGGCATCAACGACGCCCCGGCACTGGCCGCCGCCGACGTGGGCATGGCGATCGGCACCGGCACCGACGTGGCCATCGAGGCCGCCGACATCACGCTCATCTCCGGGTCGCTGTCCGGCGTGGTGACGGCGATCCGGCTCTCGCGCGCCACCATGCGCAACATCCGCGAGAACCTGTTCTTCGCGTTCATCTACAACGCCACCGGCGTGCCGGTCGCCGCCGGTGTGCTCTACCCGCTGTGGGCCATCACGCTCAACCCGATGATCGCGGCCGCCGCCATGGCGCTCAGCTCCTTGTCAGTGGTCACCAACGCCTCCCGCCTCCGCCGCTGGAGCCCCGACGCCCCGCACCGCGCGGATCCGGGCGACGCCCGCACCCGTGCGGCCCGAGAGCAGGCGCGGGGCTGACGTCAGGGGTGTTGTTTTGCGCCTTCGGGTTCCTCGCTCGCTGCAGCGGCGGTGCTTTCGGGCCTGCGGCCGTTGGGCACCGCCGCCTCCGCGAGCTCGATCACCCTCAGGCGGTGTAGGCCAGCAGGCCCATCATCCCGGCCTCCCCGTGGTAGAGGTTGTGGCAGTGCACGAGCCACAGTCCGGGTTTGGTCGCGTCGAAGTCGCAGGCCAGGGACTGGCCCGGCAGCACGATGAGGGTGTCCTTGCGCGGGCCCTGCGGCCCCACCTGGAAGGTGTGGCCGTGCAGGTGCATCGGGTGCCACATTTCGGTGGAGTTGACGAAGGTGAACCGTGCCCGCTGCCCTTGGCGCACCTCGAACGCACCGTCGGTGGGGGCGCCGTGGTCGAAGGCGCGTCCGTTGATCGCCCAGTCGTAGTCGGCCATGCCGCCGGTCAGCTCGATCCGGTGCTCGATCTCCGGGTCACGCTCCTCCAGGCGAACCGATTCCTCCGCCGCCAGGTCCGTGGCGTGCACGACCTCGCCGTCGAGTTCGTCGGGGCGCACTGCGGCGAGCACGTCGTCCGGGGTGGAATCGATCCCGTCCAGCCAGTCGTCGAGCATGACGATCCACTCCTCGTCGTAGGAGAGCGGCTCCCGGGGGTCGTCCACGATGATCGGCGCGTAGAGGCCGCGGTCGAGCTGCGTTCCCACATGCGGGTGGAACCAGTGGGTGCCGGGGGTGTCCGCGATGAAGCGATAGGTGAACTCTCCACCGGGGGGAATGGCCTTCTGGGTGGCCGGCGGCGCTCCGTCCATGTCGTTGCGCATGGCCAGGCCGTGCCAGTGGATGGAGGTCGGCTCCGGGAGCCGGTTGTGCAGCGTGGCCAAGAGAGTGTCACCCGCGGTGAGCCGCAGTGCCTCGCCGGGGAGGGCGTCACCGTAGCTCCATGTCGGCACCGAACGTCGGCCGAGCGTGAGCTCGGACTCGGTGGCGCGAATGCCGAACGTTCGTTCCCGCCCCGTACCGGGGCGCTCTTCCTCGACCGCATCGATGATGTCGTCGGTGGGCCTGACCAAGCGCTGGGCGGGTTCGTTCGCGGCCCGGAACGGATCCCGCTCCGGGGGCGGCCTTCTGCGGTGATCATGGGTTGGCATCCGATGGCGTCCGTTGTGCCCGATCGGATCCCATGGTCATTCACGGGAGCCGGATGAATCGAGCGCCAGGCGGATGGGGCCGTCCGCCATCCTCACTCCGGCATGTCCGGAACCCGCCCGCCCACGGAAAGCGCATTCCCGCCCCGAGGGCGCCGCCGACCGTGGTGGGGCAGCGGCGCCCCACCACGCACTCGCCCTCGCCGCTGCTTTTCCCGCCGACCACCCCGCACATGCTCGCCCACAAGGCCGCCCGGCGAACCCCCACTCCCTGCGGCGGCCCTCCGGTCCTCGGCCGGACTGGGGGCCGCCGCCGTCTCATCGGGTGTGTTCCGGCGCGCCGTCGTAGCGCTCGCGGCTGGCGGCGATGGAGGCGTGGTTCTCCTCGGCCCAGTCGAGGACGGGGCGCAGGCGCTCGAACAGGGTGCGCCCGAGCTCGGTGAGCGCGTAGTCGACGCGGGGCGGCGTCTGCGGGGTCACCGTGCGGGCCACCAGGCCGTCGCGTTCCAGGTTCCGCAGGGTCAGGGTGAGCATCCGCTGCGACACGCCGTCGATCCGGCGGCGGAGTTCCGAATAGCGCAACGGTCCGTCGCCGAGCAGTGCGATCACCAGGACGCTCCACTTGTCGCCGATGCGGTCCAGGACATCTCGGACATTACACCGGCCGACATGTCCTGGGACCTCGTAAGGAACACCGGTGTTCGTTCCGAACATGGATTTTCCGTCTTTCGTCACCTGCGTTATATCGGCCATCATGTTCCTCACGTCTGTGGGTTCGCGATCAACAATACGGGAGGCAGGCATGCTCATCGCCGCCATGGTCCTGGCCGTTCTTCTCGCCGTGGCGGTACTGGCCATCGGTGTCCCCAAGGCGCTGGCACTGAAAAGTGCCGTGGACCAGACGGTCGGCCTGGGTCTCGACCTCCGGATCATGCGTTTGACCGGGGTGTTCGAAGTGCTCGGCGGGGCCGGATTGATCGTCGGCCTGCTGGGCGTTTGGCTGGGGATCGCGCAGGCCGCCTGGTTGGGTGCCGCCGCCGCGACGGGGCTGTCGGTGCTGATGGTCCTCGCGCTCGGATTCCACGTCAGGCAGGGTGACCCGGTCAAGAGCATGGCGCCTGCCGCCGTCCTCCTCGCGCTCTCGGCCGCGGCGCTGGCGACCCGGCTGCTGGCGATGTGACCCTGCGCTCCGGGGCCGGAGCCGCATCCCGGGCGGCCGCAAGGGAACGAAGTCCCAAACCGGAGTGTGATTCACTGCACATTGAATCGATCTCCCCCCTGTGTTGGCCTGGTATTCGAAATTCGGGGCGATTGGCGAAATTCCTCGTCACATTCCTTGTGTGTGGTGTTCAACGCCTGGTGAGAAGTGAATGTGCAGGTCTTTCGCGGTCCATTGTAAAGGAGGGGGCGTCCTGCCCGGCGGTCGATCGACGGACCACCGACCGGTGAATACGTGGTCGTCGGATCGGTGGTCTGGCGCCGTCACCTCCTCCGTTCCCGGCGATATTCCACTTCGGCCGGGAGCGGCATCCGGACATCGCCGGGAAGCCTTCAGACTCGAATACGGGGAGATGATCGATGTCCATCCCGTTTCCGACCGAACCGAACGCCGGCACGGGGGCCGCACCGCCCGCGCACGCCCTCGGCCCCGGTCCGGTCCACTTACCGGACGCCGCACCGTGGACCTCGTTCCACACCGTGGCCGACCTGCTCACCCACGCCGTCGAACACCACCCGCGCACCGGGCTCCGCTACCCCGCGGCCGACGACCCGCGGGATTCCGTCGCCCAGTCCTATCCCACACTCCTGGCCGAGGCCTCCCGCCTACTGGCCGGACTGCGCGCCGCGGGCCTGCGGCCCCGGGACAACGTCGTCCTGCTCCTCCGACAACCCGACGACTACGTGCCCGCGTTCTGGGCATGCGTGCTCGGCGGCTTCGTCCCCTGCCCGCTGCGCCCCCAGGCCACCGACACCGCCCGCTGGTCCCAGCAGGTGCGCCACGTCGACGCCCTGCTGGAGCGCCCCCTGTGGCTGACCACCAAAGCCCTGTGCGACGAGCTCCCCCAAGCGGGCGACGCCGCCGACCTGTCCGTGCGCCTGATCGGGGAACTCACCTCTGCCACTCCGGAAAGCGCATACCATCGCGCGGAGCGTGACGACACCGCACTGCTCATGCTCACCTCCGGATCCACCGGCCACCCCAAGGCCGTGCGGCTGTCGCACGCCAACCTGCTGGCTGCCCTGCCCGCGAAGGCGGAACGCCTGGGCGCCACTGCGTGCGACACCACGATGAACTGGATCTCCTTCGACCACATCTCCGCGATCGAGATGCACCTGCTCCCGACGAGCGTCGGCGCCACGCAGGTACAGGTCGCCCCTGAGTCCGTGCTCGGCGACCCGCTGCGCTTCCTCCGGCTGGCCGACGCCCACCGGGTCACCCTCACCTTCACCCCCAACTTCCTGTTCGCCCAGCTCAACCGTGCCATGGACCGGCTGGACGACGGATTCACCCCCGACCTGTCCGCCCTGCGCCGGGTCATCTCCGGCGGTGAGGCCACCGTCTGCGCCACGGTGCGCGGCTTCCTCGACCGCCTCGCCCCCTTCGGCCTGGACCGCGGCGTGGTGTCCCCGGCGTTCGGCATGACCGAGACGTGCGCCGGAAGCGTCTTCTCCCTCGACTTCCCCGACGTCGACGACGGGCAGGAGTTCGCCTCGCTGGGCCGCGCCGTGGCGGGGCTGGAGATGCGCGTCGTCGGCGCCGACGACGCGCCGCTGCCCGGCGGCCGCGACGGCGAGCTGCAGGTGCGCGGTCCCATGGTGTTCGACGGCTACCTCGGCGACGCCGCGGCCACGGCCGCGGCCTTCACCCCCGACGGCTGGTTCCGCACCGGGGACCGGGGACGCATCGACGACGGCCGGCTCACCCTGGTCGGCCGGAGCAAGGACAGCATCATCGTCAACGGCGTCAACTACTTCAGCCACGACCTGGAGACCGTGCTGGAGCGCCTGGACGGGGTGGCGAAGTCGTACATCGCCGCCTTCCCCATCCGCCCGCAGGGCAGCGACACCGAGCAGCTCGCCGTCCTCTTCGCGCCCGACCTGCGCCGACAGGGCGGTGCCGCGGACGGGGCGGGCGATGACGGCGAGGCCGACCTGTACCGCCTGATCGTCGCCATCCGCAGCAGCACCGTGCTGCACTGGGGGTTCCGCCCCTCGCTCATCCTGCCGCTGCCGATGTCGGCGGTCCCCAAGACGAGCCTCGGCAAGATCCAGCGCTCCCAGCTGCGCGAACGCCTGGAGGCCGGGGAGTTCGCCGCGGCCGAGGCCGACGTCGCCGCCCTGGTCACCCGCCGGCTGGGCGGCTACACCGCCCCCGTCGGTGAGACCGAGGCCGCGCTCGCCGAGATCTACGCCGAGATGTTCGACGCCGACCCGGCCGAGATCAGCGCCACCGCGAGCTTCTTCGACCTGGGCGGGACCTCGCTGGACATCCTGCGGCTCAAGGGCCACGTCGAGCGGGCCTTCGGCCTGCGCGACCTGCCCGTCGTGGGGATCCTGCGGGCACCGACCATCCGCGAGCTGGCCGCGCGGATCGACGGCGCCGGGGGAGGCGGCGGCCAGGCGGGCTCCCAGGGGGCGGCCGCCCCCTACGACCCGCTGGTGCCCCTGCAGCTCAGCGGGGACAAGACCCCGCTATTCTGCGTCCACCCCGGGGTCGGCGAGGTGCTGGTGTTCGTCAACCTCGCCAAGTACTTCGTCAGCGAGCGCCCCTTCCATGCCCTGCGCGCCCGCGGCTTCGGAGAGGGCGAGGACTACTTCGCCACCTTCGGCGAGATGGTCGAGTGCTATGTCCGGGCCATCCGCGACGAGCAGCCCTTGGGCCCCTACGCCGTGGCGGGCTACTCCTACGGCGGCATCGTCGCCTTCGAGATCGCCAAGGCACTGGAGGCGCTGGGGGAGCGGGTCGACTTCGTGGGGATCTTCAACCTGCCGCCCCACGTCCAGGACCGGATGGCGGAGCTCGACTTCGTCGAGGGAGCGGTCAACCTGGCCTTCTTCCTGTCGCTGATCACCAAGGAGCAGTCCGTCGAGCTGCCCGGGCGGCTCCGCGACGGACTGACCCGCCGGCAGCAGCTCGACTACCTGATGGACATCGCACCCCCCGGGCGGCTGGCCGAGCTCGACCTCGACGTCGCGAAGTTCGGGGCCTGGGTGGACTTGGCCCAGTCGCTGGTGCGTCTGGGGCGGACCTACGAGCCCAGCGGGAACGTGCGGTCGCTCAGCGTCTTCTACGCGGTTCCGCTGCGCGGGACCAAGGAGGACTGGCTCGACACCCAGCTGCGGCCCTGGGACGGCTTCGCTCGCGAGGAGAACCGCTACATCGACGTCCCGGGCGAGCACTACACCCTCATGGGCCCCGAGCACGTGGCGTCCTTCCAGGCGATCCTGCGCACGGAACTGGACCGGGCCCTGGGCGAGGGCCGATCCACGGAAGCCTGAGATCCGATGAGCCGATGACGAAGGGCGTCCGGTTCCCGCCCCGCCGACCCGGCCGCAGGGACCGGACGCCCACCGCTCCACGACCCAGCCGCACAGGAGGCGCCCGTGCTCACCGACAAGAAGATCCTCATCACCGGCGCGACCGGCCAGGTGGCCCGCCAGGTCGCCGAGACCCTGGCACCCCGCAACGAGGTCTGGTGCCTGGCCCGCTTCGGCGACGCCGACGCCGAACGCGACCTGCTGGCCCGGGGCATCCGCACCTGGCGGTGGGACATGGCCGCCGACACGCTCGACGGCCTCCCCGACGACTTCACCCACGTCCTGCACGCGGCCGCCCACCGCGGCGACGGCACCGACTTCGACACCACCCTGGAGGTGAACTGCGCGGCCACCGGTCGGCTCATGGTGCACTGCCGCGCCGCCGAGGCGTTCCTCCACGTCTCCACCGGCGCGGTCTACGCCCGCCAGGGCCTCGACCACCCGCACACCGAGACCGACCCCCTGGGCGGACGGACCCCGTGGCTGCCCACCTACGCCGTCGGCAAGCTCGCCGTCGAGGGCGCCGTCCGCGGTTTCGCCACCGCGCTCGGCCTGCCGACCACCATCGCCCGGCTCAACGTCGCCTACGGCCCCCACGGCCACGGGGGCGTCCCCATCCTGCTGTTCCGCCGGATGCTCGCCGGAGAACCCGTCGAGGTGCCCCGTGCGGGCCAGAACCGGTGCAACCCCATCCACACCGACGACATCAGCCGGCAGGTCCCGCTGCTGTGGGGCGTGGCCACCGCCCCGGCGCGCATCGTGAACTGGGGCGGCGACGACATCGTCGGCATCCGGGACATGCTCGCCCACCTCGCCGAGATCACCGGCACCGAGGCCCGGTTCGAGCCCAGTGACGTCACCCGCGGCACCCACGCCTTCGACAACACCCTGCGCCGGGCGCTCATCGGCGACTGCGAGGTCGACTGGCGTACCGGCCTGCGACGCACTGTCGACGCCCACCTGCCCGGTGTCGCCGGCGCCGCCTGAGCTCTCCCCGCGTTGCCGCCGGTACCTGCGTTGATCCCGCGTGTGGCGACCGGATGCCGGTGAGAATTCGGTCGCGCCACCCGAGATCAACACAGGAAGACTCATCCGATCACCCCCCGAACCACACACAGGAAGGCCAGCGTGTCGAACAACACCGAGCTCATCCGCGCCTCCTACGCCGCGTTCCAGCGCGGCGACATCGACGCCGTCCTCGACCTCTTCCACCCCGACGTCACCTGGGTCCACCCCGACGGCATGGCCGACCACGGCCTCGGCGGCACCAAGAAGGGCCTCGCCGAGGTGCGGGCGTTCATGGCCCGCGCCCGCACCGTCTTCAGCGAACTGCGCCAGGAGCCGCACGAGTTCCTGGAGTCCGGCGACCGCGTCGTCGTCCTGGGCGCCCTCCACATGCGCGGCGCCCTCAGCGGTACCGCCGGCACCGTGCGCATGGTGCACACCTGGCGGATCACCGACGGCAAGGTGACCCACTTCGAGGACCTCCACGACACCCACGACGTGCGCCGCATCGTCGAACCGCCCGGCGCATCCCGCCGCGAACCCCTCGCCTCCCCCGGCCAGATCCTCGACGCCGGGCTGGGATTCTGGTCGGCCAAGGTCATCCAGACGGCGGTGGAACTGCGCGTGTTCACCGTGCTGGCCGCCGCCGGTCCGCTCGACGCCGAACAGCTCCGCGAGCGCCTCGGCCTACACGGGCGCGGACTGCTCGACTTCCTCGACGCCCTGGTCTCCCTGGGCCTGCTGGACCGGGAGGAGGGCCGCTACCGCAACCTGCCGCCCGCCGACACCTTCCTTGACGAGGCCAAGACCGACTCCTACATCGGCGGGCTGCTGGAGGTCGCCTCCGACCACTGGTACGAGTCCTGGGGGAGCCTGCGGCGGGCCCTGGTCACCGGCGAGCCGCAGGAGAAGATCTCCGAAGGCGTCAGCGACCCCTTCGACGCGCTGTACGCCGACCCGGAGCGCACCCGCATGTTCCAGCGCGCGATGACGGGCGGCTCCACCGCCAGTATCGCCGCCATCATCGACAGATTCCCGTGGAGCCGGTTCGGTACCGTCGCCGACGTCGGCTGCGCCGAGGGCGCCCTGCTCAGCCGTCTCCTGCGGCGCCACCGGCACCTGCGCGGCACCGGGTTCGACCTCCCGGCGGTCGAACCCTACTTCGGCGAGACCGTCGCCGCGGCCGGACTGGAGGACCGGCTGGCCTTCCAAGCCGGTGACTTCTTCACCGGCCCGATGCCGTCGACCGACGTGATCGTTCTCGGCCACGCTCTGCACGACTGGAACCTGGACACCAAGCGCATGCTGCTGCGCAAGGCCTACGAGGCGCTGCCCGAGGGCGGGCGCGTCATCGTCTACGAAGCCCTGATCGACGACGAGCGCCGGCACAACACCTTCGCGCTGCTGATGAGCCTGCACATGCTCGTGGAGAGCCCCGGCGGATTCGACTACACCGGCGCCGACTGCATCGGCTGGATGACCGACGCCGGGTTCCGCGACTGCTACGTCGAGCACCTGGCCGGACCCGAGTCCATGGTCGTGGGGACCAAGTGAGGAGCCGAGCCGCCGCCCGTGTGCCCGGCACCCCGACACGCACCGCCGCGGCCGCACCCGTCCCCGCCGCGAAGGAGGAACCCGTGGCCGAAGAGCGACCCGAGCCGCCCACCGGTCATGTGCAGGAGGCACCCGACCCCGCTGTCCGCCTCCTGCACATGCGCGACCAGTTCATCCACGCCCGACTCCTGCAGATCGCCGCGGAGCTGGGCCTCGGAGACCTCCTCGCCGACGGCCCGCGCAGCGCCCACGACCTCGCCGCGGCGACCGGCACCCACCCCGAGGCGCTGTACCGGATGCTGCGCGTGCTGGCCGCGTGCGGCGTGTTCACCGAGACGGCCCCCGGCTCCTTCGCCCTCACCGCGGCGGGAGCACCGCTGCGCTCCGACCACCACTGCAGCGTGCGCGCCACCCTCGCCTTCGACGGGGTGATCGGCCGGGCGCTCTTCGACTCCGCACACAGCGTGCGCACGGGCGAGGCGACCTTTCCCCGGGTGTTCGGCGCCTCCCTCTTCGACTACCTCGCCGACCACCCCGAGCACGCCGCCCTGTTCAACACCGCGATGCAGGAGCTGAGCCGACCGGTGCTGCGGGCCGTGCTCGACGCCTACGACTTCTCGGCCGCACGCCGGATCGTCGACGTCGGCGGAGGCAACGGCACCCTGCTCAGCACCGTCCTGCGCACCGCCCCCGACGCCCACGGCGTCGTCTTCGACGTCCCGCACGTGGCCGAGGCCGCCCGCGACCGGCTGCGCGCCGAGGGGCTGGCCGACCGCTGCACCGCCGTCGGCGGCGACTTCTTCCACAAGGCCCCTGAGGACGGCGACCTCTACATCCTCAAGTGGATCCTGCACGACTGGCCCGACGACCGGGCTGCCGGGATCCTGCGCTGCTGCGCCCAGGCCATGGCGCCCGGCGGCCGCGTCCTCCTCGTCGAACAGGTCATCCCGCCGGGCGATACCCCGCACCCCGGCAAGGCCATGGACTTCTCGATGCTCGCCCTGCTCGACGGGTGCGAGCGGACCGAAGAGGAGTTCGCGGCCCTGCTCGGCCGGGCCGACCTGCGCATCGAGCGGATCATCCCGACCGCCTCCCCGTTCAGCCTCATCGAGGCCCGTGCGGCCTGAGGCGCCGGCACACCGCACCCGGCCGGGGTCCCGCCGCCCCGCCCTCGCGGCGGCGGGACCCCGGCCGGGGCGCACCGCTCCTCGGCGGCGCGTCAGCGGCCCCAGCCGCGCCTCGCCGGGCGCACGGCCCGGTCCGCGCGCTCGTCGGCCTCCGGCCGGTCCCCTCGGCTCCGGTAGACGACATAGGGGCGGAACAGGTAGCCCACAGGGGCCGTGAAAGCGTGCACCAGCCGGGTGAACGGCAGCATGGTGAACAGCCCCAGTCCCACCAGCACGTGCACCTTGAACGGCAGCGTCGCGGCGCTCATCGCGGCCACGTCCGGGTCGAGCACGAACAGGCTGCGGAACCACACCGAAACGGTCTGCCGGTAGTCGTGCGCGTGCCCCCCGGTGAGGTCGGCCCCCGCCGACACCAGCGTGGTGGCCAGCCCCGTCAGTATCGCCAGCACCAGGACCAGGTACATCGCCTTGTCATTGACCGTGGTGGCACTGAAGACCGGGCCGGTGGTGCGGCGCCGGTAGACCAGCAGCGCCACCCCCGCCAGCGTGCACACCCCCGCGATGATCCCCAGCACCAGCGCGTTGACGTGGTACATCGTGGCGGTGACTCCGATCGCCGCCGTCCAGCGGTCCGGTATGAGCAGGCCGATGACGTGCCCGATGATCACCACGAGGATGCCGAAGTGGAACAGCGGGCTGCCGATCCGCAGCAGCCGCGACTCGTGCATCTGCGAGGAGCGCGTCGTCCAGCCGAACCGGTCGTAGCGGTACCTCCACACGGTCCCGCCCACCAGCACCAGCACGACCAGGTACGGCAGGATGCCCCACAGGGCGGTGTCCAGCGCCGTCATCGGGCACCTCCGGGAAGGTCGAGGGGGGTGGGCGCGCCGTAGCCGGACAGCCCCACGGCCTCGGTCGGCGGTCCGGTCCGGGCCAGCCGCCGGGCCGCGGCCCGCTCGGCCTCTGCGGTGGCGGGAAGGGTGGCGTCCACGGCGTCCAGCACGGCCGCGTACGGGGTCTCGTGCGCGTGCAGCGCCGTGCGCAGCAGCTCCAGCCCCGGCCGGAAGCGCAGCAGCAGCGTCTCGCCCCACTCCGCGTCGCACCGGGCGGCGAACTCCAGCAGAACCGCCAGGTGGTCCGGGAGCTCGCTGGGATCGGGCTGCCAGCCGCACCCGGTGTAGACCGCCTTGACGTGGGCCAGGGCATGGCCGCGGCGCCGGGTGTCGCCGTCGGTGTAGAAGGTCATGTGCAGGGTCCGGCGCCGCCGCAGGTCGAAGGTGCGCACGTAGTGCGCGCCCAGCTCCAGGTCCGGGGCCGCCTCGGCGTGCGCGCAGAACCCGTCCAGGGCGCGGGCGGCGCCCGAGGGCGGGAGTTCGGCCAGCGCGCGGCGCACCAGCGGCAGCCGTTCCCGCAGCGTCGAGTCGGGGTATCCCAGCAGCACCGACGCCGCCTGCCGCAGCACCGCGCGGTCGGTGGCGGACCGGGGGGATCCCGGAGCCATGCCCCTCATCGTCCTGCCTCCTCTTGCCCCGTGCCGTCGGCCTGCGGTGGGAACAGCCCGTCGGGCCGCCCCCGCCCGTCCCAGTTGAGGAGGTTGACCCGGCCGGACAGCCCGTCCTCGCGCTCCCCGCCGCCCCGCTGCCGTTCGCGCAGGGCGTGGAAGGTCTCCACGCTGGCCGGGTCCGGCCGCCCGGAGGCCTCGCCGAACGGGACGCGCCCGCCGGCACCGCCCATCCCGGGGCCGCCCTCGAAGTCCAGTGAGCAGCCGATCTCCTCGATCACCCCCCGGTCGGCGTCGTCCACGCCGTAGGCGGTCGGGATGACGTAGCGCTCGTCGTACTTGGCCAGCGCGAGCAGCCGGTACATCTCCTCGACCTCCCGGCCGTCCATGCCCACTGCGGCGGCGATCTCCTCATCGCGGCCCTGGCCCAGGTTGATCCGGCGCATGTGGGAGCGCATCGCCGACAGGCGGCGCAGCGCCGCGGTCACCGGAGCGGTGTCTCCGGCGGTGAACAGCTCGGCCAGGTACTCCACCGGGATCCGCAGGGCATCGATGGCGCCGAAGAGGTTGTCGGCGTCCTCCCCGTCGTGCCCGGTGGAGGTCAGCGCGTCGACGACCGGCGACAGCGGGGGGATGTACCAGACCATCGGCAGGGTCCGGTACTCCGGGTGGAGCGGCAGCGCCACGCGGTACCGCGCCGCCAGGGCGTAGACGGGGGAGCGGCGGGCCGACTCCACCCAGCGCTCGGGGATGCCGTCGCGCCGGGCCGCCTCTTGCACCGCCGGGTCCTCGGGGTCGAGGAAGACGCCCAGCTGGGCCGGGTAGAGGTCGTGCTCGTCGGCCACCGCGGCCGCCGCACCGACCCGGTCGGCGTCGTACAGGACGACGCCGAGGTAGCGCAGCCGCCCCACACACGTCTCCGAGCAGATCGTCGGCATGCCCACCTCGATGCGCGGGTAGCACATCGTGCACTTCTCGGCCTTGCCGGTCTTGTGGTTGAAGTAGACCTTCTTGTACGGGCAGCCCGTGACGCACATCCGCCACCCGCGGCAGCGGTCCTGGTCCACCAGCACGATGCCGTCCTCGGAGCGCTTGTACAGTGCACCGCTGGGGCAGGCGGCCACGCACGTCGGGTTGAGGCAGTGCTCGCAGATCCGCGGGAGGTAGAACATGAACGCCTCCTCGAAGGAGAAGCGCACCCGGTCGCCGAGCTTCTGCACGACGGGGTCGTCCCGCCCGACCTCCTCGCCGCCGCCGAGTTCGTCGTCCCAGTTGGCGCTCCACTCGATGGCGGTCGGCTCGCCGCTGATCAGTGAGCGCGGCCGGGCCACCGGCATGTCGTCGCCCAGCGGTGCGGCGATCAGGTTCTCGTAGTCATACGTCCAGGGCTCGTAGTAGTCGTTGAGCGACGGCATCACCGGGTTGGCGAAGATGGTGGCGAGCCGCTTCAACCGCCCGCCCGAGCGCGGGACGAGGCGGCCGGACCGGGTGCGGCGCCAGCCGCCCCGCCACCGGTCCTGGTCCTCATAGCGCCGCGGATAGCCCTGTCCGGGGCGGGTCTCGACGTTGTTGAACCACGCGTACTCGACACCGGCGCGGTTGGTCCAGGCCTGCTTGCAGGTCACCGAGCAGGTGTGGCACCCGATGCATTTGTCGAGGTTCATCACCATGGCGACCTGGGCCATGACCCGGCCGATCCGCTCGGTCCCGGACGCCCGCGCGGCCTCTGTGCCGCCGGTTGCTTCGGACATCTAGTACTTCACCTCTGACGTGCGCTTGCGCACCACCGTGACCTCGTCACGCTGGTTGCCGGTCGGGCCGATGTAGTTGAAGGCGTAAGAGAACTGGGCGTAGCCGCCGATCAGGTGCGTGGGCTTGACCAGCAGCCGGGTCAGCGAGTTGTGGATGCCCCCGCGCCTGCCGGTGGTCTCGGTCGTGGGCGTGTCCACCACCCGCTCCATGGCGTGGTACACGTAGACCGTCCCGGTCGGCATGCGGTGCGAGACCACCAGCCGCGCCGCCACCACCCCGTTGCGGTTGACGGCCTCCACCCAGTCGTTGTCCGACGCGCCGATGGCCGCCGCGTCGGCGGGGCTCATCCACAGCGACGGACCGCCCCGCGACAGGGTCAGCATCAGCAGGTTGTCCTGGTACTCGGAGTGGATCGACCACTTCGAGTGCGGGGTCAGGTAGCGCACCGTCACCGCGCGCTCCCCGGTAGGGCCGAGTTCGGGCTCCCCGAAGAGCCGGTGCAGGGCCAGCGGCGGCCGGTAGACCGGCAGCGCCTCACCGAACTCGTGCATCCAGTCGTGGTCGAGGTAGAAGTGCTGGCGGCCGGTGAGGGTGTGCCACGGCTTGTCGTGCTCGGTGTTGATGGTGAACGGGGCGTAGCGCCGATCCGGCGCCTCCTTGCCGGACCACTCCGGGCTCGCGCCCACGGGCGTGGGGCGGGCCTGGGTGTCGGAGAACACCACACGCCGCTCATGGCTGCCGTGGATGAGCTCGTCGAAGTCGGTCCCGGTCCGGGCGGCGAGGCGCTCGAACCCCTGGGCCGCCAGCCGCCCGTTGCTGGTGCCCGACAGCGCCAGGATCATCTCGCAGACCTTGACGTCGGTGTCCAGGGCGGGGCGCCCGTCGGCGACCCCGCCGCGCACGGTGCCGTTGCGCTGCCGCAGCCACTCCACCTCTTCGTCGGGGGTGAACGACACGCCCTTCACCGGCAGCCCCGGCGACTCGGCGAGGGGGCCCAGTGCTCCCAGCTTCTCGGCCACCGCCGGGTAGTCGCGCTCCACCCGGATCAGGTCGGGCATGGTCCGCCCCGGCACCGGCACCTCGCCGCTCGCCTTCCAGTCCGGGGCGATGCCGCCGGGCTGGGCGAGCTCCCCGGGGGTGTCGTGCTGCATCGGCGCCGCCACCAGGTCGCCGACCTTCCCCAGGTGCGTCTCGGCCAGTTCGCTGAAGCGGCGGGCGAGCGTGTGGAAGGCGTCGAAGTCGGTGCGCGCCTGCCACGGCGGATCGATCGCCGGGTTGAACGCGTGCACGAACGGGTGCATGTCGGTGGTCGACAGGTCGTGCTTCTCGTACCAGGTCGCGGCCGGGAGCACGACGTCGGACAGCAGCGTCGTACTGGTCATCCGGAAGTCCAGTGACAGCAGCAGGTCGAGTTTGCCCTCCGGGGCCTCCTCACGCCACACCACGTCGTCGGGGCGGTGCTCGGGGCCGGCCTCCCGGCCCTGGACCGCCGAGTGCGTGCCCAGCAGGTGCCGCTGGAAGTACTCGCTGCCCTTGGCCGAGGATCCGAACAGGTTGGCCCGCCACACGGTCAGCACCCGCGGCCAGTTCTCCGGTGCGTCGGGGTCCTCGGCGGCGAACCGCAGCCGTCCCGCGGCCAGCTCCCCGGCCACGTACTCGCCCGGGTCCCGGCCGGCGTCCTGCGCCTCCCGGGCCAGCTTGACCGGGTTGCGGTCGAAGGTGGGGTAGGAGGGCATCCACCCCATCCGCGCCGAGGCCGCCACCAGGTCGGCGGTGTGCCGCCCGGCCAGTCGGCCCGGACCCAGCGGTGTGGTCAGCGCGTCGGCGTCGTAGGTGTCGTAGCGCCACTGGTCGGTGTGCATATACCAGTAGGCGGTCCCGGCCATGAAGCGCGGCGGGCGCGACCAGTCCATGGCCGAGGCGTAGGCGGCCCACCCCGTCTGGGTCCGGCACTTCTCCTGGCCGACGTAGTGCGCCCAGCCTCCGCCGTTGACGCCCTGGCAGCCGGTCAGGAGCAGGAGGGTGAAGAACGCGCGGTACATGGTGTCGCCGTGGAACCACTGGTTGACCCCGGCCCCCAGGATGATCATGGCGCGGCCGCCGGTGGCCTCGGCGGTCGCGGCGAACTCCCGGGCGATCCGGACCGCCCGGTCCGCCCGCACCGAGGTGATCTCCTCCTGCCAGGCCGGGGTGCACGGCTCGGAGGGGTCGTCGTACCCGGTCGGCCAGGACCCGGGCAGCCCCGGGCGGGCCACCCCGAACTGCGCCAGGAGCAGGTCGAAGACGGTGGTGACCAGTCGGCCGCCGACCCGGCGCACCGGCACCCCGCGCACCAGCCGGCCGGGCGTCCCGTCCTCGGCGTCGAACCGCGGAAGCGCCACTTCGACCGCCGCGCCGCCCTCCGGCCCGGCGCCATGGTCGTCGAGGAAACTCAGCCGGGGGGTGATGCCGTCCAGGTCGAGGTTCCACCGCCCGGCACCGCCCTCGCCCCAGCGGTCGCCCAGCGTGCCCGGGGGCGCCACGGCCTCCTCGGTCCGCTCGTCGACGAGGACCGGCCGCCACCGCGCGTTCCCGGAGTCCGGGTCGGCCCCCGGAAGGTCGGCGGCGGTGAGGAACTTGCCCGGGACGTAGCGCCCGTCGTGCTCGTCCAGGGTGACCAGGAACGGCAGGTCGGTGTACTTCTTCACGTAGGCGTCGAAGGCCGGGGTCCGGGCGCGCACGAAGTGCTCGGTGAGGATGACGTGGCCCATGGCCAGGGCCAGTGCCGCGTCCGTGCCCGGGTGCGGGCTCATCCACTCGTCGGCGAACTTGGCGGCGCTGCTGTAGTCCGGCGCGACCACGACGACCTTCTGGCCCCGGTAGCGGGCCTCGGCCATCCAGTGGGCGTCGGGTGTCCGGGTCACCGGAACGTTGGACCCCCACACCAGCAGGTAGGCGGCGTCCCACCAGTCCCCGGACTCCGGGACGTCGGTCTGGTCGCCGAAGACCTGCGGCGAGGCGACCGGCAGGTCGGCGTACCAGTCGTAGAACGACAGCATCGACCCGCCCAGCAGGTTCACGAACCGCGCACCCGCACCGTGGGAGACCTGCGACATCGCCGGAATCGGGGAGAACCCGGCGATGCGGTCGGGACCGTAGGCGCGGATGGTGTGGACGTGGGCCGCCGCGGCGATCTCCACGGCCTCCTCCCAGGTGACCCGGACCAGTCCGCCCTTGCCGCGCGCCGACTGGTAGCGGCGCCGCTTGTCCGGGTCGGTGGTGATCTCGGCCCAGGCCGCGACCGGGTCGCCGAGCCGCCGGCGCGCCTCCCGGAACATCTCGACCAGGACCCCGCGGGCATAGGGGAACCGGACGCGCGTGGGGGAGTAGGTGTACCAGGAGAACGCCGCACCGCGCGGGCACCCGCGCGGCTCGTACTCCGGGCGGTCGGGGCCCACCGACGGATAATCGGTCGCCTGCGTTTCCCAGGTGATGATGCCGTCTTTCACATAGACGTTCCACGAGCAGGACCCCGTGCAGTTGACCCCGTGGGTGGACCGTACGACCTTGTCGTGGCTCCACCGGTCGCGATAAAAGACGTCGCCCTCGCGGCCGCCCTCCTTGAAAACCGCCCGAAGGTCCTGTGTCGTTTCTGTGCGGGCGAGGTAACTTCCCGTGCGAAGCAGGAGGTCCTGGATCGCTGAACCGTCTCTACCCGCGTCCTTGCCGTCATCGCTCACGTGTATGTCGTCCTTTGTCGTCTCCGCGCCCACGGTGCGGCGCGGGGGCGTTGGGAAATGTCCTCGGGAATCCAGTCAATCCTTCGGACTATTCGGGACCAATGGTCTTAAGGTCTCCGCGATCGATGCCAAAGGTCCCGTGAGGGCGAATGGAATTCTCGTTACGTTCGTCATGTTAGGAGCGGGACGTCGAACGGTGAGGGGATAACACGCCATGCGCGCAGAGTCGGGTGGAGCCGAAACAACGGGAGGAGGCCGCGGAGTCAACCTCGCGCTGGCGACGGCCGCGTTCGCGGTCACCTTCGCGGCGTGGAACCTGATCGGCCCGCTGTCGGCCACCTACACCGAGCGGCTCGGGCTCACCCCGTCACAGGTCGCCGTGCTGGTCGCCTTCCCGGTCCTCGTGGGCGCGCTCGGACGGATTCCCGTCGGCGCGCTCACCGACCGCTACGGCGGCCGGGTCATGTTCACCGCGGTCTGCTTCGCCAGCATCATCCCGGTGCTGCTCGTGGGTCTGTCCGGGCACTCCTACCCGATGCTGCTGCTCTGGGGCTTCTTCCTGGGGATCGCCGGAACCTCCTTCGCGGTCGGCATCCCCTTCGTGAGCGCCTGGTACCCGCCCCGGCGCAAGGGCTTCGCCACCGGGGTGTTCGGCGCCGGGATGGGCGGCACCGCGCTGGCCGCCTTCTTCGCCCCGCGCTCGGTCGAGCTCCTCGGCCTGTGGGGGACCCACGTGGCCATGGCCGCCGTGCTGGCGGTGATGGGCACGGTCATGCTGCTGTTCAGCCGCAACGCACCGCAGTGGCGGCCGGGCACCGAGCCGGTGCTGCCGCGCATGGCCGCGGCGGCGCGCATGGCCGCGACTTGGAAGATGGCGGGGCTCTACGCCCTGGTGTTCGGCGGGTTCGTCGCGTTCTCCACCTACCTGCCCACCGTGCTGACCACCGCGTATGACTTCCTGCAGACCGAGGCGGGGCTCCGCACGGCCGGGTTCTCCGTGGCCGCGGTCCTGGCCCGCCCCGTGGGCGGCATCCTGTCCGACCGCATCGGACCGGTCCGGGTCTGCCTGGCCTCCTTCTTCGCCACCGCCGTCCTCGCGGTCGCCCTCGCCTTCCACCCGCCGGCCGAGGTCCCGGCCGGGACCGCCTTCGTCCTCATGGCGGTCGCCCTCGGGCTGGGCACCGGCAGCGTCTTCGCACTGGTCGCCAAGGTGGTCGAGCCGTCGCGGGTGGGCACCGTGACCGGCCTGGTCGGAGCGGCCGGCGGCCTGGGCGGGTATTTCCCGCCGATGGTGATGGGGGTCGTCTTCCAGGCCACCGGCGCCTACACGATCGGCTTCGCCCTGCTGGGGGCGACGGCCCTGGCCGTCGCCGTCTACACAGCCGTCGCCTTCCGCGAGGTCGACCGCGCCACCCGCCGGCCGGCCCCCGGGGGGGTGTAGGACCGCCCCGAGGAGCCCGGCCGGTGAGCGCGGGGTCAGTCGGCGCCGAGCCACAGGTCGGGGCCGAACACCTCGTAGCACACGGCGGAGGCCGGAACCCCGGCGCGCAGGAAGCCCCCGCGTACCTCGCGCATGAACGGCAGCGGCCCGCACAGGTACACGGTCGCGTCGGACGGGACGTCGACGCCGTCGAGGTCCATCCGGCCCGCGCGGGCCGCGGCACCGCCCGAGCCGTCCTCGTAGAAGAACACGCGCTCGGCGCCGGGGAGGCGGCCGACCAGCTCCTCAGCCTCGCCGCGCAGGGCGTGGGTGCGCTCGGAACGGTCGGCGTGCAGCAGCAGGAGGCGCCGCTGCGAACCGGTCTCGGCGAGGTGGTGCAGCATCGCGGTGATCGGTGTGCAGCCGATCCCGGCCGAGGCGAGGACGACCGGCCCGTCGCCGTCCTCCAGTCGGAGGTCGCCGAAGGGCGCCGACAGCGTCAGCTCGTCGCCTTCGCGGACGGTGTCGTGCAGCAGGTTCGACACCTCGCCGGGCGGCGTCGCGCCGTCGGAGCCGCCGCGCACCCGCTTGACGGTGATCCGGCGGAGTCCAGCGCCGACACCCCCGGACAGCGAGTACTGGCGCAACTGGCGGGTGCCGTCGGCGAGGGGGACCCGGACGCTGACGTACTGGCCGGGGCGCGCCACGGGGATCGGGGCGTCGCCGACCGGGCGCAGCGTGTAGGAGACCACGTCCGGGGTCTCCTCGGTGCACCGGACGACGGTCCACGGCCGCCAGGTGCGCCCGTCGGCGGCGCCGGCCTCGGCGTAGATGCGGGCCTCCCGGGCGATGAGGGCGCCGGCCATCAACCAGTAGACGTCGTCCCAGGCGGCGGCGACCTCGGGGGTCACCGCGTCGCCGAGGACGTCGGCGATCGCACCGAACAGGTACTTGTGCACGATGATGTACTGGTCGTCGGTGACGCCCACCGCGGTGTGCTTGTGCGCGATGCGCGACAGCAGGGCGTCGGGGCGCTCCTGGGGGTTGGCGAGGAGCGCCGTGGCGAAGCCGGCGATGGATGCGGCCAGCGCGCGGCGCTGCTCGCCGCTGGCCTGGTTGCCCCGGTTGAAGAGCCCGTCGAGGAGGTCGGGGCGCTCGGCGAACATGGTCGAGTAGAAGCGGTCGGTGATGGCGTCGAGCGACGCGCCGATGACCGGCAGCGTGGCGCGCACGGTCGTGGCGGATTCCGCGGACAGCATGCGATCTCCCTGCGGGGGATGTGGGGGTCGGTACAGCGGACGCAACTCCCTTAATTGGAGTTTCAAATGCATATTAATTCGGGTGGTGCGGCACCCCGCACCGGGGCGGGAGATCCGAAGGATCAGCAGGTCACAGGGGAGACTCCGGCGGTTCCTGGGGGTCCGGCGCGCGCAGGCCGACCAGCACCGGCCCGGCCGGGGAGGCCACAAGCGCGTCCACCGTCACCGGGTCCAGCGACGCGAAGAACGCCTCCTGCGCCGCGCGCAGCGCCGAACGCAGCCGACACGCCGAACGCAGCGGGCACGGCGGATCGTCCTCGCAGCCCACGACGTCCCCGGCCCCCTCCAGCTCCCGCACGATCCACCCGACCGACGCCCGGTGCCCGGCCTCGGACAGCCGCAGGCCCCCACCACGGCCCCGGCGCGCCTCCACCAGCCCCAGCTCGCTCAGCCGCGCCACCGCCTTGGCCGCGTGCGTGTAGGGCATCGCGACCATGCCCGCCACGTCACGCGTGGTCAGCAGCTCGTCCTCCGCGACCGCCAACCGCATGACGATACGCAGCGACAGATCGGTGAAAGCGGTCAGGCGCATGCCTCCACGTTAAAGCGTGCCCCGCAGATCATGTCCTGCCGCGCGGCGGCCGGGAACGAGCGGGCGCCTACCGCTCACCGGAGTCCAGGTCCCCGAGCGCCGACTCCCACCGGCGGCGCCGTTCGGCCCGGGGCAGCTCCCACCACGGCCGACCCCGCTCACCCAGGCCCTCCTTGGCACGCTGCACCCGCCCGCGCGCGACCCCCTCCGCGTCCCCGTCCCCGCGACGGCGGGCCGAGGCGACGGCCCGCCGTGCGGCCATGAGGTGGCCGACCAGGCGCTCGCGGACGTCCGGCGGCAGCAGCGGGTCGCTGGCCCGCCACCGCCGACCCCCGATCAGGACGTAGCGCCCGTCATCGCTCCTCTCGGCTGCGCACACACCACCGGACCTACCCCGACGGGCGGCGCCGCCCCCATCCCCGACAAGGGCACGGGGGGCGGCGGACGACCCCGCTTCCCCCGCGTCGATCCCGCGCGGGAGGGAGAGGCCTCCCATGGTCCCCCCGCGCGGGAGGCGCCCCGGAGCCGCGGGGCGGACCATGGGGAGCCTCGCCTCCGCGCCGCGCCGGACGGATCCGAAGGGGAGAGAGAGGCACACCTGGGGGACACATGCCGACCTCGACCGCCGCCCACTGCTCCACCGCGCCGCCACGCCGGGCCTTCCCGGCCGCCTACGCGGTACCGCTGTGCCTGCTGCCGTCCTCGCTGTGGCGCCTGCACCTGGCGGCGATGCCCGGCGGCTGGTACCCGCTGGTGTCGAGCGCCGCCGAACTGGGGCTCGGGCTGCCGACCCTGGGACTGGTGCACCGTTGGGGAGAGGCGGTGCCGCGCTGGGTTCCGCTGGCGGGCGGGCGGCGGATCCCGGGCACGGCGGTGGTGCTCCCCGCTGCCCTCGGCGCCCTCGCCATCACACTGGTCACCGCCTATGGCCTGCTCAACGGAATCTTCCAGTTCGTGACGCCGGAACAGGCCCGAGCGGTGAGCCCCGGACTCCCGGGCTCCTCCGAGCGGTTCGACGCCGAGCGCCCCGGCGGCTGGGTCGTCGCCGCCTACGCCCCGGCCCTGGCGTGGTGACCGCTGCTCGCAGCGGTCACCGTCGCCTACTACCGGCGGCGTGTCCGCGCCACCGGCTCGGCGCCGCCGTAGCATGGGAGGACGAACACCGCCCACGCGCCGCGGCCGGCGGGTGGGCGGCAGCAGGAGGGACCCCACTCCGGTGGCCGCGGCCACCAGAGAGGACGGGCGCTGTGCACGAGACGTTCCGCTTGGGGCACCTGGCCGGGGTACGCGTCGGCGTGAACTGGAGCGTCCTGGTCATCTTCGCCCTCATCGCGTTCGGGCTGGCCCAGGCGCGCCTGCCCCTTTTCTACCCCGACCGCCCCCCGTGGCAGTACTGGACCGTCGGACTGGTCACCGCCGTCGTGTTCTTCGGATCGCTGCTGGCGCACGAGCTCGGCCACGCCGTCGTGGCGCGCCGCAACGGCATCCGCGTCGAGGGCATCACCCTGTGGCTGCTCGGCGGCGTCGCCCGACTCCAGGACGAGGCCAAGAGCCCGTCGGTCGAACTGCGCATCGCCGGAGTCGGCCCGCTCGTCAGCCTCCTCGCCGGGCTGGGCTTCGCGGTCATGGCCGTGCTGGTCGCCGTCGCCCTCGGCCCCGGCCTCATCCTGGAGGCCGTCGCCTGGCTGGCCGCGATCAACATCCTGCTCGCGATCTTCAACGTCATCCCGGCCGCTCCGCTGGACGGCGGCCGGCTGCTGCGCGCGCTGATCTGGTGGCGCACCGGAAGCCGGGTGCGCGCCACCGTCGGCGCCGCCACCGCCGGCCGCATCTTCGGCTGGAGCCTGGTCCTGCTCGGCGCCTACCTCTTCCTCCAGGGCGCGGCGCTGAGCGGGGTGTGGCTTGCCGTCATCGGACTCTTCCTCATCAGCGCCGCCACGGCCGAGGGGCGCCACGCCGAGATGCGCGGCGTACTGGCCGGAGTCCCGGTGCAGGCCGCCATGACCCGCGACCCGATCACCGCACCGGCCCACACCACCGTCTCCGAGTTCCTCGACGGGCCGCTGTTCCGCTACCGGCACTCGGCCTTCCCCGTCACCCGCGACGGAACGGCCCCGGCCGGGATGGTGTGCATCCACCAGATCCGGGACATCCCCGTCGACCGCCGCGCCACCACCACCCTGGGCGACATCATGCGCCCCCGGGACGAGATCGTCACCGCCGCCCCCGACGAGGCCCTCACCGATGTCCTCACCCGCATGGAGTCCAGCCCCGACCAGCGGGCCCTGGTGCTGGAGGGCGAGGCGATCGTGGGTATCGTCACCCCGACCGACATCAGCCGCGTCCTGACCTGGCTCACCTCGGCCCCGCGACCCGGAGGCGACCACGATGAGGGTCGGCCAGGCTAGCCGGGCCGACCCTGCGTCCTCACCCCCGCTTGCGCAGCAGGAGCAGGACGTAGTCGAGGTGGTCGCGGACCAGGCTGCGGTACGGCGGCATGCGGTCGTCCAGCCACGACACCGTCAGCTCACCGAACCGCGCCTCGATCTCGTCGCGCCGGTCGCGGTAGAGCAGGGCCATGACCTCGCCCGACATCCGCGCGCTGGGAGTCATGTCCACCAGCCGGACGATGTCGAACCCGGCCCGGCCGATCTCACCGACCAGCTCGGTCAGCGGTCGGGGCGGGGGAGCCGACCAGATACCGGTGTAGGAGGCCAGCTCGTCATCGGAGGGCGTGCCGCGCAGGGCGATGTCGGTCAGCAGGAAGAGCCCGCCCGCCTGCAGGACGCGGCTCACCTCGCCGAGCCCCGCCGCGCGGTCGGACAGGTGGGGGAACGAGTCGATCGCCCAGGCACAGGTGAACGTGGCGTCGGCGTAGGACAGGTCCATGGCGTTGCCGTAGGCGACCTCGACCAGGTCGCCGGCCCCGGCCGCCCCGATCCGCTCGGCGGACTCGGCGACCTGGCTCCTACTCACCGTGACGCCCGTGACGCGCGCCCCGGTGCGCTGCGCGGCGCGGATGGCCGGGCCGCCGGTGCCGCACCCCACGTCGAGCATGTGGTCGCCGGAGCGCGGCCGCAGCGTGTCGATCAGGTAATCGGTCTGCCGGTCCTGGGCGAGGTCGGCCAGATCGACCAGGTTCACGGGGGCATCGCGCTCCCCGTGCGCCACCCACATACCCATGTGGATCGCGCTGTCGCCCAGAACCATGCCGTAGAAATCGCCGTAGTCGTCGTAGGCCTCTCCGATCTCCTCGGGGGTGAGCGCCGTGTGTCCGCCGGCTGCCTGATCCGTGGTCATCCCGGAAACTCTCCTTCCGACCGCGGCCGACCTCCGCGGTGCCGTCATCGCTGGTCGTTCGCTATTCGCGGCCGGAGTGGCCGAGGTCGGCGACCGCCCCGGAGCCGGTGGGCGACACCGCGACGCTAACCCGCCGACACGCACCGCGGTACCCCCGGTGAGGACGCTGTCACCTTCGCGTTCCGGACACGCCGGGGGCCTGGCGCGGGAGTGGTCGCGGGTCGGGCAGGCTGGAAGCGTGAACGTACGGCAACCAGAGCCCGAACAGGGCAGCAGACCGGCGGCACGGCGCACCACCTCTCCGCCTCCGCCGGACGCCCCGCTGAGCGACGACGCCGTCGAAACCCGCGCGCTCAACGGAGCCCCTCCGCCGCGGCGCCACGCCCCGCGCCGTGCCCGCCCCACCGAGCGGCGCCTGCGCGACCTGGTCATCGCGGCGGTCGGCCTGGTCGCGGTGGCGCTCGTGCTGCTGGTCGTCGGCATCACCACCGACAACGGCGAGGTCACCGACCCCAGCGAGCTACGGGCCCTGCTGCCGCCCTGGCTGCTGGCCGTCACCGCCGGCGCCGCCAACCTCGTCGTCATCGTCCTGGCCGGGGTGACCTCCGTCGAGCGGATCCTGCACCAGGAGTACCGCCCTGTCATCCGCGGGCTGGCCGCCGCCACCCTCGGCTACGCGCTCACCGGCGCCGTCAACGCATCCATCCTGGCCATCTCGGGCCCCGGCGGACCGCCCGAGGCGCTGGCCTCCCCCGGCGCCTACAGCGCCTTCACCAACCCCCTGCACGCCTACCTCGCCGCCGCCATCGGCTACGTCGGCGCGCTGCCACTGGGCCACCTGCCGCGTATCCGCACCGCCATGTGGTCCGGGATCGCCGTCACCGGTGCCGCAGTCCTGCTCGCCGGGCTCAACACCTCACTGTCGCTGCTGCTCACCGCGCTGGTGGGCGCCACGAGCGCGGCGGCCGCCAGCTTCGCCCTCGGCCTCTCCCGACCCGCCCCGGCCACCGGGCGCCTCATCCGCGAACTGCGCCGCTTCGGCCACGACCCCCTCGGCCTGACCCCCGGCGGCACCGACGCCGAAGGCAACCAGCTCTTCGAAGTGGACACCGTCGACCGCCGCCTCGACGTCGTCCTCATGCGCGCCGACGACCTCGTCGGCTTCTGGCGGCATCTCTTCCGCATCGTCCTGCTCCGCGACCCGGCCGCCCCACCCGTCCTGCTGGGCCCGCGCCGCCGCGCCGAGCACACCGCCCTGATGAGCTTCGCCGCCAACTCCGCGGGCGCCGCCGCCCCCCGCGTCCTGGGCATCGGCGAACTGGGCGGCGGCACCCTGGCCCTGGTGCGCGAGCACGTGCGCACCAGCTCCCTCGATGACGCCGCCGCCGACGAGCTCACCGACGAGGTCCTCGACGACATCTGGAGCGAGCTGGACCTGCTGCACCGCCACCGCATCGTGCACGGCAACATCAACGGCGCCACCGTCGGCTGGCGGCTGGGCGGCCGCGTGGTCTTCACCGGCATGACCGGCGGCAGCCTGGGCGCGGTCGGACTCAAGGCCTCGCTGGACGTCGCCGCACTGCTGGCGGTGCTCGCGCTGCGCGTGGGGGAGCGGCGCGCCGTCGCGTCGGCCGTGCGGGTACTGGGCGTCGACCCGGTCGCCGCGGCCCTGCCGCTCCTCCAGCCGGCGGGGATGCCGCGGCTGCTGCGGCGCCGCCTGGCCGACCACGGCGACCTCCTGGGCCGCCTGCGCACCCAGATCACCGGCATCGCCCCGGAAGCCCCGGCCCGCCCCGCCCGCCTGGAGCGGATGCGGCCCCGCACCGTGGTCAGCGTGGTGGCGGCGACCATCGTCGGCATCGTGCTGGCCTACCAGCTCGCCGACGTCGACTTCTCCACCGTCCAGGGCGCCGACCTGCGCTGGGCGGCCGCGGCGTTCGCCGCATCGACGGTGTGCATGCTCGCCGCGGCCCTGGTGATCATGGCGTTCGTGCCGGTCCGGCTGCGCTTCTGGATGACGGTACTGGTCCAGTACGCCGGGGCTTTCATCCGCATCGCCGCCCCGGCCGGCCTGGGCACGCTGGCGCTCAACACGCGCTATGCCACCCAGTGGGGCGCGTCGGCCGGCCTGGCGATCTCCGGGATCGGCCTCTCCCAGGCCGTGGGTGTGGTGCTGCACGTGGCGATCCTGCTGGTCGCCGCCTACCTCACCGGCACCGGGCACGTAGCCGACTTCTCGCCGTCCTCCACCCTGATCGTCGTCACGGCCGGGCTGTCGGTCGTGGTCGCCGCCGTGCTGCTGGTACCCGCGCTGCGGCGGGCCGTGCACGACCGGATCCGCCCCTACTTCCGCGGTGTGCTCCCGCAGCTGCTGGACCTGCTGCAGAGCCCGCGGCGGATGGCCATGGGCATCGGCGGCACGCTCCTGCTGACGGCCGCCTACGTGCTGTGCCTGTACTTCTCGGTGACCGCGTTCGGCGGAACCGCGGACCTGGCCGCGGTGGCGGTGGTCTTCCTGGCGGGCAACGCCATCGGGTCGGCGGCGCCGACGCCGGGCGGACTGGGCGCGGTCGAGGCGGCGCTGCTGGGCGGGCTGACGGCGGTGGCCGGGGTTCCGGCCGCGATCGGCCTGCCTGCGGTCCTGCTGTTCCGGGCACTGACCTTCTGGCTCCCGGTGCTGCCGGGATGGGGTGCCTTCCACCTGCTGCAGCGGTGGAAGGCGATCTGAGCGAGCTGAGCGAGTCGAAGGAGTGGTCGCCGATGGGCGGGACCGTGGCGGCGGTGTGCCGCGGAGCGGAGCACACGTTCGGCCAGTCGGCGCGCGAGGTGATCCGGCTGCTGGCCGGGCTGGGAGTGGAGGGCGACGCGCACGCGGGGGAGCGGGTCCGGCACCGCTCCCGAGTGCGCCGGGACCCGGCCCGGCCCGACCTGCGCCAGGTCCACCTGATCCATGAGGAGCTCCACGCCGAGCTGCGCGGGCGCGGGTTCGACGTCGGGCCGGGCGAGCCGGGGGAGAACATCACGACGCGCGGTGGGTACCTGCCGGGGCCGTCGGCGGGGGCAGTGCTGCGGATCGGGCCGGAGGCGGTGGTCGAGGGGACGGGCCTGCGCAACCCCTGCCTACCGGATCGACGACTTCCAGAAGGGGGTGCCGGCCGCGGTTCTGGCCCGGGACGCCGAGGGGCGGTGGTCCGCGAAGCGGGGGTGGATGGGGGCCGTGCGCTCCGGAGGAGAGGTGCGGCCCGGCGACGGGATCTCGGTCGAGCCCCGAGCGGACCGCACCGCCCCCTGGAGGTGGTCTGAGAGGGGGGCCGCAGCCCCCGGCAGCGGCCCCCTGCTCAGTCCTCCAGGCGCAGCAGGCCCCGGCGGTAGGCGGGGACCAGGCGGTGGGGGACCAGTGCGGTGCGCCCGTTGACGGTGATGGGGACCAGGTCGGGTGTGGTCGCCTTCCAGGTCGACCGGCGCTTCCGGGTGTTGGATCGCGACATCTTGCGCTTGGGGACGGCCATGGGCTCCTGCTTTCCGCGGTGGTCGGTGTCGTGGCGGTTACTGCGACTGCTTCGGCTGCATCGACTGCTCCGACTACTTCGGCGGGGTGCCGTAGCGGCGCTGGAAGCGCTCGACGCGGCCGGCCGTGTCCACGACGTGGCTTCTGCCGGTGTAGAAGGGGTGGCTGGCGCTGGAGATCTCGACGTCGATGAGCGGATAGGTATTGCCGTCCTCCCACTCGATGGTCTTGCCGCTGGTGGCCGTCGAGCGCGTGAGGATGGCGAAGTCGGCCGTGCGGTCGCGGAAGACGACCGGGTGGTAGTCGGGGTGGATACCGGGCTTCATAGCGGGTGGCTCCTTGGGATGGTCGTCGGATGGGCGGAGGCGGCTCAGCGCTCCTCGCGGAAGTCGACGTGGCGCCGGACGATGGGGTCGTACTTGCGCAGCACCATCCGGTCGGGGGTGTTGCGGCGGTTCTTCCTGGTCACGTACGTGTAGCCGGTGCCTGCGGTGGAGCGCAGCTTGACGACGGGCCGCAGTTCGCTGCGTGCCATGGGGTGGTCACCTCCGGGGTCGCGTGCCGCGGCGGTCTCGTCCGCGGCGCCTCTGCCTGTAGAAGTAAACGATAACGGTTTTCATTCCCTGCTCGGGCCGCGCCCCCGCCGCGGGTTCCGGCCACTCCGCGCGGTGAGGGGCCGATGCCGGAATGTCATCTCGCGCGGCTAGCGTTGCCCTCGGCGCCCCCGGCGTGGCCGACGCGGCGCCGGCTCCTCGGCGGCGCCCCGCCGCCCCGGCGGATGGGATCATGGCGTGATGGACCGTGGGGAAGGGCGCATCGGGCGCGACCGGCTCGCAGAGGAGGCGTGGGAGGAACTGGCGCGTGCCCACGTGGCGCTCATGCGGCGCTTCCAGGAGGACTTCCGTGGCGCGGAGGTCTCCATGCGCGAGTACGACGTGCTCTTCACGCTGTCCCGCTGCGCGTCGGGCGGCACGCGGTTGCGCGACCTCGGCGAACACGTGCTGCTGACCCAGCCCAGCATCAGCCGCCTGGTGGAGCGCATGGAGGGTGGCGGGCTCGTCGAGCGCGCAGCCGACCCCGCGGACCGGCGCGGCACCGTGGTGCGCCTGACCGGCCGCGGGCGGGAGGTGCTGCGGCGCGTGGGCCGGGAGCACGCCGCCGCCATCGCGCGCTATGTCGGCGGCGCGCTCACCGCCGACGAGCTGCGTGCCCTGAAGGGCCTGTCCGGCAAGCTGCGCGCCGCGCAGGCGGAGCCGGACGCCTGAACCGCCGCCGCCACCGGCGTCTACGAAGCAACTACGAATCTACGTTGTAAAGGCGGAGATTTCGTCGTGCCACTCTGGTTGTGCACAACTCGATTGTGCTAACTTCGTCCTTGATCGAGGAGAGGAGGCGCACGGTATGACCCACGACGGCCCGCACAGCGACCCCTTGGCCCTGGACAACCAGCTCTGCTTCGCCGTCTACGCCGCCTCGCGCGCGCTGACCGGGCTCTACCGTGAACTCCTCGCGGACATGGACCTGACCTACCCGCAGTACCTGGTCATGCTGGTGCTGTGGGAGCGCGACACCGTCAGGGTGAAGGACCTGGGTGCGGCCCTGCGGCTGGACTCGGGCACCCTCTCGCCGCTGCTGCGCCGACTCCAGGCCCGCGGCCTGGTCCGGCGCGTCCGGGGTGCCGAGGACGAGCGCCTCGTCCACGTCAGCCTCACCGACGAGGGCGCTCGGCTGCGCGAGCGGGCCCGCGACGTCCCCGAGCGCGTCCTGTGCTCCACGGACATCCCTCAGGAGACCGCCGCGGAGCTGCGCACCCGGCTCGATCAGATCACCCGGTCGGTCGGCGCTGCCGCCGACGCGCTGCGCGCCGCCCGATGACCAGCCCACCAGCAAGGAGAACGCCGATGAACGTGCTCTACACCGCCGAGGCCACCGTCGAGGGCGAGGGCCGCAAGGGCAAGGGCTACACCGACGACGCCCGGCTCAGCGTCGAGCTGTCCGTGCCCAAGGGCCTGGGCGGCGACGACGGCCCGGGCACCAACCCCGAGCAGCTCTTCGCCGTCGGCTACGCCGCCTGCTTCCACGGCGCGCTGAAGAAGGTCGCCCGCGAGGCCGGAACCTCCGTCGACGGCTCCACCATCACCTCCGCCGTGTCCCTCGGCAGCGGCGACGACGGCTTCGGGCTGGCCGTGGCCCTCACCGTCACGATCCCGGGCCTGGCCCAGGCCGAGGTCCAGAAGCTGGTCGACGCCGCCCACCAGGTCTGCCCGTACTCCAAGGCGACCCGCGGCAACGTCGAGGTCACCCTCACCGCCGAGACCGCCTGACCCCCTCGCTCCCAGCCCTGGCTCCGGGCCGCCGCCGGGCGGCCCGGAGCCAGGGCTTTCCCGGACCGGCCGCGTCACGCAGGCGCTCATGCGCCTACCTCGCCACGACGAGCCGCCGGAAGGACAGATTCGACATTCCCGGACGATCCCCTGTTCTGCTGCGAACCGGTGGATGCCGTCCTTGCCGTATTCGGCATGCCATCATTCGAACACGAGTTCTCACTCGACCTCATCCGGCATGCCCCCGACCTCGCCGTGCGCCTGTACGAGCGCGTATCCGGCGCGGATGTTCCCGACTATGCCTGGGCGCGGTGCGAGTCGGGGGATGCCACCAAGAGCTCACCGCCCGAGCTGCGCGCCGACTCCGTGGTGCTGCTCGAATCCCCGCCCGCCGCAGGTGAGGAGAAGCCCGTCCGCGTGCAGGGGATCATCGTGGAGCCCCAGAACGGCTACGACAGACGCAAGCGCTTCAGTTGGCCGACCTACGTCGCGAACCTCCGGAGCCGGCTGGAGTGCCCGGTCGTCCTGATCGTCTTCACGCCGACCGACGCTCTGGCGAAGTGGTCCGCGCAACCGATCGACTGCGGCGGCGGGTACATGGTCCAGCGGCCTCTCGCCGTGAGCCTGGAGGCGCTACAGCCCGTGCGCGACCCCGAGAAAGCCACGGAGTGCCCAGAGCTCGCGGTCCTGGCCGCGGTCCTGCACGAAACCGAAGACAAGGAAGTCCTCGACGCGCTGATCCCCGCTCTCGCCGCCATCGATGAGAGCACGTCGACTCTGTATTCTGACTATGTGCTGCAGGCGCTGCCCACCGCAGCCCGGATGTACCTGGAGGACACCATGGCCACCGGCACCTACGAGTTCAAGACCGAGTTCATCGGGCGGCCCTACCGCCAGGGCAAAGCCGACGGCGAGGTCGAGGGCAAGGCAGGAGATGTCCTCATGATCCTTGAGACCCGCGGGCTGTCGGTGCCGGATGCCGTCCGTGAGCGGGTCACGTCGTGTGACGATGTGGAGCAGCTCAACACCCTGGTGCGTCGGGCCGTCACCGTCGACCGGGCCGAGGACCTGTTCGCCTCACCCTGGTCGGGCGCCAGCGCCTGAGCCGAACGATGCCCAAGCCGCTCCGGGTGCCGCCGTCGCGACGGCGGCACCCGGAGCGGCCGCGTTCGCAGGCGTCTGCGGGCTCTGGACCCCAAGGCATGGAAACGGTTATCTTTGTCCACCGTGTATCAGGCGACCGCGCCGACGAATCGGGGGAGACGAGCCACCATGACCGGAACCGACGTAGGGGCGCTGTTCGACGCCGGCGCCCGTGAATTCGACGCCTGGTCGGACCGGTTGTGGGACCGCATGGGAGCCCTCACCGTCGAGGCCGCCGACCCCCGCCCGGGCGAGCGTGTCCTCGACGCCTGCTGCGGCGCGGGCGCCTCGGCGTTGCCCGCCGCCCGCGCCGTGGCCCCCGCAGGCGCCGTCGACGCGGTCGACCTCTCCCAGGCCCTGCTCGACCAGGGGCGCCGCCGCGCCGCCGCCCACGGCGTCGACAACCTCACGTTCACCGCGGCCGACGTGTGCGCCTGGCCCCGTCCCGCCACCTACGACCTCGTCCAGGTCGTGCACGGGGTGGCGTTCTTCCCCGACATGGACGCCGGCACCTCGCACCTGGTCCGCGCGCTGCGCCCCGGCGGGCGCATGGTCGTGACCGTCTGGGCCGAGGGCGCCCTCGCCTCGCTGATGACCCTGCTGCGCCAGGCCGTGTCCGACGTGACCGGACGTACCGTCGCCCCGCCCGGGTTCCAGCAGGCCCGGGAACGTATCGCCGACGCCGACCGCACCGCGGCCTGGCTGCACCGGCTGGGCCTGCGCGGCGTCCGCACCCGCCGCCACGACCGGCACCTGCCCCTCGACCCCGCCACCGCCTGGGAGTTCGTCCTGGGCAACGCCGCGCGCAGCATGCTCGACGGCCTGCCCGGCCCCGCCCGCGACCGCGTCCGGGCGCGCCTGGCCGACCTGATGGAACGCGATGCCCTCACCCGGTTGGACGTGTCGATCCTCATCGCGGTCGGCCACCGACCCGCCTCCGGTCACTGACACCCCTGGGTATCCACGGTGCGGGGCCGGGGTCACAAGACCCCGGCCCCGCACCGGTCGCGCTGTGCGCCCGCGGCGCCGCGCTCAGGCCGCCGGCTCCAGGAGCAGCAGTTCGTCCACGATGTCCTGCAGGGTGACCAGGCCCAGCAGCAGGCCCTCGTCCTCCACCAGGGTCAGGTGGCTGCGGCTCTCCCGCATCAGGCTCAGCGCCGCGTAGATGGGGGTGGACGCCGCCAGTGTGGGCACCGGCCGCATCAGGTCGGCGGCCGTGGTGCTCGGCGGGCTGGTCAGAGCGTCGCGTACGTGCAGCACCCCCTGGGGCCGCCCGCCCTCCAGGACGACCAGCCGCAGGTGGCCGGACTCCCGGGAAACGCGCTTGACCTCCTCCAGGGACGCGCCCGGGGCGACCCCCGCCAGCTCCTCACGGGGGGTGATGATCTCCCGCAGCGGACGGGAGTTGACCTCCAGCGCGGTGGCGAGCTGGTCGCGGCGCTCGGCGTCCAGCGCACCGGCCTTGGCCGAGTGGTCCACCAGCTCCCGAAGGTCGTCGGGGTTGCGCCCGGCGGCGACCTCGTCCACGGCGCTCACCCCGATCCGGCGCAGGCACCAGTTGGCCATGCCGTTGAGCAGGACCAGGACCGGCCGGGTGAGGCGCATGAAGATCCGCATGGGGATCGCCAGCAGGATCGCCGACCGCTCGGGGTGCGAGATGGCCCAGGACTTCGGCGCCATCTCGCCCACGACCAGGTGCAGGAACGTCACCACGACCAGCGACAGGGTGAACGCCACCGCCGTGGAGACGGCGTCGGGCAGCCAGCCGCGGAACAGCGGGTCCAGCAGGTGGTGTACGGCCGGTTTGGTGATGGCGCCCAGCGCCAGCGTGCACAGCGTGATGCCCAGCTGCGCACCGGCCAGCAGCATCGACAGGTCGCGGGCGCTGCGCAGCGCCGCACGGGCCGACACGCTGGTCTCGGCCGCCTCCTCCAGCCGATACCGGCGCGCGGCCACCAGCGCGAACTCGACGGCGACGAAGAACGCGCTCAGCGCCACGATGCCCGCGGAGATGACCAGGGCGAGCAACGGGTTCATGTCGCTCATGCGGACACCTCCCGGATGCCGGTCCGGTCGCGCTCCCCGTCGGGCAGCGCCGGCTCCTCACGCAGTTCGAGGCGGACCGTCGCCGGAACGTGCCGATCGACGGCGCGCACGGTCAACCGCATGGAGCGCGCCGGCTCGCCGTCCTGGGCGCCGGGGTGGCGGGGGAGAGCCACCTCCATGCTGTCCCCGGGTTCGGGCAGACGGCGCAGCTCGCTGATGATGAGCCCGCCGATGGTCTCGTAGTCGCCGTGCGGCAGGTCGTGGCCGAGCAGCCGTTCGACCTCGTCGACGTGGACCGCGCCGGGCAGCACCCAGCTGCCGTCCTCGCCGGCCCGGGCCTCTCCGGCCTCCTCGGGGTCGTGCTCGTCGGCGATCTCGCCGACGAGCTCCTCGGCGATGTCCTCGGTGGTCAGCACCCCGGCCAGCCCCCCGTACTCGTCGACGACGCAGGCGAACTCGTCACCGGCCTCGCGCAGCCGGTCCAGTGCGCCGGGCAGCGGCAGGGACGCGGGGACCAGGACGGCCGGCCGCGACACCGTGGCGACGCGCACCCCCTCCAGGTCGCGGTCGCCCAGGGCCAGGACGTCGCGCAGGCAGATCACGCCGATCACGTCGTCGACACCCTCGCCCAGGACGGGGAAGCGGGAGTGGCCCAGCGCCATGAGCTCCACGACCCGGCTGACCGGTTCGCCCGCCTCGACGGTGGTGACCTGCGGGCGGGGGATCATGGCGTGGCCCGCGGTGCGGTCGTGGAAGTCCAGGGTGCGGTCCAGCAGGGTGGACAGCTCGGCGGGCAGATCCCCGCTGACCCGGGACTCCTTGACGATGCGCTCCAGGTCGCGGGGGGTGGCCGCGTGCTGGACGTCCTCGACGGGATCGATGCGCGCCGCCCGCAGCAGCAGGATCGCGGCCTGGTCGAACAGCCGGATGATCCACCCGAACAGCCGCAGGTAGATGCCGGTCGACAGGGCGAGCCGGCGGGCGACGGCTTCGGGCCGGGCGATGGCGAGGTTCTTGGGGAACAGCTCGCCGAACACCATCTGCACCAGGGTGGAGAACAGCAGAGCCAGCAGGACGCCGACGGCGATGCCGATACCGGGGGGAACGCCCACCCCACCGAGCAGCCGGCCGATGCCGCTACCGATGAGGGGTTCGGCGACATAGCCGACGAGCAGCCCGGTGACGGTGATGCCGAGCTGGGCCCCGGAGAGCATGAAGGAGGTGCGGTTGGTGATCGCCAGCGCGCGCTGGGCGCCGGTGTCACCCTGGGCGGCCCGCGCTTTCAGCCGAGAGCGGTCCACCGCCATGAAGCCGAATTCCTGGGCGACGAAGTAGCCCGTCGCCGCGGTGATCACGAGGATCACCAGTGCTCCGAGAAGAATGCCGAGGACGACGCTCATTTCGCGCGCACCGCCTCGGAGCGATCAATTCCAGTGCGCACGCCGCCTGGTGAGGGCGGGTCGTCGGGGTCGGGGGCGCAGCGTCCTCGCGGGACGCTGCCGGTACTTCGGGACGGGTCCACTGTTCCTCTCTCTTTTCGCGTATACCGAGGATACGAGCTGGAAGCCGGAGATATTCCCGCGCGCTCCCGGACGGGGCGGGTCGGGTGGAGCGGGTCCTACCCGATCACGGTCCGATTCACCCGCCCTGAGCTGTGATCCTCGCGGCTCCGGCATCGCCGCCCCGGTCTCGGGACGGTCGCACGGCGGTCAGCCGAGGTCGGGCGTGTCGCCGGCCGGGGCCCGGCGCCATTCGCGGCCGCGGGTCTCGGCGATGGCCACCGCGGTGGCCACGGCCACGTTGAGCGAGCCGACACGGCCGACCTGCGGGATGTAGGCCAGCGCGTCGGCGCCGTTGAGCAGGGCGGGGGAGCAACCGTGGTCCTCGGCGCCGACGGCCAGGCAGATGTCGCCCTCCAGGGGGGCGTCGTGGAGGGGGGCGGCGTCGGTGGCCAGTTCGACGGCCACCACGCGGTAGCCGTCGTCATGGGCGGCCTTGATGGCGTCGGCGGTGGTGCGGACGCGCTGCAGCCGCAGTTTCTGGTCGGTGCCCAGCGCGGTCTTGCCGACCTGGGGGTGGGCGGGGTCGATGGTGTTGCCGGTGAGCCAGAGGGTCTCGACACCGAAGGTGGCGCTGGTGCGCAGGATGGATCCCAGGTTGAACGGCTGGGTGACGGATTCGACGATGAGGGCGATGCGGCCCTCGGTGCGCCTGCGCCAGTGGCGGTTGAGCCGTTTGACGTCGGTCGGGCGCAGCTGCGTGCTCACCTGGGGTCTGTTCCTTGTGGTCGAGAGGCGGGGAGGTCGGGGACCAGGATACCGGCGTGCGGGGGCCGGCGGCACTGGTGCGGCGGGCGGGGCCGCGGCGGGGTCAGGGGCGCCGGACGCGCAGGATGCGGAACCCGGCGCGGGAGGCGGCGCGCTCGGCGGGGTGGCCCTCCTCCTGCAGCCACCGCTGCAGGGAGTCGGCGCCGAGGTTCTTCTGCACCACGAGGTGGGCGGTGCCGCCGGGGGCCAGGCGGCCCAGCCAGGTGCGCAGCAGCGCGTGCAGGGCGGGCTTGCCGATGCGGATGGGGGGGTTGGACCAGATGGCGTCGAACGGTCCGGCCAGGGCGCGCTCGGCCGGGGTGCCGGCTGTGCCGGCGTCGCCGCCGGCGGGGGTGCCCTCTGCATCGACGAGGTGGAACTCGACGTTGGCCAGGTGGTTCCTGCGGGCGTTGTGGCGGGCCAGGTCCACGGCGCGGCGGTTGACGTCCACGCCGACCACCCGGGCCCCGGGGGCGCGGGCCGCCATCGCGAGTGCGATCGGCCCGTACCCGCAGCCCACGTCCAGCAGGCGGCCCTCGGGGGGCGGGGCCGGCACACTCTCCAGCAGGACGCGGGTCCCCAGGTCGACCCTGTCGGGGGAGAACATCCCGCGGTCGGTGTCGAGCCGCAGGTGGAGGTCGGCCAGGACGAGGTCGACGGTCGCGGGCCGGTGGGCCGCTCCGGGGTCGGGGTCGAAGTAGTGCTGCGCCACGCGCCGACGCTACCAGGGGCGACGCCCTGCTCGGGCCCTTCCGGAGGTGCGCGGGGGCGGGGTACCCCGCCCCGGCGCGACCGACCGGCCGGTCGGTATCGTGTGGGCAGCTCCGTGCCCACCCACGACGCACACTCGCGACGACCACGACACGAAAGGACCACCCACATGGGACGCTTCGACGGGAAGGTCGCCGTCATCACCGGCGCGAGCCGGGGCATCGGACGCGCCGCCGCCCGGCGCATCGTCGAGGAGGGCGGCCGCGTCGTCATCACCGCGCGCAAACCCGACCCGCTGGCCGAGGCCGCCGCCGCACTCGGCGGCCCCGACACCGCCCTGGGCATCGCCGGCAAGGCCCACGACGACGCGCACCGCGCCGAGGTCATCGCCCGCACGCTGGAGGCCTTCGGCCGCATCGACGTCCTGGTCAACAACACCGGCATCAACCCCGTCCTCGACGCCGTCGTCAACGTCGAGCCCTCCGCCATGGCCAAGATCTACGAGGTCAACGTCATCGCCGCGGCCCGCTGGGTGGCCGCCGCCCACCAGGCCTGGATGAAGGACCACGGCGGCGCCGTCGTCAACGTCGCCTCCATCGCCGGCCAGCACCCCGCCCCCGGTCTCGGCGTGTACGGCACCAGCAAGGCCGCGCTGATCAACCTCACCCAGCAGCTCGCCTTCGAGCTCGCGCCCGCCGTGCGCGTCAACGCCGTCGCACCGGCCGTGGTCAAGACGGACTTCGCCGGCGCCCTGGTCGGCGAGGACGAGGCCGCCCTCGCCGCGACCTACCCGCTGGGCCGCCTGGGTGTCCCGGGCGACGTGGCCGCCGCCATCGCCTTCCTCGGCTCCGCCGATGCCGCGTGGATCACCGGCCAGACCCTCACCCTGGACGGTGGCCGCACCTTGTCGGCCGGGGTCGGCTAGCCACCCCCGAACCCGCCTGCGCCGCCGCGCCCAGCACCTTCCGACGTGCGCATATGTGTCCTTCGACCATTGCCAACGCCGGGTGGCCAACGAAGAATGGGGGTAACGGAGGGATCCTGGAGGCGCGATGAGAGCACGCATCGGAGACCGCCTGGTGGTCGAGAGCGAGCGCCACGACATGCACCGTCGCACCGGAGTGGTGACCGAGGTCCGAGGTGACAACGGCGCACCGCCCTACCAGGTCCGCTGGTTGGACGAGGACAAGGACCACGAGGTTCTCGTCTACCCAGGCCCGGACGCCCATATCGAGGAAGGCCCGGTCGGAGGAGACACAGGCCGATCCGGGACGTGAGAGGTGGAGGTGGGCTGGATGCACACCATGAAGCGGGTGAGCGTGGACATCCTGATCAACGAAGAGTCCGAGGGCGACACCGCCCGTACGTGGGCCGAGGCCTGCCTGGACTCCGAGGACGGGTCGAGTCTGCGCGGTCACGGCATGGCGCGTAAGCACCCAGCGGACGAAGACGTGCCCGAGATCGGCGACGAGCTCGCGATCTCCCGGGCGCTTGCCGACCTCGCCCGGCAGGTGCGCCAGGTGGCGGCTGAGGACATCCAGGAGCACACCGGGACCCCATGGCGACCGTGACCCATGGCCCCGGACCCATGATCCGATCCCGGGGCCAGACCACCGCGGTGCCCGGTCGGAGAGTCCCGACCGGGCACCGCCACGTCGGATAGCCGCCCGCGGATGCGGGCGTCGGCCCGGCGCCCCCATGGTCGGCCCCCGGCGGTGCCGCGAAAAACCTCCCATTCCTGGTCGAACAGTGCCCCACCACCCGGTGTAGCCAGAACCACACCCCGCGGCCCAACGCCCGATCCCCCTGCTGCTGGGAGGATCGCCGCCCCGTGCTCCCCGGCCACCACCGGCCAATTGACTTCGGCGTGATCATGCCACGGCAGACTCGGCCACTATGACCACCTCATCTGGTTCGCAGGCGAGCCCGGCCCGGGTCCTGGGCACCGCAGACGCCGTGGCGATCGGCGCCGGAGCCATGATCGGCGCGGGCGTCTTCGCCGTGTTCGCGCCCGCGGCCGCCCAAGCCGGAGCCTGGCTGCCCCTGGCGCTGCTCGTCGCGGGGGTGGTGGCCTACTGCAACGCCACCTCCTCGGCCCGCCTGGCGGCCGTGCACCCCGAGTCCGGCGGCACCTACGTCTACGGGCGCGAACGCCTCGGCGAGCTGTGGGGTCACCTGGCCGGATGGGCGTTCGTCGTCGGCAAGACCGCCTCGTGCGCGGCGATGGCCCTCACGTTCGCCGCCTACGCGCTGCCCGGTGCCGAGCGCCCCTTGGCCGTGGCCGCCGTCGTCGCCCTGACCGCGCTGAACTATCGGGGCGTGCGCAAGTCGGCCGTGCTGACCCGGGTCCTGCTGGCGGCCGTGCTGGCCGTCCTGGCCGCGGTGGTCGTGGCCGTCGCGGGCAGCGGCCGCGCCGACCCGGCCGAACTGTCCCTGGCCGGGGACTGGCCCGGGTTCTTCGGGCTGTTCGGCGCCGCCGGGATGCTGTTCTTCGCCTTCGCGGGGTACGCCCGCATCGCCACCATGGGTGGCGAGGTCCGGGACCCCGCCACCACCATCCCGCGCGCCATCGCCATCGCCCTGGGCGGGGTCCTGGTGCTCTACCTGGCCGTGGGTGCCGCCGTGCTGGCGGTGCTGGGCCCGGACGCCCTTGCCGCCAGTTCCGCGCCGCTGGCCGACGCCGTGACCGCCGCCGGGTGGCCGTCCCTGGTGCCCGTGGTCGCGGCCGGCGCCGCCCTGGCCAGCCTCGGCGCGCTGCTGTCCCTGGTGCTGGGGGTGTCGCGGACCACCCAGGCGATGGCCGCCGACCGGCACCTGCCCCGCTATCTGGCCGGGATCCACCCGCGCTTCGGGGTGCCGCACCGCGCCGAGGTCGCGGTCGGCGCGGTCGTCGTCCTGCTGGTGGCCACGGTGGACCTGCGCGACGCGATCGGGTTCTCGGCCTTCGGCGTGCTGGTGTACTACATGATCGCCAACGCCTCGGCGCTGCGCCTGGGGCCCGAGGAGAACCGGCCGCCGCTGCTGGTCCCGGTCCTGGGCCTGGCCGGGTGCGTGGTGCTCGCGTTCAGCCTGCCGCTGCCCTCGGTGGTGGCCGGGGTGGCGGTGCTGGCGGCCGGCGCCGGGCTGTGGCTGCTCAGGGCGCGATGGGGGCGGCCAGGGCGGTGAGGCCGCGCCGCGCGGTCGCCGACAGCCGCAGGTGCGGCAGGTCGTCGGGGGTGAACCAGGCGCAGTCGGCGGTGGACCCGGCGGCCTCGGTCACCCGCAGCGGCACCGGGTCGGCCACGTGCACGTGGAGGAAGACCCACACCGCATAGATCTCGGTGTCGGTGCTGTGCGGCCCCGTCTGGCCGCCGCGGTGGTGGTGGGAGATGGTGACCAGCTCGCCGGTGCCGCCCCGCTGCCCGGTCTCCTCGAACAGCTCCCGCACCAGTGCGGCCCGGACGTCCTCGCCGTCGTCGACCCCGCCGCCGGGCAGGTGCCAGGTGCCCTCCCCGGGGAAACCGGGGGCGATCTTGGACAGCAGGATCCGGCCAGCGGCGTCGGTGACGATCCCGTAGCCGGCGAACCGCCGCAGGCTGGACGCCGGCCGCTGGGGCTCCTCCTCCAGCAGTGCTCCGGCCGCCGGGAGGGCGGGCAGGGCGGTGGCGCGCTCCAGCGGCAGGGTGGGGCGCCCCTCGGACGCCTGCGCGTCCACCGCGGCGGTGTAGTACAGCCGGTCGACGTGCACGCGCACGTCCCTGCCCGCCGTATCCCGCACCGTCGCGATCTCGCTGCGGACATCGTGCGCGGACAGCGGGGTGCCGGGCGGCACCCCGCCCGCCCGCCGCGCGACGTCGGCCGGGTCCTGCCCGAAGAGCACCCGCGCTCCGGGCAGGGCCCACCCGCCCGAGGGCCCCACGACCCCGACGGCCTGCCCCCGCGGCGTCACTCCGATGAACTGGGCGCACACCCTCCGGGCCGTGCGCGGCGCCGCGCCGTTCACGGCCCCTCCACGGCGGGGACGCCGATGGCGGAGGGTCCGGGGACTCCGGCGAGCCGGAGCAGGTCGGTCAGGCCGCGGATCGTGGTCACCCCGGTCTCCTCCTGCCCGCCGGAGCGGTCGTGGCGGTCGAGCAGGATCGCGCGCAGCCCGGCCGCACCCGACCCCAGGGCGTCGGATCTCACCTGGTCGCCGACGTGCCAGCTCTGGTGGGGGGCGACGCCCATCCGGTGGCAGGCGGTGTGGAAGATCCGCGGGTCGGGTTTGGCGGCACCGGCGGCATCGGCGCACACGATGGTCCGGAAGTACCGGGTGATGCCCAGGGTGGCGAGTTTCTCGCGCTGCATCGCCTCCGCGCCGTTGGTGATCACCCCCAGGCCCACCCGGGCGGCGGACAGGGCGTCCAGGACGGGGGCGACGTCGGAGAACGGGCGCCAGGCCGTCCTGTGCGCGGCGAGGTACAGCTGGTAGAGCTCGTCGCAGTGCTCGTCGGCGATGCGGGAGTGCCCGGCCTGCACGGCCAGCGCCCGCACGCGTTCGCGGCGCTGTCCCTGCAGGCTGAGCCGCCCCTGGAGGTAGGCGCCGAAGGAGATGTCGGTCTGGACGTCCCACAGCCGCCGCGCGGCCTGGAAGTCGGGGTGGCCGAGCCGCTCCATGAGGGCGCGCAGCCCCGCCGAGCTGGCCGCGTGGTCGTCCAGCAGCGTGTCGTCGAGATCGAAGAAGATCACCGCGGGGGTGGGGGTGGGTTCCGGCATCGTCCCTTGCTTTTCCGTCGCATGCTGCATCGGCAGAAACATGCCAACGGTACCGTTCGGGGTCGGGCGCCGCGCGGGCGGGCGCGGTCGCCGCGAGTGGTCAGGGAAGACGCTGGAACCACAGGAGGGACGCGAGTGCGGTGGCGAAGGCGAGCAGCAGCGCGGCGAGCACGAACCAGGTGACGACCTCCTGGTGCACGGTCTCCGACCCCAGCGAGGAGCCGATGTCCTCATAGACCCCGGTGAGCTCGTCCCCGGACTCCGCCTCGTAGAAGTGACCGTCGGTGGCCTGGGCGAGCCGCTCCAGGGCGCCCTTGTCGATGTTGGCCTCGACCGGCTGGCCGTTGATCTCGATGATGGAGGCGCCGGTGCCGAAGGCGATGGTGGACACGGGCACCTCGGCCTCGGCGGCGGCGCGGGCCGCGGTGGCGATGGGCCGCCCGCTGGTGTTCTCACCGTCGGAGAGCAGCACGATGGCGGCCGGCGGCGGGTCCTGCCCGGCGTCCTCGTCGAAGGAGCCGATGGCCTGCAGCGAGGTGAACACGCCCTCGCCGATGGCGGTCCCCGGCGCCATCTGGAGGTGCTCGATGGAGTCGGCGATGGCCTGGTGGTCCTGGGTGGGGGAAGAGACGACCCCGGCGGTCGCGGAGAACGCGACCAGTCCGACGTTGAACCGGTCGGGCAGAGCGCCCACGAACCCGCGGGCGGCCTCTTTGGCGGCGGTGATGCGGTCGGGTTCGATGTCGGCGGCGGCCATGGAGGGGGAGACGTCGATGGCGACGATGATGGTGGCGCGCTCGCGGGGAACCTCCACCGGCATGGCCGGGCGCGCCATCGCGAGGATGAGGGTGGCCACGGTGAGGCAGAACAGGACCGCGCTGACGTGGCGCCGCCACCCGGGGCGGGCCGGGGCCACCCGGTCCAGCAGGGCCAGGTTGGTGAACCGCACGGCATACTCGCGGCGCTGGTACTGCACCGCCACGTAAACGCCGATCAGCACGGCCAGAGCCGACAGCAGCCACAGCCACCCGGCGGAAAGGAAGGTCACCCGGGCGTCCTTTCCGCGGCGTGCGGCCCGGCCCGCGCCCTCACCGCGGCACCGCCGGGGTATGCCGGGCGAGCCGGTGGGCGGTACGCCGCTGCTCCACGACGAACCGGGCCATGTCCACGACCCAGTCCCGGTCGGTGCGCAGCACGAGGTGGGGGACACCGCACCGGCGCAGGCCGGCCCGGACCGCGGAGCGCTGCGCCAGAGCCGCGGCACGGTAGTCGCGCCGGACCTTCGCGCTGAGGTGGACCTCCCGGGTGCGCCCGGACTCGGGGTCGGTCATGGTGACCAATCCTATGTCGGGAAGGTCGATCTCTCGGGGGTCCACGACCTCCACCGCCAGCACCTGGTGGCGGGCGGCCAGGCGGCGCAGGGGGCGCTCCCAGGGCACCGGGGCGCCCGCCTCGGGCGGGGTGTCCAGGAAGTCGGAGATGACCACGCGCAGGCCCCGCCGTCCCCGGGTGCGGGCGAGGTCGTCCACGGCATCGGCGAAGGCGGCCCCACCGGCGGTGCCGGGCGTGGCGCGCGGCGCGGCGGCCACCGTGGCCAGCAGGGCGGGCAGGGCGGCCTTTCCGGAGCGGGCCGGCCAGCGCCGCACCCGGCCGCGGTGCAGGAAATGCGCGCCGAACCGGTCGCCCACCCGCTGGGTCAGCACATTGACGGCGGCCAGCGCCCCGATGGCGATCTCGCGCTTCTCCGCCCGCCCGGTGCCGAAGTCCATGCTCGCCGACAGGTCCAGCAGGGTCCAGCTCTCCAGTTCCCGGTCGGCGACCAGGTCGCGCACATGCGGGGTGGTGGTACGGGCGGTCACCGACCAGTCCATGAGCCGCACGTCGTCCTCGCCGGGCTCATAGAGCCGCGCCTCGGCGGGCTCGCTCCCGGGCCCCGACCGCAGCCCCAGGTGCTCGCCGTGCAGCAGCCCTTCCAACCGCCGCACCACCCGCAGGTCCAGGCGCCGCAGCGCGTCGTGCAGCCGCGGGTCCAGGCCGGGGGCCGGCGGGTGTGCGCGCATCGCTCCGCCTACCGGGCGGCCACGGCGGCCGGTTCGCCGCTGGCGGGGTCGTCCCAGATCACCCGTGGCGGGGGGACCGTGGCCAGGACCCGGTCGACGATCTGGGTGGTGGTCACCCCGTCGGCGAGGGCGTCGAAGGTCAGCACCAGCCGGTGCGCCATGATGTCGCGGGCCAGCAACCGCACGTCGTCGGGCAGCACGTAGTCGCGGCCGCGGATGAGCGCGAGCGCCCGCGCGGCGGCGACCAGCCCCAGGGTGGCGCGCGGGCTGGCGCCGATCTCCAGGACCCGGCGCAGGTCGCCCATGCCGTACTCCTCGGGCTCGCGGGTGGCCATGACGAGGCGCACCACGTAGTCGGCGATGAGCTGGTGGACGTGGACCCGCTCGGCGTCGGCCTGCAGCTCCAGCAGGGTGACGGGGTCGAGCACCTGGTGCGCCTCGGGCGGGGTGGTGCTCATCCGCCGCAGGATCTCCATCTCCTCGTGCGCGCGCGGGTGGGGCACCAGGACCTTCATCAGGAACCGGTCGCGCTGCGCCTCGGGCAGCGGGTACACCCCCTCCGACTCCACCGGGTTCTGGGTGGCGATGACCACGAACGGAGCGGGCAGCGGGTAGGTGGTGCCCCCCAGCGACACCTGCTTCTCGGCCATGACCTCCAGCAGCGAGGACTGGACCTTGGCGGGGGCGCGGTTGATCTCGTCGGCCAGCACGAAGTTGGCGAACACCGGCCCCAGCTCCACGTCGAACCGCTCGGTGGAGGGGTGGTAGATGCGGGTGCCCACGATGTCGGAGGGAACGAGGTCGGGGGTGAACTGCACGCGCGCGAACGACCCGCCGGTCACCTTGGCCAGGGTGGAGACCGCCAGCGTCTTGGCGATACCCGGCACCCCCTCCAGCAGGCAGTGCCCGCGTGCGATCAGGGCGACCATGGTGCGCTCGACCATCTGCTCCTGGCCGACGATGACGGTGGAGACCTCCTGCATGGCCGCGCGCAGCAGCCGGGTCGGTTCCCCGGCGGCGCTCTCCGCCCTGGCGCGGCGGGCGCCGTCGGGGGCGGGTTCGGGGTCGCTGTCCGCCATGTGCCTGCCCGCCTTTCCATCTGCGGCGATATCCCGCCGGGTACGTTGATGGTGACGCAACGGCGATGCTACCCGCTCGTGCCGGGATCAGAACGGAGCTAGCGGGGCAATCGTGCGAAGGGGGTCGAGCCGTGCCCGTGCCGCTGCAGCAGACCGACCCGCGCCAGATCGGCGCCTACCGGCTGAGCCACCGCCTCAGCCACGGCCCCGAAGGGGTCGTCTACCTCGCCCACGACCGCGACGGCCACCCCGTCAGCGTCGCGATGCTCAGCGAGGGCGCTGCCGCCGACCCGGCCGCCCGCGACCGGTTCGCCGCCGCCGTCACCAAGGCCACCGGCGTGGAGCGCGCCCCCCGCGTCCTGGCCCACAGCACCGCCAATCCCACCGCCACCTGGGTGGCCGTGGCCCATACCCCCGGCCGGGCGGGGGCCGAGGCCTACCTGGCCCCCGTCGCCGTCGAGGAGGGCACCCCCGCCGCCGGGACCCCCCACTACGCCCCGCACTGGGCCGCCAGCCCCGGACCCCCTGCCGCGCGCTGGCTGGGCGGCACCCGCACCGGCCGACCGGCCGCCGAGGCCACCACCGACCAGCGGGTGGTGATGGGCCTCCTCCTGGTCCTGCTGCTGTTCACGGCCCTGCTCATCCTGCTCTACCTGTGGCTGACCGGGCTCACCGACCAGGCCGGAGGCAGCGAATCCGAACCGTTCCCCGGCGGCGGCCCCGCCACCGAGGAGCCCGCCGACGCCCCGGATGCCGAGGGCGACCCGTGGGTGTCCCCGGACCCGCACGGCACCTACCGGCCCACCGACGCGCCCTCGCCCGCGGACGTGCCCACCGTGGAGGTGGAGCAGGACGACCCCTCCGACCTTCCGCCCGACCCCCAGGGGTGGGGCTGAGCCCGCCCCCGGTACCCGACCGGGGTCGCTGGCCCGCCGGTGCGGCGCCCGGTAGGTTCGGCTGATCGGCGCACCTCGGTGGGTGAGGCGGAAAGGGTGGCGATGGTCCGGCAGCACGTGGCCCGGCGGGTGTGGGTCCTGATCGGCGCGGTGGCCGCGGCGGCGGCCCTGGCGGCCGCCGCTCTGCTGGTGGGGGAGTTCCCGGTGCCCTGGCGGGGCGTGGCCCGAGCGCTGGGGGAGCCGGGCACGGCCCCGGAGTCGGTGGACTTCATCATCTGGGAGGTGCGCGTCCCGCGCCTGCTGGCCGGCGCGGCCTCGGGCGCGGCGCTGTCGGTCGCGGCCGCGGTGCTCCAGACGGCCACCGGATCCCCGCTGGCCGGCCCGCGGACGGTGGGCATGGGCGGCGCCGCGATGCTGGCGATCCTGCTGGCCCCGGCGGCCGTGGCCCAGGTGCCGGCGGGGGCGGCCGCGGCCGGAGCCGCGGGGGCCGCAGCCGCCGGCCTGGGGCTGGTGCTGGGGGCGTGGTGGTGGGGGAGCGCGGCCGCACTGCGTTCGGGCCGGGTGCTGCCGGCCGGGGCCGTCGTGGACGCGGTGTGCACGGCCGCGGCCCTGTACCTGGTGGTGAGCGCGGCGGGCGGGCTCGTGGGCCCGGCCGCGCACCGGGTGGTCGTGGGGTCGCCGCTGCTGGGGGTGGAACAGGCGCCCGTGCTGGCCGCGGTCTGCCTGGGAGCGGCTCTGCCGGCGGTGGCGGCGGCCTGGTGGGCGCCGTCGGCTACCGCGGCCGCGCCGGTGGCCGGGCGGCTGGCCCTGGTCGCCGTCGCAGCGGTGCCGGTGGGGGCGGGGGTGGCCCTGGCCGGCCCGCTGGCGCTGGCGGGGCTGGCCGGGGGAGGGGTGGCCTGGCTGCTGATGTCGGGCCACCCGGGGTGGACGGCGCTGGCGGCCGTGCCGGTCGGCGCGTTCGTCGTGGTCGCCGCCGACCTGGTGGCGCGCTCACTCAGCGGCCCCCAGGAGGTGCCGACAGGGTATGTGACGGCGGTGGCGGGGGTGCTCGTGCTCGCGGTGGTACTGCGGGCCCGCTCCCGGGCGGCCGCGGTGACCACGGTGCGGATGGACTGACCGCGGAACCCTGCAGGGGGGTCGCCTCCGCACCCGCCGCTCTACGAATCTACGTCGTAAAGGCGGGGTTGATATTCCCCACGCCGACCACCCGGAAAAAACAACAAACGAAAACCTTAGAAAACCTTAAACGAGCGGCTACGCCGCCCCACCACCCACCGTGATTGATCCGACCGTCACTGCGGTAGGAACACTCACGCACCACCGACCGCACACGAAACAGGAGACCCGACATGACACTGCTCAACGAGCACGAGATCACCGAAGGCCTCGCCCGCCTCGACGACTGGGAATGGGACCGCGAACGCCACGAGATCCGCCGCACCGTCAAGATGCCCGACTTCATGAGCGGCATCCACCTCGTCACCGCCGTCGCCCACGCCGCCGAACAGGTCAACCACCACCCCGACATCGACATCCGCTACAACAAGATCACCTTCCACCAGACCACCCACGCCGCCCACGGCCTCACCCGCCACGACATGCGGATCGCCGCACGCATCGACCGGCTCGTCGCCGACGCACTGCCCCGCGGCTGACCCACGCACCGGCCACCGCACCCGGCACCCGCCCCGCCGGCGGCCTCACCCACCCGTCGGACGCAACCGGCCCCGTCGGATCTTCCCCGATGCCGTCCGCGGCAACTCATCCACGAACGTGATCCGGCGCGGATAGGCATGCTCGGCGAACCGCGCCCGCACCAGATCCCGCAGCTCCTCGGCCAGCTCCTCACTCGGCCGCGCCCCATCGCGCAACACGATGCTGGCCGCCACCGTCTGCCCCGACAACTCGTCCGGCACCCCGTACACACCGGCCTCGACCACCGCCGGGTGCTGCAGTAGCGCCGTCTCCACATCGAACGGACCGATCCGGTACCCCGACATCAGGATCGCGTCATCGTCACGGCTGGAGAAGTACAGATACCCCTCCCGGTCCCGGCTCCCGGTATCCCCGGTCAGATACCAGCGCCCATCCGGCGTGAACCGCGCCGCCGACGCACCCGGATTGTCCCGGTACCCCCGGAACCACATCAGCGGACTGGCCTTCACATCCACCGCCACCCGGCCGAACGCGCCCACCGGCGCCTCCTCGTCGGCCACCGGTTCCAACACCGTCACCGACCACCCCGGCAGCGCCGTCCCCAACGACCCCACCCGCACATCGGCCGCCCCATCCTCGTGGTTCTGGTGACCCACGCAGATCCCCAACTCGCTCTGCCCGTAGTGGTCGCGCAGCGGCACCCCGAACGTATCCGCGGCCCACCCCACCACATCGGTGTTCAACGGCTCACCCGCGCTCGACAGGCGCCGCACCGCGATCTCCGGCGGCAGCGTCTTCGTCGTCGCCCGCAACGTCCGGTACACCGTCGGAGCGGCGGCCAGATTCGTCACCCCGAAGATCGCCAGCACATCCAGCGTCAGCTCCGGATCGAACCCCGCCCGCAACTGCAGCGTCCGATGCCCCGCCAGCAACGGCGACACCAACCCGTAGTACAGCCCATAGGCCCACCCGGGATCCGCCGTGTTCCAGTACACGTCGTCATCGGCCACGTCCAACCCGTACCGGTGATAGGCGTGGAACGCCGCCAGCGCCCGCACCGGCACCTCCACCCCCCGCGGAGGGCCCGCCGTCCCCGTCGTGTACAGCAGCACGAACGGCGCCTCCCCGCCCACCGCCACCGGAGCGGGAGCCGAACCCGCCCCACGCGTCAACTCCGCCAGCGTGCGGTCCCCCTCCCGCAGCGCAAGCGGCCCCGTGGTGACGACGTACCACGGCGCGTCGGCGGGCACGTCCTCGCCCGGATCGAGCTTGGGGCGCTGCTCGTCGTCGCAGATGACCAGCCGGCTGCCCGAGTCCACCAGGCGGTGGGCGATGGCGCTGGGAGCGAACGCCGTGAACAGCGGCACGTGGACGGCGCCCAGCCGCCAGATGGCCACGGCCGCCACGGCCAGCTCGGTGCCCTTGCCCATGAGGGTGGCGACGTGGTCGCCGCGGGTGATACCCAGGTCGGCCATGGCCGCGGCCAGCGCGGCGGAGCGCTCGGCGAGTTCGCCGTAGGTGAGGTCGCGGGGGAGAAGGTCGGGGCCGACCTCGGTGACGGCGAGGGCGTCGTGGGGATGGCGGTCGCACAGCAGGTGGGCCACCGATGCGGTGGGGGAGTCGTAGGTGGCGAGCCAGTCGCGTACCTGCTGCGCCGGGTCGAGCATCGGTGGTCGTCCCCTTTTCTGGAGGATTGTGGGTGTTGCTGTGGTCGTGTTCCAGAGTATTCCCCTGTGTGTGATGGTGCCCTCAGCCGCGGGCGACCGTGGTCACCGGCCCCTGCCGCGGCCGCGGGCGCGCCGCACGGGGGAGGGGTGGTGGCGCGGGCGGCGGGGAGGCGCCACCATGTGGCCCATGGACGTGGATGCTGTGGTGCGCCGGTTCGACCTTGACGAGGACATGCGCGGCTGGCTGGAGCAGGCAGCGGCTCTTCCGCTGCCGGAGGGGGCGTGCCCGCTGCCGCCCCGCTCGGGCGCGGGCGCCGCGCTGGCGCCCTTCGGGCTGTCCGCCCAGGACGAGGCGGAGCTGGTGGGCCTGTGGCCCGACGGCACCTGGTCGCCGGAGCTGCTGTGGCTGGTGGAACGGATGTATGCCCGCCTGCGGGCGGACCTGGCCGCGGGTTCGGGGGAGTGGCGGCACTGGCCGCCGCTGCCGGAGGTGGCCGACGCGCGGGCGCGGTGCACGCCGGTGTTCGCGTTCGCGGCGGCGGTTCCGGCGCTTCGTGCCTGGTACGACCGCAACGGGGTGCCCTGGGAGGTGGGGGCGGTGACCCTGCGGGACGTCGGGCGGCACGTGGGACACAACCGCACGATGTTCGGTCGGGTGGGGCTGGAGGTGGCCTCGTGGATCGCGCTGCCGTTCCGGGGCGGACTGTTCGAGCTGGGACGGCTGCAGTACGAGCCGGCGCGGCTGGTCGAGCAGGGGGCGGTGACCTGGTACGCGGCAGAGGAGGCGGCCGGGGCGGCGCCTGAGCTCGCCCATGGGGCGCCGGCGCTGCGGCTGCACATTCCGTCCGGGGGGCGGCTGGACGCCGGGGGGATCGACGCGTCGCTGGCGCGGGCGCGGGGGTTCTTCGCCTCCTGCTTCGGCGTGGACTACCCGGTGGCGACGTGTACGTCGTGGCTGCTGGACCCGCAGCTGGCGGAGTATCTGGCGCCGGACTCCAACATTCTGGCCTTCCAGCGCCGGTTCACGCTGGTGGAGCGCTCGGCTCCGGGGAACCGCGACGTGTTCCGGTTCGTGTTCCGACGCCCGGATGTGGAGTTGGAGGGGGTGCCGCTGCGCACGCGCCTGGAGCGTGCGGCGGTGGCGCATGTGCGGGCGGGGCGGCGCTGGGAGGTGCGCACGGGGTGGCTGCGGCTGCCGTGAGCGCCGTACCCGAGCGGGTTCAGGGGCGGGGGGTGTCGGCGGGTTCGGGGGGCGCGGTCCACCCGGTGGTGAGCAGGCGGCCGGAGCCGGTGCAGTCGGCGCAGCGGCGGGGCACCACCATCTCGCCGACTCCGTCGCCGCCGGCGTAGCCGACGACGCCGACTCTCAGACCGCTGCCCTGGCAGCTCTGGCACACGATTGCGACGTCCACGCCCGCCAGGATAGGCGCCGGGCGGGGGTGGACGGGGCGGGTGGTCAGCCGGTGAGGTCGAGGGCGGCCAGGAGGGTGGCCAGGCGGGCCTCGTCGTGTTCGATGACGGGGGCGTACTCGCAGATGCCGATGCCGACGACGTCGTGGTGCGCGGTGATGGCGGCCAGGGCCTCGGCGACGGTGCCGGCGCGGGGACCGTCGGGAGTGGGGACGGCGACGGCGGGGAGGTCGAAGGGGTCGCAGACGTCGATGTCGAGGTGGATGTAGGCGGGGGTGCCGGCTGGTCTGGGGGCGGTGACGCGGGTGGGGTCGGCGAGGAGTTCGACGGTGTCGACCCAGGCGATGCCGTGGTGGCGGATATAGCGGGTTTCGGGTGGGTCGAGGTCGCGGGCGCCGACGAGGGTGACGGCGGGGGTGGGGAGGGCGGCGCCGTTGGCTCCGGTGAGGCGGGGGTGGCCGTCGCCGAGGAGGGTGCGCAGGACCATGCCGTGGGCGCGCTGGCTGGGGGAGGTGGCGGGGGTGTTGAGGTCGGGGTGGGCGTCGACCCAGTAGAGGGTCATGTCGGGGTGGCGGGTGGCGAGGTGCTGGATGGCGACGAGGTCGGAGAGGCAGTCGCCGCCGAGGGTGAGGGTGCGTTGGGGGTCGCGGCGGGTGAGGCGGTCGCGCAGGCGGGTGAGGGTGCCGTGGATGGCGTCGAGGCTGCGGATGCCGTCGATGGTGGTGCGGGGGCCGTCGGTGACGGCGACGTGGAGGCGGTTGCCGTTGGGGGGGATGAGGCGGGCGAGGGCGGATGCGCCTGCGGCGGTGCGGACGTCGTCGCCGCCCTGCCACAACGGAACCACCAGATCGACGTCGCGCTGCCAGGTCATGTCCCAACCTTAGGGGTCGGGGGGCTGTGGGGGTAGGGAAACGTGGACAGGTGTGCGGTGGTGTGGTGTCCGGGTGTGGTCGGGTGGGGGTGTCGACTTTCGTCGGTGGCGTCGCGTGGGAGGGTGGAGGGTTTATGGGGAGTGTGGATGGGGCTATTCCGCCGGGTCGTTTTCCGCGGAGTGCGGGTTATGACGTGGAGTGGCAGAAGAGGCACATGATGGGACCCAACCCGCTGTGGCTGGCGGAGTGGCTGGTGGAGGAGATGCCGGTCGCTGCGGGGGAGCGGGTGCTGGATCTGGGGGCGGGGACGGCGCTGACCTCGATTTTTCTTGCGCGTGAGTTCGGTGTCCGGGTGACTGCGGCGGATTTGTGGGTGGATCCGGGGGACAATTGGCGGCGGGTGTGTGAGGCGGGTGTGACCGACCGTGTGTTTCCGTTGCGGGCGGAGGCGCGGGACCTGCCGTTCGCGGAGGGGTATTTCGATGCGGTGATCTCGATCGATGCCTATCACTATTTCGGTACCGATGATCTGTACCTGGATTATCTGCTGCGGTTCGTGGCGCCGGGGGGTCGGTTGGGGATCGTGTCGCCTGGGCTGGTTCGTCCGGTGGACGGGACGGTTCCGGAGCGGCTGCGGCCGTTCTGGCAGGCGGCGTACCGGTCGTTTCACAGCGCGGAGTGGTGGCGTGCCAATTTTGCGTCAAGTGGGGCGGTGCGGGTGGATCGGGCCGATGTTCTGGAGGAGGGTTGGAGGTACTGGTTGGCGTGGATCGAGGAGTGCGAGCCGCCGGAGGGGGCGGTCGAGCTCGTGGCGGAGGAGGCGGCGATGCTGCGTGCGGACGCCGGGGAGACGTTGGGGTTCGTGCGGGTGGTCGGTGAGGTGGGCGGCTCGGCGGTGTGAGGGTGGGCCGGTCGGTGGCGGGGTCCCCTGAGGTTCGACTTGACATAATGTGCATTATCGGCGCTTCGGGGGCGGGTGCCGAGAGGGGTGTGCGCCGGGTGGCGTCAGCGGCGTCCGGTCAGCGCTGTTGCGGCGCCCATGGCGAGGTAGACGCCGCCCAGGGCCATGGCCAGGTCGACGGTCAGTCCCATCGCGGCCATGATCGCGCCGAACACGAGGATCTGCGTGGCGGCCGGTCCCTGGGCCGGGTCCACGAACTGCGGCAGGAGCGCCAGGAAGAACAAGGCCACCGTGGGGTTGAGGACGTTGACGAGCAGTCCGTCGCGGAAGATCCGCGCGGTGGGTCGTGGTGCCGGGGTGCCGGGATCGGTGTGGCCGGGCGTTTCGGCCGGGCGGGTCAGGATGGTGCGGACGCCCAGGTAGACGAGGTATGCGGCGCCGAGGTATTCGACGATGTCGAAGGCGAGCGCTGAGGTGGCCAGCAGCGAGGACAGCCCGATGGCCGCCGAGGTCACGTGGACGAGCGTGCCGGTTTCCACGCCCAGGGCCGAGACGACTCCGGCCGCGCGGCCCTGGCTGACGCTCTGGGTGAGGATGTAGATGAGGACCAGGGCGCCGGCGGCGAGGAGGAAGAGTCCGAGGGTATGGGGTTCGGGCATGCTTCGGGCATGCCGGGCATCCTGCGATCCCCTGGGTCGCCGCGCCGGGGGTTCCGCGTGTTTCATGCATAAAGTGCGTTATGCATGAAAAGTGGATGATGTGGATTATTCGGACCAAGCTTCCGGTCGATCCGGTGTGATGCGGGGCCGCGCGAGCGTTCCGCCCCCACGCCCCCACGCCCCCGCGTGTTCCCGGCCGCTCCTCCGGCCCCTGGATCGCCGCACCGCGCCGCCGGCCGGCGCCGCATCGCGCCGCTCCCCCCTTCCCGGCGCGCTCACCCCCGCTATACGCTCGTATGCGGCCAACACCTCATGAGCATGGGACGCCCGCCCCGTGTGATCCGTTGACCGGCACCGTGCGGCGCGCGAATTCCCGGCCACAACCGGTCATATTTGGGAAATACCTCTGCATGAGGGAGACGAGCGGGGGATCCTCGAAGGGTGTCGAACAGCATCAGCTCCTCATCAGAGAGCCACTCCCCCGAGGACACCGCCGCCGACGGCTCGGCATCCGGCGGCGGTCCGGGGGCAGCCGGCACCGTCGGGGGCGCCTCTTCGTCCCCGGCCGCGGTGTCGGCGCCGCGCCGCCGCAGGCTGGTTCCGCCCGGGCTGCGCGGCGCCGACACCGGCCGCCTCGTGGGCATCGACATGGCCCGCGGCCTGGCCATCCTCGGGATGTTCGTCGTGCACGTGGGCATCGGGTGGACGGCCGCCGACGGCAGCAGCCCGCTGACCGAGGCGGTCGCCGGGCGCTCGGCGGCGACCTTCGCCCTGCTGGCGGGTGTGTCCATCGCCCTGCTGTCCGGCGGCTCGGCGCCCAAGTCGGGCCACGACATGGGGGTCGCGCTGTGGCGGGTGGTCATCCGCGGCCTGATCATGCTGCCCATCGGCACCCTGCTCACCATGACGGGCACCCCCGTCTCGGTGATCCTCGCCTACTACGCCGTGTTCTTCGTCCTGGCCGCCCCGCTGATGGACGAGCGGTGGAAGATCGTCGCCGGGACCGCGGCGATCCTCGCGGTGCTCGGCCCGGTGGTCTCCTTCTACCTGCGCCGCCTGATGGAGCCGGGCGGAGCGCTGGCGGCGCCCGTCGACGCCGTCAACTCCTATGACCCGTTCGTTTCCTGGTCCGGCGAAGGCTTCGTGGACTTCCTGGTCACCGGCTCCTACCCGGCGATCACCTGGATGCCGTTCGTGCTGGCGGGGCTGGCCATCGGCCGCCTCAACCTGCGTTCGACGAAGGTGCAGCTGGCCCTGGCCGGCGTCGGCGCGGGCCTGGCCGCCGCGGCCTACACCGCCTCGTGGGCGGCGATGCGGGTGCTGGACGTTCGCTCCAGCCTGGAGGCCTCCTTCGACCCGGACAGGGCCGGGGCCGACACGGTGGGCCAGGCGCTGCGGGAGGGGCTGCCCGGGACGGTTCCGGTGGACCACTGGGCGTGGCTGCTGACGGCGGCGCCGCACAGCGGCACCCCGTTCGAGGTCGTGGGGGCCGGTGGGGTGGCGATCGCGGTACTGGGCGTGTTCCTGCTGGTGGGGCGGTACGTGCGGTGGGTGCTGTTCCCGCTTGCGGCGGTGGGCGCGCTGGCGCTGACGACGTATGTAGGCCACATCCTGCTGATCTGGGCGGCCGAATCGGGGGTACTGGACGGGACGCCGCTGCAGCCGGTGGCCGACCAGTTGCCGTGGTCGGTGCTGCTGGGCGCGCTGGTGTTCGCGACGCTGTGGCGGCTGGTGGCGCGGCGCGGGCCGCTGGAGGGTCCGCTGCACGCGGTGTCGATGTGGGTGGCCCGCCGTATCCCCTGACCGCTCCCCTCCCCCGGGCCGGTGGTGCGGGCGCCGGCTGCCGTGGGCGGGGTCTGTGCGTGTCGCGGACGCGCGTCGAACAGCGGTGGTGGAGGTGTTCGAAGGAACACCGGGCCGGGGTGATCCTCAGAGCCGGGATCGGGGATGCTGTGGGGCATGAGCGTTGCGGAGGCAGGGGCCCGGGCGTCGTCGATGCGGGCCGTGGATGCGGTTGAGGAGTATCTGGTGGTGCGGGGTGCGGCGAAGCCGTCGCCGCACACGATCGCGGCCTACCGGCGGGACCTGCTGGGTGTGCTGGGGTGTGTGGCCGAGGTGGGGCGGTGCGGGCGTGCCGAGTTGCGGGTGGCGGACCTGTCGGGCGGGGTGCTGCGCCAGGCGTTCGCGGGGTTCGCGGCGGAGCGGGCGCCGTCGAGTGTGGTGCGGGCGTGGTCGACGTGGAACGGGTTCTTCGGGTTCCTGGTGGCCGAGGGGGTCGTGGAGGGGAATCCGATGCCGGGGGTGCGTCGGCCGCGGGTGAAGCCGGCGGAGCCCAAGCCGCTGATGGGTGAGGACACACCGGAGCGGCTGCTGGAGGCGTTGGCGGCGGGGTGCCGCCGGGCGCGGGATCCGTGGCCGGAGCGGGATCTGGCGGTGTTGGCGCTGGCGCTGCTGACGGGGTTGCGGTCGGCGGAGATGCTGGGGCTGCGGGTGGATGCGCTGAGCGGTCGTGCGGGTGAGCGGCGGATCCGGGTGGTGGGCAAGGGCGGGCGGACGCGGTCGCTGCCGATCGAGGCGCCGCTGGAGGTGCTGGTGGAGGCGTACCTGCGGTCGCGTGAGGTGCGGTTCGGGGGTCGGGTGCGGGGCGCCGATGCGCTGCTGGTGGACAACCGTGGGCGGCCGCTGCGCCGGGGCGGGCTGCAGTACCTGGTGCGGCAGTGCTATAGGCATGCCGGGGTGCACGACCGGGTGGCGCGGGGGACGCTGGTGCATGCGCTGCGGCATACGTTCGCCACGCGGCTGGCCGAGGACGGGGCGTCGGTCACCGAGATCATGCGGTTGCTGGGGCACACGTCGATCACCTCCTCGCAGTCCTACATCGATGTGACGGCGTCGGCGCAGCGGGAGGCGGCGCGGTCGAACCGGACTTATGGGGTGTTGCGGCGGCTGGCCGAGGACGGGGCGTCGGCGGAGGCGGGTGCGGCGGGGTGAGCGGGTGGGGCGGTTAGGCTGGCCGGCGTGGGTGCGACGATCTCGACGGTGAATGTCAATGGTTTGCGTGCGGCGGCGCGGAAGGGCTTCGTGGAGTGGCTGGCGGCCACCGGGGCCGATGTGGTGTGTCTGCAGGAGACGCGGGCCGAGCGCGGCCAGCTGGCGGCCGAGGTGATCGAGCCGGAGGGCTGGCACGTGGTGTTGGCGCCGGCGGCGGCCAAGGGGCGTGCGGGGGTGGCGCTGTATTCGCGTGCGCGGCCCGAGGCGGTGCGTGTGGGGTTCGGTGCGGCGGAGTTCGACGGGTCGGGCCGGTATGTGGAGGCGGACCTGGGGCCGGTGAGTGTGGCCAGTCTGTATCTGCCCTCGGGTGAGGTGGGGACGGAGCGTCAGGAGGAGAAGGAGCGGTTCATGGCGGCGTTCTTGCCCTATCTGGTGCGGCGGCGTGCCGAGGTGGAGGCGGAGGGCCGTGAGTTGGTGGTGTGTGGGGACTGGAACATCGCGCATCGTGAGGCGGATCTGAAGAACTGGCGCAACAACCGGAAGAATGCGGGGTTTCTGCCCGAGGAGCGGGCGTGGTTGTCGCGGGTGTTCGACGAGGCGGGGTATGTGGACGTGGTGCGTTCGCTGCTGCCGGAGGTGGAGGGCCCGTATTCGTGGTGGTCGTACCGCGGGCGGGCGTTCGACAACGACGCCGGGTGGAGGATCGACTACCACGTGGCGACTCCGGGGTTGGCGGGTGCGGCCAAGGAGGCGCGGGTGGAGCGGGCCGAGGCCCATGGGCTGCGGTGGTCGGACCATGCGCCGGTGACGGTGTCCTACGAGGTGTAGGGGTGGGCCCGCGGCGCGGGGGTGCGCGGCGGCGGGGCGGGTATCGCCGGTAGTGCGGAGGTGGGATGCGTTGGCGCTCGGAGCGGCCGATGGGGGTGCGGTGATGGGGTTGCCGGTGGTTCTTGTCCATGGGTTGCGGTTCTCCGGGACGATGTGGCGGCCCCAGCAGGAGGTGCTGGAGGCGCAGGGCCGGCGGGTCGTCGCGTTGGATCTGCCGGGGCATGGGGTGCGGCGGGGTGAGGAGTTCACCCTGGGTGGTGCGGTGGATGCGGTGGCCGGGGCGGTGGACGCGGTGGGCGGCCGGGCGCTGGTGGTGGGGTTGAGCCTGGGCGGGTTCGTGTCGATCGCCGCGGCGGCGGCGCATCCGGGGCGGGTGGCGGGGTTGGCGGCGGTGGGGTGTACGGCCCGGCCGGCGCAGGCGCTGGCGCAGGTGTACCGGATTCCGGCGGTGCTGTTGGACCGGTTGCCGGATCACGGTGAGGCGGTCAATGAGCGGTTTCACCGGTTGACGCTGCCTACGGATGGGGCTGAGGCGGCGTTGGACGGCGGGTTGGCGATGGAGGCGGCGCGTGCGGTGATCGACGAGATCGCCGAGATGGATGTGTTGGGGGCGTTGGGTGCTTACCCGGGGCCGGTGTGGCTGATCAACGGGGCGCGGGATCCGTTTCGGATCCATGAGCGGCGGTTCTTGGAGGCGTGTGCGGACGGGCGGTTGTTGAACGTGCCGCGGGCGGGGCACTTGGTGAGCCTGGACCAGCCGGAGAACTTCGCGAAGCTGGTGGCCGATATCGCCGATGTGGTGTGGGTGCGTTCTGGGCGGGCGGTGGAGGGTCCGCCGTCGGTGTGAGGGGGGCGTGGGAGGCATCACCCCGTTGCGGGGTGGGCCGGTGCGGTGGGGGTTTCTAGACTCCGCAGGATGATGATCTCTGCGGATGCGCTGCTGTTCGACATGGACGGGACCCTGGTGGATTCCGGGGCGGTGGTGGAGGAGTGCTGGGCGGCGTGGGCCGCGGAGTACGGGATTTCTCCTGCGGAGCTGGCGGCGAGGGCCGGCCACGGTATCCCGGCCCGCCAGATCGCCGCTGCGTTGCTGCCGGCCGCTGTGGTGCCCGAGGCGGTGGCGCGGATCGAGCAGCTGGAGATCGACCGCGCCGGGGGGTTGCGGGTCCTGCCCGGTACCCGTGAGCTGCTGTCGGTCCTTCCGGACGGGGCGTGGGCGATCGTGACGTCGTGTACGCGTGCGCTGGCCGAGGCGCGGTTGAAGGCGGTGGGGTTGGTGGCGCCGACGCTGGTGACGGCCGATGATGTGGCGCGCGGCAAGCCCGATCCCGAGCCCTTCGCGCTGGGTGCGCGGCTGTTGGGTGTGGCGGCGGGCCGGTGTGTGGTGTTCGAGGACGCCCCGGCCGGGTTGGCGGCGGCGCGCGGTGCGGGTGCGCGCACGGTCGCGGTGGCTACCACGCATGCGGCGGCCCGGTTGGAGGCCGATGTGGTGGTGGGGGATCTGTCGTGTGTCGATGTGCGGCCCGGTGCCGGGGGCGGTTGGGCCGTCAGGGCCGGGTAGGGGGCGTCAGGTGCCGCCGTCCTGCGGGGGGTGGGCGCCTGGGCGGATGAGGCCGGAGTCGTAGGCGGCGATGACGGCCTGGGTGCGGTCGCGGACGCCGAGTTTGGCGAGGATGTTGGAGACGTGGGTCTTGACGGTCTGCACTCCGAGGTACAGCTCGGCGGCGATCTCGGCGTTGGACAGGCCGCGGGCCATGAGTCGCAGGGTGTCGGCCTCGCGGTCGGTGAGTGTGGGGATCTGCGCTGATGCGGGTGTGGCGGGGTGGGCGTGGGTGGCGGCCAGGGAGCGGATCGCGGCCGGGAAGAGCAGGGAGTCGCCGCGGGCGACCAGCCGGACGGCGGTGAGGATGTCCTCGGGGCGGGCGCGTTTGAGGAGGAAGCCGCTGGCGCCGGCGCGTAGCGCCCCGTAGACGTAGTCGTCGTTCTCGAAGGTCGTGACGACGATGATCTTGGGTGGGGTGTCCAGGGCGGAGAGGAGTGCGGTGGTGGCCTGGATGCCGTCCATGCGGGGCATGCGCACGTCCATCAGCACGATGTCGGGGCGGGTGCGGCGGGCCAGGTCGAGCGCGCCGGTGCCGTCTTCGGCTTCGGCGACGACCCGCAGGTCGGCTTCTGCGTCGATGAGGGCGCGCAGTCCGGCGCGGACGAGGGTCTCGTCGTCGATGAGTGCCACGGTGATGGGTGTGGGGTCGGGGTGTGGGGGCGCGGTCATCGGGCGTCTCCCCAGGCGATGTCGGCGTGCAGCCGCCATTGGCCGTCGGTGGGGCCGGTTTCCAGGTTGCCGCCGAGGATGCTCAGGCGTTCGCGCATGCCGTGCAGGCCGCGGCCGCCGCGGCGGCGTAGTGCGTGCAGGGTCGGGGTGGCGGGTGGGGTGTGCGGGTTGGTGATCTCCACGCTCAGCCGTTCGGGTTCGATGGTCAGGTGCAGGGTGATGGGGACGTTACCGCCGTGGCGCAGGGCGTTGGTGATGCCTTCCTGGCAGATGCGGTAGGTCTCGCGTGAGACGGCGGCGGGGACGTGGGTGGTGTCGCCGTCGATGCGGGTGCGTATGTCGGCGCCGATGGCGCGGGTGGCCTCGATGAGGCCGGGCAGGTCGGCCAGGCCGCGCAGGGGTGCGGTGCCGGTGGAGGGGTCGTCGCGCAGCAGCCCGAGGACGTGGTCGAGTTCGGCGGTGGCGGTGCGGGCCTGGTCGGCGATGGCGCGCAGGGATTGGCGGGCGAAGGCGGGGTCGGAGTCCAGGACGCGGGCGGCCGCGCCGGCCTGCAGGGCGACCACGGACAGGGCGTGGCCGATGGAGTCGTGCAGTTCGCGGGCGAGGCGGTTGCGTTCGGCCAGGTGGTCGGCTCGCCGTTGGGCGGTGGCCAGCCGTTCGGCGGCCGAGGGGCCCAGCAGGCGGGGCGCCAGCCGGGCCATGGCGGTGCCGGTCAGCGCCATGGTGTAGACGAGGGCGAGGAGGTAGCCGAGGCCGATGGCGGGGGCGAGCCAGCGCTGGGTGCCGGTGGGCGGGTCGGCGCCGAAGAGGGTCAGTGGTCCCTGGGCCACGGCCAGGGGTCGGGAGGCGAAGGGGGTGGCTGCCAGGGCCGCGCACTCGGTGAGGACGACCATGGTGGCCAGTGCGGCGGCGAAGCCGAGGACCAGGTGGAGGGCCAGCCAGGCCCCGGTGCGGGCGCGGGTGGGCCGGGAGGTCGATTCGGTGATGGGTTCGTGGGCGATGGGGCCGCGTAGCAGGGCGCGGGTGACCTGGCCTTCCAGGGTGCGGGCGCCGGGGATCCATGCCGATGCGGCGACCAGGAGTACCGCGGGGGGTGCGCCTGCGGCCAGGGCGCCCAGTCCTTCGCCGGGGCCGGGGGTGGTCGGGGTGAGGAACATGGAGGCCAGCACGGTGGGTGCCAGGAGGTAGGGCAGGAAGACCGCGCCGCCGATGATGAGGTAGACCCACCGGGTGTAGGTGGTGGTGCTCCACAGCGGGGCGAGCAGCAGGCGGATGATCGGCACTCCTCGATCGTGGCATGCGGTGGTGTCCCGGGGCCTCCCCCGCCGGGGGGAGTGTCGCGCGCCGGGGAGGGAACGGGGGGGCGGGTGGGTCCCGGGGGTGAATGACGGGTGGATTTGCCGTAAACCGCCGCGTGCGGGCGGCGGTGTCTCCTACGCTCGGGTGCGGTAGGGGCAGGTGGGCGCGTGTGCGGTGCGGCGGCGGTGTCCCGGGCCTGTGGGCTGCGGCTCCGCGTCTGCCTGTCCACCCCTGTGATGCGGCGAGGAGATGAGACGAAGAGATGATCGGCCGATGAGCGCGACGGAGGAACTGCTGGCGGCGCTGGACGACGGTCGGCTCACCGACGCCCACGCCTACTTGGCGTTGAAGCCGCTGTGGCGGGAGGGTCGGTTGGAGCGGCCGGCGGGGCGCTCCCGGCAGTGCATCCTGCGCGCGAAGGAGGAGTTGCGGGCGGCGGTGTGCAGCGGGCTGCTGAGCGACGGCGAGGCCTATGAGGCGATGCGGCCGTTGCGGAGTTCCCGCCATGGGGACCCGGGTGAGGCCGGGGAGATCGACGTGTCCGAACCTGGCGCGTAGCCGGGTGTGTCCGTTCTCCGTGCCGGGTGGGCGCCTCGGCCGGGGGCGGACCTGCGTTGATCTCGGGGACGTCGACCGGATACCGGCGAGAATCCGGTCGACGGCCCCGAGATCAACGGCCGGGTGCGCGGGAAAGCGATGGCACGCGCGAGCACCGGTCGGGTCTCCCGTGGTACGGGCCGTGCGGGTGTGCGGGGTGCCCCTCCCCCGGCGGTCGGCGGGCGGGTGGCGGGCGGGTGGTGATCTCTCCCACAGTCCCCCGCTTGTAGGGGCGGTCGGGGCCGGTCGGGGCGCCGGCGGTGCGGTGTGCCACATAGTCTGTCTGGTCGTGACCTCGCACGACACTTCGCCCATCGAGGCGGAAACTACCACGTCCCCGGCATCTGGGCCGCGTCTCGCGCACACGCTGCGGCGGCGGCACATGACCATGATCGCCATCGGCGGTTCCGTGGGCGCCGGGCTGTTCATCGGCTCCGGCGCCGTGATCGCCGCCGCCGGTCCGGCCGCCGTCGTCTCCTACGCCGTCGCAGGCGCGCTGGTGCTGCTCACCCTGCGCGCCCTGGGCGAGATGGTAGTGGCCCGGCCCGCCGCCGGGTCCTTCTCCGACTACGCGCGTATGGCCCTGGGGCCCCGTGTCGGCTTCTCCATCGGGTGGCTGTACTGGTGGCTCTATGCCGTCCTGGTCGCCGCCGAGGCGGTGGCCGGCGCGGCGATCCTGTCCCGGTGGGTGGAGGCGCCGGCCTGGCTGCTGTCGCTGCTCCTGCTGGTGGTCATGACCGGCGCCAACCTCATCTCGGTGAAGGTGTTCGGCGAGACCGAGTCGGTGTTCTCCCTGATCAAGATCGCCACCATCGTCGCGTTCCTGATTCTGGGCGGGCTGTATGCGGCGGGCATGTGGCCCAGCGCCGACGGGGCGAGCGTGGCCAACCTGTGGGTGCACGGCGGGTTCGCCCCCAACGGCTGGGTGGCGGTGTTCGCCGCCGTGGTGGTGGTGCTGTTCTCCTTCGGCGGGGTGGAGATCGTGACCATCGCCGCCGGTGAGAGCGACGAGCCCGAGCAGGGGGTGGCGCGGGCCACCACCAACGTGCTGTGGCGCATCGCGCTGTTCTACATCGCCTCCATCCTGGTGGTGGTGATGGTGCTGCCGTGGAACGACGCCGAGCTGGGCAAGAGCCCGTTCGTGGCGGTGATGGAGACGGTGGGGGTCCCGGCGGCCCCGCTCGTCATGGAGGTCGTGGTGTTCGTGGCGGTGCTCAGCGTGCTCAACGCCGCGCTGTACACCTCCTCGCGGATGCTGCACGTGCTCACCCGGCAGGGGGACGCGCCGCGGGCGCTGTCGTCGGTCAACCGGCGCGGTGTGCCCGCGCGCGCGATCCTGCTGGGCACGGTGGTGGGGTATGTGTCGGCCATCGGCAACTACCTGTGGCCCGAGACGGTGCTGGGCTTCCTCATCGCGTCCATCGGCGCGATCCTGCTGGTCCTGTTCATCACGATCGTCGCCTCCCAGCTGGTCATGGGGCGGCGGCTGCGCGCCGATGAGCCCGAGCGGCTGACCTTCCGCATGTGGGCGTTCCCCTACCTGAGCTGGGCGACGCTGGTGGCCCTGGTGGCGGTGCTGGCGGCGATGGCGTTCCTGCCCGAGCACCGGGGGCCGCTGCTGGGCAGCATCGCCAGTGTGGCGGTCGTGCTGGTCGCCTATGAGCTGCGCAGCAGGCTGGGTGCCACGCCGGTGAGCGACCGGCCGCTGGACCTCGGCCGGCGGTGAGGCGGTCGGCGCCGGTGGGCGGTTGCTGCCCGCCGGTGCCGGCGCCGTTGCGTAGGGTCGTGGCATGGCCGACAGCGAACTGGAGTTCTTCGAGAGCCTGCCGCGCAGCCGTGGGGCGGCCTGCGCGCTGCTGCGGACCGAGGATGAGCGGGTGCTCCTGGTCAAGCCGACCTACAAGCCCGGGTGGAGCCTGCCCGGCGGGGTGATCGAGCAGCGGGAGTCGCCGCTGGCGGCCTGCCGGCGCGAGTGCGCCGAGGAGATCGGGTTCGTTCCCCGCCTGGACGGGTTGGCGTGTGTGGACTGGATCCCGCCGGACCTGAGCCCCGATGGCCGGCCGGCGACCATCTTCGTGTTCTCCGGGCGGCTGCCCGCGGAGCGGTTCGGCGAGGTGCGGCTGCCGGCCGATGAGCTCAGCGACGCGGTGCTGGCCGACACCGCGGACTTCGGGCTGCTGCTGCCCGGGGGGCGGGGGCGTCGGTGCGCGGCGGCGTTGAAGGCCGCCGCCTCGGGGCTCACCGTCTACCTGCAGGACGGCCGCCCCGTGGACTGGGGCGGTTGACCGGGGGCGGTGCGGCCCTCAGGCGGTGGTTCCGCGCGGCGGGTCCGGCCCCTCCTCCTCGTCGGGTGCGGCGTCGCCGGGGTCCAGCATGCGTGCGGCGTGCGCCGCCTCCTCCAGGCAGCGGCGCAGGTTCTCCTCGGCCGCGCGGGCGCGGTCGGTCAGCTCCTCGACGGGGCGGACGGCGTGCGGGTCGGCGGCGTTCTGCGCGAGCAGGTCGCGGTAGTCCTGCTGCTCGTCCAGCAGCCTCTGCAGCTCCTGCAGGCGCCGGTGGTGTTCGGCGGCGGCCGTGAGGTGGGCGGCGTAGCGCTCCAGGGCCTGGACCCGGCCGGTGACGGCGGTGTCGGCGGCGCGCAGGGCGGCGTGCCGCTCGGCCAGCAGGCCGGAGACGTCGATGTCGAGCCGGATGTTCTCGGCGACGCGTGCGCGGGCGCGCAGGTCGGTGATGTGGCGGAGGCGGGTGGCGATGTCCCAGAGCTGTTCGGGCAGGACCACGGTGTTGTCGATGGTGTCGGCGTGTCCGGTGGCGGCCTGCGGTGCCGAGGTGGCGGCGTCGACGGCGGCCTGTGCGCGGGTGAGTAGGGCGCGGGCGGGGCGGTCGAGGTCGTCGGAGGTCAGGTAGCGGCCGTGGTGGGCGCGTGCGGCGGCGCGGGCGGGTGGTTCGGCCACGCGGCGGGCCGACAGCAGTCCGGCGATCGCGAGGTTGATGGCGACCAGGACCAGGCCCAGGCCGGTGATGAGGATGAGGGCTCCGGACCGGGTCATCAGTGCGACGAGGAACAGGGCGGCCACGACGGTGAGGCGGGCGGGGATGCGGTCGGGGAGGTCGGGGAACTCCCAGCGGGGGCGGAGGGGCGGTGGGGGTGTGCGGCCGGCCGGGATGAGTGCCTCGGGGTGGGCGGCGAGCAGGTCGCGGTCGGCCGGGGGCAGGGTGGGGTCGAACACCGGCCGTGGGTGGGGGTCCGGGGCGGCCATGGGGCCTCAGTGGTCCTGGTCGCCGAAGAGTTCCAGGTAGTGGCGTTGGTCGAACATGCGCGCGGCCTCCGTTGCCGAGGGTGTGCCCGCCTGCGGGTCGGCGCCGTGTTCCACCAGGACGGCCACGACGTCGTCTTCGCCTTTGAACACGGCTCCGGCCAGGGGTGACTGGCCGCGGTCGTTGAGGCGGTCGACGTCGGCGCCGTGGCGGCACAGGTGGGCGACGGTGTCGGCGTGCCCGTGGTAGGAGGCGAGCATGACCAGGGTGTCGCCGCTGTCGTTGGTGAGGTTCACCGGGACGCCGGCGGCGATGTAGGCCCCCAGGGGTTCGGTGTCGCCGTTACGGGCGAAGTCGAAGACCGTGGTGGCCAGGTCGATGATGTCCGGGTCGGTGGTGGGGTCGCTGGACCCGTCGGCGGTACTCACGTCTTCCAGACTAGGGCCCGCGGGGTGCGGGGTGTAGGGGTGCTGTTGTGCCTGGTGGGGTGGTGGGTGTGCGGGGCGGGTGGGGCACTGGAGTGCGATGGGATGACTTGTCCGACATGGTCATTGTCGGGTGGATGTCGCTAGGGTGCTACCTCACGTCCTGAAAGGAGCACCCCCCATGCGACACGTCGTCGGCTTCCTGGTCGGACTGGTGCTGGCGCCCGTGGTGATGCTCGGGGCCGGCTGGGCGCTGCCCCGCCTGGCGCGTGCGAGCGCGGCGGAGGCCACCTTCCTCGGCGCGGGGGGCGCCGCCACCGTGGCGGTGCTCAGTGTGCTCGCGCTGCTGGTGGCGGTGGCCATGGCGGCGCCGCGGCTCACTCCCCTGCTTCCGGGCGTCGCCGGTCTGGCCCTGGTCGGGCTGAGCGCCGCCGGCGTGCTGCGCCCCGAGCTGGCCGACCGCCTTCCCGCGACTCCCGGGCTCGGCGGAGCCCTCGACCTGCTGTCCCTCGGCGTTTTCGTTCCGGTGGGCCTGGCGCTGGTGGTCCCGATGTTCCTGGCGTCGCGCTGGGCGGGCGGGGAACGGGGCGGCGTCAGCCCCGAGGGGTACTTCGACGGCCTCTACGACGAGGACTACGAAGACCACGCCGACGACGACGCCGACCCCGGCGGGCGCGGGCGCGAGTCGGCTGCGGCGCCCCGCGGCGGCCAGCACCGCCGCACGTCCTGACCGGTGCCCCGCGGGCCCGGCCCCGATCGGGCGGGCAGGCCTGCGGGCGCGGTCAGAGCCAGGTCGGTCCCCAGCGGGAGCTGTCGGAGACGCCGGGCGGCAGCGGGGGCAGGAGGGAGGCGCCCGGCGGGCGGGCGTCGGCCTCCTCGTCGTCCCCCTGCCCGGCCGGGTCGGGGCCGGCGGTCGGGGAAGGCGGGCCGTGTCCCTCGGTGCGTGCCTCGTCGGCGTGCTCGGCCTGGGCGATGAGCTCGGGGGTGATCACCGGGAACACCTCGGTGGCCGCCGCGTAGGGTTCGGAGGCGCGGCCGGGTGCGGCCGCGGTGTGCGGTGCCGGCTCCGGTGCGGTGGCGGCGGGGGCGGGTTGCCCGTCGCCGGCCGCCGGTGCGGTGCTCTGTTCGGCGGTGACCTGCAGGGACCCCAGCGTCCGCTCCAGGAACGCGTCCACCCGCCGGGGGTCGTCGGCCGGTTCCTGCGGTGCCCCCGCCCGGTCGCGGGCGGGGGCCGGGGCGCCGTCGCCGGTGCGGGGGGCGGGGTCGCCCGGCACTTCCTCCTCGGGGGCCGGGATGTGGGCCTGCCGGGCCTGTGCCGGTGCGGCGGCATCGGCCGGGACGGCCGGCGGCTGGGGCGGTGTGTCCGCTGGGGCGGCCGGTTCCCGGGGTTCGGTGCGTTTGGCGGTCGGTGGGACCGGGCCCGCCGAGGCGCGGATCTCCTCCAGGGCGGGGCGCTGCGCGGGGGTGTCGTCCCCGGTGGGGGCCGGGAAGCCGTCGGGTACCGCGGGGGGCGCCCCGGTCGAGGGCGGGGTGGGCGTGTGGGGGGTGGCGGCGGTGCCCGTGGCGGTGGTGCTGGCCACGCGCCGCCACCAGCCGAACGCCTCGTCGCTGGTGAGCTCCTCCTCCACTTCCAGCCAGCCGGAGACGTGGGGGTGGCGGCGTCCCGCGTTCCAGGTGCGGGGGAAGGTCTGGGGGTCGAGGACCACGATGCGTTCGCCGTCGATGGCGGGGATGTCGGCCGGGACGCTCTCGTTCCAGATCCACGACCCGTCGGCGGCGGTCAGGTTCCACCAGCCGCGTACGACGCGGGCCTCGGGGTCGGGGGCGTCGGTGCGGTAGGAGGCGGTCCAGCGGGGGTCGGGGCGCCGGCCGTCCAGTCCGCGGCCTTCGGGCCCCACCAGCGCGTCGGCCAGCAGGGTGTGCAGTTGGACGTTGTCGCCGATGCCGTCGAACAGGACGCGGAAGGCCCGCCCGGAGGCGCGGTCCAAGACGACGGCCGAGGTGGTCTCGGCCATCCGCAGCAGGGCGCGGACCTCGTCGAACTCCCACAGGGCGGCGGAGAGCTGGTTGGAGACGGCGACGAGTTCGGCGTGCAGCGCGGCATCGGCGCGGATGGCGGCGCGGACGGCGGACTCGCCGAGCATGGTCTTGGCGGCCAGGCCGTGGCGGCGGATGGTCCACCAGCACACGGTGGCGGTGGGGGCGGCTTCGGCGAGGTCGGCGGCGACGCGTTCCTCGGCCTCGGCGGTGACGGTGTCGGGGTCGGGAGGGGTGCCGCCGCCGGTGCGCTCCCAGGCCGAGAGGAACACGGCGGCGCCCTTGCCCATCAGCCGCAGCAGGCGCACGACTTCGACGCCGGTGGTGCCGGGGTCGGTTCCGGACTCGACCATGGCCCCGGCGATGAGGCTCAGGTCGGCGGCTACGCCGGGCAGGGCGTGGCCGCCGGCGAGGATGGGGGCCAGCGCCTCCAGCGCGAGCTCGCGTTCTTCCTCTGGTACCTGAGGTACCAGGGTGTAGACCTTGTGGGCTGCGGCGGGGAAGGGGTGCGGATCCGTCGCGACTGAGGCGTCGATCAGCTCCTGGAAAGCAGCGCGAAACTCATCGATCACCCCGGCATCTTCGCACATAACGGACACATTGTGGTCACTCAGACCGTGCGGTGGGGCTGCGTCCGCAACTCGGGGCGCAGGTGCGGCGCCCCGGCGGCGCCTCACAGCCCCAGCCGCGTGACGGCGTTGTCCTCCAGCGGGTTGGCCGTGCGGATGTAGCCGTGCACCGTGCGGGGGTTGGCCCAGCGGCCCTGCCGCATGATCTCCCGGTCGGCGGCCCCGCCCAGCGCCGCCTGGGTGGCGAACCCCGAGCGCAGCGAGTGCCCGCTGAACGCGCTCGCGTCCAGCCCGGCCCGCTCGGCGTAGCGTTTGACCAGCTCGGCGACGGCCCGCCCGGAGATCGCGCGCGCCCCCAGGCGGCCGTGGCGGTCGATGGGAACGAACAGGGGCCGCCCGGTGCCGTCGGCCAGGTCGGTGCCGGTGTAGGTGTGGCAGCGGTGGGCGGGCGCCCCACCGGAGTGGTGGGGATCACGCACGGCGGGGTCGGCGTCCAGGAATGCGCGCAGCCCCGCGGCGCCGCCGTCCCGGTGCGCCCGCACGGCATCGGCCCAGTCGGCGAACGCGCACACCGGGCAGGTGGTGCTGCGCCGCCCCCGGGGCAGGGCGACCTGCTGGCCGTGGCGGGCCTCCTGGTCGGTCTTGGTGGCCGCCAGGCGCACGACCAGCAGCGGGTCGCCGGTCTTGGCGTCGGTGTCCAGGGCGATGTCGTCGAAGGTCAGTGCGGCCAGCTCGCTGCGGCGCAGGGCCCCGGCGAAGCCGGTGAGCAGCAGCAGGGCGTCGCGGCGCCGGGCGGCGCCGGTGGGGTGGCCCGGTGCGGGCCGCTCCTGGAGGAGGGCTTCGAGGGTGTGCAGGAGCACGGGGCGCTTGCGGTCGGGGCGGGCGCGGCGGCGCCGCCGGATACCGCGCAGGGTCATGCGGACGACGTCGGCGCGGGTGGGCGAGGTCAGCCCGTGGGCGCCGTGGACGGCGGCGATGGCGGCGGCCTTGCGCTCCAGGGTGGAGGGGGACAGCGCCCAGCGGGTGGGGTCGCCCTCGCCGAGGGTGTCGGCCGCGGCGGCCAGGTAGACGGCGACGTCGACGGGGTCGGCGGGCAGGGCGCGGCGGCCCTCGGCCAGGCACCAGGCGCTGAAGGCGCACCAGTCGGACCGGTAGGCGCGCAGGGTGTTGGGCGACTGGGCGGAGGCCAGGTAGCGGCTCAGGGCGTCGGCCTGCTCGTCGTCGAATCTGCGCCGTACCTCCTGCAGGGCGCGGGTATCCACGAGCACGCTGTGCGCTCCGTGTTCCAGCCGGGTGCGGACCTCGGCCGGCAGGACTTCGGCGGCGCCGCCGCCGGGGTGATGGGGATCCTGGTTGTCGTCCACGACTGTCCATCATGGCGCATCGGGGCCGGCAGGCGGTGCGGGGCGCGCGGCGGCGCCCCGCACCGAGGTCAGCCCAGGGCGCCGCCGATGGCCGCGGCCATGTCGGCCGGGGAGGCCAGGGAGAACAGCACCGCCCCCGACAGCAGCAGCGCGAGGGTGAACATGACCGCGGCGACCTTGCGGCGCAGCGCGGCGGCGGCAGCGGCCCCGCCCAGCGGCACCAGCAGGGCGAAGACCAGCAGCCAGACGAGGTACCAGGCGGTGGTGCGCCGGGCGGCGTCGGTGACCTCCTCGGCGTTGAGCATGGCGAAGCCCTCGGCGAGGTAGAGCAGGAAGAACAGGGCGGATCCGCCGAGCCAGGCGATGGTGAGCAGGCTCCACACCGCCACCGGCCAGCGGCGCGGCTCCTCCAGGACGACGGGGGTGCGGGCGGCGGGCCGCGCCGGGTCGGTGGCGGGGGTGGTCGGCGCCGCGGGGTCGGGGCGCCGACCCCGCGGTTTCCGGGTGTTCTTCTTCTTCGGTGACACGCGCCCTCCAGTGGCCTTGCGCGCGGCCCCCTGGGCACGGCCGCACCGGCCCCACCCTAGGCGGCGGGGGCCGGTGCCCTGGTCATGCGGCGATGAACAGGTGGAGCCCGATCGTGCCGTCCACCGCGGTCGGGGGGGGCGCTTCGCAGCCGGGCGGGTGCTCGAATAGCTCCGCGTCCTTCGCACCCTCCCCCGGCTGAAGCAAGGGGGTTCCTGGGTCAGGAAGCCCCGCAGGTCGGCGACCGGCGAGGTCGTACTCCCTCGACTCCAGCCGGGTTGGACCCGGCCCGGGGTAGCGAAACGAGTCCGAGAACGAGTCCAAGAAGGTGCACGCGCTCGGTTCTCGCAACGTGCCGGTGTGCCAGCGGCGAAACCCCGCGCCCTGCCCTGCCCCGCAGGGGTTCGATTCCTCCCCGGCCCGAAGGCCGGGGCATCCTCCACGGAGATTCGGTGACGCAGCCCGTGCGCCGTCCGCTCGGCTGCCGCGGCGGGTTCGGCGGGCGGCGCCGTCGGCCCACCTGAAGGACGGAGGCCGGCCGGCTCAGGCCAGGAGAAGTTTGGCCAAGGCCAGGTAGGCGATCGGCCACAGCAGCAGCGCCAGCGACCAGCGCGCGGCGACGCGGTCCCCGGCGACCGTGGTGATGGCGGCCGCGAGCAGCGGCAGGCCCACCGCGGCGCCGAAGCCCAGGGTGAACCACTCGGCGGCCGACCCGGAGTCGGCGGCCACGGCCTTGAGGTAGCCGACGGGCCCCAGGACCACTCCGGCCAGTCCCAGGATGGCCGCAGTGACGCGGACACCGACGGGGTGGCGGGTGTTGCGGATCGGAGGGCCTCCATTTTCGACCGGCGGCAACGGGGATCGCACCTTCTCCCACAGGGTTCGCGAGGCGCCGCGCCGGGGCGTGCGCGGCGTGGACGGAGAATCGAGCACGGTGTCGGTGATGCCTTTCAGCGGGACGGGTGAAGCGGACGGCGGTGTCGGTCGGGCGGGTGGGGCGTGCCGGCGGCGGACGGCGGCGGGCGGTCTCCGGGGGCGCCACCCGGACGCGATATCGACCATCCAACTCGGCTCGGGCCTGTCGATCAAGAGGGAACGGGGCCGAGTGTCGTCGATCTCCCCCGCCTGTCCGCTGCGGCGCGGTACCGGATCGCGTGCGGCGTCGGCGTGTCGTCGGCGTCACCGCGCGGGCGGGTGCGGCCAGGGGTGTGCCCGGTGGCACAGTCCGGCGAATCCGGCCAGGACGCGCAGTTCGTTCACCGAGCGCGGGGCCGCGGTCAGCAGGTCCGGCGAGTAGACCAGTGCCGCCAGCACCTGGGCGCGGGACAGGGCCACGTTGAGCCGGTTGCGGGAGAGGACGAAGTCCAGGCCGCGCGGCACCTCCACGGCGCTGGAGACCGTCATGGAGCAGATCACCACCGGCGCCTCCTGGCCCTGGAACCGGTCGACGGTGCCCACGCGCGCGCCCTCCAGGCCGGCGTCGCGCAGGCCCCGGCGCAGCGCACGCACCTGCAGGTTGTAGGGGGCGACCAGCAGGATGTCCTCGGGGCGCAGCGGGCGGGCGGGGGCGCCGGGCTCGGTGTAGGCGGTGCCCACCAGGCGGCGGGCCAGGCCCACGGCTGCCTCCACCTCCTCGGGGCTGTGGGTGCTGCGCCCGGTGTGGCCCACCTGCAGCCGGTACAGGCCGGCGTCGATGCCGTCCAGGCCGCGGCGGGCGGCCGAGGGGTGGGCGTGCAGCCGGCCCCGGTAGGACAGGTCGGAGACCGGGGCGCACACGGCCGGGTGCATGCGGCGGGTCTGGTCCAGGAAGTAGCCGCGGGAGGCGTCGATGATCTCCTCGTCGCCCACGAGGTGCTCCAGGGCCGAGGCGTCGGCGCCGTCGGCGTGGGTGCCCTGGACGACCTGCGGGAGCTGCTGGGGGTCGCCGAGCAGGACGAGGTTGCGGGCGGCGGCCGAGACGGCGAGGGTGTCGGCCAGCGCGAACTGGCCGGCCTCGTCGATGATGAGGACGTCCAGCGGGTCGTCGAGCATGGTGGCGTTGGCCATGCCCCAGGCGGTGGCGCCGATGAGGTGGCCGCCGTCCTGCTTGGCTCGCCAGGCCGACAGGGCGTTGAGGCTGCGGGGCTGGTGCCAGGGCGCGTCGGGGTCGGGCGGCTGCTTGCCGTTGGGGCGCTTGGCGGCGGGCACGGGGACGTCGGCGTCGGCTCCGGCGCGCACGGCGGCCGCCAGGACGTTCTCCACGGCCTTGTGGCTGGTGGAGCAGACGCCGACGGTGGCGCCGCGGGCGACCAGGTGGGTGATGAGCCGGGCGGCGAGGTAGGTCTTGCCGGCCCCGGGCGGGCCCTGAACGGCCAGGTAGGAGCCGTCCAGGCGGTCCACGGCGGCGATGGCGGCCGCGATGGGGTCGCCGCCGTGCTCGGCGGGGTCGGGCAGTGCGGTGCCGCCGCGCAGCCGGGGTGGCAGGCGGCGCAGCACGTCCAGGCCGGGCTCGGCGCACCAGTCGGGACGGTGGGCGATCGCCCGCTCGACGAGTGCTTCCAGTGCGGCGTCCTTGGGTGCGGCCTGGATGGGCGGCCCGGGCAGGACGGCGGCCGGGGCGCGGGTGTAGAGGTGCTCGGGGTCGGCGGTCTCGGTGAGGGTGAGCCGGTCGGCGGATGCGGCGGTGACGGTGGCGTCGACGGTGTCGGCGCCCTGTCCGGGCGGGCCGGGGTAGAGGAGCCGCACCCGCTCCTCGGCGGTGAAGGGGTGGGGCCGGGTGGGGTCGGCGCGCAGGCGCAGTTCGCGGCGGGCGCGGCGCTGGCGGCCGGTGGGCTCCTGCCACTCCCCCGCCTCCACGCGGACCGGCACCAGGCAGTCGTTGTCGGCTTCCAGTTCTTCCACCGGGGCCGAGACCCGGCGGAAGAACTCCCACCAGGAGGGCTTCTCCTCGCGGGGGTAGTAGCCGGCCAGGGCGGCCAGGCGGGCGCGGGCCTGCTGGGCGGCGTCGCGGGCCAGGGCGTCGGCGGGTACGCCCTCCAGGAGGGGTTCGGTCAGGGCGCGCAGGCGCGCGTCCTTCTCCTCGCGCTTGCGGCGCCGCTCGTCCTCCTCGGTGCTGAGTTCGGTCTGCGCGGCCGGGCGCACGGTGATGCCCTCGGCGGTGCGGCGCTCCTCCAGCCAGTCGCGCAGCCGGGCGGTGGACACGCAGTCGTCGAAGTTGTAGGCGCCGATGTCGGCGAGGGTCTTCTCGGCGCGGTCCCGGTCGCCGGCCTCGCGGGCGCCGAGGTAGTCGGCGTAGGCGTCGATGCTGGCGGTGGCGGTGGCCACGTCGCCGTCGCGGGTCTCGAAGTACAGCGGCTCCAGGTACTTGATGGAGTAGGAGCGCTGGGAGACGCGCAGGCTCTTCTTGACCACGGTGTAGAGGTCGATCATGCGGCCGGTGCGCAGCAGGCGGTCGACTTCGGCTTCGCGGGTGGCGAATGCCGAGGCCAGGGACGTGAGGCGGTCGACCTCGTAGGAGGCGTAGTGGTAGATGTGCGCGTGGGGGTCGGCGTCCAGGCGGTCGGTGGCGAAGTCGACGAAGTCTTCGAAGGCGCGCTTCTCTGCGGCGCGGTCGTGGGCCCAGAAGGCATGGAAGCGCTGGGTGCCGTCCTCGGTGACGGCGCCGAAGAGGTACTCCAGGCCGCGGCCGTCGGCGCCGTCGAAGTAGGGGTAGCCCTCCATGTCGAAGAAGATGTCGCCGGGGCTGGGGGCGGGGAGGGCGGCCAGTCCGTCGGGGGCGTAGACCTCGGCGATGACCTGTCCGGTGGGGTTGGCCGGGGTGCGGGTGGCGTCCTGGCGGACCTGGAGGGCGGCCTGTTCGCGCAGCCGGGTGTAGGTGTGGCGGGGTAGGTCCGTGGGCCGGTCCTGCGGTGTGGCGGCGGCCAGGGCGTCGATGGTGGTGATGCCGGTGTCGGTGAGTTTGCGGGCCTGGTCGTTGCGGATTCCGGCGACGAGGGTGAGGTGGCGGGCGGTGGTGCGGCCCTGTCGGCACATCTCGGCGTAGGCGCAGCCGTCGCAGGCGGGGCGGGGTTCGCCCCACAGCGGGTCGGGGGCGGTGATGGGGGCGCACAGGCGCGCGGTGAGGCGGTCGGTGACCGAGGCGAGCAGGGGGGTGAAGTCGGCGACCCGGTAGGCGTGGGTGGAGCCGTCCCCGGTGACGAGGTACATGTGGGCGGGGTCGCCCTGGCCCATGCGGGCCAGAGCGGCGGCGTAGGCGGCCAGCTGCACCAGTGCGCCGGGGCCGGGGTGGTGGGCGAGCTTGGTGTCGTAGGGCTCGTAGGTGCCGGTGCCCGTGCGGGGCCGCCCGGTGGCGGGGTCCAGGTCGTCGCGGATCAGGAAGTCGGCGCGGCCGTGGAAGGCGACGCCGTGTCGGCCGGGCTCGTAGAACACGCCCTGGTAGACGACGGGTGCGCCGGAGCGCATGGCGGCCGCGGTCTCCTCGGCGGCGCGGCGCATGGCGGCGTGGGTGGGTTCAGGGTTGTCGATGGCCACGACGCCGTCGCTGAACAGGGACCGCAGCCGGTCGAGTTCGGCCTGTTCGTGGGCGGCGCCGCTGCGGGCGACCAGCGGGTCGATGTCGGCGGGGGCGGGCGCGCCGGGCAGGTGCGCGGCCAGCGCGGCCTTGAGCGCGCTGCGGTGGTCGCACTCCATGGCGTCGACCAGGTCGGTGGGTGAGATCACCCATCCGGTCTCGTTGCGGAACACCGTCCTCTGCCACCTCCCGGCGTCGCTGTGGGGGCATTGTGTCACGGGGCGCGCACCCGGTCGGCGGTGTCGCGCGGGCCGGGTGCGCGGGCGGAGGAGAAAAAGAGGAGAAAAGGGGTGTGGCTCCCCGGGGACCGGGGTCCCGGGGAGCCACGCGGCGGCCACGGCCGCCGTTGCGGCCTCGGGTGGGCCGGGGGTCGGCGCCTAGCTGACGATCTGCCAGTCGACGTTGACGACGCCCTGGCTGGCCGAGGCGATGGAGGTGAAGGACGCGGTGGACAGGTCCAGGCAGCGTCCGGCGATGTAGGGGCCGCGGTCGTTGATGCGCACGGTGACCGACTTGCCGTTGGACGGGTTGGTCACCTTGACCATGGTGCCCATCGGCAGGGTCTTGTGGGCCGCGGTCATCGCGCTGGGGTTGAAGGTCTCGCCGCTGGCGGTGGGCTGCGGGTCGCTGTACATCGACGCTTCGCAGGAGCCGCCCTGACCGGTGGGGGTCAGTCCGGAGTCGTCGGACGAGGAGGACGAGGAGGACTCCTCGTCCTTCTTCTTCGGCTCCGGCTTGGGCTCTTCCTTCTTCGGCTCGGCGGCCGAACCCTTGAGCGGCTGGGCGGCCTCCTCCGATGCCTGGTCGCGCTGCTCCTCGGTCTGCTTGCGCTCATCGGCGTCCGGTGCGGCCGGGGTGTCGGAGGCCTCGGCGCCGAGGTCGTTGACCTCGGCGGAGGGCACCTTCATCTCATTGGCGGCGCTCTGCGGGCCGTCCAGCTTGCCCATGTCGCTCAGAACGGCCGCGCCGGCGGTGCCGCCGGTGATGAGGACGGCGCCTGTGGCCGCGGCCGCGACGACGGCGCGCTTGGTCTTCAGGCGTTCGAGCAGCGGAGTACGAGAGGGCTCATGATTGCCCACGAGGAAAGTCCTTTGAACGGAGACAGGGACCGGCTGTGCGCACGGGGGCCGCGGAACCATGGGGGTTCTGCTGCGGGTGCCGGGGGCACAGCGCTTCCACCCGGAATCACGGGGCGGGGGTGGCCGGTCGGGGGTTAAGCCGCAGGTCAGGGCTATCGACCGACTCGGGAGAGCGTACGCATAACGGGAGGGTCACGGAAACAAATTCGGGGGGTTTGTGTTACTTGTCACTTACTTTGTCTACGTTGGGTCTGCTTTACGCTCCCCTGTGTAGTGCGTGGGGTGATGCACACCATGCGGACTCCTGCGCCCGCGCTCGCCCCCTCCGGGCCGGGATGCCCGACCTGCGACCGTCGCAGAACGGCAACGCGTTCCCGCCTCCGGGGAGACCCGTACCCCTTGACGCTCCATGGAGGTTCCGCCGACGGCGGCTCGGGTAGTCCGGGCATGACCAGCCGAACACCACAGGGGGGCACACATGATCGCCAAGCTGTCAGAAGCGGGAGTCACCTCCGGCATGGCCTACTCCGCCGGGGCCGCTTCCATCGGGCTGAGCATCCTCACCTGGCTCGCCTCCAAGAAGGGCGAGGACGCCGACATGGCCCGCGCCGACCGCTGGGGCATCTTCGTGGGCCAGTGGGCGCCCACCTTCTTCGCCCTCGGTGTCGCACTGCGCCTGGAGGAACGCAAGAACTAGCCGCCGGGGTCGGCGCACACCCGGATCAGACCGGCGGGCTCGGCCGCAGGGCGGGCAGCCCGTCGGGGAACAGCTCCTTGGCCGGGTCGGCCAGGTCCACACCGTTCAGCGCCGCCGCTGCCCGGGACAGCTCCGGGGTGTCGACATGGCCGCCCACCGACCGGATCGTCGCCCGCAGCGCCTCGACCACGTCGGCCCCGCATGCCGCCGCGGCGTAGTGCGCGGCGACCGCGGGTGTGCGCGACTGCCCGGCCGCGCAGTGCAGCAGCACCCGCTTGCCCTCCGCCCGCAGCGCCGCCACCGCGCGTGCCGCCTCGTCCAGCACGAAGTGCAGGTTGGGGTTGACCCCCTCCCGGTCGGCCAGCCACACCTCCACCCGGTCACCGGGCGCAAGGCCGGGCGGCACGTCGCCCGGACCCGTGCGGCACAGCGACACCACCGCCTCGGCGCCGCGCCGCGAGCGCACGTAGGCCAGATTGCACAGCGTCACCCCCGGGTCGTAGGGGTGGGCGACCGCGAACGGGTGGCGGATGTGCGGGCTGTCGCTGCGGCCGTTGCGCACCTGCTCGGGCCAGACCCGCGGATCGCTGCCCCGCGCCCGCACCACACCCCGCGTCACCAGGCTGCGCGGCGCCACGGTGTCGGCCAGCCGCCGCTGCGCCTCCAGCGGGATCCCCGACATCCCCCAGCGTGCGCCCGCCAGCGCCCCGGCGTACATCGCCGCCGCGTCGCCGCCGCGCGCAGAGGCCCGCCACACCGCTTCCACCAGCTGCGAGCAGGGGAAGGAGCCGCGCGCGGGATCCGGCGCGGGCACCGGGGTGCGCAGCACCGACCGCCACGCCGTCGCGATCGGGCCGCGGTCGGAGGCCACCTGGTCCATCGGCGGCACCTGCCCCTCGGCCACGGTACGCGCCAGCGCCACCGTCCAGGCCCGCTCCGTGGGGCACTGCACCCCCGTCGCCGCCGCGGCGGGGTCGTTGAGGCCGGCCAGCGCCGTGCCGATCAGCCAGGCCAGCCGCGACGGCCCGCCGGCGCGGCCGTTGGGGTGGCACACCCCGGCGGTCACCGCCGGGGGTGCCCCGACGATGCACGCCGCGGCCGCCGCGCCCACCCATGCCCCGGCGGCGCGGTCCAGCCGCGGGTCGTCGCGGTCCCAGACCGCACCGGTCTCGATCTGCTGCGGGGCGGAGGACATCGGCTCTCCCATCGCGTCGCACGGTCCGCACGCCTCCTACATTCCCTCTAGAGAACAACTGGAAGGCAGGTTGCCGGATCCGGCCACACCGCGGGTGCCGGATCCCGGGCCGGGTAACGGGATGATGACGATGACACCGCGGCGGAGGTATCGATGAACGACACCACGTGCAGGAAGCCCCCGTGCCGAAGCCGACTCCGGTGATCTATGACTGGAAATGTTCCAGGTGTGGATTCGTCAGCGAGGATTTCCGCACCGAATGCCGAATCTGTGGGAGCCTGACGTGAGTGGGTTGAGTGATCTGCATATCGTCACCGTCACGGCCCTGGAGAACACCGGGGCGATCCGCAGGCACGGCAGCACCGCCACCGACACCGAAGTGGCCGTCACGCTGCCCGACGGGGCCCTCCGGCGGATGGCGCCCCAGGACCTGCACGGGTTCCTCGCCGAAGTCTGCGCGCAGCACCGCCGCTCCACCGGCGAGGACCACCCGCTGACCGCGCTGCCGGCCGAGTGGAAATGACTCCGCAGCACCGCTCCGGTACGGTCCCCGGTCGCCCCGGAAGCGCCCCTTACACCGGCTGGGCGGCCACCGCTTCGCGGTAGCGGGCCGCCACCGCCTGGGCCACGGCGCCGTCCGGGCACAGCGGGTCGGCCACCGCATCGGCACCGGCCTCGGCCAGGCGCCGGTGGAACAGTCCCGGCGCCAGCAGCCAGGACGCGATCGCGACCCTGCCCGTCCCCCTCCCCTGGCCCCGTACGCGCGCCACGACATCGGGCACCCGCGGCTCGGCGGTGGCGATGTAGCCCACCTCCACGGGCGCGTCCAGCGCGCGCGACAGCCGCACCGCGGCGCCGCGCACCTGGGCGCGCGCCCCGGCGTCCGACGACCCGGCGGCCGCCAGCACCACCGCGTCGCCCGGCACCCACCCCGCCCGGCGCAGCCGCCGCGCCGCGGCGGTGATCAGCCGCGCGTCGCCGCCCAGCGCCCCGGCGACCACGGCATCGGCCCGCCCGGCCCGCTCCAGCTGGGCGGGGATGTCCACGTGCACGTGGTACCCGGCGGACAGGAACGCCGGGACGACCACCACCGGCCCCTCGACGGCGGCCGCGACCTCCCCCACATCAGGGCCCAGGACGTCGGCGAAGCCCAGGTGTACCGGTACGCCGGCGCAGCGGGCCGCGTGCCGGGCCAGCGCGCGGGCCACCGCCACGCCGTGCGGGTCGCGGGTGCCGTGGACGGCCAGCAGCAGTGTGGGGGCGTGCGCGCGGTGCGCGGCGCCGGGCGCCGCCGCCGGGGACTCCGGGGCGGCGGCCAGCGGGTGTGAGGCGGGCATCGGACCTCCTCTAGGCGGGGCAGTCGCCGCTGTCCAAGGCCAGCCGGTAGCCCCGCTTGACCACGGTCTGGATGATCTTGGGGTCGCCCAGGGCGGTGCGCAGCCGGGCCACCGCCGTCTCCACGGCGTGGGCGTCGGCGTCGCCTCCGAGGCCGGCCAGCAGGTCGGCGCGGTCGCGTACCTGGCCGGGGCGGCGGGCCAGTTCCCGCAGCACCCGCATGAGGGCCGGGGAGATGGGCCGGACCACCCCGTCGAGCAGGACCGCGTGGCCGCGCAGCCGCAGCCGGTGTCCGGCGACCGGTAGCAGGGGGTAGCGGTCGGGCAGCTCCTCGGTGAGCTTGCGGACCTGGGCGCCGATGCGGGCGCGGGCGGGCCACACGGTGGGGATGTCGTGGGCCATGAGGGGGCGCGCGGTGACGGGGCCCACGCACATGGCCAGCGCGCCGGTGCGCAGGGCGGCGACCAGCGGGTGCCGCAGGCCGGTCTGCTCGGCGCGGGCCAGCAGCCCGGCGGCGGCCGGGGCGCTGGTGAAGGTCACCGCGTCGACGGCGCCGCCGACGACGCCGTCGATGAGCCGGTCCAGGGGGGCGACGTCCTCGGGTTCGGTCCACCGGTAGATGGGGACCTCGACGACGTCGGCGCCGGCCATGCGCAGGGCTGCGCAGAAGTCGGGCAGCGGCTCGCCGTGCAGCTGGACGGCGACGCGCAGCCCGGACACGCCGGTGGACAGCAGGTAGTCCAGGACTTCGGCGGAGGACTCCGAGGGGGGCGACCACTCCTCGGTGAGCCCGGCCGCGCGGATGGCGCCCTTGGCCTTGGGCCCGCGGGCGATGAGCCGGGCGTTGGCCATGGCGGAGACCAGCCCCTCGGCCTGCCCCCAGGTCTCGCAGGCCTCCACCCAGCCGCGGAATCCGATGCCGGTGGTGGCCACGACGACGTCGGCGGGCTCGGCGATCAGGCGGCGGGAGACGGCGGCCAGGCGCTGGTCGTCGCTGAGCGGGACGATGCGCAGCGCGGGGGCGCACACGACCTCCGCGCCCTTGCGGCGCAGCAGGGCGGCCAGCTCGTCGGCGCGCCGCGCCGCGGTGACCGCGACGGTGAACCCGGCCAGAGGGGGTACCGCGGCGGCGGGTTGGGGGCGGGTGCGGGGCGGGCTGTGGGGCGGGCTGTGGGCGGAGGTGCTCACCGCGACTCCCCCGCGGGCCGGGCGCTGACCTGGACGGCGCCGTCGTGCTCGCGCACCCGGTGGGTGGCCAGGCGTACCTGGGGGTCGTCCAGGCAGACGCCGGTGCGCAGCGAGAACACCTGCTTGAGCATGGGAGAGGCCACGGTGGGCTCCCCGGCGCGGTCGCCGACGATGCCGCGGGACATCACCGCCGCGCCGCTGAACGGGTCGATGTTGTCCAGGGCGTAGAGGGTGCCGTCGTGGGTGCGGAACAGGGCGGCCTGGCCGCCGCAGGGCAGCAGGACGGCCACACCGCGCTCGGGCAGGAGCCGTTCGGCGGGGCAGGCGGGGACCCACTGGCCGTCGGGGGTGGTGGGCACCGCGGGCAGGGCGGTGGGGGCGGGTGCGGTCATCGGTCAGACCTCCACGGGTGCGGATCCGTTGGGTGCGGGCCGTGCGTCGCCGACGGGCGGTGCGGGCATGCCCAGCGCGACGGGGCCGGCCGGGACGGGCTGGTCGCGCTCGGTGGCGAAGCTGATGGTGGGGTCGGGGGCCTGGGGGGCGTTGGCGAAGGACGCGAACCGGGCGAGCTTGTCGGGGTCCTCCAGGACGCCGCGCCATTCGTCGGCGTAGGCGGCGACGTGGGCGGCCATGTCGCGTTCCAGGTCGGCGGCGATGCCCAGGGAGTCGTCGACGACGACGGCGCGCAGGTGGTCCAGGCCGCCCTCCAGGTTCTCGATCCAGGTGGAGGTGCGCTGCAGCCGGTCGGCGGTGCGGATGTAGAACATCAGGAAGCGGTCGATGTAGCGGATGAGGGTGGCGTCGTCCAGGTCGGAGGCGAGCAGTTCGGCGTGGCGGGGGGTGAAGCCGCCGTTGCCGCCCACATACAGGTTCCAGCCCTTGTCGGTGGCGATGACGCCGAAGTCCTTGCCGCGGGCCTCGGCGCACTCGCGGGCGCAGCCGGAGACGGCGGCCTTGATCTTGTGCGGGGAGCGCAGGCCCCGGTAGCGCAGTTCCAGGTCGATGGCCATGCGTACGGAGTCCTGGACGCCGTAGCGGCACCAGGTGGTGCCCACACACGATTTGACGGTGCGCAGCGCCTTGCCGTAGGCGTGCCCGGACTCGAATCCTGCGTCCACCAGGCGGGCCCAGATCGCGGGCAGCTGTTCGACGCGGGCGCCGAACAGGTCGATGCGCTGGCCGCCGGTGATCTTGGTGTAGAGGCCGAAGTCGCGGGCGACCTCGCCGATGACGATGAGCTTGTCGGGGGTGATCTCGCCGCCGGGGATGCGCGGCACCACCGAGTAGGTGCCGTTGCGCTGGAGGTTGGCGAGGAAGTGGTCGTTGGTGTCCTGCAGTGCGGCCTGCTCGCCCTCCAGGATGTGGCCGCCGCCCAGCGAGGCGAGGATGGAGGCCACGGCCGGCTTGCAGATGTCGCAGCCGCGCCCGGTGCCGTGCCGGTCGATGAGCTCGGAGAAGGTGCCGATGCCGGTGGCCCGCACGATCTCCAGGAGTTCGGCGCGCGAGTGGGTGAAGTGCTCGCACAGGGCGCTGGACTGCTCGACCCCGGAGGCCTCCAGCAGCTGCTTGAGCATGGGCACGCACGAGCCGCAGCTGGTGCCGGCGGTGGTGCAGCCCTTGAGGGCGGCCACGTCGCAGGCTCCTCCGGCGATGGCGTGGGTCAGGTCGCCCTTGGTGACGGCGTTGCAGGAGCAGATCTGGGCGTCGTCGGGAAGGGCGCCGGCGCCCACGCCGCCGCCTTCGGCTCCGGCCGGAGAGATCAGCGCCAGCGGGTCGCCGGGCAGCTCGTGGCCGACCAGGGGGCGCAGCGCGGCGTAGGCGGAGGCGTCGCCGACCAGGACCCCGCCCAGCAGCGTGGAGGCGTCGTCGGAGACGACGAGTTTGGCGTAGCGGCGTCCGGCGGCGTCGTTGACGACGACGTCCAGGGCGCCCTCGGTGCGGCCGTGGGCGTCGCCGAAGCTGGCCACGTCCACGCCCAGGAGTTTGAGCTTGGTGGAGGTGTCGGCGCCGGTGAAGGCGGCGGTGCCGCCTACCAGGCGGTCGGCGACGACCTCGGCCATGGCGTTGCCCGGGGCGATGAGCCCGTAGACGGTGCCGGCGTGGCAGGCGACCTCGCCGACGGCGTAGATGTCGGGGTCGCTGGTGCGGCAGGCGTCGTCGATGACGACGCCGCCGCGTTCGCCGATCTCCAGGCCGGCGGCGCGGGCGATCTCGTCGCGGGGGCGGATGCCCACGGAGAACACGACCATGTCGGCGTCGATGCGCTCTTCGCCCAGGCGGACCGCTGCGGGGCGGCCGTCGTCGCCGGCCTCGATGCGGGAGGTGCCGGTGCCGGTGTGCACGGTGACGCCGAGCTCGTCGATCAGGCGGCCCAGCAGGGCGCCGCCGCCCTCGTCGATCTGGGCGGGCATGAGCCAGGGGGCGAGTTCGACGACGTGGGTGTCGACGCCGAGCAGCCGCAGGGCGTTGGCCGCTTCCAGGCCCAGCAGGCCGCCGCCGATGACGACGCCGGTGGTGGCGGCGCGGGCGGAGTCGGTGATGGCGTCGAGGTCCTCGATGGTGCGGTAGACGTGGCAGCCGGGCAGGTCGTGGCCGGGAAGGGGTGGCACGAAGGGGTAGGAGCCGGTGGCCAGCACCAGGGTGTCGTAGCCGAGGACGTCGCCGGTGGAGGTGGTGACCTTCTTGGCGGAGCGGTCGATGTCGGTGGCGCGTTCCCCCGAACGCAGCGTGACGCGGTCGCCCAGGTCGCCCAGGCGCAGGTCCTCTTCGGTGGCGCCGTCGAAGTAGGAGGACAGCGCGACGCGGTCGTAGGCGGGGCGCGGTTCCTCGCCCAGGACCACGATGTTCCAGCGGCCGTCGGTGTCGCGGTCGCGGATCGCTTCGACCAGGCGGTGGCCGACCATGCCGTTGCCGATGACGACGAGTTGTCTCATGTGCGAGTTCTTCTCCCTCGGTGGTCGGCTGGTGCCGGTGGCGGCGCCGACCGGTCGCCTCCGTGGGTTTCCAGGCAACCCAGGGGGTGTTTCCGGGTGGTCAGCCGTGTGTGACGCGCATGTTTCGTTTCCCTGCCATCGCAGGTCACGGTGTGGTGAACGGGCGGTGGGGTGCGGCAGGGGCGCAGGTCGGGGGTAGAGCGGGGGGCGGGCGGGCATGGTGCTAGGTGCGATGTCGACCAATGTTTCCACCCGTGCCGGGCGCGCGGCGGTGTCGCTGAGCGCGCTCGCGGCCGGTGACGCCTTCGGGGCGCGGCTGCTGGAGCCCGACGGGGCGCAGGCGGTGCGCGGGCGGGTGCTGCCGCCGGGGCCCTGGGAGTGGACGGATGACACCGAGATGGCCTGCTCGGTCTATGCGGTGCTCTACCGCTGCGGGCGGGTGGACCAGGACGCGCTGGTGGCGGGTTTCGCCGCGCACTACGACGCGCTGCGCGGCTACCACCGGGCCACCGACCACCTGCTGAGGTCGGTGCGGGCGGGCGGTGACTGGCGGGCGCTGGCGCCGGCCCAGTTCGGCGGGGCCGGCTCGTGGGGCAGCGGCGCGGCGATGCGGGTGGCGCCGCTGGGCGCCTGGTTCGCCGACGACGTGGCCGAGGCGGCGCGCCAGGCGGCGCTGTCGGCCCGGGTGACCCACACCCACCCCGACGGTGTCGCCGGGGCGGTGGCCGTGGCTGTCGCGGCGGCGGTGGCGGCGCGCGGGGACCCGCTGGGGTCGCACGAGTTCCTCGACGAGGTCCTGGACCACGTGCCCTCCGGGACCGTGCGCGAGGGTGTGGCCGATGCGCGCGCCCTGCTGATCTCCGCCGATCCGTGCGCGGTCGCCGCGGAGCTGGGCTGCGGTGAGCTCATCGGCGCCCGCGACACCGTGCCGTTCGCGCTGTGGACGGCGGCCAAGCACCACGACGACTTCCCGGGGGCGCTGTGGGCGGCCGCGGCGGCGGGTGTGCGGGCCGGCGGGGATCTCGACACCACGTGCGCGATCGTCGGCGGGGTCGTGGGCACCCGGCTGCCCGGCGGTCGGCTGCCCGAGGAGTGGCGGCGGCGCACCGAGCCGCTGCCGGAGTGGGTGCCCGTGTGAGGTCTCCCCCGGGCGGCGCCCCCTCCCCCGGCAGGGTGGGGGTGGGGGCGCCGCCCGGGGTGGTGTGGGTGCCCGCGGCCGGCGGCGGCCGCGTGGGTCGGCCGGGCGTCAGCGCACGGTGACCGACTTGGTGGCGGTGCCGGTGGCGCCCTGGTCGTCGGTGACGGTCAGGGTGACCTCATAGGTGCCGGCGGTGCTGTAGAAGTGCCAGGTGGTCCGGCCGCTGCCGGTGGTGCCGTCGCCGAAGTCCCAGCCGTAGGAGACGATGGTGCCGTCCGGGTCGCTGGAGGCCGAGGCGTCGAAGGCGCACAGGCCCCAGAAGGAGTAGCAGGTCGCGTCGAACGCGGCGGTGGGCGCCTCGTTTCCGGGGTCGGTGCCGACGGTGAGGTCCACCGACGCGCTGCCGGTGGCGCCGGTGGAGGCGGTGACGGTCAGGGTGACGGTGTAGGTGCCCTCGTCGGTGTAGGTGTGGGTGGGGGTGGCGTCCCGGCTGGTGGTGCCGTCGCCGAAGTCCCAGGCGTAGGCGGTGATGTCGCCGTCGGGGGCGGCGGAGCCGGTGCCGTCGAATCGGCAGGTCAGAGTGGTGTCGTCGCAGGTGTGGCCGATGACGGCGGTGGGTCGGTCGCCGGGTGCGCTCTCGCCGTCGGCCGGGTAGGTGTCGGGGTCGCCGACGTCCAGCAGCGGTTCGTGGAAGCCGTCGTTGGAGGTGTCGCGCCAGTCGTGGTTGCCGGTCTCCTTGATCGTCTCGTAGACGGCCATGACGTCGGCGCGGCTGGTGGGCTTGGCGTCGCCGACGGCGAGCAGGCCGGCGGCGCCGGCGACGTGCGGGGCGGCCATCGAGGTGCCGCTGAGGGTGGAGTGTCCGCCGCGGAGGTGGGTGGACAGGATGCACACGCCCGGCGCGGCGACGTCGACGACCTGGCCGAAGTTGGAGAAGTCGGCGAGGGTGTCGTCGGTGTCGGGGCGGCAGGAGGGCGACCCGCCGATGCCGCCCGGCTTGCCGTCGGAGTCGGCGAGCGCGGAGACGGTCAGCACGTCGCCGTGGTTGGCGGGGAAGAAGTTGCGCGCGTCCATCCGGCTGTTGCCGGCGGCCACGACGTGCACGATGCCCGCGTCCACCGAGTTGGTGATGGCCCGGCTGACGGCCTGGTCGAAGCAGTTGGCGCAGCCCAGGCTCATGTTGGCGACCTCGATGTCGGCGGCGCGGCCGGTCACCCAGTCGATGCCGGCGGCTATGGCGCGCATGGTGCCGGTGCCGTTGTCGTTGAGGACCTTGACGCTCCACAGTCGGGCGCCGTTGGCCACCCCGACGACGCCGGAGTCGCTGTCGATGGCCGCGGCGGTGCCGGCGACGTGGGTGCCGTGCCCGTGGCCGTCGTTGCCCGAGCCGTCGCGGCAGGTCCCGGTCGTGCAGTCGGTGCGCTCCACGATGTCGAGGTCGGGGTGGGCGGCGATGCCGGTGTCGAGGATGGCGATGTCGACGTCGGCGCGGAAGTCGTCCCGACCGTTGATCTTCAGGTTCTCGTTGTCGGGGGCGAAGACGCGGGAGATGCCGGTGGGGATCTCCTGGGAGGCGATGCGGACGACCGCGTCCTCCTGCACGAAGTCGACCTCGGGGTAGGAGCGCAGCTCCTGGGCCTGGGCCTCGGTCATCTCGGCGGCGTACCCGGTCAGGGCGTGCTTGTAGACGCCCAGGGGGCGGTCACCGTGCCGGTCGGCGACCTCGCGGGGGTCGGCGTCGTCGTCCAGGACGACGATGTAGGCCTTGGTGGGTTCTGTTGCGTCGGGGGTGGGATCGGCCGCGGCCGGTGCCACGGAGAGCACCGGGATGAGTGCGGCGGAGGCGAGCACGGCAAAGATTCTTCGCATCGTGTCGTCAGCCCTTCGGCGGGCCCCTGGTGGGGAGGGGCGTGGGGGATGTGCGGGGGCCGCCTAGGGGTCGGGAGCGGGGTGGATCCTTAAGGCGGCTCCTGGACAGCAGCATCGGCCGAGTGGGCGGTAGTGGAAATACGTATTACCTACGTAAAGTTGGCCGCCGGGCCGGGCTACGTAGCGGAGGCCGCACCGGGTCATCGGGCGATGGGGGCCGTCTCCCGGGCCGGGCGGCCGTAGGTCAGCCTGCGCAGCGCCGCCTCGGCGGGGCCGCGCACGCCCGCGCGGCGCATCAGGTCGGCCAGCACGACCGTGGCCAGCCACACGCCGACGCCGGTTGCCACGGCGGCCGTGTCGGACATCCGGCCGGCAAGGCCCAGGGCGTAGGGGGAGAACAGCACCGCCCAGGCCACCGACTGCAGCAGGTAGCAGGTCATCGACCGCTGCCCGGTCGCCGCCAGGGCGCGGGTCACCGGACCGGGGCTGGTGCCGATGCGTACGGCGATGAGCGCGATCAGCGCCGCATACCCGAACCCGCCGGCGTACCCGGTCACCACGTGCGTCCAGAACGCCGCGGCTTCGGCGAGCGTCCCGGCATCCCACAGTTCGGTGGTCACCAGGGCGTAGGGGACGCCGCCTAGCACGGCCAGTGGGATGCCGATACCCGCCACCCGGCGCAGCAGGTCGCGGTGGCGCTCGGGCTCCTCCAGCAGGCGCCGCCGCGCCGCCCAGGCGCCGATCATGAACGGGAACACGGTGATGATGACGAGCAGCGGCGTGGTGAACGGCCAGGAGAACAGGCGGATGAGCAGGTCAGTCAGCGCGGTGGCTTCCGCGGGGTAGGCCCCTTCGCCCTGGGCCGCGCTGTTCAGCGCGGAGGAGTTGAAGAGGGTGTAGACGAGTGATCCCACCGCCAGCCAGGTGAAGGCGTGCGCCAGCAGGCGCCGGTCGGTGTACCGCAGCGTTCCGGCGAACAGCAGCGCGACCAGGCCGTAGACGGAGATGATGTCGCCGTAGTAGATGAAGGTGACGTGGGCCAGCCCGATGGCGACCAGCCAGCGGCCGCGGCGGCGCAGCAGGCGGCGCACCCACGGCCACTCCCGGCCTTCGGCGGTCCGGCGCAGGTAGACCTGGGTCAGGCCGTAGCCGAACAGCGCCGCGAACATGGGGTAGCCGCGGTTCTCGGCGAACAGGGTCACGGCGCCGGTCACCACCACGTCCAGGGTGCCCGAGAGTGTGTAGCCGCCCTCTGGGGTCTGGATCAGGCGGAAGATGTGTGCGTGGACCACGGCGATCACCAGGAGCATGACGCCGCGGGCGAGGTCGGGGGCCAGTGCGCGCTGGGACGGTGCCAGCCCCGCGGCGGGCGGGGCTCCGGGTGCCGAAGTGCCGGGCATCGTGGGGCTCCGATCATCGGGTGCGCCGATTCTGCGATCGGCCACGGTAGTTTGGATACGCTCCCGTATCCAAACTCTTTTTTCTAAGATACGGGACCGTATCTCAAAGGGTGGGTGTGCATGGGTGACCGGAACCGGACAGGCGCGCGGCCCGCGGAGCCGCCCGCGCCGTCGGCGACCCGGCCTGAGCCGCGGGTCCAGCGCAGGCGCGGCGAGCACCTCGTCCACGCCATCGAGGACGCCGCCGTGGCCGAGGCGGCCGACGTCGGTGCGGGCCGGCTGACCATGGAGGGGATCGCCCGGCGCGCCGGGGCCGCCAAGACCTCCCTCTACCGGCGCTGGTCCAGCCCCGAGGACATCCTCATCGACGCGCTCTACCGCCGGTTCCCCCAGGAGTCGCCCTCCCCGTCAGCCGACGACCTGCGCGGCGACCTCATCCGGGCCCTGCGGCTCATGCGCGATTCCCTGACCTCCGATCCCCTGGGCAAGGCGATGGTCTCGGTCATCGCCGAGTCCTTCCGGCGCGCCGACCTCTTCGACGCGCTGTGGGAGCGGGTCTTCCATCCCCGCGGTGGGCGCTTCACCCGCACGGTCCTGCTGCACTACGCCGAGCGCGGCCACCTCGACCCCGCCCGGCTGACCCCTGTGGTCGTCGACATCGGTGAGGCGCTGATGGCCAAGTACGCCTTCGACCACCAGCAGGCCCCGCCCGACGAATACATCGCCGCCATCGTCGACCAGGCCATCCTGCCCGCCGTCGGTGCTTCGCCCGCCTCCTGACCGGCCGCCGCGGATCAGCGCCCGCGCGCCAGCTCCTTGCGGGAGCGCAGGCCCAGCTTGCCCAGGGCGTTGGCGACGTGGGTCTCCACCGTGCGCGGGGACAGATACAGCATCGCCGCGATCTCCCGGTTGGTGCGCCCGCCCGCGGCGAGCCGGACGATCTCCTGCTCGCGGGGCGAGAGCGCTCCCCCATAGCCCCGCTGCCCCACGTGCGGGGTGCTGACCCCCCGCTCGCGCAGGGCCCGGCGGCAGCGCGCCGCGTCCCATGACGCGCCCAGGACCAGGTAGGCGCGCAGCGCCTCGGCCAGCACCGCGGTCTCCCCCTCTCCCGGCAGGCAGCGCCCGCGCGCCTCCAGCATCCGCGCGGCGTCATAGGGGCGGGGCAGCGCCCGGTAGGCCGCCTCGGCCTGCGCGAACAACGCGGCCGCCTCCGCCGCCTGCCCCCGGTGCTCGGCGACCAGGGCCCGCCAGCGCGGCAGCGCCGCCGCCGCGGCCGGGGCCGCTGCGCCCTCCACCCCTGCGGCGAAGCGCGTGAGCAGGTCGTCGGCGAGCGTGTCGTGCCCCAGCGCCAGCAGCGCCTCCAGGCCGGGGGTCAGGTCGCTGGCCCACACCCAGATCCCCTTGGACCGGATCAGGCACAGCACCGGGTCGATCCCCCGCCAGGCCCCCTCGGCCTCCCCGCGGGCCAGCAGGATCCGGCCCAGTGTCCCCAGGGCCGCCGCCCGGATCGGCACCAGGTGGGCCGCCGCGGCACCCCCGACCCCGCGCAGCAGCTCCTCGGCCTCGGCCGGATCCCCCTGCGCCAGCGCCAGGTTGGCGCGCACCAGGTCGATCTCGGCGGCCACCAGGGGAAGGCCGGCCAGGTGCGGGGAGCGCGCGGCGCCCCGGGCCCGCTCGGCCAGGCCCTCCCAGCGGCCCCGCGCCCAGTCCAGCAGCAGACCGGTGGACTCGGCCCCCACCAGGACCAGCGTGAAGGGCACCTCGGCGGTGGTCGCCAGTTCGGTGGTGAGCCGCAGGTAGTGCTCGGCGCGCGGGTAGTCGCCCAGCATCACCGCGGCGTCGGCCAGATTGAGGGCACCGCGGGTGAACTCACGGCGCTGCGCCCGCTCCAGCGGGTCGGCGGGGTCGGGAAGGGCGACCTCCCAGGCGCGGGCGTCGCCCAGCTGGGCCAGCAGCGTGGCGCGGTTGACCGCGACCGCCGTGCTGATGACCGGGTCGCCGCTGTGCCCGGCGGCCGCGGTGGCGCGCCGCAGCCACCGGCGGTGGGCGTCGACGGGCTCGGGGGTGGAGCGCGGCACGGCCAGGGCGGACATGGCGCGGGCGGCCAGGGCGGGGCGGTGGGAGAGCTCGGCGCAGGCGCGGGCCAGTTCGTTGCGGGCCTGGGCGCCCTGCCCGGCCTGGTTGAGCAGCAGCAGGCCCAGTTCCAGGCGCAGTTCGCCGCGGATCCCCGCGGACAGGCCCTGCTCGTCGATGATCTGGCGCAGCAGGGTGATGGTCTCCTCGGTGGCCAGGCCGGTCAGGGCCGCCCGGCCGAGCTTGACGGCCAGGCGGCTGCGGGCGGCCGGGGTGAGGCGGGGCCGGGTCAGGGCGTCGCGCAGGAGCTCGGCGGCGGTGCCGTCGTCGCCGGTGGCCACGGCGCGGTCGGCGGCCTGTTCGGCATAGGTGGTCCAGGCGTCGTGGAGGCCGGCCTCGCGGCTGTGGGCGGCCATGGCGGCGTACGGCGGGTCCGGTTCCGTGCCCAGGACGGCGGCGGCGCGCCGGTGCAGGCGGCGGCGCCGGGCCAGAGGCAGGGAGTTGTAGGCGGCCTGGAGCATGAGGGGGTGGGGGAAGCCGATGGCGCCGTCGGGGGCGGTGTGCAGGATGCGGCGGGTGAGGGCCTGGTCCAGGCCACGGGCGGCGTGGACGGGGGTGAGTTCGGCGACGGCGGTGAGCAGGGCCTCGGTGGCGGGTTCGCCCAGGACGGCGGCGGTGTGCACGATGGCCCGCGCGTGGCGGCCCAGCCGGGAGAGGCGTTCGAGCAGGGCGTCGCGCAGCGCGGGGGGCAGGCCGGTGTCGTCCGGGCCGGTGGGGCGGGCGGGGTCGGTGCCGGTGGCGCGCAGGTGGCGCAGGAGTTCCACGGCGGCCAGGGGGTTGCCGCGGGTGCGGGTGTGCAGGCGGGCGGCGAAGCCGCCGGGCAGCGGGCGGTGGTCGCCGAGCATGGCGTCGCACAGGTGCCCGATGTCGTCGGGGGTCAGGGGGTCCAGTTCGAGTTCGGCGCGGAACGTTCCGGGTGGGAGGCGGGCGGCGAGCGCCGCCACGGGGTAGTCGCCGGGTAGCTCTTCGGGGCGGTAGGTCAGGACGAGGGTGAGCCGGTCGGGCGGGCGTGGGACGAGGAAGTCCAGCAGGGCGCGGGTGTCGGGATCGATCCAGTGGACGTCCTCGATGACCAGCACGGCGGGGGCCAGGGCGGTGAGGATCTCCCGGAAGGCCCGGAAGAGGCGGTGGCGTCGGCTGCTGTGGTCGGCCGGCGCGGGCGGGGGGTCGGGCAGCAGGTGGGCGCATTCGGGCAGCAGCGGGTGCAGGGTCCCGCACACGGGGTTGAGCCTGGCGGGGATGGGAGCGCCGCGCAGGGCCTCGATGAGCGGGCCGTAGGGGAAGGGGGCGGGTGCGGGGTGGCAGCGGCCCAGGAGCGGCCCGGCTCGGGCGGGGGCGTCGGGGGGCACGCCCAGCTCGTGGACGAGCCGGGTCTTGCCGGTTCCGGCTTCGCCGGAGATGAGGACGACGGCGCGCTGCTGTGCGGTGGCCCGGGCCAAGAGGCCCCGTTCTCTGTCCCGGCCCACGAGTGGGGGGCTGCACACGCCTGGAAGGTACAGCGGATCGCGTGCGCAGCCCATCGCCGCCGCGGTTACGAATTCGTTTTTATCCCGCTATGGGGGCTGTTTCAGGGTATTTCGGTCGCGGTGCCGGAGCGGCCGGTACCGGCCGCTCCGGGTGGCTGCACTGTGTGTGCCGTGGGTAGGCGCGTAGTCTGGAAGAGTGGTCACCGTCGAGAAAGGCTCGTCCATGCTCCCGGCCAGCGGCAGCTCCCGCACCTCGATGAACTGCCCGCGCTGCTGGAACGACTTCGTCCCCGACGACGACATCGGCTACTACGCCAACTGCCCCTTCTGCAAGGGCATCGTGGAGCTGGCCGAATCCCCCCTGTTCCAGCCGCCGCACATCGACCAGAAGAACTGCTCCAACTGCGGCGCGATGATCGAGACCTGGCGCAAGACCTGCCCCACCTGCGGCGCCGACACCAACTACTGAACCGCGAACTACTGACACACGCGCGCCCGCAGGTGGCCCTCCCGGGGCGGGAACACGCCGCGCGCCAGGAGCTCCAGGCAGCCTGCGATCGCGATGACCTGCACCAGCAGCACCCCGGTGAGGACGAACAGCTGCACCGCGCCCGCGGCCAGGGGTGAGGCCCCGGCCATGAGCATCCCCACGAACGCGCCGGGCAGCGTCACCAGCCCGACCGTGCGGGTCTGATCCAGCGCCGGGACCAGGGCCGAGACCGCCGCCGGGCGGCAGATCTCCAGCACCGCATCGCGCGGGCTCATCCCCAGGGCCAGTGCCGCCTCCACCTCTCCCCAGCGCAGCGCCAGGGCGTCCATGGCGCGGAGCCCCGCCAGCGCCGTCGCGGTCAGCCCGGCGCCGATGAGGATCCCGCTGATCGGAATGAGCACGAGCCCTTCGAGGCGCACCACACCGGCGGCCACCAGCACCCCCACGAACGGCACCACCGCCACCCCGATCGGCAGCACCGCCACAGGCGCGCGCCCGCGGGTGGTGAACCGCCGCCCCGCCGTGAACCCGGCCACGCCCAGCATGACCGCCACATACAGCAGCGTCAGCGGCCCCGAGCTGACGACGGCGGCGATGATGATTGAACCCTCCCCCAGCTAAAGCAAGGGGATTCCTGGCTCAGGAGGCCCCGCAGGTCGGCGACCGGCAAGGTCTTACTCCCTCAACACCAGCCGGGTTGGAACCAGCCCGGGGTCTTGAAACGAGTCCAAGAAGGTGCACGCGCTTGGTTCTCGCAACGTGCCGGTGTGCCAGCTTGGTTCTCGCTCAGCACAGCGCTGAGCTTACCCAATCATGTGGGCGGCGTCTCACCTTTGGGGCGAAACCCCGCTCCCTGCCCTGCTCCGCAGGAGTTCGATTCCTCCCCGGCCTGAAGGCCGGGGCATCCTCGAAGGAGACTCAGTGACACCGCCCCCAGCTGCACCACCGCCCGCAGCCCGGCCCGCAGCACCGCGGCCCCCTCCCTCAACCGGGCGAGAGCCGCGACAGCGGCGGCCACCAGCGCACTCAGGACGATCGCAACGACCAGCGGCGGCCCGAGGGGAAGCAGCGTGGAGGAGTCGCTCATGGACCGATCATGCCCCCGGATCCTCCCCCGCAGGGGAGGTTCCGCCCACTAGGCTCAGAACCGCCCCCGCCGCCCGGTTCCAGCAGCCGACCTCAGGGAGAAGATCCGCGGGTGACCGCCGGTGGGCGGTATGGTCAGCCCACCGGGGCCGGGGAGGTGTCGTCCCAGCCGGCCAGCAGGGTGTTGACGTCGCGCACGCAGCCGCCGCAGCCGGTGGTGGCCCGGGTGGCCTCGGCGATGGCGTCGCGGGTGCGGGAGCCGTCCAGCCACGCCGACTCCAGTTGGCCGCGGGTGACCGCGTTGCACCGGCACACCACCGGGTCGGCCGCACCGGCGCCCTGGTCAGGCCCGGCATCGGGCTGGGGGCGGCCCTGGATGAGGGCCAGGCGGTCGGTGGGCACCGGCGCCCCGGTGTCGTACAGCTGGGCGACGGTGGCGGCCGCGTCGGGGAAGCCGAGCAGCACCGCGCCCGCCACCCGGCCCTCGCGCACCGACAGCTTGGCGTAGCGGCGCCCGTAGGGGTCGGAGATCGTCACGGTCTCGGCGGTGTCATCGGCGCCGGTGTCACCCATCGCCGTCAGCTCGATCCCCTCGGCCTTGAGCCGCGTGACCGGGCGCGCCCCGCTGTAGCGCGACTCCAGGGCGGTACCGGTGAGCAGGTCGGCCAGCACGGCGGCCTGCTCCCAACCGGGCTGCACCAGGCCCGCGCCGCCGCCCGCGTGCTGGGCGCAGTCGCCGATGGCGTGCACCCGCGGGTCGCTGGTGGTCAGCGTGTCGTCCACGACGACGCCGTGCTCGACCTCCAACCCGGCGTCCTTGGCCAGTTCGACGTTGCCGCGCACCCCGGCGGTGACCACGAGCGCGTCGCCGGCCAGCACCCGGCCGTCGTCCAGCTCCAGACCGGTGCCCGGGATCCAGCGCGCCGCCACCCGCCAGGAGTGCACGGTGATCCCCAGCGCCTTGTAGCACTCGGCGAGGATCCCGGCGGCGGGCTGGTCGATCTGGCGCCGCATGATCCACGGCGAGGACTCCACCACCGAGACCCGCACACCGCGTTCGGCCAGGGCGCGGGCGGCCTCCAGGCCCAGCACTCCCCCGCCCAGCACGACCACCGGCGCGCCGGGGCGGGCCAGCGCCCGCACCCGGTGGCAGTCGGCCATGTCGCGCAGCGCGGTCACCCCGGGCTCGGGCGTGCCGTCGGCGGCGGCCACCCCGGTCACCGGCGGGAAGGAGGCGCGCGCCCCGGTGGCCAGCACCAGCTCGTCGTAGTCCAGGTCGGTACCGTCGTCGAGCCGCACCCGGCGCCCGGCGGTGTCAAGGGCGGTGGCGGCGGTTCCGGTGCGCAGGGTGACGGCGTCGGACTCGGGGAAGGGCAGCGTGATGTCGTCGGGGCCGTAGGTTCCGGCGACGACCCCGGGCAGCAGCACCCGGTTGTAGGCGGGGTGGTCCTCGGCGCCGACGACGGTCAGGCGCAGCCGCCGGCCTGCGGGGTCGCGCCGGGCGACCTCCTCGGCGAAGCGGGCGCCGACCATGCCGTTGCCGATCACCACCACGTGGCGCACGGGCTGAGTCACCGATTCTCCTTCGAGGATGCCCCGGCCTTCAGGCCGGGGAGGAATCGAACTCCTGCGGAGCAGGGCAGGGAGCGGGGTTTCGCCCCAAAGGTGAGACGCCGCCCACATGATTGGGTAAGCTCAGCGCTGTGCTGAGCGAGAACCAAGCTGGCACACCGGCACGTTGCGAGAACCAAGCGCGTGCACCTTCTTGGACTCGTTTCAAGACCCCGGGCTGGTTCCAACCCGGCTGGTGTTGAGGGAGTAAGACCTTGCCGGTCGCCGACCTGCGGGGCCTCCTGAGCCAGGAATCCCCTTGCTTTAGCTGGGGGAGGGTTCAAGGGTTCTCCCCTCCGGTGTGGTGGGCGGCCGGTTCCAGTCGGACGGCGCTGACCTTGAATTCCGGCATCCGGCTGGTCGGGTCCAGCGCCGGGTTGGTCAGGTTGTTCGCCGCCTGCTGTCCGGCGTAGTGGAACGGCAGGAACACTGTGTCCAGGCGCGCGTCCCCGCGCAGCCGCACCCGGGCCAGGGTGCTGCCGCGCGGGGAGGTGACCCGCGCCCAGGCGTGCTCGGCCAGCCCGTAGCGGGCGGCGGTATCGGGGTGGACCTCGACGTAGACGGCGGGCTCGGCCTCGGCGAGTTCGGCCACGCGCCGTGTCTGGGCGCCGGACTGGTAGTGGCCCATGAGGCGCCCGGTGGTGGCGATGAGCGGGAACTCGGCGTCGGTGGCCTCGGCGGGCGGCCGGTGGGCCACCGGGGTGAACCGGGCGCGGCCGTCGGCGTGGGCGAAGCCGTCGAGGAACAGGCGGGGCGTGGGCTCGGCGCCCTCGCGCACCGGCCAGTGCAGGGCCTCGCCCGACTCCAGGCGCTCGGGGGTCACCCCGGAGTAGTCGGCGGCGCCGCGGGCCGAGGCCGCGCGCAGCTCGGCCAGCACGGTGTCGGGCTCGGTGGGGAACCGGTGGGCGGGCTGGCCCAGGCGGGTGGCCAGGCCGTGCAGGACCTCCAGGTCGGTGCGGACGCCGGAGGGCGGGGCGGCGGCCGCGCGTCGGCGCAGCACGCGGCCCTCCAGGTTGGTCATGGTGCCGGTCTCTTCGGCCCACTGGGCCACGGGCAGGACCACGTCGGCCATGGCGGCGGTCTCGGAGAGCACGAAGTCGGCGGTGACCAGCAGGTCGAGTGCGGCGATGCGGTCGCGTACCCGCCCGGCGTCGGGGGCGGAGACGGCGGGGTTGGAGCCGAACAGCAGCATCGCGCGCGGCCCGGTCTCGGTGCCCAGCGCGTCCAGCAGTTCGAAGGCGCTGCGCCCGGGGCCGGGCAGCGTGTCGGGGTCCACCCCCCACACACCGGCGACGTGGGCGCGGGCGGCGGGGTCGTCGATCTTGCGGTATCCGGGGAGCTGGTCGGCCTTCTGGCCGTGTTCGCGCCCGCCCTGCCCGTTGCCCTGGCCGGTGATGCAGCCGTAGCCCGACCCGCGGGTGCCGGGCAGGCCCAGCGCCAGGGCGAGGTTGATCCACGCCGAGACGGTGTCGGTGCCCTTGGCGTGCTGCTCGGTGCCGCGCCCGGTGAGGATGTAGGCGCCGGATGCTTCGGCGAGCAGGCGCGCCGCCGCGCGGATCTGGGTGGCCGGCACACCGGTGACGTGCTCGGTCTGCTCGGGCCACCAGGCGGCGGCGTGCGCCCAGGTCGCCTCGAAGCCGGTGGTGCGGGCGTCGATGTAGTCGGTGTCGGCCAGCCCCTCGGCACGCACGGCGTGCAGCAGTCCCAGGGCCAGCGCCAGGTCGGTGCCCGGCCGCGGCGCCAGGTGCATACCGCCCTGGGCGAGCGCCTGCTGGGCGGTGGCCGAGCGGCGGGGGTCCACCACGATCAGCGTGGGTGCGGAGAGGTGGCCCATCATCGGCGGCATGGTCTCGGCGGGGTTGGCTCCGGCCAGCAGCACAACATCGGCCTCACCGACGTCGGTGAGCGGGAAGGGCATCCCCCGGTCCAGGCCGAACGCGCGCATCGAGCCGGCGGCGGCCGAGGACATGCAGAACCGGCCGTTGTAGTCGATCTGGGAGGTGCCCAGCGCCACCCGGGCGAACTTGCCCAGCAGGTAGCTCTTCTCGTTGGTCAGCCCGCCGCTGCCGAACACCGCCACGGAGTCGGGGCCGTGCTCGGCGCGCAGGCCGGCCAACCGGTCGGCGACGTGGTCCAGCGCGGTGTCCCAGTCGACCTCGGTGAACTCGGCGGTGCGGTCCTTGCGCAGCAGCGGGGTGGTGAGCCGGTCGGGGGTTCGCAGTACCTCGGCGGAGGTCCAGCCCTTGCGGCACAGCCCGCCCCGGTTGGTGGGGAAGTCGGCCGGACGGGCGGCCAGCGCGCCGTCGGGGCCGGGCTCCAGGCGCATGGCGCACTGCAGGGCGCAGTAGGGGCAGTGTGTGGTGGTCATGAGGCGACGCGCTCCGTGTCGGCGTCGGGGCCGCCGCGGGGCCGGGCTCCGGCGGCGGGGCGGGTGCCGGCCGGTGTGCGCAGGTAGACGACGTAGGTGACGGCGATGCACACCACGTAGTAGGCGAGGAAGGAGATGAAGGCCGGCGTCGCCGTTCCGGTGGCGGCGAAGGACTCGCGGAAGACGAGGTTGATGCCGACGCCGCCGAGCGCGCCCATGGCGCCGATGAGGCCCAGCATCGAGCTGGCGATGCGCTTGGTGTGGGCCAGGGCCTCCTCGCGCGGGGTGCCCGCGGCGATCATGTCCTCGGCCTTGGCCGCGTAGATGCCGGGGATCATCTTGTAGGTGGAGCCGTTGCCCAGCCCGGTGAGCACGAACAGCACGCCGAACGCGGCGATGAACAGCGGGAGGGAGTCGGCGGTCACGGCCATCACGACCACCCCGGTGCCGGCGACCATCGCGATGTAGTTCCACAGGGTGACGCGTGCGCCGCCGTAGCGGTCGGCCAGCCAGCCGCCGACGGGGCGGATCAGCGAGCCGAGGGCCGGGCCCATGAAGGTGACCGAGGCGGCCTCCAGCGGGGTGCGGTCGAACTGGCTCTGCAGCAGCAGCCCGAAGGCGAAACCGAAGCCGATGAAGGAGCCGAAGGTCGCGATGTAGAGGAACGACATGATCCAGAAGTGCCGGTCCTTGGTCGCGGCGATCTGCGCGGCGGCATCGGCGCGGGCGCCGGAGAGGTTGTCCATGTGGCGCCAGGCCACCCACGTGGCCAGCAGCAGGAAGGGCACGTAGAACAGCGGGACGAACGCTCCGGAGTTCACGGTGAACAGCGCGATGACCCCGAGGCCGACGAGCTGCACGGTGGCCACGCCGATGTTGCCGCCGCCGGCGTTGAGCCCCAGCGCCCACCCCTTCTCCCGCTCGGGGAAGAAGGCGTTGATGTTGGCCATGGAGGAGGAGAAGTTCCCGCCGCCCAGACCGGCGGTGGCGGCCAGCGCCAGGAACACCCAGAAGGGTGTTTCGGGGCGCTGGATGAGGACGATGGCCAGGGCGGTGGGGACCAGCAGGGCCACCACCGAGACCAGCGTCCAGTTGCGGCCGCCGAAGATCGGAACGGCCAGGGTGTAGGGCACCCGCAGCACCGCACCGACCAGCGCGACCACCGACACCAGCAGGAACTTCTGCTCGGGGGTGAAGGCGAAGCCGGTCTCCGGTGTCATGAACAGAACCAGCACCGACCACAGGCTCCACACGGAGAACCCGATGTGCTCGGCGAAGATCGACGCCCACAGGTTGCGCCGGGCGATCCGCCGCCCGCCGCGTTCCCAGAACGTCGTGTCCTCGGGGTCCCAGTGGGCGATCCAGCGCCCACCGGCGCGTCGTTCGCCGGTTGCGGTCCTGTGGGACTGGGGGGAGTTGGTGCCGCTCACATCCCGGCCTTTCCTGCTCGCCTGTGGTGTCGCTGTCGACGCTAGGAAGCGGCCGTTGCCGGGACATGTCATGCCGTAACACTCGCGAAACAGACACATCACGTCGCGCTCCTCATCGCCGTGAGATCGGGATCCGCCCACCCCGGCCGGCCAGGGCGAACGGCGGAAATGTGGCGCGTCTCACGGCGCCGGGCCGGGGTGCCGTCCGCTCGTCCGGGCCGGCGGTACCTGGGAGAACGCGCGGGGCGGATCCGGCGCCGCAGCCCGCGACGCCCTGCCGCCGTCGACGCCGAGCTCCGCCCACGCCGACGTCGGGTGGCGTCTGGGGCACGGTCGCCGCGTCGTTCCGGCATCCGGACACCGTCGAGCAGGTCGACGGTGTTGCGCCGCGGACGGTCTTCGACGTCGGTGACCGGGAAGCCTCCCGCACCGTCGACGCCCCCGGCCGGTCCGGCGACCCGCGCGGAGTGCACCGGTGACCTCGCCGCGCTGTGGTGTGCGGAGAACCACGTCCCGCTCCTCTCCGGCGAGGAGGCCGTGCAGTGCCACGCGCACGCGCATCACCCTGGTGCCCGCCGACTGACCCCTGACCGCGGCGCGGCGCACCCCTGAAACCCGTGGTCGCGGTGATATCCGCTCGGATTTCTGTGCAAAGATTCCGTATGTGATCAATGAGTTCCGCGTCGCGTTTCAGAGGCTGCTCGACGCCTCCGTGGCGCAGTCGCCCGAGTTCCGCTCCGCCATGCACGAGGTTTTCCGGCTCTCTCCCCAGGTGCCGCAGGAAGAGCGCGTCTTCGCCCTGGAAGCACTCGTCCCCGTCATGCGGGAGTGCGAGCCCATCGCCGGCATCGCCGCCGACCTGGCCGTTCTCGCCGGAGCACTGGTGGAGGCCGACACCCCGGCCGGGCAGGCCGGCATCGAGGTCATGCGCCAGCTCGCCCACTACGGCAAGGCCGCCGACGTCTTCCTGCAGGCCTGGGAGCAGACCGGTGGCGGCAGCCCGCCCCCGCCGATGGAGGTGACCGCAGCCGAGGAGCAGCGCGTCGCCGCCTCCCTCAACGAGCTCGCGCGTGTGGCGACCACCGGCTGGTGGGTCGCGCACCGCTACGGCCTGGCCGCCAAGGCCGTCCTCACCGATGCCGACACGCGCGCGGCCCTGTGCACCGTCCCCGCCGCGCCGCAGGAGACGGCGTTCCTGGAGGAGCTGACACACATCGCCGGCCGGCTCTCCACTGAGATCGCCGAGTACGGCGAGGTCCACGGGTTGCTGCGGGCACTCGCGCCCGACAGTGCGGCCGTGCCCGAAAACGCGGCCGTGCCCGACCACGCCCCGGAAGAAGCGCCTCGAACGCCGGAGCCGCCCGAGCCCGCGCCCGTCCCCGCCACACCGCCCGGCGCTGGACTCCTCCCCCCGCTGCCCCCCGGCGTCTCCGACAGCGCGGGCTGGGCACCCCAGTGGAAATAGGCCACCGCCGACCCCGGGGGCCGCTTCGCCTTCCTGGGTGAAGCGGCCCCCGGGGTCGGGCTCAGGAACCGGCGTGCTCCTGCCGCGCCTCCCTGCGGCGGGCGGTACGGCGCAGGACGCCGTGCTCGGGGGCGAACAGGTAGGCCAGGGCGAACGCGTAGGCCTGGGCGACCACGATCGCACCGCCGGTGGCGACGTCGGCCTGGAAGCTGACGTAGGTGCCCAGTACCGAGGCAGCGACCGACACCCCCACCGCGATCAGCAGCATCCGCTCGAACCGGTCGGTCAGCAGGTAGGCCGTGGCGCCCGGGATGATGACCATGGCGACCACGAGGATGATCCCGACCGCCTGCAGGGCGATCACCACCGTGACCGACAGCAGGCCCAGCAGCAGCATCTCCAGGCGGCGCGGGTTGAGCCCGATGGCGTGGGCGTGCGTGGCGTCGAACGCGAACAGCGTCAGGTCGCGGTGCTCAGCCACCACCACAGCCAGCACCACAGCGCCCATGATCAGCACCTGGGCGATCTCGGAGTCCGAGACGCCCAGCACGTTGCCGAACAGGATGTGCATCAGGTCGGTGTCGCTGGGGATCTTGGAGATCATCACCACCCCGATCCCGAACATCGCGGTGAACACGATGCCGATGGCGGCGTCCTCCTTGACCCGCGAGGTGCGGTTGACGGTGCCGATCAGCGCCACCGAGCCCGCCCCGAACACCAGCGCGCCGACCGCGAACGGCCAGCCCAGCAGGTAGGACAGCACCACGCCGGGCAGCACTGCGTGCGACACCGCATCGCCCAGCAGCGACCAGCCGATGAGCGTCATCCAGCAGGACAGGACCGCGCACACGATCCCGGCCACCGTGCTCACCAGCAGCGCCCGCCACATGAAGTCGAACTGGAACGGCATCAGCAGCCACTCCGCGAACCCCGCCATCAGGCTCCACCTCTTCGTCCGCTGTCGGCGGCCCGTCTGCGGCGGGTCCGCGGATGGAGGGGGTCCGGTGCGCTCACCGCTGCTCCCCGGCCGGGTGCGAGTCGATGCCGAACGCCGCGAACAGCCGCTCGGGGGTGAGCACGTCGGCGGGGTCGCCCTGTGCGATCACGCGGCGCTGGAGCAGCACCGCCTCGTCGCAGAACCCCGGGACGCTGGCCAGGTCGTGGGTGGAGACCAGGAGGGTGTGGCCGGCGGCGCGCATCGCGCGCAGCACCTCGATGATGGTGGCCTCGGAGCGCTTGTCCACCCCGGCGAACGGTTCGTCGAGCAGGAACACGCTCGCGCCCTGGGCGATCCCGCGTGCGACGAACGCGCGCTTGCGCTGCCCGCCGGAGAGCGCGCCGATCTGCCGGTGCGCCAGGGCGGTGAGGTCGGTGCGCTCCAGAGCCTCGGCGACGGCCTCGCGGTCGGCCCGCCGGGGACGGCGGGTGATGCCCATGTGCCCGTAGCGGCCCATCATCACCACGTCGACGACCCGTACCGGAAACGCCCAGTCCACCTGCTCGGACTGCGGGACGTAGCCCACCAGCCCGCCCTTGCGTGCGGCGGCCGGGTCCTGCCCGTGCAGCAGGATCCGGCCCCGTTCGGCGGCGACCAGCCCCAGGACGGTCTTGAACAGCGTGGACTTGCCCGAGCCGTTGGTGCCCAGCAGGCCGCAGACGCGCCCGGGCGCCAGCGCCAGGTCCACGCCGTCCAGAGCCAGCACGTCGCCGTAGCGCACGGTGACCCCGCTGGCCTCGATGGCCGGAGCGGCGGCCGACGCCGACGCGACCGTGCCGGTGGGTGTCGTCACCGTCATGAGGCGCGCTCCTGTCCGGTCAGCCCGGCCACGATCGCCTCGGCGTCGTAGCGCAGCAGGTCGACGTAGGTGGGGACGGGGCCGTCTGCCTCGGAGAGGGAGTCGACGTAGAGCTTGTCCCCCATGCGGGCCCCGGCCTCGTCGGCCACCCGCTGCTGGGCGCCGTCGTTCACGGTCGTCTCGCAGAAGACCGCGGGGACCTCGTTGTCGCGGACGAACGCGGTGACCGAGGCGATCTGCTGGGGGGTGCCCTGGCTGTCGGCGTTGACCGGCCACAGGTACTTCTCCTCCAGCCCGACGTCGCGCGCGAGGTAGGAGAAGGCGCCTTCGCAGGTGACCAGGGCGCGCTGGTTCTCGGGCAGTTCGCCGAGCTCGGCGTCGAGGAAACCGCTGATCTCGGCGAGCTCGTCCTTGTAGTCCGCGGCGTTGGCGCTGTAGGCGGCGGCGTTGTCGGGGTCGAGGTCGCTGAGCGCGTCGCGGATGTTGTCGACGTAGATCATGGCGTTGTCCGGCGACATCCAGGCGTGCGGGTTGGCCTCGCCCTCGTAGGTGCCGGACGTGATGGGCATGGTCTCCACCCCCTCGGTGAGAGTGGCGGTGGGGGCGTCGATGCGGTCGGTGAACTTCTCGAACCAGGCCTCCAGGCCGAGCCCGTTGGCCAGGATGAGGTCGGCGCCCTGGCCGCGGACGAGGTCGTCGGGGGTGGGCTCGTAAGTGTGGATCTCCGCGCCGACGCGGGTGATCGATTCGACGTCGACCTCGTCTCCGGCGACGTTGCGGGCCATGTCGGCGATCACGGTGAAGGTGGTGAGGACCTTGAGTCGACCGTCGTCGGAGGCCACGGGGGGCAGGCCCGAACAGGCGGCCGCGCTGAGGAGCGCGGCCGCGGCGGGGAGGGTCGTCATGGACCGGGTTAAAGGCGACCAATCTCTAATGTTCGGCACGCCTAACTTTTACCACATCGGGCGGTGTGCGAGGTAGGCGGCCTCTGGTGGCCGACGCCCGATGCGCGCCCTCCGGGCGCCTCAAGGGTCGTTGCGGTCCCTTCGATCCGGAGGAGGAGATAACCGGAAAACGCATTCCCGACTGTCCGTCATCCAACGATGGGATGGTGGATATCGCCTCTTCCTGTTTTCTGGGAATTTCCTATGAACCCGAAACGCTGCAACGGGCATATTGACGGCGTGTTGCGCCCTAAATACCATGCCGTTACAACTTCCGGCTCCCGGTGCGCCGAAAGCCAGCGGAGAGAAGATCATTTCTCCGAATGCGCGCCCCGCCGGATGCCAGAGAAATCCGTGGTGAAAATCCGGGAATCGCGACACCCGGCCCAGGGACTCTACGCGTTCTTCCATCACGACGATCGGAAGTGATCCCCCATGCTCAAGTCCATCGCTGCCGTCGCAGGCGCGGCCGCCCTGCTGTCCTCCCTCTTCACAGCCCCCGCGAACGCCGACCTCCACTTCACACCCCCGCCACCCGGCCAGATCACCATCGACCTGGTGACCATCAACGGATCCGGCTGCCGCCCCGGGACCGCCGCCGTGGCCGTGGCTCCCGACAACACCGCCTTCACCGTCACCTACAGCGAGTACCTCGCCCAGGCCGGCGCCGGGACCAGACCCACCGACGCGCGGAAGAACTGCCAGCTCGCCGTCCAGGTCAAGGTCCCGCAGGGGTACACCTACGCCATCGCGCGCGCCGACTACCGCGGGTATGCGGACCTGAAGCGGGGCGCGACGGGCACGCAGAGAGCCAGCTACTATTTCCAGGGCATGCCGGAAACCATTCCCGTCACCCACAACATCCGCGGCCCGCACGCGGACAACTGGCAGTTCGGAGACACGACCGGGGTGCACGTGTATGCGCCCTGCAACGCGATACGCAACTTCAATATCAACACCGAACTCCGGGTGAACGCGGGAACCTCCGACCCGCGGACCACCAGCTTCATGGCGATGGACTCCACCGACGGCAGCATCATGACCACGTACCACTTCTCCTGGAAGAAGTGCAACTGAGCGCGACCGGGCGGGCGCTCGTCGGAGGATTCCCCTGTCCGTTTCTCCCTTTCTCTTCCCGGTGCCACCGGTAGGGCGGGGAGTGGCGACGGGGGCCCGGCGGCTCGCGGTGCGGGGCCGTCTCGGCCCCGCACCACAGGCGGTCGCGCAGGCCGGGAGGGGTGGGGAGCGGGGCCGCCCCACCCGGTCTCCGGCCGCCTGCCGGTATCGACGAGAATGAAGCCGATGACTGATCTCACGCTCCGCGCGGTACTCCGCGACATCGGCACGATCAACCCCTTCTTCGCGGTCGAACCGGTGCCCGCCGGAGACGGCTGGGTGCCCGTCTCCGCCCTGTGGCGGCAGCCGGACCTGCTGGCCGCCGAGATCGCCGACGTGCGCGGCAGGCTGGCCGCGCGTGCGGGGGTCGGCCTCGACGCCGTGGAGCCCCGGGTCGCCGCGTCGATCCTCTATCAGGGACTGGCCTCCCGGCTGCTGTCGCCGGTCATCGCCGCGGCCCTGTGCCACGGCCGCTCCCCCGACCCCGCGTCGCTGCGGTGGCGCCCCGCACGCACCGGACCACTGGTCTTCGCGCTGGGCGCAGGCCCCGGACTCGACGCCCCGGGGGGCTCCGGGCCTGAGGCCGCGGCCCGGTTCGTGCACGACCGGGTCATTCAGGGCGTGCTCGACCCGACCGGCGCGGCCGTGCGCGCCCAGGTCAAGGTCGCGCTGCGGCTGCTGTGGGGCAACGCGGCATCCTCACTGGCCGGAACGGTCCTTCAGCTGGCCCACGGCCGGCCGCGGCACGCCGATGCGGCCCTGGATCTGGGCGAGGCCCTGATGCGCCGCAGCCCCCTGGCCGGGCTCGGCGCCTTCTCCCGGCCGGACGCCGGGACGCCGTCCTTCACCCGCTCGACCTGCTGCCTGTACTACCGCATCCCCGGCTGCGCCAAGTGCGGCGACTGCGCTCTGGCGCCCACCGCCCGGTCGCGCCCGTCCAGCGCCCACTGACCTCGCGCCATCGGAAGCGGGCCGGGAGCAGGGGCGAGCGAGCCGTCACCGCCGTTCCTCGCCGCTCTTCCCGTCATCGGCGGCCAGACGGCGCAGCCACTCGCGCAGCAGGGCCGCCTCCGCCGGGGACAGCGCTGAGGACCGCCCGTCCAGGAGCGCGTCGAGCCGAAGCGCGGTCGCCCCGCAAGCCGGGGCTCCCCCGTCGGCTATCCGGAGACCGGCACCACCCGGTCCAGGAAACCGGTGACCAGACGCGCCCACTCCTTCGGGGCATCCTCGGCGACCAGGTGCCCGCAGTCCAGCTCGGCCCGCTGGGCACCCGGGATCGCCTCGGCCAGGACATCGGAATGGTCGGGGGACACCAGGTCGTCGGCCATGGTCGCGATCACCAGCGTCGGAGCGGCGATTCCCGGCAGGTCGCCGCGCGTGTCCGCCCGCTGGAGCAGCTCGATCTGCTCCAAGGCGCCGGCCCGCTCCGGCGGGAGCTCGGTGCCTGCCATCTCGGTGTGCCAGCCGTCGAAGATCCGCCGCGCGTGCGGGAGCGGGTAGGCCAGTCCCGCGGTCAGGACGAGGGCGGTGACCCGTTCGGGGTGCCGGGCGGCGGCGCGCACCGCGACCATCGTGCCCATGGAGTATCCGAGCAAGGCGAACCGCTCCAGCCCTGCCTCGACGGCGGCGGCCACGAGGCGGTCGGCGAGCGTGTCCAGGTCGAGCGGGCCGGCGGCGCGCGGCGTGGAGCCCGAGCCCGGGTAGTCGGGCGCGACGACGGTGCGGTGGCGGGCGAGGTCGCCGAGGATCGGTCCGAAGTTGGCGTCCACCCACCCGGTCGCGCCGTGGGCGAGCAGCAGGCCGGGGCCGCTGCCCAGCGTTGTGGCGGACAGGCTGATGTCGTGCAGGGAGAGCCCCTGCGGCTGTGTGGTCATGAGGGGAGGCTAGGGTTTCACACCGGTGTGAAGGTCAAGTCGAGGTGGGCGCATGCGGATCGGGGAACTGTCGAGGCGCACCGGGGTCAGCACCCGGCTGCTGCGCTATTACGAGGAGCAGGGACTGCTGGACGCCGAGCGGCTGCCCAACGGATACCGCTCTTACGGCGATGGCGCGGTCGCCACGGTCCACCAGATCCGCGCGCTTCTGGCGGCCGGGCTGTCGACCCAGGTCATCAAGGACGTGCTGCCGTGCGCCCGGGGCGAGGTGCCGACGCTGGAGCCCTGCCCGAACCTGCTGGCGACCCTGCGCCGCGAGCTCGGCGCCATCGACGCGCGCATGGATGCGCTGCGCACGACACGGGAGTCGCTGTCGGGCTTCCTCCAGGCCGCGGCCCGCGAGGCCGCGTAGGCACATGCCCCTGGCTCGCCCGCGGGTCCCGAGACGACGATGAAAACGCCGAATTCCTCTGGTTGGAATTGAAATTCACCTTCGACGTCGAGGAAAACAGGAAAGAGGGAGCAGTCCGATTATCCGCTGCCGGAGGATTCCGCTCCGGTGCTCAGGTCGGCGGCACGGCGGCAGCACTGCCGTCCGCTGCGGGTATCCGGTCGGGGTTCCGGATAGGGTCATCGGGGAAAAACTCGGGTGACGGGTGAGGTGACCTGCGGTGATCTACTGGCTTCTCAAGCTGGTCCTGGGGCCGATACTGGCGGTGTTGTGGCAGCCCAGGGCTGAGGGGGTCGAACACGTCCCACTGCACGGGCCGGCGATCATGGTCGGAAATCACCTCTCGGTCGCCGACCATTTCTTCGGCCCCCTGCCGGTTCCACGCAAGATCAACTTCATCGCCAAGTCGGACTACTTCACCGGAAGCGGAGCCAAGGGCGCGATCGCCCGGCTGTTCTTCCGCGGGGCCGGCGCGATTCCGATCGACCGCGCGGGCGGAAAGGCCAGCGAGGCGGCACTGCGTGCCGGGCTCAAAGTGCTGGAGCGGGGCGAGCTGCTGGGCATCTACCCCGAGGGCACCCGCTCACCGGACGGCAAGCTCTACCGCGGTAAGACAGGCGTCGCCCGGCTCATCCTCAAAGCCAAGGTCCCCGTGGTCCCCATGGCGATGATCAACGCCGAGAAGATCATGCCGCCCGGAACCACCATCCCCCGTCTCGGCGTCCGGCCCCGCGTACGGTTCGGCGAACCCCTCGACTTCTCCCGGTACTACGGGATGGAGGACGACCACCTCGTACTGCGCTCGATCACCGACGAGATCATGTACGCGCTCATGCGGCTGTCGGGCCAGGAGTACGTCGACCGCTACGCCAAGACGGTGAAGGAGGAGCGCGCGCGGGCCGCCAAGGAGGAGCGCAAAGCCGAGAAGGCCGCGCGCAAGGCGGAGGAGAAGGAACGCCGGGCGAAGCGGGCCCAGGCGGAGAACGACGCCTGAGACGCCCACTCCCTCCCCGCCGCATCGCCCCTCTCTTCCCCGGTGCGCGACGCGGTGCTCAGCCGTCCGTGGCCTCCTGCGGGGTCGGCGCGATCCACAGCGCCTCGGCCGCGACCAGTCCCAGCGCCTGGTCCCGCTGCTCGCCGGGCGCTCCGATGCGGATCAGCAGTGAGCCGCCGAAGGGCTGGCGCTCGACCACCTCGATGCGCATGCCGATGCCGATGCGCTGGTCGGCGAGGTAGCGCAGCAGATCGGGGTCGGTGTCGTTGACGCGGACGATCACCCCGGTGGTGCCGGCACCGGCCTCCGACAGAAGATGGGTGTCCCGTTCCACGATCCTGCCGTCGCGCGTGGGAATGGGGTCGCCGTGCGGGTCCACCAGGGGGTCGCCCAGGTGCTCGGCGATCCGGTCGACGAACTTGTCGGAGACGGCGTGCTCCAGCTCCTCGGCCTCGTCGTGCACCTCGTCCCATGAGTAGCCGAGCGCCTCGACCAGATAGGTCTCCAGGAGGCGGTGCCGCCGCAGCACGGCCAGCGCGGCCTTGGTGCCGGTGTCGGTGAGGCGGACGTGGCCGTAGCGCCGGTGGTCTACCAGACCGAGTTCGCCGAGCTTGCGCAGCATGCCGGAGACGGAGGAATTGGACACCGACAGCCGTTCGGCCATCCCGGATATCGTCACCGGGCCCGAACCGCGCTCCTGAAGGTCGTAGATCACCTTCACGTAGTCCTCGACCGACGTGGACGGCCGGTCGGATGCGTTCCCCATGTTCGCCACGGTATCGCGAACTGGAAGGACGCCCGACGCGCTGTGATCGCCGCGACCGGCGCCGTGCGGGGGGAACCCGGTGCGCACGCCGTCGTCGCGGTCGGCGCTGCGACCGGTGCGCTGCTGGAGACCGTGGTGCGCGCGCTGCCACAGCGGCACGACGTTCACGGCCGTCTGCCCTCGCGAGCCGACCAGGAGGTCGAATGCGACGCGGCGCCCGGCGGCGATGGCCTCCAGCCCTCGGGACACGCACGAGGAGTCGAAGCGAAGAGAGGGAAGGTCGCCGTCCGGGATGATGTACCCCAGTCCCGTGTCAGCATCGAACGATTCGACCGTGCCGGGGCGCTTGTTCATATGCCTCGCCTCCCTACCAACAGGATGATCACATAGCGTTGTTATCAATTTACCCAGAGTGTCGGCTATGAGGGTGGCGAAAGGCGAGATCTGCTGATTTCTGGGCATCCTTCGGGCGTTGCGGCAGCGCCGAGAGCATTCGCCCAGGTCATGGATGCAGGGCGGATGATCCGAGGTATAATTCGTACATAGGTTCGATCAAGGCCCGTCTTCCCCAGGTGCGCCTCGCGCACCTCAGGCCGCAGCACCGTCTTCGGGGGAGACCATTGCCGGACGCTTTCACCCACCTCAACGTGGCCTCGTCGGCATCCATGCGCTACGGCACAGCCCACCCGCCCGCGCTGGCCGAACGCGCGGCCGAGCTGGGCATGGACATGCTCGCCCTCACCGACCGCGACGGCGTCTACGGCGCCGTCAAACACGTGCGCGCCTGCGAACAGGCCGGAATCCGGCCCATCCTCGGCGCCGACCTCGCCGTCGCCGCCCCCGACGGCGGCCGCATCACCGCCCTGGCCAGAGGGAAACGCGGCTGGGCCTCGCTGTGCCGACTCATCACCGCGGCACACGCCACCGGGACACGCGGCGTCCCCTCCGTCACCCCCGACTCCGTCGCCGAACACGCCGACGGTCTGGTCATCCTCCTCGGCCCCGGCTCCGACGTCGGCCTGGCCGCCGCCGACCACCACCTGCAGCGGGCACGGCGCCTGCTCGACCGCTGGCGGGCGATCGCCGACGTGGCCATCGAACTGGTCGACCACTACGGCCCCGGCCGACACCGGCAGGCCACGGCCCTGCTCCGACTGGCTACCGAGACCCGCACCCTGGCGGTGCTCACCAACGCCGCCCGCTACCCCCGCGCCGCCGACGCCGAGGTCGCCCACGTCCTGGACGAGGTCCACCGCCGCCGGCCCGGAGTCGGGGGAACCCCCGTCCCGGCCGTCTCCCAGGCCTACCTGAAGAGCGGCGAGGAGATGGCCGCCGTCGCCGAGCGGCTCTGCGGCCCCGACCGCACCGCGGCGCGGCGGCTCCTCGCCCACACCCGCGCGCTGGCCTCCTCCTGTGCCCTGGACCCGGCGGCCGACCTGGGCCTGGGCCGCCCCCACCTGCCGGAGTTCCCCGACGCGCGCGACCGGCTGTGGCGGGCCTGCGGTGAGGGCCTGACCAGGCTCGGCCTCCACCGCGACCAACGGGCCCGTTCCCGCCTCGCCCGCGAACTGGAGATCATCGAGGGCAAGGGCTTCTCCTCCTACTTCCTCACCGTCGCCGACATCGCCGACAGGATCCGCGCCCGCGGCATCCGCTGCTCCATCCGCGGCTCCGGGGCCGGCAGCCTGGTCAACCACCTCATCGGGATCTCCGCCGTCGACCCGCTGGCGCACGGGCTGCTGATGGAGCGGTTCCTCACCGAGAGCCGTAGCGGGCTGCCCGACATCGACCTCGACGTGGAGTCGGCCCGGCGCCTGGAGGCCTACGACGCGATCTTCGACGCCTACCCGGACGCCGCCTGCGTGTCGATGATGGAGACCTACCGTGCCCGTAGCGCCATCCGCGACGTCGGGGCGGTCATGGGCGTCCCACCGCATGAGGTCGACCGGCTGGCCAAGATGTTCCCGCACATCCGCGCCCGCCAGATCCGCGCCGCCTGCGACGACCTCCCCGAACTCCGCGCCGGGGGTCTGGACGGCCCCTCGGCGTCCGTACTGTTCCAGATGGCCGAACGCCTCGACGGACTCCCCCGCCACACCGCCCTGCACCCTTGCGGCATCGTCATCTCCGACTCCTCCCTGCGGGACCGCACCCCGCTGGAGCCCGGAGCGATCGGCTACGAGATGACCCAGTTCGACAAGAACGACGTCGAGGAGATGGGGCTGATCAAACTCGACGTCATCGGCGTACGCATGCAGTCGGCGATGACCCACGCCCTGTCCGAGGTCCGGCGGACGGAAGGAAAAAAGGTCGACATCGACGCGAGTGCGACGCAGCGAGCGGAGGCGTCGACTCCGGTGGCCGGAGGCCCGAGTGTGTCGGCGGTGCAGCGAGTGAGGAGTGCGAGCGCGGGGGGTGGTACCGACGCGAGTGCGACGCAGCGAGCGGAGGCGTCGACTCCGGTGGCCGGAGGCCCGAGTGTGTCGGCGGTGCAGCGAGTGAGGAGTGCGAGCGCGGGGGGTGGTACCGACGCGAGTGCGACGCAGCGAGCGGAGGCGTCGACTCCGGTGGCCGGAGGCCCGAGTGTGTCGGCGGTGCAGCGAGTGAGGAGTGCGAGCGCGGGGGGTGGTACCGACGCGAGTGCGACGCAGCGAGCGGAGGCGTCGACTCCGGTGGCCGGAGGCCCGAGTGTGTCGGCGGTGCAGCGAGCAGGGGGCACGGGCATCAGGGACGACGACCTCGTCACGATCATCGCCGACGACCCCGCCACCTACGCGATGATCCGCGACTCCCGCACCCTCGGCTGCTTCCAGATCGAGTCGCCGGGCCAACGCGAGCTCGTCAGCCGCCTCCGACCGGCCGGCCTGGGCGACCTCATCGTCGACATCTCCCTGTTCCGGCCGGGCCCGGTGAACAGCGACATGATCACGCCCTACATCGCCGTCCGGAACGGCGAACAGCCCCCGGAGTTCCCCTCCCCCGCGCTGTCCGACGTCCTCACCGAGACCGGAGGCGTGGTCATCTTCCACGAGCAGGTGATCAACGTGCTGCACGCGATGACCGGATGCGGGCTGGACCAGGCCGAGGCGATGCGCCGCCGGCTGGGTACCGATGAGGGCAAGGAGAAGGTGCGCGAGATCTTCACCGGCCTGGCCCGGGACTGCGGCCACCCCGAGGACGTCGTGGAGCGGGTGTGGGAGATCATCGCCGCCTTCGGCGCGTTCGGGTTCTGCAAGGCCCACGCCGCCGCGTTCGCGCTGCCCACCTACCAGTCGGCGTGGCTGAAGCGGTACTACCCGGCGGCGTTTTATGCGGGCGTCCTCACCCACGAGCCCGGGATGTACCCGCGCCGCGCGATCCTGGACGACGCCCGCCGCTTCGGGGTACCCATCCTCGGGGTCGACGTCAACGCCTCCGACCGCGAGTGGCGGATGGAGCGCACGGACGGCGGCGTGTGGGGGATCCGCGCGGCACTGGCCGACGTCAAGGGCATCACCGACGCCGAGGTGGAGGCGATCACGGCGGGGCGCCCCTACTTCTCGCTGCCCGACTTCGCGAACCGGGCCCGGCCCGCCCGTGACGTGCTGGACCGGCTGGTGCGGGTGGGCGCGTTCGACGCGCTGTACCACATCGGGGCCGACCCGACCGCGCCGAGCCGACGCGACCTGCTGCTGCAGGCAGGGGCGGTGGAGCGGGCGGGGCGCCGCGCGCTGGGCGGCGGGCAGCTGCCGATCGGCCTGGTGGAGGAGACGAGCGCCGGCGAGCTGCCGGAGATGACCATGGCGGAAGAGGTGCAGACCGAGCTGGAGGTCCTGGGGTACGACGCGTCCCGGCACCTGCTCGGCTGCTACGCCGAGCTGATCGCCGAACTCGTCTCCCACCATGGCGCAGTGCTCGCCCGCGACCTGCACCGGGCCCGTCCGGGGGAGGATGTCCTCGTCCTGGGGGTGAAGGTGGCGACCCAGACCCCGGCGGTGCGCTCGGGTCAGCGCATCATCTTCACCACCCTGGACGACGCAACGGGGCTGGTGGACCTGACCTTTTTCGAATCGGTCCAGGACCGCTGCGCCGCGACGGTGTTCGGATCCTGGCTGCTGGCGGTGCGCGGCCGTATCCGCCGCGTCGGCGGCTCCGGTCTGCCCACGATCAACGCGACCCACGCCTACGATCTGGACGAACTGTCTCAGGCGTGGACCGACGGGGGCCGCGAGTCCCTCCACGCCCACCTCGGTGCTGCAGCACCGTCCTCCCCTCTCACCGGCGTCGGCGGGCGCCGCATCCGCTACGCCAACGGCTACGAGCTGTCCACCTACGCCGACATCTCCCCGGCAGGAGCGGACTCCGCCCCGAGGAAGTTGTGGCACGCCAGCCCAGGAAGTTCCGGAAGGTGAAAACCAGGTGGCTCTCAGCAATGTCCCTCGGCTGCCCTACCTCTCACCTGGCCGGGAGTCGACTGCCGTGACCTGCCCGAACATCGGTCTATCGGACCTCACTCCAGGGGGTAGGCCGACTCGACCCTGGATGACTATCCCTGAAACCGCCCCCGCCAGCGCGGGCGTTCCCTAGCCTTCCTGCCGTGCCTTCGCCACTACACGACACCCTCAACGACCTCTTCCGGGAGCGCCCATCCCTGGCCGTCGAGTTCATCCGCAAGCTGGGGAACATCAAGCTCCCCGACACCGCCCCTGTCCAGCTGGGAGAAAACAACCTCAACGACCGCCCCTCGCGTGACCTTTTCCCGGACACGGTGATCCTCATCGGCCCCAAGCACCACCCGGATCACGCGATCGTCGTAGAGATCCAGAAGGCGAAGTCCGAGTCCAAGCTCAGACAGCTCCCCCGGTACGCCGCCGCGCTGTGGCTGTTCCTCAAGTGCCCAGTCGCCGTACTGGTCGTGTGCCCGACGCGCCAGGCCGCGGCTGAGTACGCCAAACCGATAACGACAGACCTGGCTGGCTACACACATGAGTCCATAGTGGTAGGACCTGGGGACATCCCTGTCCTTACTGACGCCGGTGCGGTCATCGACGACCCTGAGCTGGCGGTCATGGGGGTCATGGCCCATGGAGATCGACGCAGCGTAGTGGAAGCCTTTGTCGCGGGCATGGAAAAGATGGATCCCCAGGTCGCCCCCCGCTATTATGAACACGCTCACCGCACAGCCGCGCCGATGGTGCGGCGGCTTCTGGAGGAGATCATGTCCTCGACGTCCTGGCCCGTCTCCAGCCCCTTCGCGCGCGAGCACTTCGGCCGCGGAAAAGAAGAAGGGCTGAAAGAGGGGTTGAAAGAAGGAATCCTGGAAGGGCTCCAGGAAGGGCTCCAGGAAGGGAGAACCAGGGAAGCCGCCGAAATCCTCCTCCGTGGTGTGGATAGCCGCGGGATCAAGATCTCTGATGAGATCCGCGGTCGCATCACGACGTGCGGCGATCTCGAACAGATCGAGGCATGGCTGCAGCGGGCCTTCACCGCCGAACGCGCTGAAGACATCTTCTTCCCCGAAGAACTCCAGCCATAGCAGCTCTTTCGTGCGGATGCGTCGACGGCGTGGCCATACTGGGCGTGTGATAGACGAGAAGAAGCCGAGCATCGAGATCGAGTACTGCGTCCAGTGCCGCTGGCTGACGCGGGCGGCGTGGATGGCGCAGGAGCTGCTGACGACGTTCGAACGCGACCTCCGCGAGGTCAGCCTCGTCCCCGGCACCGGTGGGGTGTTCGAGGTGCGACTGGGAGGAGAGACGATCTGGTCGCGCAAGAGCGACGCCGCCTTCACCGATGCCGCCGAGCTGAAGCGCCTGATCCGCGACCGCATCGCGCCAGGGCGGTCGCTCGGGCACTCGGACCAGCCGTCCTGACCGCTCGCCGCCGCGACGTTTGAGAGGCCGCTGTGCTGGTGGGACGCCCCAGGGTGTCCCACCAGCACAGCGGCCTCGGCCTTGCGCAGGGTCTCGCTGTCTTCTCTGGAACCCGCCTCGGCCGTGACTCCGGTGACGCACTCTGAGGATCGTCACACTGCCTGGGACGCCGCGCGATTCATCATCGCCCGTACCCTGTCAGTGGCCCTACCAGGCTGAAGACCCCCGACAGATCTGAGAGAGCATGGAACCCGCGTTCATCGCCGCCGCCTTCGTCGGCGGGCTCACCGCCATGGCCGTCCGCCTGCCCCCACTCGTCGGATTCCTCCTCGCAGGCTTCGTGCTCAACTTCCTGGGCTATGAGCTCACCCCCGAGCTGGAGACCCTCGCCGACCTCGGTGTCACCCTGCTGCTGTTCACCATCGGCCTCAAGCTCGACGTCCGCTCCCTGCTCAGCCGCGAGGTCTGGGGGACGGCCACCGCGCACATGGCGGCATCCACCCTGGTGATCGCGGTCGCCGTCGGCGCCCTGAAGTTCACCGGCCTGGCACTCCTGCAGGGAACCGACTGGACCACCCTGCTGCTACTGGGTTTCGCGCTGTCCTTCTCCAGCACCGTGTTCGCGGTGAAGGTGCTGGAGGAGCGCAGCGAGATGGGGTCGCTCTACGGCCGACTGGCCATCGGTGTCCTGGTCATGCAGGACATCTTCGCCGTCGTGTTCATCACCGCCTCCACCGGAAGCTACCCGAGCACATGGGCGCTGCTCCTGCTGCTGCTCATCCCGGCGGCACCACTGCTGCGCCGGCTGCTGGACCGCCTCGGCCACGGCGAGATGCAGGTGCTGTTCGGCGTGACCGCCGCCCTGGTACTCGGGTACGCGCTGTTCGACCTCGTTGGGATCAAGGGCGACCTGGGCGTGCTGATCCTGGGTATGCTGCTCGCTCCGGCGGCCAACGCCGCGCCGCTGGCCAAGGCGCTGTTCTCCGTCAAGGAACTCCTTCTCGTCGGCTTCTTCCTCAGCATCGGCCTCACCGCACTGCCCACCTGGGAGACGTTCGCCCTGGCGCTCGCCCTGCTACTGCTGGTGCCGCTGAAGGGCGCCCTGTTCACCACCCTGTTCCTGCGCTTCCGGCTGCGCGGCCGCACCTCCCTGCTGTCCGGTCTGACTCTGAGCAACTTCTCGGAGTTCGGGCTCATCGTCGGCGCCCTGGCGGCCTCGCAGGGGTGGCTCTCCGACGATTGGCTGGTGGTCCTCGCGCTGACCGTGGCGATGAGCTTCATCGCGGCCGCACCGCTGAACTCGCGCGGTGAAGCCGTGTACCGGGTGGCCGCCCCCTGGCTGAACCGCCGCGAGCACGGCGACCTGCTCCCCAGCGACCGCCCCATCGACATCGCCGGTGCCCATGCCGTGGTCCTGGGTATGGGGCGCGTGGGCCGGGGCACCTACGACCGGCTGCGCGACGCCCACCGGATGTCGGTGGTCGGCGTGGAGCACAACCCGGCCACCGTCGAGCGGCTGCGAGCCGAGGGGTACCGGGTCGTGCAGGGCGACGCCAGCGACTCCGACTTCTGGGAGCGGCTCACCCTCTCCTCCCAGGTGGAGCTGGTCGTCCTGGCGATGCCCCACCAGCGCGGCAACCTCGCCGCCCTGGACAGCCTGCGCAAGGGCGACTGCAGCGCGGTGGTCGCGGGCGTTGTCACCCATGCCGACGAGATCGACGAGCTGCGCCGGCGCGGCGCGGACGAGGTCTTCCACCTGTACGGAGAGGCCGGTCGGGCACTCGCCGATGACGCCGCCCAGCGCATCGTGGGCCGCTGACGTCCGCAGGTGCGGGAGTGCAGCAGGGGCCGTGCCCACTCCCCCGGTTTCCCGCGCGGGGTGGGCCGTGCCAGACTGCCGGGCATGACCCGAGCGGCCTATGAGGCGGTCCTGTGTGACATCGACGGCGTGCTGCGGCTGTGGGACCCCGCCCCTCTGCGGGCCCTGGAGCGGGAGTTCGGACTGGACGACGGGGCACTGGCGCGGGCCGCCTTCGCGCCGCACCGGCTCACCCCCGCCGTCACCGGGGCGGTCACCGACGCCCAGTGGCGTGCCGGTGTGGCTGCCGACCTGACCGAGGGCTGTGGTTCCAGGGAGCGCGCCGCAGCACTGGTGGCCCGGTGGTCGGCGTTGCGCCCCGAAGTCGACACCGGGGTGCTGGCCCTGCTGAACGCCGTCCGGCAGCGGGCACGGGTGGTGCTGGTCTCCAATGCCACGACGCGGCTGGAGGAGGAGCTGCACGCGCTCGGTCTGGCCGACGCCGCCGACGCGGTGATCAGCTCCTCCCGGTTGGGTGTGGCCAAACCGGACCCCGCCATCTACTCGGCCGCGGCCGCAGCGGCGCAGGTGCCGCTCGACGCCTGCCTGTTCGTCGACGACACCGCGGCCAACGTCGAGGCCGCGCGCGGCCTCGGCATGGCGGGCCTGCACTACACCGGTGCCGAGGCGCTGCGCGACGTCCTTTCCTCTCTGCTCGCCTAGGTTGGTGCGGAAACCACTTCTTGTCCGCGGATACGGGCGGGATCCGCACGCCCCGGCACGGGAACGGTGCGTCGGGGCGCCACCCGTCCACCTGGCTAGTCGTAGAGGACGGGGTCGCCCCACACGGCGGTGGTACTGGTACCGCACTTGTTTCCGTCGGTGCCCTTTACGGCCAGTCGGAGGCGCAGAAGCCCCTCGACGTCCGCGGTGAGCTTTCTGCTCTCCCCGAGTGACATGGTCGCCTGGTCGAGGCGTTCTCCGTCGCCGATGATCTCGAAAGAGGCTCCGTCTTCGGAGCCCGACTCGTCATCCAGGCCGACGGTGACCTCCAGAGTGGACCACTGGCGTTGAAGGTTGAACTCGGCCCACCGTTCGCTGCGGCACAGGTTGCCGGAGAGCAGCGCGTCTGTGAAGTCCTCCGTGTTCATCGTGGCGCCGCCCCACTCCATCCACCCCTTCTCGTCGACGGGGTCCCATCCGGCCATGGACTGCCGGTCGCCGGTGCGCGATGGCCCCCCGCTGTCAGCGTCCGCACTGCTTGTCGGGGACGGGGTCGGTTCGGGAGAGGGGGTGCCGGGTGGTGCCGTCGGGGATGGCTCTGGTGTCGCAGAAGCGGGTGCGGGGGGCGGTGGGGCGTCCTCGGGCGAGACCGCATCGTCGGGGTCGGAGGTTCGGGGCGAGGCCAGTGCCATCGCCAGGAACACGACGAGTGCGCCGATGAGCGCCCCTCCCACACCCGTCAGCAGCGGGGTGGGAACCTTGACGTCCTTCTTCATAGACCGGCTGTCCTTGGGGGGTCGGGGACGAGGATCGATCCGCAGAGGTGGGGTGTCCGGGGGTCGTGCTCCCGCTGGGTTTCGTCGACTACGAATCGTCGCCGTTCACGCGGTGGCGGTGAGAGGCTCCGCAGTGGTCATCCCCTGCTGCCCGACTGTCCGGCCCCGTGCGCGGCCGCTCCGGTGAGCGACGCCAGCATGCCCAGATAGTGCGGGTTGTACATGACCCCGAGGATGTTGCCGAAGGGGTCGAGCACCGAGGCGGTGATGAACCCCTCTTCCCTGTCGGTCGGGGCCTCGTGCTCTGCTGCTCCCAGGGACAGCAGGCGGTCGTAGGCCGCCTTCACGTCGTTGACGTGGCAGTAGACGACGGTGCCGCCCGTGCCGGATGAATGCCCGGCGGGTGCGTAGCGGCGGTCGATCAGACCCAGTTCACTCCGGTAGTCGCCGAAGCGGAACTCGACATAGGCGAGTCGGCCGTCCGGCCCCCGCCGCTCGAAGTAGGGGGCGATGCCCAGAACCTCCGTGTACCACTCCTTCGCCGCTACGACGTCCTCCGCCCACAGGCTGATGGTCGCGAATCCCCTGAGCATCCGTGCCCCTTCCGGCCCTGTTCCGTGTGCTGAGGGGACGCTACGAGGCATTGCGGACGCATGAGGTCCCCGATCGGCGGGCACCTGACGGATCAGGAACCCGGCCGCTGCGGAGGGACCGGAGCGGGCCCGAGGCGGAGGGGGCGCGAGGCGCCAGGTTGTGTCCGATATCGGCCGAAAGTGAGGAGCATTCGCGGCGTTGTTCGGGCCTGCTGCGGCGCCATGGGCGTATGGCGCAGCGGGCAGGGTGCGGACGCGAGGCAGGCGCCGCCCGCCGCGCGCCCTCCGGTATCACCCGGCCGCGGCCTCGACCAGTTCGTCGGTGAGCTTCTCGATCTCCTCCTGGCCGATGGTGTCGCCCAGGACGTCGACGGAGACCAGGACGCCCGGCAGGTGGTAGTCGAGGCTGTCCAGCAGTGCCTCGCCGCCCTCGTATTCGGCGATGCCGCCGAACCGCTTGGTCATCTCGGTCTCGTAGTAGTCGCCGTCCGGGGCGTCATCGGGGAAGTCCGCCACGGGTTCGTCGACGGCGCTGCCCTGGGTGGAGATCGTGAGGCTGAGGATCCGCGGCAGCGGAATCGGGGCGTCGTCGTCGGCCGCGGCGATGACCTGGCAGCTCAGGTCGTCGTCCTCGTCGCGCCCGCCGACGGCTCCGGCGTCCTCCCAGTCGATGCGCGACATCGCGGCCTCCTCGAACCCGACCTCCTCGCATGTCTCAGGGATCGGTAGCGTCTCGACCTGCACGGCTCGGTCGTCCTCCGCCTCGGGTCCGCTCCGGTCCCCCGCGGCGTCCTCCGTCTCCGTGCCCGCGGCGTCGTCGGCCTCTCTGGCCGCGCGCTCACTGGGCCGCTCGGCGTCGGTGAACAGGCCGCAGCCGGTCAGGGTCAGGCCGACGGCCGCCGCCAGGCCCACGGCGGCCCGAAGCCGCCAGGTGTGGGCCTCGCGCTCTGTACTCATCGTCACCTCAAGGGTCGGATTCCGTGAAAAGTCCGCGGAAACCGTATCCCACCGGCGGATGCGCGGCTGAACCGGGACAGACCTCCGGTAGTGGTCGGCCGCCCGCCGCTGTTCTCATCTGCGCGCGAGTTCGGTGTCGATCGCCTCCGGTGCGAGCAGGCGGTCGAGCACCATGACCGCGCAGCCCAGCGGTCCGGCGTCGTCCCACAGGCGGCTGGGCACGATGCGCAGCTGCCGCGTAGCCAGTGCGGTGGAGCGCTGGAAGACGACTTCGCGCACCCCCGCCACCAGGTGGTCGTAGGCCAGGGCGAGGTCCCCGCCGAGCACGATGACGGCGGGGTTGAGCAGGTTGACCGCACCGGCCAGCACCTCGCCGATCCGGCGTCCGGCGTCGCGGACGAGCCGCACCGCCTCGGGGTCGCCCTCCTGGGCGAGTGCGGCCAGTTCCCGGATACCGGTGACATTGCGGTCCTGGGCCGCGAGCTGGCGGAGCAGGGCCGGGCCCCCCGCCACGGCCTCAAGGCAGTCGGTGTTGCCGCACCGGCAGGGTGTGCCGTCGCCCTGGACGGGGATGTGGCCGATCTCGCCGGCAGCGCCCAGCGAGCCGCGCAGAATGGCGCCGTCGGACACGATGCCCGCTCCGATGCCGGTGGACACCTTCACGAAGATGAGGTCGTCGACGGTGTCGCGGTGCCGTGCCCAGTGCTCGCCCAGCGCCATCACGTTGACGTCGTTGTCGAGCATCACCGGGACGGGGAAGCGCTCGGCGATCAGCGGCCGGATCTCCACGCCGCCCCAGCTGGCCAGGACCGGAGGGCTGGCCGCCCGCCCGGTGGCGAACTCGACGGTGCCCGGGACGCCGATGCCCGCGCCCCACACGTCGTCGGTGCTGCGCCCCGCCTTGGCCAGCAGCTCCTCCCAGGTGTCCAGCAGCCAGGGCACCGCCGCCGCCGGCCCCTGCTCGACCTGGGGGGACCCGCCGACGTGGGCGAGCACGTGCCCGGCGAGGTCGCAGACGGCGATCTGGCTGCGGGAGATGCCCAGGGCGGCGGTGAGCACCACGCCGCCGGAGGCGTTGAACTCCAGCCGGCCGGGCGGACGCCCGCCGCTGGAGGGGCCCTGAGAGCCCTCGCTCACCAGTCCGCGGGACATGAGCTCGGTGAGGCGCGCGGCGACGGCCGGGCGGGACAGGCCGGTGAGGCGGCCGATCTCGGTACGGGTCGCGGCGTCGCCGGTGCGGATGAGCCGCAGCACGTGGCCGCTGGTGGCGTTCGAGGGGGAGGGGGCCGTACTGCGGGGCATGTGCCCCATTCAACCATGTTCAGGTCCCGTGGGAGGGTATGAGTGCACCACTTTTGCAACACAAGCGACAAAAGTCCGACTTGTGTTGTTACGCAAGTTTCCGTTAGATTCCGAGTGGTCTAAACCATAACGGGCCTCCACCACCATCGCCGCAGGAAGGACCGCAGGACCAGATGCCTCACCACACGGCTTCCCCGCCGACCGACCTGGTCGTCTTCGGAGGCACCGGCGACCTCTCGATGCGCAAGCTGCTCCCGGCCCTCTTCCTCTGCGACCGGGACGGCGGGCTCGACCCCCGGACGCGGATCATCGCCGCCTCGCGCGACGGCCTCGCCGACGCCGACTTCCGCGACAAGGCCGCCGCGGCCGTCCAGAACAGCCCCGCCGTACTGCGCGCCGGCGACGTCGACCCCCTGACCCTCCGCCGCTTCACCGCGCGGCTCCACCACGTCACCGTCGACGTCGGAGGCGACCCCGACTCCTGGTCCGCACTCGGCAGCCTCCTGAGCCCCGACCGCCCCCGCGTCTTCTACCTGGCGCTGCCCCCGATGCTCTTCGGCCGCATCTGCCGCGACCTCGGCGCCGCCGGGTTGGTCACCGACGACTCCCGCGTCGTCCTGGAGAAACCGCTGGGCCGCGATCTCGCCTCCGCGCGCGCCATCAACGAGGAGGTCGGGGAGGTATTCGCCGAGCACCAGGTCTTCCGCATCGACCACTACCTCGGCAAGGAGACCGTGCAGAACCTGCTGGCGCTGCGCTTCGCCAACATGTTCCTGGAGCCCATCTGGAACAGCCGCTGGGTCGACCACGTGCAGATCACCGCCGCGGAGACCGTGGGTGTCGGCACCCGCCGCGGCTACTACGACGGCTCCGGCGCCATGCGCGACATGGTCCAGAACCACCTGCTGCAGCTGCTGTGCCTCATCGCGATGGAGCCCCCCGCCAGCTTCGACCGCGAGGCCGTCCGCGACGAGAAGGTCAAGGTACTCCAGGCACTGCGCCCCCTGGCCGGGGCCGACGCCGGTGCGCACACAGCCCGCGGCCAGTACGCCGCCGGGCGCGCGGGTGGCCAGGACGTGCCCGGCTACACCGACGAACCGGGCGGCGCCGGGCCGAGCGCCACCGAGACGTTCGTCGCGCTGGAGGCCGGGATCGCCAACTGGCGCTGGTCCGGTGTCCCCTTCTACCTGCGTACCGGCAAGCGCATGGCGCGCCACTACTCCGAGATCGTCGTCCAGTTCCGCGACGTCCCGCACGCGATCTTCCCCGGCCAGGCGGCATCGGCCAACCGGCTGGTCATCCGCCTGCAGCCCGAGGAGACCATCCACCTGCACATGCTCGCCAAGGAGCCGGGTGCCGGCGCGCTGAGACTGAGACCCGCGCCCCTCGAACTCAGCTTCGCCGACACCTTCGCCGAGCGCTCCCCCGACGCCTATGAGCGCCTGCTGATGGACGTCCTGGCGGGCAACCCCACCCTGTTCATGCGCCGCGACGAGCTCGAAGCGGCCTGGCGGTGGGTCGACCCGATCATCGCCGCCTGGGACGGGACCGAACCGGAACCCTACGCACCGGGCAGCACCGGCCCCGCGGGCGCCCACCACCTGATCGGCCGTTCGGGCCGCACCTGGCACGAAGAGGAACTCAACCGATGACCGACGCCCCGCAGACCCCCCACCCCCGCATCACCGAGGTCACCGAGCGGATCGCCGCCCGCAGCGCCGAGACCCGCTCCGCCTACCTCGCCCGCATCCGCGCAGCGGCCGCCGAGGGCCCCGCCCGCTCCGCGCTGGGCTGCGCCAACCTCGCCCACGGCTTCGCCGCCTGCGCGCCGCTGGAGAAGAAGAGCCTCAGCGAGTCGGTCAAGCCGAACATCGCGATCGTGTCGTCCTACAACGACATGCTCTCCGCTCACCAGCCGCTGGAGGCCTACCCCGCCCTGCTGAAGGCCGCGGTCGCCGAGGCCGGCGGCATCGCCCAGTTCGCCGGCGGCGTGCCGGCCATGTGCGACGGGGTCACCCAGGGCCGCCCCGGCATGGAGCTGTCCCTGTTCAGCCGGGACGTCATCGCCATGGCCGCCGCCGTGGCCCTGTCCCACGACATGTTCGACGGCGCGCTCATGCTCGGCGTGTGCGACAAGATCGTGCCCGGCCTGCTCATCGGCGCCCTGTCCTTCGGCCACCTCCCGACCGTCTTCGTGCCCGCCGGACCCATGCCCTCCGGACTGCCCAACCCCGAGAAGGCGAAGGTCCGCCAGCTGTTCGCCGAGGGCAAGGCCGGGCGCAAGGAGCTGCTGCAGGCCGAGTCGGCCGCCTACCACGCGCCCGGCACGTGCACCTTCTACGGCACCGCCAACTCCAACCAGATGCTCATGGAAGTCATGGGCCTGCACCTGCCCGGCGCCAGCTTCGAGCAGGCCGGCACCCCGCTACGCGAGGCGTTGACCGCCGAGGCCGGGCGGCGGGTGACCGGCCTGACCGCGCTGGGTGAGAACCACACACCCATCGGCGAGGTCGTCGACGAGCGCGCGATCGTCAACGCCGTCGTGGCGCTGCTGGCCACGGGCGGGTCGACCAACCACACCCTGCACCTCGTCGCCATCGCCGCGGCCGCCGGGATCGAACTGACCTGGGACGACTTCGCCGCGCTGTCGGAGGTGGTGCCGCTGCTGACACGCATGTACCCCAACGGCACCGCCGACGTGAACCGGTTCCACGAGGTCGGCGGCATGGCCTACCTCATCGGACGGCTGCTGGACGCCGGGCTGCTGCACGAGGACGTCGCCACCGTCACCGGCCGTGGCCTGGGCAGCTACCGTCAGCGCCCCGCCCTCGACGGCACCCGCGTGACCTGGGGCGATGAGCCCAAGCAGAGCGGCGACACCACTGTCCTGCGCCCCGCCGACGACCCGTTCTCCGCCGACGGCGGCCTGCGCATGGTCACCGGGAACCTCGGCCGCGCCGTCATCAAGGTCTCGGCCGTCGCCCCTGAGCGCCACGTCATCGAGGCACCCGCCAAGGTCTTCGACAGCCAGGCCGCGCTGCAGGACGCGTTCGCCACCGGTGAGCTGGAGGGCGACTTCGTCGCCGTCGTCCGCTTCCAGGGGCCGCGCGCCAACGGCATGCCCGAGCTGCACAAGCTCACCCCGCCGCTGGGCGTCCTGCAGGACCGCGGGCAGAAGGTCGCGCTGGTCACCGACGGCCGGATGTCCGGCGCCTCGGGCAAGGTCCCCGCCGCCATCCACGTCTCCCCCGAGGCCGCGGCCGGCGGCCCGCTGGCCCGCGTCCGCGAGGGCGACACCATCCGCCTCGACGCCATCACCGGAACGCTGGAGGTCCTGGCCCCCGACCTCATGGAGCGTGAGGCGGCCGAGGCCACCGTCGACTCCTCCACCGGCACCGGACGCGAGCTGTTCGCCGCGTTCCGCGCCGCCGTCGGCCCGGCCGAACGCGGCGCCGCGGTGTTCGGAGGCGACCGGTGAGCGGCGTCACCGCCGCAACCCCGGAGCGGCCCTGGCTGGTCGCCGACATCGGCGGCACCAACGCCCGATTCGGCCTGGTCGAGGCGCCCGGCGGGCGGCCGGTGCGGGTCCACCGCATGCCCTGCGCCGAGCACCCCGACCTCGCCGCGGCCGCCTCCGCCTACCTTGAGCGCGAGGGCCGCGGTGCGAGGCCGAGCGCGGCCTGCGCCGCCATCGCCGGCCCGGTGGAGGGTGACCGGATCCGGCTGACCAACGCCAGCTGGGACTGCTCGGCCGAGTCCACCCGCCGCGCGCTCGGCCTCGACCACCTTGAGGTGCTCAACGACTTCGCCGCCCTGGCGCTGTCTCTGCCCCGCCTGGGCGACGACGACCTGCTGCCGCTGGGCGGACCGGCACCCCGCGCCGATCGCCCGATGGCGGTGCTCGGGCCCGGCACCGGGCTCGGCGTGGCCGGGCTGCGGCCGGTCACCGGCGGGTGGACCCCCGTTTCCGGCGAGGGCGGGCACGTCGACGCCCCGGCCGTCGAGGAGCGCGAGCTGGAAGCGGTCCGGCTGCTGCGCGCCGACCAGGGCACCGTCACCGCCGAGTGCGTGCTCTCCGGACCCGGCCTGACCCGGCTGCACGGCGCCGTTGCCCGCATGCACGGGGTGCGCAGCGCTCCCCTGTCGGCGGCGGAGATCTGCGCCGCCTCCGACGACCCCGTCTGCGCCGAGACCCTGGACATCTTCTGCGCCCTGCTCGGCGGCTTCGCCGGGAACGTCGCGCTCACGCTCGGCGCCACCGGCGGGGTGTTCATCGGCGGCGGGGTGCCGCCGCGGATCAGCGCCACGCTGCTGCGCAGCGACTTCCGGCGCCGCTTCGAGGAGAAGCGGCGGATGATCGACTATGTGAAGGACATCGCCACGGTGCTGATCGTGGCGCCCACCCCGGCGCTGCTCGGCACAGCGGCCCGGCTCGACCAGCGGTTGGAGACCCGATGAAGCCCGCGAGCAGTGACGACATCTTCGCCCTGGCCCCGGTCATCCCGGTGGTCGTGCTCGACGACGTGCACAACGCGGTGCCGCTGGCCCGCGCCCTGGTCGCGGGAGGGCTGCCGGCCATCGAGGTGACGCTGCGCACCGACGCCGGGCTTCCGTCCATCGAGCGCATCGCCGCCGAGGTCCCCGACGCCGTGGTCGGCGCCGGCACGGTCACCTCGCCCGAGCAGGCCCGGGCCGCCGTCAAGGCGGGGTCGGCCTTCCTGGTCAGCCCCGGCTGCACCGACCGGCTGCAGGGCGCGCTGCACGACACCGGCGTGCCCTACCTGCCGGGTGTGGCCACCGCGTCGGAGGCCATGGCCCTGCTGGAGCGGGGGGTGACGGCGCTGAAGTTCTTCCCGGCCGAGGCCGCGGGCGGCCGCACCTACCTGAAGTCCCTGGGCGGCCCCCTGCCCCAGGCCCGCTTCTGCCCGACCGGCGGCATCACCCCGGCCAGCGCCCCCGACTACCTGGCCCTGCCCAACGTCGGCTGTGTGGGCGGCACCTGGCTCACCCCGGCCGGCGCCATCGCAACGGGCGACTGGTCCCGCATCGAAACCCTGGCAAGTGAGGCGGCGGGTCTGCGTCCTGCCTCCTGACTTTGCCTATCGACCGCTGAACTCTCCAGCGATGCCCTCCCACCCTCCGGGCGTGGGAGGGCATCGTCATATCTCACCCAAGATTCGGCCAGAGCAAAAGCAGATATTTCTGACATCTTTAATGAGGTTTTCTCGCTGACTTTCACTTGATCCGGCGGTGTTCGAAAAGGGTCAGGACGTGGGCTGCGCGGACGAGGTCGCCGATCCTTCCGGGGCTGAGGGTGGTGTGTCTGAGGGCGGTCCAGCGTTGGGTCAGCAGGGCGAAGCCGCGTTCGCCGAGGCAGCGCAGCGAGCGCTGCAGGGCGTTGCAGGTGCGGTTGCCAACGGCGAGCCGGTTGCCGTCCGATGGTTGCTTGAAGGGGACGTGGATGCCGTGGCCTGCGGCTTGGTAGCCGGGGTCGGCCAGGACGGGCATGGTCTTGGCGTAGGGGTAGAGGGTCGGCAGGACGAGTTCGCGGGCGGCTTGGATGCCGACGGTGCCGCCGGGCAGGACATCGCTGGTCCAGATGGGGAATCCGCCCGGTTCGCACAGTACTTGGACGTTTCCGCCGAAGCCGCCGGTCTTTCCGGAGAACCATGCGTCGATCGTTTCTCCCTGCACGCTGGTGGTTTTCTCGCGGCACCGGTCGGTGCCGAAGATCTTGCCGTCGAGTTCCAGGTGGGGCAGGTCCTGGCCGGCGGCTTGGCGGAGGGAGTGGTGGAGGTCGGGGGCCTGGGCGGCCAGGGCGTCGATGCCTTCGTCGAGGTAGCGGTAGGCGGTGGCCTGGGACAGGCCGAAGGCGCGGCCGTGCCGGGTGATGTTCGGCTTGTCCCGGAACCACGCGATCACGAACAGAGCCTGGAAGAAGCAGGTCAGGCGGCGTGTTCCCCTCCTGGTTCCGCGGGCTTTGCGCTCGGCGCGCAGCAGCGCGGCGACGAAGCGGACCAGTTCGCGCGGGACGTCGAGCATGGCAGGATAGGGGAGCACGTAGGGCCTTTCGGGTGGATGAGAGATCTTGTGGTGAGACCTCTTCTACCGGGGCTCCACGTCTTGTTTCCGGTACCGGTGGTGTGTCCGCGAGTCTCCTCGAATGTGGCCGATCGCGGCTTCGAATGCCGCGTTGTCCGAATCGATCATGGTGAGAAAACTTCAGTGGAGTGAGCTCCGCCATCACAGCACAGTCGCCGCACGTCTTCTCCGCGCCGACTACGCATACCCCGGCGCCACGGGACGGATCGAATTCCGCGGTAGGGCGATCGCGGTCGACAGCCCTCTTGCGCTGCTGCACCTCGCGGAAATCGACGATCAGGAGGCACAGCCAGCGTGTGTCCACCTTATCGGTGACCTTGGGCTGGAGAAAACGAAGTCGAAGGGCTGCCCGCTGATCCCAGACCCCTGACCCACGCACCCGCGGTGTCGCTGGCAACGAACTCCCAGGTTCCGCTTCCGGCAACGAGCGGCGCGGTGATGCGTCTGGCAGCGGGAGCTCGATCGACTTGCGTAGCCACTCGGTGTGCGGGGTGCCGCCGATGTCGTTTTGCGAGTACACCTGGTGCTGGAGCTTCAGGATCGAATCACGCTGACTCACGGTCGTCTTTCAAGTGGATTCCATGGGCCGTATTCCAGGTCGAGGGAGCGAAAGAGCTGTTCGAATATCATGTCGAATATTGGCTCGTGATCAGCCCCTCGCACCTCTGTCCTACCGGAGCGAGTCTCGGGCTGTCGTGATCAATGCTCGGGCGTTCGTGCCGTAGACGGCCAAGTTGGCCAGCTCGGTGAAGGTGTCGGCGTACATGGCGATCTCGCTGGGCTGTGTGATGGTGAGATAGCCCGAGACCAGCTCGACGTTGACCTGTGCCATGTCGAAGATCCAGAAGCCCTCCACAGGCATCCTGGAGCGGTCCGCCCGCATGGGCACCACGCCCAGGCTGACGCTGGGCAGCGATCCGACGGCGAGAAGGTGGGCAAGCTGCTCGTCCAACACCTCCCTGCCGCCGATGCCGTTGCGCAGGACCGATTCCTCCACCAGGAAGGCGAACCGCCGACCGCCTCGGTGGATCACACGCTGGCGCTCCAACCGGGCGGCCACCGCTTCGGCGACATCGTCCACCTCGACCCGTCGGCGCTGGACGGCGCGCAATACGGCCTCGGTATATCGCTGCGTCTGGATCAGACCAGGCATGAGCCAGGAGGAGTAGGCGCGGAAGTGGCGTGTGCGTTCGAACAGCGGCAAGCGCGCTTGTTGGGCCTGCTTCAGCCCGGTGCGCTCCATCCGCCGCCATCCGATCCACATCCCCTCGGCGGCGCGCAGCGATGCGATCAGGTCTTCGGCCTGGTCGTCGGCCCCGCAGGCCCGACACCAGGCCCGGACGTCGTCCGGAGACGGGGATGTGCGGGCGTTCATGATCCGAGAGGATTTCGACGGATGCCATCCGCAGCGCTCGGCAAGCTCGACACCGGTCAGTCCGGCGCCCCGGCACAGCTCGGTGAGGCGGTCGGCCAGAGCCTGCCGGGCCCGCTGGACGCTGGAGGAGGAAGAAATGGCCATGGTGGGGACGGGTCAACGGGGTCGGTACTCCTCGTGGGGGATCGCGCGATGCCACACCGCCTCAAAGGCGTCCACGCACAGCTTCACTCGGTGGGAATCGTTCGCGTACTCTCGCCCGTCCTCGGCCAACTGCCCGTCGCCAGTGAAATGGTGGAAGAGCGCCCGGGTGTCATCGAAGACCCAAAAGTCCGTGCCGGGCAACGCCAGGTCCGTGGTCTGGCGCCTGGGGAGCCAGCGAACCGACTCTCCGGCCGCGAGGTTGGTGAACGTCGCATCGTACTCGTAGCGCACATAGTCGCTGATCGGCTCGGAGACGATGCGGGCCCGCCGAACCTGCACTCCCCGGTCGACGGCATCGCGCACCGCTTCATGCCAGCCGCCCCACCATGAGGATCGGTCATCCGGGTCAAGGCGTTGGCCCTGCTGCCAGGCGAGGAACCCAGGGTCGTCGAGCATGTAGGAGTCACGCATTTCAAGGTGCACCGCCGAGCGCTTGGCTCGCGCCAGTGCGTTACGCGCGGGTGGTTGCACGTCCAGCCTCTCCGTCGTCGTCCGGTCGGGGGATGTATTGGAGCATGACCGCCGGGAGCCGGATGATCGTCTCGTGGTCAGGGACGTTCGTGGAGTGTCCGGGGATCGAACCCGCCTCCTGGCATTTCTTCACTTCGTCCTCGGTCGCCTTGTACGACTGGATCAGGAGGTCTCCTGTCTGGGTGTCGCGCCAGATCGTCGGGGACTCGTCGGTCGGCGTGTCAGGGATGATCCCGAGAAACTCTAGGTCCACTATCGCTCCCGCTGTCAGTGGAGTGCGCCAGCGTGCACGAGCCTTGCCCCTATCGCCGACGAGCGCAATATGCCGGCTTCGCCTCCAGGTATCCGGTGACGCCGCTCGGAGACACGAACGCGGGCGGAGCGTGCACCGGCCACATCGTCGCTGACCAGCGACGGCCGAAGCATGCGGCTGATTCTGTGCAATCTCGTGCAACTTGATTGAGCCGACCATCGGATTCTCTCTACGGTCAACGGTGCGGGGCGGCCAGCTGGCCGCCCACCTCCCCTCAGACATCGAGGAGAGGAAGAGGCATTTCCGACTCGGTCGGCGCTCCCGCGCCCCGGCCGCCGAATGAAAGGACTCGTTTCGTGAGCATTGACAAGTCCGAACTCGGCGCAACCGCAACCGTTCCGTTCGGGGCTCGCTTCGCGTGCCCCGTGCCCGAGGACACCGACGTCACCGACGAGACGCGGCGCGCTTACCTCGACCCTGACCGGCAGATCGCGATGGTCCGCGTGGACGGCGCGGACGTGCCGATGATGAGCCGCCGCAGCGGACAGACGAAGACGTCCACCAACTCCCAGGACCGGCAGAGTTCCGACGACGACACCGACGTCGGGCAGATGTGAGGGCTGTGAGGACACCGTGCCGGTTCTCGTCGTAACCAACGACATCGATCCGACGGCAGACCGAGTCATCGAGGAACTGAACCGGCGCGGGACGCCGGTCCTGCGCTGCGACACCGCCGACTTCCCCATGAACCTCTCGTTCACGGCGGAGCTGTCGGGCGCATGGGCCGGCACCATACGCACCACTCGACGCCACATCGACCTGTCGGATATCACCGGTATCTACTACCGGCGACCCTCGGAGTACAGGTTTCCTGAAGGGATGGCCCACCAGCATCGAAGGTGGGCGTGCATGGAGGCGAAGATCGGCTTCCTCGGAACACTGGCCGCACTCCCGCGCTGGCTCAACCACCCCGCCCGGATCGCAGCGGCCGAGTACAAGCCCGTCCAGCTCTCCACCGCGACGACGTGTGGGCTGCGCGTTCCGCACACCCTGATCACGAACGTCAGTGCGGACGCCGAGGAGTTCGCCCAGCAGGTGGGGGATGTGGTGTACAAGCCGATGTCCGCGCTCCCGCTGGCCGACGATGGGACCGTGCGACACCTGCTGTTCGCCAGGCGCGTCACGGCCGAGGACCTTGCCGACGAGGCGATCGGGTTGACCGCACACATGGTGCAGGAATGGGTGGAACACACGCATGCCGTTCGGCTCACGGCCGTTGACGACCGCCTATTCGCCACGGAGATCCATGCGGCCACCGACGAGACGCACGTGGACTGGCGCACCGACTATGACGCTCTGGAGTACCAGCCCGCAGACGTTCCAGAACGGGTGGCCGAGGGGGTACGGCGGCTGCTGCGCACGTTGGACCTGCGTTTCGGCGCCCTGGACTTCCTTGTCACTCCTGAGGGCGAGTGGGTGTTCCTGGAGATCAACCCGAACGGGCAGTGGGCATGGATCGCCCAAGCCGCCCCGGACAACGCTCATGCGATCGCCACCGCACTGACAGAAGGGCCTCCTGATGATCGCTGACTACTCCCATGACACCGCTCAGGCCCGCTGCTTGCGAACACGCCTCGCCGACCGCCTTACCGCGTCCGGCGCGCTGGCCGCCGACTGGCGACCCGCCTTCATGGCGGTTCCCCGCCACCCGTTCGTGCCGCGCATCTTCATCCCGGATCCCGATGGCGCCTATACCCCTTTGGATGGAACCACCCCGGGCTCACGCACCAGGTGGCTGGAGCACGTCTACGCCGATGACATCTGCATCACCCAGCTGGACGGCGACCCCGGCCTGTGGGACCAGGCCTTGAGCGCGGGACGGGTGGACGCGGCGGCGATGACGTGCACGAGCTCACAGCCGTCGCTCATCGCGCACATGCTCGGCGCACTCGATGTGCACCAGGGGCACCGCGTCCTGGAAGCGGGGACCGGAACCGGGTACAACGCGGCGTTGCTGTGCCACCGCACCGACGAATCCCGTGTCGCCACGATCGACATCGATCCGGTCCTGGTCTCGCAGGCGGCTGACACCCTTGCCTTGGCGGGCTACCGCCCCGCCTGCCGTGACGCAGACGCCGCCGATGGGTGGCCCGAGTGCGCCCCCTTCGACCGCATCATCGCGACCGCATCTTTCCCTCGCATCCCCTGCGCCTGGGTGGCGCAGCTCGCCGACGAGGGGGTTATTCTCGCCAACCTTCACCGGCCATTGGGCGGAGGCGCCCTCGCCCGCCTGGTCGCCACAGGTGACAAGGCGAGCGGCCGGTTCCTCCAGCAGCCGGGTGGATTCATGCCCACCCGAAACCATGGATCACCATCGGCCTACCAGGTCTTCCAGCAGGTAGCCGACGACGCTGACAGGGCCGACGCCGACGAGGTCGATCTGGACCTGGCCGAAGTTCTCGGCCACCCGGAAGCCCGGTTCCTCGCCGCGCTGCTGTGCCCAGGCGTCGACGAGCTGAGGCTGAGCTATCCGGACGCACCCGACGAGCGGTGGGTGCTCGCCCCGGACGGGTCATGGGCGTTCACCGTCGTCGGAGCCGACGGTGTGCGCGTGCGGCAGGGCGGCCCGAGGAAGCTGTACGAGGAGGTCACCGGAACCTACCGGACATGGGCGGCGCTGGGGCGCCCGGACCGTTCCAAGTTCGGGCTGACCGTCGGCGGTGACGGAGCGCATCGGGTGTGGTTAGGCACCCTGGACGGACCCGGATGGGACCTCCCCGCCTAAGACGACGTGAGAAGCCCCGGCCATCGGCCGGGGCTTCTCACGTCGGAGTCACTCGAAGTCGAACTCGCCGGAGCGGACCCCGGCGGTGAAGGCCTCCCACTCCTGGCGGGTGTAGACGATCACCGCGCCCTCGGGGTGATGGCTGTGCCGCACCACCACACGGCCGCTGCCGTCACCGAGTGGACCCGCTTCGACGCAGTTGCCGCCGGCGTTCTTACTAAACGTGCTGATGTGCCATGCGACGTCGGTCAGATCCCGCGGGTCCAACTCCTGGCACGTCAGATCGGTATTCACGACAGCTCCTTGATCAGCGCCGAGATAAGTTCGGCGGAAGCCTCGCAGTCCAACGAGGCTTCCCTCAACCGATCGTATCTATCCACGATTGGGCGTGTATCGGGTGATTCGATGTAGAGCCCGCCCTTCACGGTCTCCACATACGCAACCTCCGAATAGGGTTCCGCCATCTCGAAGATGTTGAACGAGCCGACCGCGCCCGCGTGTGCACCGATCGAAAAGGGGAGCACCCGGAAGGTGACCGCTGGATGATCCATGACGTCCAGCACGTGACGGAGCTGCGCCCGCATGATGCGGGAGCCCCCGACCCTGCGCCTCAGAACGGCCTCGTCCACCACAACGTCGAGACACGGTGGGGTGTCGCGGTCCAGCAGGCGTTGGCGTTCCATGCGCAGCTCGATCCATCGGTCGAACTGTTCCTTCGAGGCCGAGGGATCATCGGCCATCATCAGTGCTCGCGCGTACTGCTCGGTCTGCAGCAGGCCAGGCAGGGCGCAGGGCTCGAAGAGCCGATGTTCCGTGGCGAGGCTCTCCAGCCATACGAAGTCCACAAGCCAGCCTGAGACGTCGCCTGCGTAGCCGTCCCACCATCCTGTCTGCCAGACGTCGTCAGCGATGCGCAACAGGTTCTCTCGCTGCTTCGCATCGTTGACGCAGTACAGGTCCAATAGCGCGACCACTTCGGCGCGGCGGATCGGGTACAGCCCACTCTCAAAGCGGCTGATCGTTCCCGAGCTGCGCTGGAGGTAGTCCCCCACCTCGTCGACCTTCATCCGGTTCTCGTCCCGGAGTTCGCGGAGTCGCTGGCCGAGCCACCGTCCCCGCAGCGTCACCCGCTTAGGCCGTCCCACCGCCATCGGAGGTTCCTCCACAGATTTTCATATGAACGATTGTGAGAGCACCATCTGTGCCCTAATCTAACAGCAGGTGAGACGCGCGTCACACAAATCGGGAATGCGCAGGCGAACCAGTACAAGAACACAGGCGGCCCGAGCGGCGTGGCCTAGGAAACCGACCGCTCGGGCCTCGAACCGAGAGGGTCCCCTCATGGACGACCACTGCTTCGATTCAGAGTCTGTCTACCATGCCGACGCCGAGTCGGGCACTCCTCCGCCGCTGCGGGCGTTCTTCGTCGACGTCTACGACGAGGACACCGACCTCCCCGAGCACGCCTACTACGGCGTCGCATGCGCCGACGGCGGCGGGCTGGCACAGGCCGTTTCGGAGAACAGCATCCACAAGCTCCAGGACGTGAAGCGGTTCGCCGAACGCATCGGTGGAGTGCTGGTCTGGGTCTGAGAGCTCCTGAGCTCATCAACGGCTATCGACATCGGGTGGGGGCCAGGACGGTTCCTGGCCCCCACCCGATGTCCGGCTTGCGCTGCTCGCTGAAGCCGCGTAAAAGCCAAGTTCACAGGCGTCTACCGAACTGAATCACCTCCGCTTGGGTTCCCTCTAGCGAAGCTGTTCAGCCACGAGCGAGGGACCTTCCCAATCCTCGGGGATTGCGTCCATCAGAACCTCGTTGACGGTCTGGCCGAGCCACTGGCTGGAGTTGCGGCGGATGCCCTGCTGCCTGAACCCCGCCTTCTCATACGCGCGGATCGCCCCGGTGTTGGGTTCGATGACGCTCAGGTAGACGCACCGCAGGTTGGTGACATGGAAGGCATAGTCGAGCACGAGGCGCGTCGCCTCGGTGCCGATGCCTTTTCCGCGATACTCCCCCAGCGCAGTCACGTATTCGCCGTTGCGACGCCTCGGGTCGGCGTGGATCAGGGCTACCCCCACCGGGACGGGCCGCTCCCGGCGGTGTTCCTACACGAGCAGATCCCTCAATGGAACGATCTCTTACGAGCCCGGGCCGCTCATGGCTGCCGAATCCGCATCCTGATAGGAGACCCGAACAGCACGGCGGTGCGCCTGCGCGGCGAGGAGGAGAAGTTCGGCCACAGTATCGAGTCGCGGTGTCGACTTGCGCGGCTCCACTACAAACCGTTGATCGGCGTTCCAGGGGTGAGCCTGGCCCAACATTCCACGACGCTCTATAATTCCATCTACCGAGCGGATGACGAAATGTATGTGAACGCTCACATATATGGAGTTAATGCCTACGGGAATCCATTCCTTCACCTCCGGCGCACCACCGAAAGTGGACTGTTCAGCGCCTATGCTTCACGTTTCGATAGCGTGTGGAAAACTTCCGACCATCTCAGAGGGTGACCTCCCCCATGGCCAGAACCGAATTCTTCGATGATCCGGATGCCCCCACACCGAACAGTGTGGTCATCGCGGCTAGTGCCGCTGTGTTCGATGGGGATGGGCGCCTGCTCATGCAGCGCAGGACCGACAACGGACTGTGGGCTCTCCCAGGCGGGGCGATGGAGCAGACGGAAAGCCTGCCTGCGGCCGCTGTCCGGGAGGTCAAGGAGGAGACCGGCATCGACGTCGAGATCGTGGGCCTTGTCGGCACTTACACCGACCCTCGGCACATCATTGCCTATGACGACGGCGAGGTCAGGCGCCAGTTCAACATCTGCTTCCGGGCCCGCCCCATCGGGGGGACCCTCCGCGTGAGCGCGGAATCCACCGAGGTCCACTGGATCTCTCCCGACAATATGGCGAGTCTGACCATGCACCGCACCCAACGTCTGCGGATCAGCCATGCCCTCGAAGTCGGCAGGATCTACCTGGGGTGAACCCCCACCTGGTCAGCACGGTGCGAGCCTTGCGACCTGGTCCAGCTGGGACGACGTCCGAGTCGGTCCAGGCCGCCGCAGATGCCTGAAGGCTCGCCCTGGACGCCGATGCCGAAGTGATGCGGGCCTTCGGTCAGCGCGTCGTTCTTCACCGTCCGCACATCCGCCACGGTCGATGGCCTAGAAGGGGTCGGCTAGGGCGTAGATCCAGCCGGTTCGGGCAACGAAACAGCAGTTCATTGCCCTGACTGGGCGCCGCACTGCGCCCCGTGGTGTCGGAAGCGAGGCGCGCCTCGCTTCCGACACCACGGGGCGGGGGTCAGGTCTCCGGGCGCAGTGGCTCGATCGACTGCTGGTGGAAGAACACGTTGTTGGGGTCCCAGCGCGCCTTGACCTGCTGCAGGCGGGGGTAGTCGCCGCCGTAGTACAGGGTCGACCACGGGACCCCTGACTCGTTCCATTCGTCGCTGCTGAGGTCGACGTCGGGATAGCTGATGTAACAGCCGTCGGTCGTCTCGTCGGAGACCGGGACACCGCCGGTGTCGGTGTACATGTCCTTGTACAGCCTGCGCAGCCAGTCGATGTGGTCGCTGCCGTCGGTGTCGTTCGGCCAGTACACCTGGTGTTGGAGTTTGAGGATCGAGTCGCGCTGCGGGACCGCGGTCTCGCCGGTCTCGACCCGGTTGACGGCCGAGCCGTAGGAGTCGATCTGCACCACGGCCTTGCGCACACCCTTCACCGGCTCGCGCAGGCCCTCCCACAGCGCCGTGACCTGATCATCGGGCAGGGGTTTGCGCATGTAGGCCGACTTGTACTTGCCCGCTTCCTGGTTGACCGGGACCGGGGGCCGGTTCTCCATCAGCTCCCAGCCGATGACCGTGGCGTCCTTGCTCCCGACGAGGAGGGGGTGATCGCCGTAGTCCTCTTCCAGGTCGGCCAGCGGTGCCCCCACGCCGTCGTCGACCGCGGCGATGAAATCCGCCACCCGGATCTCGGCATCAGGTACGTCGGCGTCGATGTGCGCGATCAGGCCGATGTTCGCTCGCGAATTGTGCGTCAGCAGCAGAATCCCGAACAGCGCCGCGAACGGGTCCTTTTTCGTCTTGGTGTCGCCGCGGTGCTCGTCGAAGAACGAGCAGAAGTTCCCCACGAGCGTCCGGAAATCCGATTCGCTGAGGTTCTTCCACGCCCATCCCGCCTCCGAGCGCACGATGGCGCTGGGGACGCTGGGCAGGTCGCGGAACCAGTAGCGGGTGACGATTCCGAAGTTGCCGCCTCCCCCGCCGGTGTGCGCCCACCACAGGTCGCCGAGGTCACCCTCGTCGTCCCGGGTCGCCGTCACCAGCCGGACTTCCTTGTTCCTCGTGACGACGGCGACCTCGACCGCGTACAGGTAGTCGACCGTCAGCCCGTGCTGGCGGGAGAACAGGCCGAATCCACCACCCGAGATGTGCCCGCCCACGCCAACCCCCGGGCAGGACCCGCCGGGCAGCAGCAGCCCCAGCTTCCCGGCGAGCTTGCCGTTGAGGTCGCCGTTGGTGGCGCCGGCTTCCACGCACACGGCGTCCATGGCGGGGTCGAGATAGATGCGGTTCATCAGCCCCACGTCGATGATGACGCGGACGTCCGGTGAGCAGACGAAGTCCTCGTAGCAGTGTCCGCCCGAACGGACGGTGATTCGGCGGCGTGCCGGATCCGCGCTCTCCCGGACCGCCTCCCGCAGGGCGTTGCGGGCCTCATCGGGTGTGCTCACCACCCGGATGTAGTCGGGTGTCGACGTCCATCTGGGGTTGAATCCGCGGCTCAGCGGCTTGTACCTGATGTGGCCGGGCTCGATCTTGACACCTGCCGGGTCCCACGTGTCCAATTCTTCGCGCCTTTCCCCTCGGCTGGACACGACCATTCCGCGAATGCCGATCCGGCACCGCGCAATGGGTCGCACGGGAATTCTCGACGAAAAACCTGACCCCGAACAGAGGGGGGTGGATTCGGATAAGAATTCCATGCAACCGGATCTGGTGGGCATGGAATCCGTATCTTGATAAATGTTGTTTCGTGGTGCAGTGCTGGATCTGCTGCTTTTGTGGGGGTCGGTGACCTGCGGCTCTCGCCCTCGGTCGGACGGCCCTGCCCGGAAAACCGGTTGGGTGCCGGGCCGGCGTCCTGCTACAGTCCGCCCCATGTCCATGGGTACCTGCGCGAACTGCGCCTTCTTCATTCGGATCCGCCGCGCCTAGCGGCGGCGGCCTCCGACTCTTCCTTCTCAGGCTCCGCCGCAATCCGGGACCATCGCCGGTGCGGCCGCTTCGTGCTGCCCGGCTCCGACCACCCATCGCGGAGCTTCACACCCATGCCTGCCAACGCCACCCACCACGGTGGACGCCACGAACTCGGCCAGAACTTCCTCGCCGACCGCACCGTCATCGCGACCTTCACCGACCTCGTCGCCCGCACCACCGGACCCATCGTCGAGATCGGCGCGGGTGACGGCGCGCTGACCCTCCCGATCAGCCGATCCGGCCGACCACTGACCGCCGTGGAGATCGACCCCCGGCGGGCCCGGCGCCTCCAGCGCCGCGCGTCGGCGAACGTCACCGTCGTCAACGACGACATCCTGCGCTTCCGCCTTCCCCGGCACCCCCACGCCGTCGTGGGCAACGTCCCCTTCCACCTCACCACGGCACTGCTGCGCCGCCTGCTGGCCGCCGACAACTGGCAGCACGCCGTCCTGCTGGTGCAGTGGGAAGTCGCCCGCAGACGGGCCGGAGTGGGCGGGGCCAGCATGCTCACCGCGGCCTGGTGGCCCTGGTACTCCTTCGACCTGCACTCCCGCGTCCCCGCCCGCGCCTTCCGCCCGATGCCCGCGGTCGACGGCGGGCTGCTCACGATCACCCGCCGCGACCGCGCCCTGGTCGCCGACCGCCGGGCCTACCAGGACTTCGTCCGCCAGGTCTTCACCGGCAGAGGCCGCGGCCTGCGCGACATCCTGCTGCACACCGGACGCCTCGACGCCCGGACACTCGACCGGTGGCTGCGCGAGCACAGCCTCCCCGCACGGGCCCTGCCCAAGAGCCTCACCGCCGACCAGTGGGCCGCGCTGTGGCAGCTCACCGCCCGGCCCGGCCCGTCGGCGCCGCAGCGGCGGCGGGGGCCGGAGCGGTCGGGACGAAGGCACCGGAGATCAGCCTGACCGCCGCCCCTCCTCCGGGCGCACCGAGCGTTCCCTGATCCTGCTCCTCGCACTGTCGGAGGACCGCCCCCGGCATCGTCCGCACGTCCTGGACGCTGCTTGTTGCCCTGGCCGGGGCAACAAGCAGCGTCCGGTGGTCGGCGGCGGCACGTGCACCGCGCCCCCGGCCCGCCGCCCGCGCGAAGAATCGCTCCGCTGCCGGTAGGGGCCGATGCTCAGCTCAGGCGGGCTCGCAGGAGGCAGAAGACGTTGCCTTCGGGGTCGGCCAGGACATGCCGGGGCTCCTCACCGGTCCGGCCGATGTCAGCCGGGCGCGCCCCGAGCTTCAGGAGACGTTCGAGTTCGGCGTCCTGATCGCGGTCGGTGGCGTTGACATCGAAGTGCAGCCGCAGGTTGCGTGCCTCGGAGTCGGTGGCGGGGCTGAAGATCAGAGTCGGCTGCGATCCGCCGAAGCCACCTCGTGGTCCGATCTCGACCGCGCCGTCGTCGTCGGGATCGAGCACGATGAAGCCCAGCACTTCGCACCAGAACGCCGCGAGCCCTTGTGGGTCCTTGCACTCGATGACCAGTTCGGAAACTCGGCAAGCCATGGTCGGCACCCTACGGGGCCGCACCCGCACGCGGCCAACCCTTCGAATCGGCTCACGAGCGCGACGCGGTGGGGCGGCTCGGGGATGGTGGGCGGGCCCGGGCCACACCGTGTCACCCTAGGGCCGGGTGTCCCTCCCCCCCGACGTAGGCGCGCAGGTGGCGGGCGGTGAGGGTGTCCCCCGTGTCGACGAGGTCGGCGGGGGTGCCCGTGAAGACCACCTGGCCGCCGTCGTCGCCCGCGCCCGGCCCCAGGTCGATGATCCAGTCGGCGTGGGCCATGACGGCCTGGTGGTGCTCGATGACGATCACGGTGTTGCCGTGGTCGACGAGGCGGTCGAGGAGTTCCAGGAGCTGGTCCACGTCGGCGAGGTGCAGGCCGGTGGTCGGCTCGTCGAGCACGTAGGTGGTGCCGTTCTCGGCCATGCGGATGGCGAGCTTGAGCCGCTGCCGTTCGCCGCCGGACAGCGTGGTCAGCGGCTGGCCCAGGCCGAGGTAGCCCAGGCCCACGTCGGTGAGCCGGTCGAGGATGGTGCGGGCGGACCCGGAGGTGAAGAAGTCGCGGGCCTCGGCCACCGACATGTTCAGCACCTGGCTGATGTCCCTACCGCGCAGGCGGTAGGTGAGGACGTCGGCGGTGAAGCGCTTTCCCTCGCACTCCTCGCAGATGGTGGCGACACCGGCCATCATGGCCAGGTCGGTGTAGACGAGCCCGATGCCCCTGCAGTTGGGGCAGGCGCCCGCGGAGTTGGCGCTGAACAGCGACGCCTTGACGTTGTTGGCGCGGGCGAAGGCGGTGCGGATCGGGTCGAGCAGCCCGGTGTAGGTGGCCGGGTTGCTGCGCCGGGAGCCGCGGATCGGCGACTGGTCGACGACGACCACGCCCTCCCGGCCGGGCAGCGAGCCGTGGATCAGGGAGCTCTTGCCGGACCCGGCGACGCCGGTGACCACGGTCAGCACGCCCAGCGGGATGTCGACGCTGACGTCCTTGAGATTGTGCAGGTCGGCACCGGCGATGGGCAGCTGCCCGTAGGGTTCGCGGACCTTATCGCGCAGGCGGGCGCGGTGGTCCAGGTGGCGTCCGGTCAGCGACCCGGAGGCGCGCAGTCCGGCCACATCTCCGGTGAAGCACACCTGTCCTCCGGAACGGCCCGCGCCCGGCCCCAGGTCGACCACGTGGTCGGCGATCTCGATGGTCTCCGGCTTGTGCTCGACGACCAGGACGGTGTTGCCCTTGTCGCGCAGGCGCAGCAGGAGGTCGTTCATGCGCTGGATGTCGTGCGGGTGCAGGCCGACGGTGGGTTCGTCGAACACGTAGGTGACGTCGGTGAGGCTGGAGCCGAGGTGGCGGACCATCTTCACGCGCTGCGCCTCGCCCCCTGACAGGGTCGACGATTCCCGGTCCAGGCTCAGGTAGCCCAGGCCGATCTCCACCAGCGAGTCCAGTGTGCCGCCGAGCGTGTCGACCAGCGGCCCCACCGAGGGGTCACCGATGCCCCGGACGAACGCGGCCAGGTCGCTGATCTGCATCGCCGAGCACTGGGCGATGTCGTATCCGCCGATGGTCGAGGACAGGGCGGCGGCGTTGAGCCGGGTGCCCCCGCAGTCGCGGCAGGCGGTGAACGCGACCGCACGGTCCACGAACTCCCGGATGTGCGACTGCATCGACTCGCGGTCCTTGGCCAGGTAGAGCCGCCGGACCTTGGTGATGAGCCCCTCGTAGGTGAGGTTGCCGTGGTCCGTCTTGACCTTCGTGAGGGGCTTGTAAAGGAAGTCCTCCCACTGGTCCGGGGTGAAGTCACCGACCTTGGCGTCGGGATCGACGAACCCGGAGTGCACCATGACCTGCCAGTACCACGAGCCCACGGCGAACCCGGGGGCGGTGATCGCGCCGTCGTTGAGTGAGCGCTCGACGTCGACGACCTGGGCGACGTCGATGTCGGACACTCGGCCCAGCCCCTCGCACCGCGGGCACATGCCCTCGGCGCTGTTGAAACTGAAGCAGGTCGAGGCGCCGATGTGCGGGGTGCCGATGCGGCTGAAGATGATCCGCAGCATCGCGTGGGCGTCGGTGGCCGTGCCGAGTGTGGAGCGGGAGTTGGCTCCCATCCGCTCCTGGTCGACGACGATCGCGGCGCTGAGGTTGCGTAGGGCGTCGACGTCGGGGCGGCCGACCGGGGCCATGAAGGACTGGATGAAGGCGGTGTAGGTCTCGTTGATCAGCCGCTGCGACTCCGCCGCGACGGTGCCGAACACCAGGGAGGACTTTCCGGATCCGGAGACGCCGGTGAAGACGGTGAGGCGGCGCTTGGGGATGTCCACGGACACGTTGCGCAGGTTGTTCTCGCGGGCGCCGCGTACCTCGATCACGTCGTGGCCGTCGGCGGCGCGCGGCTGCCCGTCCGACGCGATGGAGGTCGAATCGGTCTGGGGCCGCTGGTGGGAGGGGGCGGGGACCATGGAACCTCTCCTGATAGCCTTAGGGTGTAAACTGATAGCTGAAGCACGTTAGTTTATTCCATAAGGAGTTGCAAGTGGTCGTCTTCGCCGGGCAGGGGGACGCACGCCGATCGATGGCGCTGCTGTGGCGCGGATCGGAACAGCGCACGACACGGACCGGCCCGGGCCCCAAACCCGGACTGAGCGTGGACCTGATCGTCGACACGGCCGTCGCCGTCGCCGACGAGGAGGGCATGGCGGCCCTGTCCATGCGCGCCGTGGGCGAACGGCTCGGTAAGACGGCCATGGCCCTCTACACCTACGTCCCCAGCAAGAGCGAACTGGTCGACCTGATGTACGACCGGGTGCTCGTCGAACTGCCGACCGACTACGACGACTCCGACGGCTGGCGAGCCGCCGTGACGGCCTGGGCACGGGACATGTGGGACTTCTACCTGCGCCACCCCTGGGTCCTGCAGGTGTCCCAGGCGCGGCCGGTACTGGGCCCCAACGAGTACGTCGTCCTGGAGACGGTGGTGCGGATCCTCCGCGGAACCGGGCTGCCGGCATCCGCCCTGCGGCGCGTGGTCGGGACACTGTTCCACTTCGTGCGCGGTATCGCGAGCACCGCCGCCGAGGCACGGCAGGCCGCAGCGGCGACCGGGATGTCCGACGACGAATGGTGGTTCACCCGATCGCCCCTGCTGGAGGAGGTCGCGCCCGACTTCGCCGAGCGCTTCCCGATGCTGACGCGCATGGAGCGCGAGGGGGCCTTCCGCAACGAGGACGAAACCGTTCCCTACCTGGAACAGGAGGCGCGCCAGACCTTCCGGGCCGGGCTCGGGATCATCTTGGACGGGATCGAGGCGGCGCGGCGCGCGGAGGGGGCGGCACCTGCCGCCGACTGAGCCGATGCGCCCGTCCCGGGCGGCGCCGGTCCGCGGTGGGGCCAGCCCCACCATCCGGACGCGTGCGTAGGGGAGTGATCGCGGCGGCCGGGCTCAATAGCGTCGGTGACATGGACCTTCTCGACCATCCCCTCCTCCACCGCCTCGGCGACGACACCCGCTACGTGCTGGTCGGCTTCCCTCTCGCCCTCATCGGGTTCCCCCTGATGGTGGCCGGGCTCTCCGCCGGCGTCGGCACCGCCGTGGTCGGCATCGGCCTGTTCATCCTCTCCATGACGCTGCTGATGGCACGCGGCTTCGCCGAGATCGAGCGCAGCCGCCTGCGCGAGGTGCTGGACCGGCCGGTCCCCCGGGCGCACTACCGGAGGCCGCCTGCGGGCGCCGGCCCCATCCGGAGGGCGCTCAACCCGCTCACCTGCGGCCAGAGCTGGATGGACCTGCTCCACGGCATCGTCAAGTCCCCTGTGCAGGTGGGGGCCTTCATCGTCACCGTCGTCTGGTGGGCCGTGGTGCTGCACGGCATCCTCTACCCCCTCTACGGCTGGTCGCTGCACGCGATCCCCGGCTACGTCCCCCTGTCCGAACTCACCGGGTTCGGTGCGGGCCTCCTGACCGCCATCGTCTTCCACTTCCTGCTCGGGGCCGTTTTCGCACTCATGCTCCCCTTCGTCGTGCGCGCCTGCGCGATGATCACCGCCTCGCTGGGCCAGGGACTGCTGACCCCGGTCAACGGGATCGGCGACGCCGAAGCCGCCGACGCCCCGGCCCAGCGGCTCGAAGCGGTACCCGCGGGAGTCGCGGCGGTTCCCGCCGCCGGACAGGGCGGTGCGGCGGCCATACCCCGCGAGACCCTGGCCGAGCTGCGCGCACTTTCGCGCGGCGTCGCTCCCCCGCTGCTCACCGACCACGGGCTGGGGCCCGCGCTGACCGCGCTGGCCGACCGCTGCACCGTCCCGGTGGAACTCGACGTGCAGACCGCCGAGCGCTTCCCCGCCGCGGCCGAGAACCTCGCCTACTTCGTCGCCGCCGAAGCCCTCATCAACGTGGCCGAGCACAGCCGGGCCACCAAGGGAACCGTCACCCTCAGCCACACCGGCGGCCTGCTCAACGTGATGGTCGGCGACGACGGCGTCGGCGGCGCGCAGGTCGCCAAGGGCCACGGCCTGGCCGATCTCAGCGAGCGCCTGCACGCGGTCGGCGGCAAGCTCGTCGTGCACTCCCCGCGCGGCGGCCCCACGCTGATCGTCGCCGAAGTCCCCTGCGACTGACCGCCCCACCCCGGGGCCCGGACGGGAGGAGAACCGATGACTCTGCCCAAGCGGATGAACCGCGGCGTGCCGAGCGTGCGCCGGAGCAGCGGCGAATGCGCCCTGGACGTGCTCACCCCCAGGGAGCGCGAGGTCCTCGGACTGATGGCCCAGGGCATGTCCAACACCGCCATCCACCGGGAACTGATGATCAGCCACGGAGCGGTGGAGAAACACATCCGCAGCATCTTCGCCAAGCTGCAGCTGAACACCCACGGCGGCCAGCGGCACCGGCGGGTCTTGGCCGTGCTCACCTACCTGCGGGCATAACGGCCGACCGCGACCCTCAGCGAGCCCCGGTCCCCCCGGCCCCGAGCCCGGCGGCCGGGACCGCCGCCTTCAGCAGCATCTCGGCGTACTCGTCCTCGGGGACGGAGTCCAGCACGATGGCGCCGCCCGCGCCGATCTCCAGGCCGGCGCCGGTGCGCACCGCGGTGCGGATCACGATGCTCAGGTCGGCCGTCCCGCCGAAGGAGACGAAGCCCAGGGCGCCGGAGTAGACGCCGCGCGCCGAGTTCTCCAACCCGTCGATGATCTCCATCGTGCGCAGCTTGGGCGCACCGGTCATGGACCCGCCGGGGAAGCAGGCGCGCACCGCGTCGACGGCCGGGACATCGGAGCGCAGCCGCCCCCGCACCGTGGAGACCAGCTGGTGCACGGTCGCATGGGACTCGGTGTACATGAACGCCGGGACCTCGACGCTGCCCACCTCGCAGACCCGGCCCAGGTCGTTGCGGAGCAGGTCGACGATCATCAGGTTCTCCGCGCGCGTCTTGGCACCGGTGCGCAGCTCATCGGCGAGCCGGCGGTCGGTGGCGGGGTCGGCGCCGCGCGGCGCGGTGCCCTTGATGGGGCGGCTGTCGGCGACGCCGTCGGCGTCCACGCGCAGGAACCGCTCGGGGGACGCGCTGAGCACGGTGATGCCGCCCAGGCGCAGCAGCGCGGCATACGGCGCGGGGCGGCTGCGCCGCAGCCTCCGGTAGTAGGCCAGGTCGTCGGTGGGTGCGGGGAGGCGCAGCCGGTTGGTCAGGCAGATTTCGTAGCTCTCCCCGGCGACGAGGTGGCCCAGGCTTTCCTTGACGTCGGTGAGGTAGCCCTCGCGGCGGCGTTCCAGTGCCGCCTGAAGGTCGGGGGCGTCCGCGGCCGATACGGGGGCCGGTTCCTCTAGCGGCGGCAGGTCGGTGAGCTCGCGGGTGGCCGCCTCCAGCCAGGCCTCGTCCGCGGCCGGGTCATCGCCGACCGCCACCGCGTAGGTGCGGCCCTCGGCGTGGTCGACGGCCACGAAGCGCGTGCAGCGCAGCCAGATGGCGTCGGGGACGGCGGAGCGGTGCGCGGCTCGGGCGCCGCAGTCGGCCTTGAGCTCGTAGCCGAAGTAGCCGACATATCCCCCGACGAAGTCGAAGGGGAGGCCGGGCGCGGTGTGGTGGGGACGGGCGGCCGCGCGGCGCCGCAGCGCGTCGAAGACGGTCCCCGGTTCGCGGTGCTCGACGCCGCCCCGGGTGACGGTGACGGCCCCGTCCCCGACCCGGTAGGTCAGCACTTCGCCGTCGGGGCCGGTGTCGCCGAGGAAGGAGAACCGGGCCGTCCCGCCCACGCGGCTGCTGTCGAGCCAGAAGGCGTAGCGCGAGGCGGCGTAGAGGTGGGCGAAGGCGCGTTCGGTGTCCACGGCCTCGGGCAGGGCCCGGAATCGGACCTCGCCGGATTGAGGTCGCGAAGGCTCCGCCGGGGTTTCGGACAGCGGCGCCTCGCATCCCCCCAGCTCAGGCAGGTGTCCTGAGGCACCAGATCTCCCACCCCGGGTTTCGGTCACCTGTGCGGCGCGGCCTTCTCCGGGGGTTTCGGACACTTCCTCGACGCGCCCCTCGCGCTTGCCGGTGCGCGTCGGCGTCAGACGCACGGCCGCCGGTCGCGCGGACCGGGCCAGCGCGGCGAAGTTCGAGATGAGCTCCCGCCCGTGCTCGCTCGCCACCGACTCGGGGTGGAACTGCACGCCCCAGCGCGGCAGCGAGCGGTGCTCCAGCCCCATGACGACGTCGTCCTCGGCCCACGCCGTCGCGGTCAGCACGTCGGTCAGGGGGTCCTGCAGCGGGTCGGGAACCGCGAGGGAGTGGTACCGGACGGCGGTGAACCCCTGGGGGATTCCGGCGAACAGGCCGGTGCCGGTGTGCCGGATCGGGCTGAGGTGCCCGTGGCGCGGCACCGGCGCGGAGACCACGGGTTCGTCGGTGAAGTGCGCGATGGCCTGGTGCCCCAGGCACACCCCCAGCACCGGCAGCTCCGGATCGGCCAGCACCTGCGGCACCCGCCCCAGATCCCGCGCCTGCTGCGGCCGCCCGGGACCGGGAGAGACGACGGCGGCGTCGAACCCGCCCAGGTCGATCCCGTCCCAGCACGGGTCGTCGTTGGTCACGACGACGGGTTCCCTGCCCAGGACCCCGGCGATCAGCTGGAACAGGTTGTAGGTGTAGGAGTCGTGGTTGTCCACGAGCAGTACGCGCATCCCACGCTCTTCCTCCCCCGGATGTTGCAAGTCCCAGGGTAAGCCGCAGAGGCGGCCAGGACGACCGCGGTGCGATCAATGCACCGGCGGGCCCGTGCAGGGCGTCGCCGCAGCGCTACGAGACCTGCATTCGGTCGCCGGTCATTCCTTCTCCAGTGGGGTCCTCGACCGGTTCACGTCGCGTTCGTGCCCGGTCGATGGCGTCGAGACCGTCGCTTACGGCCACGTTGGCGTTGGCGTTGCGTTCTGCGCGATGCGCCGTTTCGGAGACTGTGGGCAGGGGCTCGTCGTCCATGGCCGCTCCAGAGTCCAGGAACCGCAGACGGGGATTCGGGCAGGATATGGCGCACGACACACTCTGATCCTTCCGGGCGCACCGACAGCGTCGCCGACCTACAGTCCCTCACGTGGACGAACGAGCCGGATATCCGAGACAACCAGAAGGCGATGGTACGACGCCTGCGATCGCGGTCCGCTATCCGGATGGATCCGTCCACGTCCCGGTCGGTCTCGCTGATCCTGCCACGGCGACCATCGCCTGCGGCACGGACATCCTCCGCCCCGGCGACGAAGACTACGAGTACCGCGCGGCTCGCGCGATCCCCGTCGAGGAGGCGCAGAGGCGGCCTGAGCGTGATCCCGAACGGGCTGCGGCGCTGAAAGCCGAGTTCAAGCGGCGCTTCCAGCGGGAACCCGGACGACGCTCCGCCTGACGTGGCGCGAAGCGCGGTGGCCGCCACTCCGTGTCCCGGAGCGGCGGCCACCGTGGAAATCAGGAGCCGGCTATTTCGCGGTCGCCTCTTCCGGTGCTTCCTGGCCCATGGATTCCAGGGTCTTGCCCTTGGTCTCGCTGATGAACTTCCAGACGAAGACGAGGGACAGGACGGCGAAAAGCGTATAGATCATGTAGGTGCCGGTCAGGTTCCAGTCCCGCAGGGTCGGGAAGGAGACCGTGATCAGCCAGTTGGTCAGCCACTGGGTCGCGGTGGCCACGGCCATCGCCGCGGCGCGGATCCGCAGCGGGAACATCTCGCCCAGCAGCACCCAGGTCACCACACCCCAGGACAGGGCGAAGAACATGACGAACGCACTGGCCGAGGTGAGGGCGACGACGCCCCAGCCGAAGGCCAGGGAGGCCGATGCGCCGACCACGGTGGCGTGGCTGAAGGCCCACCCCGTCATGCCCAGCGACACGGCCATGCCCGCCGAGCCGATCAGCAGCAGCGGCTTGCGGCCGATCCGGTCGACCAGACCGATGGCGATGAACGTGCCGATGATGTTGACGATCGAGGTGAACAGGCTGAGCAGCAGCGAGTTGCTCTCATCGACGCCGACCGACTGCCACAGTGACGACGAGTAGTAGAAGACCACATTGATGCCGACCAGTTGCTGGAAGGCCGAGAGCGCCATGCCGATCCACACGATCGGCAGCAGCCCGAACCGGCCGCCCTTCAGGTCGCGGAGCCGGGGCCGGACCTCCGAGCCCAGAGCCTGCCGGATCTCGGTGATCCGCCGGTCGACGTCGCCGCCCTCGACTTCGGTCAGGACCTGGCGGGCCTTGTCGTCGCGTCCGATGCGCACCAGGTAGCGGGGCGACTCGGGGATCGTCAGCGTCAGCGCGATGTACACGAGCGCGGGCACCATCTCCACGCCCAGCATCCACTGCCAGGCCTGCAGCGGGCCGAGCATGTTCTGCGCGCTGCCGCCGGCCGCGCCCGCCACCAGGTAGTTGACCAGCTGGGACAGGGCGATACCGAGCACGATCGCCAGCTGCTGCAGGGAGGCCAGTCGGCCCCGGTAGGCCGGTGGGGAGACTTCGGCGATGTAGGTCGGCGCGATCACCGAGGCCATGCCGATCGCGACACCGCCCACGACCCGCCAGGCTGCGAGGTCGAAGATGGAGAAGGGCACGGCCGAGCCGATGGCGCTGACCGCGAAGAGCACGCCGGCGATCTGCATGACGCGGATGCGGCCGAGCCGGTCGGCCAGCGAGCCCGCCAGCCCCGCGCCCAGCGCCGAGCCCAGCAGGGCGGCCGCGACCGTGAATCCGGTCATCGCGGCGGTGACCTGGAAGTGGTCCTGGATGGCGTCGACGGCGCCGTTGATGACCGAGCTGTCATAGCCGAAGAGGAAACCGCCCATCGCTGCCGCACTGGCGATCAGCGTGACGTGGACGATGTTCAGCTCACCGGCGGATTTGGCTCCCGCCGGATCCGATGTTGCCACGGCCTCTCCTTGTCGGACCCGTCCGGCCACGCTGCCGGGCGGGCCCGTCGAACGTCTGATCCGCCCATGATCGGCACGGGCCGGTGCGCGGCCGTGTCCCCGACACACTTCGGACATGAACCATGCGACGGAAATTTACGATCACGAACCATATCGGACATCCTTATGGCGCGTATCACGGGACTTAGGTAACAATTCACGACAAAAGCTACGGCTCGGTAACCGGAACCCCCTGTGCCGAGGGCGTCGGGTGGAAGCGACGGCCCGCACCTGGTTGGGTAGTTGGGTAGAAGGTGAGCGCCGTCACACACATGTCGATTCGCAGACGGGGTGACACCCATGCCCGAGTTGCTGGACCTGCACGGCCGGGCCATGACCGAGTTCGACCGGCGGGTGCGCGGGATGCGGGCGACGCAGTGGGCCGACCCCACCCCGTGCGCGAGCTGGGACGTGCACGACCTGGTCGCCCACCTCGTCCGCGAGCAGCTGTGGGTGCCGCATCTGCTCGCGGGCAGTCCGGTGGCGGAGGTCGGCGACCGCTTCGAAGGCGACGTCCTGGGCGAGGAGCCCGTGGCGGTGTGGGAGGTGGCCGCACGCGAGGCGCGCGCCGCCTGGCTGCAGCCCGGTGCCCAGCAGCGCACCGTCCACCTGTCCGCCGGGGACGCGCCCGGATCGGTCTACCTCTGGGAGATGACCTTCGACCTGGCCGTGCACGCCTGGGACCTGGCCCGGGCCATCGGCGCGGACGAGCGCATCGACCCGGAGCTGACCGAGGCCCTGCTGGAGTGGGTCGGCGAGGAGGGCATGGCGGGCGCGGACGGGCTGTTCGCACCGCCGGTCCACGTCGGCGAGAACGCCGCCCCGCTGACCCGCCTGCTCGCCCTGGCCGGTCGCCGCGGCTGACCGGCGGAAACGGGCGGCCGCACCGCGGCCGCCCGCCCCGGGACCGAGAGACGACGCAGCGGGGAGGCCGGCCTCACCCCGTCGTGGGCGTCTTCTGCTGCGCCGCACTGCCCCGCCACAGCCGCAGCCCGATGAGGGGCAGCACCAGCACGCTGAGCATGCCCGCCCCGACCAGCGCGGCGGCGACGGCCGGTTCGACGGCCCCCATCTCACCGCCGATGGTCGTCAGGACCACCAGAAGCGGCAGGGCCGTGGCGGCGAACAGCGCGAGCGCGGGGCGCTGGCGGCCCGCCAGCGTGTCGCGGGACAGCCACAGCTCCGGCAGCCCGCGCACGACCAGCAGCAGCGCCAGGAACAGCGGCACCAGCAGCAGCGCGCCGAGGTCGGACACCAGTGCCTGCAGGTCGAAGCGCATGCCGGTCACGACGAAGAACAGCGGAACGAACAGCCCGAAGGCGACCGCCTCCATCTTCGACTCGACCTCGTGGACCTCCTGGGGATGGTTGGTCATCAGCATCAGCCGCACGATGATGCCCGCGGCGAACGCGCCCAGGAGGACGTCGAGCTGCAGCAGGCCGGCGAGGCCCACCATCCCGACGATGATCAGAAGGCACAGCCGTACCGCCAGCTGCGCGCTGGTGCCCAGCGTCGCCCGGATCAGCCGGCCGATCCGCTCCGAGCGCGGGCGGGTGGCCCGCCAGGCCGCGAGGCCCGCGACGGCGAAGAACACCACCAGCAGCACCGTCCCCTCCAGCGGCCGGAACCCGCTGAGCAACAGGGCGATCACCACGATCGGGCCGAACTCACCCACCGTGCCCGAGGCCAGGAACCGCGTGCCGAACGGTGTGTTGAGCGCCCCCGCGTCGCGCAGGATCGGCAGGACCGTGCCCAGCGCCGTGGTCGTCAGTGCCAGCCCGATGACCAGTGTGGTCTGCGAGGCACCGAAGACGGTCCAGGCCGCCCCCAGTCCCAGAGCCAGCGAGCACAGCCAGGCCAGCGTGGCCCGCCGTAGCGGCCGCCCCTTCACCCGGTTGAAGTCGATCTCGTAGCCGGCCATGAACATGAGCATCGCCAGGCCCATTCCGGCCAACGCCGAGACGATCTCGGTCTCATGGATCAGCCCCAGTCCCGCCGGCCCCAGAGCGATACCCAGCGCGATCTCCAGCACGACGGCCGGGATCACCACCCACCGGCCCAGTTGGTCGCTGATCAGCGGTGCCAGCACCGCGGCGGCCAGGATGATGATCAGGATGCGCAGCGTGTCGGCCATCTCCGCGTCCACGGGCTCCCCCCCTTTTCCCTCCCCGCGGCACCCTACGCAGCCGCGGACCGCACGGCAGCGTAGGACACACGGAACCGGACCTTTCGGTGGACCCTCCGTCACCAGCGGTAACACCGCCCCGCGGCCCGATCCGCCGGGAGAGGGCGCGCTCCCCCACCCCGACCGACCCCTAGTCACCGCCGAGGTCCACAAAGAGGCGGCGCGGAACTTTGGTGTCGGCAGGGGCTGTGCTGGAGCCCGTCCGTGCCCCATGATCTTCGTCATGGTGAAATTCGACGCTATGGCGGACAAGGCGCTGCGCCGTGAACCGCTCACCCGGGACGACGTGCTCTCCGTGCTCACCGGCTCCGACGACGACCTGCTGGAACTGGTCGCCGCCGTCTTCCGCGTGCGGCGGCACTTCTTCCAGCGCCGGGTCAAGCTCAACTACCTGGTGAACCTCAAGAGCGGCCTGTGCCCGGAGGACTGCACCTACTGCTCCCAGCGGCTCGGCTCCTCCGCCGACATCGTCAAGTACACCTGGCTGCGCCCCGACCAGACGAGCGAGGCCGTCTCCTGCGGCGTGCAGGCCGGGGCCTCGCGGGTCTGCCTGGTGGCCAGCGGCCGCGGCCCCACCGACCGCGATGTCGACCGGCTCGCCCCCACCATCGAGCGGATCAAGTCCGAGCACCCCGGCGTCGAGGTGTGCGCCTGCCTCGGCCTGCTGTCCGACGGGCAGGCCGAGCGCCTGCGCGAGGCCGGCGCCGACGCCTACAACCACAACCTCAACACCTCCGGCGAGCGCTACGCCGACATCTGCACCACGCACACCTTCGACGACCGCGTCGACACCGTGCGGCAGGCCAAGCAGGCGGGGCTGTCCCCCTGTTCCGGACTGATCGCGGGGATGGGTGAGAGCGACGACGACCTCGTCGACGCGCTGTTCGCCCTGCGCGAGCTGGACCCGGACTCGGTCCCGGTCAACTTCCTCATCCCCTTCGAGGGCACCCCCCTGGCGGGGCAGTGGAACCTGACGCCGCAGCGCTGCCTGCGCATCCTCGCGGCCGCGCGGCTGGTCTTCCCCGATGTCGAGGTGCGGCTGGCCGCCGGCCGCGAGATCCACCTGCGCGGCCTGCAGCCGCTCGCCCTGCACGTGGTGAACTCGATCTTCCTGGGCGACTACCTCACCAGCGAGGGCCAGGAGGGCAAGGCCGACCTGGAGATGATCCGCGACGCGGGGTTCACCGTTCAGGGCGCGGGCGAGCAGACCCTGCCCGAGGAGCGGATCGATCTGGTCAGGACCCGCCACCGGGGCGCCGGGACCGACCTGCCGCCCAACGCCTGACACCCGGCGGCCCCGGGTCGGGAGGCAGAGGACGGGGCGGGTCCAGCCGCCACACGACGGCCGTGGTGGCCGGACTCGCCCACGCCGGGATAGCGTTGCGCCATGCCCGCCACCCCCGCCGACCCGGCCGCTCCGGAGCTGGTCTGGTACGCGAGCTATGGATCGAACATGACGCCCAGCCGGTTCGCCTACTACGTCGCCGGAGGAGTACCGCCCAACGGATCACGGGCCAACCCGGGCTGCCGCGACCGCACGCCGCCGCGCGACCGGCGCGCGGTCTGGCTCAACGGGGGTGTCTACTTCGCTCTGACCTCCCGGATGTGGGGCGGCGGGTTGGCCCTGCTCGACCCGGCGCTTCCCGGTGCAGTCCCGGCCCATGCCTACCTGCTCACCGCCGGGCAGTTCGGCGATGTGGCCGCCCAGGAGATGTACCGCTCCCCCGGTGCCGACCTGGACCTGGGCGCGGCGCTGCGGGAGGGCCGCGATGTGCGCGGCGAGGGCCGCTACGAGACGCTCGTCCACTGCGGCCGGCTGGACGGCTGGCCGGTGCTGACCTTGACCGCGCACTGGTCGCGGAACGACGTGGAGGTGGCGGCGCCGGCCGCCGCGTACCTGGAGCTGATCGGCGGCGGGCTGCGCGGCGTACACGGCTGGCCCGCCGAGCGGGTCGCCGCCTACCTCGCCCGCCGACCGGGCGCCCAGGGGGCGTGGACGGCGGGCGAGGTGGCCGCGCTGCTGTCCGGCTGAGCCTCCCGGTCCACCCGCCCTGTTCTCCGTGACGGCGTCGTGGAGCGGCGCAGTGGACACTGCATCGACAAATCGGGATAACATCGCCAAATGGCGATGAATCAAGGTCCCTGTGCCCGCACGGAGCTGGCTCCCGCTGCCGCGCTCTTCCACTCCCTGTCCGATCCGGTCCGCCTGGCCATCGTCCAGCGCCTCACCCGCGGTGAGGCGCGGGTGGCGGACCTGACCTCCGAGCTCGGGCTGGCCCAGTCGACGGTGTCCAAGCACCTGGCGTGCCTGCGCGACTGCGGGCTCGTCGACTTCCGGCCCGAAGGCCGCCAGTCGTTCTACCATTTCGACCGCCCGGAGCTCCTTGACCTGCTGCGCAGCGCCGAGCGGCTACTCGCGGCCACCGGGGACGCCGTCGTGCTCTGCCCGGTCTACGGACCGGAGGCCGACCCCGCCCCCGAGGCCGAGGAGGACGCCCGGTGAGCGGGATGCTCTCCCCCGGCCGCCGCGCCACCCTGGTACGGCGCGTCCGGCTCATCGTCGCGGCCACGATCGCCTACAACATCGTCGAGGCGGTCATCGCGATCACCGCCGGCACGCTGGCCTCCTCCTCCGCGCTGGTGGCCTTCGGATTGGACTCCACCATCGAGGTCGTATCGGCGCTGGCGGTGGCCTGGCAGTTCTCCGGAGGCGACCACGCGGCGCGGGAACGCGTCACCCTGCGGGTCATCGCGGTGTCCTTCTTCGCCCTGGCCGCCTACGTGGCCTGGGAGTCGCTGAGCGGGATGGCGGGCGCGGAGCGGGCCGACCACTCCACCGTCGGACTGGCCCTGGCGGCGCTGAGCCTGCTGATCATGCCGTTCCTCTCCTACGCCGAGCGCCGCACCGGCCGCGAGCTGGGGTCGGCCACCGCCGTGGCCGACTCCAAGCAGACGCTGCTGTGCACCTACCTCTCGGCCGTGCTGCTCGCCGGGCTGGCGTTGAACAGCCTCTTCGGCTGGTGGTGGGCGGACCCTGCCGCCGCCCTCGTGATCGCGGGCGTGGCGGCCAAGGAGGGGGTCGAGGCATGGCGGGGCGACGGCTGCTGCGGACCCTCCTCTCCTGTCGCGGCGTCCGCACCGTCGGCCATGGCCGACGGTGCGGACGCCGCGACATGCACCTGCCCGTCCGGGTGCCGGGACGGCTGCTGCACCTGAGCGCACCCGGGTGCCGCCCCGGCGGAGGCGGCTCCCCGGTGTCCGCCTCCGCTGCGGCCTGGGGCGTTGCGCGGTGGCCGATATCGGACATGGAGAATTATCTGCCCAAGATTTTCGAAAGTGGGATAATTGACTTCTGGCCGACACGGGAGGGATACGGAATGGCGAGGCGTTCCAGCCGCTACTGGCTCCAGCATCTCGACCGCATCATGGACGGCGGGTTCGAGCGCCTGCTGAAGAGCCGTGGCCTCACGCGCAGGCACTGGCAGATCGTGCACGCCCTGCGCCAGGAGCCGCTGCGGGCGGGGGAGTTGGAGACCCGTGCCGCGCCCTTCCTCGACGACGAGGTGGCGAGCCTCGCCCCCGACATCGACGAGCTGCGCGGACTCGGCTGGGTGCGCGACACCGCGGACGGCCGCCTCGCGCTCACCGAGGAGGGCGAACGCGTCCACGACGGGCTGTGGCAGCAGGTGCAGGACCACCGCGCCCGCGTCACCCAGGACATGTCGGCCGAGGAGTACCAGGCGACCGTCAACGTGCTCTCCCGGATGGCACGCAACGCCGAGCGCCGCTGAGGCGGGCCGCGCCGCCGTCCACCGGCGCGGCCCGAACCACGGTGGGTGGGCAGCCCCCCCCCCCCCCCCCCCCCCGAACCCCGATCGCCCGGACGGCGACCGTGACCCTGCCAGAGGGAGGACCGCCCACACCGCCATCATCGGCGGCTCCGACACGCGGGGCATGAGCACGCCTACTCAGACCGGTCCGAGTACCGCTACGCACCCGGCCGTGTGGGCCCCGCGTCGGCACGCGCGGCATGCTGCAGCGGAGACCGGTCAGAACACCCGGGTCGCACCGGGCAGGCGGCGCAGGGCATGGGCGGCGCCCCAGCACAGTGCGAGCGCGAGCAAGCCGACGACGGCGAACTTCGCGACGGCGGTCGCCTCCCAGCCGCCGAGGGCGACACCGAGCCCGACGAGCACCACCGGGTGCAGGAAGTACACCGCGTAGGCGTTGTCGGAGAGGAACCGGGCGAGTGGCCCCTGGCGGTTGACACGCGCCCGGAAGAGCACGATCAGCGCGACGATGATCCCGACGGCGTAGGTCTGCTCCCACAGGGCGTCGACCAGCGACTGCCAGCTGCCCGGCTGCATCGTCGCCTCGCCCAGCCACCCGGAGAGCGGGACATGGGCCAGTGCCGCCGCCACGGCCGCGGCGAGGCCGGCCCACCCGGCCCACGTGGGGATGCGCTCCGCCCAGCCGCGCCGGTAGGCGAGTACGCCGACGCCGAACAGGATCACGTACTGCGGCAGGAAGAACGGGGTGGGCAGCCCGACGACGGGCCAGTAGGTGCCGATCGGGACGGGGATGCGCCACAGGTAGGTGAGTACCGCCAGCCCGATGACGAATCCGATCGCCGCGAGGAGGAGGGGCAGCGGGCGCGGCGTGTCCGCCCGGAGCGGTGCCGGGGCCGTCGCCTGCCCGACCTCGGCCGCCCTCGGGCGCCGGAAGCGCTCGATGAGCAGGTAGCCCAGGCAGAACACCAGCAGCGTCTCGACGAACCACATCGGACCGGGGTCCCAGCTGAAGATGTAGAAGAGCCAGTACGGGGCCTCCGACGCGTACTCCAGGTAGATGTAGGCGGTGACGAACGGCCGCAGCAGCACGAGGAAGAGCAGCAGCGGGATGCCCAGCCGGACCAGGCGAGCACGGAAGAACGCCCGGCCTCCCCTGCGGTCGTGGGCGCCCGGCACGAAGTAGCCGGAGATCAAGAAGAAGAACCCCATGAAGAACGCCTGGTTGAACACGACCAGGAGGTCCAGTGCGGTCCCCGAGGCGTCCTGGGCGGGCTCGGTATAGAACCACATCGGGATGTTGCCGTAGGTGAGGGCGACGTGGTGCAGGACCACCAGCACCGTCAGCAGGATGCGCAGGTTGTCGATGTAGAAGAGGCGGACCGCCGGCGCTTCCGGGGCCTGCGGCGGCCCGCCCCCGGTCATTGGTGTCCGGCGGGTCTGCTGTGTCTGCTCGGCCATGGTGCTCCGTCCCCCTGGATTCGTGCGGGTGTCCGTGACCCGTGCGCGGTCGAGCACGCGCGTCGTTGGTCACAGGGATGAATTTTTGGCCACTTGGCCAAAATCTAGCACGAGCGGACAACTTGTCCATGGGGGATGACCCTGACCGGCCACCCATCACGACCCGGGGGAACCGGGCCCCGCCCGGACGGGCCGCCTGCGGGAGCGGCCGGAATCAGCCGGGGACACGGGGAGCGGGAGATTCCTCCGCGCCGCGGCGGCGCGTGGGCACGGCCCCCGAGCGCTGGGTGACGGCGATGCAGCCGAGGACGACGACCGCCGTCAGCGGGGCGGCGATCGACGGCTGCTCGCCCACCAGCAGCACCGCCCACACCAGGGTCAGCAGCGGCTGCGCGAGCTGGAGCTGACTGGCCCTGGCCACGCCGATCAGCGCCATTCCCCGGTACCAGGCCACGAACCCGGCGAACTGGGCGACGACCGCGAGGTACCCGACCGCGGCCAGGCCCGCGGTCGTCAGGTGCACCGGCTCGACGGCCAGGCTGATCGCCATCGCCGGAACCGTCGCCGGCAGCGACACCACCAGGGCCCAGGAGATCACCTGCCACCCCGGCATGCACCCGGCCAGGCGGCCGCCCTCCGCATAGCCCGCAGCACACAGCACGAGCCCGCCGAAGAGGTACAGGTCTCCCGCTTCGGGCCTGCCGCCACTGCTCAGCAGCGTGAAGCCGGTGACCGCGGCCGCACCGGTGAGCGCGGCGGCCCAGAAGGTGCGGGAGAGGCCGGTCCGGGCGCGCGCCGCACCGATCGCGGCGGTCGCCAGCGGCAGCGCCCCGATGACGACCGCGGCGTGCGACGTCGAGGACGTCTGCAGCGCGAGTGTGCTGAACAGGGGAAAGGCGACCACGCAGCCGACGGCGACGACGAGGATGCCGGGCCATCGGTCGCGTCCGGGAAACGGCGCGCGGGCCAGCCGCAGGCACCACAGCGCCAGCAGTCCGGCCACCCCGCAGCGCAGCGCGGTGATACTCCAGGGCCCGAACGCCTCCAAGGCCCAGGCGGTCGCCGGGAAGGTCGTCGAGAACGCGAGGACGCCCAGGGCCGCCAGTAGCGATCCGCTGCGGACCGCTACTCTCCGCTGGGCGATAGCGCTATCATCAGTCCTCATGAAACAGAGTAGCAGTGTGGCGGAATTGGCGGCAGCGCTCCGAAGAGAGGTCAACCGCTACTCCCCGGGCGAGAAGCTGCCGTCCAGTCGCGCACTCGTGGAACGCTACGGCGTCAGCCCCGTGACCGTCTCACGCGCCGTCGCCGCCCTCGCCGCCGAAGGCTTGGTCGTCACCCGCCCCGGCGCCGGGGCGTTCCGCGCACGCCGCAACGAAGGCCGGGGCCGCACCGCCGACACCTCCTGGCAGGAGGTCGCACTCAGCGCCGAATCCGCCTCCGCCTCAGGCGAACCGATCCCCCGCACTGTGGACGCCGCGGGCGTGGACGCCACCCTCGCCGTTCCGGCACCCGGGGTGATCGCGTTCAACGTCGGCTACCTGCACTCCTCCCTCCAGCCCGAACGGGCACTGGCCGCCGCACTGGCCCGGGCCGGACGGCGGCCCGGCGCCTGGGCCAGCCCGCCGATCGAGGGCCTCGAAGAGCTCCGCGGCTGGTTCGCCCGCGAGATCGCCGGCCCCGACGACGGCACCCTCGGCGCCTCCGACGTCATCATCACCGCCGGCGGCCAGAGCGCGATCACCACCGCGCTGCGTGCTCTCGCCCCGCCCGGTGCGCCCGTCCTCATCGAGTCGCCCACCTACCCGGGGATGCTGGCCGTGGCCCGCGCCTCGGGAGTGCGCCCGGTTCCGGTCCCCATCGACGACGACGGCGTGCGCCCCGAACTCCTGGCCGACGCCTTCCGCGCCACCGGGGCCCGGCTGTTCATCTGCCAGCCGCTCTACCAGAACCCCACCGGCAGCGTGCTCGGCGAGCACCGCAGGAGCGAGGTCCTGCGCATCGCCCGCGCCGCCGGGGCCTTCGTCGTGGAGGACGACTTCGCCCGCTACCTCGTCCACGCCGACGCCGGCCCCCGGCCCCGCACCCTCATGGCCGACGACCCCGAGGGAACCGTCGTGCACATCCGCTCGCTCACCAAGTGCACCTCCCCCAGCCTGCGGGTGGGCGCGCTGGCGGCACGCGGCCCGGTGCTGGAGCGGCTGCGCGCGATCCAGGTCGTCGACAGCTTCTTCGTGCCGCGGCCGCTGCAGGAGACCGCGCTCGAACTTGTCGGATCCCCCGCCTGGGCGCGCCACCTGCGGGCGGTCGCCGCCGGACTGACCGAGCGCCGCCGCGCCATGGCCACCGCGCTGCTGCGCGAACTGCCCGGCCTCTCCGCCCCGGCCGTGCCCTCGGGCGGCTACCACCTGTGGCTGCGCCTACCCGAGGGCGCCGATGAGACCGTCTTCGCCGCGACCGCCCTGCGCGCCGGAGTCGCCGTCGCCCCCGGCCGCCCCTACTTCCCGGCAGAGCCCCCGGCCCCGCACATACGGCTGAGCTTCGCCGGGACGGCGGGGACCGCGGAGATCGCCGACGGCGTCCAGCGGCTGCGCACCACCTTCGACCAGCTCGGGCTGGTCTGACAGGAACCGGGCGCGGCAGACCGGGGCAGCCCACCGGATGCGACGTTTGAGGGCCGGAGGCTACTGCGGGGCAGCGCTCTCGTCGGTGCGCGGCTCGGCGCGGGTGGCGTGGTCGAAGATGTCGGCCAGTTCGCGCGCGTGGGCCTCCGGGTCGTGCTCGGGGTAGGCCGCCCAGTAGCCGAACATGCTGTCGATCGAGGCCTGCAGGCTGACGGCCATCACGCGGGGGTCGAAGTCGCGGAACTCGCCGTCGGCCTGACCGCCGCGGAAGAGGTCTTCGAGCCCGCGGTAGATCGGTTCGGACGCAGCGACACCGTAGCGCAGCGACCCGTCGTCGTTCCGCAGGTTGACGAAGATCTCGCCCAGCGCCCGCAGGTGGGCGGGACGGGCGCGCATGAACTCCGCCACCGCCATGATGTGGGTGCGCACCATCTCGCGCGCCGTGCTCGCGGACAGCACGCGCCGCACCACGTTCTCGGCGACGGCGGTGTAGGTCTGCTCGACGACCTGCTCCATCAGCTCGTGCTTGCCGTCGAAGTGGTAGGAGATCACGCCCTTGCTGATCCCGGCGTGCTGCGCGATCCGCGCCAGCGACGCCTTGGCGTACCCGGCCTCCGAGATCACCGCCACCGCCGACTCGATGATCTGCGCACGCCGCGCCTTCTCGATGAAGGAGCGCTCGTGCTGGCCCTCCCGACCGATTTCTGACCGCATGGCCAAAATCTAGCAAGCCTCACTGGTCGTGGCGGCCACGGCGACCTGCTCTGCATCGGTTTCGTACACATATGTCCATGTCGTGATCAACCAGCAGAGACCTCTCGCTGCGCGGACTCCATGATCTCGCGGATCTCGGCCGCTGACCTACGCACTGTATGAGGGTCGTCGCTGGTGGCGACAGCTTCCTCCAACTGGCACAGGTGGGCAGCACGGCCCGGGTAACGATGGATCGCCACGAATTCCCCCCACCACTGAAGAAAGGCATGCAAGGGTGCGACGGTGCTCTGCGCGGCCGCCTGTTCGGCGGCTTGTTCCAGGTGCGTGCCGAAGCTCGGCAGGTGAGTCGGCGCGATCTGTCGCACAGCGGCACGCAAGGCGGCGGGTGTCAGTTCCGGCATAGGGATCACTGGGTGATCAGATACGGGGAGCGGCGGGGCCATGGGGCGCGTCCTCCGATCGGTCGTTCAGGGTGGGCGGATCGTGTCCACCGCCAGCGAAGCTACCTGCGCGCGGTATCGCCGTTCAGCGATTCTCGGCTATGTCCGTAGCTGTCAGTTCGATTCGGGAGTGCCGAACCACTGGCGCAGTGAAGCATCGGGTGTATCTCCGCGGTTCTCGTTGCTGTCCACGGCCCAGGCGATGTGGCCGTCGGGGCGAATGAGCAGGGCCGTGGCGTCCACGGGGTCGACAGGGGCGGCCACGAGATGGTCGACGCGGTCACTCCACCTCTGGGCGGCGTCGCCGTAGTGCGGCTCGTCGACCGTGAACTCGACCAACAGGCCGCGCCCCGGACGCAGGAGGCGGGTCAGGCGGGCCGGGCCCTCGGCGGTGTCGAGGTCGAGGTCGGGGGCGCGTCGGCCGGTCAGGGGGTGTGCCGCCGACCGGTCGTCGGGTGCCGGGTAGCGGATGTCGATGCCGGAGACCATCCCGGCGAGGTGGCGGTTGGCCTCGGGCAGGCGCACGAGCTCGACGAACAGCTCGCGCATCGCCTGCATCGGCGCCGTGGTGACCCGGCCCAGCTCCCCCTGGGCCCGCGTGTTGTCGAGGACCCGGGCGGCGACCGGGTGGCGCTCGGTCTCGTAGCTGCCGAGAAGGTGGTCAGATGCATGCCCGCGCACGGCGGCGGCGAGCCGCCAGCCCAGCGCGAACGCGTCCTGGAGGCCGAGGTTCATGCCCTGCCCGCCGGTCGGCAGGTGGATATGGGCGGCGTCGCCGGCGAGGAAGGCGCGGCCGACACGGTAGCGCTCGGCCTGGCGTGAGGCGTCGGTGAAGCGGGAGGCGATGAGCAGCCGGTCGAGTTCGGCTTCGTCCCCGTAGACGTCGGCCAGCACCTCGCGCACCTCGGCGGGCTCCACCGGCGCGTCCTTGGCGACGTCCTGGCGCGGTGCCGGGAACAGCAGCCGGTAGGTGCCGCCGGACAGTGGGTGGAGCATGGCGGCACTGCGCGATCCGAAGCGGAACCGTGCCCCGATGTGGCGGCGGCGCTCATCCGCCCCGCGCGGAATGCGCGAAAGTGTGACGTCGGCGGCCACCATGCCGGTCCGCCCGGGCAGGCCGGGGAACGCGACCCCCAGGAGCTCACGCACGGTGCTGCGCGCGCCGTCGCACCCGACGAGGTAGGTACAACGCACGCGCCTGGGTCCCGACGGGGTGTCCAGAGTGGCGGTGACGCGTGCGCTGTCCTGCTCAAGCGCGGTGAGGCGGTGCTCGCGGTCGACGGCGACCCCGGATCGGCCGAGCGACGCCTCCAACTCCTCCTCCACCCGCGCCTGCTCGACCAGCAGCTGGTAGCGGTGCCGGGTGGGCAGCACGGAGAAGTCGAGGGGAACGGGGAGCCCGGCGAAGTGGCCGGTGGGCAGGCGCGCGGTGGCGTGCTCGGCGATCGGGGCCAGGAGGCGTCGCTGGTCCAGGATCTCGCAGCTGCGCGGGTGCAGGTTGCCCGCCTTGGACTGCGGGGAGCGGGAGGCGCGGTGGTCGGCGATGGTGACTCCTACGCCCGCCGCCGCGAGTTCGTTGGCGAGCATGAGCCCGGTGGGGCCGGCCCCCACCACGATGACGTCGGTTTCCGTTTCCAACAGTGTGCTCTCCTCTGTGAACCGTGGACGACTGTCGGGTCACAGAAGAGCATGAATAACTTAACTGAGTCAAATTGTTGATCGAGTCACATGGTTTCCTTGGTCAACAGAGTGGCTACACTGGGCTCATGAACGAGCCGACAGGACTCCGGGAACGCAAGAAGCAGCGCACGCGCCGGGCCATCTCCGAGGCCGCGGTTCGGCTCTTCCAGGAGTCCGGGTTCGACCAGGTGTCCGTCGCCGACGTCGCGGCCGCCGCCGAGGTGTCCAAGCCGACGCTGTTCGCCTACTTCCCCAGCAAGGAAGACCTGGTCCTGCACCGGTTCGCCGACCACGAGACCGAAGCCGCACGCGTCGTGCGCGCACGCCACGACGGGGAGGCGCCGCTCACGGCGCTGCGCCGCCACTTCGTCGACGGGCTCGACCGCCACGACCCGATCACCGGACTCAACGACACACGCGAGGTACTGGACTTCCAGCACCTGCTGTACTCCACCCCGGCACTGCTGGCCCGCCTGCCCGCCTACATGCTGCGCGGAGAGGACGCCCTCGCCGAAGCACTGGCCGAGACCGGCGGCACCGACCCGTTCACCGCGCGCCTCGCGGCCGGCCAGGTCATCGCGACCCAGCGCGTGCTCTCCACCCGCAATGTCGAGGAGATGCGCGCCGGGCGCAGCGCCGACGACGTCCACCCGGAGGCCGTCGCTCGCGCCCACGCCGCCTTCGACCTGCTGGAGAACGGCCTCGGGTCCGCCTTCGGCCTCCCCTAACGGGCCAGAGGGCGGAGGAAACCGCCCTCCCGTCCCCGCCGCCCGAAAACGGGTTACCTCCCACGGCCGAGATCGGCTACGTTGTGCGCCATGGCTTTCCAGCAGCTCTACCAGTAATTCCGAGCCGCGGGCACCTCACCGCCCGCGAACGCTCCCGGCGCGCCCGTCGAATGCCCGGAGTGCAGGCACCGATTCAGCTGCTCCCTGCCCCGTTGAGCCTCCGCGCGCCGGTCCGATGTCCCTCGCACACAGAACCGCCATGACCTCGGAGGAACACCCGTGACCCGCCGTGCCCATATCGCCATGGTCTCCATCCCGGCCATCAGCCACGTCCTGCCCAGCCTGGACGTCATCCGCGAACTCGCCGCCCGCGGCCACCGCGTCACCTACGCCAATGACCCGCAGATGGCCGACGTCGTCAGCGGAGCCGGCGGCGAACTCGTCACCTACTCCACGACACTGCCGATCGAGGAGCACAGCCACGACTGGCCCGACGACCCTATCGCCGCGATGGACATCTTCCTCGACGACGCCATCGCCATGCTGCCGCAGCTGCGCGCAGCCTACGCCGACGACCGCCCCGACCTGTTCCTGATCGACATCGGCGGGACGGCGGCCCGCGTGCTGGCCGAGCAGTGGGACCTGCCCGTCGTCCAGCTCTCCCCCACCTACGCACCTTGGGACGGCATCGAGGACGAGGTGGGCGCGGAGCTGAGGCGGCTGCCCGGCGCCGATGCTTACCTGCAGAAATACCGGAATTGGCTGGCCGAGAACGGTCTCGATGTCCCCGCCGACCCCGACACCTTCTTCCTCCAACCGCCGATGCCCACCCTGGCGCTCATCCCGCGCGCCATGCAGCCCAACGCCGAGAAGGTGGACAGCGACCTGGTCACCTTCGTCGGCCCCTGTATCGGCGACCGCTCCGACCAGGGCACCTGGACCCGCCCGGCCGACGCGGACAACGTCCTGCTGATCTCCTTCGGCTCCGCCGTCACCAACCAGCCGGAGTTCTACCGCGAGTGCCTGCGCGCCTTCGGCGACCTGCCGGGCTGGCACGTCGTGCTGCAGATCGGAGCCGAGCTCGACCCGGCCGAGCTCGGCGACATCCCGGGCAACGTCGAGGTGCACCCGTGGGTGCCCCAGCTCGCGGTCCTGGAACAGGCCGACGCCTTCGTCACCCACGCCGGCATGGGCGGAAGCAGCGAGGGCCTGTACTGCGGGGTGCCGATGATCGCCGTTCCGCAGATGACCGACCAGTTCAGCAATGCGGACAAGCTGGTCGAGGCCGGTGTGGCCCGGCGCCTCGGCAGTGAGGAGGCGACGGCCGAAGCGCTGCGTTCGGTTCTGCTGGAGCTGACCGGCGACCCGAAGGTCGCCGAGAGCTGCGCCGCGGCCCGCCGGGAGCTGCGCGAGGAGGGCGGAACCCGCCGCGCCGCCGACATCATCGAGGGCATGCTGCCCTGACCCGCCGGTGCCCGGGTGCCGCCGCACGGTCTCGGCACCTGGGCACCGCCCCGACCGGGTCAGCCGTCGGCGGATGCTGCGGCGCGGTCCCGAACCAGGACCTCGATGCCGTCCAGAATCCGGCGCAGGCCGAACTCGAAGTCGCGGTCGGGGTCGTGGGCGGCCCCGTACTCGGCACCGGCCGCCTGCCCCACCTTGGCCGCGGTCGGGAACCGGGCCGCGTCGGAGACCATGGCCAGCAGCGGCGCGTGGGCGCGCCACCACTCCTCGTCGGTCATGCCCGACCGCTGGACCGCCTGGGCGGCCTCGACCGCGCCGCGCGCGGCACCGTGCACGTAGCCCGAGATGAGGGTGATGACCGAGTCCATCTCCAGGGGGGTCAGCCCGATGCCGTCGACCGCGCGCAGCTCGTGGTCGTACTTGGCGGTCTCGTTGGGCCCGAGCACGGGGCGGCCCGTCGCGACCTGCAGCATCCACGGGTGCCGGATGTAGAGCGCCCGGTTGTCCCGCGCGATCCGCTCCAGCCGGGCCCGCCACCCGCCGGCCGCGTCCTCCTGCCGCTCGGTCTCGCCGTAGACCGTGTCGAGCATGACGTCGGTGAGCTCGGCCTTTCCCGGGACGTAGGTGTAGAGCGACATCGTTCCCACGCCGAGCCGGTCGGCCACCTTGCGCATGGACAGCGCGGCCAGCCCCTCGGCGTCGGCGATCTCGATGGCGGCCCGGACGATCTTGTCGACGCTCAGGTCCGACCGGCCCTTGCGCGCCGGGGCGCCCGGAGTGCGCCACAGCAGCGCCAACCGCCGTGCGGGATCACCGCTCCCGCTCTGCTCCGTCGCCATCGGGCCTCCCCTGTCCAGCCGGTCCGCTCCTGAGCGGCCGAATGTGTCGGCCGACTGCACGTACGGTACACCGTACGGAAGCGTTCGGGTGGGACTGCTCCGCTGCTGAGTGGCGCGAAGACCAGCGGACCGACCACCGCACGCCCTGTTCCCACCGCTCTGGGACGAATCTCCAGGAAAGCGCTGCTGCCCCCGCGCTGTTCCTTTGGTGACATCGCTGACCGAACCCTGTTCGGGGTCAGGATGCTCACGCCAGTGGCGGGTTGCTAGATGGGCGCCAGAGGCAGCTTTACTCCGGCAGCCTCAGCCAGCCTGGTGATGTCATCTGGGTCGGAGGTCGCTACGGTAGCCCCAGTGTCAAGGGCGACCAGGACAACCATGGCGTCAACGACGTCGGTGCTCTCCGACAGGCCGAGGAGAACTCCGATGCGGCGGGCCATAGGCTCATCGATCTCGACGATTTCGCACAGCTTGACGAGTTGGGCGAGGCCTGCTTGCTTCGCTCCTCCACGCCACATCCGCGCCAAGACGGCGATGGGGAGAAGCGGTGGCCTGCCTTGAGCGACCTCTGCCTTGCATAGCCCCCACGCGCGACCCCGGGGATGTTTCTCCGAGTCACGCAAAGCGCCCGCATCCAGAACCAAGGGCCGGGCGTGCAGCGCTTTCACTCGGCATCCCCTGCACTGACGGCATCGAGCCGAGCGAGTGCTTCACGGCGGGCTATGGCATCCTCGGGGGGCTCGGGACGCCCCACACCTGTGGAGTCGAGGATGTCGTGCGCCCAGGCCTGGGCCTCCTCGTCAGGCTCACCGTACTCAGCGAAGTGCTCGGCCAGCGCCAGGCGCGCCTCCTCCAGGTCTGCCTCATGTCTGGCTGCACGATCGAGCCACGTTGACAGGGGCAACCCCGCTCTCTTGGCAGCACGGCGCGCACGGGCAACCGTCTCCGGGGCGAGCGAAACCGACAGTTTTTCTGCAGACATGGCACAGATACTACACTCGGGGTGCCACCAGCGGTAGCACTTTGCCGTCAAAGTCCCCTGTTCGTGCCTGCACCTTCGCGTCGCCGCACCGCCACCTCACTCGATCACCGATGCCGAGACCCGGGCACCACCGTATCGATATCGAGTGTTGCCCGACGTGGGGGATGTATATCGGAACATTTTGCTGCTAATTTCGACCCGCTGTAATTCGGACAGACCGCTGAGGAGACCCCTGACATGGCACAGCAGCAGCGCGAGCAGTGGGGCACGCGCGCGGGATTCTTACTGGCGGCGATCGGCTCCGCGATCGGGCTGGGGAACATCTGGCGCTTCCCCTACGTCGCCTACGACAACGGCGGTGGGGCCTTCCTCATCCCGTATCTCGTGGCGCTGCTGACCGCCGGTATCCCGCTGCTGATCCTGGAGTACACGATCGGCCACCGCTTCCGCGGCTCTCCGCCCGCCGCCTACCGGAAGCTGGCCCGCCCGGCCGAGGCGATCGGGTGGTGGCAGGTCCTGATCTGCTTCGTGATCGCGGCCTACTACGCCGTCATCATCGCCTGGGCGGTGCGGTTCGTCGGGTTCTCGATCGGCCTGCAGTGGGGCGACGACCCTGCCGGCTTCCTCTTCGGCGACTTCCTGCAGGTCGCCGAATCACCGGGGCCGATCTCCGGCTATGTGACGGGCGTGGCGGTGCCGCTCATCGCCGTCTGGGTGATCACGCTGGGCGTGCTGGCCCTGGGTGTCCAGAAGGGCATCGAGTGGGCGAACAAGATCTTCATCCCGATGCTCGTGGTGCTGTTCGGCATCCTGGTCGTGCGGGCGCTGTTCCTGCCAGGTGCCGCCACCGGCCTGGACGCGCTGTTCTCGCCCGACTGGTCGGCGATCACCAGCGGCGGGGTGTGGGTCGCGGCCTACGGCCAGATCTTCTTCTCGCTGTCGGTCGGCTTCGGCATCATGGTCACCTACGCGTCCTACCTGCGGCGCCGGGCCGACATGACCGGGTCGGCGCTGGTCGCCGGGTTCGCCAACAGCTCGTTCGAAATCCTCGCCGGTATCGGCGTCTTCGCGACGCTCGGCTTCATGGCGGTATCGGCCAACATCCCCGTCGGTGAGGTCGTGGAGTCCGGCATCGGCCTGGCGTTCGTGGCGTTCCCGCAGATCATCTCGCAGATGCCGCTCGGCGCGGTGTTCGGAGTGCTGTTCTTCGGGTCGCTGGTGGTCGCGGGGCTGTCCTCGCTCATCAGCATCGTGCAGGTCGTGGTCGCGGCCGTGATGGACCGCACCGGCCTGAGCCGCGTGCCCACGGTGCTGGGCGTCGGTGGCGCGGTGGCCATCGCCTCCATCGTGCTGTTCCCCTCCGACCAGGGGCTGTACCTGCTGGACGTCGCCGACCACTTCATCAACCAGTACGGCATCGCGCTTGCCGCGCTCGTCCTGGTGATCGTGGTGTCCTGGGTCGTCCGCGCCCTGCCGGGGATGCAGAAGCACGCCAACGCGACCTCCGCGGTCCCGCTGGGCCGGTGGTGGCGCATCACCCTGGGTGTCATCACGCCGGTGGTGCTGGGCTGGATGATGATCGACAGCCTCATCGCCGAGTTCCGTGAGAACTACGGCGGCTATGAGACCTGGGTCGTCGCATCCCTCGGCTGGGGTGTCGCGATCGGTGCCATCGTCATCGGCATCATCCTCTCGCTCGTGCCCTGGAAGCGCCGCGGCGCCGAAGGTGACGAATCGGACGTACTGGAAGAAGGGGCCCGCTGATGTCGGCCGGAGCCATCGTGATGCTGATCATCTCCGTCGTGATCGTGTGGGGCGGCCTGGCCGCGGCCATCTACCTGCTCCGCCGCCACCCCGAGCAGCCGGAGACCGAAGAGGTCCCGGCCGACCCGGCGGGCTAGGGCGTGTTCGACGGATCATTCCCGGCTCGCGGCCACCGGAACGACGCTCGCTGCGCCGCTCCACTCGTGAAGCCGACCTGGATTGACTTCGTGCAGCGGCTTGCGAGCGCCGCCCCGGACGGCCGCTCGCTCACCGGAAAGCATCCGCCAAACACGCCCTAGCCGCCCCGACCGGAGACCACGGCCGAACGGCGTTCGACACACAGAGGTGGCGCCCCGGCACCAGCCGGGGCGCCACCTCGCGCGTTTCGCGGCCGGGCGCGGACCGCGTCAGTGACGCGGTCCGCGCAGGATCAGCGCGCCGTCGGCGTCGAGGCTGCCGGTGGCACCGGTGCGCAGCCAGCCGTCGCGGAAGGCGTCGCGGGTCCGCCCGGGGGCGTTCCAGTACTCGCGGAAGACCTGTGGTCCGCGCACCTCGATGCCGCCGTCGGCGGCCGCGCGAACCTGCACACCCGCCAGGGGGAAGCCGACCCCGCCGGGGCCGCTGCGCCCGCCGATGTCCAGCGTGAAAACCCCGCACGTCTCCAGCGTGCCGAAGCCCTGGACCACGGGCATTCCGGCGCCGGTGAAGAAGTGGGTGAGGCGCTGGGGCAGGGGCTCGATGCCGGCGATGAAGCGCACCCGCCCGCCCAACCGGTCGCGGACGCGCGTGTACAGCCATTCGTGCATCGCGTGCGAGACGCGCCGCACCAGCCCCTTGCGTCCGGCCTTGCCGTAGTCGACGGCGTGGTCGACCGCGGACTCGAACGCGCGCAGGTTGTCCCAACCGGGGTTCTTCGACTTCTCCACCTCGGTCGCCCGCTCCAGGTCGTAGACCTCCGAGAGCAGGCGTCGGCGGGTGAACAGGAACGTCGGACGGAACGTCGCGATCTCGGCCAGGGAGGCGGAGGTGCGGGCCGGGAAGCCGACGCGGACCCGGGCCATGAGGCAGGCGATCAGCACGGTCTGCCCGAACAAGCCGGTGAGCGGAACGTGCAGCAGCGCGGTGGGCGGCCCCTCCGGGGCGTCGTCGAGCAACGGCCGCAGTCGGCCGACCAGTGCCTCGGCGGCGGCGAGGAGGTTGCCGTGGGTGAACACGGCGCCGTGGGTTCCGCGCTGCGTGGTCGGCGGGTGGATGATGGCCGCGACGTCCTCGCGGGCGACGTCCTGGCGGCGGAACAGGACGGCGGAGGGGTCGACGTGTGCGCCTGCGGCGACGATGGCGCGCAGGCCCGAGCCCCGGGTCGGACCGCACCCGTCGGGCCGAGGGCCGTCCAGGCGCCACACACGGGTGAGCGCGTCGAGGCCGCCGTGGATGTCGGCGACGGCGCGCAGGTGCCGCCGGGTCTCGACGATGGCGGCGCTGGGCGAGGTGTCGCGCAGGATGTGCTGGAGGCGCGCGGGCGAGCACGCCGGGTGGACGGGGACGAGGACGCCGCCGGAAGCCCACACCGCGAACGCGAGTAGCGCCCATTCGTGCCGTGTTCCGCAGGCGAGCACCACGCGGTTGCCCGGAGCGATACCGGTGGCGATGAGCCCCTGGGCGACGGCCGTGACACCGCTGGCGAATTCGTGGGCGGCGATGTATTCCCATTCACCGTCCGCCCCGTATGCGAACCCTCCCTCGCCCGCTCTGGTGGCGGTCTGGTAAGGGAGGTCGGAAAGACCGTGGAAGTGCGGACTACGTGAAAAGCTGTTCGCGCGCCGGTCTCGCATGTCAGAGCAATCCTCCGCGCGGCAGGGCGCTATTCGGCGGCGCGGCGCCGACCCCCGCGATTTTCCTGTGCGGCCACGTGATCCCCCTACCTTCCAGGTTCTTTCGGTGGAATGCAAATCACCGCGGAGTCGATTGGTTGAAACTTGAACGGATATCGCCCGGCCGATCCTGGACGGGTGGAGTGGTGGGATCGTCGACACAACAGGCGAAGCGGGCGGGCGAGAGCCGCGGCGGTAGCCGCATCAGCGCCGTTGGGGGCCGTGCACCGGGAGGCCGCCGACGACCGGGCGGCGACACCGGCGGCAATGGTCCGGCATCCGGTCATACCCTGATCGCATCCTCGCATTTTCCAGCGGCGATCACTATCCGTTTCGAGTCAATACCATTATCCGCGGGCGGAGTCGCGGATCTGGACACCCCGAGCAGCCGCATCTATTCTCCTGCAGGCGCCCCGATCGAGGCGAAAGGAGGAGAGCGTGGAGAAGGGCGGAGTTCGCGGCCACCCGTTCCGCTCCCCCAGATTATCCACCGCCCGCCCACCGACCGCGGGCACGGGCCGACCGGATCGCCGAACCGGCGGACCCACGCCGACCACACGACCGCACCGGACCACGGGCGACCGTGCTCTCGCTCCGCCTCCCCTCACCCGGCGCGACCTCCCCCCGCACGCGCCTCCCCGACCCCCTGGAGTCCGCAGTGACGGCACCCTCCCCCCTCCCGGGCGACTCCCGCCTGCGCGCCGGTGTGCGGCGCATCGGCGGCAACCTCGCCGGGATGGTGATGCCCAACATCGGGGCGTTCATCGCCTGGGGCCTCATCACCGCGCTGTTCATCCCCACCGGCTGGTTCCCCAACGAGACCCTCGCCACGCTCGTCGATCCGATGATCATGGTGCTGCTGCCGGTGCTCATCGGCTACACCGGCGGGCACCTCGTCCACGGCCAGCGCGGAGCGGTGGTCGGGGCCACCGCGACCGTCGGCATCGTCGTCGGCGCCGACATCCCCATGTTCCTCGGCGCCATGGTCATGGGGCCGCTCGCCGCCCAGGTCGTGAAGCTCTTCGACCGGTTCGTCCAGCACCGCGTCCACCTCGGCTTCGACATGCTGGTGAACAACTTCAGCGCCGGCATCATCGGCGGGGCCATGGCCGTCCTGGGCATGCTCGCCATCGGCCCGGTGGTGGGGGCGGTGACCACCGCACTCAGCGGCGGGGTGCAGTTCCTCGTCGACCTGCGCCTGCTGCCCCTCGTCTCGCTCCTCGTCGAACCGGCCAAGGTCCTGTTCCTCAACAACGCGGTCAACCACGGCATCCTCGGCCCCCTGGGCGCCACCGACGCAGCCGAGACCGGCCAGTCCATCGCCTTCCTCATCGAGACCAACCCGGGCCCGGGGCTGGGGCTGCTGCTGGCGATCCTGTTCTTCGGCACCCGAACCGCGCGCATCTCGGCCCCCGGCGCCATCATCATCCACTTCCTGGGCGGAATCCACGAGATCTACTTCCCCTACGTGCTCGCCCAGCCCCGCCTGATCCTCTCCGTCATCGCGGGCGGCGCCTCGGGCGTGCTCGTGTTCACGCTGATGGGCGCGGGCCTGGTCGCCACCCCCTCCCCCGGCAGCATCATCGCCTACCTGGCCGTCACCCCCAGGGGCGGGCACCTCGCCGTACTGGCGGGTGTGGCCGTCTCCGCCGCCGTGTCCTTCGCCGTCGCCGCCGCGCTGCTGCGCTTCGGCCGCGACGGACGCGCGACCCGGTCCACCACCTCGGAGGTCTCACCGTGAACACCGTCAACGGATCCGATGTCCGCCGCCTCGTCATCGCGTGCGACGCCGGCATGGGGAGCAGCGCGCTGCTGAAATCTCAGCTCGCCCAGACCCTGGCGCCCTACGGGGTCCAGGTGGAGCACGCCCCCGTCGACCGCGTGCCCGCCGGAGCCGACCTGGTGCTGTGCCACGAGCTGCTGGCCGCCCGCGCGCGGGCCGGAGCTCCCGAGGCGGTCGTCAAGACGTTCTCCCAGTTCCTCGGCGACCCGGTGTTCACCGAGATCGTGGAGGCGGTCAAGTCGGGAGGACGTATCGCGGGCTGACCCGGCGCCTCAGCCGCGCCCGGTCGCTCAGCGCGGGCGGCGGGGGACGGCGACGCGGTCCAGGTCGGCGGCGAGGACGATCTCACCCCCGAACTCCGCTCCCGCCTCGGCGAGGAAGCGGGCGTCGTCGCCCGGCTCGTAGCGCTCGGAGACGTGCGTCAGCACCAGCCGCCGCACCCGTGCCTCCGCCGCGATACGACCGGCCTGGGCCGCGGTGAGGTGGGCGTAGGACGCCGCGAGCGCGGCTTCGGACTGCAGGTAGGTCGACTCGATCACCAGCAGGTCGGCGCCGCGGGCCAGGCGCACCGCGTTGGCGCACACCGCGGTGTCCATGACGAAGGCGAACACCTGGCCGGGGCGGGGCTCGGCGCACTCCTCCAGCCGGACGAGCTCTCCCGCGGCGTTGCGCACCCGCCCCTCGCGCAGCAGGGCGCCGACCGCGGGGCCGTGGACGCCGCGCGCGGCCAGGCGGCCCGGCAGCATGCGCCACCCGTCGGGCTCGGCCAGCCGGTAGCCGTAGGTCGGGATCCGGTGCCGCAGCGGCAGCGCCGTCACCGCGAGCCGCCCGCTGCGGTCCTCCGGCCCGCCGCGCAGTTCCTCGTCGAGGAGGGCTGCCTCCCCCTCCACCGGGTGCTCGGCGATGGCGTCGGTGTCGCCGAACGCCGTTGCGTGCCGCAGACGGCGCCAGTACTCCTCCCCGGCCCGTGGGAACACCGCGTGCACCGGGTGCTCGACGCGGTCGCGCGCGATCCGCTGGACGACCCCGGGAATCCCGAGGCAGTGGTCGCCGTGGAAGTGCGTCACGCAGATGCGGGTGACGTCGTGGGCCGACAGCCCGGCGAAGCGCATCTGGCGCTGGGTGCCCTCGCCCGGGTCGAGCAGGACTCCGTGGGCGTCCCAGCGCAGGAAGTACCCGTTGTGGTTGCGCCGCTTGGTCGGCACGGCACTGGAGCTTCCCAGGATCACGAGTTCACGCGCTGACATGGGCGTCATCATGGCAGTTCACCGCCGTGGGAACGAATCCATCCCCGGTCAGGCGCCCCGGGCGCGGCCGCGGTTCGCCCCTCGTCCGCATCCGGCCGGAGGGAAATTCCACGCCGGCGGTCGAACCGCGCGTCCATCCGCCGCGACCAGCGCAAACCCGGCGGGCATCTCCACCTCGAACGCCAAGAACCCGGGCACTCCCGGACGATCCGCGCCGATTGATCTGAACCGGGGCGCGCACCACTCCGTGATGGGGGTGGAACACAGACGCGGCGGACGGCTTCGGGCGGGACTCCCGGCAGACGTCCGCGGTGGCGACTCGACCGAGAGGACATTCCCGTGCAACGCACGAAGAAGCTCATGCCCCTGGCAGTCGGGCTCATCGCGGCCCTGGTGCTCGCCGGATGCAAGGACGGCGACCCGCAGTCCCTGAACCCGGCCAGCGACGGCGAGCAGAACGAAGCCGGGCAGGAGGGCGACGGCGACGGCAAGAAGGACCAGGACCTGGCCTCCCCCACCAAGCTCAAGGTCAAGGACCACGACGAGCTCGGCGACATCGTCGTCGACGAGAAGGGCTTCACGCTCTACCGCTTCGACCAGGACACCGCCGACCCGCCCGCCTCCAACTGCGACGCCGACTGCGAGCAGAAGTGGCCGCCGGTGTGGGCCGGCGAGGGGATCACCATCGAGGGCGGCGACGACTCCGAGGCCGGAACCCTGGAGTGGGACAACGGCCAGGAGCAGGTGACGCTGGGCGGATGGCCGCTGTACTACTACGCCGGTGACACCGCCCCCGACCAGACCAACGGCGAGGCGATGGGCGACGCCTGGTGGGCGGTCAGCCCCACCGGTAAGAAGGCCAAGGACGACAACGGGGCCGAGGACGCGGACGAAGGCGCCGAAGAGCAGAACGCCGCGGAGGGCGACGGCGGCCAGAGCGGCGAGCGCCAGTGGTCGTCGGAGAAGACCGTGTTGAAGACCAAGCAGGACCCCGAGCTCGGCGAGATCATGGTCGACGGTGAGGGCCGCACGCTCTACCGCTTCGACCAGGACACCGCCGACCCGCCCGCGTCCAACTGCGACGCCGACTGCGAGGAGCAGTGGCCGCGGCTGATGGCCGGCAAGGAGGTCGAGATCGACGGGAAGAAGGCCAAGTGGGACGGTAGCGACTCCGAGATCGGGCTGCTGGAGTTCCCCGACGGAACCTGCCAGGTGACGCTGGGCGGATGGCCGCTGTACTACTACGTCGGTGACACCGCCGCCGGGCAGACGACCGGCGAAGGCGTGGGCGACGTGTGGTGGGCCGTGAACTCCGAGGGGAAGCGCGCCAAGGACGTCAACGGCGGTGGAGGCGGCGCGTCCGCCGACAAGGGTAACGGTGGCGGTGGTGGCGGAGGCGGCGGCTACTAGGCCCTTCTTCCCACCTCTCCCCTGCCCCACGAGACCGGGGTGCCGCGCGGGCCTGGCGCGGCGCCCCTCCCGTGTCCGGCCCGGCGGGCGTCCCTCGCTCGCTGCCTCGACCCCGCTCCCGGACACGCGAACGCGACGGCCCTTCTTCCCCAGGGCCGTCGCTTCGTCGTGTGCGTTCCTTCCGTTGATCTCGGAGATATCGGGGCCTCAGCGGCATTTTTGACCCCAATATCTCCGAGATCAACGCGGACACGGGCGGGAAGGTGCCGTCCGGAGGCCTTTCGGGCCGGGCGGGTGGGTGCGGGACGCCCGGAGCGGTGGTTGGGCCACCCGAGAGGCCCCCGAGCGGGCACCCGCAGGAACGCGCTTTCCGCACCACTCCCCCGTCGATCTCTGGGCTAGCGACCGGACACCGGCGAGAATTCGGTCGCTAGCCCAGAGATCGACGGAAGATGAGTGGCGGTGACCCGTACGGGTCACCGCCACTCATCTTCCGTCGTGTAGAGCCGGCCACCGGCCCATTGTCCGGAATCCATGTCCGCGCGGGGAACGGACGCCGCGCGGGCGCGGGTCTGTTCAGACCTCGACACGGAGGAATCGCTCACCTTCGAAGTTCCACACCTCCACGGCCTCCACGTTCTCGGGGGCGATGAGGGCCGCACCGTCCAGGGTGGTGCCCTCGTCCTCCCCCTTGGCCGAGGTGAGCCAGCTCCCGGCGGTCTCGCGCTCCTTGTTCTTTCCGACCACGACCAGGCGGCACTTCTCGCCCTCCGGGATCCCGGAGATCGCCGCGCTGACCCGCACCCACCCGTTGGCCGGCTCGATGGTGACCTCCCCGCTCGTACCCGTCTGCGGGTCCTCACTGGAGATGGTCACGGTCCCTTCCGGCGCGTCGGGCGGCTCGGTGGGCGCCGTGGGGCTGGGGGCCGCCTGCGGGGGCGGTTCGGGCACGGTGCCCCGGCCGACCGCCACGCCGCCGCCGACGAGCACCGCCGCGGCGGCCACAGCGGCGGCCGACACGACCAGCCGCCGCCTCCTCCCCGCGCTCGCGCGCTCCTCCCGCACGCTGCGCAGCGTGCGCTGGAGTAGCAGGTCGCCGCCTTCCGGTGGGCCGGTGAGCATCGCTTCGGGGGGCAGATCGCCCAGTGTCTCCTTCATCTCACGGAGTTCCGCCAGTTCGTCGCGGCATTCCGCGCAGTCCGCCGCATGCCGCTCCACGACGGCTGCCTCTTGGGGATCCAGCGTGCCCAGGACGTAGGCACCGAGGAGGTAGCCGTCCTGGTGTCGCGTACCGCTCATCCCGCTGCCTCCTTCAGCACGACCTCGCGTTTCCTGAACATGTCTCTGAGCGCTCTGAGCGCGTAGTGGGACCGGGACTTGACCGTACCCGGTGGCACGCCCAGCACTTTGGCCGCCTCTCCGACGCTCCGGTCGCGGAAGTAGACCTCGACCAGGACGTCGCGGTGGTCCCCGGACAGCTGGTCGAGGGCCTCCATGACGACCATCGAGTCCACGACGGAGTCGGCGTGGTCCTGCGCGATCGCGCTGATGGGGGTTTCGGCGACCTCCTTGGGGCGAGCCTCCCGGGCGCGTATCCGGTCGGTGACGATGTTGCGGGCGACCGTGAGCAGCCACCCCCGCACCGACCCCTTTCCGCTCACCAGGGCTTCGGAGTGCCGCCATGCCCGGATGAGGGTCTCCTGGACGACGTCCTCGGCCGCCGCCCGGTCGCCTGTCAGCCGGGTGGCATAGGCCAGTAACGCGCGTCCGTGCTCCTCATAGAGCGTCCGAATCAACGCCTCGTCGGAGGCCGTCATCCGGTCGCGGGACAACGCACGTGTCATCCCTTGCTCCCTCCTATCCGGTGCGCGCAGCACCGGCAGAACCGCATCGGCTCGTGCCTGGGACACGACTGCGGGTCAGTTTCGGTTCAACAGAGGGGCGGCCGGTGAGCTGCACATGCGGTGTCGAGGGCCCGGCGTGCGGGCGGGGCCGTCGGTTGCGAACCGGCCGCCGTCAGATGGGGTCGATCGCGAACGGTCCTGGGGACGATCCGGGGAATCGGGACATCGGGGAAAGCACCCGAGGGCCTTTGACGGCGTCAGTATCCCAGTGCGATCGACGGGTCCGAGTGGGGCGTGTGCCCCTATCGGTGCAGTTCCTGGGGAAACAGGCCAGGTCAGGGAGTTGTCGGCTGCTTCGGTCGGGGGACGGTCGAACCCGCGGACGGGTCGGGACCGGGTATGCCCGATCGTCGGGCCAAGGACGCAGCACAGGGGGCGGCCCTGTGGGTGAGGAAGGCAGGACAGGGCGGGGTGTGGGGGGATTCGGTCATTCGGGGGGTCTTCCCGGTTGGGGTCGGGGGCGACCAATAATGGCAGCGCCACCCCGTGGTGGTCCAGAGTCCGGTGTGGCAGAAGTGAATCAGCGTGAAACGCCGCGCGCGATGGCCGTGGGGCGTCAGCGCCCCTGGGCGCCACCGGACTCGCGGTGCCAGCGGTCGAGCAGGTCGGGGATCTCACCGAGGATGAACGCGTAGAAGTCGTGCATCCGCTTGAGGCGCTGGCCGGCCACGCTGTCCTCGCCGGTGGCCTCCAGGCCGGTGCGGGCCGCGCTCAGCATGGCCTCGATGACGTGGTTCTGCTTGGTGAACAGGGTGGCCCAGGCGTCCTTGCGCAGGCGGTGGTGGTCGCGTCGGCTTCCGGCCACGGGAACGCGTTCGAGCAGTCCCACGGTCGTCAGCATCCTGATCGCCCCGGAGACCGAACCCGCGCTGACGCCGAGCTCTTCGGCGACCTCGCCCTGGGTCAGCGTGGGCTGCTCGGTGAAGAGGAAGGCCGTCAGGACGCGGGCGGTCATGCGCTGCATCCCGCCGTCCGTGAGGACCAGGGCGAGCTGTTCGGCGGTCTGGCGCCGATCCGGTGCTGCCGACACTCCGGTCGTCTCCGTTTCTCTGCCTCGGTACTGCGGCCGTGCGGCCCTCCCACCTGCACCTCGCAGGATATCGACGGTTCCGGAATCACGGAGTCTTCAGAAATTTCTGAAGATTCGATAAACTCAATGGAGTCGGGGCCGCCGCAGGCGGGCACGATGGTGTGCCGGGGAGCCTGGTCGGCGTGCCACGTCCGCCCCCACTCCGTGGGAAACACCGAGGAGCCACCCATGACCACCCCGATCGACGCCGACGGCATCATCGACCCGGGCGCCCCGGAGCTGAGGGCCGACCCGTTCACCGGGTACGCCGCACTGCGGGAGCGGGCCCCGCTGCTGCGCGCGACGATCCCCATCACCGGCGAGCCGGGCTGGATCGTCACGCGCTACGACGGCGTCAAGGCGGTCCTCTCCGACGCGCGCTTCGTCCGGGACCGCGCCTCCATCCCCGGCTTCGAGCACGACGACACCCGGCTCCGCCTCCTGGCCGACGCCGGCCTGCCCGAGGAGTACGCGCGCTACATGGTCAGCCTGCTCGACCTGGACGGCGCCGAGCACGCCCGGCTGCGCAAGCACGTCTCCCGCACCTTCACCGTGCGCCGGATCAGCGAGCTGCGCCCGCGCATGGAGGAGATCGTCGACGGAATCCTCGACGGGCTCCCCGGCACCGCCGACGAGAACGGTGTCGTCGACCTCCAGGAGCGGTTCGGCTACCCGTTCAGCATGACGGTCATCTGCGAACTGGTCGGCATCGACGAGGAGGACCGGCCGCAGTGGCGCCAGTGGGGCCGGGAGATGGGCCTGGGCGACCCGGCCCGGTTCGCCGCGGCCGTGCGCGATCTGGTCGACCACGTCCACGAGCTGATCGAGCGGCGACGGGCAGAGCCCCGGGCCGACCTGCTGACGGGCCTCGTCCAGACACACGACGAGGACGGCGACCGGCTCACCGACGGCGAGATGGTCATGATGGTCCTGACCCTGGTCATGGCGGGCCACGACACCACCGCCACGTTCATCGCCAACGGGACCGCCGACCTGCTCACCCACCCCGACCAGTTCGAGCTGCTCAAGCGCCGGCCCGACCTCCTGCCCCGCGCGGTCCACGAACTCCTGCGCCGCGTAACCCCCGCAACCCACGTGGGGGTCCGCTACGCGGCCGAGGACGTGGAGATCGGCGGCACCACCGTCCGGCGGGGCGACGCGGTGACACCGATCCTGGTCGCCGCCAACCACGACCCGCGCCGTTTCGAGGACCCCGACGCCCTCGACATCACCCGCGAGCCGGGTGGACGCCGCGAAACCCACGTCGCGTTCGGCCACGGCATCCACTACTGCCTCGGCGCCGCCCTGGCCCGCCAGGAGAGCGAGGTCGCGTTCGGCAAGCTCTTCGAGCGCTACCCCGGCATCGCCCTGGCCGTGGACCCGACCCAACTGGTCCGCGTCCCCCTGCCCGGTGCCTGGCGCCTGGCCGGCCTTCCGGTTCGGCTCTGAGCCCACGCCCACACCACCCGGTGGGCGGGTCTCTTCCACGCGCCGCCCATCCCACTCACGGTCCGCCTGCGCCGCTCTGCGGGACAGGGCGCACAGGTCGGAGACTCGGGCGTTTGGCGGTGCGGCCGTCGCCGGAGGAGCGACCGCGCAGGCGGCGACCGATCCACGGGCCGAGGAACGACGCGGCCCAGCGCGCCTCCCCCGCAGCGGCGCGCCATCCGGTGGGGCGGGGGCACGGCGTCGGCAGCGGCAGGGTCCAGGAGTCGTCGCTGCCGGGCAGGTCCAGGGCGTGGGCGACCGCGGCGGCGATCCGCTCGTGGCCCAGCGGGCTGGCGTGCAGCCGGTCCGGGCTCCACAGGCGGGGGTCGGTGACCACCGGATGGTGGGCGGTCTCGGCGACGACGACGCCGTGCCGCCCGGCCGCCTGCCGGATGCGCTGATTCAGCGCGGTGGCACGGGAGCCGATCGGGCGGGCGAGCGGGGTGATCCGCGCGACGTCGGGGAAGGTGAGCGTGGCGACGCGGGCGCCGTGGCCGGTCAGGGCCGCGAACATCGCCTCCAGGTGGCCGGCGACCTCATCGGCGTCGAATCGGGGGCGCAGCAGGTCGTTGACCCCGGCGACGACGGTGGCGAGGTCGGGACGGAGGGCGAGGGCGGGCGCGAGCTGTTCCTCGTGTACCTGCCCGGCGAGGCGGCCTCGGACGGCCAGGTTGGCGTACCGGGTGCCGGGGTGGTGCGCCGCGATCCGCTCGGCGAGGCGATCGGCCCACCCCCGCAAGCCCACGGTGTCGTCGCCGTCGCCGACGCCTTCGGTCTGGCTGTCGCCCAGGGCGACGAAGCGCAGGTCGTCACTGCTGGGCATGAGCGGCCTGTCTTTCCCGCAAGACCGCGACGGCGCGTCGGCACCAGTCCCGGTTTCCGCGTTCGAAATCCAGGCCGCGCATGCAGGTGAGGTAGGGGCCGATGCGTTCGCCGTCGCGGAGGAACTCCTCCTCGCCGAGATCGCCGCGCATCTTCTGCGCCAGGGCGTCGAACAGCCGGATCTTGGCCTCGGCGAAGGCGGCCCGCTCGGTGAGCTGCGCGATGAGCGCCCCGGTGTCGACGTGGTCGGCGGCCTGGACCTTGACCAGCAGGTCGTCGCGGATGAACGAGGGCTTGGCGGTATCGGCCGCGAACCGGTCCAGCTCGGCCAGTCCGGCGTCGGTGACCTGGAAGAGGCGCTTGTTGGGCCGGGTGTCCTGGACCACCTCTCGGCCGCTGATCAGGCCTTCCTTCTCCAGCTTGGCGAGCTCGGCGTAGAGCTGCTGCGGGAGTGCGTGCCAGAAGTTCGCCACACCCGTGTCGAACGCCTTGGCCAGCTGGTACCCGCTCAGCTCCTCGTCGAGCAGCGCCGCCAGGATGGCGTGCCGCAGAGCCATCGGACCATCTCCTCACCCGCCCCTGTTCGGACACTACCTCCGCATGATACTCAATAAAATGACTAATCACATCCATGACCATGAGGAGGGGCGATGGCCACCGCCGACCGCTTCCGAGCCGCTGTCGACAGCCGCGACATCCTTAGCCTGGAGGGCCTGCTCACCGAGGACATCCGGCTCTACAGCCCGGTGAAGTTCGCCCCGTTCGAGGGAAAGCCGATGGTCCTCGGCCTCTTCGGGGTGCTCCTGCGCACCTTCGAGGACTTCCGATACGTCGGACACTTCGACGGCAGCGCCGAGACCAGCACCGACGGCACCGCAGCGCCGTCAGCGGGCCTCCTCTTCCGCGCCACCGCCAACGGCAAGCAGATCCACGGCATCGACCTCCTGCACCTCGACCATGACGGGCGGATCAAGGAGTTCACTGTGATGGTCCGCCCGCAGTCCGCGGTTCAGGCCCTGGGCGAGGCGGTCCTGGCCGGCTTGGCGGCCGACGGCCTCACGGTCGAGGGCCCATGAAGGTCGTGACGCCCGGCATGACGTAGGCCGCCAGGTGCTCGCCGGTGAGGGTGGAGCCGTCGGCGACGAGGTCGGCGGGGGTGCCCTCGAAGACGATCCGGCCGCCGTCGTGGCCCGCTCCGGGCCCGAGGTCGATGATCCAGTCCGCGTGCGCCATGACCGCCTGGTGGTGCTCGATGACGACGACCGACGTCCCGGCGTCCACGATCCGGTCGAGCAGGCCGAGCAGCTGCTCCACGTCGGCCAGGTGCAGGCCGGTGGTCGGCTCGTCCAGAACGTAGACGCCGCCCTGCTCGGCCATGCGGGTGGCCAGCTTGAGCCGCTGCCGCTCCCCGCCGGACAGCGCCGTCAGCGGCTGGCCGAGGGTGAGGTAGCCGAGCCCGACGTCGGCGAGCCGGTCGAGGATCCTGTGCGCGGCCGGCGTGCGCGCCTCCCCGCCGCCGAAGAACTCCCGGGCCTCGGCCACCGACATCGCCAGCACCTCACTGATGTCGCGCCCGCCGAGGCGGTAGTCCAGCACCGCCGCGCCGAACCGCCTTCCCTCACACTCCTCACAGGTGGTGGTGACGCCCCGCATCATCCCGAGGTCGGTGTAGGTGACCCCGGCGCCGTTGCACTCGGGGCAGGCTCCCTCGGAGTTGGCGCTGAACAGCCCCGGCTTCACCCCGTTGGCCTTCGCGAACGCCTTGCGGACCGGGTCGAGCAGTCCGGTGTAGGTGGCAGGATTGGAGCGGCGGGACCCCTTGATCGGGGTCTGGTCGACCACGACGACCCCGTCGCGCCCGGCGAGGTTCCCGTCGATGAGCGAGCTCTTGCCGGAGCCCGCCACACCGGTGACGACGGTGAGCACACCGGTGGGGACGTCGACGTCGACGTCCCGGAGGTTGTTCTGCCGCGCCCCGCGGATCTCCAGTGCGCCGGTGGGTGTCCGCACCGCCTCCTTGAGCGCGGCCCGGTCGTCGAGGTGGCGGCCGGTGAGGGTGCCGCCGGCCCGCAGCCCCCCGACGGGGCCCTCGAAGCAGACGGTGCCGCCATCCATACCTGCGCCGGGTCCCAGGTCGACGACGTGGTCGGCGATCGCGATCGTCTCCGGCTCGTGCTCCACGACCAGCACCGTGTTGCCCTTGTCGCGCAGCCGCAGCAGCAGCTCGTTCATCCGGTGGATGTCGTGGGGGTGCAGGCCCGTGGTGGGCTCGTCGAACACGTAGGTGACGTCGGTGAGCGAGGAGCCGAGGTGGCGGATCATCTTGGTGCGCTGCGCCTCGCCCCCCGACAGTGTCCCCGAGGACCGGTCGAGCGACAGGTAGCCCAGCCCGATCTCCGCGAACGAGTCGAGCGTACGCCGCAGCGCCGCGACCAGAGGTGCCACGGACGGCTCATCGAGGCCGCGCACCCACTCGGCCAGGTCGCTGACCTGCATCGCGCACGCGTCGGCGATGCTGATGCCCTTGATCTTCGACGACCGGGCCGCCTCGCTGAGCCGGGTGCCGCCGCAGTCGGAGCAGGTCTGGAAGGTGACCGCCCGGTCCACGAACGCCCGGATGTGCGGCTGCATCGCCTCCTTGTCCTTGGCCAGGAACGTCTTGTCGATCTTGGGGATCAGCCCTTCGTAGGTGTAGTTGACCCCTTGGACCTTCACCTTGATCGGCTCGTGGTACAGGAAGTCGCGCATCTCCCTCTCGGAGAACTCGCGGATCGGCTTGTCCGGATCGAGCAGACCCGACTCGGCGTAGATCCGCACGGTCCACCAGCTGTCCGACTTCCAGCCGGGGATGGTGAACGCGCCCTCGGCGATCGACTTGGAGTCGTCGTAGAGCTGAGTGAGATCGATGTCGGAGACCGTGCCCCGGCCCTCGCAGCGAGGACACATGCCGCCGGTACGGGTGAACGTCTGCTTCACCGGCTTGGTCTTGCCGACGCCGCGCTCGACCGTGATCGCGCCGCTCGCCCGGACCGAGGGGACGTTGAAGGCGAACGCGCCAGGCGAGCCGATGTGCGGCTGCCCCAGGCGGCTGAACAGGATGCGCAGCATCGCGTTGACGTCGGTGGCCGTGCCGACCGTGGAGCGGGCGTCGGCGCCCATCCGCTCCTGGTCGACGATGATCGCGGTGGTGAGCCCTTCGAGCACGTCGACCTCGGGGCGCGCCAGCGTCGGCATGAAGCCCTGCAGGAACGCGCTGTAGGTCTCGTTGATCATCCGCTGCGACTCCGCGGCGATCGTGTCGAACACCAGCGAGCTCTTGCCCGAACCGGAGACGCCGGTGAACACCGTCAGCCGACGCTTCGGGATCTCGACGCTCACGTCCTTCAGGTTGTTCTCGCGGGCACCGTGCACACGGATCAGACCGTGGCTGTCGGCGACGTGCGGGGCGGGCGATGGCGGGTCTGCCGCCGAGGGCTTACTCATCGTGACTCCATCGTTGGGGCGGAGCGGCCGCCGACGTCATGCGAAGGCTTCCTGACCGCGCGGAGGGCGCGGATCGTCCGACATCGCCCGGCAGATCAGCGAAGTTCCTGGATACGGATCATGTTGCCCGCGGGATCGCGCACCGCGCAGTCCCGGGCTCCCCACGGCTGGTCGGTCGGCTCCTGGATGATCTCGGCCTCCTCGGCCTGCAGCCGTTCGAACGTGCCGTCGAGGTCGCCGGTGGCCAGCATGAGGCTGGCGTAGGTGCCCTTGGCCATCATCTCGGTGATGGTGCGGCGCTCGTCCTCGGTGACGCCGGGGTCGGCGGCCGGCGGGTGCAGCACGATGGACGTGCCCGGCTGGCCGGGAGGGCCGACGGTGTTCCAGTGCATCCCGCCGTATTCGACCTGGTTGCGGACCTCGAAGCCGAGCGTGTCGCGGTAGAAGGCCAGAGAGGCCTCCGGGTCGTCGTGCGGCAGGAACGTGGCGTGAATGGTGATGTCCATGGCGGTCACGTTATTTGGGGCTCGGGAGTCCGCGCTTCTCGATTCCTGACCGGTCGGGTCACCTGCCTGGCCATACACGACGGCATGCCCGCTACCGCGGACGCCGCCCGGTGCTTGTAGGCGCTGGGCGGCATGCCGACCAGCTCGGTGAACCGCGTGCTGAAGGTGCCCAGCGACGCGCAGCCGACCGCGAAGCAGACCTCGGTGACGCTGAGGTCACCGCGCCGCAGCAGCGCCATCGCGCGCTCGATGCGCCGCGTCATCAGGTAGGAGTAGGGCGACTCGCCATAGGCGCGCCGGAACTCGCGGCTGAGATGACCGGCCGACATGTGCACACCCCGCGCAAGCGCCTCGACGTTCAGCGGCTGCGCGTACTCCCGGTCGATCCGATCGCGCACACGCCGCAGCCGCGCGAGGTCGCGCAGGTGCTGCTCGGCGGTGGATCTGCTGGTCATGTTCGACATCTTGCCATCCGATCCCGTCGTTTCCCAGCAACGTGACGAGGAGCCCCGACCGGTCGCGTCGCATGTGGATGACGGCGCTTCTCCCGGACTGCCCGAACGTCGTCGCCGCTCGGGACCGAAAGTACTTCTCCCCGGTTCGGGCCGTCGGAAAGTGTGAGACCAGGGGAAACGAAAGGAGCACGTGATGAGTGAACACGGCACCTCCACCGTGCTGGTCACCGGCGGCGCACGCGGCATCGGGGCGGCCGTGGTCCGCGCGGTTCACCGCGCGGGCGCTTCCGCGATCATCGCCGACATCCTGGACGACACGGGCGAGCGGCTCGCGAAGGAGTTGGGCGACCGTGCACACTACGTCCATCTGGACGTGACGAGCCCGGAGGACTGGACGGACGCGGTGGCTGCGGCCGAACGCGCGGCCGGCCCGCTCACATCGGTGGTCAACAACGCCGGGATCCTCGACATCGCGCCGATCGAGACGCAGCCCGTGGAGGACTTCCGCCGGGTACTCGATGTGAACCTGTTCGGGACCTGGCTCGGCATGCGTGCGGCACTCCCGTCACTGCGGCGATCGGGCGGGGGAAGCATCGTCAACATCTCTTCCACCGCCGGCATGCAGGGATACGCCGGGATCGGTGCCTACGTCGCCAGCAAGTGGGCCGTCCGCGGGCTGACCAAGACGGCGGCGCTGGAGTTCGCCGCAGATGGTGTTCGCGTGTGCTCGGTCCACCCGGGGCCGATCCGCACGCCCATGACCGCCGAAATGGACGACTCCGTCGTGGCCGGCCAGCCCATACAGCGGTTCGGTGACCCCGAGGAGGTCGCCCGAATGGTCCACTTCCTCCTCACGGAGGCGACGTACTCGACGGGAAGCGAGTTCATGGTCGACGGCGGCGCCATCGCGGGCACCACACTCCCGCTCGACACCACGTAGGGCCCGGGGCCGGGCGTTCCGGACGTCCTCCTCCGCCTTCGCCGAGTCCCCGGGATCACACCCCGGCACGGCTGGGCGCGATCGTCTAGGTAGACTGGTCTACCTAGACGATCTCCGGAGGTGCGCCATCACGGACATGACCCCTGGCAGGACCCGTTCGGGGTCCGCCCGCGAGCGGCTGATCGAGGCGGCATCGCGGCTGTTCTACGCCCACGGCGTGGTCTCGACGGGCATCGACACGATCACCGCCGAGGCCGGCGTCGCCAAGATGAGCCTGTACAACAACTTCTCCTCCAAGGAAGAACTCGTCCTGGCCTACCTCCAGGAGCGGCACCGGGAGTGGCTGGACCTGTACCGGAACCGGGCCGAGACCGCCGCGAGCCCGCAGGAGAAGGTCCTGGCCGTCTTCGACGCCTACATCGACCACGCCTCGGCGGCGTACACGCACGGATTCCGCGGCTGCGGCCTGCTGAACGCAGCGGCCGAACTCCCCGCCGACTCCCCGGGCAGAGCCCGGGTGCGCGACCACAAGGAACAGGTCGAGTCGATCCTGACCGGCCACCTGGAAGCGATCACGACACCCGAGGCGGCCGCGCGTACCGCACGCCACTGCGCCTTCCTCCTCGAAGGGGCCATCGCCCGCGCCGGCCTGGAAGGCGGCCCCGACCCCCTCCGCGACGCCCGGGAGATCGCCTCGGCCATGGTGGCCGCTCTGTGAACCGCCACCACCTGGTCGGTGTCGGCGCGATCACCCTCACCTCGATCCTGTGGGGAACGACCGGAACGGCCGCCACCTTCGCCCCACAGGCAGGCCCCTTGGCCATCGGCTCCGCCGCGCTGGGGATCGGCGGCCTGCTCCAGGCGCTGATCGCCCTGCCCGCGCTCAACGCCGCTCGCGCACAGCTGCGGCAGAGTCTGCCCCTGGTGGCGACGGGCGCCCTCGCCGTCGCCGTCTACCCCTTGGCGTTCTACGGCTCGATGCACCTGGCGGGGGTGGCCGTGGGCACCGTCGTCTCCCTCGCCTCGGCACCGCTGGCCTCCGGCATCCTGGAGCTGGTGGTCCAGCGCCGACCGTTGAGCCGCTGGTGGCTGCTGGCCGCGGGACTGGGCGTACTCGGCAGCGTTCTGCTGTGCTCGTCCAAAATGGCCGACCCCATGGCCTCGCCGGGATCGACCGCCGTCGGCATCGCCCTGGGGCTCGTGGCCGGCGCCACCTATGCCGTGTTCTCCTGGGCGGCCCACAACCTCATGGTCCGCGGGATCGACCGTGCCGCGTCCATGGGCGCGGTCTTCGGTGCCGGTGGAGCACTGCTGATGCCGGTGCTCGCGGCCACCGGGGCTCCCCTGGTCGCGTCCGCGGAAGCCTTCGCGGTGGCCGCCTACATGGCGCTGGTCCCCATGTTCTTGGGCTATCTCTTCTTCGGTTTCGGGTTGACCCGGGTCTCGGCGAGCACGGCCACGACGGTCACTTTGAGCGAGCCGGGGGTCGCCGCGGTCCTTGCGGTCCTGGTCGTCGGCGAGGCGCTGACGGCGGTGGGTTGGGTCGGGCTGGGGATCATCTCGCTGGTCCTGGTCGTGCTCGCCGCGGCCCCGACGAACAGCGTGAGACTCCAGGCGCGGGCCGGATCCGTCAACGGCGTGTCGACAGTCGGGCGCGCGGGGCGCGACCTCGAACGCGCATGACCCGCGCGTAGGGCCTTCCCGCAGGGGCGGAACGTCGGAGCTGGGTAGGGCGCTGCGGTGCGGGTAGGGCGACGACGAGAAGCCGCGAAACCGACCGAGAAGGAGGCCAAGGGGCGCCACGTCCCGGTTCAACGCGGCACGTGATCGCAGCCGCGCACCCGAAGATGCCCCGGTGCGGAGGCGCCACCGGCCACCGCCGCCGGTGGCCTGCGCGTCGTGGAACGCGACGAACGCGATCCCCGGATGCGCTACTTCCGGTTCTCGACCAGCGCGATCGGCTGGAACCCCGGCGTCAACGTCCTGCTCCCCGACGACTACCACCACAGCGGACGCCGATACCCCGTCCTCTACCTCCTCCACGGCGGAGACCAGGACTTCATCACCTTCGACCGTCCGCCCCTGGACATCCGCCGTTGGACGGCCGGGAAGCGGATCATCGTCGTGATGCCCGACGGCGGACGCGCGGGCTGGTACTCCAACCCGGTCAGTTCGCTCGTGGGTCCCAGGCGCTGGGAGGAGTTCCATATCACCCAGCTCATCCCCTGGGTCGACGCGAACTTCCGGACCTACGCCGAGTACGACGGCCGGGCCGTCTTCGGGTTCTCGATGGGCGGCTTCGGCGCGCTGAAGTACGCGGCCAAGTACTTCGGCCACTTCGCGTCGGTGAGCACCCACTCGGGCCCCGCCAGCCTGCGCCGTGACAGAGGCGCGGTCGTGCACTGGGCGAACGCGTCGTCGGCCGCTGTGGAACTGGGCGGCGGAGGCCGCGCTGAGCAGGCCGCGCAGCCGTTCCCCGGTGCCTCCTGTCCGGAGTACTCGACCCGGGGCAGCAGGGTCAGCTCGATTTCCTCGCGGCGAAGGCCGGCACCGCGCCGTCGGGGCTCCGGGTCATCGGGCATCAAGGAATTCGGTGAGAAGCACGGTCACCTGCGCGGGGGCGTCTTCCTGCACGAGGTGGCCGGCCGCGTCGATCCACCGCAGCCGCGCGTGGGGGATGCACTGGGCGAGCCGCTCGGCATGGTCGGGCGACAGCCAGGTGTCCTCCCGTCCCCAGGCGACGAGGACGGGGCAGGACAGCTTCGCATAGCGCTCCTCGACGTCGGCGGTGTGCCGCTCGTCGGCCTGGGCGATCTGCCGGTAGAACGCCGGCTGGCCCTCCTCGCCGAGCCAGGGGGCCGCCAAGGCGTCGAGGACGTCGCCGCGCAGCCCCCGGTGGCTGGCGGTGGCGATGTAACCGCGCACCAGCGCTTCGTGCAGGTGCGCGGGGAGCGCGGCGAAGACCTCGGCGTTCCGGTGGACCAAGCGGAAGAAGTCGCTGCCCCAGGGGCACAGGCTGACCGCGTCGAGTAGCGCGAGACGGTCGTAGCCGACGCCGTCCAGCAGTGCGGAGCGCAGCGCGACGGCGCCGCCGAAGTCGTGGGCGATGACGGCGGGGCGGTCGAGGTCCCAGTGCCGCAGGAGTGCGGTGAACACGGACTGCTGGGCAGCGAGCGAGACGCGCTGGCCTGCGTACTTGGCCGAGGCACCGTAGCCCGGCATGTCCCAGAGGTAGACGGTGTGCCGCGTGCCGAGTGCGGCGGCGATGTCGCGCCAGACATAGGAGGAGAACGGTGTCCCGTGGAGGAGGACGACAGGGCTGCCCTGGCCGTGGCGCGCCCATCGGACGGTGCCGTGTGCTGACTCGAACCGCTCGGGGAGCACGTGATCCATGGAAGTCCCTCCGTTCGTTACCGGCATTCTTCACTTGAGGGTAACTCAAGGCGTTACCCGTATAGCCCGCGAGGTAGTAACATCGCCCGTATGCCCTACTCACGACCTGCGGCTCCGGGCGCGCTGGAACGGATCGAGACGTTCTGCAACTCGGCGCGCTTCCTCTACAGCGAGGACGCGTTCACCGATCCGGGCACCGCGAGCGCGTGGCTGCGCGATCACGGTTGGCCGGTCGATGCCGACGGCCTTGACGAAGCAGCGCTGGGCGAACTGGTGCGGGTCCGTGAGGCGATCCGCCACCACCTCGAAGGCGGGGCGGACAGCGATACGCGGTCCGCCCGTCGGCTCCTCACCACTCGCGCCCGTACCGCTCTCCTGCCCCCGCGGTGGGACTCGGGCGGCGAGGCGCACATCCCGGCCGCCGACGCCGTCACGCCGACCGCCGCCCTGATCGGTGCACTGCTGGCGACCTTGGCCACCGAAGAGCTGGCCGGGCGCCGCAGCCGCCTCAAGGTGTGCGCGTCCCCGGAGTGCCGCTGGGTCTTCTACGACCGCTCCCCCGGCGACAACAGCGTCTGGTGCGCGATGGACATCTGCGGTGCCCGGCACAAGATGCGCGCCTACCGCGGCCGCCGCTCCTCCGGCTGAGTCGGGAGTCGGTAGCCTCGCGGCATGCTCATCTGGATCAACGGCGCCTTCGGGGCCGGGAAGACCCAGGCCGCGTTCGAGCTGCACCGGCGTCTGCCGGGGAGCTTCGTGTGCGACCCCGAGCACCTGGGCTTCGGCCTGCACCGCATGCTGCCGAAGGACCGGCGCGGCGACTTCCAGGACTCACCCGTGTGGCGGTCCGGGGTGTACGAGGTGCTGGACGGCCTGCTGCGCGAGTACGACGGCACCGTCATCGTCCCGATGACCGTGGTCGTCCCCGCCTACCACCGGGAGATGTTCGGCCGTCTCCGGGAGTCCGGGCACGAGGTCCACCACGTCTCCCTCCTGGCGTCACCGCAGACGATGATGCGCCGCATCCGCTCTCGCGGCGAAGGGCGGGGTGGCTTCGCGGCCCGGAACACGCAGCGCTGCCTGACCGCGCTGCGCGCGCCGGAGTTCGCGGCCCACCTGGACACCGACCACCTCCCCATCGGAGGGGTCGCCGAGGCCATCGCCGACAAGGCCGGAATCGAGCTGGCCCCGGACCGGTCGGATCCATTGACGCGCCAGGCACGGCGCTGGTGGACCAGCCTGCGCCACATCCGCTTCGATTGACCGCGGGCCATCGGCTCGCATCCGCCGCACCCGACACCGAGAAGGCGCACGTTTTCGTGGGATAGGGGCATCGCCGCCACTGGTGGGGGTGGTCGGTCCCACGCTTTACTGGTGCGCATGGACTTCGAGATCGTGCGCGGGATCGTCTTGCTCGCGGCTACCTTGACGACTGGCCTCGTCGCGGGACTGTTCTACGCCTATGACATGTCCGTCATGCGCGGCCTGGCGCGGGCCGAGGACCGCACGTTCGTCGACACGATGCAGCGCATCAACGTGGCGATCCTCAACGGCTGGTTCGCGCTGGCCTTCGTGGGTGCGCCGGTGCTGACGATCGCGGCCATCGGCCTCCACCTCGGCCCGGACGCGCGGACGGTCGTGCTGCCGTGGACCGTGGCCGCGTTCGTGCTGTACGCGACGATGCTCGCCATCACCGCCGTGGTGCACATCCCCCTCAACAACCAGATCGACAAGGCCGGGCCGCTGGACGAGATCGGCGATTTCGCAGCGGTCCGCGCGCGGTTCGAGACACGCTGGGTGCGCTGGAACATCGCCCGAACCGCGACGTCAACGGGCGCCTTCGCCTGCCTGGCCTGGTCCCTCGTGCTGTTCGGGGGCCTGTGACCTGCGCTCGGCGCGCCCCGGCTCACCGGTCGGCTCCGCATAGAGCGCGGAGATCTCGGCGGCGCCGCGGGCCACCTCCTCCCGGGCCTCAGGTGGGTCGAGGACCTCAAGGCTCGCGCCGAATTGGAGGAGTTGGCGGACTCCGCCGATGACCGGGTAGGTGAGTTCGATGGGCACCCACGCGTCGGGGTCTGCATCGGTGTCCCCTGGCGCCGGTGGGGACACCAGCGGGGGCGAGCCCAGGATACGGACGGCCAGATCGAGGCGGGAGCGTCGGATCCGCGCCTGGACGCGCACGCCCTGCGGGCGGTTCTCCACCCGGCTTCGCAGCTCGCCCCAGACCTGCTGCAGCTCGACACCCGCCCGCCGCCGTACGGGCTCGTCGGTCACGGCCGCTTCCGCGACCCTTTCGGCGCGGAACAGCCGCGGTGTGCTTTTCTCGTCGGCGACCAGGTACCAGACCCCGGCCTTGGCCACCAGGCCGTAGGGGTCGACCGTGTAGGTGCGCGGCCGGGTCGCGCCGCTATGGCGATAGCGGATCCGCAGGCGGCAGTCGGTGAACACCGCGGTGTGCAGGGTGTCCAGGTCGACCGCCGTGCGCGGGCCGCTCATCCACCGGTCGGGATCGACCAGAATCCGGCGGCTGGTCAGCTCGGCCGCGGGACGGTGCGGTGCGGGCAGAGCGGCCATCACCTTGCGCAGCGCCGATCCCAGCGCCCCGTCCAACCCGAGCGCGGCGTGCGTTCCCTGCGCTGTCAGGACGAACAGCGCCCGCGCCTCGTCGGAGGTCAATCCGGTGACGTCGGTACGGAAGCCGGGCAGCAGCGCGATCCCGCCGTTCCGCCCGCGTTCGGCGTACACCGGCACCCCGGCCGCCGACAGCGCCTCCACATCGCGGTAGATGGTCCGTGGCGAGACTTCCAGACGCTCGGCGAGCTCACTCGCGGCGACTCGGCCGCGGGTCTGCAGGAGCAGCAGGATGGACAGGAGCCGGTCAGCCTTCACACCCTCCAGCTTGGCCTCTACATATGACGCCCGATGCCCGTTGCGACCACGTTCGTCCTTGGACGGTGCGCCCCTACGGTCAGTCAGAAAATCAGCGGCACCCGCGGGCGGACCTTCGCTGATCTCTACGCTTTGGCCGAGCACTGGTCGATCCCTGCCCCCACACCTCATCACCTGCATCGACACGGCCATCGAAGCGCTAACCTCCGAACGCCGTGCCCGATCGACAAGTGGCAGGAAGTCGATCATCCCTGCCTCCTGGGAAGGGAGTGACCATGTCGGCATCGCGGCCTGCGTCGACTCACCGCCCGACGTTCGACCCTGAGGAGCTTCGAGCCGACCTGGCCGGCTACAGCCCGCGAGCGTGTGGCCGAGTTCGACCATCATCGTGCCGAGGCCACTCGCAAGGCATGTGAGCAAACCAGCGCGGCGCCCTTGCGCACCTTCGCCGAGTCGTGGGCAGTTGAGGTGGAGATCGCCAAACGCCCCGAGTGGAAAGAAAAGTTGCGCCAACTTGATGAGCAGGTCAGCCAAGGCGGAACCTTGGAGGAGGCGCGCGCGACCGCTGCTGAGTTCAGCCGTATCCGCACCGAGGCGGCGCGAGCGGCCGGGTTCATGAGGGGCAGGGCGTGACCGATAACGACTATGGGGTAGGGGAATGCGCCCTCCACGCTGACCCGCTGGAGAGTTTCCCCTCCCCGTAGGTGCTTCGCTCCGACAGCCGACATCCTTGGCAAGTGGCCTCAGACCGTCTTGGCTTCGCGCAGCGGACCGGTCCGGGGCGGGACGAGGTCGACCAGGCGGGCGACGGTGGGGCCGACGACCGCCAGGATGATGACATAAGCGGTGGTCAAGGGGCCGATGATGCCGTCGGTCGTGGTGATGACCATCCCGGCGATGATGATCGAGAACTCGCCGCGGGCGATGAGCGCGGCACCGGCGCGCAGGCGGCCGCGCGGACCCACGCCGTCGCGCCGGGCCGCGTACCAACCGGTGGCGACCTTGGTGAAGGCCGTGACAACGGCGAGCGCCACCGCGACGGGCAGCACGGCGGGCAGCTCCCGGGCGTCCATCGCCAGGCCGATCGTGAGGAAGAACGCGGCCGCGAACAGGTCGCGCAGAGGTCCGATGATCCGGCGGGCGCGGTCGGCGACCTGGCCGGTGAGGACGAGGCCGACGAGGAACGCGCCGACGGCGGCGGAGGCCCCCAGGATCTCCGCGACTCCGGCCACGATCAAGGTCAGGCCGAGGATCCGCAGCAGGAACTGCTCGGTGTCGGCGGTGTCGAGCAGCCGCGTCAGCCGGACGCCGTGCCGGTAGGAGGCGATGAACGCGACGGCGACAGCGGCGCTGGCGACCACGGAGCTGATAAGGGCGTGCCACCAGGCGCCGCCCGCGGCCAGGACCCCCACCAGCGGCAGGTAGGCCGCCATCGCAAGGTCCTCCAGGACCAGGACCGACAGGACCGAGGGGGTCTCCCGGTTACCCAGCCGCCGCAGGTCCCCCAGCAGCCGCGCGACGATGCCCGAGGACGAGATCCAGGTGATTCCGGCCAGCGCCATGCTGCCCACCAGCCCCAGCCCCAGCGCCCATCCGGCGATCGCCCCCGGCAGCGCGTTGAGGACGCAGTTCACGACCGCGGAGGGAACATGGGTGCGGATCGACGCGGAGAACTCACTCACCGAGAACTCCAAGCCCAGGGCCAGCAGCAGAAGCACCACGCCGATGGACGCGCCGACTTCGACGAACATGCCCACCGCCGGGACCGGCGCCACCCCGCCCTCCCCCAGTGCCAGCCCCGCCAGCAGGTACAGCGGAACCGGTGAGAACCCGATCCTGCGCGCCAGCGCACACAGGATGCCGAGGACGGCCAGAACGATGCCGAGCTCAAGCAGAAGGGCGGGCAGAACGGGCAAGAGGTCAGCCTCTCAGCATGGCATCCACACCCGAGATCCCCTCCTGGGTACCGATGACCAGGAGGATGTCGCCGGATCGCAGGACTTCGCCGGGGGCGGGTGAGGTGATGACGTCGTCGCCGCGCACGATCGCCACGATGGATGCGCCGGTGCGGGTGCGGGCTCTGGTGGCACCGAGAGGCCGGTCCGCGAACGGCGAGCCGTCCTCCACCGGAAGGTCGGCGGCCCTCAGGCCGGGGATCTCCCGCGACAGGTCGGCGAAGCGTTCGGTGATCCGCGGCGCCCCGAGGATCTCGGCGACCGTGTCGGCCTCCTCGTTGGTCAGGCGGAACAGCGGCCGCCCCACATCGGGGTCCGTCGTGTAGGAGACGATGTCGGCATCTCCGCCGCGGCCGACGATGATGCCGAGTCGTTCTCCTTCGGCGGTGGTGAACTCGTAGCGCACCCCGACACCGGGTAACAGGACCTCTGTCACATCCATCCCGACATTATGTCCGCAGGTCAGGCCGTGCCCGGGGACGTCGGCAACGCGCGCGTGTGCTGGCAGGGGCAGTCGGCTTCCGGGGCGTTCCCGCAAACGGAGTTCTCTCCCTTTCGGACGGGACCAACGGCCCTGGCCTGCGACTTCGTTTCATCCTTGGGTGGAATCATGCACGTGTCCGCCTCGTCTCAACAGTCCGACGCCTACCACGCGCAGGAGACCGGCGAGGTCGTCCAGCGGTTCGCCACCGACGCGGAACGCGGACTGGCTACCGCCGAGGCCGCAGAGCGGCTGGAACGCTACGGCCCCAACCAGCTGCCCACGACGGGCGGCCGGGGCCTGCTGATGCGCATACTCCACCAGTTCCACCACCCGCTCATCTACGTCCTGATCGTCGCCGGCATCGTCACCCTGGTGATGGACGCCCACGTCGACTCCGCCGTGATCTTCGGAGTGGTGGTCGTCAACGCGATCGTGGGCTTCATCCAGGAGTCCAAGGCCGAAGCCGAGCTCAACGCCCTGCGATCGATGCTGCGCACCGAGGCCCGGGTGGTGCGCGACGGCCGCGAGCAGTCGGTCCCCGCCGAGGACCTGGTCCCCGGCGACCTGGTGATGGTGGACGCCGGCGACATGGTGCCCGCCGACATCCGGGTGGCCCGCCTGGAGGAGCTGCGCGTCGACGAGTCGGCGCTGACCGGCGAGTCCGTCCCGTGCGGGAAGGACGGCGCGGTGCTGCCGGACACGACGCCCGTGGCCGACCGCGACAACATGCTGCACTCCGGGACTCTGGTGACGGCCGGCAGGGGCAGCGGCGTCGTCGTGGCCACCGGTGCGCACACCCAGCTCGGCGAGATCCACCGGCTGGTCGGCGAGGCGGAACTGCTGGCCACCCCGCTCACCCGCAAGCTCACCCACTTCAGCAAGATCCTCACCGTGGCGATCCTGGTCCTTGCCGCGCTCACCTTCGGCGTCGGCATGCTGCACCAGCAGGAACTCCTGCAGACCTTCACCGCGGCGATCGCTCTGGCCGTCGGCGCGATCCCCGAGGGGCTTCCGGCCGTCGTCACCATCACGCTGGCCATCGGCGTGGCCCGGATGGCGCGGCGCCGTGCGGTGACCCGGCGGCTGCCCGTGGTCGAGACGCTCGGCAGTACCACCGTGATCTGCTCCGACAAGACCGGCACGCTCACCAAGAACCAGATGACGGTCGGGGCGGTGTGGACCCCGGACACGGCCTACGAGGTGACCGGGGCCGGCTACGCCGTCAACGGTGAGGTGCGTCGTGTCGGGGACACCGACGGTGCCGCGGTGGACGTGTCGGAACCGGAAGTCGACACCGCGCTGCGCTGGAGTCTGCTGGCCGGGGCCGCCTGCAACGATGCCACCCTGACCTGCGAGGGCGAACGCTGCTCGCTCATCGGCGACCCCACCGAGGGCGCCCTGCTCGTCTCCGCCGCCAAGGCGGGGCTCCCCTGGGAGGGGATCGGTGACGCCTACCCGCGCCTGGCGACGATCCCCTTCAGCTCTGAGCGCCGGTACATGGCCACCCTGCACCGCGAGGCCGAAACCGGCGAGCACGTCGTGCTGGTCAAGGGAGCGGTCGAACGCCTGCTCGCGATATGTGACCAGGAGATGGGGGCGGACGGAACCACGCGGCCGCTGGACCGCGACGCGGTGCTGAGCGCCGCCGACGACCTGGCGCGCCAGGGGCTGCGGGTCCTGGCGACGGCGCGGTGCCCCATCGACGACCCCGCGGTATTCGACCCCGACAGCGGGAACGGTGTGTCGGACCTGGCAGCCGAGGGAGCGGGTGACGTGGACACGGCCACACCGGGCGCCGACGCGTCCTGGGCCCAGGACGCGGTGTTCACCGGCCTGCAGGCCATGCTCGACCCGCCGCGTGAGGCCGCCATCAGCGCGGTCGAGGCCTGCCGCACCGCGGGGATCTCGGTGCGGATGATCACCGGCGACCACGCGACGACCGCCTCGGCCATCGCCGAGCGTTTCGGCCTTCTCGACGGGGACCGCCCCGGGCAGGTGCTCACCGGGGCCGACCTCGAAGCCCTGTCGGAGGAGGAGTACCCGGATGCTGTGGACCGCGCCCGCGTGTTCGCCCGCGTCTCCCCCGGCCAGAAGCTCCAGTTGGTCGAGGCGCTGCAGGCCCACGGCCACCAGGTGGCCATGACCGGGGACGGGGTCAACGACGCCCCGGCGCTGCGCCAGGCCAACATCGGCATCGCGATGGGGCTGAGCGGTACGGAGGTCGCCAAGGAAGCCTCCGACATGGTCCTCACCGACGACGACTTCGCCACCATCGAGGCCGCCGTCGAGGAGGGGCGCGGTGTCTTCGACAACCTCACCAAGTACATCGTGTGGACGCTTCCCACCAACATGGGTGAGGGACTGATCATCCTCATCGCCGTCATGATCGCCGCATCGCTGCCGATCATGCCCACCCAGATCCTGTGGATCAACATGACCACGGCGCTGTGCCTGGGGCTCATGCTCGCTTTCGAGCCCAAGGAAGAGGGCATCATGCGCAGGCCGCCCCGCGACACCAAGGAGCCGCTCGTCGGCCGGGCGGTGGTGGGGCGCATGCTGCTGGTGGCCACGCTGCTCGTCGGCGCCGCCTGGCTGATGTTCGAGTGGCAGCTGGCCGACGGCAAGGGGCTGGACGAGGCGCGCACGGCCGCGGTGAACGTGTTCATCGCGGTGAAGATCGTCTACCTGCTCAGCTGCCGGTCGCTGACCCGGTCGGTACGCCAGCTGGGCCCGTTCAGCAACCCCTGGATCATGTTCGGCATCAGCCTGCAGGTGATCGGCCAGCTCCTCTTCACCTACGTGCCGAGCATGAACCTGCTGTTCTACACCGCCCCGATCGATGTCGAGACCTGGCTGCGGATCATCGCGGTGGCCCTGCTCGCCGGAGTGGTGATCGCCATCCACAAGCGGCTGCTCATCAGAAGGGAAGGAAGCCGGCAACTTGAGGCGGGGGCCTCGCCGCACACGCAGGGGTGAGCACCCCCGTGCATGCCTCCGACGCCGCCTCGATCACCCGCGGCGAGAATCGGACCGCTTCCGCCCGCCGACGGGGTCGTCGATAATTCCTGCTGTCGGCAACCCCCCGACGGCGGAGGCGGATACGGCATGCAGCCCCTACAGCCCGGTGATCCCCGACGCATCGGCCGGTTCCGCCTGCTCGGACGGCTGGGTGCCGGCGGAATGGGCCTGGTCTACCTCGCGCGCACCCCCGGCAACCGCAGGGCCGTCGTCAAGGTCATCCGCCCCGAACACCTGGGCGATGCCGATTTCCGGGCCCGCTTCGTCCGGGAGGTCGACGCTGCGCAGCGGGTGGGCGGGTTCTATACCGCCCAGGTGATCGATGCCGCCCCTGACGCCGATCCGCCGTGGGTCGCCACCGCCTATATTCCCGGTCCGCCGCTGGAGGAGGCGGTGGCCCGGCACGGGCCGTTCCCGGCCTCGTCGGTGCAGGCGTTGGCGATCGGCCTGGCCGAGGGCCTGAACGCGATCCACGCGTGCGGTCTGGTCCACCGCGACCTCAAACCCGCCAACATCATCGTCGCGGCCGACGGCCCGCGGATCATCGATTTCGGAATCGCCCGCCCCGTCGGCGCCGACGCGGTCACCGGCGCCGGGCAACTGGTGGGCACGCTGGCCTATATGTCGCCGGAGCAGGCCGAGGGCGGGCAGGTCGGCCCCTCCTCGGACGTCTTCTCGCTGGGAACGGTGCTCGTCTTCGCGGCGACCGGCGCCAACCCGTTCGCCGCCGGCTCCCTGGCCGAGACGGTGCGACGCCTCACCGGTCCCACCCCTGGCCTGGCCGGGCTGCCCGGCGCTCTGCGCCACCTGGTGCGGGACTGCTGGCAACGCGACCCGGCGCGGCGCCCGACACCGGCGGACATCCTCGCCGAGCTGGAGTCCGGTGAGGCCGTATGGCCCCCACCCGGGCTGTCCGCGCCTCACCCCGAACCCGCACGAGGGCAGAGGCCGTGGCCGACCACGGCCGTGCTGGACGGGATCCGCGGACTGCGCGGGGTCTCCGGCGCCACCACCGCCACCCGGAGGCTCCTCCGTGCCACCCTCTCCCCCGCGCCCCGTCGAGACGAGCAGCGGCCGCCCCGGCCGCAACCCCGCATTCCCTTCAGGCAGCGGGTCGGCAGGCCGAAGCAGGGGTATGCGCCCGATCCCGGGGTCCGGAAACGAAGGTTCCGGACCCCGGCGGTGCTCACACTGGTGCCTCTGCTGATCGCCCTGGCCGCCGGGGTGGCGTGGGTCAGGTGGACGCATGTCGCCGCCTTGGACCGGATCGCCGAGCGCGGCCACATCGCGGTCGCCTTCCTCCCGGACAACCGGCCGCTGTCGTGGACGGACGACGGCGAACTCACCGGCTACTACCCCGAGCTGACCCGCGCGGTCTTCGCCGACCTGGGGCTGCCCGACCTGGATCTCGTACCAGTGGTGGAAGACGAGGCGGGCTACGAGAACGCCAGCAACGCGGTCGCCTCCGGGAAGGCCGACATCGGCTACCAGGCCACCGGCATCGGCTGCCGGTCGTCGGTGCAGTTCGCGGCGCCCGATGTGCGGCGGTCGATCAGTCGTCCGGGGCAACGCATCCTCTGGTATCAGGAGGAGGCGCGGGTCCATGAGTGGTACTACCAGATGATGTTCCCGCCGGACGACCGGTCCCTGCGCCGCGCCGTGGAGCGGACCATGGCCCGGATGCGCAGTGACGGACGGCTCCGCGAGATCGCCGCCGGGACCGGCATATCGAGCGCGGACTCCGCCGGGCGGAGCGGATATTCACAGGCCGAGGGGTCCGCCTCCGGGGAGGGGTGCAGGTCCGACTGGTGGCCGGGGCTGCTGTAAGACCGCCCCCTTGACCGGGGGGCGCCGCGGGCTCAAGGGCGCGCGCTCGGCTCCCGGACAACTCCGCAGAAAATATGACGGTTGTTGGCAACTTAAGGCGGGACCCTCACCTCGAACGCCGGGCGAGCGGCGGCGCAGCGCCTCATCGGCTCGGCCGCCGTCCCCATCGACACGCGAGACGAGGACATCCAGCACCGATGACGAACCACACGGGGACGCCCGCTTCCACCCCCTCCACCACGACCATCGATACCCTGGCCGAGCGGGTGCTCGGCCCGGTCCTCCGCCCCGGAGACGACGGCTTCGAGCAGGAGCGCTCCGGCTTCCAGACAGCGTTCCAGCTGCGGCCGGCCGTGATCGTCGGCGCCACCGGCTCCGACGATGTGAGCGCGGCAGTTGGCCACGCAGCCGAACGCGGCCTGCCCGTCGCCGTCCGGGCCGGGGGCCACGGCGCCCCCTTCGCCGCCGAGGGCGGGGTGCTGATCTCCACCCGGCGCATGGACGCTGTCCATGTCGACCCCAACACCCGCACGGCGCGGCTGGGGGCAGGTGTGCGCTGGGAGAAGGTGGTCGCCGAGGCGGCCCGGCACGGCCTGGCGCCTTTGAACGGTTCCAGCCCCGGCGTCGGCGCCGTCCCCTACACCCTCGGCGGCGGCCTGGGGCACCTCGCCCGCCGATACGGGTACGCGGCCGACCACGTGCGCTCCATCGACGTCGTCGGTGCCGACGCTCGCCTGCGCCATGTCACGGCCGATAGCGACCCTGACCTGTTCTGGGCCCTGCGCGGCGGGCGGGACAACTTCGGTGTGGTCACCGGCATGGAGGTCGGCCTGGTTCCGGTCGAGCGGATCTTCGGCGGCAGCATGGTGTTCGACGGTGGCCTCGTCGAGGAGGTCCTGCACGCCTACCTGGAGTGGACCCGGTCGCTGCCCGAGGAGATGACCTCATCGGTGGCGACGGTCGTCTACCCCGATGTCCCCGGACTGCCCGACCACCTGCGGGGGCGCCACGTCGCCCAGGTCCGCATCGCCTTCACGGGCACGGCGGCCGAGGGCGAGCAGCTGGTCGCGCCGCTGCGCGCGGTCGGGCCGCGGCTCAAGGACACCCTGGCGGAGATGCCCTATGCCGCGTCGGGCGCTATCTATGAGGAGCCGGACACGCCACACGCCTACTGCGGGGACAACGCCATGCTGCAGCGGCTCGACGCGTCGGTGGTCCGGCCCATCGCCGAGCTGACCGGTCCGGACGCGCCGGTCATGTGCGTCATGGGGATCCGCCACCTGGGCGGCGCGCTGGCGGGGCCGCCTGCCGCGCCCAGCGCGGTGGGCCACCGCGCGGCCCGCTACCTGCTGACCATCCTGTCGCCGCTTGGTGAGCGCGAGGTCGTGCGGGCGGTCCACCGGCGGGTTCTGGAGCAGGCCGCGCCGTGGGCGATGGGCACGAGTCTGAACTTCGTCTTCGGCGATGGCGAGCGCCTTTCACCGGAGCGGGTCCGCGCTGCCTACGACCCGGGGGACCGCACCCGCCTGGCCGCGCTCAAGGCCCGTGTCGACCCGGCCAACACCTTCCGGATGAACCACAACGTCGCGCCGCATGCCGGGCCGTCGGCGGAGCCCGCTTCCGGCTGACGCCCGGGGGCGCCTTCGGGCGCCCTCTCCGGATCCTTCTATCGAATGATTGACGCAACGGACCTCCCGTCGCGGCCTACTGCGTCTGTGGCGAGGGAGACATCGCGCCTGCCAGTGTGCCATTGCTCGTGGATCCCGAGGGACGATGGGCGACCGCGTTCGGAACCACCGACTGAGGGGCTGCTCTCATCCGCCCGGACGGATTCATCGCCTGGCGCGCAGCGGCACCCAGCGGTCGGAATGCCGAGGCCGTTGTCGAGCAGGCGTTCGGGCGCGCTCTGGGTTCGTTGCGGCCAGCAGCGCCCTGCGCGGCACGCACGGCGTGAATGGAAGACGTGTGCGGGAGCGGGGAAGGCTTCGTCTCAGAGTTCGAAGACCAGGCAGCTTCCGGACGCTGTGGCGAGCACCTTGCCCGCGGCGTCGGTGACCTCGCCCTCGCCGAACGCGACGCGCTTGCCCGGCTTGGTGACCCAGCCGCGGGCGCGGATCTCGCCGCTGTTGGCGTGGATCGGCCTGAGGTAGTTGACCTTGAGTTCGATCGAGCTGTACCCGCTCCCGACCGGCAGGGTGGTGTGCACCGCACATCCGATAACGGAGTCGAGCATCGTGCACACCACGCCGCCGTGGACGAGGCCGATGGGGTTGTACACCGACTCGTCGGGCACGCACGCCATCGACACCTCGCCCTTCTCGACCACCATTTCGGTGAAGCCGTTGCCGAGCAGGGTGCTGATGGGTGGGGGCGGGAGTTCGCCGGCCGCCACGGCCCGCAGGTAGTCCAGGCCGGGCATCTGCGCTCCGGCCTGTGCCGTGGCGAACGGGTCGTGCCACGTGACGGTCTTGGTCCGGGGCTCGCCCCATCCCTGCGGCGCTGCGGGCGTGTCTTGGTCGCTCATGGCACGCAGCGTACCATTTGAGTTCAAAAAGCGAACCCAGAAGATGCGAACGGTTCCTGAAGCAGAGGAGGACACCCCATGCCCCAGCCCCGCGACTGCTCGGTGGCCCGGACCCTGGAGGTGGTCGGGGAGCGCTGGTCGCTGCTGGTCCTGCGCGAGGTCTTCCTCGGTGTGCGCCGCTTCGACCGGATCCACGAGCACACCGGGGCGCCGCGCGCGGTGCTCACCGAGCGCCTCCGCCGCCTGGTGGAGGCGGGCATCCTCCGCCGCACCGAGTACCGGGACCAGGGTGCCCGCCCCCGGAACGAGTACGAGCTGACCCACGCCGGACGCGAGCTGCGCCCGGTGCTGACCGCCCTCATGCAGTGGGGCGACCGCCATCTCGCCGGGCCGGAAGGGCCGCCGCTGCAGCTGCGCCACGCGGACTGCGGAGGCCGAATAAGCACCACACTGAACTGCGAATACGGCCACCGCATCCCGGACACCGGAGAGGGCCTGCGGGCCGTGCCCCGCGAGCCCGCACAGCCCGGGGCGCAGATGGGCGATCCTCAGGACCGGCGGAAACAGCAGGACAGCGAAGGCACGTCGGCCGAGTGAGGCCCCGCGCGGCTCAGCCCTTGGTGGCCTCTCCCCTGCGCTTGCGGTAGGCGCGCTGCTGACACGCGCGCGAGCAGTACTCCCGAGGCCGCCCCGCGGGTCCGACGGCGACGGGCCGACCGCACGCCCCACACTCCTTTTCGTCACGCCTTTCATCACAGATAAGGGCCTCGACTCCGTCGAGCACCCGCTGCAGGCCGAACTCGAAGGGGTCCGGCGGCGCGTCATAGGCCCCCTCCCGGTACAGGCGGTTCAGCGTCGGGTAGCGGTGGTCCAGGTGGGCGAAGAGCGAGTCGCGCCCGCTCCACCACTCCTCGTCGCTGACCCCGGTCCGCTCCTGGGCGCGGGCCGCTGCCGCCGCCTGCCGGGCAGTGCTCTCGACGAAGCCGCCGACGAGGTTGACCGCCGCGACCACCTGCGCGGGGGGCAGGCCTGTCTGCGCGACGATGCTCAGCCCGTGCTCGAAACCGGCCACGGCGTTGGGCCCGGGCACCTGGCGCGCATCGCCGGTCTCCGCGAGCCAGGGGTGGCGTTCGTGCAGCGCCATCCCCTCACGCGCCCACGCCTCCAGTTCCGCGCGCCACCCGGTGGCGCGCCGCACGGCCCCGGGCTCCGCCGCCGACTCCCCCAGTACCTCATCGCGCATGAGGGCCAGCAGCTCCGCCTTGCCGGGGACGTGGCGGTAGAGCGCCATGGTGGTGTAGCCGAGCCGCTCAGCCAGGCGCCGCATCGACACCGCGGCCACCCCTTCGGTGTCGGCGAGTTCCACCGCAGCGCGAACGATACGGCCGAGGCTGAGGCCACGGCGGGGCCTTTCGCCCCACAGCAGATCGGTACTGCGCTCCGGATCCGGCATGGGTTCCCATCGTCGTGTGTATGCTGTCCACTGACAGTATACGTCGTACACAATCGAGAGGGTGGGGTGTTCCTGATGATCTTCGTCGATCCTTCGGGCGACGACTCGGGTCCGGGCACGTTCGAGCGGCCGTTCGCGACCCTCGAACGCGCCCGCGACGCGGCCGCCCCCGGCACCATCGTCCACCTCAGGGCGGGGACCTACCGCCTCGCCGACACCTTCCGCATGTCCCCGCAGCACTCCGGCGTCGTCTACCAGGCCTACGGCTACGGCACCGCAGACCAGGAGGAGGTCGTCATCAGCGGCGGCCGGCCGGTAGACGGCTGGCACGCGGACACCGGAGGCACCTGGCAGGCCCCGACCCCCGGCGCGGCACCCCGCCAGCTGTACGCGTCCGGACGTCGGGTCGAGCGGGCGGCGGTCAACGTCGAATCGCACGGGCTCGTCCGCACAGCGGACGGGTACACCGCCGAGGGGGCAGCGCCGCAGTCCTGGTCAGGCGATGTCGAGCTCGTCTACCGGGGCGCCTACCCCTGGACCGAGGCCCGGTGCCCGGTCGCCGACACCTCCGCGAACGGGGACTCGACCGCCATCGCGATGGCGCAGCCCGCGTTCGACCGCGCCGTACGCGCCTACCACGCGGTCATGCCCGGGAACGGCCCCGACAGCGGCGAGTTCTACGGCGCCGACGCCCCCACCTCCGCCGAGAACAGCCCCGCCTTCCTCACCGACTGCACCTTCGCAACCGCCGGAGGCACCCTCCACTACCGCCCGCGGAACGGCGAGGAACCGGCCGGCGTCGTCGCGCCCGTGCTGGAGACGCTGCTGCACGCCCGAGGCGTCCACGACATCGCCTTCCGCGGCATCACCTTCGCCGAGGCGACCTGGCACCGGCCCAGCGGACCCGGGGGCTTCCTGCACTACCACGGCAACGCCTTCCACGACGGCGGCGAGCTGATGACCGTGGCCTTGGGCGAGGAGCCGCACCAGGGGCAGGTGACGGTCCCCGCCGAGGCCGAGAGCATTCCCGGAAACGTGCTCATCGAGGACTCCACCCGCGTCGTGATCGAAGGCTGCCGGTTCACCCGCCTGGGCGGGGTCGCGCTGGAGTTCCGCGGCCAGGGCTCCGACAACGCGGTGCGCCACAGCGAGATCACCGACGCGGCCGCGGGCGGGCTGGTGATCGGCGCGGGCGCGCGCGGGCACCGCGTCGAGGACAACCACATCCACGGCATCGGCCGCGACTACCGCGGCTCACCGGCCGTCGTGGTCTCCGGCGCCGTCGACACCGTCATCGCCCGCAACCGGGTCAACGACGTCCCGCACGTCGGCATCACCGCGAACGCGGGCCGCGGCACCCAGGTGCTCGACAACCTCGTGCACGACACCATGCAGGTCCTCGCCGACGGCGGCGGCATCTACATCTCCGGGCCGCAGGGCGACTCCTACGCCAGCGGCGCCCTGGTCCGCGGCAACGTCGTCCGCGACACCGTCACCCCGTACAACTTCGGCCTCTACACCGACTACGGCGCGGCCTGGGTCACCGTCCAGGGCAACGCCGTCTACCGGGCCGACGCGCCGATCGTGCTGAACGTGTGGCCGCCGCTGGAGCACGTGGCGTTCATCGGCAACGTCTTCGACGCCGACCCTGGCGAGGCTCCGCCGGGCGTGACACTGGCCGACAACACGGTCCTGCCGAAGGAGGCCATCGAGGACGCCCCGCAGGTGGCCGACATACTGGCCACCTGCGGCCCACGCCCGGCGCGGCAGCGGTAGGCGGCGCCCGCCCGGGTGCGGGCAAACCCATGGGAGAAGCGCGGGCTGTGCGGGCGAGGACGTCTTCGCCCGCGTAGTAGCGTTTTCGCCGTTCGAAACCACCCGCGCTTGGGAGCACCTCACGTTGGCCGATCTGTGTCCGAGTCCACCCCAACTGACGTGGCCGGATGTCGATCCGGCCCAGAACCCCTTCGAGTGGGACGACGCCGAGGCGGCCAGCCTCATGGCCGCGATCATCCCCCTCGTGCCGCAGGCGGGGTCGGACAGGAGGGCGGGGTACCGCCTCACCGATGCGGTAAGCGCCCTCCTGATGACGCGTTACGGCCGATGGGCCGACGACTGGAACCGGTCGATCGGAGAGGGCGACAAAGACGGCGGCGTCGTGACGAGCTGGTGCTGCGCCGGGCACTCCATCGGCGAACCCGAGGAGACCGCCGCGCGGGTGGTGGATGCGCTGCTGGAGTGGCGCGAGTGGCTGGAGGAGCTCGCCGACCGCTTCGCGGAACTGGCTCCGCCGCCCGATGCCGACGCTGCGGACCGCAGCTGGCACCTCGAACGAGCTGCCGTCCGGCTGGTGACCGTCGTCGTGGACCGGACCGAGGCGGAAAGCGGCTGGTACGGACACTGTTCGCAGGTGCTGGAGTGGTTCCTCGGCTCCGTCGGCGTGGACGGCGCCGAAGCCGAGGCGGCCGTCGACGCGGCGATCGGCGGGCGCTTCGAGAGCTGGTCCAGGCCTGCGCAGACCGTCGTCGACTCGGTGGGTGAGAGAGTGGCGACGCGGGTGAGCGGGCGGTGGCCCTACCGTGACCGATGACGCCCTGGCCGCCTGGCAGCGGGCCCGTCGGCAGGTGGACTGGCCGAGGGCCGCTCCGGCAGCGCCCTACACCCCGGTCATGGGAGCCGTCGACGGCGCGGCGAGCTGGTTCGACGGCCCGGTCCGCCGCCGCGACCCGGCGCGGGCCGACCGGCTTCTGTCCGCACTCGCCGCGGCCCGGGAGGACGCCCGACGGCAGGCGCCCCTGACGTTCGATCTCATGTCCCGCTGGCAGCGACACGTCCTCGGCGTACACGAGGCGGGGTTCCGCGAAGGCGACGCCTACGCGAAGGCCGGGCGGGAGCGCTACGGGCTGACGCCGCGCACGCGCGCGGACATCGAACGGTGTCTCCATGAGAGCACCGACACCGCTGTCCCGCTTCCGGCCCGTGCGGCACGCGCCTACCTGGACGTCGCGTTCTTCCACCCGTTCACCGACGGCAACGGCCGCGCGGTCCTCCTGGCCCTGGATTTCGTGCTGGTGAGAGAGGGTGTGCTGCTGGACCGGGTCGGCCCGCTCCAGAGCACACGCTATGCGGACGACGCGGACGGAGCCGCCGACCTGGCGCACCTCGTCGGTGTCCTGGTCCGGGCCACACGCCGACGGGCCGCAGAGAAGAACCACGGATGCGACCTGCCCTGCCGCGGCGGCGGGTCCGATCGGATGCCGAACCCCGGCCCCGACGGCCTTCGGTCCAGTCATGACCGCCTCCGGCCATGGCAATGACACACAGCGAGCATGGAGTTACGGTTCTCCCACTCCGTTTCCGATCGCTGGAGGCGCGGTGAGCGAGCAGACGCCGCCCCGACCGACCGAAGACCTCGATCTGATCACCCACTCGCCCGACGGGGAATCGCGCGGGATCGACTTCCGCGCCGGTGACATCTTCCCCATGGACCCGCGGCCGCACCAACGCCTGAAGATCGACGAGCCCGCCTCCGCAGCACGCCCATGGGGGTTGAGGTTCCTCCACACCCCGAAGCCTCGCGCGGGCAAGCGCGGCGCGGACACCAGCGAGTTCACCACCGGCGGCGGCCAGGACAACCAGAACCCCGAAGACTGGGACAAGGACTGATGTCCGTCCTTATCCTCGCCCACCCCTCAGACACTGTCGCCGACCTGGTGGCCGATGAACTGGAGGGGCGCGGCATGGCCGTCGCCCGGCTGACTCCCTCGGCCTTCCCCCGAAAGCTGACGATGGCGGCCCGCCTGAAGGACGGCGGCCGATGGTCGGGCACCCTGACCACCAGCGACGGCAGGCGGATCGAGCTCGGCGAGATCCGCGCGGTGTGGCGCCGCAGCGCCTCACAGTTCGTGCTCGACGGGCGGATGACCGCCCCCGAACGGGCGTTCGCCTACGGGGAGGCCCGCCGCGGCTTCGGCGGTGTGCTCGCTGCGCTGGGCGACTGCCTGTGGGTGAACGATCCGGTCGCGGCGTCCCGCGCCGAGTACAAACCGGCCCAGCTCGCCGCGGCGGCCGAGGCCGGGCTACCCGTGCCGGACACGCTGGTCACCTCCGACCCGCAGGCCGCGCACGACTGGGCGAAGCAGCTCGCCCGACCCATCGTCTACAAGCCGCTGTCCGGCGTGTGGCACGCCGACGAAGGCCGGCTCCGGCTGATGTACACCACGCCGATAGAGGACCCGGACGACCTGCTCGATCCGCGGCTGTCGCTGACCGCCCAGATGTTCCAGGAACGCGTGCCGCTGGGCTTCGCGGTCCGTGCAACGGTCGTCGGCGAGCGCGTGTTCGCTGCGCGCATCGACACCGACAGTCCGCAGGCTCAGGAGGACTGGCGCTCCGACTACGACTCTCTGCGCCACTCCGTCTTCGAATTGCCCGACGCTGTGTCGGCCGGCCTGGTAGACCTGCACCGAAGGCTCGGCCTGGTCTACGGCGCAGCCGACCTCATCTACAACGACCTCTCGGGCCGGTTCGTGTTCCTGGAGACCAACCAGAACGGCGAGTTCGGGTGGATCGCCCGCCGCACCGGCCTGCCCATCCCCGCCGCCATCGCCGATCTTCTGGAGCGCGCATGAGCCGAGCCGAAGACCTCGCCGACCTCCTAGGGCTGACCGGCCCCCTGCGCGAGGCGATGCTGGCCGTTCCCCGAGACGTGTTCGTTCCCGACGTCGGGGTCGCCGGCCCGGCGAACGGCGGGCGGTACGCGATCGACCGGCACGCCCGCCCCGACGAGTGGCGCCACGCGGTGTTCTCCGACACCGCGGTCATCACCCAGTGGGACGACGAACAGACCGACCCGGCCGAGGTGGACCTCCGCCGCGCCCAGCCCTCCAGCTCCATCTCCGCACCCGGCGTGGCCTTCGCATTCCTCGCCATGCTCGCTCCCCGCGACCACGACCGCGTCCTGGAGATCGGCACCGGAACCGGGTACACCGCCGCGGTCCTGGCGGCGCGCGTGGGCGAACACAACGTCACCAGTATCGAGGTGGATCCCGCCGTAGCCGGGCAGGCCGAGGCCAACCTCAAGCGCGTCGGCTACGCCCCACGCTTGGTCGTCGGCGACGGCGCCGACGGATGGCTCGACGGCGCCCCCTATGACCGGGTTCACGCCACCTGCGCGGTACGGCGCATCCCGGGCGCTTGGGTCGCCCAGACCCGTCCCGGCGGTGTCATCGTTGTGCCGTGGCAGCCCGGGTACGACTTCGGGTGGATCGTTCGGCTCACAGTGGCCGGTGGAGCGGCCCATGGGCGGTTCCACGGGCGCGCCGGGTACATGATGCTCCGCGATCAGCGCGCGGAGATGCGCTTCACCGTGCATCACGAGGACCAGGCGGTCACCGCCACGACCCGACTGGACCCGCGCAGCATCGTCGACGCCGGTGAGGGTGCCGAACTGGCGATCACGGCGCTCGTGCCGGACGTCAAGCTCATCCCGATCCGCGCCAGCGACGGGACCGTCTCGGTGTCGCTGTACGAGCTCGGCAGGCCTGAGGGGGCTTGGGCGGCCTGCGACTACGAACCAGGGGACGACGAGTACGAGGTCACGCAGTACGGCGGCCGACGGCTCTGGGACGAAGCCGAGGCCGCGTACCTGCGCTGGCTGGATGTGGGCAGCCCCGGCATCGACCGCTTCGGCGTCACGGTGACTGCGGGTGGCCAGCACACCATATGGATCGACGCGCCAGGGCGGACGCTCGACCGCTGACGGTCGGCGAACCACGTCTCCGACCAGGTGGAGAGCGAGGACGCATGGTTGCTGGATGGCCTGGACCTGCGGGTTCTCGCTTACCTTGGGGCTACAGGCGGTCGGCCTTCACCTCGGTCAGGAAGGCGTGCCACTCGGCGGCCGGAAAGGCGATATGCCCGGTCCCCTCGTGTTGGGAATCGCGGACAGCCGCGCCACCGGGCAAGTCGGCGACCTCGACACAGTCCTGTCCCTTGGCCGAGCTATAGCTCGACTTGCGAAAGACCAGGTGGGTGGGCATCTCGGGTCCTTGCACTTGTCGGCTTCAGACCGACGCTCTCAGCGGAGGTCTCTGGTGCGTGTTGGCCCCCTCGTCTCCGCGATGAGGGGGCCAACACGTTTCTTTAGAAGCGATCAGATCCGATCGGTCTTCACTTCGTTGAGGAAGGCACGCCACTCGGCGGCCGGGAAGACAAGCGCGCCACGCTCGCGGTGCTTCGTGTCTCTGATCGCTCTGGCTCTTTCACTGAGAGCGGCAACTTCCACACAGTCCTGGCTTCTGTTGCTGTAGCTGCTCTTGCGGAACTCAAGTGATGGGTTCATTGCTGGGTCACTCTCTTTGCGGGATGCCTTTGAGGACGTCGGTGAGGTACTGCGCACTCTGGACCGTGGTGAGAGCGGCTGCCTGGATCTCGGCGAAGGTATCCGTATGGATGGCAACCTCCTCGGGCGACTCCTCGAACAGGCCGCTACCGAGGTTGTCGGTATAGACGATGGTGGGATCGAGCGGTTCGGGGAAATCCAGGATTGTGAAGGCCGCGCCGAGAGCTGCATGCGCTCCCGATTCGAACGAGAGCACCTGGATGTCGATGTTCGGCAGCTGCCCAACACGCAACAAGTACTCCAGTTGCGTGGCCATCACGTCCCACCCGCCGATGGGGCGCCTGAGGGCGGCCTCGTCGATGATCGCCCACAGGCGTGGCGGCGAGTCGAAGCGGGTGAGGATCTCGCGTCGAGCCATGCGAGCGTCCACCTGGCGCTGGATGTGCTCCAGGGAGGTGTAGCGGCCGCCTCGGAACACTGCTTCGGCATACTCGGGTGTCTGCAACAGTCCGGGGATGATGGCGATTTGGTAGGTCCGTATGGCCGACGCCTCAGCCTCGAAGTCCGGTAGGGGCTCGCTACCGAAGACGTCCCTGTACTTCCACCACCAGCCCTTCTGCTTCGCCTCGCGGGCGAGCTGGTGCATGGCTTCGCGAGTTGCCTCGTCGTCGACGTTGTACAGCGTCAGAAGTTGGTCGAGATCGGCTGGCTTTACGGTCCTCAGCTCGCTGGTTTCCACACGTCCGACCTTCGCTCTGGCCCAGTCGAGCCGCTCGGCAGCGTCCGCAAGGGTGAGGCCGGCCTTCTCGCGCGCCGACCGGAGCTGCGCGCCGAGGCGCCGTCGACGAACCGAGGGGCTGTAGGACTGCGTGCGTGCCATGCGCACCAGTCTAGTCGGGAAAAAAATAAGAGAATCCCCGATTTTACTTGTGAACTCGGGCCATCCCCCTCATGATGTATATCACTCGATCTTCTCGTTCTTCTATGAAGACTAGGAGATCATCCACATGCGAGCCATGGATCAGCGGATGTCGCACCAACCTTGCACGTTGGCGCGCGCAGCGCAGGAGGCCGACAGCATGCGCACACCTGCACACGTCATCGTCACGGACGACTCGGTGATCTCAGCTGGTAGGGAGATGACCGGCGCGGAGGTCACTGACCTGGCACGGCGGATCGACCGTGTACGACGGGCCACCACATGGCGAGAGATGACCAGGAACTTCCCGATTGGCTGCTGGGTGCGCAGCACCAAGACGCCGCGACCGCACCCCGACCAGGTCATCGGCTACGCAGCAGCACGCGCGAGCCAATCCGAGCACCGTCTGAAGGTCAGAAGTCGGCGCAACATCGAGGTGCTGATGCCGACCAGCGAAGCGGAGCGATGCAGGCCACCCAATGACCTGCGATGAGTTCCGGGTCTCCGCCTGGCGGAGACCCGGTGGGACCCGTTTCAGACGGGTCACCCCACACAAGAAAGACCCCGGCGGCGGTGAACGCCCCGGGGCACGGCCGATCTGACCCTAGCCAGGAGATCGACATGTTCCAGACTAGCGCCCGCATCTGGGCGCTCATCACGCTTGCCTTGGGGGCGCTGCTGCTGTCTGCCGCCCCCTCCTCGGACCGAATCCACCCCCAACTCCCACTCAACGACGCTGACCTGGACAACCTCGCCGACATCGCCGACAGCTTCGACGACTGGCTGATCTCGACCGGCGAGGACCGGGGCCGCCTGGTCTACGAGGCCGAGCACCTCGCGACCGGGGTCACCGTCAGCGCACGGACCCTGGAGATCTTCCGCCTCCTCCTCGACCGCACCTCTCGTGGGCTCGCTGACGTGGTGCCTCCGTCGGAGCGCGTGCGCCCCTTCGTCCTCGCCCACCACTACGAGCAGTCGGTAGCCGACGCGCGCCATGAGGCATCCCTGGCTGCGATCGCCCACAAGGCGGAGCAGGACGAGCTCGCCGAGCGGTGGCTCGGGGCAGGGGGCGACCGATGAACGTCGCCGTCACCATCCAGCGCCTGCCGTCGGGCGAGGCCGTGAGCCGAGTGGCGCGCCACGGCGACATCACCGTCGTCTACCGCCTCGACCCCCACAGCTCGGCGCCGTTCATCGTCCGCGGGCTCGGCGGGCGGAACGTGCGCCTGGGCGCGTCCTGCGACGAGGCGCACCGTGCCCTGACCCGCGAATGCGGACTCACCCGTGCCGAGGCCACCCGCCTCATCGACGCCGTCCAGGAGGTGGAGTCGTGATGGCCTCCATGCGCACCGGCGAAGCGCTCACGCTCGCCGCGCTCCAGACCTGGGCGCAGTACCACGAAGTCGCCATCGAGCGCGTGGAATCATGGGACGTCGTGGTCCACCGCGCCGAGGAGGTCCGTGCCGACGGCACCCGCCACCGCCGCCTGTACCGCGAGACGTTCCCGCCGGTCATCGCGATCAAGCGCCGGGCCAACACGTTCACCGTCGAGGCGGTCCACGAGCCCGCCGGGGCACAATGCTTCCATGTCCGGGTCATCACCCCCCGCCTGAGCGGCGGCGAACTGGTCGATCCCGGCTACCTCGCCGAGCTGGTCGCCGTCGCGAGAATCCAGCGGAAGTGCCGGGCGAGGTGCGGGGCCACAGCGGAGAACCTGCGCGTCCTCACCACCGAGCGCACCTACTCCGCTCACCGCCCGTCCGATTGGAAGGGGTGAGCATGCAGCAGACCCTCACCGGACCGGCCTGCCCGACGTGCCGGCACCCGTCCTGCCGGGCCGCCCGCGCCGCCGACCAGCCCCTCAACGGCGGGCGCCGCGCCGAGTACGCCGCCGAGCACCGGCGAGCCGACGCCCTGGCGGCCCGCCACCCCGGCCCCATCATCTGGTGGGGCGAACACACCATGCGGTACCACGCCCTGACCACCTCGGGCCACTACGAGGCCCCCGACATCGATGAGCTGGTGCTGCTCATCCGGCGGTACATCGAACCCCGGGGCTTCACCGGCCCCAAGGGCCGGCGGAGCACCGAGCCCGGTGTCGCGCTGCATTCGGCCGTGCCGACGTGTGTGGCGCGACCTGTTCCCGCTCCGTCGCCGGGTGAACGGAGAAGCGGAAGGCTGCCCGGCCCTCTGCCGTAACGAGACGCGCGGGCACTGCCGACCGGGCCGAGGATGAGAGCCGCGGGCGCTCGGAAGCGCGCCTGCGGCTCCCCCTGGGCAAGGGCCGATCGGTCGCGAAGTCCACCCCCGAACGCCTTTCTCCTACAGCATGTAGTACTACATAGGGAAGTACTACTACGCATAGAGGGTGTGGGCCATGCGGGTGCTCATCGTGGGGGCCGGGATCGCAGGGCTGGCCGCAGCCCGGGGGATGATCGCCGCAGGGCACGAGGTGACCGTGCTCGAACGGGCACCCGAGCTGCGTGACGGCGGCTGCGCGCTGGTCCTCTGGCACAACGGCACGGCGATCCTCGGTGACCTCGGTGTACGGCTGGACGGGACAGGACAGCGCATCGAAGCCATCGACGTCCGCAGCGCCCGAGGACGCCCCGCCATGGTGGTGGACACCGCGCAGTTGGAAGCCCGCTTCGGCTCTCCGACGATGGTGATCCCCCGCAGGTCGCTGATCGCCCGACTCGCCGAAGGCCTGCCGGAAGGGACCGTTCGGTTCGGTGCCCGCTTCGCCCGCCTCCACGACGACGGGCGAAGCGTCCGCGTCGAGGCGCAGGACGGCGCGGAATACTCGGGCGATCTGCTCATCGGCGCCGACGGCGTGAACTCCCAGGTGCGCACGGCGCTCTTCGGCCCCGGTCCGGGAACAGAAGCGCGCCTGACCGGCGCGGCCACCTGGCAGGGACTGATCCCGGCGCCGTTCGAGATCGGCCCCCGCGCCCTGCTGTTCCTCGGCCGCGAGGGCGGGGTGGGCATGAACCCCGCGGGCGACGGAATGCTCCAGTGGCTCATCGACCTGCGGTGGCGGCCGACCGACGGCGTCGACAGCCCGGAGCGCGCGCTCGCCGCCCTCCGGGAGACGTACGCCGGCTGGGCACCACCCGTGCGCGAACTGCTGGCCGCACTGTCGGAGAAGGACCTGGAGTTCTTCCCGCACCGCCGACACCACGCCCCACTCCACTGGCATCGCGGCCGCTGCGCCTTGATCGGCGACGCCGTCCATGCGATGCCGCCGATCCTGGCGCAGGGAGCCGGCCAGGCACTGGAAGACGTCGCCGCACTGCTGCGCGGCCTCGACGCCGAGCACGACCCGGCCGCGGTACTGAGCGCCTACGAGAACGGCCGCCGACGCCAGGCGGTGCTGGCCGCGACGGCCGCCACCCAGGGCATCGCGACCTCCGGCCCGCGCACCCTGGGCCAGAGCGAGGCGGCGCTGCGCATGTCCTCGGCCGGCATGCCCAAGAACATGGTGACCTGGATGTTCGGCAAGCTGATCCGCGGGGTCAGCGGCCGGCTCTGAGCGCCCGCGCCACGTCCACGTCCTCGGCCGGAGGGCGGTTGCGGGGGGCGCTCAGCCCATCCGGTCCAGGGCCCACCGGGCCCAGTCGCGGCGTGCGCGGTGCATGCGAAGGCCGAATTCGGCGGCGACGCGGCCGAACTGCGGAGGCTCGCCCGGCGTCGCGTCGGCGTCGAGGGCGGCCACGATCTCGGACAGCTTGTGTGCCTCGCGGTCGCTGTCGTCGGCGTGCATACGCAGGAGCTGCCGCGCGTCGTCCGGTTCCAGTGCCGAGAGCAGGAACAGGCGCAGGACCTGCACGTTGCGCGCCGGACCTTCGTCCTGGGGGGTGAACAGCCACCGGCGGAGCTCGGCGCGTCCGGCATCGGTCACCGCATAGGTGCGGCGTCCGCGAGCGCCCTCGCCGGCGACCTCGATCAGCCCCTCATCGGCGAGCTTGGCGAGTTCGGGGTAGATGCGAGTGTGCGGGGCGTGCCAGGCGTACTCCCCCAGGTCCCCGTCGAACCGTTTCTTCAGGTCGTAGCCGCTGGACGGCTCGTAGGCCAGCATGCCGAGGAGTGCGTGGCGGAGTGACATGTCTCAAATATACATGTCCTAGGTTGACATGTACAAAATAGACATGTCATGTTGGCGGGCATGACGATCACCCTCTCCCGCCTTGTGCCGGTGCCTGCGCAGGTGCGCGGGCCGCGCTCCCGCCGCGGAGGCACACCGTGAGACCGCGCGCCCTCATCATGGGCCTGGCCTGGGACGTCGGCCTTCCCGTCGCCGCGTACTACGGCGCGCGGGCGCTGGGCTGCGACGTGTTCGTGTCGCTGCTGGCGGGGACGGCCGCGGCGCTGCTGCGCGTCGGGATCATCGCGGCCCGGCACCGCAGGTTCGACGGGTTCGCCGCGCTCATGGTCGCGGTCTTCGCCACGGGCCTCCTCCTCTCCCTGATCACCGGAGACCCCCGGATGATGCTGGCGCGGGAGTCGCTGACCACCGCCGTCGTCGGGACCGCGTTCCTGGGTTCGTGTGTCGTCGGACGGCCGCTCATCTACACGATCGCCCGGCGGATGAACGCCGCCGACGAGCGGAAACTCGCCGAGTGGGAGCGGCTGTGGTCGGTGGACGCGCGTTTCCGCGGCGTGTTCTCGACGATGAGCCTGGTGTGGGGCCTCGGACTGGTGGCCGAGTCGATCGTCCGGCTCCCGCTGGTCTTCACTCTGCCCGCCGATGTCATGGCCGGGTTGTCCACGATCCTGATGGTGGCGACGTTCGCCGCGCTGGCCGCGTGGACGCTCAGGTACGCCCGCCGCCACCGGCCCGCCGCCGCAGAGGCGGTCGGCCCCGGGCTTGAGGAGAATCGGAACGACGTCCCGCGCTAAGGCGTCAGCCGCGGGTCCGAGACAATGCGACCCGACCTGACGGTTGATCCGCTCTGGGTCGGTGGGGCGGAGGACTGGCCTTCCATTCCATGGCCAGGGTCGGGCGAATCTTCTGCGGCCGGAATGCGCCATGATGAGTTGAGATATCTATCCCGTTGTGCGAAGCGGAATTTTATGACCTCTGCCAGAGCTCAGTACGGTCGCATTCATGGAGTGGACCTTTCAGAGTGCAGAAGAAATCGCGGCTGCCTTGCGCGCCGGTGACGTCACCTCGGCGGAACTGACCGACGAGGCGATCGCCCGTATCGAGCGCGACGACAAAGCGGTCAACGCGATCTGTGTGCCGGACTTCGACCGTGCGCGGGCGGCCGCGCGCGGTGCCGACCGGGCGCGCGCCCGCGGCGAGGACCGGCCGCTACTCGGTATTCCGGTGACGGTCAAAGAGTCCTACAACATGGCGGGGCTGCCCACCACCTGGGGCATGCCGCAACACCGGGACTATGTGCCGGCCGAGGACGCGGTACAGGTATCGCGGCTCAAGGCCGCGGGCGCGGTGGTGCTGGGCAAGACCAATGTGCCTTTGGGACTGCAGGATATCCAGAGCTTCAACGAGATCTACGGGGCCACGAACAATCCGTGGAATCATGCTCGCACGTCGGGCGGATCCTCCGGCGGATCAGCGGCGGCCCTGGCGTCCGGATTCTGCGCGCTGTCCATCGGCTCCGACCTCGCCGGTTCGCTGCGCACCCCCGCGCATTTATGCGGCATCTATGCGCACAAGCCGACCCTCGGACTGGCGGCGACCCGCGGCATGGCCGCGCCGTCGGCACCGCCATTGCCGGTCGACCACGACCTCGCCGTCGTCGGTCCGATGGCGCGCACCGCCCGCGACCTCGCGCTCCTGCTCGACGTCATGGCCGGACCGGACCCTCTGACGCTCGGCAAGGCGCACCGCCTGACGCTGCCGCCCGCACGTCACGAGCGGCTCGGCGACTTCCGGGTCCTGGTCGTCGACGAGCATCCGCTCATTCCGACCGGGTCGGCTGTGCGGGACGGCGTGAACCGGGTGGCCGACGCACTTGTCGACGGCGGCGCCCACGTCGAACGGCACACTCCCCTGCTGCCCGACCTGGCCGAAGCCGTGACGCTCTACACGCAGTTGCTGTTCTCCGGCTCCGTTGCGCGTTTTCCCGTCGAAGCCTACGGGCAGCTGCGGGACCGCGCCGCCGGACTGGGCGTGGACGACCGGAGTCTCGACGCGGCGCGGCTGCGCGGGATGGTGTTCAGCCACCGCGACTGGATCGAGGCGAACGACCGTCGCGAGCTCCACCGTCACGGCTGGCGGCAGCTCTTCGCCGAGTTCGACGCCGTGGTGTGCCCGATCACGCCGACTCCCGCGTTCCCGCACGACCACGACCCCGATCTGCTGGAACGCCGGATCGACATCGACGGCGACGAGTACACGTACTTCGACCAGCTTGTCTGGGCCGGTCTGGCCACCATGCCCGGTCTGCCCGCCACCGCCCTACCAGCGGGCCGGTCCTCTGAGGGGCTGCCGGTGGGAGTGCAGCTCATCGGTCCGCTGTTCGAGGACCGCACCCAGCTGCGGCTGGCCGAACTGCTCGAACAGAAGTTCGGCGGCTTTGTGGCGCCGACGTAGGGCGTACCACCGGGCGTCCGTGAATCCGCATGCGTCGCGGATCTCCTCGGCGTGGTCAAGGCGGGTCCGTTCACGGGCGGCGTAGTCGGCGAGGCAGCCAGGGTCAGCGATACCGAGCTGTTCGGCGCGGTGGATGACCGCGTTCTCGGGGGCCTCGCTGGGGTCGGCGAGGAGGGGGCCAGCGAACGCGCCGTGACCCCGGAAGCTACGAACAGGCGCGAAATGCTTGAAGCGGGGTTCCGTTCCGATGTTCCTCAACCCCGCCACCCGTGAAGCCGACCTCCGCTCCGGTCCCGCCCACCCCGGTTCGCCGATCGGCGGGCGGCTTCCCGCCCGCCGATTTGCTTAGTTAGGCTATCTAATCATATGATCGCCGTCGTGCCCTCCCAACCCCGCGACCTCGCCCACGACCTCTCGCAGATCCTGCGTGACCTGGTCACCCTCATCCGCCGTTCCACCGACCCCGGCCTGCTCTCGGCCCCCCAAATCAGCATCCTCAGCTCCCTGGAGCACGGGCCGCGGCGCATCACCGCCCTGGCCGGTGAGCACGGTGTGCGCACCCCCACCATGACCACCCACATCACGCGGCTGCAGGCCGCAGGCACCGTCCACCGCGGCACCGACGCCGCCGACGGCCGCGCCGTCGTCGTCGAACTCACCGACCACGGTCGCCGACTCCTCGCTACCGCCCGGCAGGCCCGCATCGACCACCTCACGGCGCGCCTCCGCCACCTCACCGACGACGAACGCTCGGCGATCGCCGCCGCCCTGCCCCACCTCGCCAAGCTCACCGCCGCACCGGACCCAGAATCCCTGCCCCCCGCTGCCCGCACACCCCGCCGAGACCAGGAAGACCAGGAGAACTGACCCGCGATGACCGCGACCGAACCCGCTGCTTTATCCACCCCGCCCCGCTCCCGCAGCCCGTGGCACCAGCCGCTGTCCGTCTATGCCACCGCGTTCGCCGCGGTGGTCGCCTTCATGGGCATCGGCCTGGTCGACCCGATCCTGCCCTCCATCGCCGAAGGACTCAACGCCACCCCGAGCCAGGTGTCCCTGCTGTTCACCAGCTACTTCCTGGTCACGGCCCTCGCCATGCTCATCACCGGCTTCATCTCCAGCCGGATCGGGAGTAAGGCGACCCTGCTGCTCGGGCTGGCCATCGTCGTCGTCTTCGCCGCACTGTCCGGCACCTCCGGATCCGTCGCCGAGCTCATCGGCTTCCGAGCGGGCTGGGGACTGGGCAACGCACTGTTCATCGCCACCGCCCTGGCCGTGATCGTGGGTTCGGCCACCGGCGGCGTGGAGTCCGCCATCGTCCTGTACGAAGCCGCCCTCGGGGTCGGCATCGCTTCGGGACCCCTGCTGGGGGCCGTTCTCGGCGACTGGCACTGGCGGGCCCCGTTCTTCGGCACCGCCGCTCTGATGGCGGTGGGCTTCATCCTCATCACCGTCCTGCTCGCCGCACCCGCCCGACCTGCGACCAAGACCCGGCTCAGCGACCCCCTGCGCGCCCTGGCCCACGGCGGGCTGTCCACCACCGCCGTCACCGCGCTGTTCTACAACTTCGCCTTCTTCACCGTCCTGGCCTTCACCCCCTTCGTCCTGGGGATGTCGCCCTACGGCATCGGCGCGGTCTTCTTCGCCTGGGGTGTGCTGGTCGCAGTCTCCTCGGTCGCCGTCGCCCCGCGCCTGCACCACCGCATCGGCGCGGTCCCCACGCTGCACACGGCACTCGTCCTCCTGCTGCTCCTGCAGGCCGCCATCGCCGCGGCACTTCTCGTCGGCGCCCAACCGGCCCTGGTCGTGCTGGTGATCGCGACGGGAATCCCCATCGGGTTGAACAACACCGTGTTCACCGAGGCCGCGATGGAGGTGTCGGACGCGCCGCGTCCGGTGGCCTCGGCCGGGTACAACTTCGTGCGCTGGCTGGGCGGGGCCTGCGCCCCGTTCGTCGCGGCGAAGCTGGGCGAGGACATCAGCCCGGTGTACCCCTACGCCCTGGGCGCCGTCTGCTGCCTGGTGGCCGTGGCCATCCTGCTGGTACGCCGCCGCCACCTCGCCCCGCTGCGCGCCGTTTAGCGCGCACGGCGTCGTCGCTGGTCACGCGTGTTCCGGGTGGGGGTGGGCCGACGGGCCCTCCCCCACCCGGCTGTTTCGGCACACACAGCAGAGGTGATTTGTCCGTTTCTTGGTCGGAGTCGGGAAAAATCGGCGCCACAGGATGGCCATGGGCGGCACAGCGGAGTGGCCCGAAGGTAAGGACATGCCCACGGGGGAGCAAGGGCTCTGTGTTCGGCTCAGCGCCCCGATCGCGTTTTCGGCCCTCTCGGCGGCTCGCCGAATAACGTTGCAACGCTTCTCCGCCCCCTCGGGGGCCGACCGACCCCCGTTTCGCCCTGGCCTCCGATAAGGCCCACTTATCGGAGGCCAGGATTCCCGTACCTTCGGGCTTTGTTGCGTCACCCCAGAAGGCCATTACGTTTCTCTGTAACGTTATTTCCCAACGATATTATCCGGGGTGATAGGGAACGAGGTAGGGGGCGGAGGCCGACCGTGCCGACCGTGCCGGCTGGGGCGGTGATCAGGAGCGGAAGAGCCGCCCGAAGGCGAGGGCGGTCTGCTGCGCAGGGGTGTCGGGTGTGTCGGCGACCCAGGTGGCGATGACGCCGATGAGCGCGCCCGCCATGTAGGAGGCGTAGACCTCGACCGGGACGTCGTCGAAGCCGGCCGGGCGTCGGCCCCCTACGACCGCCCACGTCCAGCGACCGCTGAGGAGCCGTCGTGCCCATCGCCCTGCTCGCCCTCGCCATCGGCGCCTCCGGCATCGGAACCACCGAGTTCGTCGCCATGGGAATCCTGCCCGACGTCGCGGCCGACTTCGGGGTGTCGATCCCCACCGCCGGGTACATGATCTCCGGGTACGCCATCGGCGCCCGCGTCGATTTCCCCTTGCCGATGCCATGACACCCGAGTTCGCCTGAGCCTCCGCCGTGTTCCCGCGACCGATCGCAGGGCGCGGGCCGCGCCGGATCCGGCCGCGATGCGTGCGGATCCAGCTCAGAGTGGTTAGCGTCGGGAGGAGGAATGCCGGCGCGCTCCGCCGCCTTCCGGCGGCGGAGCCGCGACAGGCGAGATACGTCTCGGGACCGGTCTGGGCCAGGCACGTCCCGACAGGGGGGGACGATTCAATGGCTATCTGCGCAACCTGCGGCAACGACTACTGGATGGCGTTCGACATCACGACGGTGAGCGGAGACAAGTACACCTTCGACAGCTTCGAGTGCGCCATCCAGAAGCTGGCGCCGACGTGCGAGCACTGCGAGGCCCGCATCATCGGCCACGGGGCCGAGGTGGAAGGGCGGTTCTTCTGCTGCGCCCACTGCGCCCGCAAGGGGGAGTCGGCTCTCGGCCAGGAGATCCGCGACTCCGCCGGAGCCCACCCTCAGGTCCCGTCCGCGCGCTAGTCGTACTGACCGCAGCGGCGTCGGCAGGTGCCGGGCATCACGGCGCCCGCCGACGTCGGCGTGCCCATCGAGCGGCCGATCAACGGAAGGCGCCCGCGTTGTCGGCCAGCCATTGGGCGAAGCTGCGCGGGCGGCGGCCGAGCACCTGCTCGACGGTGGGGTTCGGCGCCATGGGCTCAGCCAGGAACTCCTCGCCGATGCTGAGGGTGTGGTCGATATCTTCCTCCGGCATACCCTCGGCCCGGAACCGCACCCGCGCCTGTTCCGGGCTCAGTTCTTCGAAGCGCACCGGGCGCCCCAGGGCCGCACCGATCGACTCCAGTTGCTCGGCCGAGCTGATCGGGTCGCCGTAGACGTGCATCGTCCGCCCGGCATACCCGTCCCCCGATAGCACGGCCACGGCGACCGCCGCGAGGTCGTCCTCATCGATGAAGGGGACGCGTGCCGCGGTATGGGAGTCGTAGATCACCTCGTCGTCGCGGATCCGCTCCACCCAGCTGTGCCCCGGGCGCGGAAAGCCCCGGGACAGTGTCTGGACCATCAGCGGGGAGGGGCGGATGTGCGTCCACTCCGCTCCCGAGCGCTCCACCACCACCTCGATCGCCAGCCAGTACCAGGACTCCGGCTCCCATTGGATCTCGAACTCCGGGCCGTGCGACGACAGCACCGCGATGCGCCGCACTCCGCCGCGCCGGGCCAAACTGACCAGCGAGTGCGCGGTTTCGGGGACCGCCCCGGCCAGGAACATCCGGTCGATGCCGACGAAGGCCTCCGGTGTCCGCTCGGGGCGGGTGACATCGCCGACGACCACGTCGGCTCCGGGCGGCCAGCCCTCCTGCTCGGACGGCGGTGCCAGCACACGCACCCCCTCCCCCGCCCGGCACAGCCGTTCGGCCATGCACCGGCCGACGGGGACGGTGGGCACGGCTCCGGTCGTATCGCGCTCCGGTGCGACGGTCAGCAGGGTCGTCATCACGGGCACACCACCTCTCACATATTTTCGTATGCCATACGGCTAAAAATTACCGTACCTTATACGGATATAGACGGCCAGGGGAGCTGGCGGCCGCACGACAGTGCGGAGGGAGGAGAACGGGTGGCAACGCAACGCAGCGGCGGAGGCAACGCACGCCGCAGCCTCGACCTGCTCTGGCGCGACACGGCCACAGCACGGCCCGAGGGCCGATCACCACGCGGGCGCAAGCCGAAGCTGACCGTGGCCGGCATCGCCGCGGCGGCCATCGCCGTGGCCGACCGCGAAGGGGTCGAGGCTATGGCGATGAGCAGGGTCGCCGCCGAACTCGGCGTCGCCACGATGTCCCTCTACACCTACGTCCCCGGCAAGGCCGAGCTCATCGACCTGATGGTCGACACCGTCATGCGCGAGCGCGCGCTGCCCGGCCCCGACGACCCCGACCTTCCCGCCCACTGGCGGGCCAGGATCGAGCTGTACGCCGCACGGACCCTGGCCGTCCACCGCCGCCACCCCTGGTTCGGGCGGGTCTCCACGGTGCGGCCCCCACTGGGACCGGGACTGATGGCCGAGCAGGAGTACCTGCTCTCCGCGCTGTCGGGCATCGGCCTCAGCGCACGCCGCATGAACGCCGCGGCCTCGGCCATCGCCACCTTCGTCGAAGCCGACGCGCGCGCCCGCGTGGAGTCGGAGAACGCCGAGGCCCTGACCGGCCAGTCCGAGGACGCCTGGTGGGCGGCGCGGGAACACGTGTGGGAAGAGCACTTCGACATGGAGCGCTTCCCCACCCTGACCCAGGTCTACATCGACATGGAAAGCGGCGAACCCCCCGAAGGCCTCGACGAGGAGAACTTCGGCCTGCACCGGATGCTCGACGGCATCCAGGCCATGATCGATGCCCAGGGCTGAGGCCCCACCCCGGACACCACCGTCACAAGGCGCGGCCTCCCGCCACCTGCAGGACCTGCCCGATGGTCCGGCTGATGAGGGGGACGTTTCCAGTACGGCCTTCCCTGCGCGCACGAATGCACCACGCAGGCTCATTAAGAACCAAAATGGATTAATCCACGGGGGTGGTCATTGAACCAAATTGGTACAGTAAGACCATGAGCCCCGGCCGCCCACCTGACCAGCGCCAGCGCCACATCACCCGCACCGTCCGAACCCTCATGTCCAACACCGACCAGGGCATCGACGACATTGCTCGCGCACTCGGGCAGACCTACCAAACCGCCAACCGCAAACTCGGCGGCACCCGCAAATGGTCGCTTGACGACGTCTACGACCTGGCCGATCACTACGGCATACCTCCGGGGGACATCCTTCAAGGTCCTAAGGCGGCGCTTGACGCGCTCGACACCAGGCGCCCCAAGATCCTCGGCGCCGACCAACGGCACATCCCGGACGCCTCCGCCGACCGGGCCGCCGACACCACCCCAAGCACACCCGCCCCCTACACGCAAGACGGCGCCGCCTTCCATCCCGAAGTGCACGACCCGAACAACACCCCCGTCGCTTAGGCAGGAACAGCCATGCTCATAGCGCAGCACACACCGCCATCAGGGCAACCGCGCCTACCCATGTCGCCGGAGCTGTTCGAAGAACTCGCCCGAATCGCCGACCGCGAAGAAGACGTCAAACTCGAATACATCAACGGGAAGGTCTGGGCGGAACCCGTGCCCGACAGCGACCACGCAGCCATCATCTCGTGGCTGTTCGCCCAGTTCGTCCCCTACCGGGCCGAGATCGAAATGCTCACCGGGCAGGGCATCAAGGTCGATGGCTACCACAACGGGCGCGCCATCCCCGACGGGATCATCGCCCCCAAGAGGCACTTTCACGGCCAAGGCGAATACCCCGACCCCGACGGGGTCATCGCCGCGATCGAGATCACCTCGTGGGACACCGACACCCACACCCGCGACCGTGTGGAGAAACCCAGGTCCTACGCGCAATCCGGGATCGGAGTGTACATCCTCATCGACCGGGACACCGATGCCGTGATCGTACACAGTCGACCCGAAGGCGGCCTCTACCGGGAGATCTCCGAGTTCCCCTACGGTGAGCCGGTCACCCTCCCAGGACTTGGTATCACCCTGGACACCGAGGAATTGAAGGACTTCGCCCGCTAGCTTGGTGTCTGACCTCGGCCCGTGGCCAGAACGCTGTTCCGGCCACGGGTTTCGTCGTTCCCCTCTCCGCGCTGTCGGGCATCGGCCCCGGTGCCACGGCGTCGACCCGCACACCGGAGGCCGCCAGGTCGGCGGCGACGGCGATCGCGCCGTCCAGCTCCGAAGCCAGGTCCTCGGCCGCCGCGCCCTCAGGCGTCCGGTGCTCCCACCGCACGCCTGAGGGCGCGGCGGCCTCCGCGTCGAAGTAGTGCAGCGCCACCCGCGCCCCCTGGGCGGCGAACGCCCGGGCGATGGCCGCCCCGACACACGCACCTCGACCAGGAATTTACCCAGGTCATACTGGCCGACTGCCGACCCGCGGTCCGGCGCGGGCATGACCTACCGTACGCCGCGACGCGCCCGGCCGCCGGTGCCGTGGCCGCAGCGCACCAGGGGGACCCACGATGGACGCCACCGGACGCATCGACACGCACCAGCACATCGCCCCTCCCGACTACCACGAATGGCTCGACTCCCGCGGAATCACCGCGGGAGGCATGCCCGCGCCGGACTGGAGCCCCAGTGCCGCGATCTCCTTCATGGACGGCATGCGCATCCAGACCGGAATCGCGTCCATCTCCTCGCCCGGCACCCACCTCGGCGACGACGCCGAGGCCCGCACATGGGCGCGCAGGGTCAACGAGTTCGCCGCCGAGCTCGTAAAGGACCGCCCCGACCGGTTCGGGTTCTTCGCCATCCTCCCCCTGCCCGACATCGACGGCGCCCTGGCCGAACTCGCCTACAGCCTCGACGACCTGCAGGCCGACGGAGTCGTCCTGCTCAGCAACCACCGCGGCACCTACCTCGGCGACCCCGCCTTCGAGCCGGTCATGGCCGAGCTCGACCGGCGCCGGGCGCCTGCGTTCGTCCACCCCGCCGACCTGCCCGCCGCACAGCTGCCCGGCGTCCCCGCCTTCGTGGCCGACTTCCTCCTGGACACCGTGCGCGCCGCGACACGCCTCATCGCCAGCCGCACCACGACGCGCCATCCCCGGATCAAGTTCATCCTGTCCCACGCCGGCGGCTTCCTGCCCTACGCCGCACATCACGTCGCCGAAACCCTCGTCCTCAAGGCGCGCCTGTCGGGCGACGCGACCGGGCCCGACCGCGACACCATCCTCGCCGAGATGCGCGACTTCTACTACGACACCGCGCTGTCGGCGAGCCCGGCCAGCCTGACCGCGCTGATCGCCTTCGCCGACCCCGCCCGCATCTCCTTCGGCAGCGACTGGCCCTACGCCCCCGCCGACGTCGCCTCCTACTTCACCCAGCAGCTCGACACCTACCCCCTCGACCCGCAGCAGCGCAGGGCCATCAACCGCGCCAACGTCGAGGAGCTGTTCCCCCGCCTGGCGATGTGAGCGCCGCGATCACCGCACGGCGGCCGCGAATCCCGTGTCGGACGGTAGTCGCCGACCCTGGGCACGGGCCAGTGGCGGCGGCAGGTCTTGACGGAACTTCGTCAGGTTGAGCGGTGTGCGGGGGCGGAAGCGCGCCTGCCGCCCCACGCGGCCGGTTGTCCACAGGGCGAAAACCGGTGTGGCGGCCGGGTGTGCGGGCGGCCCAGTGTGGGGGGCAGAGCGTCGCGACAGCACCATCGGAATCCGCCCGGCGCGGGCGGCGAGCAGGTCAGCGTGTCGAACACACGGCGTCAGTCCTCAACTCACCTGCCCGCGACCGCCCGAGGAGTGCTGCAGCACCATGCGTTCGACGTCGACCTCTCCCCCCGCTCCGGCTCCGCCTGCGTGCCGACCTCCGAACACCGACTCGTCCTCCCCCGCTACCGAGAGCGACTCGTCGCGGCTGGTGAGCGTGCCCGAACTGCGTCAGCGCGGCTGGTCGCCCGCCATGGTCCGCGACCTCCTCGGCGCCCCTGACCGGACCCGGACCAACCCGATCTTCCGCTCGGGCGCGCCGATGGCGCTGTACCGGCTCCCCCGAGTCGAGGACGCCGAGACGGGCGAGGGCTTCGCATCGCGCGCGGAGCAGGCGTCGCGCAGGGCCGCGGCCGCGCGGCGCAACGCGGACCGGAGGCTTGAAGGCTCCCCCGCCTGAAGGCGGGGGATTCCCGCCCGGCCTGGCGGCCGGTCGCCCCCTGGCGGGGCGCCTTTCACGGCGTGCGTGGGGATTCATGGCTCAGGCCGCCGCCCGGGGCGGCGCCCCGCGCGGTCTTGCACCCTCAGCGCCATCCGGGTTCCAACCCGCCCGGACCAGCATCACGCGCGCGGAGTTCTTGTCCCGGGGGGACACGGCCCCGCACGCGGTGCAGGCATAGGTTCTCTCGGACAACGGGAGTGCGTGCTTGGCTCTCGCTCCGCACTGCGCGCAGTCCATGGTGGTGTGCGCGGGATGCACCAGCCGCACATCGCGCCCGTGCTTGCGGCCCATCTCCACCAGGGCCGCCTTGACCGCGCCGATCGCCGCGTCAGCGGCCTTGCGCGCCATGGTGGTCCTGGCCAGGAACTTCGGCCGGAAGTCCTCCACCGCGACCCGGTCGTGGTCGCGCACAACGCGCTTGGCCCACTTGCGGCCGGTGTCCTGGCGCTGCCGGGCGACCTTTTTGTGCAGCTTCGCCGTCTGCCGCTTGGCCTTCCGGTAGCCCGCCGAGGCGGACCTGCCTTTCGGAGGCCTGCGCCGGGCCATCATCCGCTGATAGCGGGCCAGCCTGGCCGCGGCTTTCCTCCCGTGCTCCGAATGGGGGAGGTCGTGGGCACCGGACGTGGTCGTGGCGGTTTCCCTGACACCCCAGTCGATGCCGATCGCCTTCCCGGTCGCGGGCAGGGCTTCGACCTGCGCAGGAACAACGAAGCTGCAATACCAGTGCCCGAGGCCGTCGCGGTACACGCGCACGCTGGACGGCTCGGCCGGAAGGTCCCGCGACCACACCGGGCGCACGGCGATTCCCCCGGCCAGGACCAACCGGCCGTCGCCGTGCAGTCGGAACCCGCGGCGCGTGTAGTTCAGGGTCGGGTTTGCCAGGTCCTTCTTCTTGAACCGGGGCATCCCCGCGCGCCGGCGCACGGGCAGCCCGGCCTTGATGTCCTTCTGCGCCTTGGCCCGGGATTTGGCGAAGTCCCGGACGGCCTGCTGCTGGGGAACGGATGCGCCCTTGCGCAGCCACGCCTTGGACGACCGCCACCCGGTCAGCATCCGGTCGAGCTGCCCCGGGCCGCACGTGCGCTTGTCCGCACCCTCCGGACGCGTCTTGTTCCAGCGGTGCGCGTCCCTGGATTCGGCGACGCACTGGTTCCACACCCACCGGCACCGCCCCCACTCTTCGAGCAGGGCGCGGTATGCGGTTGCCGACATGCGCAGACGGTAGGTGTACCGGGCGCAACCGGCGTCCTGGTCCGTCGTCGCGGGCATGCCCGCAAACCTAACGGCAGGGTGCGACAGTTTCGGTATCGCTGCGGGTGGCGCCGGACCGCCGAGCGGCGGTTCGGCTTTCCCTGCCCCGCCACGCGGGGGGACGGATTCCTCCCCGACCTGAAGGCCGGGGCATCCTCCGGGAGGATCGGTGAGGAGACGCTCGGCCTGGTCCGCGCCGCACCGATCGACGTCCCCGCCCTGGACCGCAGGCGGCTGGCAGAATACGCGGCGGCCCACCGCAACCGGCGCGCCGACTCCGATGCCGAGGACCGTGGATCGTATGTCGCGTCGCCGGCCCGTGTGGAGGATGTCCCCACCGCGGTCCGCAGCCGCTGGGAGGTCGACTACCTGCGCCACGTGCGCACGCCCTATGACTCCCTTCTGGCGGATCTGCGCGGCCGGGTCGGCCGCGTCCAGGCCGAGCTGCTGCTGCGCCGCCGCGTCTATACGGCCATCGCGGCCCGGTACCCCGATCTGTCCGCGGAGTGCGACCGCCAGCTGGCGCGGCGCGTCGCCATCGACGCGGAAGAGCCGCCGTGACCGGCGGCCGCCGCACACACGATGTGCTGCGGGGCCGCCCGGTGCACCGCCGTCTACCCCGGTGTCGCGGTGAACCGGCTGCGCTCGCGCAGCGCCGTGACGAGGTCGGCCGGTGCGGTGGCGGGAGAGCCCGAACGGTGGGGCGGCCGGGGGTCGTACTCGATCGCCAGCTGGATCTCCCGCGCGGTCGCGTCTCCGGCGATGGCCCCGGCCAGGCTCAGCGCCATGTCGATCCCGGAGGAGACTCCGGCCGCGGTGACGTACTTTCCGTCGAAGACGACGCGTTCCTCGACGGGGACCGCCCCCAACGCGGGCAGCTCGCCCAGCGCGAGCCAGTAGGTGGTGGCGCGTCTCCCCTGTAGGAGCCCGGCCGCGGCCAGGACGAGCGATCCCGTACACACGGAGGTGGTCCAGGTGCTCGTGGCATCGGTGGCGCGCAGCCAGTCGTGTACCGGACCGTCGGTCATGAGGTCGCGCTGCCCGGGCCCGCCGGGGACGAGGATCACGTCGGGGTCGGGCAGCTCGCCGAGTTCGGCGTCGACGGTCAGGCCGAGGCTCCCGCGGCCGGTGCGCACCTCCCCGCGGCGCCGGCCGACGTGGACGACTTCGGTGTCGGGGAGGTGGGTGAGGACTTCGTAGGGGCCGACGGCGTCGAGGGCCGCGATGCCGTCGTAGAGGAGGATGGCGATGCGCATGGAGGAGGTGTCCTTTCCGGTGCCGGGTGAGCGGTGTTCTGGGTCCGGTGGGCTGCTCGGGCCACTCGGGGCGGTGGGTCAGTGTGCGGTGGGGCGGAACCGGTGGCGGTAGTCGGCGGGTGAGACGCCGAGTGCGCGGACGAACGCGCGCCGCATCGCCTCGGGGGTGCCGTAGCCGCAGGTGCGGGCGGTGCGCTCGACCCCGTCGTCGGTGTCCTCCAATAGGCGCCGCGCGGTTTCCAGCCGGGTCCGGTCGACGTAGCGGCCGGGGGTGATGCCGATTTCGGCGGTGAACACGCGGGCGAACTGGCGCGGGGACAGCTGCACGCGCGCGGCCAGTGCTTCCACCGACAGGTCCGCGTCGAGGTTTCCGGCGATCCAGTGCTGGAGGTCGCGCAAGGGTTCGCGGGCGGCGGTCTGTGCGGCGAGGTGGGTGCTGAACTGTGCCTGGTTGCCCGGGCGGCGCAGGTAGACGACGAGGTGGCGGGCGACGGTCAGCGCCGTGTCCCGGCCCAGGTCCTCCTCGACCAGGGCGAGGGCCAGGTCGATCCCCGCGGTGACGCCCGCGGATGTGGCGATGTTGCCGTCGCGCACGAAGATGGGGTCGGGGTCCACGGTGATGTCCGGGAAGTCCCGGGCGAGGCTGTCGCAGTGCGACCAGTGGGTGGTGGCCCTGCGCCCCGCGAGCAGCCCGGACCTGGCGAGGAGGAACGCCCCCGTGCACACCGCGGCCACCCGCCGTGCCCGCGGTGCGCTGCGGCGCAGCCATTCCACCAGGTCGGGGTGGGGTTCACGCGTCCCAGGCCCGCCGGGCACCACCAGGGTGTCGATATCCCCGACCCGGTCCAGTGCCGCCGCGGGCACGATGTCGAGCCCGCTCGACGTGCGCACCGGGCCGCCGTGCACCGAGGCGGTGACGACGGTGTAGGCCGGGCGCGCCGGGTCGGCGATGCGGGCGGCCCGGTCGAACACCTCCAGTGGGCCGGTGACGTCCAACGACTGGAGCCGGTCGAACACGGGAATCAGCATGGTTCGGCTCGCCATGCCTCCGATCCTGGCGGGGCCACCGGGTGACCGCAATGACCATGTCCCCACCTTTCCTGCCATCGTTCGCGGGGCCGACGGCCGGAATCGGCCACAGCGGCCACACGGGGCGACCGTTTTCCCCGCGGTCGGCCGGGGCAGGCCCATGGGTGCCGAACCGACGCTCGACCGCCGGGCCGCGGCACACACCTGCCATCGACCGGAGAGGATCCACGGCCATGCCCGAAACTCCGCACTCATCCGACGAGCGGAGCGCCCTGGTGTCCTCCATGTACGGCGCCCAGGACCTGGGCTCGTTCTCGCTGTTCTCCGGAAACTTCATCAACTACGGCTACTGGTCCGGGGATGTCCTCACCGGGCCCGGCCCCATCACCGTGGAGCAGCGCACCCGCAGCCAGGAGGAGATGTACCGGGTGGTGGTCGGCCGTCTCGGCGTCGGCCCCGATGACGTCCTGCTGGAGGTCGGGTGCGGGATCGGAGTGGGGACCGCGCTCGTCGTCCGCGAGTTCGGCCCGGCCGAGGTCCACGGCGTGGACCTGTCACCGGACCAGCTGGCCCGCGCCGAGCGGACCAACGCCGAGGTCCTGCGCGAGCATCCCGGGCGCCTGTCCTTCCACCAGGGGTCGGCCCTGGACCTGCCGTGGCCGGACGCCGCCTTCACCGGCGTCTACTCGGTGGAGGCGGCCCAGCACTTCGGCGACCTCGCCTCCTTCGCCCGCGAGGCGCACCGAGTTCTGCGCCCGGGCGGGCGGTTCGCGCTGGCGACGTTCTTCTCCCCCGACGACCAGGGGCCGACGCGCCTGGCCGAACTGATCGCGACCGTCCGCGACGGCATCGACGTGGTCCACCCCATCGGCTCCTTCACCGCCGACCTCGGCGCGGCGGGCTTCACCGACGTCCGGGCCGAGCCGATCGGAGACCACGTCTGGCACGGCTTCGACACCTGGGTCAGCCAGACCGAATACCGCGACACCTGGGGCCGCAACTGGCTCCCCGCCTACAAGGAGGGCTGGGTCGACTACTACCTCGTCACCGCCACGGCCGCCAACGGCGCGCCGACCTCGCGATGACGCGTCCGCTCCCCGCACGCCCAAGACGGCGCGGCGCCGGCGAAAACGCGTGGTGCCCGACGGCCGCGGCTCCCTACACTCCCGCCTATGCGAGATCTGGCGCGGCTGCCCAAGGCCCACCTGCACGTCCATTTGGAGAGCACGGTCCGCTGGGAGACGCTGCGCGAGATCGCCGCGGCCAACGAGGTGGAGTCGCCCGACCGCCCGGGGGCCGGGCGGGCTGCTTTCGGCGGCTTCCGCCGGTTCGCCGACCACAACGCGCTCGTACGGGGCTGCCTGCGCCGACCGGAGGACTTCCGCCGGATCGCCCGGGAGTTCTGCGCCGATGAGGCCGCCCAGGGAACGCGCTACGCCGAGGTCACCTTCACCGCCGCCGCGCACGGCGAACGCCTCGGTCGACCGGAGATGCCGCTGGAGGCGGTCGTGGAGGGGCTGGCCGAAGGCCAGGCCGCCCACGACATCGAATGCCGCCTCATCCTGGACCACTCCCGCCGCCGCTCGGTGGAGCGCGCCCGGCTCACACTCGGCCTCGCCAGGCGCTACGCCGCCGACGGGCAACGCGGTGGCGGGGTGGTCGGCATCGGCATGGCCGGGGAGGAGGCCTACCCCCTGGCACCGTTCACCGAGGTCATCGTCGCCGCCCGCGACGCCGGGCTGCACATCGTGCACCACGCCGGCGAGGCGTGCGGCCCGGCGAGTATCCGCGAGGCCATCGGGATCGGCCGCACCGAGCGTCTGGGGCACGGGATCCGGGTGCTCGACGATGAGAACCTCGTCGCGGAGGTCCGCGACCGCGGGCTCCCGCTGGAGGTGTGCCCGTCGTCCAACATCGCGCTGGGCTTCGCCGCCTCGCACCGCGACCACCCGCTTCCCCGGCTGCGCGAGGCCGGGCTCACCGTCACGGTGAACGCCGACATCCCCGCCGTCATCGGCACCGACCTCACCGGTGAGTACACCGTCCTGCGCGAGGTGCACGGTTTCGACGACGACGCGCTGGCCGAGCTGGCCCGAGCCGGGGCCGACGCTTCCTTCGCCCCGGCTCGGACCGTGACGCGCCTGCACCGGCTCATCGACGAGTGGATCGCCGTGTCCCCCGCAGAGACGGCCGTGCACAGCGCGCCGCGGTAACGCCCCGGTCTGCGCGGGAGAAGCCGGCCCGGAGTGTTCGCCGCGCCCGTCATGGCCGCGTGTCAGCGCTCCCGGATGTTCGGAGGGTTTCCGCGGTGCAGCCGCTCGTCCAGTTCCTCCTGTGTCTCGACGAACCAGACCTGGCGGCCGCGGTTCGCCTCGCGGACGAAGTCGCGCAGGGCCGGGCTGTCCGCGACGTGCGGGGAGACGTCGCCGAGGATGACCAGGCGGAGCCCGTAGTTGACGAACTTCTGCACGATCTCGCCGGCCAGCCCGGACTTGAGGACGAAGAACGCGTCGGCGACCTGCTCCACCGGCACGACCAGCACCTCGGCGCGGCACGCCCATGCCTCACCGATGAGGTCGAGCGCGGCGTCGGCGCTGCTGAGCTCCCGGCCGTCGGGGGTGTAGAGGACGACGGGTGCGTCGTGTGGGCCTGTGGGGAGGGTGGATGTCATCTGCTGGTGTCTCCTCATGTGGGTCGGCGGCAGCCGATGGGCGAGTGGAAAGCCGGGTGGGCCGGATCAGCCGCGGAGGAATTCCGTGATGGGCTCGGTCTGGCCGAGGATCGCGTGCCCGACTTCGGGCAGGAGGGTCACGGTCGCGCGGGGGATGCATCGGCGTGCGCGCCGTGCGGTGTCGCGGGAGTCGAACATGGCGTCTCGGCCGCCGACGATCACCAGCACGGGCATGGTCAGGCGGCGCAGGGCGTCGTCGGAGAACACCGGCAGCCGCTCCATGCGGGGCTTGAAATGGGCGAAGGTCAGCACGAGGGAGTCGAGGACGTGCTCGCTGTCCGGCGCCTCCAAGCCCGTGGCGGCTTGGGCCGACCGGCGCAGGCCCCAGCGTCCGAAGGGGCGCAGCAGCAGGGCCTTGGCCGGCCATCCCATTGTCTGCCGCCCCATCCCGCCGGGGCACAGCAGTGCCAGGCGGCGGATCCGGTCGGGGCGGCGGGTGGCATGGTCCAAGGCCACCCAGCCGCCCAAGGAGGCCCCGACGAATGCGGGGTTGGTGAGCCCGAGGCCGTCCAGCACGTCGTCCAGCACGTCGTCCAGCCATAGCGCCAGGGCTTCGGAGGCCAGTGGTGGACGGGACGGCGCGCTGAGTCCCGGCTCGCCGATGAGGTCGACGGCATGGACGCGGAAGTGCCGCGCCCATGAGGGGACGTCGCCCGTCCACATGGTCGCGTTCGCGCCGGAGCCGTGCAGCAGGACCAGCGGCGGCGCGTCCGGGGGACCAGAGACGACGAAGGTGTCCCCTTCGCGGGTCGGCACCCGCAGGTGCTCGGCGGGGATCGGCCAGGCACCCAGCGCCTCCCGGTACCGTCGGCGGATCTCGCGCCCGCCGCCCTCGGACGTGTAGATCGCGGTCATGACGTGAGGACCTCGTCGATATAGGCGAGCAGCCGGGCGGTGTCGCCGGGACTGCCGAGGATGATGATCTTCAGGCGGGCCTTGTCCCTGTTGTAGGCCGTCTCGATCCGCAGCGGCTCCTCACCCGGGCGGCGGTCGGCGGCCGCGGCGGTCAGGAATGCGCTGAGGGGCGTGGTCAGGCGGTCGGCGGTCGCGGGGTCGACGGCGTCGATCTCCACGATGGCCGACACCTCGGCTTGCCCACGGGCCCGGGGGGTGTCGTGCGCAGGCGTCACCGGGTGCCCGGTGAAGGCTTCCAGGGCCTCGTGGGTGATGCGGTACTGCTTGCCGATGCGGACGGCGTCGAGCCGCCCGTCGCGGATGTAGTTGCGGACGGTGCGGACGTGCAGGCTCAGGTGGTCGGCGACCTGTTCCACTGAGTAGAGACGGTTGCTCACGAGAAGTACCGTATCCTTCCCTCCATCTCGGAGAAATAGGGTATTTTGCGGAACATGCGGAGTGCCCTGGGGAGGACGATGAACATCGGGGACCTGCGCAACCTGGGTCCGGCCGGCGCCCGCACGATCGCGCTCGTCGGCGTTGGCACCGCCGCCCATCTGGAGGCCGCGGCGCGGTTCTTCCGCGCCTGTCTGACCCCACGCGGCTCAAGCTCCTGGAGTACATCCTCGCCGGGGAGCACACCGCGGCCGAGTGCGTGCAGCACGCCGGGGTGTCCCGGCCGCGGGTGTCGGTCCACCTGTCCTGCCTGGTCGACTGCGGCTATGTGACGATCCGATCAATCTGATCAGCCATGACTGACCACCCGCCTCTGGAGGCGACGCGGGGCGGATTCACCGATGACGGCGTGGATCCCGGGCCGCTGCGGCTTAGTGAGGATGGCTTGACGTCCGATACGCGTGGCCACGAGAGTTTTCCGCTGGGCCTGGCGGAATTCCTCCGCCCAACATGATCGCTCTCGCGTAGTCAGGCGTCTGAAGGAGCCCGGGTACGTGTCCCAGGTCCAAGGACGCGAGCCGGATGGCCTGCGTCTCGAAGCCGATGAGTGAGTTGAGGACGGCCGGGAGGCCGAGCTCGCTCTTCTCCCATGGTCAAGGATGCGGAGAAGCGATAGGGCTCAACCGAGGAATCTGAGTGAGACCGTCACCGGCCCTGCGGGAATCAGGGCCGGTGACGGCCGCTCGGGATTCTACTGATGACCCCTCGGCTCCTGGATCAGGCGAGCGCGACCAGGTCCCGGTACTCCTCGTCCCACAGGTCCTCGGTGCCGTCGGGGAGCAGCAGGACCCTGTCCGGGCGCAGTGCCTCGATGGCGCCCTCGTCGTGGGTGACCATCACGATGGCACCCGGATAGGTGGCGACGGCCGCGAGGACTCCGTCGCGGGAGGCGGGGTCGAGGTTGTTGGTGGGCTCGTCCAGCAGGAGCACGTTGGCGCCCGAATGGACCAGCCCGGCCAGGGCCAGCCGGGTCTTCTCACCGCCGGAGAGCACCCCGGCCGGTTTGTCGGCGTCGTCGCCGGAGAAGAGGAACGCTCCCAGCACGCGCCGCGCCTCCCCTTCGGTGAGGTGCGGCGCGGCCGCGCGGAGGTTCTCCCGGACGGTGCGGGCCGGGTCGAGCGTGTCGTGCTCCTGGGCGAAGTAGCCCGGTCGCAGCCCGTGGCCGCGCACCACCCGGCCCGCATCGGGTCGCTCGCGTCCGGCGAGGATCCGCAGCAGGGTGGTCTTTCCCGCGCCGTTGAATCCGAGGACGACCATGCGGCCGCCGCGGTCGACGGCCAGGTCGGTTCCGGTGAGCACGCGCAGGTCGCCGTAGGACTTGGCCAGGCCGACCGCGGCGAGGGGGATCCGGCCGCACGGGGCGGGCTCGGGCAGCCGGATGCGCGCCACCGCCTCGGTGCGGCGCGCCGGCTCCACGCCGGACAGCATCCGGTCGGCGCGGCGGGCCATGTTCTTGGCCGCCATGGCGGTGCCCACGCTCGCGCGCATCCTGTCGGCCTGGGCGTGCAGCGCCGCCGCCTTGCGTTCGGCGTTGGCGCGCTCGCGGGTGCGCCGCCGCTCGTCGGCGTCGCGTTGGGCGAGGTAGGCGCGCCACCCGGTGTTGTGCACGTCGAGCGCGGCCCGGTGCGGGTCGAGGTGGAAGACCCGGTTGACGGTCGCGTCCAGCAGGTCGGTGTCGTGGCTGATGAGCACCAGCCCGCCGGGGTGGTCGGCCAGGAAGCCGCGCAGCCAAGTGACGGCGTCGGCGTCGAGGTGGTTGGTCGGTTCGTCGAGGAGCAGCGTGTCGTGCTGGGCGAAGAGGATGCGGGCCAGTTCGACGCGGCGCCGCTGCCCGCCGGACAGCGTGCCCGGCGGTTGGCCCATGAGGCGGTCGGGCAGTCCGATCCCGGCGGCCACGCGCGCGGCGGCGGCTTCGGCGGCGTATCCGCCGCGTGCCTGGAACTCGTTTTCGGCGCGGGTGTAGGCGCGCATGGCCCGGTCGAGGTCGGCCGTGCGGGCGGCCTGGGCCATCGCCGCTTCGGCCGCGCGCAGGTCGCGGACGGCGTCGGCCAGCCGGCGGGCGGCCAGGATGCGGTCGGTGACGGTGGTGGCCGGGTCGGCGGCGCGCGGGTCCTGGGGCAGGTAGCCCACAGAGCCGGTGCGCGTGACGGTGCCCGCGTGGGGCGGGCGCCGGTCGGCCAGGGTTTCGAGCAGGGTGGTCTTGCCGGATCCGTTGCGGCCGACGAGCCCGATGCGGTCGCCGGGGGTGATGGTGAAGGAGGCGTCGGACAGCAGCTGGCGGGCGCCGACATGGATGTCGACACCGCGGGCGGTGATCATGGTGGTGCACTCCGGGGAAGCTCAAGGACACAAGGGTGGCGCGGAAGCGGGTGTCCGAGCTAGGAGATCCGGGGTGTCGACATGGGGCGCAGCCTAACCCGGCAGCCCGATGTCGCGCACCTCTTTTTCTCTCGGCCCCCTGCTGCGCGCCCCCGTGGGTGCGCGCAGCAGGGGGCTCCACTATAGTCGGCAGCGACTATTCGCTTCCGACTATCTGGTGGAGTCGTCGATGGCAGAGAAACGCAAGGTCACCAACACGCTGGCGCTGGCGGTCATGGGGCTGCTGCAGGAAAAGCCGATGCACCCCTACGAAATGGCCTCCACACTGCGCGAGCGCCAGATGGACACCGTCTTCAAGCTCCGCACGGGCACCCTCTACGACACCGTGGAAGCCCTCAGCCGCAACGGCTGGATCGAACCGCACGCCACCCAGCGCGAGGGCAACCGCCCCCGGCGCACCGTCTACGCCCCCACCGACCACGGCCAGCAGGAGTTCCTCGGCTGGCTCGACGAGATCATCCGCACCCCGGCGCCCGAGTACCTGAGATTCCTCTCCGCCGTCTCCTACCTGGGCGCCCTGGGGCCCCAGCGGGCCGAAGAGGCTCTGAACGAGCGCTCCCAGCGGCTCCGCGAGCAGATCGAGGCCTCCCGGACGCAACTGGAGGAGGCCATGGCCCCCGGGGACCTGCCCCGCCTCTTCATGATCGAGGTCGAGTACGCCCTGCACATGGCCGAGGCCGAACTCGCCTGGACCCGTGCCACCGCCCAGGAGATCCGCGACGGCTCCCTGGTCTGGCCCCACCAGACCATCCCCGCCCACGGCCCCCGGGACCGCTCATGACCGACCGCGACACCGACGTCCTCATCGTCGGAGCCGGCCCCGCCGGGCTGATGCTCGCCTGCGAGCTGCGCCTGGCCGGTGTGTCCACGACCCTCGTCGAGCGCGACCGGCAGCGCCCCCGCCACCCCCGCGGCTTCAACCTCAATGCCCGCAGCCTGGACCTGCTGGCGCGCCGCGGGCTGGCCGACATGTTCGTCGCCGAAGGCTGGCGGGCGCCGCACGCCCCCTCCCCCGGCCTGCCGGTGGAACTGCCGCTGGCGGGCACCACCACCGGCCACCCCTTCACCCTGGGCATCCCCCAGAACCGCGTCGAGGAACTCCTCGAAGACCACGCGCTGGCCGCCGGCGCCGAGCTCCTGCGCGGGCACCGGCTCCACACCGTCGAGCAGGACGACACCACCGTCACCGCCGCCCTCACCGCGGACGGCGGCGAACGCACGATCCGCGCCGCCTACGCGGTCGGCTGCGACGGCGGCCGCAGCACAGTGCGCAAAATAGCCGGGATCGCCTTCCCCGGCACCGCGGCGACGAGCCACTCGCTGCTGGGCGACGTCGTCCTGGCCGACCCCGACGCACTGCCCTTCGGCGTCTCCACCGGACCCGGGGGCTCGGTGTTCGCCATCCCGCGCCCCGGCTACGTCCGCCTGATCACCGAAGACCCCCACCCGCCCGCGGACCGGCACGCCCCGGTCACCCTCGACCGGCTGCAGGCCGCCGTCGACGACGCGCTGGGCCGCCACGTCGCACTGACCGATCCGCTGTGGCTGACCCGGTTCGGAGACGCGGCACGCCAGGCCGCCCGCTACCGCAGCGGCCGCATCCTGCTGGCCGGGGACGCCGCGCACATCCACCCGCCGGCCGGGGCGATCGGTCTCAACATCGCCCTGGACGACGCCGTGAACCTCGGGTGGAAGCTGGCCGCCGTCGTCCACGGAACCATGCCCGACCCTCTCCTCGACACCTACCACGACGAACGGCACCCGGCAGGCGCCGACGTCCTGGCCGCCACCCGCGCCCAGATCATCCTCGGCCGACCCGACCCCGCCCTGGACCCGCTGAAGGACCTGCTCACCCGCCTGCTCACACGGCCCGAGGCCAACCGCGCGCTCACCGAGACCCTGACAGGGCTCGACACCCGCTACGACGTGGGCGCCGCCGCTCCCGAGGCCCACCCGTGGCTGGGGCGCCTCGTGCCCGACCTGAACCTCCACACATCGGCCGGTGCCATCCGGCTGTCCGCGGCGCTGGCGGCGGGACGCCCGGTCCTGCTCGGCCTCACCGCCGCATCGGACCGCGGTCTCGCGGCCGCGGCGCGGTCCTACGACGTCGCGGTCATCGACGCGCGATGCCCCGATCACCCCGGGGCCGGCGCGGTCCTGGTGCGCCCCGACGGCCACGCCGCCTGGGTGCGCACCACCGCCGGAGACGCGTCCGGCGACCTGGATACGGCGCTGCGCCGATGGTGCGCCCGCCGCATCCGCAGCGACGCGGGCGGCCGCTGAGGCCCCCGGCCGCTCAGCGCCAGCCGGGTGGGAGCTCTTCACCCAGAGGCGGGGTGGGGTGGTCGTAGGGGGCCAGGTCCAGGGTGGCCAGGGCGCCGCCGCCGTCGGGGTTGGCCAACGTGAGCCGCGCGCCCAGCACATGGGCCTGGCCCAGGGCGATGGTCAGCCCCAGGCCGTGCCCTCCGGTGCTCCCGGTCCCCTTGCGGAAGCGGCTCGGCCCCTCGGCCAGCACCTCCTCGGGGAACCCGGGCCCGTGGTCGCGGACACGGATACGCGCCCCCTCGACCTCCACGGCCACCGGCGCCCCGCCGTGCTTGGTCGCGTTCGCGATGAGGTTGACCAGGATGCGCTCCAACCGCCGCGGGTCGGTGTCCACGACCGCGTCGGCCAGCACACGCACCTGCACGCCCGGAGCATAGGGTGCGGCGCGGCGGGTGGTGAACGCGCCCAGGGCCACCTCGGAGAGGTCGGGGCGCTCGGTCGCGGTGTCCAGGCGCGCCACCTCCAACACGTCCTCGACCAGGGCCCGCAGCGCGCGGACCCGGTCGCGCACCAGCTCGGCGGGGCGGCCCGGGGCCAAGAGCTCGGCCGCCGTGGTCAGCCCGGTCAGCGGGGTCCGCAGCTCGTGGGCGATGTCGGCGGTGACCCGGCGCTCGGCGTCCAGCCGGCCCTGCAGCGCATCGGCCATCGCATCGACCGCGCGCGCCAGCTCGGCGGCCTCATCGCGCGACCCGCCGCCGATGGCCGCGCTCACCCGGGTGCGGCGGTCCCCGTCGGCGACCCGCCCGGCCGCCGAAGCGGCACGCCGCAGCCGCACCGACAGCTGCGCACCGATGACGACCCCCGCCCCGGCCCCCAGCGCCACCACGGTGAGCGACCCCAGCACCAGGACCCGGTCCAGCGAGGACAGCGCGTCCAGCTGCGCGGTGTAGTCCGAGCGCAGGGAGAGGACCTGCTGGTCGGAGGCGGCCGCCGCGGCCCAGACGTAGGCGCCCTCCGGTGTCTCCTCGATCATGGTCGCGGTGTAACCGTCGCCGACCACCGACCGCAGCGCAGCGGGCAGGTCCGGGTCGTCCAGACGGCTGCCCAGCGAGGGCCGACCGGTGCGGCTGTACTCGCGCAGCGCCAGCTCGACCCGCTCCTCCTGCATCTTGCGGGCCTCATCGGCCAGCCGGTAGGCGTAGGCGAAGTGCACCGTCAGGCTCAGCGCCACCGCGACCAGCACGCTCACCAGCGTGATCGTCGCGGTGATCCGCCAGCGCAGGCTCACTCGGGTCGGCCGAGCAGCTTGTAGCCGAACCCGCGCACGGTCTCGATGCGCCCGGCGCCGATCTTGTTGCGCAGCCGCTGCACGTGGACGTCGACGACCCGGGTGTCACCGCCCCACTCGTAGTCCCAGACGCTCTCCAGCAGCACGTCGCGGCTGAGCACGGCCCCCGGCGACTCGGCGAACCGCAGCAGCAGCCGCATCTCGGTCGGGGTCAGCGCGACCGGTTCCCCGCCGCGCAGCACCCGCACCCCCTCCGGGTCGATCTCCACGTCCCCGAACCTCAGCGCCCCGCCACCGCCGCCGGCACCGGGCTCTGCGGGCGGGGCGGCCTGGGCGCGGCGCAGCACCGCACGGATGCGCGCCGCCAGCACGGCGCTGTCGAACGGCTTGGTGACGTAGTCGTCGGCCCCGGCCTCCAGTCCGACGACGATGTCGACCGGGTCGTCGCGCGCCGAGAGCATGAGGACCGGGATGAGGCTGTCCTCACGGATACGCCGGCACAGGCTCACCCCGTTCATCCCCGGCAGCATCACATCCAGCAGCGCCATGTCCGGCCGCGCCGAACGGAACCGCTCCCACCCGGCCCGCCCGTCGGCCGCGACGGTGACCCGGAACCCGTCCCGCTCCAGGCTGAGCTGGGTCGCCTCCCGAATGACGTCGTCGTCCTCGACGAACAGCACGTGTGTCTCGGCCACGTCCCCTCTTCCTCACTCACCGTCGGCCACGAGCTTGTCGCCGTCCCACCGCAGCGGAACCATGTCGGCGCCCGTCGGGCACTCGGAGGGGTCGCTGGGCCGCCACACCGGCCGCTGCAGGGACAGCCGCCCGTCGGAGGCGGTGACCTCGCTCATCGGCTCCTCTGTGGCGAACACGCGCTCGGTGCGGTCCTCCCACAGCCGGTAGACGTAGCTGGCGGCCACACCGCTGCACGCGACCACATCAGCGCACCCCTGCACGCTGATGATCACGACCGGGACGTCGGCCCCGCCGATGGTCGTGTAGGTGTCGTACACCGGGAACCAGCCCTCGGCGTACCCCTCGCCCGAGCAGGGCCGGGCGACCATCTCCTTGACCTTCGGGCTCACCCCGGGGTCCTCGCGCAGCACCGCGACGGGATCGACGCTGACGGCCTCGTCCTTGTCGCCGCCGCCCGACTCCGGCGACGGGCTGACCCCACCGCCGCCGCCCCCGTCCACCACCCGCACCCCGGTGTCGACCACACCGCAGCCGGCGGCCACCACCAGCGCGCACGCGACCGCCGCAACAGCTTCGGCGGAACTCCCCCTGGCATTCACTTCGGCCATGCTACCGCCGTGTGAACAGCTGTTACACAGCCGATGGATGGTCGCGGGAATTCCGCAACGCAGGCTCAGGGAAGCCGACGGCTACCGCTCCTAGTGTGCCTTTCATGCTTGGAGGAAGAGTAACGTCCACACCCCGATCGGTAGCGGCGGGCGCGCTTTTCGCCGCGCTGCTGGCCGCCGCCGCGTGCACCCCCCAGCCCGCCGAGCCCACCTCGGCACGCGCGAGCGGCGAGCCCTCGGCCGAGGCGGAGCCGCGCACCATCGAGGACGCCGACTACCGGGTGGACACCGACGACCCGGTCGTCTTCCTCACCATCGACGACGGCGCCACACGCGACCCGAAGATGGCCGAGGTCCTCAAGGACGCCGGGGTCAAGGCGACGTTCTTCCTCACCGACGACTACGTGCGCCAGGACCCGGACTTCTTCCGCGAGCTGAGCCAGGAGACCGGGTCGGCGATCGAGAACCACACGATCGACCACCCCGACCTCGCCCGCGCGTCGGCCAAGGAGCAGCGGCGCCAGATCTGCTCGACCTCCGACCGCTACGAAGAGGAGTTCGGCCGGCGCCCCACCCTGCTGCGCCCGCCCTACGGCAGCTTCGACGACGACACACTGCGCGCCGCCGCCGAATGCGGCGCCACCCACGTCGTGCACTGGAGCGCCGAGATCGACGACGGCCGCATCCGATTCGCCGCGGGAGACCGGCTGCGCCCCGGCGACATCGTCCTGATGCATTTCCGCGAGCAATTCAGCGCCGATATCGCGGCGTTCGTCGCCGCGGCGGAGAAATCCGGGCTGGAGCCCGCACTTCTGGAGGACTACCTGACATGAGTTTCCCCTCCCACGCGCAGGTGCCCGGACACCGGATGCTGATGGGGGCGGCCGCGACCGGCAGCGCGGCGGCCTTCGCCCTGACCTACGCGCTGCTGGTGCGCACCGCCGCCGGGCAGCGGATCGAGGACGCGATCCTCGCCGACGCCTCCGCCCGGCGCGTCGACGCCCTGCACAGCGGCGCGGCGGATTGGGCGTCGGTGCTCAGCGGCCTGGAGTGGCTGAGCGCGCCGGTGATCCTGGCGGCCGGGCTGGCGGTGCTGGCGGTGGTCGGCCTGGCCCGGCGCCGTGTCCGTACGACCGCTGTCGCGCTGGCCACGGTCGCCCTTGCGGCGGCGGCCACCTTCGTGCTCAAGGCCGAGGTGCTCACGCGTCCGCCGCTGGCCCCGGGCAGCGGCTGGGGCGGGGGCGGCAACAGCTTCCCCAGCGGGCACGTCACGCTCGCGGTGGCGCTGGTGCTGGCCCTGCTGCTGGTGGTGCCCGCCCGCCTGCGGCCCCTGGCGGCCGGGGCCGGGGGGCTGTGGGCGGGCGCGGTGGCCATGACCACCATCTCCCAGGGCTGGCACCGTCCCAGCGACGTCATCGGCAGCACGCTGCTGGCGTTCGCCCTGTTCTGCGTGGCCACCGCGTTCCTCAGCCCGCCGCGGCGCCCCGGGGTGTCGTCGTCGCTGCTGGCCACGGCCTGGGCGTGGCTTCCGGTGTTCGTCCTGGCCGCCGTGCCGCTGGAGCTGCTCGCGCTGAGCCCGGCGGCGGGCGCGCCGGGGCTGGTCGGGGCCGATGTGGCGGTGTGGCTGGCGGCCGGGGTGAGTGCGGTCCCGCTGCTGACGGCGGCGGTGCTGCTGTCGCTGCTGGAGGCCGAGGAGCCCGGGCCGGTGCGGGTGGTGCGGCCCGGGCCGCGGCCCGCGGCCGAGGGGGCGCCCGTCTCCGGGGCCCGGGTGCCCGGGGCGGGGTGAGGGCGCGCCGACCGGGCGGGCTCCCCTGTGTCCCCGGGGAGCCCGCCCGCACCCGTCCTCGGCCGTGGGTCACCGGTAGCCGGTGGCGTCGGCGGGGCGGCCGGCGTCCTGCACCTCGGTGATGTACCGCCAGGCGTCGGGGCGCGACCCGTCGGTGTCGGTGAAACCGTACACCTGGGCGAGGTGCCCGCTGGACAGCGTCCGGCCGCTCCACCGCGCCACCGCGGGGTCGGCGGCCAGCGCGGCGACGGCGCGCCCGGTTAAGGCCGGCGACTCCGAGATGCAGAAGTGCGGCTGGTCGGCCAGCGCGTCGCGCCAGGTGTCCTCGGTGACGCCGAACAGCTCCAGCATCGCCTCCGAGCGCAGCCACCCCGGGGTCAGGGCGAGCGCGCTGGCCCCGTAGGGGCGCAGTTCCGCGGCCTGGGCCAGGGCCATGCGCTGCACCGACACCTTGACCAGGTCGTAGAAGAAGCCGACGCCTTCGCGGTAGCGGGCGTTGTACTCGGCGGTGCCGTCGGTCACCTCGACGACGAGCCCGCCGGGCTCGCGGACCATCAGCGGCAGCGCGTGGTGGCTGGTGATGGCGTGGGTGTCGATGCCCAGCCGCAGCATCCGCAGGCCGGCGTCCAGGGTGTGCTCCCACAGCGGGACGTCCGCATCCATGTGCATGTCGCCGCCCCAGATGTCGTTGACCAGGATGTCGAGGCGGCCGTGGTCGGCGTCGATCCGCTCGACCAGGGCCCGCACCTCGGCGGGTTCGAGGTGGTCGACGCGCAGCGGGACGGCGGTGCCGCCGGCGGCGGCGACCAGGTCGGCGGTCTCCTCGATGGTCTCGGGGCGGTCCATCTCCGAGCGCTGCTCGCGGGTGGTGCGCCCGGTGGCGTAGACCGTGGCGCCCGCGCGCCCGAGTTCGACGGCGATCCCCCGTCCCGCGCCCCGCGTGGCCCCCGCCACCAGTGCGACCCTGCCCTCCAGTGTGCGCTGCATCTCTCCCCCGTCCGTGTCGGTTGTCCTCGGCGCCGTCTGGGCCGTGTACCGCTGTTGTACGACGCGGTGCCTGACACCTGCTGTCAGGTGGGCGGCGCGGGTCGGGCGGCGCTCAGCGCGGCGGAGTGCGCAGTTCGCACCAGACGGTGTGGCCGCGCGGGCTGGGCGGCAGGGTGTAGCCGCATCGGCCGTGGCACAGGGCGGAGACGAAGCCCAGCCCGCGCCCGGATTCGCCGGTGAAGTCGGCCGACGCCGAGTCCGGGATGTGCGGGATGCTGGGGGTGCCGGGGTGGGGGCCCATGTCGCGGACCTCCAGGCACACGCACCCGGGGCTCTGCCACATGGAGGCGGTGAACACGCCGCCGGGCAGCCCGGAGCGCGAGTGGCGGATGGCGTTGGTGCCCATCTCGCTCGCGCAGATCACCAGGTCGTCGGTGAGCGAGGGCGGGTAGGCGTGGCGGCCGAGCCGGATGTGGCGCGCCACCCAGTCGCGCAGGACGCCGATGCTCGCCGGGCGGCCGGCGAAGGTCAGCCGGTGGTCGGCGGCGTGGCGGAACGTGCCAGGACAGCCCGGAACAGGACGACCTGTTATGTTGTGCACGGTTCTGCTCCCTGGTCGAGACAGGCGAGTCGGACGCACAGGCCCTGGCCGGGTGCTCCACCACCCGGCCAGGGCTGTTCTTTGCCATGACCTTCGTGATTCTGCGGACACGCACGGTGACGCGGGGCTACCGTTCCAATATCGCCGGGCCGCCCACCACGCGCAACAGGTATGGGTGAACTCCTTAAAAAAGCACTAGTGCATATCCTGGTGCGGCGGCCCACCGACCGCTTAGGAGGTGCATCGTGCCTCGCAACAGCCCCACCGCGGCCCGCCGCACCCTGGCCCGCTTCCTGCGCGAGCGGCGCCGCGCCGCGGGCATCCCGCGCGAGAAGGTCGGCCAGTACGTCGGCAAGAACCCCGTCACCATCACCCGGCTTGAGAAGGCGGAGGTCAGGGCGGAGGTCGGCACGGTCTCCATGATGCTCAGCCTCTACAAGGTCCCCGAGGAGGAGCGGGCCTACTTCATCGACCTGGCGCGGGCGGCGCGCAGGCGGGGCTGGTGGCAGCGCTACGCCAAGGACATCCCCTCCTGGCACTCCATGTACATCGGCCTGGAGGCCGACGCCGGAGAGATCCGCTGCTACCAGGCGGGCCACGTGCCCGCCCTGCTGCAGACGCAGGAGTACACCCGCGCGCTCCTGGAGGGCGAGCCCGCGCCCGTCTCCGAGGAGCAGGCGCGGCGCGCCGTGGAGATCCACGCGGCCCGGCAGCGGCGGCTGGCCGACGAGGGGGCGGTGCGGCTGCGGGCCGTCATCGACGAGGGGGTGCTGCGGCGCGCGGTGGGCGGCCCGGAGGTGATGCGCGGTCAGCTGCTGCGGCTGCTGGCCGCCTCCCAGCGGCCCGAGGTCGACCTGCAGGTTCTGGCCTTCGCCGCGGGCGCGCACCCCGCCCGGTACGGGTCGTTCACGGTGCTGCGGTTCCCCGACCCCCGCGACCAGGGCCTGGTCTACATCGAGCACCGCATGGGGGCGTCCTTCCTGGAGGAGGACCACGAGATCGCGGCCTATGACGCCGCCTTCGCCGACCTGGAGCGCCGTGCGCTGCCGCCGGCGCGCTCGCGCACGCTCCTGCGCCGCCTCCTCGACGGGGTCGGCGGCGGCGCCGCGGATGCGCCGGCCGCCGAGGGCTGAGGGCCCCGGGCGGGAACGCGCCGCACGGCGCGGGGCCCGGCGCCGCTGCCGGGCCCCGCGCAGATCAGCGGAAGGACGCGGCGTGGTCGGCGGCCCACGTGCGCAGGGTGCGGCCGGGTCGGCCGGTCACCTGCTCGACGGTGGGCAGCACGCGGGGCGGGTTGGTCGCCCACTCCACGTAGTACTCGATGATGTGGTCGGCGGCCTCTTCTCCGCACTGCCGGACCAGTTCGGCACGGCCCTCGTGGCGGGTGAGGGGCTCGAAGCGCAGGTCGCGGCCGATGCCCTCGCCGATGGCGCGCACTTGCTCGGCCGGGGTGAGCAGGTGGGGCCCGCTCAGCTCGTAGGTGGCGCCGGTGTGGCCGTCGCCCAGCAGCGCGGCGGTGATGACGTCGGCGATGTCGGCCTCGTGGACGGGGCACCCGGGCGAGTCCGGGTAGCCGAAGCGGACCACGCCCTCGGTGCGGATGGAGTGCGCCCAGTACTGCTTGTTGAGCATGAATTCGCCCGGGTCGACCAGGGTCCACTCCATGGGCGAGTCCGTGATCGCCGCGCGCAGGTCGCCCGTGGCGGACATCGCCACGAGGCGGCGCACCCCGGCCTTTGCCGCGGCCTCCACGGCCCGGGTCGGGTCGGCGACGTCGTCGAAGCGCTCGGGGGCGGGGACCCGGTAGGCCTGGGGGAAGAGGAACATGCGCTCCACCCCCTCCAGTGCGGGGGCCAGGGTCCGGGGGTGCAGGAGGTCGCCCTGGACGACCTCCACGGCTTCGGGCAGCCGGGCGGTGCGGGGGCTCCGGGTCAGGGCGCGGACCCGCGCGCCCTGCTCGACCAGCCCCCGGACCACGTTGCGGCCGACGTTGCCGGTGGCGCCGGTCACCAGAATCGTCATGTTCGCCTCCTGGGTTCGCATGTGGGTGTCGTGGCTCTTCGGGTGTGGGCGGAGCGGACCCCGCCCACACCGCACTCAAGTTTGAGTCAGGTATTACTCAAACTTGAGTGTTCGGCGCAGTCTAGCCCTGGGGGCGTGCGATGCACAAATTTGAGTACGGGTGTGCGCGCTACGGCGCCCTGCGGTCGGCGGCCAGGGTGTACTCGGGCAGGTGGGCGGTGCCGGGCTCGCCGAACCCGCCGCGGCCTTCACCGGCCATGACGTACTCGCCGTTCTCCAGGCGGGCGATCAGGTCGCGCGTCCACTCGATGCCGCCGGTGATCGACTTCATCCACAGGGAGAACAGCTCCCGCACGTGCAGGGGCAGTCCGCCGGTGCCGGGGTAGCCCAGGGCGCCATCGACCTCGGCCCGGTCGGCCTCCAGGCCCTCCAGCCGCTCGGTGAGCAGGGCGATGGCCTCCTGGCGCGCGAGCGCGGGCAGGAACGCGACCCCGGCGCCCAGCATGTCGGGGCGGTCGGCCGATTCGCGCAGCGCGCCGCGCAGCAGCCGCAGGAACTCCGCGTCGCCCTTCTCGGTGATCTCGTAGTCGGTGCGCCCGGCGGCGTCGGCGTCCTCGATAGCGGTGAGCAGGCCCTGCTTGGCCAGCTGGCGCAGCGCGTGGTAGATCGAGCCCCATTTGATGTTGGCCCACCCGTCCGCGCCCCAGGTGAGTAGTTCGGAGCGGACCAGGTAGCCGTGCGCCCTGCCGTGGGTGCGCACGACCCCCAGCACCAGCAGCCGTGTCGCCGACATCGTCTCCCTGTCTCACCGGTGTGCCGTGGTGCCCCCAGGTTAGCGGCCGCCCCCGCCGACGGGACCGCGGTCAGCGGGGGCGGCGGGCGGCCACGACGGCGGTGGCGGGCGGGGGCATCCGGATCTCGCGGACCTCGGCGAGGCCGACCGCGGCCAGGTGCCCGGCCAGCTCGTCGGGGCCCCAGGGGGTGACGCCGGCGCGGGCCAGCCGCCAGCGGGTGACGGCCTCGCCGAGCTCGCCGCCGGTGCCCAGCCCCCGGCCGCGCGGGGCGGACGTGGCCAGAACCCAGCCGCCGGGGCGCAGCGCCGCCCGCACCCGGGGCAGGGCCCTGCGCGCGGCCACCGGCGTGAGAACGGTCAGGGGCAGCCACACCAGGTCATAGGCGTCGGCCTCGGCGAGGTCGGCGACGTCCTGGCGGCGCAGTTCGACGCGCTCGCGCACACCGCGCGCGGCCAGGCGCCCCTCGGCCAGGCGCAGGAGGCGCGGGTCGATGTCCAGGCCCACGGCGCGGGCGCGCGGGGAGCGGGCGACGACGGCGGCGGCCACCGCGCCGGTGCCGGTGCCCACGTCCAGGAACCGCAGGCCCGGGCGGCGGAGGCGGTCGGCGAGGTCGGGCTCCAGGGACGCGAGGCGGTCGAGCAGCGCGTCCACGGCCCGCCCGGAGGCCTCTCCGTCGGCGATGAGCTCGGCCTCGTCCTCCTCGGCGCCGCCGGGGCGGCGGGCGGCGGCGTCGGCCGCCTGCCCCAGCATCCAGGAAATGTGGCCGGGCAGGGCGTCGAGCGCCGCGCGGTGGGCGGGGTGCAGCCGCCATCCGCCGGCGGTGCGCCCGGCGAGCCCTGCGGCGCCGAGGACGGCGCCGTGCTCCTCGCCGATCTCCCCCTCCTCGGCGTGCAGCGCCGCTGCGAGGGCGGCCAGGACCCACGCGCCGGCGGCGAGCTCGTCGACGCGGGCGAGGAGATCGGGGCGGTCTTCCTCCGGTGTGCTCATGGGCGGCAGTGTGCCAGGCGGTGGCGGGCCCACGGCCCCCGGGGCCGCGCCCACACTTCGCATCCCTGCATTCACTGACAGTGAAATTCCGCATGTTATCCGCAAACCACCGACAGCATTCCGTAAACACACATGGTGACAAGTAGTGCGCAGGCATGTAGAAATGCCTCTGAACGAACCTCTCGACCGCGCCGAAACGATGAGGAGTCACCATGGGATGCTGGCAAAAGTTCAACGCCGTCGACCTGGACGTCGTCGAGGACATTGCGCTGGATGCAGGCGAAATGGACGAAGAAACCGCGCAGGACACCGTTGAGGCCTGACCGCGACCGCGCGGTCGGGGGACTGGCCGACCCGGCCGGCCCCCCGACCCCACCCCCTCCCCCGCCCTGGCCCGGAGCCGGGGAACGCGAATTACCGCTCGAAGAAGCCGAGAGACGGGCCCGAGCCGAAATCGCGGCCCTGGGATGGCGCCCAGTGCTGCGGGAACTCCCCGCCCCCGGCCCCCGCGCCGCGCACTGCCGCCTGCACCGCGACGACGGCACCCCGGTCCCCGACGGACAGGGCAGTGGAAAAGGCCCCGCCGCCCCCGCCCGCACCGGCGCACTCTACGAAGCCCTCGAACACGCCTTCAGCGGCCCCGACGCCCTGGACACGCTCCCCGTCGAACCGCACCCGCTGCACCGCGTCGCCGCCGGCCCGCTGCGCGCCGAACGGGCCATCGGCCGCCTCGGCGGCCCCGCGGACGCCCGCATCGCCTGCCTGCCCTACACCGCCCTGGACGGCGGCCCCCCACTGCAGGTCCCCCTCTTCCTGTGGGCGCCCTGGTACCCCCTGCCCACCGGGCCGGCGGCCGCCCGCCGCACCCGCATCGGCGACACCACCGACTACCGCCGGGCGCTCTCCTACAGCGTCAACACCGGCTGCGCCATCGGCGCCACCCGCGACGAGGCCCTGCTGCACGCCCTCAACGAGTGGGCCGAACGCGACGCCCTCTCCCTGTTCCTGCTGTGCGCCGTCCACGACCGCGGGCCGCTGCCCGCCCGCCTGGACCCCGCCTCCCTGCCCCCCGGCCCGGCCCGCGACCTCCGCCAGGCGGCCGCCACCCTGCACGCCCCCGTCACCCTGCTGGACCTGACCACCGACATCGGCATCCCCGTCGTCCTCGCCCATGCCCCGCCGCTGCCCGACGGCGCCCCCCGCTACGGCATCGGCGCCTCCCTGTCGCCCGCCACCGCCGCCCACCGCGCCATCGGCGAACTCGTCCAGGACCACCTCCTCGCCCGCACCGCCGAGGGCCCCGGCACCGGCGCCGCCGCGCGCGCCCGCGTCGCCGACCACCCCCGCCTGCTGGCCTGCGCCCGCCTGGCCATCGACGACCGCCTCCCCGGCGCACCCTGGGCCCCGCTGCCGCCCGACGACACCGCCGCGGCCGGCGCACCGGTCGCCGACCAGCGCGCCGAAGTGGTGCGGCGCATCGGCGCCGCCGGGCACCGCGTGGCCGCCCGCGACCTGGCGGTGCTGGCGCACGGCACCACCGTGGTGCAGGTGCAGTGCCCCGGCCTGGAGCGGTTCCACCTGATCACCGGCGGCCACCTGGCCCTGCCCCAGGAGCGCGGACGCCGCCTGCGCACCCGTGCCCGCGCCGGGGAGCGGTGAGCCGGTGCCCCCCGCCGCCACCGTTCCCGCACCCACCCGCCGCACCGGACCGCTGCCCGTGGGCCAGGGGCACGTGCTGCGCTGGTGGGAATCGGGCGCCCCCGACGGCATCCCGCTGCTGCTCCTGCACGGCGGCCCCGGCGGCCGCAGCACCCGCGCCCAGCGCACCCTGGCCGACCCGCGCCGCTTCCGGCTCATCCAGGTCGACCAGCGCGGCTGCGGCGCCTCCCGCCCGCACGGCGCCCTGGCCGCCAACACCACCGGCCACCTCCTCGGCGACCTGGAGCACCTGCGCACCCGTTTGGGCGTGGCCCGCTGGGCGGTGCTCGGCCCCTCCTGGGGGGCGGCGCTGGCGCTGGCCCTGGCGGCGCGCCACCCGCACACCGTGCACGCGCTGGTGCTCAGCGGGGTGTTCCTCGGCTCCCGCGAGGAGTACGCGCCGCTGCTGGAGGGGCGGGGCGTGGACGCCGGGGTGTGGGCGGGGTTCACCGCCCCGCTGGACGCAGCCGAGCTCGACGACGTCCCCGCCGCCTACGCGCGCCGCATCGCCGACCCCGGCCATCCCGACCACGCGCTTGCGGTACGCAACTGGGCCGCCTTCGACGCCGCGCAGTGCGGCGCCGCCTTCGCCCCGCACCTCATCGAGGCGACCCCGGCCCTGACGGCCGGCGTGAGGGTCGAGGCGCACTACGCCCGCCACGGGTTCTTCCTGGGCGAGCAGGGGGTGCTCGACCGGATCGCCGGCCTCGACGTGCCCGTGGAGGTCGTCCAGGGCACCGGCGATGCGACGGGGGCCGCCAGTGCGCGGCGCCTGCGCGCGGCACTTCCCCACACGCGCCTGACCTGGGTGGAAGCGGGGCATTCGGCGCTGGAGCCGCCGCTGGCCGCGGCGATCCGCGCCGCGCTGGGCGGCATCGCGGACACGGTGCGCCCACCCGCGCGACCCGGTAACGTCAACCTTGATTAAGGAACGACGACCGGGGTGGTTCACGTGACGCAGGTGTCGTGGAAGGCCAGGGAACTGACCGTCGGGCAGGTCGCCGAACGCAGCGGTGTCGCAGTGTCGGCACTGCACTTCTACGAGCGCAAGGGGCTGATCACCAGCCGCCGCACCGCCGGCAACCAGCGCCGCTACCGGCGCGACACGCTGCGCCGGGTCGCGTTCATCCGCGTCTCGCAGCGCGTGGGGATCCCGCTCGACCGCATCCGCCAGGCGCTGGCCGGGCTGCCCGAAGAGCGCACCCCCACCCAGGAGGACTGGGCGTACCTCTCCGAGCAGTGGCGCGGCGAACTCGACGCGCGCATCCGCCAACTGGAGAAGCTGCGCGACGACCTCACCGGCTGCATCGGGTGCGGCTGCCTGTCCCTGGAGCGCTGCGTGCTGTCCAACCCCCACGACGAGTGCGGCCAGGAGGGCCCCGGCCCCCGCCGCCTGCTCGTCGGCGGCGCCCCGGACCTGCTGGAGCCGCAGGCCGGGTGCGACGACGGCACCCCCGGCTGAGCTCCGCCGCCGCTCAGGGGCGGTAGCGCAGCGGGTGGTCGGCGGGAACCTCGACGATGAACAGCGGCAGCCCGTCGGGGTCGGCGATGTGCATCTCCAGCAGCCCCCACGGTTCGCGCCGGGGCTCGCGCACGACCGGCACGCCCCGGCCGACCAGGGCGCGGTGGGCCGCCCAGATGTCGGGGACCTGCAGCCACAGCCGCGTGGCGGCGGGCTCGGGCGGGTGCGGGCTGTGCCCGGACAGCTCCAGGAAGCCCCCGCCGAGGAAGAACACGGTGCCGCGCCGCTCACCGGTGCCGAACTCCCGGTAGACGGCCAGCCCCAGGATGTCGCGGTAGAAGGTCCGGCTGCGTTCGAGGTCGGTGGGGCGCAGCAGGACGCGGCTGGACAGCACGTGAATGGCCATGCGGCGAGCCTAGGCGGGTCAACGGGCGCGGTGAAGCCTTCCCGCCCACGCGTCGCCGCTGAGCCCTGCGGGAGCGGGGCCACTCAGCCGCGGCCGCGCAGGGGCTCCAACTCCGCGGCGGAGGTGAGGCGGCGCAGCCGGTCGGGGCGTGCGCCGGCCACCGGTGTGTAGATCCGCAGCAGGAAGGGGCCGGGCAGGACGGTGGCGGCCACCCACAGGGCGCCGGCCGACAGCACGGTGAAGGTGCGGGGGGTGGCATCCACGGTGATCGCGGCACTGGACCAGGCGGCGCCGGGCGGCAGCGCGGTGGCCTGGCCGCTGAGCGGGTCGCGCATGCGCAGCTCCATCAGGGCGCGCTCAGCGCAGAAGCCCCGCAGCTCGCGCTCGCCGGGCTCGGTGCCGGTGTCCCAGGCGCGGGTGGCGATCTCCAGGTCGGGGCCGCGGTCGGGTCCCTCGGGCGTGGAGCCGAAGTCCACCACCACCTTGGTGGGCAGCGCGGCGCCGGGCGCGACCGTGGTGGAACTGACGCGTCCGCGGCGCTGCTCGCCGACCGGCGCATACAGCGGGACGGCGGCGAGGACGTCGGCGAGGTCGGTGGTGTGGCCGTTCATGTGCGGTGTGCGTCGTCCCCGGTCGGCGGCTGTGCGGATGGCGGCCCGCCGGCGCCGGCGGGTGTCGGCGGGTGTCGGCGGGTGCGACGTTACCGCACCGGGCGCCACCGCCGGGGCGGCGCGCTGGGGGAGGTGCACCCCGCCCAAAACCCTTCCATTGATCATTGTCATGGTTTAGGGTCGGGCAGCACTGGTTGTGACCCGCCGGTAGCCACGGAAGGCACCCCCATGCACAGCAGACCGGTCTCCCCCGCCCCCTCGGCCCCCCGCCGCGAACTCACACTCCGCTCCGCCGACGGAACCCGCCTGCACGCCGAGATCCACGGCCCCGACCGCGCCCCCACCATCGTCCTGAGCCACGGCTGGACCTGCTCCATCCCCTTCTGGGCACCGGTGGCCACCCGCCTGACCCCCACCCACCGCGTCGTCGTCTACGACCAGCGCGGCCACGGCCGCAGCGCCCGCCCCGACCGCCACGGCTACGGCGTCTCCGCCCTGGCCGACGACCTGTGCGCCGTGCTGCGCGCCACCGTCCCCGCCACCACCCCCGCCCTCCTGGCCGGGCACAGCATGGGCGCCATGACGCTGATGGCCGCCGCCGACCGCCCCGAAGTGCGCCAACGCGCCGCCGCGGCGGCGCTGATCAGCACCGGCTGCTGCGACCTGCTCGCCACCGCCCGCATCCTCCCCGGCGCCGCGCACTCCCCCCGCCTCGGCGCCCTGGGCCACCGGCTGCTCCTCGGCGCCCCGCTGCCACTGGGCCCCAAGTCCCCCCTGACCCGCGCCGCCCTGCACTACGTCACCATGGCCCCCGACGCCGACCCCAGGATGGTCGACTTCTGCGCCCGCCTGATCCACACCTGCCCGCCCCTACCGCGCGCCCACTGGGGCCGCGTCCTGGCCCGCCTCGACCTGCGAACCGAAGTGCGATCCCTGTCCTGCCCCACCACCGTGGTGGCCGGAGGCCGCGACCGGCTCACCCCCATCGCCCACGCCCACCGCATCGCCGACGCCCTGCCGCACTGCGAGGACCTCGTCGAGATCCCCCGCGCCGGCCACATGACCCCCCTGGAGGCCCCCGACACCATCGCCGCCGTCCTGGCCGACCTGGCCGCCCGCCACCTCACCGCAGCGGAGAAGAAGGAGCCGACGCGGCAGACCGCCTGACCGGCGGGCTACCCCGTGGCCGCTCCCGCCTGTGGTACTGGTTCCGGGAAAAGCCACTGCGCTCCCGTCCCGAAAGCTGAGGCGGACAGGAATCTGAGCGCGTACTCGCCCGGACTCACGGAACTCGCCATCGAGGTCGTCTCACCCGGCGGTGTGCAGCGGGACTACAACGACAAGGTGGAGTTCCACGCGAGCGCAGGCGTGCCCATCTACATGATCTTCGATCCCTACGAAGGCGTCTGCGCGACGATGTGGACGCCGGAGTCGGGCACCTACCGTGACAGGCGCATCGACGACTACGGCTCGACGATCACGGCTCCGGCGCCGCTGAGTGACGTGAAGATCGAGACCGCGCAGCTTCCCGTGGACAGCGCGGATCACCCGTAGGTGGACAGCTCCTCGGTCTCCAGGCGGATGTCCTTGAGCGGTTCGGGCAGGACCACGGTGTCGCCGAACTTCATACGGTGGACATTCTGGTACTTGCCGTCACGCGGGTCCGCGTAGAGCACGATGGTGCCGTCACGCGGATCGACCAGGACGTAGATGGCGATCTCCCAGTCGGCATAGGCCGAGGGCTTGGCGTCGGTGCCGGTCGTGCTGCTGCCCCGCGACACCACCTCCAGCGCGAGCTCGGCGCAGTCGGCGGGCACCAGCCACCCGGCGGCGGACTTGGCCACATCGGCGGGAAGGACGACCAGGTCGGGAATCGCGTAGTCCTCGTCCTCGCTCTCCTCCTTACTCACCCCCACGGAGGTCACGCTCTGTGGAGACTTGTCCGCGGGCAGCTGCTGCAGCAACTGGTGCATGAACCGGGTGACGATCCAGTTGTGCAAGGGGACTGGGGTGCGGGACACGATGAGGTTTCCTCCGAGAATCTCCACGCGACAGCCATCGGGGAGTACCTCGGCGACACGTTCGGCGACCACCCGCATGGACTCGTCCCGCGGCGGGGTCTCCGGGCCGCTCGGCGGCGCCTCGACTTCAGCCTCTGGCCCAGCCCCGGCCGCCGAGCGCGTGTCCGGCTCCGACAGGGTGGCGGAAATAGGTGCTCCTTCCCGCGACCAGCTCATCGTAGGAGCCAGCCCCTTTCGGTGTCCGGAGAATGCGCGATCCCGCCGTGGGGTCAGCCTAGCCACGCCGCCCCCCGCCGACCAGGACCCCGCCACCGGGGCCGCGCGCGGCCTCAGGCCGTCGGCAAGGCGGCGGCCTCATCGCGGCCCCGGCAGGCCAGCGCATCGGCGCGGTCGTTGCCGGCATCGCCGCTGTGCCCCTTGACCCACCGCCAGTCGACGTCGTAGCGGGCGGCGGCGGCATCCAGGCGCCTCCACAGGTCGGCGTTCTTCACCGGCTTCTTCTCGGCGGTCCGCCAGCCCCGCGCCTTCCACCCGTGGATCCAGGCGGTGATGCCGTTGCGCACATAGGTGCTGTCGGTGTGCAGACGCACGGGCACGGGCCGCTTCAGGCTCTCCAGCGCCATGATGGCCGCCATCAGCTCCATCCGGTTGTTGGTGGTCGCCGCCTCGCCGCCGTACAGCTCCTTCTCGTGCGCCCCGTAGCGCAGCACCGCACCCCAGCCGCCCGGCCCCGGGTTGCCGCTGCACGCGCCGTCGGTGTGGATCTCCACGGCGCACGCTCCCGGCGCCGTCCCCCCGCTGGTGTCCATGTCCCGCAACCTACCGCCGCGGGCACGCGCCCGCACTGTGGCCGACCCGACGCACCGCGACCGGCCCCCTACCAGGGCCGCGCGCCCTCTCGCGACGGGAAGAATGGCGGAATAGTCTCCCGATCATCCGACCACCCACCGAAGCGAGGCGGCGCACCGCATGTCCACCCCGATCCCCAAGGCCGAGCTGCACGTCCACATCGAGGGAACCCTCGAACCGGAGCTGGCCTTCGCACTGGCCGACCGCAACGGGGTGCGGCTGGACTACGCCTCGGTGGACGAGCTGCGCGCCGCCTACTCCTTCACCGACCTGCAGTCCTTCCTCGACCTGTACTACGCGCTGATGGCGGTGCTGCGCACCGAGCGCGACTTCACCGACCTGGCCGAGGCCTACCTGGCCCGCGCCGCCGCCCAGGGCGTGCGCCACGCCGAGATCTTCTTCGACCCCCAGGCGCACGCGGTGCGCGGCGTCGGAATGGACACCGTGGTGCGCGGCCTGTCGGCCGCACTGGACGCGGCCGAGGAGCGCCACGGGGTCTCCACACGGCTGATCATGTGCTTCCTGCGGGACCGCCCCGCCGAGGAGGCCCTGGCCACCCTGGAGGAGGCGCGCCCCTACCTCGGTGGCGCGGTCAGCGGGGTCGGGCTGGACTCCGCCGAGATGGGCCACCCCCCGGAGAAGTTCCGGGAGGTGTTCGCGCGGGCGCGCGAGGCCGGGCTGCACCTGGTCGCCCACGCCGGCGAGGAGGGCCCGCCCGCCTACGTATGGCAGGCCCTGGACGTCCTGGGCGTGCAGCGCGTGGACCACGGGGTGCGCTGCCTGGAGGACGAGGCCCTGGTCGAGCGGCTGCGCCGGGAGCGCACCCCGCTGACGGTCTGCCCGTTCTCCAACGTGCGGCTGCGCGTGGTGGACCGCCTGGAGGACCACCCGCTGCCCCGGATGCTGCAGGCGGGGCTGGTGGTCACCGTCAACTCCGACGACCCCGCCTACTTCGGCGGCTATGCCGAGGACAACATGCGCGGGCTGCGCACGGCCCTGGGACTCAGCGACGCCGACGTGCGCACCCTGGCCCGCAACTCCGTCACCGCCTCCTTCATCGACGCCGAACGGCGCACCGCCCTGCTCGCCGAAGTGGACGCCCACCGGTTCACCGACTGACCGCGCCCCTCCCCCGGGGCCCGCGGCACATCCCGCAGGCTCCAGGGGAGGGCGAGAGCGCAATCACACCCCCGACCGGACGGATCCGGAAAGAAACCCGGCGCCCGGCGGTGTTGGCGGTAGTGTCCCCGGCCCGGCCGCGCCCCGACCACAGGCGCCCCCGGGCCCGCCCCCGCCCCCTTCCCCCCGCTGACCTCGTACGTCCAGCGACCGCTGAGGAGCCGTCGTGCCCATCGCCCTGCTCGCCCTCGCCATCGGCGCCTTCGGCATCGGAACCACCGAGTTCGTCGCCATGGGAATCCTGCCCGACGTCGCGGCCGACTTCGGGGTGTCGATCCCCACCGCCGGGTACATGATCTCCGGGTACGCCATCGGCGTGGTCATCGGCGCCCCGCTGCTGACCGCGCTCGGCGCCCGCGTCGACCGCAAGAACCTGCTCATCGCCCTGATGGTGGTCTTCACCCTCGGCAACATCGCCTCCGCGCTCGCCCCCACCTTCGAAACCCTGCTCACCGCCCGGTTCCTCACCGCCCTGCCGCACGGCACCTTCTTCGGGGTCGGCTCGGTCGTGGCCGCCGCACTGGTACCGGTCACCAAGCGCGCCCAGGCCTTCGCCCTGATGATCGCCGGGCTGACCGTCGCCAACATCGTCGGCGTACCGCTGGCCACCCTGGCCTCCCACGAACTGGGCTGGCGCAGCACCTACTGGATGATCGCCGCCGTGGGCGTGCTGACCCTCCTGCTGCTCATCCGCCTGGTCCCCGCCCAGCGCCCGCAGCCCGGCGCCTCGGCCCGCTCCGAGCTCAGCGCCCTGGCCCGCCTGCAGGTGTGGATGACGCTGGCGGTGGGCGCCGTGGGCTTCGGCGGCATGTTCGCCGCCTACAGCTACATCGCCCCCATGATGACCGAGGTGTCGGGCTTCGGCGCCCCGGCCGTGGCGATCGTGCTGGCCGTCTACGGCCTGGGCATGACCGCCGGCAACCTGGCCGGCGGCCGCGCCGCCGACCGCGCGCTGCTGCCCACCATGTACGCCGCCCTCGTGGGCATGGCCGCGGCGCTGCTGCTCCTCTACGCCCTGGCCCCGTTCAAGGCCGCGGCGGTGGTGATGGTGTTCGTCGTCGGCTTCACCGGCAGCGCCCTGGTGCCCTCCCTGCAGATGCGCCTGATGGACGCAGCCCAGGGCGCCCCCTCGCTGGCGGCCGCCCTGAACCACTCCGCGCTCAACATCGCCAACGCGGCCGGGGCCTGGCTGGGCGGGCTGGTCATCGCCGCCGGCTACGGCTACACCGCCCCCAACCTGCTGGGCGCCGGCCTGGCCGTGGCCGGCCTCCTGGTCGCCCTGGCCTCCGGCCTGCTGGACCGCCGCGCCCTGAAGTCCGCGCCCGCCGCCCCGGGCGCAGGCTCCGGCGCCCCGCGAAGCGCGGAGCGGTCCGCCCCCTCCGCCCACGGGTGACGCCGGCCGGTTTCCGCCTTTTCACCCTTGCCCTCCTCGACACCCGCCGGGCACCGCGAGAGGGTGAGCACCGAGGCATGACGTCGAGGCGGAAGGCGATGCGATGAGCGCGGCGGACGCGGGCCTGGTCGAGCTGGTTCCGGACGTGCACGCCTGGGTGCAGCCGGACGGGTCCTGGTGGATCAACAACGCGGGCGTCGTCTGCGGAACCGAGGGCGGCGGCGCTCTGATCATCGACACCTGCTGCACGGCCGAGCGCACCCGGCGCTTCCTGTCCGCCGCACGGCGCGCCGCCGGGCAGGCGCCGCTGCGCTTCGCCCTCAACACCCACCTGCACGGCGACCACACCTACGGCAACTACCTGCTGCCGCAGGACACGGTGCTCATCGCCCACGAGGCGACCCGCGCGGGCATGATCGCCGACCCGTTCATCGACGCCTGCCCGCCCGTGTGGCGCCCCGCCCCCGACTGGTCCGGGGCGCGCCTGCGCACCCCGGACCTGACCATGACCGGCGCGCTGACCCTGCACCTGGGCGGGCGCCGCGTCGAGCTGCACCACCCGGGGTACACGGCCCACACCTCCGGCGACGTCGTCGCCTGGCTGCCCGCCGAACGCGTCCTGTTCACCGGCGACCTGGTGTTCCACCGGGTCACCCCGCTGCTGCTGATGGGCTCGCTGGAAGGGGCGCTGCGCTCGGTGGAGTGGCTGGCCGGCTTCGAGGCCGACCACATCGTCCCGGGCCACGGGGGCCTGGTGGGGGGCGGGGCCTTCCGCACGGTGCTGGCCGCCCACGACCGCTACTACCGGTTCATCACGGAGACGGCGGCCTGGGGCCGCGAGGAGGGGCTGGGCCCCCTGGAGGCGGCCAACGCCGTCGAGCTGGGCGAGTTCGCCCAGTGGCAGGACCCCGAGCGGCTGGTGCTCAACCTGCACCGCGCCTATGCGGAGGCGCAGCGCGGCGACGTCGACCTGATGGCCGCGTTCGCCGACGCCATCACCTACAACGGCGGCCCGCTGCACTGCGCGGTGTGACCGTGCGCCGGGGCGGGCTCACCTGCGCCGCTGGCCCACGGCGGTCAGGTCGATGTCGACCGGGGAGGGAACCGAGGTCGTCAGCCGGTCGCGGTGGATGCCCGCGAGCCCCAAGGTGGACGTCGCGGGGTCGAGCTCATCGAGGTAGGCGACGGCCCGCCGGCCGTCCGGCTCGATCCGCCGGTAGTGCTGGATGCCCGCCTTGGCGTACGTCATCGGCTTGGTCTCGCGGTCGCGCACCTGCGACTCCGCGGACACCGCTTCGACCACGAGCAGGACGCCATCGGCGGCATAGGAGGTCGACGGCTCCTCGCGGTCGTATGCCTGCGTGGAGACGTTGACGACGTCCGGCTCCGGGACCTGCCGCTGCCCAGCCGCACCGCCATCTCCCGGTCCGCTCGCAGGTGGTCCGGGGCCTGCCGATCCAGCTCCTGGCAGAACAGGCCGATCACCCGGCTGCGCCACTTCTGCTCGGGGACGCGCTCGACGGATTCGGGAAGCGGCTCGGCAGTCATGGCCTCAGCGTATACACGCCTGGACGGATCCGCAGGGAGTCCTGGCGCTCTTCCCGGCCCCGCCGGCGGGGCCGCCCGCACGCAGCCGGGCCGTACCGTGCGCACGGTTGCGTGCGGCCGGGGCGGGGTAGAAGGCAGTGGGTCGGCGCCTGCCGCGGTGTCCGCGGGGCTGGTCGGCCCTCGGTGCCGGAGCGTCGCGCGCGCCGGACCTGCCCCTCGGGCGATTGGACGTGCGGCTCTCCCTAGAGAGACAGCCACTGGCGCCACCCGGCTTGGCAGGGGCGGCGCAACTGGCCTTTTGAATGCAGAAATTGGCCTGACTCGGCGTGTTGCACTTCGGATATCCAGGACAAGACGGAACGGCCAGTGGGCCGGGAGTCCGGCCGCCCTCCGCATCGGCCACCGCAGGCCTTGCCCCGGCGCCGCGCGAACCGTAGCGTCACGCCATGCGGCCCCAGAGCAGTCCCCACCCACGCAGGCCCCAGTCGATCATCGAGGAGGCCCGGCGGGCCCAGATCGTCGACGCCGCGATCACGACCGTGGCCAGGGTCGGCTACGCGCAGGCGTCACTGGCCCGCATCGCGCACAGCGCCGGGATCAGCAAGAGCGTCATCTCCTACTACTTCGACGGCAAGGACGACCTGCTCGACCAGGTCGTCGGCGAGATCTCCACCGGGATGTGGGCGTTCATCGCGCCCCGGCTGGCCGCCGAGGCCGGTGCCCGCGCCCGGCTGGGCGCCTACATCAGGGCGACCCTGGACTACATGCGCGCGCACCGGATGCGCTCCATCGCGGTGATGACCATCGTCGGCAGCCACCGCCGGGAGGACGGCACGCTGCGCTTCGCCTCCCTGGGCGCCGACGACGCGATCACCCGGGAACTGGTGGAGATCCTGCGCCAGGGCCAGCGCGACGGCGAGTTCCGCGACTTCGACCCGCAGGTGGTGGCGGCCACCGTCAACCGGGCGCTGACCGGCGCCCTGGCCACGTGGGTGCTGCACCCCGAAGCCGACATGGGGGCCTACGGCGTCGAACTGGTCGAGCTGTTCGAACTGGCCACCGGCCGGTAGGCGCCGGGGCGCGGTGTCCCCGCCGCCCAGGGGGCGCCCGCCGCAGGTCAGGACGAGGGCGCCTCGGTGAGCTCGGCGGCCCTGGCCTCGCGTCGGGCGAAGACGTCGTTGGCCATCTCGCTCATCTGCTTGAGGACCTTCTTGCGGGCGCGTGCGGCCAGGCGGTCGATGTAGAGGCGGCCCAGGGTGTGGTCGGTCTCGTGCTGCAGGCAGCGGGCGAAGTAGCCCGTGCCCTCCAGCACCACCGGGCGGCCGTCCTTGTCGAAGCCGCGGACCACGGCGTGCTCGGCGCGGGCGAGCTCGGCGTGCGGGCCGGGCACCGACAGGCACCCCTCGTTCTCCACCACCAGCGGGGTCCGGTCGGGGTCGCGCTCGTCGAGCACCGGGTTGATGACGTGGCCCACATGGCGCACGCCCTCGTCGTCGGGGCAGTCGTAGACGAAGACCCGCAGGTCCCGGCCGACCTGGTTGCCGGCCAGCCCCACGCCCTCGGCGGCGTACATCGTCAGGAACATGTCGTCGATCAGCTGCGACAGCTCCGGCGTGCCGAACTGCGCCGGGTCGACGTCCTTGTTGCGCCGGTGCAGCACGTCCTCGCCGACGACGGTGACCCGCAGGACCGTGCCCCGGGCGGCCTCGGGCGCCATGTCGGGGAAGGTGTCGACCGGTTCGCCTTGCACGCGCACCCGCGTGTCGATGGACTGCTCGGACATGCCTGATCTGCTCTTTTCCGGTCCCGGACGGTTCTCGGCGCGCCCCCGCGGCAGCGCGACCTTCGCAAAATAGCACGAAAGTGCCTACCGGGCCGGTCATGTGCGGTCCCGCGGCACCCACCGCCCCCGCCCGGTACCCCCATTCTCCCCGCCCCGGGGCACGACCCGGAACAGCCCGGGGGCGCCTCGGCGCCCGCCCCGGGCCCGGGGCTCAGCGCGCCACGGCCACCGCCTCGACCTCCACGAGCTGGTCGTCATAGCCCAGCACGGCCACCCCGAGCAGCGTGCTGGGGGCGTCGTGGTCCCCGAAGTGGCCCCGCACCACCTCCCAGGCGGCCACCAGGTCCTCCTGCCGGCCAGAGGCCACATACACGGTGGACTTGACGACGTCGGTGAGGTCGGCGCCGGCGCCCCGCAGGGCGGTGCGCAGGTTGCGCATCACCTGGTGGGCCTGGGCGGCGTAGTCGCCCGCACCCACCGTGGCGCCCTCGGCGTCCAGGGGGCAGGCGCCCGCGGTGAAGATGGTGCGCGGCGGGGCGGTCACGGCGGCGGCACAGGCGTAGTCGACGGTGTCGGTGAGATCGTCGTTGCGGATGAGTTCGATGCGGTCGTTCACCCGGCGCATGCTAGGCGGCGGCGGTGCGCGGGGGCCAGGGGTTTTCTTCCGCCACCCACAGCGGCTAGCGGTGCCATCCGTTGCCCTGGGTCAGGCACCGCACCAGGTAGTCGCGCAGCGACACCGCGGCCAGCCGCCGCCGGTCGGTCTCGTGGTCCCACACCACGATGCCGGGCCCGTAATCGGTGTGCACGTAGGCGAACTGGGGGCCCATGTCGCTGTCCCCGAAGAAGATCATCTCGTCGAAGGGGGCGTAGAGCTCCAGGTAGTCGGGTTCGGCGCGCATGGCGAGGTTGTCCTCGACCAGCCGATCCACCGGCCACACGATCGCATCGCCGTAGGCGTTGTGCACCCCGTCGCACTCGCGCAGCAGGGAACCCAGCTCGAAGGGCATCGGCAGCACCAGCGCCTTCTCCACCTCGGCCAGCATCGCCTCGTCGGCCGGTCCGGGCAAATCCGCCTCGGGATACAAGTCCACGATCAGTTCACGCCACACATAGGGAATCATCACAGGTCGTGGCAAGGCACGGGAAACCGGCGGCGGCGAGTCGGGCGAATCGGCCCGCGAATTCACCACATGCGCACGTGTGGGCGCTATGCCCCGACCAGCACCCCCGACCACCGGGCCAACCCCCCTCAATCATCGGTGAAACTCCAGGTCAAAACCTGTTTCACCGGCAGCACGGGCACGCCTGGGGGCGCCACAGTCGCAGATGTAGACCCGCGCCCGGCCCGCCTCCGCGCACAGCCGGACCCACACCGACCCGGAAGGCCAACCGCCATGTCCATCACCGGCGACCACCCGACCCACACCGACCACCCGCACACCCACGGCGAGGGGTGCGGGCACGTGGCCGTCCCCCACGACGGCCACACCGACTACGCCCACGACGGCCACCTGCACCGACCCCACGGCGACCACACCGACGAGTGCGAACCGGCGGCACACCGCGCCCACGAGGCCCACACCCACGAGCACGGGCACGGGTGCGGGCACGTGGCCGTCCCCCACGGCGACCACACCGACTACGCCCACGACGGCCACCGCCACGCCCGGCACGACGGCCACTGGGACTGCCACTGACACCGCCCCCGGGCACCGGGGCAGCGGCGGCCGGCCGAAAAAGATCCGGCGGCGCGGAATATCACCACGGCACCCCCTGTTGGAGGGGGTGCGGGTCGGTGCGGTCTAAGTGTCCCCCGGGCTCCAACCATTGCCTTCGCGGAATACCGCGCCCGGTTCCCACCCCGGTGGGCGGGCGGTCGTCGGAGCCGCGTTGTGCCCTACGCCGTGAGGCGACCGCCGCACCGGCCCCACCACGCAGCAGCGACGGGCCCCGCCGAACCCGGCGGGGCCCGTCGGCGTTCCCGGCGCCGCCCCACCGCCCCCGGACCTGACCGCGGGCCCCACCCGACGGTGCCCGCCGCACCCCATCGCGTCCCATCACGACCGCGGGAGCGGAGGCGGAGCCGGGAACACCGCCCGGCCACCGACGACACCGCCCGGCCCCCGGGTACGCGAACGGGAACCCTGGAATACCGGGTCGGCGGCTCCGGACCGACCCGCCCCGGTCCGACGCTCCCGTCCCCCTCCACACCCGGCGTGCGGGCCGATGCCCGCCGCAGCCTCAGGGCGCGGCGGCCGGGCCCGCACCCGCCCCGCCGGCAGCACCCCCGGCGCCGCCGGCGAGCACCCGTCCACCCCCGCCCCCGCGGCGGTGCCCGTTCCCGCAGGTCAGCCCGGACCGGCCCCGCCCCCATCCCCGACACCCGCCCGCCCGATCCCCCAACACCCCCATTGACCTGCTAAAAACCACTTCACCCCGTCTTACGGCAGAACCGCCCGGACACGCCGCGTTCCCTCCCGGACGCCCCCACCTGCGGCTTAATGGGGGGACACATCCCCCTCCCAACAACCGCACGCGCCGCCGGGAAGGGACCCTGAAATGCCCGTCATTCCGACCGCCCGCCCCGCACTGACCCGACTGTCCACCAGCATCGCCACCGCCGCCACACTCGCCCTGGGCACCGTCGCCGCAGAACCGGCCGCCGCCCCCTCCTACCCCGGCCCCACCGTCAGCCGCTACGTGCCCCTCACCGGCGCCGCAGCCGACACCACCGCCGCCCGCGCCGCCGGGTGCGACGAAGGCCGGTCGGGCCGCAGCGGCGTGCGCATCCTCTTCGTCGGCACCCAGGAGCCCGGCGCCCGCCTGCGCCCACCCGGCACCACCCGCGCCACCACCGCCGCGCGCGTAGCCGAGACCCGCGCCATCGACGCCGCCGCGGCCTGGGCCCAGGGCTTCACCTCCTGCCGCACCGCCTCCGCCACCGCCACCCTCGCCCTGGGCGTCAACAACAAGGACGACGCCGGCCTCGGCGGCGCCGACGCAGGCCGCTCCTGGGCCCGCGTCGTCAACTCCGCGGCGGCCTCGGCCGGCACCCCGGCCGTCACCGTCGTCGGCGCCGTGGACGCCGAACCCTCCTGGTCCTCGCCGTCCTGGGCACGCGCCTGGGTGCGCGCGTTCACCCAGGCGGCCGACCGCACCCTCTACACCGGCAACTCCGCCGACGGCTGCCCCACCTCCGGCACATCGGTGCGCTGCAACAACGGCTGGACGCTGGCCGACGTGCACTACGTGGCCAGCGGCGCCTCACCCACCATGCGGGCGATCCCGCAGATCTACCGCACCGACGGCATCCAGGCCCGCCAGTGGGCCCGCATCAGCGCCTGGGGGGCGAGCAGCGGGCACGGCCAGGTCCGCTTCGCCGGCGCCCTGTCCCAGCACACCGCCTGCCGGCAGCGCGGCGGGTGCACCCGCACCGACAACACCCCCCACGCGGCCTGGACCCAGCTGCGCGACGCCCTCAACGCCGACCCCGCCACGCGCGTGTCCTCGCTCCCCAACGCCACCGACATGCGCTGGCCCTGACCCCCGCGCACCCCCCCGGGGCGCGTCACAGGGCGAAGGCGGCGGTGGCGGCCCGGTGGTCGCTGCCGGGCACCGCCGCCACGCCCGCGCCCACCGGTTCCAGGCCCCGCGCCAGGACGTGGTCCAGCCGCACCACCGGTGCCGCCGACGGCCAGGTGAACCCCAGCCCGCCGCCGGCCGCCTCGCGGGCGTCGGTGAAGCCGGCGAATGCGCCCATACGCCGGTCGGTCGCGGCGGTGTTGAGGTCGCCCAGGACGACGACGCGCGCCGCCCGCTCCGCGGTGGCGGCCCGGGCCAGGCGCTCCAGCGAGGCGTTGCGCCGCGCGGTCGCCCCGGGCCGGAAGGACGCCAGGTGAGCGGTGTAGACCACGACCGGCCCCCGGGGCGTGGCGATCTGCACACGCAGCGCCCGCGTCCAGCCCATGCCCACGTCGACAGGGGTGCTGGAGGTGACCGGGAACCGGCTCCACACCCCCACCGTCCCGGCCCCGGCCCACTGGCCCAGCCCGGTGGCGCACGGCGCGGCCGACCCGGTCACCTCCTGGGCGGCGATGACGTCGGCACCGCCCTCGGCCAGCTGCCGCAGGGCGGCGCACGCATCGGGGTTGCCCGCCCGCAGGTTGACCGAGGCCACCCGGAGGTCGGGGGGCGCGGACGCCCCGGCCGCGGGCAGGTAGGCGGGGCCGAACACCCCCGCCCAGGTGAGCGCGGCGGCCAGGGCGGTACAGGTGGCGGCCGGCGAGCGCACCGCCACGGCCAGGGCGCCCAGCACCGCGATGGGCGCGCCCGACCAGGGCAGGCCGGTGTCCAGGTAGGTGCCCAGCGGCTCGGGGACCGCCCGGTGGCCGAGCAGCACCGCGGCCGCCGCCAGCGCCGCCGCCCCCAGGGCGGCCGCGACCCGGCGGCGCCGCGGCGCGGCGCGCCGCCTGCCGCGGCGGCGTGCGCGCGCCCGCGCGGGCGCATCGGGTGCTGCGGGGCCGGTGGTGGTGTCCATGGGCCCAGGGTGGAGCGCCTGGCTGAGAGGACGGTGAGAACGCCCCGCACGGTGCGGGGTCGGCCCCGCCCGAGGTAGGGCATGGCGGTGGCCGTCAGGGTGACGAAGGGGATGTTGGCGTCCAGGGGCAGCGCGGCCATCTGCGCGACGGTGGCGGCGGCGTGCGCGGCGTCGAAGACGGGCTCGGGGGCGCGGGTGCCGTCGGCCTGCAGGGTGCCCGCCGCGATACCCGATGTCGATCTGGCCGCAGGCGATGCCGTAGCGGCGCCCGTCCAGGCCCAGCGCCTTGGTCAGCCCGGTCACCGCGTGCTTGGTGGCGGTGTAGGCGACCGCGTGGGGGCGCGGCACCTGCGCGGCGACCGACCCGTTGTCGATGATGCGCCCGCCCTGGGGGTCCTGCTCCCTCATCAGGGCGAAGGCCTCGCGTGCGCACCAGAACGCACCGGAGAGGTTGACGTCCACCGCCTGGCGCCACACCGCGTCGCCGACCTCGTGGACGGGCGCGGGCTCCGGCATCGCCCCGGCGTTGCCGAACAGCACATCACACCGCCCGTAGGCGTCCTTGACCTGCGCGAACAGGCAGCGCACCGCCTCAGGGCCGGCGACGTCGACACTCACCGCCAAGGTGGCGGCCCGCGGCCCCGCGGCCCGGGCGGTCTCCTCCAGCCGCGCCCGGCGGCGCCCGGCGGCGCCCGGCCAGCACGACGGCGTAGCCGTCGGCGGCCAGGCGCAGCGCGACCGCGCGGCCGATGCCGCTGCCCGCGCCGGTGACCGCGGCCACGGGCCGCGGGGGCCGGGCCGACTGCGCGGCGTGGTGCTGGGCCATGGGTGCTCCCTGCGGGTCGGGGGTCGCCGACCGGCATCCTGGCGCGCCGCCCCCGCGCGGGGACGGCGCGTCACGACTTGCCGCTGCCCGCGGCCAGCCCCGCCACCAGGTGGCGCTGGACCAGCAGGAACACCACCGTGGCGGGCGCGGCGATGAGGACGGAGGCCGCACTGAGCATGCCCCACTCGGCCTTCTGCTGGCCGACGAACTGGCCCAGCCCCACCGCCAGGGTGGCGGTCGCGTCGGTGGTGAGGAACGCGGTGGCATAGGCCACCTCGCCCCAGGCGGTGATGAAGGCGTAGAACGCGACCACGGCCAGCCCGGGCCGGGCCAGCGGCAGCACCAGCCGCCAGAAGGTGCCCAGCGGGCTGAGCCCGTCCACCCGGCCCGCCTCGTCGATCTCCACGGGGATGGTGTCGAAGGTGCCGCGCAGCATCCACGCGGAGAACGGGACGGCGATGGTCAGGTAGGTGAGGGTGAGCCCCAGGTGGGTGTTGATCAGGCCCAGCCCGGACAGCACGTTGTACAGCGGCACGATGAGGATGGCCACCGGGAACATCTGGGTCACCAGCAGGGTCCACAGCAGCGGGCGCATGCCGGGGAACCGGAACCGGCTCAGCGCATACCCGGTGGTCGCGGCCAGCAGCAGCGCCAGGGCGGTGGTGCCGCCCGCCACGACGAGGGAGTTGGCGAACCAGGTCAGAAACGAGGTGGAGCCCAGCACCTGGACGTAGTTGGCCGGGGAGGGGTCGTGGAACAGCTCGATGCGGGTGCTCTGCCAGGCCCCGCGGGGCTTCAGGGAGGTCAGCACGATCCACACCACGGGCAGCACCGCCGCGCCCGAGGCGCACAGCAGCACGCCGTGCAGAGCCAGCGACGCCGCACGCGGGCGCGTCCGAGGCCCGGCACGCCGCCGGCGGCCGCGCACCGCAGGGGTGGTCGTGTGCTCCGCGCTCACCATGCGCCGCCTCCGCGCCGAAAGGCCCGCTGGTAGACCAGGGCCATGGCCGCCAGCAGGACGAGGATGAGCATCCCGTAGGCGGCCGAACCGCCGTAGTCGCGGATGCCCGAGAACGCCATCCGGTAGGCGTAGGTCACCAGCAGCTCGGTGCTGTCCCCCGGCCCGCCGCCGGTGACCAGGTAGATCACCGGGAACTGGTTGAAGGTCCAGATGGTGCCCAGCAGCACCACCGGCGCGCTGACGGGCCGCAGCCCCGGCAGGGTGATGTGCACGAACCGCTGCCAGGCCGAGGCGCCGTCCACCCGCGCCGCCTCGTAGTGCTCGCGGGGGATGGACTGCAGGCCGCCCAGCAGCGCCAGCATCATGAACGGCACCCCCATCCACACGTTAACGACGATGACGGCGACCTTGGCCGTGAACGGGTCGTTGAGCCACGGCACCGCCGGCAGCCCCACCGCACCCAGGGCGGCGTTGAACACCCCGTAGTCCTGGTTGAACAGGAACCGCCAGGTGAACGCGGTGACGAACGGCGGCACCGCCCAGGGCAGCACCATCGCCACCCGGTAGGCGGCCCGGCCCCGCACCGGCCGCTGCAGCAGCAGCGCCAGCCCCAGGCCCAGCCCGTAGTGGCAGGCCACACACACCACCGTCCACACCACCGTCCAGGCCAGCCGCGGCCAGAACTCGCCGACCTCCCCGGAGAGGATCGCCAGGTAGTTCCCGGCGCCCACGACGTCGTAGGCCGCGGGGATCTCGTCGGCGCCCACCGTGCGCCCCACGGTGGCCTCGGTGGCATCGGTCAGCGACAGGTACAGCCCGCGGGCGAACGGGACGCCGATGAGCACCGCGGTGACCGCGGCCACCGGCGCCACCAGCAGCCAGGCGTAGAAGTGGCGGGAGGCCGCGCGGCGCAGCCGGCCCGCGGCCGCCCGCGCACCGCCGCCGCCCCGGCCGGGGCGCAGGCGCGGCGGCGCGCCGGGGGCGGGGGAAAGGGTGGTCGCCATCGCCGGGCTCAGTCCCACCCCAGGGCGGCCCGGTAGTCGGCGGCCACGCCGTCCAGCGCCTCCTGGGCGGTGGCCGACCCCGACACCGCCGCCGGCAGCTGCTTGGTGAAGGGCTCGAACAGCGTGCCGCCCTCGGGGATCCACACCCCCGGCCGGGCCGTCTCCACCACCGGGGCGAAGTCGCGCACCGTGGGGTGGGAGGCGACCTCCTCGCGCTCGTAGACCGAGGCGCGGGTCGGCAGCAGCCCCAGCTCCTCGCTCAACGCGGCCTGGGTGTCGGCCGAGGCCATGAACCGGATGAACGCGTGGGCGGCCTCCGCCTCCCCCGACCCCGCATAGACCGCGTAGTCGTGGCCGCCGGTGGGGCTCCCCTGCCCGCCGGGCCCGGCGGGCACCGGCGCGACCCCGAGGTTGGCCGGGTCCTCGGCGAAGGCGGAGCCGGCGCGCAGGTCGCCCATGGCCCAGGGGCCGTTGAAGATCATCGCCACATCGCCCTCCTTGAAGGCGGTCTGCATGGTGGCGTAGGTGTCGGTGAGGGCGGGGCGCGCCGCGGCCCCCGATTCGATGAGGTCGAGGACCTCCTCCAGTGCGGCCACCCCGGCCCCGTCGTTGACGGTGATCCGCTGCGCCTCGGTGTCGAGCAGGTCGCCGCCGTGGGCGTAGTAGTGCGGCAGCAGGAAGAACCCGTCGGCGGCGTTCAGGTACAGCCCGTCGGCGTCCGTCCTCTCGCCCACGTCCAGCGCCGCCCGCTTGAGGTCGGCCATGGTCGCCGGCGGCTCGGTGTGCCCGGCCTCGGCCAGCAGCTCGGTGTTGTACAGCAGCCCCAGGGCATCGGTGACCTGGGGGACCGCATAGGTCGCGCCCTCGTACCGGGTGCTGGAATAGGGCGTGGGAAGGAAGTCGTCGGGATCCTCCAGGGCGGGGGTGCCGTCCAGCGGGGCCAGGTAGCCCAGCGCGGCCAGCTCGGCGACCCAGCCCACGTCGGCGCGCAGCACGTCGGGGGCGCCGTCCCCGGACTGGGCGGCGGTCTTGAAGGTGTCCTGCGCGTCGGCGAACGGCACGTTCTCGTAGTGGACGGTGTAGTCGGGGTGGGCGGCGTTGAACTCGTCGATGAGCCGCCGCACCGCGGGGGCTTCGGTGGTGGCGTCCGAGGTGTCCCAGAACGTGATCTCGCCGGTGGCCTCGGGGGCCGGGGCGCCGGTGCCGCAGGCGGGCAGGGCCAGTGCCAGGCCGAGGGCCGCCGCGGCGATGGGGGCCAGCCGCATGGGGGGTCTCCTTGGGGTGCGCGTGGGGGGCTCGCCGCCGCCGTGTCCCCCGCGGCGGAACGATTGCGCAGAACTTAGCAAGAAATTTCAGAAACTGAAACCCTCTTGCAAACCCCCGGTCGCCCCACCCCACCCCCCACCAGCACCGAAACCACCCCACCGGCCACAACCCAAAACCAAACCGTTACCGCCACCCACCCCCTCTGACCCGCCGCAAAGGGGAGCTGACACCCCTGCACGCCCCACCCCCCTCCGCCACAATGAAGGCAGAACACCCACCACCCCCCACACCGCCCACACCCAGGAAGGACCCCACATGGCCGGCATCGACTACCAGCGCGCCAGCCGCACCAACCTGCTGGCCTGGTCACTGCTGTTCGTCGCCCACGCCGCCACCGGGCTCCTCCTCCTCACCCTCTACGCCCTGGCCACCGTCCTCTCCCTCCTCTGGGTCGGCCTCCCCCTCATCGTCCTGCTCACCCCCCTCATCCGCGGCCACGCCGACACCCACCGCACCATGCTCGGCCACTTCCTCCCCGACGGACCCATCCCCACCCCCTACCACCCACTCCCCCCCACCGGCATCTCCCACCGCGCCGGCGCCATCCTCACCGACCCCACCACCTGGCGCGACCTCACCTGGCTCCTCGTCAACGGCCTCTTCGGCGCCGTCATCGCCGCCCTGCCCGCCATGCTCATCGCCCAAGCCGCCCACCTCACCCTCTACAGCACCCTCCTCTGGCGCGACGACCCCACCTACTACGGCCTCATCCCCCCCACCGACCAGACCGGCGCCCTCATCACCCTCCTGCCCGCCCTCCTCCTCATCCTCGTCTACTGGGTCATCACCCCCATCAGCGTCACCGGCTACGCCCACCTCAACCGCTGGCTCCTCGCCCCCAACGAAAAAACCCGCCTCGCCGAACGCGTCGCCCACCTCGCCACCTCACGCGCCGAAACCATCGACGCCCAAGCCTCCGAAGTCCGCCGCATCGAACGCGACCTCCACGACGGCGCCCAAGCCCGCCTCGTCGCCCTCGGCATGAGCCTCGGCATGGCCGAACAAATGCTCGCCCGCGACCCCCACACCGCCCAACAACTCCTCACCGAAGCCCGCGACGCCACCCGCCAAGCCCTCACCGAACTCCGCGACCTCGTCCGCGGCATCCACCCCCCCGTCCTCGTCGAACGCGGACTCGACGGCGCCGTCCGCGCCCTCGCCGTCACCCAGCACCTGCCCATCGACGTCGACATCGACCTCCCCGGCCGCCTCGCCGCCCCCGTCGAATCCGCCGCCTACTTCGCCATCGCCGAAATCCTCACCAACGCCGCCAAACACGCCGACGCCACCCGCGCCTGGGTCCGCATCAACCACGGCGGCGACCGCCTCGTCCTCCTCGTCGGCGACGACGGCAAAGGCGGCGCCGACCTCACCAAAGGCACCGGCCTCCAAGGCATCAGGCGCAGGCTCGGAGCATTCGATGGCACGATAAGCATTGTCAGCCCGGCAGGCGGGCCGACAATCGTCACAATGGAGCTCCCGTGCGTGTTGTCATCGCCGAAGACCTCGCCCTCCTCCGCGATGGACTGATCCGGCTGCTACAAGCCCACGACTTCGAGGTCGTCGCCGCCGTCGACAACGGACCCGACCTCCTCAAAGCCCTCCTGGAGCACCGCCCCGACGTCGGCGTCGTCGACGTCCGCCTGCCCCCCACCTTCACCGACGAAGGACTCCAGGCCGCCATCGAAGCCAGACGCCAGGTCCCCGGCCTCCCCATCCTCGTGCTCTCCCAGCACGTCGAACAGCTCTACGCCCGAGAACTCCTCTCCGACGACGGAGGAGCCGTCGGCTACATGCTCAAAGACCGCGTCTTCGACATCGGCCAATTCATCGACGCCATCCGCCGCGTCGCCGCCGGCGGAACCGCCATGGACCCCGCCGTCATCTCCCAACTCCTCGCCAAACACAGCGAAGCCGGCCCCCTCGCCGCCCTCACCCCCCGCGAACGCGAAGTCCTCGGAGAAATGGCCGAAGGCCGCTCCAACTCCGCCATCGCCCAACGCCTCTTCATCACCGAAAAAGCCGTCAGCAAACACATCAACAACATCTTCACCAAACTCGACCTCCCCCCCTCCACCGACGACAGCCGCCGCGTCCTCGCCGTCCTCGCCTACCTCAACAACGCCTGACCCCCCACACACGAAAGGGGCGGACGCACACCCGCGCCCGCCCCACAGCCCCGCACCGGCACCGGACCGCCGACGCGCTACCGCCACACCACCCTCAGCCCGCCTCCGGACTCCGGTACAACCCGTCGATCTCCTCGGCGAACGCCCGCAACACCGCATCACGCCGCAACTCACCCGACGCCAGAACCAACCCGCTCTGCGGCGTGAACTCCTCCGCCAACACGTGGAACGCCCGCACCGCCAACCCCGGCGGCACCGTCCCGTTGGCCTCATGCACGATCGCCTGGATCTCCTTCAACAGATCCGGATCCGCCGCGATCTCCTCCGGCGCCATCGACAACGGCCGGTTGTTCACCAACCGCCAATACTCCAACTGATCCCGCACCAACGTGATCAGCGCACTCACATACGGCCGCCCCCGCCCGATCAGCATCACCTGGCTGACCAGCGGATGCGCCCGCAACCGCTGCTCCAACGCCACCACCTGGTCCGCCGGCGCCACCCCCGCACCACCAGCGGCCACAACCGGAACAGCACCCGACGGCACCGGCTCCCCGCGCTCCCCCACCCGCGACGACACCACCGCACCACCGGACCGCCCACCGGACACCGCACCCGCCGCCCCCGGCGACACCACCCCACCGCCACGCGGCGCCCACGGCCGCGGCAACGGAGGCGCCAACGGCTCCTCCAACGTCGCCTGCGCCCGCAACCGACCCGTCACCCGCACATACCCCTCCGCATCCATCTCACCGACGAACCCCGTCGCCAACCACCCATCCCGAAACGCCGCACGACTCGCCGCCTCATCACCCCAATACCCCCCGAACACACCCTCACCGCGCACATGCAACTCCCCCTCACGCGACAACCGCACCTCCACACCCGGCAACGGCCGCCCCTGCGCCCCCGCACGCCGCTCACCCGGAGCATTCACCACGAACGCCCCAGCCGACTCCGCAACCCCGAACGCCTGAAACACCGGCATCCCCGCACCGCTGTAAAACCGGTCCAACCGCTCACCCAGCGGCCACCCACCACACACCACCACCCGCACCCGCCCACCCAACGCCTCCCGAATCCGCGCATACATCCAGTCGTACATCGCCATCGACACCCGCTTCCAGGCACCCCGACGCTCCGCACGATCGAAATCCACCGCCAGATCCGTCGCCGCGTCATACGCGTTCAGACTGTCCCAACTCGTCTCCCGCGCACGCCCCCGCTCAACCGCATGCACCTCCTCCAACAACCGCGGCGTACACACCACCACACTGGGCCGGAACTCCCGCACCGCACCCAACCACCCCGACCCCAACGGCAGCAGACCCACCCGCACCCGGCCCACCAAACACGCCACCACAGCCGCAAGACCATGCACATCCGACGGAGGAAGCTGCAACAACGCCGCAGCACGCCCCTCCTCCACCTCCGCCAACGCCGGCCCCAACCGCCGCACCACACCCTCAGCAGCCGCCAACACATTCCCATGCGTCAACACCACACCACGGGCCCGCACCACACGCCCCACCGGATACGCCACCACCGCCGCATCCTCCCGACGCGACTCCTCCCGCCGGAACCGCACCGCCGTCGGATCCATATACGCACCCGGACGCGCGATCGCCTCCAAACCCCCCTCATCCAACCGCCACGTCCGCGCCAGCTCCGTCAACTCCGCCGAAATCCCCGCAACCGTCCCCGCATGCCGCCCGTCCTCCAACACCACAGCCGCCGGACCGCAATCCCGCAACACGTGCCGCACCCGCTCCGCCGACGCCGACGACGGAACCGGCACCACCACCGCCCGCACCACCCACGCCGCGAACACCACCAGCGCCCACTCATACCGGGCACCGCACACCACCACGATCCGATCCCCGGCACCCACACCCGCCGCGATCAGACCCTTCGCCAGCGACGTCACCTCACTGAGGAACTCACCCGCCGACACATGCTCCCAACCGCCCTCCGCACCCCGACGCGCGAACACCCGCGCCCGCGCCTCCGTATTGGCACGCTGATAAGCGATATCCCCCAGCACATCGAAGCGCGGGCCCTGCGCCACCCCATCCGAGCGCGACTGCCGCATGACGGCTACTCCTCCACCCACAGGCACAGCCACCCGGCCGCCGCCCTATCTGCCAACGTCGAAAAACCGACGAACGTCGAACGTCTCCTGAACGAGCCCTACTGTGCACGGTCCGCACACCCGACGGCAACTCCCCCCACACCCCCCGGACCTGCACCACCACACCCAACCCCCACACCACGGCCCCACGACACCACCCCCGCGATACTTGAGCCACCGCCCCCGCCCCGGCACACTGACCCCCCATGACCCCCACAGCGAAACTCGCCACACTCCTCACCGCACTCACCATCGCCGCCACCCCCGCCGCCCTCACCACACCCGCCCACGCCCACACCCCACCCCCCGCACCGGCCACAACCGGCCACCACATCGACCCCCGCCCCAGCACCGCCGAACTCACCCACCGCCTCCACCAACTCCACGACCACAGCAACGGCCGCATCCGCATCACCGAAATCGGCCGCACCAACCAGAACCGCCCCATCTACCACGCCACCGTCGGCACCGGCCCCCGCCGCCTCCTCTACATCACCCAGCAACACGGCAACGAACCCCTCGGCACCCCCGCCGCCCTCGAATTCCTCCGCCACACCGGCCTCGGCACCACCCCCTGGCACCACTGGCTCCGCTCCCGCATCACCGTCGACATCATCGTCCGCGCCAACCCCGACGGCCACGAGAACAACTCCCGCTACAACCACGACCCCCACGCCGACCCCGAACACGGACGAAAAGGCAAAGGCTACGACCCCAACCGCTACCACCACCCCAACCTCCACCCCGACCACAACCCCGTCCCCGAAGCCGCCGCCATCCAACGCACCTACGCCGCCACCACCCCCGACCTCGTCGTCGACTACCACATGCAAGGCCGCTACACCGACCACCACGGACGCGAAATCACCGCCTCCGTCATGTGGCCCACCCACCCCGACGTCACCACCCCCGCCACCGACCTCTCCCGCCAAGCCACCGTCGCCGCCGCCCACGCCATCACCACCCACCACCCCGCCAACAACGTCAGCACCTACCCCGGCGGCGACTACCCCGGCATCGCCCGCAACGCCTACGGCCTCCACGGCAGCGGCAGCATCCTCATCGAACTCAGCAACATCGGCCCCCACGCCGAACAACGCCAAATCCGCTCCGCACTCGCCGCCATGACCGCCATCGCCCAACGCACCGCCGACACCTCCCTCACCCGAATCGACCCCGCCCGCGCCGACCGCATCCCCCCACGCGGCGCCCCCATCCCCACCCACGAACGCACCCCCACCCCCGACCACACCGACACCCTCGACTAACCCCCGACACACGAAAGCGGCCCGCCGACCCCCACACCCGGGACCCGCGGGCCGCCACACCACGCCCCAACACCAGCCACTCGTTTACCACCCGCCACGCACCGGGTACCACCACCCCGCACCGCACAGCAGCCGCCCCCTGCCCCGGAAACGGCCCACACCATGACCACCGCCGACATCGCCACCCGCTACCGCCACTTCGCCACCCACGAAGCCACCACCTCCCCCCTCTACACCGAACTCGCCCACGGCATCGCCGGCGACCCCACCCTCCTCGCCCTCATCAACACCCTCCCCCCGCGCTGCCACCAGCCCAACCTCCTCTTCGCCGCCACCCGCCACCTCACCGGCACACCCACCGACTTCCCCCACCTCCGCCGCACCCTCCTCGACAACTGGCACCGCATCGCCCCCCTCATGCAGCACCGCCGCACCCAAACCAACGAACCCGCCCGCTGCGCCCCCCTCCACCCCCTCCTCACCGCACTCCCCCAACCCCTCACCCTCATCGAACTCGGAGCCTCCGCCGGCCTCTGCCTCTACCCCGACCGCTACGCCTACGACACCGACGGCCCCACCACCGGCGACCCCCACTCACCCCTCCGCATCACCGCACCCGCCACCGGCGCCACCCCACCCACCCACCCCCGCCTCGACATCGCCCAGCGCACCGGAATCGACCTCAACCCCCTCGACATCAACGACCCCGACGACACCCGCTGGCTCCACAGCCTCATCTGGCCCGAACACCACCAACGCACCCGACGCCTCGACGCCGCCATCACCATCGCCCGCACCGACCCACCCCACCTCATCCAAGGCGACCTCCTCCAACGCCTCCCCGACGCCCTCGCCACCGCCCCCGCCCACACCACCGTCGTCGTCTTCCACTCCCTCGTCCTCACCTACCTCACCGCCGAGGAACGCCACCGCATCGCCCACCACATCCGCACCCTCGACGTCCACTGGATCGCCCAAGAACCCCCCGACGCCCTCTCCCACACCACCCCGCCCGAACCCGACCCCCGCCCCGGCCACACCCTCCTCCTCACCCACAACGAGCGCCCCCTCGCCTACACCGACCCCCACACCGGCGCCGCCCACTGGTTCACCTGACCCACCCCCGAGAACACGAAAAACCCCGGCAGCCGCAACCGGCCACCGGGGACGACCCCACCGCACCACCGCGCCGAACTCAGCGCACCAGGCGATCCAACAACCGCTCCAACTCCCCCTCCGGATCCTCCGTCAACCCCGTATGAATCGGCCCCGGCTGCACGATCGTGCTCCGCGGCGCCGTCACCCAGCGAAACCGCCGACCCGCCGACTCACCACCGGCCGCACCCGCGGCACCACCACCCCGGCACACCGCCTCCACGGCCTCCAACGCACGCCGCACCCCGACCAGATCCACCCCGGGATCCAACGCCGACAACCGCGCCTCATCCAACGCCCACCGCGCCGCCAGGAACCCCCGCGCCTGGCAGTACACGATCACCCCCGCATTCACCTGCTCGCCCCGCTCCAACCGCGGAACCACGCGCACCAGCGCGTACTCGAACACCTCCCGCGTCACCGGCCCACCTCCGGCAGCCAACCCCGACCGGCCACCCGCGCCAGCACGTGCTCCACGAACGCCGCGCGCACCTCCCGCACCGAACCGAACCCCGGCTCATCGACCAGCCACTCATCCGGCACCAGCGCGACCACCTCCCACAGCAGCTCCTCCGTCACCAACGGCGCCAACTCCGCATCCGCCGCCGCCAGATCCGGCCCCGCCGACAACAGCACATGGTCCGACGCGTCATACGCCCGCGCCACCGCACCGGACGACCCCCGCCAGTTGTGCTGGAAGATCAACGTCGCCCCGTGGTCGATCAGGTACGGCGCCCCATGCCACACCAGCATGTTCGGATTGCGCCACGTCCGGTCGACATTGCCCACCAGCGCATCGAACCACAGCACCCGCCCGGCGAACCCGGAGTCCACCTCGAACGCCACCGGATCGAACCCCAGCGACCCCGGCAGAAAATCCATCCCCAGGTTCAGTCCGCCGCTGGCCTTCAGCAGCTCCTGAACCTCCGGATCCGGCTCGCCCCGCCCGATCACCGCATCGAAGTCCACCACCACCAGCTCCGGCACCGGCAACCCCAGCGCACGACCCAGCTCACCCGAGACCACCTCGGCGACCAGCGTCTTGCGCCCCTGCCCCGCGCCCAGGAACTTCACCACGTACATGCCCAGGTCATCAGCCTCGACCAACCCGGGCAACGATCCCCCTTCGCGCAGCGGCAACACATACCGCGTCGCGGAAACCTCTCTCAGCACGCCGCTCAGCATACGGCCGCCACCGACCACCCCACCCCGCAGAACCACGCACGGGTACATTACGCACATGCGCCTCAGTGACGACCGCCTCACCCACGAGATCACCACCGCACTGGCCGACCTCCCCGGCGTCCACGCCGTCACCCTCGGCGGGTCGCGCGCCACCGGCACCCACACCCCCGACAGCGACTTCGACTTCGCCATCTACTACCGCGGCGAATTCGACCCCGACCACCTGCGCGCCCTCGGCTGGGACGGCCAGGTCTTCGACATCGGCGAATGGGGCGGCGGCGTCTTCAACGGCGGCGCCTGGATCACCTACGACGGCCGCCACATCGACGTGCACTACCGCGACCTCGACGACGTCGAACACCGCATCGCCGAGGCCGAGAAGGGCCGCTTCGACGTCGAACAGCTCGCCTTCCACCTCGCCGGGATCCCCACCTACCTGGTCGTCGCCGAACTCGCGATCAACAAGGTCCTTTATGGTGAACTCCCCCGCACCTCCTACCCCGAGGCGCTGCGCCGCTCGGCACCCGCACGGTGGTGGGGCCAGGCCGAACTGACCCTCGCCTACGCCCGCAAGGCCCACGCCGAACGCGGACACGCCACGGAGACCGCCGGAGCCGTCGCCACGGCCGCCGCACAGGCCGCCCACGCGGTCGCGGCCGCCCGGGGGATCTGGGTGACCAACGAGAAGCGGCTGCTCGACCTCGCCGGGCTGCGCGGAATCGACGAGATCCGCCCCGGCCCGGACCCGGCCACGCTCACCGACGCCGTGGACGCGGCCGTGCGCCTGCTCGGCGAAGCGGTGGAACAAGCACAGAAGCGGCCGGGCGAGTGATCGCGCGGCCCGGAACCGCGCGGGTCAGCCGACCGCCGTGCGCGCGCCGACCCATCCGAGGACACGGCCGGTGAAGGCCACGGTGAGCTCGTTCCACCTGCCCATCCGCACCATGGGGTGGGAGTCCAGATGGACGGGGACGAAGTCGGCACTGGCCGCGACCCCGCGCGCACGGCCGACATAGGCGCGAGAGGCGGCCGGGCTGGTGTTGATGTCGAAGTCGGCGTGGGCGATGAGCAGGTGGCGGCCGCCCAGCGGCTCCACCGGGTCGCCGTCGACGATCCAGGGCGCCAGCCCCAGGACTCCGCGTACGTGCGGAGCGTCGGCCGCCTGGAGCACCGCACGCCCGCCCATGGAGTGCCCGGTGGTGACCACCGGGACCGGACCGCGGCGGCGCTCGATCTCCTCCAGCGCCCGCCGGGTGTCGGCGAGAGCATCGGCATCGGCGCCGTTCCAGCCGCGCACGCGCAGCCGGAGGCGGGCGACGAGAAGCCCCGAGTCGGCCCAGGCGCGGCGCAGCGCCCAGGCGAACGGGATCATGCGCAGCACCGCGGGCTCCCAGGGGGTGGTGGCCGCGGTGTCGGTGACGTCGCCACCGTGGATGAGGAGGACGGCTGCCCGCGGGTGGCGCGTCTCACCGGAGACCACCAGCCATGGGCCGTTTCTCCCGAGATGCCAGGTTTCTTCCTGGGCCATGCGACCGCCCTTCGCGCGCTGGAGGAGAGGGGTGCGGCGTAGCCGCTCCATTTATTGTGGCGTAGTTGCGGTTCTTTACCGACACCGCCACCTTTACAGCGTAGATTCATAAGGATGGAAGGACGACACCACTGCGCCGACGCCGGAAAACTGTCGTGGTGTCCTGTTCTACTCCTCGCTGCTTCCGCCCCCCGGGCCGGGCGGAACGAAGCACTCGTACTCGACCTGCTCATGGTGGCGCCCGTCCCCCATGGCCCGGCGCCCATGAGCGCCCGACGGGCGGAACCCGCACTTGGCATAGAACCGGCGGGACTGCGGCGTGTCGCGCAGCGTCCAGACATGGACGTGCCGCCCCCCTGGGCCGGACAGCCGCGCGAGCACCGCGTCCATCAGCGCCCCGGCCACACCGCTCCCCCACGCCTCAGGGTGGCTGTAGAACGCGAAGATCTCGGCCGCCCCTGGACGTGCGGGCGACGGCCCGGCGTAGCAGAACGCCCGGGGCCTGGCATCGACCCGGGCCACCAGGAGCACGTCGTCCGCCTCCCCCAACCGTGCGATCAACGGCCCCCACTTGTCCTGCCGCAAACGGGCCATCGCTTCGAGGTGCTCCGCGGAGAACAACCCGCGGTAGGCCACGCGCCACGCCGCCGCGTGCACCTCCCCCACGGCCACGGCATCCTCCGGCGTGGCAGGAGAGACCGCCACCCGACTCGGCACACGACCACACCTGGCGCCCTTCCCCGGCGAAGAAATCGACATACGCCCCACGCTCCCACACACCCCTGCGGCGGTCGGCAACGCGGACGGCGATCCCGGAAACCGCACCACATCACGGCCGCCGCGTGGCTATCGTCGGCCGTGACGTCCGCGACCGCGGCACGCCTGGGCCTTCCCCACCCCGAAGGAGCGCGCCATGTTCGTCATCGCCCACGTCAGCGACCCTCACATCGCAGCCACCGAGCGCAGCCGCCAGCGGTTCGGCCGGGTCATGGACCATCTGGCGGCGCTGACCCGCCCCGTGGACGCGATCCTGCTGACCGGCGACGTGGCCGACCGCGGCAGGCCCGAGGAGTACACGCAGGCGGCGAAGCTGGTCGACCAACCGGTGCCGGTACTCATGTGCCCGGGCAACCACGACGACCGCGACGCGATGCGGGAGTCACCGCTCCTCCCCCGCGCCGATCTGGCCTTTCCCGACCGCGCCGGTGCGCCGCTGCATCATGTCCGCCGGGTGGGCGGCGCGACGTTCGTGCTCCTCGACGCCACCGTTCCCGGTGAACCCCACGGTGAGCTGGGCGAGGCGGACATCGACTGGCTCTACGGGCAACTGTCGTCCGAGCGACCGGGGACGCCCGTCCTGCTCGCCCTCCACCACCCCCCGGCGACGCTCGGACACCCAGGCATCGACGACATGGGGCTGCGCGACCCGGCCCCGCTGGCCGCCGTGATCGAGCGGTTCCCCGATGTGGTGGCGGTGCTCGTCGGCCACACGCACGCGGCGGTGGCCACCACCTTCGCCGGTCGACCGCAGGTCGGCGCGGTCGGCGTCAACTCCACGCTGCGTCTTCCGTGGGAGGTCGGCGACGGCGGCACGGGGCGAACCGACCACAGCGCCCCGCCGGGGCTGGCGTTCCACCTGCTCGACGGGGACAGGCGATTGATCACGCACTTCCGCACGCTGGTGTGATCCCCCGCGCGATTCCGATCGGCCCGCACTGTCGGGGGCGAGGGGGCCAGGGGAGGCGTGCGGCGTAGCCGCGCGATCTCCGGTCTCGGCCGGTCGCGCGCCGACCCACCACCGCCTTTACATCGTAGATCCCTACGATGCGGCGGTCAGGGCCGGGACCGGACGGGGCGTCACCGCCACGGGCGTCCCCGGAGTGAGGTCGGCGATCTGCGCGCCGGCGATCTGCGCCACCACCAGCCGTCCGTCGCCCAACCGCACCTGCACCCGGGCCAGCGAGCCGAGGAAGCTCGACGCCACCACCCGCGCCGCCGCCGTCTCATCGACGGCGACCTCCAGGGCCTCGGGCCGTAGCAGCACGGCGACCTCCTCCCCCGTGACCGAGCCCTCCAGCAGCGGAACGCGGCCACCCAGCACCTCGGCCTGGCCGTCGGCCGCACGGCCCGGCACCCGGTTGGTCAGCCCGACGAAGTCGGCGACGAACTCGGTGGCCGGCCGTGCGTAGATGGTGGCCGGGTCGGCGATCTGCTCCAGGCGCCCGGCCCGCATCACGCCGACGCGGTCCGCCATCGCCAGCGCCTCCTCCTGGTCGTGGGTGACGAACAGGGTCGTCGTGCCCACCTCCAGCTGAATGCGCCGGATCTCGTCGCGCAGCTGCGCACGGACCTTCGCGTCCAGCGCTGACAGCGGCTCGTCGAGGAGCAGAACCCGCGGCTCGATGGCCAGCGCGCGGGCGATCGCCACACGCTGCTGCTGGCCCCCCGACAGCTGGTGCGGGTAGCGCGACGCGTGGGCGGACAGACCGACCAGCTCCAGTAGCTCGCCCGCGCGTGCCCGGCGCTGCCGCGTCCCACGCCCGCGCAGGCGCAGGCCGAAGGCCACGTTGTCCACCGCGGTCATGTTCGGGAACAGGCTGTAGGCCTGGAACACCATGCCCATGTCGCGCCGGTTGGCAGGCAGGTGGGTGATGTCCTGGCCGCCCACGTGCACCGACCCGGCGTCCGCGCGCTCCAGCCCGGCGAGCACCCGCATGGCCGTGGTCTTACCGCAGCCGGAGGGGCCCAGCAGGGCGACCAGCTCCCCCGGCGCCATACTCAGGTCGAAGCCGTCCAGCGCACGCACCCCGGAGAACGCGCGCACCAGCCCCTTCAGCTCGACCGGAACGCCCCGCACACCCGCGCGCTCGGACGCGTCCGCAGCCGTCGTCATCATCGTCTCTTCTCTACTCATGGATCGCGTGGACACGCTTCCGCTCACTCGCTCGCCCTCGCCCGCGCCTTCTCCGGGCTCAGACTCCTCACTCGCTACGCCGCCGACCCACCCCGGGCCTACGGCCGATCAAAGGCCGACGACTCCACTCACTCGCTCGCCCTCGCCCGGGCCTCCTGCGGGCTCAGACTCCTCACTCGCTACGCCGCCGACCCACCCCGGGCCTACGGCCGATCAAAGGCCGACGACTCCACTCACTCGCTCGCCCTCGCCCGGGCCTCCTGCGGGCTCAGACTCCTCACTCGCTACGCCGCCGACCCACCCCGGGCCTACGGCCGATCAAAGGCCGACGACTCCACTCACTCGCTCGCCCTCGCCCGGGCCTCCTGCGGGCTCAGACTCCTCACTCGCTACGCCGCCGACCCACCCCGGGCCTACGGCCGATCAAAGGCCGACGACTCCACTCACTCGCTCGCCCTCGCCCGGCGGCGTCCGGCGAAGGACAAGGCCAGTAGTAGGACGAACCCGAACAGCAGGGCGGCCAGCGACACCGCCACCGACAGGGAGGCGTCGCGTTTGCCGATGTTGTTGACCTGCACCTGCAGCGTCGGGTAGTTGAGCAGCGAGGCGATGGTGAACTCGCCCAGCACCAGGGCCACCGAGATGAGCGCGGCCGACAGGATCGCAGCGCGCATGTTGGGCACGACCACCCGCAGGATCACCGACCACCATGAGGCCCCGAGGCTTTGGGCGGCCTCCGCCATCGTCTTGAGGTCGAAGGAGCGCAGCCCTGCGTCCAGCGCCCGGTAGGCGTAAGGCAGCACCAGCACGACATAGACGAACGCAAGGGTGAGCGGGGAGTCGCCGACGAGGTAGCCGACCCACGCGTAGATGGGGCCCAGCCCGACGACGATGACGATCGCGGGGATGGTGAGCGGGAGCAGGCAGACGAACTCCAGGACCCGGTGCAGCCGGGGCAGCCGCAGCTGCACGAGCACCATGGTGGGGAGCAGCAGTACCAGCATGCCCAGCACGGTCAGGACGGCCAGCTGCAGCGAGGTCGCGATGGCCGCCACCAGCTGCGGGTCCTCGCCGATGGCCCGCCATGCCTCGGCGGTGCGCCCCTCGGCGGTGCGCCCCTCGGCGCCGCGGGTGGAGAACTCCAACATGGCCAGCAGCGGGAACAGCAGGTAGGCGCCGATGACCAGCAGGATGGTCCAGCGCAGCAGGGACGCCCCGCCGCGACCCCTGCGGCCGGGGGCCGTGGTGGAGCCACTCGGCGGGGCCGGCGCCGGGGTGGGGGTCAGCGCAGCCATCGTGCGGTCCGCCTTTGCAGCAGTGCGTACAGGGACATGACGACGGCGACGACCACGACCATCCCGAAGGCCAAGGCGTAGCCGATGTCGGCCTGGCCGAGGATCACCTCGCTGGTCAGTGCGTTGCGGATCTGCAGGGGCACGATCGGTCCGCCCTGGGAGACCAGCGCCGCCGCCGTGGCGTAGGAGGAGAAGGCGTTGGCGAACAGCAGGAGGAACGACCCGGCGAACGCGGGGGCGAGGATGGGGCCGGCGATGTGCCGCCAGTAGTGCCACGCGGAGCCGCCGAGGCTCTCGTTGGCCTCGCGCCACTGCTTGCGCAGGCCGTCCAGGGCGGGGAGGAACACGATGGTCATCAGCGGGATCTGGAAGTAGCAGTAGACCAGGACGAGGCCGGGCATGTCGTAGAGCCAGTTGCCGCCGGCGAAGAGGTCGATGCCGAGCAGGTCGCGCAGGAGGAGGGTCAGCCACCCCTGCAGGCCCACGGTGGCCAGGAACGCGAAGGCCAGCATGACGCCGCCGAACTGGGCGAGCACACCGGAGAACGCGGTGACGACACGGCGCAGGCGGCTCTCGCCCCCGCCGCTTCCGGGTCGGGTGGAGATGGCCCAGCTGAGCAGGGCCCCGCCGACCGCCCCGATCAGGGCGGTGACCAGGGACAGCCACACCGAGCGGCCGAAGGCGGCAAGGTGCACCGATCCGGTGACGGTCGCCAGGTGCTCCAGTGAGAAGGTGCCGTCAGGGCCGGTGAGGGCTCCCGAGATGACGATCCCGGTGGGCCAGAGCAGGAAGACCGCCACGAAGGCGAAGAACGGCACCGCTCCGGCGTAGTCTCGGGCGGTGCGCAGCCAGGTCGCGGCCCGGCGGGGGGCAGGCGGGGGGCCGGGCGGTTCCGGCGCTGCCGCGTGCGGAGAATCGTTGAGGCTAGTCAATGGCTCTGTCGTGTTTCTCGTTCACCATGGTCGGCGGGACCGGGGGCGCGCCGGTCAGGAGGCGCGCCCCCGGCGATGTGCGGCCACCGGTGCCCGGGGACTCCCGGGCACCGGGCCCGGCGGGCGGGTCCTGCGGTCAGGAGACCGCCGCGGCCCACTTCTCGCCGAGGACGTCGTTGGCCTTCTCGATCTGTTCCTCGGTGAGCTCGACGGGGTCGCCCTGTGCGTCGGGCAGGTTCGCCGCGGCGCCGGTGTCCAGGGTCTCCGCCTGCTCCATGGCGTCCATCCGCACGGGGCGGGCGAAGCCGTTGAGGTAGATGTTCTGCCCCTCGTCGGAGTAGACGAACTCCTGCCACAGGCGGGCCGCCGCCGGGTTGGGGGCGTCGGCGTTGACCGCCTGGTAGTAGTACGAGCTGACGACGGCACCCTTGGGGACGACGACCTTCCAGTCGACCTTGCCCTCCAGGTCGATGGTCTGCTGGGCGTTGGTGTAGTCCCAGTCGATGACGACGGGCGTCTCACCCGAGGCGATGGTGGCCGGGGTCGGGTCGACGGGGAGGAAGTTCCCGGCGTTGTTGAGCTCCTCGAAGAAGTCCACGCCCGCCTGGATGTCGTCGGCGCCGCCGTCGTTGGCGAGTGCGGCCATGGCGACGCCGGAGAAGGCGGCGCCGGCCTGGGTGGGGTCGCCGTTGAGGGCGACCTTGCCCTTGTAGTCGTCGCCGAGCAGGTCGAGGACGCTCTCGGGCTCGGGCACCTCGTCGGCGTTGTAGCCGATGGACATGTAGCCGGTGTAGTCGGCGACGTAGCGGCCTTCGGCGTCCTTGAGCCCCTCGGGGATGTCGTCCCAGGTCTCGACCTTGTAGGGGGCGAAGTGGGTGTCGGCGTTGGCGAGGGCGACCGCGTGTCCCAGGTCGAAGACGTCGGGGGCGCGGTCGGTGCCCGCGTTCTGCTCGGCGGCGTTGATCTCCTCCTGGCTGGAGGCGTCGGGCGAGGCCGAGTTGACGGTGATCCCGTACTTGTCCTCGAAGGTGGAGATCATCTCGCCGTAGTTGGCCCAGTCCGGGGGCAGGGCGATGACGTTGAGCTGCCCCTCCTCCTGGGCGGCCTCGACCAGGGCGTCCAGGCCGCCGAAGTCCTCGGCGGAGGTGGCGGTCGCCGCCTCTCCGCGGTCGTTTCCGCCGGAGGGGGCGGGCGGGGCGCCGCATGCCGTGAGCAGGAGCAGGCCGACCGCGCTGAGCGCGGTCGCCGCGAGGAACGGGCTCCGTCGGGCCGGGGGGCGGGTGGTGTCGTTGGGCACTGCACGTCCTTTGGCAACGGGGCGCGGGGGCGGTCCCCGCGTGGTCCGGGGGGATTTCGGGTGATGGAGGGGATGGGGCGGGAGAGGCGACCGGTGCGGTCGGTGCGGGCAAGCCCTCACGATGCCATGGGAAACGCGGGGAAACGGTAACGATTCCGAGAACCCATCACGGACAATTCGGAAAAAACAGACAAAGTATCTGAACAATCAACTTTCCCATCACGCCAACCAGGAGAAATAACGCTCCATTACATAAACATCACAGAATGCCCACATCGGGCAAAGCTTGCGATAATCGCCGATCCCCGGTTAGCTCAGGACCCGCACCTCTCGTATCCCCATCCCAGGTTCCACGTCCGCCCCCGACCGAAACCCGTCCGGCCGACCTCCCGCCACCGGACGCCACGGCACCCCCGCCCGCCCCCCACCACCACCCACAATGAGCACCCCCATGCCCACTGAGCAGCGCCGATCCCTCCGGTCGCGGCTGATCGCCCTGTCCCTCCTGCCCAGCGCCGCGCTGCTCGCCCTGTGGGCCGTCTTCACGACCGTCCTCGTCCAGGACATGCTGGAGCTGCGCGCCACCGCCGCTTTCACCGAGGACGTCGGCGCCCCCGTTCTCGACGTCATCGCCGACCTGCAGGCCGAGCGCCGCTACACGATGGAGTACATCGCCGGCGCCCGCGCCGAAAGTCGCACCCCCCGCTACGACACCCTGGCACGTATCCGCTCCCAGACCGACGAGACCGTCGACGGGTTCCGCGCCGCCATCGACTCCGGCGCCCCCCATCCGGCCGCCACCCGCGTCCAGAGCTTCGACACCACCCTCGACGGGCTCAACGACCACCGCAGCGCCCTCGACGAGGCCACCCCCGGCCGCGCCGACGCCGCCGCCTACTACGACGGCGCGATCGAGGACGCACTGCGCATCTGGGACGCCCAGGCCGAACTCGTCGAGGGCCGCCTCGCCCACAACACCCACAGCCTCACCTCGCTGCTGCGTGCCCGCGAGCTCATGGCCCGCGAGGACGCCATTCTCACCTACGCCCACGCCGCCGACGACTGGACCACCGACGACCACGCCGAGTTCGCCGCCGCGGTCGGCGCCCAGCGCTACCTCCACACCCAGATCACCCCCGACCTCAGCGACAGCGAGCGTGCGATCTTCGACGGCCTGGTCGACAGCGCCTTCTTCCGCACCGTGCGCGCCCTGGAGGACACGGTCGTCGCCGCCGCCCCCGAGCGCTCCACACCCGTCCCGGTCAACGCCCAGTCGTGGAAGGCCGCCAAGGAGGCCGTGGACATCGACTTCCAGAAGGTCGAGGAGAACCGCACCGAGGCCGTCACCACCGACATCCACGGCGAGGCCACCTCCCTGCTGTGGCGCGCCATCGCGCTGAGCACGGTCTCGCTGGTCGCCGTCCTCACCTCGCTGACGGTCTCGCTGCGCTTCACCCGCCGACTCGGCTTCCGCATGCAGAACCTGCGCGAGGCCACCCTCGACTACGCCGACACCCGCCTGCCGACCATCACCGCCCGCCTGCGCGCCGGGCAGAACGTCGACGTCAAAGCCGAGGCACCCGACATCCCGGTGTTGCGCAACGACGAGATCGGCCAGGTCACCGAGGCGTTCAACACCGCTCAACGGGCAGCCGTCACCGCCGCCGTCGAGGAGACCCGGCTGCGTGCCGGGGTCCGCAACCTCTTCCGCAACGTCGCCCGCCGCACCCAGACCCTCGTGCACCGCCAACTCGGCCTGCTCGACACCCTGGAGCACTCCGAGACCGACCCTGACGTGCTGGAGGCCCTGTTCCGGATCGACCACCTCAGCACCCAGCTGCGGCGCAACGCCGAGAACCTGATGCTGCTCACCGGAGGCAGTACCGCCCGCCCCGCCCGCCGCAGCGACCCCGTCACGCTCCAGGACGCCGCACGGGCCGCCTCCAGTGAGATCGAGGACTACCAGCGGGTCCGCCTGCTGCCCATGCCCGGCGTGTCCGTCCAGGGCGACGCCGGGCGCGACCTCGTCCGGCTCCTCGCCGAACTGCTGGAGAACGCCACCTCCTTCTCCCCGCCCCACTCCAGCGTGACCGTGCGCGGCGAATCGCTGGCCAACGGCCACTACGCCCTGGAGGTCGAGGACCGCGGACTGGGCATGCCCCCCGAGCGCTACGAGCGCGCCAACGCCCTGCTCGCCGCGCCCCCCGACTTCGACCTCGCCGACATGCGCGAGGACTCCCAGCTCGGACTGTTCGTCGTGGCGACCATCGCCGAGCGGCACGGGCTGAAGGTGACCCTGCGCCCGTCGCCCTACAACGGCACCCAGGCCATCGTCGTACTGCCGCCGCAGACCATCGCCGACGGCGCGCCCGCCACCTCCGGCACCCGCATCGATGCGGCCCGGCGCCCGGCACCGGAGGCGGCTCCCGCCGCCCCCCGGCCGCCCATGGGCGAGCCGCAGGGCCGCCCCGGCGCGGACGACGGCACGGCCCCCTCCACCGACCACACGTCCCCCGCGGCCGACCCCACACGGCCGGCATCACCGCCCCTCTCCCCCGCTCCCGACGCGTCGGGAGCCGCACCGGCCCCGGACGCCGCGGGCGACGGCCCGCCGCATCCGGCCCCCGTCGCCCCGACCGGCGACACCTACAAGGGGCTGCCGCGGCGCGTCCGCACATCCCGGCGCCAGGGCCTTTCCCTCCCCGCTCCACCGACCGAGGCGATGACGACCGAGGCAGCGGACGCGACGCGTCCGCTGGAGGAGATCCGCGACATGATGAGCGCCCTCCAGTCGGGCACCCGCGAGGGGCGGCGCTCGGAGAGCGGAACCGGAGACGACATGACGAACACCGAGGAGAGCCGATGAACGAGGCGACCACCACTCCGCCGAGCGCGTCCACCCACCTGGACTGGCTGCTGACCGATCTCGTGCACCGCGTCGCCGGCGCCCGTGAGGCGGTCCTGGTCTCCGCCGACGGGCTGCTGCTCTCCGGATCCACGGGCATCGACCGCGACCGGGCGGAACGCATCGCCGCGATCACCTCGGGCTTCTCCAGCCTGGCCAAGGGCGCCCGCAAGCAGCTGGGGGCCGAGGAGGTCCGCCAGACCATCGTCGAGATGGACAACGTCTTCCTGTTCGTCCTGGCCGCGGGCTACGGCGCGCACCTGAGCCTCGTGGCCGACTCCAGCTGCGACATCGGCCAGGTCGCCTACGAGATCAACCGGCTGGTGCGCCAGGTCGGCCCCCACCTGTCCGCGCTACCGCGCACGTCGGGGCGTCGTGGCGCCGCCGAGACCACCCTGGGTGGGTGACCGCCATGGAGGTCGAGAACAGCGATCCGGCCACCGCCGACAACGGGCGGCTGATCCGGCCCTTCTCCCTGACCGGCGGGCGCACCCGGCCCTCGCGCACCGACTTCGCGATGACCTCGCAGGTGGTCGCCGTCCCCACGATGGAGCCCGCCGAGCTGGAGCCGGAACACCTGTCGGTCATGGGCGAGTGCGCCCGCCCCGTCTCGGTCGCCGAGGTCGCCGCACGCACCCGCCTTCCACTGGGCGTCCTGCGCATCCTCATCGCCGACCTGCTCGACCGCGGGCACGTCATGGTGCACATCTCGCCCTGGCAGCAGCACCGGCCCGACGCGCAGACCCTGCGATCCGTCATCGAGCGCATCCGCGCGCTGTGAAGAGGGGGCACCTCATGTCCGACACCGGGGGCATCGTTCCCGACACCCTGAAGATCCTCGTCGCCGGCGGGTTCGGAGCCGGAAAGACCACGCTGGTCGCCGCGCTCAGCGAGGTCGAGTCGCTGCACACCGAGGAGGTGATGACCGAGGAGAGCACCGGCGTCGACGACCTGCAGGGCGTGGAGGACAAGACGACCACCACCGTGGCGCTCGACTTCGGCCGGATCACCCTCGACGAGCGGACGGTCATCTACATGTTCGGCACGCCCGGGCAGGGGCGCTTCTCGTTCATGTGGGACGAGCTCGCGGAGGGCGCCCTGGGCGCGATCGTGCTGGCCGACACGCGGCGGCTGGCCGAGTGCTTCGAGGCGATCGACTTCTGCGAGCAGCGGCACCTGCCGTTCGTGGTGGCCGTGAACTGCTTCGACGGGCACCGCTCACACGTGCCGGAGGACGTACGGGTCGCGCTGGACCTGGATGCGGGCGTGCCGGTCATGCTCTGCGACGCGCGGGAGCGGGAGTCGGTCAAGGCAGTGATGGTCGACCTGGTCTCCCACGTGCTGCAGCTGGAACTGTCCGGCGCATGACCGCTGAGGCGCGGCCCGGGGCGGCCGGGCGCGCCGCGGGGGTCGTGCGGCGCAGCCGCACCGATGTCGGTTGTGCCGTGGACCGGTGGAATCCCACATCCGGCACCTTTACGGCGTAGATTCGAACTGGGCCGACGCGATCCCCGGCGTGTGGCCCGGGCACCCCGGGCCACACGCGGTTCCGGCCGACCTCCCCAGCGCCCGCCGGGCCTTCGCCCACAACCGCTCGAACTCGTCCCCCGACATCTCGACGGCCCCCGCGTGGTCCCGCCACCCCTCCAGGCTCCCCTCCGCGAGAACGCCGTACCGCCGCTCGTAGCAGGCCATGGCGCCGAGATCGCCGTGGTCCCGCAGATGCAGCACCTCCCGCAGGCAGGCCGCCGTCGGCGCCCCGTCCGCCGCCCGGATCTCGACGTGGCGCGCCGCCCAGCCCTCGTCATCGGCCTCGAAGTACGACCACAGGCCCTCGTCCTCGTACAGGGCGCGAATCCACCACGTCATGCCGCCATCCTCACCCATGCCGCGCAACGGCCGCCCACGCAGGCCGCCCGAGCGCCGGATGTCACCGGGGCGTGGTGGGATGAGGGCTCGGCCGGGGGGCTGCGGCCCGGTAGGGTCGCGGATCGGGGTCGGGCCGAGCGGACGGTCCAGCACCGCATCCACTGGGAACAGGCAAGGGGAGATGAGAGGTGCTGGTCCTGCACGGCCACTGGGAGAGCGCGGCCGACATCGGATCGACGGACGGCACCGGCGCCCTGGTCCTGTGGGGAGAGGACGCCACCGGGTCGGCCCGGACCGGTGCGCGCGCGGCCGTCAGGCCGCACCCGTACGCAGCGCCGTCCGCCGCGCTGCGCGACGCGATCACCGCTCTGGCCCGCGGCGGCGACTCCGAACTCCCGGCGACCCACCCGGCGGCCCTCACCGCGGCGGCACCGACCGAGACGGAACTCCACCTGCCCGGCTCTCCGACCCACCCCCTCCCCTCCCCCGCCCTGGGACCGATCCCCGATGCTCCCCACGTGGAGGCCCCGGCCCTGCGGCGGTGGCGGGTCCCCGCCCTGCGCATCCCGTCGGCAGCCGCGGCGCGGCTGCCGACCCTCCTCTCCACCGCCCATGACGTCGGTGACCTGGCCCTGGGCCCGGGCCTGCGCCACCTCCTCGCTGTCGCCGAATTCGCAGGCCACCTGGTCTCCCGCGGGCGGCTCCTCCCCCTGCTCGTCGGCGACCCCGCCCACGCCCGGTGGCGCCCGGTCCTCTCCGACACCGACGCCCGGCACCTGGCCGCCCTGAGCAGTACCGCGCCCGCCGCCGCCCGGGCGCACCTGGATCCGACCGGCGCGGAGGCGGGCACGCCGGTCTTCACGGCCCTGTGCGACCTGGTGGACGCCGTCGCCCGCGACCGCCTCGGCCCGCTCGGCCACCGCCACCGGCGTGACGGGCGGTCGCTGCGTGCGGCGTTGACCGGGCCCGACGCCCGCGTTACCACCGACGCCGACACGGGCCGATCGGCGGCGCGGCTGCGCGACTGGCACCGGGCGGCCCACGGCCCCCGGGGCCGCGCTCGGCTGCTGTTCCGTCTGATCGAACCCGACCGTGACGCCGCTGCCCCCGACCACGCCGCGGCCGGTGCCGGCGAGAGGGGCACCGAACGTCCGCCCGCGGGCGGTGGGGTGTGGCGGGTGGAGTTCTGGGTGCAGTCGGCGTCCGACCCGAGCCTGCAGCTGTCACTCGCCGACCTGTGGCTGGGCGCTGGCGGCACCTGGCTGCCCGACGACGTCGAGTCGACGGTGCTGCGCGACCTCTCCCGGGCCGCCCGCCACTACCCCGCCGTCCACGGCGCCTTGCGCGAACTCGCTCCCTCCGCCCTGACCATGGGCACCGGCGGCGCCTACGCCTTCATCCGCGACATCGCCCCGCGGCTGAGCGCCGCCGGCTTCGCGGTCGTGCTGCCGGAGTGGACCGGCCGCAGCGCGCTGGGGCTCCGGCTGACCACCCGCGACAAGCGGCCCGCACCTCCTGGCCGCGGGGGCGGAATCGGGCCGACCGACCTGGTGGACTTCTCCTTCGAGGCGGTCCTCGGCGACCAGGCCGTGGACATCGACGAACTCGCCGAGCTCGCCCGGCTCAAGCAGCCGCTGGTCCGGCTGCGCGGACGCTGGGTGGAGGTCGACCCGGCGCACCTGCGCACCGCCCTGGACTTCCTGCGCCGCCGCGGGCGCGGCACCATGCGCCGCGACGCGGCGCTGCGCGCGGTGATGGCGCCGGACGCCGCGCCGCTGCCCGTCACCGACGTCGACGCCGACGGCGCGCTGGGTGCCCTGCTCGGCGGGGCGGCCGAGCAGCGCCTCACCCCGATGGCCACCCCCGACGACTTCGACGGGACGCTCCGCCCCTACCAGCGTCGCGGCGCCGCCTGGCTCCGCTTCCTCGGATCGCTCGGCCTGGGCGCGGTCCTCGCCGACGATATGGGCCTCGGCAAGACCGTGCAGCTACTGGCGCTGCTCACCGATGAGCGTGCGCGGGAACGTGCCGGGGGCGGGCGGACCGCGCCCGGTCCCACCCTGCTCGTCTGCCCGGTGTCGCTGGTCGGCAACTGGCAGCGCGAAGCCGCGCTCTTCGCCCCGGACCTGCGCGTCCATGTCCACCACGGGCCGAATCGGCCGCACGGCAACGCGCTGGCCCGGATCGTGGGGGTGACCGACCTGATCGTGACCACCTACGGGGTGGTGCTGCGCGATGCCGAGGAGCTGGCCGCGATGCCGTGGCACCGCGTGGTGTGCGACGAGGCCCAGGCGATCAAGAACAGCGGCACCCGGCAGGCGCGGGCGGTGCGGGATCTGAACGCCGACTGCCGTATCGCGCTCACCGGCACACCGGTGGAGAACAACCTCGGCGAGCTGTGGGCGATCATGGAGTTCGCCAATCCAGGGCTGCTGGGTTCGGAGGCCGCGTTCCGGCGGGGGATCGCCGACCGGGTCGAGCGCGAGGTGTCCGGCACCGGCGACGAGGCGGCGGGCGGGCGGGCCGAGACCGCGCTGCTCAAGCGTCTGACCGGCCCGTTCATCCTGCGGCGGCTCAAGACCGACCGGGCGATCATCTCCGACCTGCCGGAGAAACACGAGATGCTCACCTGGTGCACGCTCACCGCCGAGCAGGCGTCGCTGTACAGGGCGGCGGTCGACGAGATGACGGAGCGGATCGACGGGGCGGACGGGATCCAGCGCAAGGGCCTGGTGCTGGGGACGATGGCGCGGCTCAAGCAGATCTGCAACCACCCGGCCCAGTTCCTGGGTGACGGATCGCCCCTGGCCGGGCGGTCGGGGAAGCTGGAGCGGCTGGAGGGCCTGCTGGCGGAGGCGCTGGCCGAGGGCGACAAGGCGCTGTGCTTCACGCAGTACACCGCGCTGGGGGACCGGCTGGCGCCCTACCTGGCGGCGCGGCTCGACCGCGAGGTGCTGTGGCTGCACGGCGGCACACCGCGGGCGCGGCGCGAGGAGATGATGGAGCGCTTCCAGTCCTCCACCGAGCCGATGGTGTTCCTGCTGTCGCTCAAGGCCGCCGGGACCGGGCTCAACCTGACCGCGGCCAACCAGGTCGTGCACATCGACCGGTGGTGGAACCCCGCGGTGGAGGACCAGGCCACCGACCGGGCGTTCCGCATCGGGCAGCGGCGCGACGTGCAGGTGCGCAAACTGGTCTGCGTCGGAACGCTGGAGGAGCGGGTGGACGAGATGATCGAGCGCAAGAAGGCGCTGGCGCAGGGGGTGATCGCCACGGGTGAGGAGTGGCTGACCGAGCTGTCCACCGAGGAACTGCGCGAGGTGGTCCGGCTGGCCCCGGAGGCGGTGACCCGATGAGCCAGGGTGGCACGCGCGGCACCGGCGGCGGACCCGTCCAGGGTCGCTCGTGGTGGTCGCGCCGCTTCGTCGAGGCGATGGAATCGGGCCCCGAGGGCGTGCGGCTGGGGCACGGGCGACACCGTGCGGCCCAGGACGCGGTGCACGACCTCAGGGTGTCACCGGGCGAGGTGCTCGCCAAGGTGCACGACTCCGGCGGGAGCCCCTACCGCGTGAGCCTGATCCTGCCGACGCTGGACGAGGAGGAGTGGGCGACGGTGGTCGCGGCGCTGGCCGGGCAGCCGCTGTTCCGCGCCCGGCTGCTGGCCGGGGGGTTGCCGCCGGAGGTGGAGCGGGTCTTCGACGTCCTGGGTGTCCCCCTCTTCCCGCGCGGCGTCGGCGACCTGGCACTGGCATGCTCCTGCCCGGGGTGGGAAGGGGTGTGCACGCATGTGGCGGCGGTGCTCCAGGCTCTGGCCGGCATGCTGGACTCCGACCCGTTCCTGCTGCTCGCCTGGCTCGGCAGGGAACGCGGGGAGTTCCTGTCCGAGCTGCGCCGGGCGGCACGCGCCGCCGCGGAGCCGGGGGGCGGGACGGCTCGGGAACGGGAAGACGAGGCCGCCCTGTTCGCGGACCTTCCCTGTCCTCCGCTGCCCGCCGCTCCTCCCCTGCCGCAGACCGGCGACGCCTTCTGGTCCGCCCCGGACCCGCCCCGGCCTCCGGCGTGCGAGGGGCCGCCGCAGCCGGTGATGCTGACGACCGACCCTCCGGGCGACGACGGCGGCTCACTGGTGCGCGAGCTCGAACCGCTCTATGAGCGGCTGACCGCCCGGTTGCACTGATCGCTGCGACGCGCACCGCGCATCGGCGACCGGGCGGTGGAGGCCGCAGCGATCAGGAGCGCGGGAACCGGTGGCGCCGCCGGTGGAGGGTCAGTGGTGCTCCACGCCGTCCGCCGCCCGTGCGGCGAGCGAGCGCAGCAGTTCCACCGCTCGGGGGCCGTCGGTGTGGGGGACGAAGAGGTGGTCGTGGTGGAAGCCGGCGACGACGTTGCACGACAGGTCGGCATCGGCGAGTACGGCGGATACGGCGGCGGTGAGCCCCACGGCCTCCAGTGCGGAGTGGACCCGCAGGGTGATCCAGGCGGCCTGGTAGTCATAGGCCAGGCCCGCCGCATCGGCCTCGGCCTGGCGGCACACGATGGTCAGGGCCTCGTCCTCGGCGACGGTGACGACCGGCTGCACGCCCTCCGGGACCCGGTCGGCATGGGTGAAGACGTAGCGGCCCGGACGCAGCTCGGGTCGCATCCCGGTCAGTAGCCGGGTGAGGTCGTGTTCGGCGGTGCTCACGCGCTCTTGATTCTCCCCGTCCGCGGTTCATGTGATGACCGCGTCGACCTAGGTTATGCGGTCGAGGGCGGCGGACAGGCGCAGGTCGACGTCCCCGGGCCGACGGGGGCGTCGGCACGTGCGGTGGCCCGTTCCCTTCGGCGTCACGTCTCCGCAGGACGGATGCGGAAGACCTGCAGTCGGCGGTCGTAGTACTTGTCGGTCTCGCCGACCCACTCCATGCCGATGCGACGGGCGGTGGCGATGGCGCGTTCGTTGTCGGGGCGCGCGACGGCGAACAGTTCCTCGATGCCCTGGTCGAACGCCCACCGGATGAGGGCCCTGCTCGCCTCGGTGGCATACCCGTTGCCCCAGACGTCGGGGCGCAGCTGCCAGCTGAGCTCGAAGTCCTCCTCATAGGGGGGCAGCTGCCGCAGCGAGAGCCCGCCGATGAGTTCGCCGTCCTCGGCGCGGACGATCGCCCAGCGGCCGGCGGGCGGCACCAGGTCGGGTTGGGCCTCGGTCCAGGCGTGCAGCACCGACCGCATCGCGGAGACGTCGGACACGGTGTGCATCTGAGGGGTGAGCCACCGCGCGACTTCCTCGGCGCCGTAGATGCTCAGTGCGGCATCCGCGTCGGAAAGGTCCCAGTCGCGGATGATCAGGCGCTCGGTGCGCACTTCAGCGGTCATGTCCCGAATGTAACCGCACGCGAAGGGGTCCAAACGGCGGGCCCCCTGGCCACACGGTCCTCCGGTGTCCCCGGCGTCACCGACCCGTACATGCAAGCGGGGGCCGCCCGGTCTCCCGGACGGCCCCCACAGCAAGGCTCACGAAGAGCTCAGGTCTTAGAGGCCCTGAACGTTCTCGGCCTGCGGGCCCTTCGGGCCCTCAGTGATGTCGAACTCAACGCGCTGGTTCTCTTCCAGGTTACGGAAGCCAGACCCGCTGATGTTGCTGTAGTGCACGAAAACGTCGGGGCCACCGGCGTCCTGCTGGATGAAACCAAAGCCCTTTTCGCCGTTGAACCACTTGACGGTTCCCTGCGCCATACGCGATCTCCTACCTTCTGAAGATCAGTTCCAGACCCGCACTTTGCGGCTCTGCAGGTGCTGCGAACCTTTTTCTTCAGAAAAGAAAAACGCCCGCTGGTCAAAAACTCCGCGGGCGATCACACACGATCAAGCGAAATCAAGACTGCAACCTGTCTGCGACGCTATCACACGGACCACTCCAGTGTCATGTGACCGTGATCACCTGGGCGTTTCCGGTGGGCACCGGCCGACACCCGTCGCCGACGGTCGGCTCCCGGCCACGATGGGAGACCGCGCGCCGCCCCGAGTGCCAGAATGGGGGTAGGTTCACGTCGTCGACGTCGACACCGCGTTCATAGGGGGATGAGCCGCCCATGTCCACCGCACCGAGCGACGACCCGCGCCAGGACGACCCCCGGGTCGAGGCTCCGCACACCCAGGCCGTCGGCCTCCCCGCCATCGTCAACAGCCTGCGCGTGGTCGGGGAGCAGTCCGGGCCCAAGCGCGGCCTGCTCACCCTGGTCAGCGTCAACCAGAAGAAGGGCTTCGACTGCCCGGGCTGCGCCTGGCCGGAGCCCGACCACCGGCACCCGGCCGAGTTCTGCGAGAACGGCGCCAAGGCGGTCGCCGAGGAGTCCACCCGCCGCGCGGTCACCCGGGAGTTCTTCGCCCGCCACAGCGTCGCCGACCTCGCCGAGCGCTCCGGGTACTGGCTGGGCCAGCAGGGCCGACTCACCGAGCCCATGTACCTGGCCGACGGCGCCGACCACTACACGCCCATCGGGTGGGACGAGGCGTTCGGGCTGATCGCCGACGAGCTCGGCGCGCTGGACTCCCCGGACGGCGCCGCCTTCTACACCTCGGGGCGCACCGGCAACGAGGCCGCGTTCCTGTACCAGCTGTTCGCCCGCCGGTTCGGCACCAACAACCTGCCGGACTGCTCCAACATGTGCCACGAGTCATCGGGGTCCGCGCTGACCGAGACGCTGGGCATCGGCAAGGGCAGCGTGCTGCTGGACGACATCTACCGGGCCGACCTGATCATCGTGGCGGGGCAGAACCCGGGCACCAACCACCCCCGCATGCTCACCGCCCTGGAGAAGGCCAAGCGGGCGGGCGCGCGGATCATGACGGTCAACCCGCTGCCGGAGGCCGGGATGCAGCGGTTCAAGAACCCGCAGACCGCGCGCGGCCTGGTCGGGCGCGGCACCCGGCTCACCGACCTCTTCCTGCAGATCCGGGTGGGCGGTGACCTCGCCCTGTTCAGCGCGTTCAACCGGCTGCTGCTGCAGATCGCCGAGCGCAGCGGCAGCGCGGCCGTCCTCGACCGGGCCTTCATCGCCGAACACACCCACGGCTTCGAGGAGTTCGCCGCGCGGCTGCTGGACACCGACGAGGAGGCGTTCTGGGCCAAGGTGTCCCGGGCGACCGGGCTGGCCCGGAAGGAGATCGACGAGGCGCTGGCCATGGTGCTGGCGTCCAAGCGCATCGTGGTGTGCTGGGCGATGGGCCTGACCCAGCACAAGCACGCGGTGCCCACCATCCGGGAGATCGTGAACTTCCTGCTGCTGCGCGGCAACGTGGGGCGCCCCGGCGCCGGCGTGTGCCCGGTGCGCGGGCACAGCAACGTGCAGGGCGATCGCACGATGGGGATCTTCGAGCGCCCCTCACAGGACTTCCTGGACGCGCTGGCCGAGGAGTTCGGCTTCGAGCCGCCGCGCGAACCCGGGCTCGACACGGTCGATACCATCCGCGCGATGCGCGATGGGCGGGTGAAGGTGTTCTTCGCGATGGGCGGCAACTTCGTGTCGGCCTCGCCGGACACCCGCGTCACCGAGGACGCGATGCGGCGCTGCCGGCTGACCGTCCACGTGTCCACGAAGCTGAACCGGTCGCACGTCGTCACCGGGACGCGGGCGCTGATCCTGCCGGCGCTGGGCCGGACCGACCGGGACGTGCAGCAGGGCGGCGAGCAGTTCGTGACCGTCGAGGACTCGATGTGCATGGTGCACGCGTCCCGGGGCAAGGTCACCCCGCTGTCATCGGAGATGCGCTCGGAGGTCGCGATCGTCTGCGGCCTGGCCCGCCGGGTCCTGGGCACCGACGACACCGTGCCGTGGGAGTCCTTCACCGCCGACTACGACCGGATCCGCGACCGGATCGAGCGCGTGGTGCCGGGCTTCGACGACTTCAACGAGCGCGCCCGCCGCCCCGGCGGCTTCGCGCTGCCCCACGCGCCGCGCGACGAGCGCCGGTTCCCCACGGCGACGGGGAAGGCCAACTTCACGGTCAACGCGATGACCGCCCCGGAGGTCCCCGAGGGCAGGCTGCTCCTGCAGACCCTGCGCTCCCACGATCAGTTCAACACCACCATCTACGGGCTGGACGACCGCTACCGCGGCATCCACGACGGCCGCCGCGTCATCCTCGTCCACCCCGAGGACTGCGCCGAACTCGGCGTCGAAGGCGGCCGGTACGTCGACATCGTCAGCGAATGGACCGACGGCACCGACCGCCGCGCACCCCACTTCAAGGTCGTCGAATACCCCACCACCAGGGGCTGCGCCGCCGCCTACTACCCGGAGACCAACGTCCTGGTACCCCTGGACTCCACCGCCGACACCTCCAACACCCCCACCTCCAAGTCGATCATCGTCCGCCTGGAACCCGACTCCGGGCACTAGTGTCCTGATTGGTTAGTTCGTTTATGGTTGTGGGATGAGTCTTCCCGGACCGAAACCGCCACCGCTGGACCTGTCCGAGGACGAGCGCACCGAGCTCCAGCGGTGGGTCAGACGCCGCAAGACCGCCCAGGACCTGGCCCTGCGGGCGCGGATCGTGCTCGCCTGCGCCCAGGGCATGTCCAACGCCCAAGTGCGGCGCGAGCTGGGGGTGTCGGCGCCCACGGTGACCAAGTGGCGGCAGCGCTTCGCCGAGCACCGCTTGGAGGGCCTGACCGACGAACCACGGCCGGGCCGGCCGCGCACCGTCACCGACGCCCAGGTCGAGGCGGTCGTGGCCGCGACCCTGGAGACCAGGCCCGCCCACGGCACCCACTGGTCCACACGCTCCATGGCCAAGCACACCGGCCTCACCCAGAACGCGGTCTGGCGGATCTGGAACGCCTTCGGCCTGCAACCCCACCGCACCGAGTCGTTCAAGCTCTCCACCGACCCGTTCTTCATCGACAAGGTCCGCGACGTGGTCGGCCTGTACCTGGACCCTCCCGAACGGGCGGTCGCGCTGTGCGTGGACGAGAAATCCCAGATCCAGGCCCTCAACCGCACCCAGCCGGTCCTGCCGATGATGCCCGGCACACCCGAGCGCGCGACCCATGACTATGTGCGCGCGGGAGTGACCAGCCTGTTCGCAGCCCTGGACACCGCCACCGGCCGGGTGATCACCTCCATCCACCGCCGGCACCGCGCCACGGAGTTCAAGAAGTTCCTGGCCAAGATCGACCGCGAGGTCCCTGCCGAGCTGCAGGTACACCTGGTCCTGGACAACTACGCAACGCACAAGACACCCGAGATCCGCAGGTGGCTGCTGCGCCACCCCCGGTTCCACCTCCACTTCATCCCGACCGGCTCGTCCTGGCTGAACCTGGTCGAACGCTGGTTCGCCGAGATCACCGAGCGGCTGATCCGCCGCGGCACCCACCGCAGCGTCCAAGCCCTGGAAAAGGACATCCGCGCCTGGGCCGCGTCCTGGAACGAGGACCCCCGCCCATATGTGTGGACCAAGACCGCCGAGGAGATCCTCGACAGCCTTGCCTTCTACTGCCAACAAATCAACAAACGAACTAACCAATCAGGACACTAGGGCGTGTTTGACGGATCATTCCCGGCTCGCGGCCACCGGAACGACGCTCGCTGCGCCGCTCCACTCGTGAAGCCGACCTGGATTGACTTCGTGAAGCGGCTTGCGAGCGCCGCCCCGGACGGCCGCTCGCTCACCGGAAAGCATCCGCCAAACACGCCCTAGGGGCGGCGGAGTTCGGCCAGGACGTGGCGGCCGCCGGGGGTCACAATACGCACTTCGGGGAAGTGGAACCACACCAGTGTGCCCTCGTTCAGCCGGAACCCGGCGCGGCGCAGGGTGTCCAGGGTGGTTCGACCCAGGTGGCACCCGGCGCACAGCCGCGGCCAGAAGGTGGCGTCGAGCAGCCACTCCACCGCCCGCGCGGCCGGGGCCGCCGCGCCGACGTGGCCCAGGAAGCGCAGCCGCCCGCCCGGTCGGAGGACCCGGTGCAGCTCGGCCGCGGCCGCGGCCTCGTCGCGCACCGAGCACAACACGTGGCTGGCGACGGCGGCGTCGAAGGATCCCTCGGCGGCGGGCAGGGCCTCGGCGATACCCCCGGTGACCCGCACGGGGACGGGAGCGGTGCGGGCGGCGGCGCGGGCCAGTGCGCGCAGCCGGGGCTCCGGTTCCACTGCGAGCACCCCGGTGACCTCGGGCGGGTAGTGGGCGAAGTCGGCGCCGTCGCCCGCGCCCACCTCGATGACCCGCCCGGCCAGGCCGGCCAGCAGGTCGCGGCGGCGCTCGGCCATCCCCCCGCGGTCCATGCCGACCCGCAGCCGGGGCCAGATGCGGGCGAAGACCGGGTGGCGCAGGTCGGTGGCCGGGATTCCCCGCGGGTCCGGGCCCGGGCGGGACGGTTCACCGCCGGCGGTCATGTCGCACTCCAGAGACGAGGACAGGGCATGCAGGTCTCCTCGTCGGCTTTCCGGGCCGATAAACATCGGCGCCCCGCCCGTCCGGCCGAACAGCGGCGGTGTGCCGGCTGATCCGGGCACGCGGCCGGGTAGGAGACCAGTAACAAGCCCGAACATGGGCGGTCCGACCCGCCCATGCGCAACCAACGTCCTCGCTCCCGCCGCTCCTCGGGTGGTGTCATGACGTACAACGCCCCGTCCCACACGCCGTTTCCCGGGAGGAAGCCGTGGCCCGAGACAGCGCACGGATCCGCATCGACGACCTGGCCGCGGTGGTCTTCGACATGGACGGGGTCATCACCGACACCGCCTCCGTGCACGCCGCCGCGTGGAAGGCCGTCTTCGACGAGGTGCTGCGGTCCCCCTCCGCGGCCGACGGCGCACGCCTGCAGCCGTTCGACGCCGCCGGCGACTACCTGGCGTACGTCGACGGCCGTTCGCGGTCCGACGGCGTGCGCGCCTTCCTTCGCTCCCGCGGCCTGGCCCTGCCCGAGACCGCTCCCCCCGACGCCCCCGACACCGCCACGGTCGCCTCGGTGGCCGCGCGCAAGGACCGGATCTTCCGCGACCGCATCACCCGGGACGGCGTCCGCGTGTTCCCCTCCACCGTCGCACTGCTGCACCGTCTGCGCGGCGCCCGCATCCCCACCGCCGCCGTCTCGGCCAGCCGCAACTGCGCCGCGGTACTGCACGCCGCCGGTGTCGAGGACCTCTTCGACGCGCGCGTCGACGGGGTGGAGGCCGCCCGGTTGGGCCTGCCGGGCAAACCCGATCCCGCCCTGTTCCTGGAGGCGGCGCGGCGGCTGTCGGCGGAACCCGGGCACACCGCCATGGTCGAGGACTCGCTGGTGGGGGTGGAGGCCGGACGGCGCGGCGGCTTCGGGTGGGTGATCGGGGTCGACCGCGGCGATCAGCGCGGCGGACTGTACGAACGCGGCGCCGACATCGTCGTCTCCGACCTGGCCGAACTCGACTTCGTGGAGGTCTCCCCGTGAACGCCTGGACGCTGACCTACGACGAGCTGAGCCCCGACCGCGCCGGGCTGCGCGAGGCGCTGTGCACCCTGGGCAACGGGTACTTCGCCACGCGCGGTGCCACGCCCGAGCCGCACACCGACGGCTCGCGCCGCCCGGGGACCTACATCGCGGGCTGCTACAACCGGCTCACCTCCACCGTCGCCGGCCAGGAGGTGGAGAACGAGGACATGGTCAACGCCCCCGACTGGCTGCCGCTGACATTCCGGGTCGGGGACGGGCCGTGGTTCACCACTTCCGAGGCCCACGACGACCGGGTGGAGCTGGATCTGCGGCGCGGCGTGCTCACCCGCACGTGCAGGGTGCGTGACCAGGCCGGCCGGGTGACCCGGATGACGCAGCGCCGCCTGGTCTCGATGGACGACCCGCACGTCGCCGCGCTGGAGGCGACCCTGGTCCCGGAGAACTGGAGCGGACGCCTGACGGTGCGCTCGGCGCTGGACGCGCGCGTGCGCAACGAGGGCGTGCGGCGCTACTCGCTGCTGCGCGGCGACCACCTGCGCCCCCTGGACACCGGCCGCGACGGCCCCGACGCGGCGGGCACCGGCCGCACCTGGCTGCGCGCCGAGACGGCCACCTCCCGGATCCGCATCGCGCTGGCCGCCCGGACCTCGGTGGATGTGCAGGCGTCCGACCGCGGCACGCTGGGCGAACCGGTCGCCTCGGCGGCCGACGGGTGGGTCGCCTGCGACCTGGGCGTCGATGCCGCCGAGGGGCGGGTGGTGCAGGTGGAGAAGGTGGTGGCGCTGTACACCTCCCGCGATACGGCCATCAGCGACGACCTGACGGCGGCGCGCGAGGCGGCCGCGCGCGCCGGCACCTTCGGCGAGGTGCTGCGCCGCCACACGCTCGCCTGGGAGCGGATCTGGCGGTCGTGCGCCGTGGACATCGGCGGCGGCGAGGGCCAGCTCGCCCTCAACCTGCACGTCTTCCACCTGTTGCAGACAGTGTCGCCGCACACCGCCGACCTCGACGTCGGGGTGCCCGCGCGGGGGCTGCACGGCGAGGCCTACCGGGGGCACGTGTTCTGGGACGAGCTGTTCGTGTTCCCGTTCCTCGACCTGCGCTACCCGCAGACGGCGCGGGCGCTGCTGCGCTACCGGTGGCGACGCCTGCCCCAGGCGCGGGCGGCCGCTCGGGAGGCGGGGCTGCGCGGTGCCCTGTTCCCCTGGCAGAGCGGGAGCGACGGGCGGGAGGAGACCCAGGTCCTGCACCTCAACCCCCGTTCGGGGCGGTGGCTTCCGGACAACTCCCGGCTGCAGCGGCACTCCGGGATCGCGATCGCCTACAACGTCTGGCAGCACTACCGGGTCACCGGGGATGTCACCTTCCTCTCCGACTTCGGGGCGGAGCTCCTGCTGGAGATCGCCCGCATGCTGGCCTCGCTGACCGAGTTCGACGAGGAGGCCGGGCGCTACCGGATCCGCGGCGTGATGGGGCCCGACGAGTACCACGACGGCATGCCCGACCGGGAGGAGCCCGGTCTGGACGACAACGCCTACACCAACATCATGACGGTGTGGGTGCTGATGCGGGCGCTGGAGGTGGTGGAGGCGCTGCCGGAGTGGCGCAGTCGGGACCTGCGGGAGGCTTTGGAGCTGACGCCGGCGGAGCTGGAGGAGTTCCGTCGCATCACCGAGCGGATGCGGGTGGTGTTCCACGACGGCGTGGTCAGCCAGTTCGACGGGTATGCGGGGCTGGAGGAGCTGGACTGGGCGGGCTACCGGGCCACCTACGGCGACATCCACCGGCTGGACCGCATCCTGGAGGCGGAGGGCGACACGTGCAACCGCTACCGGGCGTCCAAGCAGGCCGACGTGCTGATGCTGTTCTTCCTGCTTCCGGCCGAGGAGTTCGCGCGGATCCTGTGCCGGTTGGGCTACACCTGCGAGCCCGATCTCATCTCCCGGACCATCGACTACTACCTGGCCCGCACCTCGCACGGATCGACGCTGAGCTCGGTGGTGCACGCCTGGGTCCTGGCCGACACCGACCGCGAGTCGTCGTGGCGGTTCTTCCTGGAGGCGCTGCGCTCCGACATCGAGGACGTGCAGGGCGGAACGACCGCCGAGGGCATCCACCTGGGCGCGATGGCGGGGACCGTGGACATCCTCACGCGCTGCTACACGGGCCTGTCCACGGCGGAGGGGGTCCTGCGGCTCGACCCGCTGCTGCCCGCCGAGCTCGACTGCTTCACCTTCCGGATCCGCTACCGGGGCCACTGGGGTATCGAGGTGTCGATCTGCGAGGGCCGGGTGGCGATCACCGTGCCGCCCTCCGACGAACCGCCGCTCGAAGTGGAGCTGTCAGGGCGCCGCGTCGACGTCCCGCCGGGTCACACGCGGGTCATGGCCCTGCATCCGGCCCACGGCGCACCGACCGGGGTGTGAGAGACGCCCGGGTCGACCGGCGCGGAGGACGACGAAGGGCCCGCGGCGTCCGGACGTTCGGACGCTGCCGCGCCCCGGTCGGCCGCGGTGGAGTGGAGGTGCCCGACCGGCACCGGGCGGGCGCGGGGCCCGCGCCCGCCCGGTGCCGGAGCACTGCCGGACCCGACGGGTCCCCGACCTGAGGAGTGAGGCGGCCGAGATGTTGGTTCGAGAGGCGATGACTCCCCCGCGCCTCCTGCTGGCCGAGGACACGCGGCTTAAGGAGGCGGCCGCGGCGTTCGTGCGCACCGGTGTGCAGGCGGCGCCGGTGATCGGCCCGTCCGGAAAACTGTGCGGGATCGTGACCGAGATCGACCTGCTGCGCGACCGGTTGGAAGCCGACCCCCGCGCGTCGATCGCTCCGCGCCCGGCACCGGAATCCCCGCTGCCCCGCCGCATCTCCGATGTGATGACCCGGCAGGTGATCACCACCACGGAGGTCGGCGACGTCGCGGAGCTGGCGCAGCGCATGTACCACGCGCGGATCCGGTGTGTGCCGGTGGTGCGCGAGGGCACGGTCATCGGCATGGTCTGTCGGCGCGAGCTGCTGCGGGCCTATGCGCGCCCCGACACGCGGATCCGCGACGAGGTGCTGACGGCGCTCAGCGTGCGCGGCCCCTACACGCGGGGGTGGGACGTGCGCGTGGCGGACGGTGTCGCGCACCTGTCCGGCCGCAACGGGCATACCCCTGCGGAGGAGTCGCTGGTGGCGAGCATCGCCCGAATGGTCCCCGGGGTGAGCCGGGTGGTGGTGGAATCCGGCTGACCCCGGGAGGCCCGCCGCCCCCGCCGACGCCCCGGGTCAGGGGAGCGTCGGCGGGGGCGGCGGGCCTCCCGGGGCACACTGCCGTGCCGGGTCAGGTCACCCACGGACCGCGGTAGGCGTCGTCCGCTGATTCCTGCGGCGCCGTGCCGGGCCGGGGCACGCCCGCCGCCCCCTCACCACGGCGGTGCCGCTCCGCGGCCGCGCGGACCACCAGGCGGCGGTAGGCGGCGCGGAGGACCTTGTCCACCGCGGCGTACACGCTGTCGGCGTCGGCGACCGCGTGGACGTCGCCGGATGAGGAGCAGACCGCCACCTCGATCCGGGTGATCTCGCCGTACCCCGGAACGGCCAGGTGGCGCACGGCCCCGTGGACGCGCCGGATGTGCGGGCCGTGCCGGCTGTCCAGAGCGGCCAGCCGGTCTTCGACGTGGGCGGCGACCGCCGCGTCGAACCCGCGCCCCGTGGACACGGTGATCCGCCGGTCCTGCCAGGCCTCTGTGCGTCCCATGGTGGTTCCCCCTCGAACGGCCTCGTTGCCCGGGGCCCTGGTGGGCGGTTGTCCTTCGCCAGTCTCGACGCGTCGCGCGGGTCCTGCCAGCGCCATGGGGCCCGGATCGGCCCGGCCCTTCGGCCCGATTCGGTGCGGCGCCTGCCTCCCATGCTCCTCGGGACCATCGGCCCGTCCCCTGGACCGTCGGACCCCGTGCACCGGCGTCCGCGTCCGGCGACCATCGAGACAGGGGCCGCCGCGGCCGCGTGCCGATGCGGGTACGCCCCGACCGGCACGACCCGTCCACCTTCGGGGGAAGAGATGAAGACCGACCACCGCCCCGAACACGCCAGGGGCGACCTCGGGCGACGCGTGGCCCACCGCCGAGCCGAGCTCGGCCTGAGCCGCGAGGAGCTCGCGCGGCGGGCCGGGATGCACCCCGGCTACATCGCCTACATCGAGGAGATGCCGCCGCAGCTCACGCGGGGGGCGCTGCACCGGCTCGCCACCGCACTGCGGACCTCCGAGGAGGCGCTCCTGGGGGCCGAGTCGGAGCTGCCTCCCGGCTGCCACGCGACCTCCACCGGCGAGGCCGAGTTGGACGGGCTCTCCGTCGAGGAGTGCATGGAGCTGATCTCCTGCGGGGGTATCGGGCGCCTGGCGTTCCACATCGCCGGCGAGGCCGCGCCCAGCGTCCTTCCGGTGAACTTCGCGCTGGTCGACGGCGCGATCGTGGTGCGGACGCGTGCGGGCGGTGTCATCGGGCGCTACGCACACGGCGACGTCGGCTTCGAGGTCGACGCGATCGACGGTGTGATGGGCGAGGGGTGGAGCGTGCTGATCGCCGGCCGCGCTCAGCGGATACGCGAATCGGACCGGCTGATGGAGCAGCTGGCCGCGGTACCCGTCCGTCCGTGGCCGGAGGGGCACGGCGACGCCTACCTGCACATCGTTCCGTTCCGGGTGACCGGGCGCCGGATCCGCTCACGCTGGGGGCCGTGAGGCGCGGGAGGGGCGCCGGTGTCCCCCGGCTCTCCCCGGAGGACACCGGCGACACCTGACACGGGCTGTCAGGAACCGAGGCGATACTGGGGTCCATGCGCGCCAGTCGACTGCTCTCCCTGCTCCTGCTGCTGCAGAACCGGGGCCGGATGACGGCCGCCCGCCTCGCCGAGGAGCTGGAGGTCTCCGAGCGCACCGTCTACCGCGACGTGGAGTCGCTCAGCGCCGCGGGCGTCCCGATCTACGCCGACCGCGGCACCGGGGGCGGGTACAGCCTGATGGAGGGCTACCGGACCCGGCTCACCGGCCTCACCGGGGGCCAGGCCGAGTCGCTGTTCCTGGCCGGGGTGCCCGAGGCCGCCGCCGAGCTGGGTCTGGGGGCCGAGATGGCCGTCGCCAACCTGAAACTGCTGGCGGCGCTGCCCACGGAGATGCGCGAACGCGCCGAACGCGTCCGCGCCCGCTTCCACCTGGACGCACCCGCCTGGTGGCGCGACCCCGACCCGGTGCCGCACCTGTCGGCGCTGGCCGGGGCGGTGTGGGCGGAGCACACGGTGGAGGTCGTCTACCGCCGCTACGACGGGCGGGGGGTGCGCCGCACCCTGGACCCGCTCGGGCTGGTCCTCAAGGCCGGTACGTGGTATTTCCTCGCCCGTGCGCACAGCGACCGTCCCGGCGCGGCGCAGGTGCGCACCTACCGGGTCGCCCGCATCGAGGACCTCACCGACACCGGCGCGGCGTTCGACCGCCCTGGCGGCTTCGACCTCGCCGAGCAGTGGGCGCTGTGGTCACGCGACTTCGAGGAGAGCCGCCACCCCCTGCGCGTCCGCGTCCGACTCACCCCCTACGGGCTCGACATGGTGCGGTCCCTGTCCTCGGCCATCACCGCGGCGGGCACCCGGGGCGCCGAGCCGGGAGCGGACGGCGACTACGAGGTGGAGCTGCGCGTCGAGTCGGTCGACATCGCCGCCTCGGAGTTCATCCGCTACGGACCCGAGATCGAGGTGCTCGACCCGCCCGAGCTGCGCGCACGGATCGCCGAGCTCGCCCGCGCCACGCTCGCCCTCTACCGCGGGGAGGACGGCGGTGGCGCCTGACGCGGAAAAGCGCGTTGACCCTCCAGTGAGGGGAGACTCCACCATGGTGCCCATGGAAACGCAGCACGGCTTGCACACCATCGGTGCACTGGCCGAACGCAGTGGACTGCCGGTGAAGACCATCCGGTTCTACTCCGATCAGGGCATCGTTCCGCCGACGGGCCGCAGCGCCGCCGGCTACCGGCTCTACGACGCCGGGGCCGTCGCCCGCCTCGACCTGGTGCGCACGCTCCGCGACCTGGGTATCGACCTGGCGACGATCCGGGCGGTCCTGGACCGCGAGGTCGATATCGGGGCGGTGGCCGCCGCACACGCCGACGCGCTGGACGCGCAGATCCGGGTGTTGCGCGTGCGGCGGGCCGTGCTGCGGACCGTGGCCCATCGCACCCCCGAAGAACGGGAGATCACCCTGATGAACCGACTCGCGCGACTGTCCGCAGAGGAGCGGCAGCGCATCATCGACGGCTACCACGAGGCCGTCTTCGGCGGCCTGGAGGGCGGAGAAGCGGTCGAGGCGAAGTTCCGCGCCGTGTCCCCGGCCCTGCCGGACGACCCCACCCCGGAGCAGGTCGACGCCTGGGTGGAACTGGCCGAGCTGGTCCAGGACCCGGGCTTCCGGCAGCGGTCCCGGCAGATGGCCGAGGAGGGCGCCCGGGCCCGCGCCGAAGGCGCTCCCGACCACCCCTCCCCCGCCCGGCAGGACCTCGCGGACCAGGTGACGGCCGCCGGACGCGCGGCCCTCGCCGCCGGGACGTCCCCGGACGCCGCCGAGGGCCAGGCCGTCGTGGAGGAGCTGATGCCGAGCATCCTCGCCGCCTACGGCGGCACCGACACCCCGGCACGCCGCGCGGAGATCGCCGAGGAGATGTCCGTCTTCTCCGACGCGCGGGTGGAGCGCTACTGGCGGCTGCTGGGCGTCATCAACGGCATGCCGCCCTTCGAACCGCGCGTTCCCGCCTGGGAGTGGCTGATCGCCGCGCTGCGGGCCACCGGCCCCCGCTGACCGGCGCATTCCACCGAGAGCGGGACTGTCAGGTCAGCGCCGTCGTCTCCGACCGCGGGCCGTCGGCGCCGCCACCCGGACGGCCGGTGGGCCCGGCGGGTCGGGTCTCCGGCCCGCCGGGCCCCCGTGCCGGGTGTTTCCAGGCCGCCACGAGCACGAAGGACACGGTCACCAGCAGCGCCCAGGCGCCGAACTTCGAGGGGTGGACCATCGCCCAGGCGTTGACCTGGTCGGGGTACCGCCAGGCACCGAGGAGGGTCGAGATGTTCTCCGCCACCCACAGGAAGAAGCCGATCAGCACGAAGGACAGTGCCAAGGGCATGCGGTAGCGGGCCGGGCCCACGGTGAAGTACACCCAGCCGCCCCACGTCACGGCGACCATCGCCACGGCGAGCAGCAGGCGGGCGTCGGGCAGCCAGTGGTGGGTCAGGAAGTTGACGTAGATCAGCGCGGCGACGACGCCCGTGGCCAGCGGCCGGTAGCCGCTCAAGGTGAGGTCGAACAGCTTCCAGGCACGCACGACGTAGCTGCCGACGGCCGCGTACATGAATCCGCTGTACAGCGGGACCCCGCCGATCTTCGTCCAGGCCTCCTCAGGGTAGGTCCACGACCCCATGTGGACCTTGAACAGCTCGAACACCAGGCCGACGGCATGGAAGCCCAGGATGGCCGGCACCTCGCGCCCGGTCTCCAGGCGCAGCCCCCAGAAGACGGCGGTGAGCACGACCCCGTAGACGAGCAGCGCGTCATAGCGCGGGATCGGCAGGGGGACCACCGACGAGGCGGCCAGACCGATGAAGATCCCCACCGCGAACGCGCACGCCCAGGCCTCGATCAGGCCGAAGCGCACCAACTGGGCGAGTCTCCACCTCCACGCCCCCACGCGCGGCCCCCGTCCCTGTCCCTGCCCGACGTGATCGTCCATGGGGGGTAGGACGCCGCGCAGCGCCGGACGGATCATGCGTCGCCCATCACGATCGCGCCGCCCGCTGACCGGATCCGGTCGGCGGGGGCAACGGGGCGGCCCGGTCAGCCGAAGAAGCCGTAGGAGTACAGCGCGCCGTTGGTCGCCACGATCACCAGGCCGGCCAGCAGCATGCCGGTGACGAAGGACGTGCGCAGGGACCGGACCAGGTACTCCAGCCCCAGCATGTTGTTGAGCAGGAAGTAGCCGAGGAACAGCGCCTGGAAGAACCCGGCCTCGGTGAGGATGCCCGGGTAGTAGTAGGGCACCCCGCTCCACATCTGGGAGGTGGTGAACCACTCCCAGGCATAGGAGGCACCCCAGCCCAGCGGGATCTGGATGATCGGGATGATCAGCAGGGGAAGGAGTTTGACGAAGCTCCACAGGCTCGGCTGGTCGGCGCGGCGGGCCTGGGACTGGGCGCGGCGCGCGGCGGCCTGCTCGGCGCGGACGCGCTCCCGGTGCGCCCGCTCGGCCTCCTGCCTGCGGCGCTGCTCCTCCTGCATGCGGCGGCGCTCGTCCGCCTCCTGGCGGTGGCGGCGCTGCTCCTCCTCCTGCCACCGCCGCTGCTCCTCCTGGCGGTGCGAGCGGCGCGAACCGGTGTCCCGGTACAGGTCGTCGTAGGCGCCGTCCTGCCCGGCCGGGGGCATCGCGGCGGTCGGCGGGGCGTGGCCGGCCCCCTGGCCCGCACCGTAGGCGGCGGTGGGCGGCGCGCCGGCCTGCTGCTGCCCGTAGGCCGCGGTCGGCGGGATCTGCTGCTGGGGGTGGGCGGTTCCCTGGCCGTAGGCGGCGGTCTGCGGGTACTGCGCGGTCTGGCCGACGCCGGCGCCCATGACCGAGGTCGCGTCGGCGCCGCCCGGCCCCGCACCGGGTCCGCCGACCGCGCGGGTGGCCTGGTCGTCACCCAGCATGTGCCCGGCCGCCGCGCCGGCGGCGGCACCCGCCGCGGCCCCGGCCGCTCCGGCGCCGAGGACGGAGGTCCTGCCTCCCGTGTCGGTGGCGCCGGTGTGGGTGGGGGCGCCGCTCAGCGCAGCGTTGACCTTGCCCACCTGGTCGCGGACACCGCGCATGACCTCGGGCGGGAGCCAGGACTCGCCGATGGGGACGTCGCCCAGCGCGTCCAGCAGGGGGCCGGGGCCGGGGCGGCGCTGAGGGTCCTTGCTCAGGCAGGCGGCGACGAGGTTGCGCAGGGACGGGGGTACGGCGGAGATGTCGGGCTCGTTCTGCAGGATGCGCATGACCATGGTGGGCATCGCGCCCTCACCGAACGGTCCGGTTCCGGCGGCCGCGTAGACGATCACCGCCCCGTAGGCGAACATGTCGCTGCTGGGTCCCATATGCTCACCCTGGATCTGCTCGGGCGACATGAACCCGGGGGTCCCGATGATCGACTGGGTGGCGGCCGTGCCGCTGGTGGCGCGGGCGATACCGAAGTCGATGACGCGCGGCCCGTCCTCGGCCAGCAGCACGTTGCCGGGCTTGAGATCGCGGTGGATGAGGCCGACGCGGTGGATCTCGCTGAGCGCCTCGGCGAGACCGGTGGCCAGGACGCGCAGGGTGTGCTCGGGCAGGGCACCGTGGGCGCGGACCGCCTCGTCCAGCGGCAGCGAGGGCACATAGGAGGTGACCAGCCAGGGCACCTCGCCGTCGGGGTCGGCGTCGATGACCGGCGCGGTGAACGCGCCGCTGACCTGGCGGGCCGCCGTCACCTCACGGGCGAAGCGCTCGCGGAAGGAGGGGTCGGTGGCCATGTGCGGGTGGATGCGCTTGATCGCGACCGGCCGACCGCCCGCGGACCGCCCGAAGAAGACCTGACCCATGCCTCCGGCGCCCAGCCGACCGATCAGCCGGTACCGGCCGATCCTCTCCGGGTCACCGTTCTCCAACGGACCCACGTCCGCACCTCCGAAATCGCCGCCGTGTCATCGTTGAGGCCCCCTGCGATCGTAGTCAAAACCCGGAGTGCATCGACCGCAAAAGCGGGTATGCCCGGTGTTTTGTCAAGGATTCCGCCAGCCCCCGATTCCACCGCGCACAGGGCCACCCCGGCGCCGAAGGGGCAGGGCGGGTGGCTCCGGGACTCGGAACGCGCGCCGCACATCGCCGACACCGAGCCGTTCGACATCATCCCAGGTCACCGCCGCACGCTCGGCAGTGCGGGAATTTCGGGCGCGTTCCCCTCTGGTCTCGGCCCGTCAGGAGTTGTTGACTACGGGGTGTGGGCCGCCCCGCCCCCGCGCAGGCACCCGACCGCGCGGAGGGCGGAGTGCCCACGCCAGCGGCGGCGGGCACGTACCGGCCCGCCCGTGCTGCCGCCGGCGTCGCCCGTGTCCCCCACCGGTGGCCGCGGCCCCGGGCCCCTGGGCCACCGCGCGCCCGAGCAAGGAGACGGGTTCGCCATGACGGTCGACACCCCGCCCGGCCGCCCCGGCAGCGACGGCGAGGGGGCGGGGCGCGCCTGCCTTCGTGCGGTTGCCGACAGTACCGAGCCGATCATCGCAGAACGGAGTGGGAGAGCGCTTGCCGGAGGCCTTTCGGGCCCGGTGGGAGGTTGGGGGTGCGGGGATCGGCGGCCGTGGGGCCTTCTCCCGCGATGAGCATGGGATTGCATCCGGTGGTGTCCGTTTTGCCGGATCGAATCCCATGGTCACCAGAAGTGGACCGCGGTGTCGGCGTTCGCAGGGGCGGCGGCGCCCAGCACGGTCATGGCGGCTAGGTGTACCGGGCGCTCCCGGCATCCTTCGGCTGCGCTGTCGTGGACATGACCGCCGACATAGCGGGCAGGTACGACAGTTGAGGAACTGCCGCGGTGTGGTGCCGGACGCCCCCGGGCGGTCCGGCACTTCCTCCCCTGCTTCGCAGATGACCGGATTCCCCCGGCCTGAAGGCCGGGGCATCCTCCAGGAGCAACGGTGACGAGACTCGGAGCTGATCTCCACTACACCGACGCCACTGAGCTCGTGCGGATGTTGCGGGAGCGGAGGGTGTCGGCGCGGGAAGTGGTTCGGGCGCATCTGGAGCGGATCGGCGAGGTGAATCCGCAGATCAACGTCGTGGTGACGCTCGACGGTGAACGGGCCATGCGGGAAGCGGCCGCGGCCGATGAGCGGTTGGCCGGAGGTGGGGAGGTCGGGCCGCTGCATGGGATTCCGGTGGCGGTGAAGGACACCCACGACACCGCCGGGATGCGGACGACGTACGGGTCGCCGGTGTTCGCGGAGTATGTGCCGGAGCGGGATGCGCTGATCGTCGAGCGGATGCGGGCCGCCGGGGCGATCGTGATGGGGAAGACCAACGCTCCGGAGTTCGGGACCGGGTCGCACACCTACAACCCCGTCTTCGGTGTCACGCGGAACCCCTACGACACTCTGCTGTCGGCCGGTGGGAGCACCGGGGGCGGGGCTGCGGCGCTCGCGGCGGGGATGCATCCGCTTTCCGATGGGTCGGATATGGGTGGGTCGCTGCGGAATCCCGCTTCTTTCAATAATGTCGTGGGGATTCGCCCCTCCCCCGGCCGGGTGCCGCAGTGGCCGTCGTTTCTGCCCTGGGAGCCCCTGGCCGTGGCGGGGGCGATGGCGCGGACGGTTTCCGATACCGCGCTGCTGATGTCGGTGATCGCGGGGCCGGATGCCAGGGCGCCGATGGCGCTGACCGACCCGGGCACGGTCTTCGCCGACCCGCTGGACACCGATGTGCGCGGGCTGCGTGTCGCCTTCTCGGCCGACTTCGGTGGGGCGCTTCCGATCGAGAACGCGCCGTCCGCTGCCGTCACCGCGGCCGCGGAGGTGTTCGCGGGGCTCGGGTGTGCGGTGGAGGAGGTTCGGCTCGACTTCGGCTCCGTCGACCGGGTCTTCCGCACCCTGCGCGCCTGGCAGTTCGCCGTGGCCTACGGGTCGCTCGTCGACGAGTTCCCCGGTCAGGTCAAGGAGCCGCTGGTCGAGGAGATCAGGGGCGGTCGCCGACTGTCCGGGGAGGAGGTGGGTGCGGCGAAGACGCGGCTGGCCGACGTGTATCACCGCTTCCGCGAGTTCTTCGACGGCTACGACCTGCTCCTCCTCCCGGTGAGCCAGGTGCTGCCGTTCGACGCGGGCCTGGAGTACCCGGCGCGGGTCGCGGGGCGGCCGATGGGCGACTACCTCGAATGGATGGCCTCGTCCTACTGGGTGACGACCACGCTGTGTCCGGCGATGTCGGTCCCGGCCGGGTTCACACCGGGCGGCCTGCCGGTCGGCGTCCAGCTCGTCGCCCGGCACCGCGCGGACGTGGCGCTGCTCCGCTACGCCTACGCGTTCGAGCGGGCCACGCGGTACGCCGACCGCCGCCCCGGCCTGGAGATCACCTGATCGATCACCCGATCAGACGACGAGCACCAAGCCGACGTAGGTCACCCCCAGGATCAGCAGGGTCGACAGCGCCCCCAGGGCGATGCTGCGGCCGCTCGATCGCGCGAGCGCGGTCAGGCGGACCCCCGTGCCCATGGCGAACAGGCCCGCCGACAGCAGCACCGTCTGCAGGACTCCCACCGGCCCCATGACCGGTGCCGGGACGGCCCCGGTGCTGCCGACGGCCACGGCGGCGAGGAAGCCGATCACGAACAGGGGGACGATGGGCGGCCGCTTGCCCGTCGCGGCCGCCGCGGACGCGGACGGCTCGGCGTAGCGCCGCCACAGGTTGACGGCGACGATGAGCGGCGCCAGCAGCACCACCCGGGTCAGCTTCACGATCACGGCCGGCGCGAGCGCCGCGCCGCCGACCGCGCCCGCCACCGCAACGACCTGCCCGACCTCGTGGACGCTCGCCCCGCTCCAGATCCCGAACGTCGCCGGGTCGAGCCCGAGCGCCCCGCGCAGCGGCGGCAGGGCGACGACGGCGAGGGTGCCGAACAGGGTGACGATCGCGACCGCCGTCATCACGTCGTCCTCGTCGCCCTCGGCGGAGTCGTTCATCGCGGCGACGGCCGAGGCCCCGCAGATCGACACCCCCGTGGCCATGAGCAGGCGCCGCTCGCGCGCGACCCCCATCAGTCGGCCCAGGCCCAGAGTGCCGAGGAACGTCACCGCCACACCGCCCACGACCACGAGAAGTACGGGTACCCCCAGCGCCAGCACGTCCCCGAGGGCCAGGCTCAGGCCCAGCAGGACGATTCCGGCGCGCATCGGCGTTTTTACCGCTGCCTGCAGTCCGGGGCGCAGCAAGGCGGGGACCAGCCCCACGTTGGTGAGCACCGCCCCGAGCACCAGGGCCACGATGAGCGCGCTGACCTCGGGCACCATCCGGTTGACGACCAGCGCCGCCGCGACCCCGGCCGCGGTCAGCCCGAGCCCGGGCAGCAGCGCACGTGCCGCCCGGGAGCCGGTCGGGGACGCTGGATCGGAAGCGGAGGAAGAGGCAGAGGACGTGGGGCCGGGAGACGAGGGTGGGACCGGCGACGCTACGGATCGTTGACTCACGGGTACCAACCCTGACTCTCCGCTGAAACGTCCGGTAGCTCCCTATTACGCACAAGGTCATACAGTGACCGTATGAGCGTGCACTGGCCCGACCTGGCGAGCCTGGAGCTGTTCCTGCTGGTCGTGGAGTACGGCAGCATCGGCCGCGCCGCCACCGAGGTCGGGTTGACCCAGGCGTCCGCCAGCCGCCGCCTCGACACCCTCGAACGCGAACTCGGGATACCGCTGCTCGTGCGCGACACCACGGGCTCCCGGCCGACCGCGCAGGGCCGCACCGTCGCCGACTGGGCCCAGGCCGTGATCGAGGCCGCCCGCGACCTCGACAGCGGCGTCGCCGCACTGCGCCGCCACCGCAAGGCCACCCTGCAGCTCGCGGCGAGCATGACCGTCGCCGAGTACCTCGTGCCCGGGTGGCTGGCGCGGCTGCGCGAACTCGAACCCGAGATCGAGGTGGGCCTCCAGGTCCTCAACTCCGAGGATGTGGCCGAGCAGGTGCACAACGGCACCGCGGACATGGGATTCATCGAGTCCTACGACCTACCGCGCGACATCGCGGCCACGCGCGTCCGCGTCGACCGGCTGGTCGCGGTGGTCGCGCCGGGCCACTCCTGGGCGCGCCGCCGCGCCTCGGTATCCGCCTTCGAGCTTGCCTCCACTCCCTTGGTGATGCGGGAGCGGGGGTCGGGCACGCGCACGACGCTGGAGCACGCGCTGACCGAGGCGCTGGGCATCGGGCCGACCACCCCGGCCCTGGAGCTCTCCTCCAACGCGGCCGTGAAGGTGGCGGTGCTGAGCGGCGCCGCACCGGCCGTACTGAGCCAGCTGGCGGTGGCCGCCGAGATCGCCGACGGCCGCCTGCGGGAGGTCGACATCGACGGAATCGACCTGCGCCGCCCGCTGCGCGCGGTGTGGCGGTCGCGGACCCGGCTGACCGAACCGGGAGAGCACCTGGTCCGCATCGCGGCCGGACGGACCGGTTGACAGCGCTGCGGAAGCACCGGCGGTCGGCCCGCCACCGGCGTACCTAACCTCTCAGGGCAGTACAGCTAGCGCCAGGTGAGGCGGAAGTAGACCCCGGCGTCGTCGGGTAGCACTCCCCAGTCCTCGGCGACGCGCGAGACCACGCCGATGCCGCGCGCGGACTCGGTGAACGGGCCGGAGTCGACCGGCAGGGGGACGTCGCCGCAGGTGCCGTCGTCCTCGACGCGGACGCTCAGCAGGCCCGGCAGCAGGTGCAGTACGACGGTGAACCGGCCGCCGAGGCCGGTGACGGTGTGGCGGACCGCGTTGGTCGCGGCCTCCGACACCAGCAGGACGGCCGTGCCCACGGTGTCCAGAGGTGGGCGCAGGCCCTCGGCTGCGGCCGCCAGCACGCCTTCGACCCAGTGCCGGGCCCGGGCGACCTCGTGGGGTCGGCCGGGGAAGGTGCGGGTGTGGGAGGAGGGGGGCGGTTGGGCGGTGGGTCGGGGGATGGGTGCGACCACGCTCAGGCCACCTCCCCCGTCACGGACCTGCGGCGCGGGCAAGGGTCCTGCACGTCTGCGCTCCTCTGCAGTGTCGGTGGCGCCCCGGGCGAATGGTGCCTCCCCGGTGGGCTCCCATTTCCACTCGAACAACTCCGTGCGCACTTCCGGACTCCGGATTTCCGGGAGGGCGCGGCCGGAGGCACCGCTGCTCCATGATCCCGCTCCAAACCATGGCCTGCCACGACGGCGACGCTTTTAAACCGATTCCTATAATTACGCGGATTTTCTCCCTGTCGGCGGACGTGGAGGGGATCGGCCCGGTTCCGCATACGCCGACGGGGTCCGCGGTCGGTACGCGGGCGCGCGGATAGCTCCGTTGTTCCGGAGGAATCAGGAGACTATCGGGATACAAAGGGCGCCACAGGCGTAGGATTGCGGTTCACCACCGTAGGTAGAAGAGGCGGAGGCACTTCCGATGACCCCCACCGACGGGACGTCCACCCAGGGTCAGAATTACCTTCCCGACCTGGGGCTGTCCCGTCCGTCCACCGCCCGGGTGTACAACGCGATCCTCGGCGGCAAGGACAACTTCGAGGTCGACCGGCAGGCGGCGGACGTCTTCCTGGCCAATATCCCCCAGGCGCGGGAGATCGCCTGGGAGAACCGCGACGCGCTGATCCGCGGGGTCGAATACATGACCCGCGTGGTCGGTATCGACCAGTTCCTCGACATCGGATGCGGCCTGCCGATCTCGCCCAACACCCACGAGGCCGCGCTGTCGATCAACCCGGCCGCGCGCGTCGCCTATGTCGACAACGATCCGATCGTTCTCGCGCACGGCCGCGCCTACCTCGCGACCGGGAGCAGCAGTACGGTCATCACCGCGGACCTCCGCGAGCCGCAGACCATCCTGCGCCACCCCGGCATCACCTCCTTCCTCGACTTCGACCGGCCGATCGGGCTGATCCTGGTCGGCATCATCATGCACATCAGCGATGCCGATCGGCCCGGTCGGCTCATGGGGGAGCTGATGGACGCGATGTGCCCGGGCAGCCACGTGTTCACCACCCAGTGGCCCGACACCGGCGACCCCGCCCAGGAGGCGCTGTCGCGGGCCTGCTTGGAAACGCTGGGCACGGGGTGGAAGCGGCCGCTGGAGCAGATCCGCGGCCTGTTCGACGGGCTGGAGCTGCTGCCGCCGGGCCTGGAGTACATCGCCCGCTGGTACCCGGAGAACCCCGGCGCGCCCCTCGCGGCGGTCGAGGACCTGCAGCCGCACCAGCGCGCGATGATGGCGGCCATGGCCCGCAAACCCGTATGACGCCCGCGGCGCCCCCTGCCCTCAGGCGACGGCGGTGCGGCGCAGGGTGGCGACCATCTCGGGGACGGGGGCGGGCGGGCGACGGCGGTGGACGACGTAGATCTCCCGGACGAGCTCGACCCCGGCGAGCGGCAGGGCGACCCATCCCCCGGGCAGGGCCGCGCCCAGGATGCTGCGCGGGATCAGGCCGAGCCCCACGCCGGCGCGGATCAGCGCGAGTGTGACCTCGTAGTCGCCGGTCTCGTAGGCGACCGACAGGGGCACGCCCTCGGCTTCGGCCGCCAGGTCCAGGCAGGTTCGGTTGGAGATGCCGGGCGCACCGCAGATCCACTCCTCCGTGGCGAGATCGGCGAGCCGGGGCGGCGCGGCGGAGGCCGGGTGGCCATCGGGGACGACCAGCAGCAGGGGGTCGACGAGGATCTGCTCGCGATGCAGCCCGGCCGCCGGGGGCAGGCCCACCCCCGAGTACCGGTGGGTGATGAGCAGGTCCAATTCGCCCGCGGTCACCAGACCGTAACCGCCGGGCGGCTCGACGTCGGACAGCGCGAGGCGGATGTGCGGGTGGGCCTCGCCGAACGCCGCCAGGGCGTTGGGCACGAGCACCTTGCCGGCGCTGGCGAACGTTCCCAGGGACAGCCGCAGGGGTGCCTCGCCCGCGGTGGAGCGCACCGCTGTCTCCGCATCGCGCAGTTCGCCCAGGATCCGCTCCCCGTAGGCGAGCAGGACCTCCCCCGGCTCGGTGAGCCGGATCCCGGCGCGGCCGCGTTCGACCAGCGCACAGCCGAGCTCCCGCTCCAGCTTGGCCAGCTGTTGGGAGAGCGCGGGCGCGGTGAACGACATCCGTTCGGCCGCCGCCGCGATCGAGCCCGCGTGCGCGATCTCCACCAGTACCCGGACCCGGTTCGCGTCGAGCATGGCCGTGTCTCACCTGCCCCCGTCGCCGCCGGCTCCCCGGCGCCCACCCCTTGTGTCCCTACCTGTTCCCCCCGGTCGACGCGCGACCCGCGCGGACGGCGCGTGTCCACACGAACGCGCCCCGTCACCCGCTAGGGTGTCGAGTCCGGAGCGACCGGACGCGATGCCAGGCGCATCCGGGCGCACAACCCACCAGCACAGACGTAAATTGATACAAAGTTTTGCTTAATCATCTTTAGCAAAGGCAACTTTAACTTAATGACCGTGGCGGGCAGAGTCGGAACATGACACCCAGCACCGCGGTTCCCGCGCACGTCCCGACGGCCGAAGACGTCCGCGCGGCGGCCGATCGCATCTCCATCCACGCGCGGCGCACACCGGTACTGCACGCGCAGGTGGACGGCCGCACGCTCACGCTGAAGTTGGAACACCTCCAGCTCACCGGCGCGTTCAAGCTGCGCGGCGCACTCAACGCGCTGCTGGCCGGCCCGAAGGCCGGCCGGGTCATCACCGCCTCCGGCGGCAACCACGGTCTGGGCGTGGCCACCGCCGCACGGCTGCTGGGCATCGAGGCCGTGGTGTACGTGCCCGAGACCGTCCCCGACGCCAAGGCCCGACGCCTGGAAGCGTCCGGCGCAGAGGTCGTGCGCGTCGGCGAGCACTACGCCGTGGCCGCTGCGGCCGCACGGAAGTACGCCGAGACCACCGGGGTGCGCTACCTGCACGCCTACGACGACCCCTTCGTCGTGGCCGGACAGGGCACGATCGGCCACGAGATCGCGATGGACGCCCCCGACTGCGACACCGTGGCCGTGGCCGTGGGCGGCGGCGGCCTGGTGGCGGGTGTCCGGCTGGGCTGCGGCGGCCGACGGGTGGTCGCCGTGGAGCCCGAGGGCTGCCAGAGCCTGCACGCCGCACTGGCCGCCGGGGAACCCGTGGACGCCCCCGTCGACTCGGTGGCGGCCTCCGCGCTGGGCGCGGCCCGGGTGGGCGACGTGCCGTTCGCGGTGCTGCGCCGGAACCCCGTCACACCGGTACTGGTGAGCGACGCGGAGATCCTGGCCGCGCGCGACCGGCTGTGGGAGGAGTTCCGCATCGCCGCCGAGCCCGCGGCCGCGGTCCCGTTCGCCGCCTGGCTGGCCGGACGGGTCCCCGGCGACGACCCCTGCCTGGTGATCTGCGGCGCGAACGCCGACTGGCGGCCCGCCGACTGACCGACCCCGAACGCTCCCGCCCCTCACCCGCCTCCCGGGGCGCCCGCGCGCCCCTCGCCGACCGGTGCCGCCGACCGCTCCCCCGCTCCGAGCCGCCCCCGGCTCTGCTCACGGTCCTGCCCCTCCCCCCGCTCCGCGAGCTCGGTGCGCAGCGCCCGGACCTCCGCCGTCAGCAGGGCCACCTGCTCCTGGGTGGCCAGCGCCGCCCTCTGGGAGTCCTCGACCTTCTCGGTGAACCACGAGGCCACCGTTCCGGTCACCACACCCAGCAGTGAGATACCGCCGATGAACAGCCCGACGGCGATCATCCGACCGTGTGTGGTGACCGGGAAGTGGTCGCCGTAGCCGACCGTGGTGATCGTGACCAGCGTCCACCACAGCGCTTCGTCGAACGTGGTGATGTTGGCTCCGGGCACCCCCCGCTCGGTCTCCAGGATCGCCAGCGCGCCGACGAACACGACGAGGCTGGAGACGCTGACGGCGTACAGGGCGACGTGGCGCCGCAGGGTGACCGTCAGCCTCCGGTTCAGCACGCTGACGACCGTGATGAGCCGCAGCAGCTTCAGCGGCCGCAGGAACGGCGCCACGATGATCGCGAGGTCGAAGAGGTTGGCGCGGAGGAAGGCGAGGCGCCGCGGCGCGATGCCGAGCCGCACCGCGAAGTCCGCCACCATCAGCCCCCAGATCACCCAGGTGGTCGCGTCGCAGATATCCACCCAGGCCTGGGGCAGCCCGGGATCCAGGATGGGCCAGGCGTAGGCGGCGAGGAAGACCAGGGCGGCGACGGCCAGCGGTATCTCGGTGTTCCGCTGCCACCGAGCCAGGGCGTCGTCTCCGTTACTCATGTGCGCGTCGTTCACGCTGCACCATTGCACCAGCCCGGAGTCGCGCTCGGGTCACGTTCCCGCTGATCGCGTTCGTCTCCCCCGCTCCGGCCCGGCCCGGGCGGGTCCGGAGCAGACGGGCGCCGCCCCGAGCGGAGCCGACGGGCACTAGATTGTCGTGGCGGGAACGCTGCGGCGGACCCGCGGTCAGACGTCCGACGATCGGAGACCCGTGCTCTACGACACGCTACGAGCGACCGCGTCGGCCTTGGGCAAGGTGGTCTACCGGCCGACCATCGAGGGCGTGGAGAACATCCCGCCCTCCGGCCCGGTGATCCTGGCCGGGAACCACCTCTCCTTCAGCGACAGCGTGGTCATCCCGCTCGCCGTTCCGCGCCGCGTGCGATTCCTCGCCAAGGCGGCCTACTTCGAGGGCCCCGGCGTGAAGGGGCGGCTCTCCCGGTTCACCTTCACCGCCCTCGGTGCCGTTCCGGTGCGACGCGGCAGCAGCCGCGAGGCACTCGACGCCCTCGAACTGGGGTTGAGGGCACTGAAGGACGGCGAGGCGTTCGCGATCTACCCCGAGGGGACCCGGTCCCGCGACGGGCGACTGTACCGCGGCCGCACCGGCGTGGCCCACCTGGCCATGGAGTCCGGCGCGCCGGTGGTCCCGTTCGCGCTGTCGGGCACCGAGCGCATCCAGCCCATCGGCGCGCGGATCCCCCGGGTCGCCGAGATCACCATCCGCTTCGGCACCCCGATGGTCTTCGGACCCGACCACTACGGCGGACGGAAGCCCGGCCCCGCACGGCGCGCGATCACCGACGAGATCATGGCCGCGATTCAGCGCCTCTCCGGCCAGGAGGAGGCGGGCGTGTACAACGCCTACCCCGGCCGGGACGACGCGTGACTCCGTGCGAGGCGGCTCAGGCCCGGGGCGAGTGCTCGGCCAGCCAGGCCTCGACCTCCTCGGAGCGGCGCGGCAGGGCGGCCGACAGGACCCGGTTGCCCTCCGGCGTCACGAGCACGTCGTCCTCGATGCGGACACCGATGCCGCGCAGCTCCTCCGGCACGGTGAGGTCGTCGGGCTGGAAGTACAGGCCCGGCTCGACGGTGAGGACCATGCCGGGCTGAAGCTCGCCGTACAGGTGCACCTCGGTGCGGGAGGCCGCGCAGTCGTGCACGTCCAGGCCCAGCATGTGCCCGGTTCCGTGCAGCGTGTAGCGGCGCTGCAGGCCCTGCTCCAGCACCTTGTCGACCGGGCCGTCGAGCAGGCCCCACTCCACCAGGCCTTCTGCGAGGGTCCGCTGCGCGGCCTCGTGGTAGGCGAGGAACCGGTTGCCCGGGGCGACCGCGGCGAGCGCGGCCTCCTGTGCCCTGAACACGAGGTCGTACACGCGCCGCTGGACGTCGGTGAACCGGCCGGAGATCGGGATCGTGCGGGTGACGTCGGCGGTGTAGAGGGTGGTGGTCTCCACCCCGGCGTCGAGCAGCAGCAGCTCACCGTCGCGCACCGGGCCGTCATTGCGCACCCAGTGCAGGGTGGTGGCGTTGGGGCCGGAGGCGGCGATGCTGCCGTAGCCCACATCGTTGCCCTCCACGCGGGCGCGAAGGAAGAACGTGCCCTCGATGTAGCGCTCGGAGGTGGCCTTGGCCTTGGGGAGCGCTTGCACGACGTCGTGGAAGCCGCGCACGGTGGAGTCGACCGCCTGCTGCAGCTGGCGGATCTCCCACTCGTCCTTCACCAGGCGGTGGTCGTGCAGGGTGACGGTGAGCTCTTCGTCGCGCCGGGCCGCGGTGTCCTGCTCCTCCTGGGAGACGGCGCCGCGTACCTCGGCCAGCACCGACTCCAGTCCGCTGTCGTGGCCGCGCACGATGCGGGTGGGCGCGGAGGGCGCCTTGCGCAGGACGTCGGGCAGCGTGCGTACGTCGGCCGTGTCGATCCCCAGCAGTGCGGCGGACTCCTGCAGGCTCTCGCGGCGGCCGACCCACAGCTCGCCGTGGCCGTCGAGCCAGAACTCGCCGTTCTCCCGGCTGGAGCGCGGCCGGAGGAAGGCGGTGACGTCGTGCCCGCCCTCGGCGCGGGGTTCGAAGACGAGGCAGCCGTCGTCGGTCTGGTCACCGGAGAGGTAGACGTAGTCGCAGGCGGCGCGGAACGGGTACTCGGTGTCGTTGGAGCGGGTCGTGAGGTTGCCCGCCGGGATGACCAGCCGTTCGCCCGGGAAGGCGGCACTGAGCGCCTCGCGCCGCCGCGCGGTGTGGGCGGCCTGTTCGATGGGCTTCAGGTCGCGCATCTCGGTGTCGGCCCACCCCGTGCGCATCCATGCGACCAGCTCCTCGGAGGGCGCCTGCGCCTGGCCGTTCTTGCGGGGCTTGAACACCGGGGCCTCGGCGGTGCCGGCGGATTCCGTCTCGGCCTGCGGATGCTGGTGGTCGGACACGGTAGGGCCCTCCTCATCGAGTGCGTGTGGTGCGGGCGCCGCTCGTGGCGGCGCTTCCTCCTCATCGTATGAGGATCGGACCACCCGGATACCCCTGTGCCCACCGCCGCCGCGAACGCACGCGCCGGTGCCCACCCCGGAGCACCCGGACCGGGCCCGGAGGCGAGCTCGACGCGACAGCCGACCAGCTAGCGACCGACGCCACTCCCCCGCTTCCCTCCCATCTCCCATCTCCCCTCCACCTCCCTCCCATCTCCCCTCCACCTCCCTCCAGCCTCCCTCCAGCTCGTCCCCCCGTCCCTTCCCTCTCATTCGTTCCTCTCATCGCTCGCGTCGGTGCGCTACCCCAGAAGCCTGGTGAAGGGAACGCAGTCGGGGTACACGATCCCCGGGACCTCGGCGGGGTCGAGACGGGTGTAGCCGAGGCGGGTGTAGAGCGCGATCGCCTCCGGCTGGGCCGGCCCGGTGCTGAGGAACGCCGTACGGTAACCGGCGCGGTGGGCCGCCGCCTCCAGTTCGGCCATGACCCGGCGGGCCAGCCCGCGGCGCCGGTGGGCGCCAGCGGTCCACACGCGCTTGAACTCGGCCGTCGGAGCGCCGGGCGCGACACGGGCACCCGGCACCCCGTCCAACGGGTGCTCCCAGCGGCGGAACGCCCCGCCCGCGATGACCTCACCGTGCTCCTCCAGCAGCAGGACGCCGCCGTGCGGCGGGGCGAAGTCGGAGTCCGGGATGGAGTTCATCTCATAGCGGCCGTTCTCCTCGCCGTAGCGGCGGCTGTACTCGGCGGTGAGCTCGGCGATCATGGGCGCCGCCAGCGGGTCGGTGATGCGAACGGACCGCACCGCGATCCCCGTGATCCCATCTGCGGTTACGCCGACGCCCCCGCCCCCGTCGCCGGCCCCGGCCGCCACCCGGCCCGGATCGCGGGTCGCGCACCGCCCGCTGTGCCCGCCGCGCGATGTACCCATGCGCCGCCCCTCCGCTCGCCTCGTGTCCTTCTGGTCCCATCGGCCCACCCCACAGGCGGCCCGAAAGCACGATACGCCCGCCACCGCCCAGATCCGGACATGCCTGCACACCGCCGGGAACCGCACGCACACCGGCGAACGGTGGGGCGGGTCCGCAGCGGCGGGACACCCGCGTCTAGAGTGAACGGCATGGCTTTGAGCGAGCGCATCCTGCTGGGACCTGGACCGAGCAACCCCTACCCCGAGGCCACCGCCGGGCTGGCCGCACCACTGCTGGGGCACCTCGACCCGGAGTTCATCAAGCTCCTGGACCGCGCGTGCGACCGCCTGCGCACGGTGTGGGGCACCGCCAACCCGGTGACGCTCCCGCTGTCGGGGACCGGGTCGATCGGCATGGAGGCGGCGTTCGCCAACACCGTCCGCCCCGGTGACGTCGTCGTGGTCGCGGTCAACGGGGTGTTCGGCGTGCGGATGTGCGAGGTCGCGTCCCGCTACGGCGCCGAGGTGATCCGGGTCGACCACACCTGGGGCGAGCCGGTGGACACCGAACGCGTCCTTGCCGCGCACCCCTCCCCCGCGATCGTCGCCGCCGTGCATGCCGAGACGTCGACGGGGGTCGAGAGCGACATCGCGGCCCTGGGCGCGGCCCTTCGGTCGCGCTCGACGGAGACGCTGCTGCTGGCCGACTGCGTCACCTCGCTCGCCGGGATCCCCGTGGCCGTCGACGCGTGGGGGGTGGACATCGCCTACTCCGGCACGCAGAAGTGCCTGGGCGTCGCCCCCGGGCTGGCGCCGTTCACCTTCTCCGAGCGCGCATGGGAGCGCCGGGTGGAGGTGCCGCCGGTCTGGTACCTGGACCTCGGCCTGCTCGGCGCCTACGTCCACGGCGCCCCGGGCAGCGGCGGGCGCGTGTACCACCACACGGCACCGACCGCGATGATCGCGTCCCTGGACGCCGCGCTCGCGCGTATCCAGGAGGAAGGCCTGGACGCCGTCACCGAGCGCCACCGCGCGGTCGGCGCCCGCCTGCAGGAGGGCCTGCAGGAGATGGGCCTGGAACCGTTCGCGGCGGAGGGCCACCGACTCCCCCAGCTCACCTCGGTGCGCGTCCCGGAGGACGTGGACTCGGCCAAGGTGCGCGAGCGGCTGCTCACCGAGTACGACATCGAGATCGGCGCGGGCGTGGGCGACCTCGCCTCGACCATCTGGCGCATCGGCCTGATGGGCCACAATGCCCGCCTCGACCGCGCCGAGCTGGTCCTGTCCGCCCTGCGCCGGGTACTGGAGCGCTAGGAGGCCGAAAGGGCGGCCCGTCGGCCTTCGGCGCGGGCGCAGCGGGCCCGCTGCTGGAGGCCGTGTCGGTGGTCCCGTGCGCGGTGTCCTGCGGAGACGCACAGCAGCGACGAGGGCAGGAAGGGACTGGGGCCGCCGGTCGCCCTGCGGGTGGGCAGGCGGCCGGGCCAACGGCGGGGGCCTTCGCGCCGGTCCGGTCCTGGTCCCGTTGGGAGAGGCAGCGACGAGGAGGAGTGGGGCATAGGCGCCCCTACCCACCCCCGGTCCGTGCCGCAACCGGCCGTACCGGCGCCCTCCCCCGTTGATCTCGGCAAAGTGCACCTAATGGCAGCGATTTTTCGGTGCACTTCGCCGAGATCAACGGGGGAGGGGGTGGGAAAGCGCTGTCCGATGGTCTTTCGGGTGCGGGGGATGGTTGGGGGCGGGCGGACCGGCGGCTTCGGCCCGGCCGGAAGTCCGGCTTTCCGCTTCGCGTGCAGCCGTTTCCATGATCCGGGAGCTCCGACCCCTCCCTGAAGATGATCATGGGCTCGCATCCGGTGGTGTCCGTTTCGCCCGATTTTTTCCCATGGTCATCGCGGGGATCCATTCTGGTCCGACCAGCCCCCCGATCCGGGGCCCTCACCCGCGCGCCACCGGGGTTTGGGCTCGGGGTAGCGCTTTCCCGCCCCGCCCTCGTTGATCTCGGAGATATCGGGGTCTCGCGGGCGGTTTCTACCCCGATATCCCCGAGATCAACGGAAGTAGGGCCGCGGATGAGGCCGGTTGCGGCACGGGCCGAGGGGTGGGAGGGGCGCCCTCCCGGCTCCTCCTCGTCGCTGCCTCTCCGTACGGGACCGGGGCCGACCGCAGGCGCTGGCACTCGCCGCTGGCCCGGCCACCCGCCCACCCACAGAGAAAAGGCGGGCCCAGACCCCTGCCGCCGTCGCTGCCGCTTTTCCTGCAGAACATCCCGCACGTGACCGCAGACAAGGCCGCCCAGCGGACCCCACCTGCCCCCGCCACCCGCGCAGCAGTCAAAGGAAAGTGACGCTGCGGCCGGTCATCACCGGGGAAGCGGTCTCGCCGGGCTCCAGGTCGGAGACGAAGGTGTGGCAGTCGGGCTCGTTGAAGACGAGTGCACGCGCATCGGTCGAGTTGGTCAGCCGACGGGCGGGAACGGCCTCGGCCAGCGTGTGGCACACGTTATTCGGCGGGTCGACGAGGTGGGGCTCGCGGAAACCGACCGTGTAGGAGAACGTTCCCCTGGCGACATGCGCGGGCGACGCCACCCCACCGAGAACGAGTCCGGCGATGGCGAGAACGGCTACGTAACGCTTCACGCTGCTCCAAGCGCTGACGGTGATGGCCAATCGGCCACTTTTCAGCACCGCACGCGCCTCGCCTACCGAGACATCGGCACAATCCCCGTTATCCGGCCAGCCGCATCCAGGTATGCCCCGAATTCCCGGGAGACCTGGTCACCCGGACGTACCGGTCGCCCACCCGACGTCCCATCGGCTTGCCGGGCTTGACGGGCTTGACGGGCTCGCCGGACCTTGCCAGGCGCGTCACTCCTCCCGGAGGACGCGGAAGGAGATGCCTTCGCCCCGCAGCCGGGCGGTGAGAGCGGCGCCCATGGCGACGGCCGGGGTGACCTGGCCCGCGGTCGTCGGCAGGTCGCCGTGCGCCAGGCACAGTGCGGCCTGGGAGAAGATATCGGCGGTGGCGTCGTACGGGTCGCCGCCCGCGACCTCGGTGACGACGCGGCGGCCTCCCCCCTCCCCGAGGAACCGGAGGCGGAAGTACCCGCGGGCGCGCTCCTCCGCCGACGGGCCGTCGCCCTGCGTGCGCTTGCCGAGGAGGTAGTCGCGGACCCGGGGGATCTTGGAACCGACGACGAGACCGCCGACACCGGCTGCCGTGCCCGCCGCGCTCACCAGGCGGCGGGTCGCCATGTACTGGCCGTAGCGGAAGTCCGGGCCGTACCGGTCCAGCGCCGCGGCGGAGCGCCGGATGATCTGCGGGTCCAGACTCGGCATCGGCAGCGCCCAGCCCTTGGTCAGCCGGGTGCGGGGGACGGGGCGCTGGTCGACCCGGGCGCGCCGTCCCGTTCCGATGCCTTCCTCAGGACGTGCCAGGTGCCGCTCCACGGCGGCGCGGTCCTTGGCAGCGCGCGCGGCGGCACCCTGGTCGGCGACGATCCCGATGAGGCTGTGCCAGGTGCCGCCGGACGGCGTCGACGACATCCGGACGAAGCCTTCGATGCTGATCGGGACGTCCTCGGGCAGCTGCTGGACGGTGAAGTAGGCGCCGAGGTCGTGCGGAACGGAGTCGAACCCGCACGCGTGGACGAGGCGGGCGCCGGTGCGCAGCGCCTCCTCGTGGTGGGCGACGTACATCCGGTCGACGAAGGTCGTCTCCCCGGTGATGTCGAGGTAGTCGGTTCCGGCCTGAGCGCACGCGGCGACCATGGGCTCGCCGACCTCGGCGAAGGGGCCGGCCGCGGCGGCCACGACGCGGGCGGACTCGGCGACGGCCCGCATCGAGTCGGGGTCGGTGGAGTCGGCGGTCAGCAGGTCGAGATCGGCGCAGGCCGGGTTGATCCCGGCGAGGCGTTCGCGCACCGCCTCCAGCCGCGCCCGATCGCGCCCGGCCAGTGCCCAGCGGGTGTCGGCCGGGGCGTTGGCGGCGAGACGGTCGGCGGTGAGTCCACCGCTGAACCCCGTGGCGCCGTAAAGGACGATGTCGTATGGGCGCGTCATCCGACGAGTCTACGGCGGTCCGCCGATCCTGCGTACCCGCTGTCTGGAATCCCGCCAGAACATCAGTCCGTCAGGCCACACTCACCTCCCAGCACGCGGACTCCGCTTGTTCCACTCGTACTGCCTCCCCAGCGGCGCTGCCGCCAACCGACATCTTCATCGGAAAACCCGATATTTCCTCAGGCTCTGCGGAACAATGTTCACCCCCGCAGCCTCCACGCGACAGGGGATCTGATGACAGGGCGACGGTGGGAGTTCTACTCCAGCCCAGCAGGGCGGGACAAGATCGCCGACGATATCAAGCGCGCACGTCTGAGCCGTAGCGAACTCGCCCGCCTCGAACTGCTCCTCCAGCGCATAGCTGAGAGGTCGACCTACCCAAGAGACGTCAAAGCCTTACGGGACGGTGTTTTCGAAGGAAGGCCCGACGGGGACCACCGGATCTTCCGCGTCGTGTACGCAGAGGTCGCCTGCGGGGTCGTGCTGTTGGCACTGCACTTCTTCGAGAAGAGACGACAGACAGAGCCCAAGGCGATCCAGCTCGCGCTCGACCGACTCAGCGACTGGAGGCGCCGCAATCACGAATAACGGCCCGCCTTGCAGACAGCATCGCCTATAGGCGATAATCTCCCATAGCCTGCCCAGGTCCAGTAGACGTCTGGCCATGGCCTGGGGCGGGCCCGAGGCCGACAAGGAGCCACCAGCATGGGAACCGGCCTATACGAACACATCGGCGTCGACCCCGACGACCCGCGGCAGAAGCAGGCGGATGAGGACGCCCGCGAGTACGCCAACCTCATCGATGCCCTCGTCAGCCTCCGCAAGCAGGGAGGGCTCAGCCAGAGCGATGTCGCCCAGCGCATGGGGACGACGCAGTCGGTGGTCTCCGATCTGGAGCGAATCGGCGGCAATCCGCGGATCAGCACCATCCAGCGGTACGCGCGGGCCGTCGGATGGCGGCTGCGTTTCGGGGTCTTGACGTCCAAGCATTCCGCGGAGGGCGTCGGCGAGGTTGCCGCACGCTAGGAGTGGAGCCGGGTGCCCCGCTGCTTCCCCGGACTCGGGGGCACCCGGCGCCGGGCCTGGACCAAGCCCTCACTGGCCCTGCCCGGCTCCCCTCCCCGGTCGGCCACGCGTGTTCCTGAGGTGCGCGTGGCCGGTGATGCGGGGAGGGAAGAGGTGGTGGACCACTAGCGTCGTCTGTCCGCGCTCTGGCTCTTGAGGCGTCGGCGGGCGTTCTGGTCGCCCTTGGCGGCGTTGAGCAGGTCGACGGCCTCGATCATGGTGGGCACGCCGTTGATGAGGAGGGCCCAGTGGGCGGAGTCCATCCCGACGCGCTCGGCGGCGGGCCGACCGTCGAAGTACACCGACCAGCATCGGCTTTCGGCGGCGTAGCGGTCGTAGGTGATCCGGACTCGGCCCCGCGTGAGGGTCGTGATCCCGGAGCGAGTGACCCATGTAGCCGATGCGGACACTAGCCCCACCGCCGCCCGGTGATTCGCAGTGCGATGACGCGTCCCGCTATCAGGACCATGTGAGGGACGTAAGGCCGCACCCTCGGCGGCCGATTGACTTCCATCCCAGCTCCTTTCTTAGCGCCTGAAACCAAGATGCCGGGAGGAAGAACGACCTGCCATAACCGCTACATTCTTGGCGCTTCAAAGGGAACCGGATGCACGCTGGGGCATGCCTGGTTCATCCTTGGTGCATGGCAGAAACAGTCAGGTCAGGATGGGACGAGTGGGGAAAGAGGCTACGGAAACTCCGTAGGCTAGCTGGGCGAACGCAGGGGGAGGTCGCAGGCGAGCTGCTTGTATCGCGACAGCAGATCGGAAAGCTCGAAATAGGGACACGAACCCCATCGAGGGAGCAAGCAGTCACTCTCGATGAGTACCTATGCACCGGAGGCGTACTGACGCAGTTCTGGGAACAGATTTGCGAGGTCCGGGACATACCTGATGAGTGGAAGCATTTCATCAGCCTTGAACGTGCTGCGAATGTGATCCGCGAGCGGGCCAGTGAAGCGATCCCAGGCTTGCTCCAGTCTCCGCTGTATATCCGCACCATCTATCGACGCCATGAGCCTGGGGCACCGGACGAACATATCGAGGAGAAGGTGGCTGCCAGGGCGTCTCGCCTCGACGCGCTACACCGATCCCCCACCCTCTACTTCGTGATCGATGAGCGGACCTTGCGTCAGGTCATCGGAAGCCCTGAAATCATGGTCGATCAGTTGGACCATCTGCTGTCCCTCAGCGTTAGGCCCCTGATACACATATCCGTGGTGCCCCAGTTCGCGCCGGGGCGCCCCTTGATTCAGGGCGCCTTCCGTGTGATGACCCTAGAAGCCAGCAGGCAGGTAGCGCATGTGGAGCACTGCTTCGGGGAGACCGTGGTCAGCAAGCCGCAGCAGATCCAGCAGCTCCTAACGTGGTTCGGCGACCTGCAAGCCGAGGCGCTTCCCCCAAGCGCCTCGATAGAGCTCATGAAACAGATACGAAAAGAGCACTCGAATGTATGACCCCCGGCAATGGCGCAAGTCAAGCTACAGCAGCACGACTGGCGCCAACTGTGTCGAGGTCGGCCAAGCCCCAGGCACGATGCTCGTACGAGACACCCAGCACCGGCACCTCGGATCGCTTGCGTTCGGGGCGGGTGAGTGGAGATCCTTCGTCGACGGCCTCAAGCGCGGAGAACTCGTCTAGCCCTCCCCATCCCCCGCAGATACGACAGTGCTCCAGGGCGATGCCCTGGAGCACGTCTTCATCGGCCCTACTACCCCTTCATCGCGTCGCCCCAGCCTCCCTGGACCATGGTCTGGTAGGCCCAGTCGCCGTCGGACTTCACCAGGACGTCGGCGTAGTGCATCTTCATGGTCTCGCCGTTGACGGTCATGGTGGCCTCCGTGAACACCACGGCCAGCTGGGGACTGAGGAACACCGGGGTGCGGACGGACTCGGTCGTGAGGTCCGTGCCTTCCTCGGGAACCTGGTGGGTCAGCATCCGCAGGTACTGCTCGCGGCTCCACTGGGCGGCGACGCCGTTGCCGGCCGAGTCGTCGCTGACGAGGTTCATCGGGAACATGCCCATGTCCACCATGCCCTCGGCCTCGCCCGCATCGGCGCGCTCGTCGTAGCGGGCGAACCAGGATCCGAGGCTCCTCAGGTCCTCCTCCGTCGGCGTGTAGCCGGTCGTGATTCCGTGAGCCCCGGTCGAGAATGTCATGCCCCACCTTTCCAGTAGCGCTATGCGGCACGCCCGTTCGACCGCGTTGGCTCGTACACTGTACGGTATGTCGTACGGGGAGTCCAGGGTGAATTTTCCTCCGGCTGGCGGGAGGTTGGGGCGCGGCATACGAAAGGGGCTGGTCGGTGGCTCTGCAGAGCCACCGACCAGCCCGTGGAATCGGTGCCGCCGGTATCAGCCGCGCAGCAGGGCGCGGTGGGCGAGTTCGCGGCAGGTCAGGGCGAAGTCGCGGTCGGCGGCCTCGACCGCCATCGGGAAGGTGGACGTCTCCGTCATCCCGGGAGCCACGTTGACCTCCAGGAAACGCACGACGCCCTCGGCGTCGACGATGAGGTCGGTGCGCGACAGGTCGCGCAGGCCCAGTGCCCGGTGCGCCGTCAGGGCGGCCTCCGAGGCCGCGCGCACGGTCTCCTCGTCCAGGCGGGCCGGGCAGAAGAACTCCGTGCGGCCGGCCGTGTAGCGCGCCGCGTAGTCGTACACTCCGCCGTCGGGCACGATCTCCACCGGCGGCAGCGCCACCGGTCCGTCGCCCGTGTCCAGGACGCCGACCGCGATCTCGGTGCCGCGCACACGCTCCTCGATCAGCGCGTGGTCACCGTAGGCGAAGCAGCTCACCAGTGCGGCCGACAGCGCCTCGGGCGCGTCGACCGGCATCGCGCCGAACGCCGAACCGCCCTGGTCGGGCTTGACGAACAGGGACTCCCCCAGCGTCGCCACGATGCGCTCCAGCAGCTCCGGAGCGCCCAGGTCGTGGAAGGCCGACTTCGGCAGCGTCACCCCGCGCGGCACCGCCACGCCCTGCTCGGCGACCAGCGCCTTGGCCGTCGGCTTGGCGAAGGCCACCCGGCACGCCTGCGGCGGCGCGCCGACGTAGGGGACGCCGCTCAACTCCAGGATCTCCCGGATGGCGCCGTCCTCGCCCGCCGCGCCGTGCAGCACCGGGAAGACGACCTGCGGCGGGTCGCTGCGCAGCATGCCCAGCAGCGCGGAGTCGACGTCGGCGACCTGCACTTCGATGTCCAGGCGGCGCAGCGCCTCGGCGACGCGTCGCCCGGAGCGCACACTGACCTCGTGCTCGGGGGACATTCCGCCCGCCAGTACGAGCACACGGTCGAGATCGGCCACGGTCCTGCCTTCTTTCTGTCCTGCTGATGCCACCACGGCGGATCCCGCCTCGCGGGTCAGGGGATGTCGGGCGTCGGCGCGTCGCTGCCCCTGGTGGGCGGGACCGACGTGCTGCCGAACGTATCACGCAGCGACATCTCGTTCTTGATCACGCCGACGAGGCGCCGCACGCCCTCGCGGATCTGCTCGGGGGTGGGGTAGCAGAACGACAGGCGCATGTTGCGGTGCCCCTCGTCGCCGGCGTAGAAACCGGTGCCCGGCACGTAGGCGACGCGCTCGGTGACGGCGCGCGGCAGCATGGCCTTGGCGTCGAGCCCTTCGGGCAGGGTGACCCAGACGAAGAAGCCGCCCTCGGGGCGGGTCCAGGTGGTCCCGGCCGGCATGAGCGCGTCGAGCGCGCCGAACATGGCGTCGCGGCGCTCCCGGTACATCTCGTTGAAGTCCTTGATCTGCTCCCGCCACGGGTGGGTGGACAGGTAGCGGCCCACCACCATCTGGTTGAAGGTGGAGTGGCTGAGCATCGCGGACTCGGCGGCCAGTACGAGCTTGGCGCGCACCGCGGAGGGCGCCAGCGCCCAGCCGATGCGGAAGCCCGGGGACAGCGTCTTGGAGAAGGAGCCGAGGTAGATGACGTTGTCGGGGGCATCCGCGCGCAGCGGGCGCTCGGGCTCGCCCTCATAGCGCAGCAGGCCGTAGGGGTTGTCCTCCAGCACCAGCAGGCCGTGGCGCCGGCAGATCTCCAGGACGCGGCGGCGGCGCTCGGCGGTGAGGGTCACGCCGCCGGGGTTCTGGAAGTTGGGGATCGTGTAGAAGAACTTGACCGTGCGCCCCTCGGCGGCGAGCCGGGTGAGGTGCTCCTCCAGCGCCTCGGGGAGCACGCCGTCCTCGTCCATGGCGACGTGGCGGATGTCGGCCTGGAAGGCGGCGAAGGTGTTGATGGCGGTGACGTAGGTGGGCGCCTCGCACAGCACGACGTCGCCGGGGTCGACGAAGACGCGGGTGACGAGGTCGAGGGCCTGCTGGGAGCCGACGGTGACGATGACGTCGTCGGCGTCGGCCTCGATGCCTTCGAGGCCCATGACCTCGCAGATCTGTTCGCGCAGCACGGGGTCGCCCTGGGCGGAGCCGTACTGGAGCGCCGTGGCGCCCTGTTCGGCGACGACCTGCTGCACGATCTCGCCCATGCGGTCCAGCGGCAGCGCGCCGACGTTGGGCATGCCGCCCGCGAGGGAGACCACTTCGGGGCGCGATGCGACGGCGAAGAGTGCCCGGACCTCCGAGGCCACCATCCCCTGGGCCCGTGCGGCGTAGGCGCCGACGTAGGGGTCGATCCGCGAGCCCTGCGTCGAGGGCTGCCGGTGGGGTTCTCGGGGATCTTGGGACACGATCCACCTCCGCTGGTTCGACGTTGGATTGATGACATGTGAGACGCGCGGACGGCGGTGATGGTTCGCAACCGTGCGCTTTCGCGACGTTCGTCACCGCATGTCATCCCGGCGGGTCGGACGGCACCCGCGTGATCACCGGCCTCAGGCGGCGCAATGGTCACGGTTCAGTGTATGCGCCCCTGTCCAGCCGCCGCGGCGCGGGGCCCGCCACGGGGCCCCGCGCGGCTCGGCGTCGCGCCGGCGGCCACCGACGCGCGGAGGGGGCCGGAGAAGTAGCGGAGAGCGGATGCTCGCGACGGATGGGGAGAGAATCGCCTCCTGTGCCGCCAGGGGGCTCATTCTTTCCCTTCGGCTCGGGATCGCGCATTTCGACCTGGCGAATCCGCGAAATTCCACCCGCCGACCTGCCGCACGGGAGTCGGCGACCGGATGCGGACACCGATCCACAGATCACCGCAGGTCGGAGGATCGAAGCAGGTGTTGATCATTCCAAATTCGCATACGTCGCGGACATTCACCCCCGCCATCGTTATTATCGAACGTTCACGCGGGATACGGACAAGGCAAATGAGGAGGTGGTGAATTCGGACGGCAGAGGCATCGTCGGGCGCGAACATGCCATCGCGGCCATTCGGCACCTCATGACGCGCCCCGGGCCGGAGGGGACGCCGACGGGCGCGCGGCGGCCGATCCTGGTGTTCGAGGGCATGCACGGCATCGGAAAGACCGCCCTGCTGGACCACGTCTCCGGGCTTCTGCACCAGCAGGTGCCCCACGCCCACATCGATGTCCGGCACAGCCCGCAGGCAGATGCGGCCCAGCTGCTCTCCGCCCTGGCCTTCGGTCTGAGCCGTCACACCCCCAACTACGGCCGCCTGCATTTTCCCCGGCTGATCATCGGCCAATCGGTTCTGCGGCTGGACCTCGGCCACACCGACCGCAATGGTGCGCGGGAACGCGTCATCGCGGAAATCAAGAAACACCGCAAGCTCGACCGCGTCGAAGAACTCCTCGGCGAAACCGCGGGCGATGTCGTGTCCGCCGTTCCCTTTGCCGGGCATCCCGCCTCGCGGGCGCTGCGCCGACCGGTCGCCACCGCCGTGGGCGCCCTGACCTCCTGGACACTGAGCAGCCGCCCCTTCCTCGGCCGCCACCAGGACTGGTACCGGCACCGTGACGCCGGAGGCGCCGACGACCCCGTCGACGCGCTGGTGGAGCTCAACCAGCAGTGGAACGCGACGCACCGCCACGGCGGCCGCGAGCGCGCCGTCGACGTGCTCTGCGCGGCCTTCCTCGCCGACCTGCGTGACGCCTTCGCACACGGCGGGCGCTCGGCCTCCTGGCTGCTGACCCCGGTCGTCCTGCTGGACAACGCCGACGACGCCCCCGGCGGCACCCTGCTCGAACACCTCGCCCGCGCCCGCCGCAGGGCCGAGGTCGACGACCGCGACGGGGCACTGACCATCGTGGCGACCAGCCGCGGTCCGCTGCTGTGGACGCTGTCCGACGAGGCCGCGGTCACCGTGAGCGCCGACGACCCCGTCGAGGCCGTCCGCCCCCGTCCCCGCCCCGGCGACCGGCCTCCCGACTGGACCCGGTATCGGCTCGGCGATCTCACCGATGAGGAGACCGACACCCTGATGGCCGTCCGGGGCGTCGGCCACAAGACCTACCGCCACGCCAACAGGATCATCCGCGGTTTCACCGGCGGCCACCCCGGGTCGACGCGGCGGCTGCTCGACGCCATCGACCGCATGCCGCCCCACCAGAGCCTGGGCCGGGTCCTGGCCGGGGTCGACGACCCGGCCGCGTTCCCCACGGCCCAGGAGGAGACGCAGCTGTTCGGCGACCTGATCGGCCTGCCCGGCGGCGTTTCCGCCCCCAAGGGCCTCATCCACGCGATGGCCACCTGCGCCGCCGCCCGAACCGGGGCCGACGCGCTACGGCTGGCGCAGAAGAGCCGGCTGGTCCAGCCCGCCTACCGGGACCGCGCCGAACTGCGGCGCCCTGCCCCGCACTTCGCCCACGGCAACGGCGGGGAGGCGCTGCTCCACCGCCTCCTGCTGCGACGGCTGGCCCGGCGCGGGCCCAACACCAAGACCAACTGGCCCCGGGTCTTCGGCTGGCTGTGCGCGGAGGCCCGGCGCCGGGGCGATGCCGTCGGCGAGCTGTACTACACGCTGGCCCTCGGCGACCTGGTCCGCGTCGCCGACGCGCTGGAGGAACGGTTCGCCGGTGTCGGCGGCGAGCCCGCGGTGAACGGCGCGGCGCCCCGCACCTGGAACGAGCTGCTGACCGCCGTGACGCGCGCTCCCCGCGCCGATGTCGCGCTGGACCGGCCCGCACCCATCGAGCACGTACACACCCTGCTGGCCCGGGCCGCCGAGGAGGGCGGACCGGCGAGCCCCGGCGCCGCCCGCATCGAGACCCGGCGGCTGGTCGCCGCCCTGTGGCTGGCCGCCGACCCGATGACCGGCCCGGGGCGGCGCCACCTCCACGAGCGGATCGCCGCCGACTACCGCTCCCTGGCGCTGGGTTCCCCGGGCGGCTCGGCGGAACTGTTCCAGGCTGCCGACGAGCACGACCGGCTGGCCCGCCTGTGGTCGTGAGCCGCCCGCCTCCCCGACCCGCCGCGGCCGCCACCCCGACACGCGTGAGGAGAAGCGCGGAAGATGAACGCCCCCAGCCCCTTCACCCCCACTCCCCCGCAGCGGCGGACCTGGCTGCGGCGGGCCGCGATCGCGATGGCGCTCGTCGTGCTGGCGGGGATCGGCGTGTGGTCCTATCCCGCCTGGATGTGCGGTGGTCCCCGGTCCGGGATAGCACTCGTCGACGGCGAGTGCGTCGGGGTCACCGACGGGGCCTTCGTCTTCGATCAGCGGTTCGACGCGATCCAGGAGCGGATCAAAGCGGAGAACGACCGGGTCGCCGAGCAGGGCCGGCCGCACGTCAGGGTCGCGCTGCTGACCACGTTGACGCCGACCGACGTCAGCCCCCTGGACGCCTCGCGGGTGCGCAGCGCACTGGAGGGCGCCTACGTCGCGCAGATGCGCGCCAACCACGGTGTGGAGTTCGGCGACCGGCTGCCGCTGGTGCAGCTGTACCTGGCCAACGAGGGCAGCCGCCAGGAGCAGTGGGAGCCCGTCGCCCGACGGCTCGCCGAGATGACCGCGGACGATGAGGCCCCCCTGGTCGCGGTGATCGGCATGGGGGTGAGCATCACCGCCACCGCGGACGCGGCCCACTACTTCTCCGCGAAGGACATCCCGATGGTGTCGGCCGTCGTGACCGCCGACGGCCTCGACCACGACGCGATCCCCGGCCTGCTGCGCGCCTCGCCGAGCAACACCGACTACGTGACGGCGCTGCGCGCCTACATCGAGGAGCGCGAGGAGCTGGAGTCGGGCATCCTGGTCTACGACTCCAACGAACCCGACCTGTTCGTCTCCACCCTGCGCACGGCCTACGAGCGTGAACTTCCCGAGTTGCTGCGGTTCCCGCCGCAGCCGTTCCGCGGGTCGACGATGGGTGATGATGTGCGCGCGGGGCTGTTCGACGCGGTGACGCGCAACATCTGCACCGCCGGCCCCGACGTGGTCGTCTATGCCGGACGCACGCACGACCTGCACGGACTCGTCGACGCGCTGTCCGTTCGGGTCTGCCGGGACGAACCGCTGACCCTCGTCTTCTCGGTGACGGGGCTGTCCGTCCTGGAGGACGAGGAGGCGCTGGCGCAACTGGAGGACGGCAACATCACCATCGCCTACGCGTCGGCCACCGATCCGGGCTGGTCGCGCGATCTCGACGCGGCGCCCGAGCACTTCCCGGCCTTCCTCGCCGCCTACGAGGACTTCTCCGGCCGCAGCGGCGATGCCCTCGCCGACGGGTACGCGGTCATGCACCACGACGCGATGGCGACGGCGGTCGGCGCGATCCGCATCGCCCAACCGGCCGAGGGACAGGAGCTGCTCCCGTCGCACGTGCTGGACGCGCTGCTCCTGCTCCAGACCGAGCACAGCGTGCCCGGCGCCAGTGGAACGCTGAGCTTCAGCCAGACGCGCGGCGGCAATCCCGGAGGCAAGGTCATCCCGGTCATCGAGGTGGCCGGTCCGCAATCCATCCGGGCCGCCGAGGGCGAGCCCTACATCACCCCGCTGGAATAGTGCGGGCCACGATCTCGCCCCTCTGCCCTTCCCCGCAATCGTCATACCTGGCCATGACGGTTCCCCGGATCGATTCAGGGACGGACCGGCGAATCGGCCCCGGAAATATACGGAAACGCCTGAGCGAGTACCTGTCGCCGGAGTACTGTTCTGAGCCACGCAGAACAGCAGGCGCAGAACAACCGGTTCCTCGGTGCGGACCGCCTGGCCGCCTCAGCGGCCAGGGACCGCGTGACGAGGGATTCTCGTGCAGTCTCAGACGTTAGGTGTTGCGGTGACGGGATCGAACGTCCCCGGCGCGACCGGGGAAGGAGCCCCTGGTTCGGCGTCGGCGCCGCACGGGCCGATCAGACAGCTGGAGGCGAGCATCTTCCTTCTCGGCCGTTAACGGGCCGGGCGGCGAGAACACGTCGGCCGCCGTATTGGTGCACGTCGATCTGGAATTCCAGGTAAGGCGAAGTTTCGGGTTTCCGATCATGCGTCGCACCTGGCGTCCGATATCCCCCAGAACATTTTCCCCGCCGCCGCGGAAGCCGTCCGCCGGTGTTCACCGGCACGGTTCTCCGCACCATCGGCGGGCACTTTACGGTGCCCTCCGTATTCATTCCGTCCGCATGTCCGACAACGACCAGTGACCCCCTAGCCGACCAGAAGGACCGACCAGTACGACCAGTGCCGCGGTGACGCTCGACTCGGTTGCCATCCGCGGCCCCAGACCAACAGCGGCATACCGCCGCCGGAGCGGTGAGTCAGCGGACCGCTCTGAGCGGGGCAGCCCCGAGTAAGGAGATGCGCCGTGGCAGAAGTGCCGTCATCGGCCGGTCGCGACGACCAGCCCCGAACACAGCCTCCGGGGAAGGAGGAAGCACCCGACACGAGGAGAAAGGGCGAGGCCCGCAGGGGCCGGTTTCGACGCTTCCTGTCGTGGCTCGGGGGTTCGGCCCCCTCCCCCTCCACCCCGCGGACCCCGCCCGTGATCCCCGCCCAGCCGGGCACGGCGCCCAGAGCCGACACGCCCCCCGCCCCTCCCCCGGCGGCACCGCCCTCCGCCGCCGCGGTCCCTCCCGGCGCCGCCACCCCCGCCGCACCGGTGCCCGCGCCATCCCCTCCTGCCGGTGAGCGTGCCCCTGCGGCACCGCAGCCGCGGACCGAGCCGGACACCCGGCGGGCGGCGCCGGCACCTGAGGGCGCCGGTGGCGCAATTCACGGGACGCCGGAGCCTGCGGTCCAGCGCGCGCCCGCGGTCGACCGGACGGCGATCGACGCCGCGGCGGCCCGCCAGGCCCGGCTGATGACCGACACGCTGGCCAACCTCGCGATGCGCGACCTCACGCTCATCGACTCGCTGCTGGCCGTGGTGGAGGACCTGGAGGAGACCAGCGACGATCCCGACCTGCTGGCCCGGCTGTTCAAGATCGACAACCTCGCCACCCGGATGCGCCGCAACGGCGAGAACCTGCTGGTCCTGGCCGGCCAGGAGATCGACGACCCGCGCACCGACCCCGTGCCCCTGCTGGACGTGGCCCGCGCCGCCATCTCCGAGATCAGCGACTACGACCGCGTGCAGGTGGGCCGCCTGCCCTCCACCGCGCTGGCCGGTTCGGCCGCCGACGACCTCAGCCACCTGCTCGCCGAACTCCTCGACAACGCCACCGCGAAGTCCCCGGCACACGCACAGGTGGTCATCAGCGGCCAGCGGATGGCCGACGGCCGGGTCCTGCTCGCCGTGGAAGACGAGGGCATCGGCATCTCCAAGGAGCAGATCACCGACCTCAACCACCGGCTCGCCGGCAAACCCGTGCTGGACGAGCAGGTCATCCGGCACATGGGGCTGTACGTGGTCAGCCTGCTCGCCCAGCAGCACGGGTTCCAGGTGCAGTTGGAGTCGCGCGCGTTCCGCGGCATCAGCGCGTTCGTCATCGTGCCGACCGAGCTGCTGCGCGCCGCCTCCCCCTACGGCGCCCCCGCCCCGCAGGAGCCGCGGCCCACGATGCCCGCACTCGTGTCCCCCGGCGGCCCCCCGTCGTCCCCCACCGGCCGCCACGCGCCGCAGGCCGACGGCGATCGGTCACCGGTCACCTCCGCCGGACTGCCCCGCCGCACCGCCAACCGGTCCCAGACCGCCCAGCGGCTGGTCGACGGGGTCGAGGGGTTGGACGACATGCCGCCGGCGGAACACGCCGCGGCCCCGCCGCCGGCGGATTCCGAGGAGCGGGCCGCGCGGATCAGTGCCGACCTCGACGGCTTCGTCCAAGGCGAGCAGGCGGCCTCCGGAAAGAACGACCTGTGACCGCGATGTCGATCTGTGAACAGGGCGCATGTCCCACTCCCCACCGGTCCCTAGTTGAGAAGAGGGTGTCTGAAGAATGAATCGCCAGCTGAGTGAGAATGCGGAGAGCTTCGCCTGGCTCGTCTCCAACTTCGTCGAAGAGGTCCCCGGCGTCGAGCACGCCATCGTGGTCTCCTCCGACGGCCTCCTGCTGACCGCGTCGGACGCCTTCCCGATGGAGCACGCCGAACAGCTCGCCGCCATCGCCACCGGCCTGCACAGCCTCGCCCACAACGCCGCCCGGATGTTCTCCCGAGGCAACTGCGAGCAGCTCATCGTGCGGATGCAGCGCGGGCACCTGTTCGTGATGGCGATCAGCGACGGCTCCTCCCTGGCCGTGCTCACCTCCCCCGATGCCGAGATGCGGATCGTCGCCTACCAGATGACGCTGCTCGTGGAGAGCGCCGCCCACGTGCTCACCCCCCAGCTGCGTTCCGAGCTCCGCGAAGTGGTCGGCAACTAGCCCCAGCCGTCGTCAATCATCCGTGAAGAGGTTGCCATCACATGAGCTATCGCAGGAGAAGGAGCGGCCGCATCCGCCCCTACACCTTCACCGGCGGGCGGACCAGATCCCGGCATCCGCTCATGGTGCAGACGCTGGTGTCGATCGCGGATCCCGGAACTCAGCCGCCGTCGTCGATGATGCCGGAGGCGCGCAACATCTTCGAGTTGTGCCGAACGGCGCGGTCGGTGGCGGAGCTGTCGGCGGAGCTGAAGATCCCGCTGGGCGTCACCCAGGTTCTGCTGAGCGACCTCGCCGATCAAGACCTCGTGTACATCCACCCGACCATTACCGGTCACAGTCCGTCCGAAAACCAGGTTCTCGAGAGGGCTCTTCGTGGTCTCGAACGACTCTTCCAGTGACAGCAGGTCGATGCTATCGACCAAGATCGTCATTGCCGGCGGCTTCGGGGCCGGGAAGACGACCCTGGTCGGCTCGGTCTCCGAAATCCCGCCGGTCGCCACCGAGGCCATCATGACCGAGGCCAGCGTGGGACACGACGACACCACCGCAACCCCCTTCAAGACCACCACCACGGTCGCCATGGACTTCGGGCGGATCACCGTGGACCGGGAGCTGATCCTGTACATGTTCGGCACGCCCGGACAGTCACGCTTCTGGTTCATGTGGGACGACCTGGTGCGAGGTGCCGTCGGCGCCGTCGTGGTGGTGGACTGCCGCCGTCTGGCCGACAGTTTCGATGCGGTGGACTACTTCGAGACCAACCAGCGCATCCCCTACATCGTCGCGCTGAACAGGTTCGACGGCCACCTCGACTACTCGATCGACCAGGTGCGAGAAGCCCTGGAGGTCGGCCCGGACGTGCAGATCGTCGACTTCGACGCGCGCGACACCCAGTCGTGCGGCAGTGTCCTGATGGCGCTGCTGCGGCACGCCCTGGAGCATCCGAAGGACACCGAACTCGTCGGCTGACCGCCGCCCGCACGGGGGAGGGGCGGCCCGATCGCTCCTTCTCACCGGTCCGGCGAACGGGCCCGCGCACGTCGCGCGGGCCCGTTCGCCGGACCGGTGGTCGCTGTGGGCGGACTCACACGCCCTCCGCCGCCGGTCGGCTTGCCCCGGAGGCGAAGGGCGTCGTCCTCGGTGGCCGGGCCGCCCATCAACCTGCACACCCGGGCCCGGCCGACCCAGTCCCGCTACCCGGCCCCGTCCAACCGGGTACCGGTCCCGCGCGGCGAGGGCGCCGGAGTCCCGGAGGCGGGACCTCACCACGGAGACTTCTGGGTGCGGCGGCCCGAGGTATTCCCCATCGCCCTCGGGCCGCCGCTGGACGGTCCGCCTTGCGGTCGACCCCCGCTCCCCCAATGCGCGGACCACCGGCGGACGTGGTCGGAGCCGACCCCCCGTCGACGTGGGACCAGTCCATCGCATGGACGGGCGACCGGCAAAGGTTGCAGAACGTTGCAACATGCTGACCGAGGGTCATCGCACGGTTGCGGAGGATACTCGTGTGACGCCAGGGGCGATGCCGGGCACCGGGAGCGCCCTCAGCCGGGGATCAGGTCCTCGCCGGGATCGAGATCCGCGCGCGCCCTGCGGATCCCGGGAGCGTGGGAGGTCGGCATGAGGTCCATGGCGTCCCGCGGCGCGCGCACGGTGACGTCGACGTTCTCGCTGAACCGGTAGGGGCGGCTCGCCACGATCCCGCCGAGGTGGCGGCGGAGCCGGGACATCTCGGCGCGGACCGTGACCACCCGGTCCTCGTCGCCGAACAGGTCCGCGGCGAGCTGGGCGGCGCTGCGCCCGTCGGGGTGCCGGGCGAGCAGGAAGAGGAGTTCGGCGTGGCGGACGGTGAGGCGCTGGGTCCACTCACCGCTCGGGCCTCCGACCGTGATGGTGGCGGCGGGCGGCGAGGTGAGGTCGAGGCAGGCGCGCATGGCCGGTGCGCACTCCGCGTCGGTGGGGCGGACCAGCCACCCGCCGGGCAGCGGCTCCATCCGGCACTCCCCCAGCTTGGGCAGCCAGACCCGGTCGTGCCCGCCGCGTTTGGGTAGCGGGATGCGGCGCACCGGTTCCATGTTGGCCACGGCCGCCGTCCAGCCCTCGTCGTCGACCACGAGCGCCTTCTCCGACATCCCGGCCAGCAGAGGTGCGGCGACCGAGCGGAGGCGTTCCAGATGCGCGTGGTGCATGCAGCGCAACCGCGATTCGGCCAAGCGGGCCACGGCGTCGACCAGGGCGAGGGTGGAGGGGTGGGCGGTGGACGCCGGCCCGCTCACGTCGATCGCTCCGACGAGGCGGCCGTCGCGGGGGTCGCGGATGGGGGCGCAGGCACAGGTGAGCGAGTGCAGGCCGCGCACGTAGTGCTCGGCTGAGTAGACCTGGACGGGGCGCCCCACCATCAGTGCCGTGCCGATGGCGTTGGTCCCGGCCGATCCTTCGTCCCAGGCCGCGCCGACGATCAGCCCCGCCCCGTCGGCGACCCTGCTGATCTCCCGGGGGCCGTCGCGCCACAGCACGCGGCCCTTGTCGTCGGCGACGACCATGACGTGCCCGGCGTCCTCGGCCACCGGCACCAGGGACTGGCGCAGCAGCGGCATCAGGTCGGCCAGCGGCGAGTCGTTGCGGTGGCGCTGCACCTCCTCGCGGCGCAGTGCCATGGCGGGCTTGCAGTGGTCGGGGTCGATGCGATGGCGACGCATCCGCTGCCAGGACTCCTCGATGACGGGACGCAGCCGCGCGGGCGGGGCGGACCCCGACAGCGTGGCCTCGTGGACCCGGTGGAGCAGTCGTGCGTACTCCCGCGCATCGATGCCGGCGGGGAGGGCGGTGTCAAGCCGTGTCGGCGCCACAGGGACCATTGACCTCACTGGTAGGGCGGATCACTTCATCCTTGTGTGGGTCGCGGTGGAGATCAACCGAAACTGAGAAGCCCGCTGCCGATCGGCGGGGGATCCCGGAGAGTTATGCCGGCAATGGCGATATTCGCCGGGTATGGGAAGGAGGCGGATCCCCGGATCCGGACAGGTCCGAGCAATGGCATCGTCGGCCATGAGGAGGGCTTACGCATTCGTGCCGTTACTTAGAATCACCATTCGTGTACTCTACGCATTGGCCGCTGTGCCCTGGAGGGGGGCGCGAGGCAGCGCGGAGAGGTCGCAGCGAGCAGAAGGAGCACGCCCGAGACACGGCCGGGATCGGAGATCTGCCCATGGGACGCCGGAGCACATCCACCGCGGCGATCGCGCTGGCCGCAGCCCTGCTGCTGCCGGGGTGCGCCTCGGAACTGGTGGAGTTCAAGCGGGTCACCGGTGAACTCTCGGCCGCGCTGATGCGCAAGGAGGCCCAGGACCATTTCGCCCGCAAGGGCCACCCCATCCAGGGAAGGCTGGAGTGCGAGCCGAACATCGGCAAACCCGCCGACCTGGTCGTGGAGTGCATCGGCGTCACGCACGCCGACGGCGAGGCCCGCTTCGTCGGATCGATCGACCGGGACCGGTTGGCGCACCAGGAGCCGGGCGACGCCAGCCTGCCCGGAGAGTACCTGGGCACGGTCGACGGCGAGGAGGTCTTCCGAATGAACTGCTTCAGCTGCCGGCCGCAGGCGCCCTCGGCGTAGGGCGACGGGCGGGACACCCGGGCCGCGGCGCTCCGGCTCAGCCCCGGTGCCGCTCGCGCCACTCCGCGACGATCTCATCGACGTCGTAGGGCATCAGGTCCAGCGAGGGCCCGACCGTCGGGCGGCGGTGGGCGGCGCGGCTGGCGGAATCGCCCCGCCCCTGCTCGGCGCGCTCATACGTGGAGGCGTTCCTCGCCGAGGCGCTGCCGACCGACGTGCGAAGCCGTGTCTTCCACCTCGTGTGGACCTCCTATGCCGTGCTGGCCATGACCGACCAGGGCCTCGCCGACCAGCCGTTCGTCGAGGGGCCCAACCGGCTGGAGCGCCGACTCGCCGACGTACTGCGCCAGGCCCGGGCCGAGGGCGAACTCGCCGCCGACCTGGACCCCGACCGCGAGGCCGCCCGCCTGATCGCCGTCAACCACGGCCTGGGCACCAGCGTCCTGGTCGGCCAGCGCGCCCCCGAAGCCGCCGCGGAGATCCTGCGCTACCACCTCGACCTCCTCTTCGGCCCGGCGGACACCGCAGACACCGGCACCCCGCGCTGACCGCTGCCCCCGGCCTGGGCCGGGGCGGCCGGTGGGCTAGCGTGGCCCTGCCGAGGCCCCGGACACGGGCCGCAGACGACACGACGCAGGAAAGAGGACCGGATCATGCTGCTGGGTTCGGGCGCGGCCGCACCGACCGGTCTGCCCGCGGTGCGGTTCGGCGACGCCGGCCTCCACCGAGAGGAACTGTGGTCGGCCGCCGCGGCCGTGGCCGAGCGGATCGCCGGCGCCCCGGCGGTCGCGGTCCACGGCGAGGCGAGCCTGTCGACGGTCGTCGCGGTCGTCGGCGGCCTGCAGGCCGGAGTGCCGGTGGTCCCGGTCCCGGCCGACTCCGGTGTGGCCGAGCGCGGACACATCCTGCGCGACTCCGGCGCGGCGCTGTGGCTGGGCGCGCCGCAGCCGGGGGTGGAACTGCCGGTCGTCCCCGTCGACGGCGCCGCCCGCTCGTCCTTCACCGTGCCCGAGCCCGACCCGCACGCCACGGCGCTGATCATGTACACCTCCGGGACCACCGGACCACCCAAGGGGGTGGTCGTATCGCGACGGGCCATCGCCGCCGACCTCGACGCCCTGGCCGACGCGTGGGCCTGGACCCCCGACGACGTGCTGGTGCACGGGCTGCCCGTGTTCCACGTGCACGGCCTCGTCCTGGGCGTGCTGGGGGCGCTGCGGGTGGGCAGCCCGCTGGTACACACCGTCCGGCCCACCCCCGCCGCCTACGCCGCGGCGGCACGGGCCGGGGGCACGCTGCTCTTCGGCGTCCCCACCGTCTGGTCGCGCATCACCGACGACCCCGGCAGCGTGTCGGCGCTGGCCGGGGCACGGCTGCTCGTGTCGGGGAGCGCGCCGCTGCTCGACCCGGTGGCGCACGCGCTGCGCTCGGCCGTCGGGCTCTCCCCGGTCGAGCGGTACGGGATGACCGAAACCCTGATCACCCTGGGGGCGCGCGCGGACGCGCCCCGGCGCACCGGGTGGGTCGGCACGGAACTGGCGGGGGTGGAGTCGCGGCTGCGCGGCGAGGACGGGCGGCCGGTCCCCGCGGACGGCCAGAGCGCGGGCGAGCTCCAGGTCCGCGGGGCGACCCTGTTCGACGGCTACCTCGACCTGCCGGAGGCGACCGCGGCCGGCTGGACGTCCGACGGCTGGTTCCGCACCGGCGACGCGGCAGTACGCGACGCCGACGGGTGGCACCGCATCGTGGGGCGGATGTCGACCGACCTGATCAAGACGGGCGGCTACCGGGTCGGCGCAGGCGAGGTCGAGGCCGTGCTCCTCGGGCACCCCGCGGTGCGGGAGGCCGCCGTGGTGGGCGAGGCCGACGACGACCTCGGCCAGCGGATCGTCGCCTACCTGGTGGGAGACGGCATCGAGGCGCAGGGGATCATCGACTACGTGGCCGCCCACCTCTCGGTCCACAAGCGTCCCCGCGAGGTCCGGGTGGTCGACGCGCTACCGCGCAACGCCATGGGCAAGATCCAGAAGAAGCTGCTGAGCTGAGACCGCGGCGCCGCCCGGTGGGAGAGGGCGGTATCGAGGGGAGCGGCATCGAGGGGAGCGGCATCGAGGGGAAGGGCACAGCGCCCCTCCCCTTTGCCCCGGTCATGCCGGGTCGGTGTCCGCTTCTCCGGGCGACGCGTCGAGGATCGCCTTCTTGAGCTGACGGGGGTCGAACGCCTCGTTGCCCAGTTTGCTTCCGTTGATGTAGATCGACGGGGTGCCCTCGAACTTGTCACTCCCCGAGTAGCGGGCGGAGGCGGCGTTGGTGGCTTCCAGGGTCTCCTTGACGTAGGTGCCGTCCATGAAGGAGCCGTCCACGCCGTTGCCGTCGCCCCACGCGATGAGCTCGCCGGCGGTCATGGTGGACAGCTCGTTCGTGCCCAGCTCGTCCTGGGCCTTGTTCATCAGTTCCCTGGTGTAGTCGCCGGTGTAGGTGTCGACGACCTTGCTCTCGGCCGCCACCCGCTCGGCGAAGGCCGGGTCGTCGATGCCGACATCCCCGCCCCAGGACACCAGGTCGTCCACCGCGAACCCGGCTCTCCCCTCGGCCGGCTGGTTGTCGAACAGGAACCCGCTGAACTCCACGTACTTGCCGTGGTCGGCCGCGGCCCGCGCCGCGGCGGCGGCGCGCAGCGAGTTGCCGCTGATCGGTGCGGGCTGCTGGGAGAAGATGCTCACCGGCCGGTAGTGCACGATCGCCTCGCCGTCGGCCGCCAACCGCTGCAGGGTGCTGCCGGCCGCGGTCTCGAACTGCTTGCAGGCCGGGCACTGGTAGTCCGCGTAGACCTCCACGACCGGGGCGTCCGCACCGTTCGCCGCGACCACGACGCTGCCGTCGTCCTGCAGGCGCTCCCCACCGTCACCGCGGCCGGGCCCGGCGTCATCCTCGGCCGTACCGTCGGCGGTGTCCTCCTGCGCGGCCCCGGTGCCCGCCGTGCCCTCGCCGCCGCCACCGCCGAGTGCCACGACGGCGACCACCGCGACCAGGGCCACGGCCAGTACACCGGAGACGACGGCGGCCACGATGAGGCCGGTCTTCGGCTTCCTTCCGCCGGGAGACGGCCCGTCCCCTGCAGGGGCGCCGGTGCCCGGGTAGACGGGGTACCCGGGTGGGTGGGGCACCGGAGGTGGGCCCTGCGGGGGCTGGGCGTGGGGGTGCGGTCCACCGGGGTACGGCCGGGGGGCGCCACCGCTGTTGGGAGGGAAGGTCAATCCGGGCACTCGCCTTTCCGAACGTCGTGTGCGTCAACGGTCGACATCGCCCACGCGCGTCGACGGTAGATCACCCTATGTCGTCGAACGACCGCGGTGGCCGTTATGTCGGCCGCCGGACGGCCGGCGGTAAGGGCTCTGTTAGCGTCGCCGCCTACGCTCGGTCACACGAGCGGCGCGGAACCACCCACCCCCCGACTCCCCGTGGAGGCGAGCATGACACTGCGGAACAGAGAAATCCTCATATCCGGCGGCGGGATCGCCGGGCCCGCCCTTGCCTACTGGCTGCACCGGTTCGGCTTCACGCCGACCATCGTGGAACGCGCACCGGAGATCCGGACCGGCGGGCAGCGCATCGAGATGTCCGGAATCGGCCTGGAGGCCTTCGACTACCTCGGTATCACGCAGCAGGTGCGGGCCGCCGGAGGACCCGCGCCCTCGGTGAAGCTGTACACGGGCCCCGGAAACCGCCCCACGGACATCACCTTCCTCCAGTCCGATCCGACGGCCGGATCCGGTCCCGCGGCGCCCGGCGACGAGGTGGCCATCAAGCGCGGACCACTGTCCGGGATTCTGTACCAGCAGGTCAAGGGCGAGGTCGAGTACATCTTCGACGACTCCATCGAGGCGGTCCGCCAGAGTGCCGACGGCGTGGACGTCACCTTCGAGAATGCCGCGCCCCGCCGGTTCGACCTGGTGATCGGGGCCGACGGCCTGCACTCCAACGTGCGTTCGCTGGTGTTCGGCGACAGCGGCCGCTTCGCCCACTTCCTCGGCACCAACCTCGTCATCTTCACCGTCGACAACTACCTCGGCCTCCGCGACTCCGGGTTGTGGCACGTCTGGCCCTACCGGGGCTGCGCCATCACCACGTTCCCGGGCAACACCGAACTGGAGGGGATGTTCCTGATCAGGAGCACGCGTCCGCTGGATGTGCGCTCGCTGAGCCGCGAGGAGCGGATGCGGTTCGTCGACAGGATCTTCCGCGAGGACGGCTGGGAGGTCCCGGGGCTGCTGCGGGCCATGCGGGACTCCCGCGACTTCCACTTCTCCCCCTCGACCCAGATCCGCATGGATTCCCTGTGCCGGGGCCGGGTGGCGCTGGTCGGGGACGCCGGCTACTGCCCGGACCCGATGGCCGGCTACGGCAGCAGCTTGGGCCTGGCGGGCGCGCACATCCTGGCCGGGGAGCTCAGGGAAGCCGACGGCGACCACACGGCCGCGTTCGGTGCCTATGAGGAGAAGATGCGCGGCATCGTCCCGGGAGGCCAGGAGATAGCGAACTTCAGCACCTCGTTCTTCGCACCGCGGTCGGGTCGGGCCGGGGTCTGGGTGCGGGAGCAGGCGATTCGGTCGATGGAGGCCTACAGCCGCATCTCCGCCCGCCTCGGACTGCGCCGCGGTCAGTGGGACCCCGTGGAGGGACACACCCTGCCGGATTACGAGTCCCCCGCCTATCACGGCCGCCCGGCACGCGGGGAGGGCGAGTAGCGGCACCCGGATCGGCGCGTACAGCGCTGTCCGCCTCTGCGAAGGCCGCGCCTCAGCCGCGGAACCGGGCGATCACGGCAGCGGATTCGTCCGGCTTCCGGAGGGTGTCGGCCTCGGGAAGAGCGCCGAGGTGGAAGACGGCGCGCGGCCCCGGCCGCACCTATTCCCGCGGCGCGGCGGCGAGCCGCGCTCGGTAGAGGTGGTGCACGATGCCGATCTCGGCGATGTTCTTGGTCAGCTCGACGTTGACCCAGGCCGCCACGTCGGCCAGGGTCCGGCCGTCGCCCCACGGCAGGGCGGCGGTCCGCTCCGTGGAGTCGAGGTCGGTATCGTCGAGCCGCAGCAGTCCGGCGCGCCACCGGGCTTCCAGGCCGAGGATCCACTCGGCCGTGGCCGCAGCGCTGCCCGGCCAGCCGATCTCTTCGCGTTCCGGGGCGGCCCCCGTCCCGAAGCAGTGGGCGAGCGTGATCGTCCACCAGAAACCCAGGTGCCAGGTCAGCCACCCGATCGTCACCGTCGGCGCGGGGTCCGGCTCCGGCACCTGCCAGTCGGCGACCCACCGGCCGCGTCCGTCCGGGCGCACGGTCCAACTGCCCGGAGCGGGCTGCCACAGGCACGCGGCGCCGTCGATGCGCCCAAGGTGGTGGCCCATGAGCGCCCGCGCGATGTCGAACTGCCGGACCAGGAGCCCTGCGCGCGCCGTTCCTCCACCGGTCATCCGACCAAGTCTGGCAGCACACGCTCCCCCCGTTCAACGCGTTCTCCGCGGTTCGGGCGGCCGTCAGTCGTCGTCAGCCCGGATCGAGAGATACGCAGGGCCACGGCGGCGCACGCGACCGGGCAGGACGGTTCACTGACTTTCCGGTTTTCGCGGTTTCCCCCGTTGACGTCCCTGCCCGGATCTGGTTGAGATATAGACGAAGTGAGCAAGTGGCCCTCACCCAGTGTCAGCGACCCCTTGTTCTCCCCCCACGCCTCCCCATCCCCACCACTACCGGGCGCGATCACCCCCACCGCACTCGGCCCCTTTTCGGTAGGCGCGACCGTGGTCGGCCGCGTGCGGCGTTCCCCGACAGCGAGCCCCTGCGCTCATCCCCCGCCACCTGGGAGCACCGCCATGGAGACGACACCCCGCAGACGCCCGACCGCCTCCGCCGCCGTCCTCGCGCTCACCGCCGCCGGAGCCCTGCTGGCCGCCCCCACCGCGGCCTACGCCGGGACGACCACCTACGACTTCCGCTGCACCCCGCCCGAGCAGTACCACGACCACTTCCCGCCGTTCGACGCCGAGGTGACCGTGGAGCTGACCGGCCCCGCGACGGCCGCGCCCGGCGCCACCGTCGCTCTGCAGGCCACCGCAACACTCGACCCGCCCCAGCGGGCGCCGGGCATCGTCAACCTCGTCGGTGGGCTCCGGGGCAGCGCCGTCACCGGGACCCTGGACATCGCGGGCTCCGCGGGCGGGTCCGCCGAGCTCGCCTCCCCCGGGGCCACCGCCGACCGGATCCGCGGCGGCGACGTCATCGAACTGCGGCCGTTCACCGGCGACTTCACCGTCGCCGGGGCCGGGACGGTCGACCTCACCCCCGGCGACGTGGTGATCCGGATCGACGCGCCGATCCTCGGCCCCTTCGACACCCCGTGCGTCACCCCCGAGGACGGCACCCGGCCGGGCGTCGCCCACAGCATCACCGTGGAGGGCGCCCAGGGCACCGACCAGGAGTAGGAGGCAGGCCGCGGGGCGCCCCCGGTACGGCGCCCCGCCATCGGGTACCGCGGGGTCGGCGGTCAGGCGTTCCAGGCACCGGCGGCCGCCGCGGACTTCACGTACTCGCTGAAGTCACGCGGTTCGCGGCCGAGGGCGCGCCGCACGCCGTCGGAGAGGTACTCGTGCTTCTTCTGCCCGACCCAGTCGAACAGTTCGCCCAGGAAGCGGGCGATCTCGGCGGGGTAGCCGCGTGCGGTCATGGACCGCACGTATTCCTCCACTGACACCGGAACGAACCGGATATCGCGCCCGGTGGCCCGTGCGATCTCGCCCACCGCCTCCTCGAAGGTCAGCAGCCGCGGTCCGGACAGCTCGTAGGTCTGGCCGGCGTGTCCGTCCTCGGTGAGGGCCGCCACCGCCACCGCGGCGATGTCGTCGGCGTCGATGAACGGTTCGAGGCCGGTTCCGGTCGGGAGCCGGACCTCGCCCTCCACGATGGAGTCGTGGAGGAAGTCGGACTCGGTGAAGTTCTGCGAGAACCAGCCCGGCCGCAGGATCGTCCACGGGACGCCGGACTCCTTGACCGCGCTTTCGGTCGCCGGCAGGGTCGCGGCGGCGTCTCCGTCCTCGCGGGCGGACAGCAGCACCAGGCGGCGGACTCCGCGCTCCGCGGCGAGCCGTGAGAAGTCGCCCACGGTGTCGGCCGCGTCGGGCCGCTGGGAGTCCACCAGGTAGACGGCGCTCGCGCCGTCGAGCGCGGGCCCCCAGGTGCCCCGGTCGTCCCAGTCGAAGCGGAACGCGGCCGAGCGGGACGCCGCGCGCACCGGCAGGCCGCGCTCGCGCAGCGCGGCGGCGACGCGGCGGCCGGTCTTGCCGGTGGCGCCCAGGACCAGGGTCGTCGGTCGGGTCGTGTCGGTGTTCGTTGTCATGGGTGTCATTCCACCGGAGAGCAGCGAGACGATCCATGGCTGTCCGTCCACAAATGATGTTCGAGCGTCTAAGATCTGCGGCGTGGACGTACTCTCGACCCTCCTGCACGAAGTCCGGGCGCGCAGCGCCGTGTTCACCCGCTCGATCATGGATCCGCCATGGTCGCTGCGATTCCTCGACGGAACCCCGGTCACCCTGGTCAGCATGGTGCGGGGGCGGGGGTGGATCACTCCCGAAGGGGGCGACCCGGTGCCGATCGACGTCGGCGACGCCGCCGTGCTCATCGGGGGAGCCCCGTTCGGCATCTCCGACGCACCGGACACACCGACCAGCGTCACCGTCCACGGCACCGAGGTGTGCGTCGGCCCCGACGGCGTGCCGATCGGCGAAGGCTGCCGCCTGGACGACTACACGTGGGGCACCGATCCCGACGGCAGAGACGCTTTCCTGATGTGCGGGTACCAGGTGGCGGGCGAGGTCGCAGCGCGGGTGCTGGCGGTTCTGCCCCCGCTGGTCGTGCTCGACTGCGACGGGAGCCCGTGCGCGGAGGCGGGCCTCATCCTCGACGAGTTGGCGCGGCAGGAGCCCGGGCGGCAGGTCGTGCTGGACCGGCTGCTCGACCTGCTCCTGGTGTCGACGCTGCGCGACTGGTTCGCCCGGGACGCCACACGGGTGCCCGGTTGGTACCGGGCGATGGGTGACCCGGTGGTGGGAACGGCCCTGCGGCTCATGCACGACGCCCCCGCGAGCCCGTGGACCGTGGCCGGGCTCGCGGAGCGCAGCGGCGCCTCCCGTGCGGCCTTCGCCCGCCGCTTCGCCGACCTCGTGGGGGAACCGCCCATGGCGTATCTGACGGGGTGGCGCATGGCCGTGGCCGCCGACCTGCTGCGCGGGACGCGTGACACGGTCGGCGCCGTCGCCCGCCGGGTCGGGTACGCCGACGCCTTCGCGCTGAGCACGGCCTTCAAGCGGGCCTACGGTGTGCGCCCGTCGGAGTACCGCGCGGCGGCCGCGCCCGTGGCGGCGGCCACGGGCTGAGGGTTCAGGGCCGGTCCACCGCGCCGCCCCTCGCGGGGGCGGCGGGCGAGGTGCGGGCTGCGGCCTCCGTTAGGACGCCGCGGGTGCGGGGAACGGGACGGCCGACGGCCTGCGCTGGGCCCAGGGATGGGCTTCTTCCAGGCGGGCGGCCAGGCGCAGCAGCAGGCCCTCGCCGCCGGCGGGGGCGACGAACTGCACGCCGAGGGGGAGCCCGTCGGGGGTCCAGTGCAGGGGCAGCGAGATCGCCGGGGCGCCGGTGAGGTTGGCCAGCAGGGTGAAGGGGGTGGCGGTGAGGTTGTGCATCACCTCGGTGGTGACCAGTCCGGTCATGGCGACGATCCGGTCGGTGCGGGTGCGCACGAGCGCGCGTTCGGCGGCGCGCAGCCAGGCGGGCGGGTCGAGGCGGCCGATGGGGATGGGCGGTCCGGCGATGGTCGGCGTGAGCAGGAGGTCGTAGCGGCCGTGGAAGTCGGCCAGCGCGCGGATGTGCTCGTTCCAGTGCTCGTGGCAGCGCACGTAGACCGAGGCGTCCATCGACCGGCCCATGGCCGCCAGCATGTGGGTGTCGGGTTCGAAGGCGTCGTCACCGCACCCGGTGCGCGCCTTGATGTCGTCGACGAGGGCCGCCACCGAGCCGTACCACAGGGTCAGGAAGTCCTCGGTGAGGGCGCGGCCGTCGATGCCCGGTTCGGCCTCCTCGACGTCGTGGCCGAGCTTCTCCAGCAGTCCGGCCGCGTTGCGGACGGCGGTGGCGGCTTCGGGGTGCACCCGGGTGCCCAGCGGGGAGCGGTGGGTGAACCCGATGCGCAGCCGCCCGGCGTCGCGGGCGACCTCGTCGGCGTAGGGGCGCTCGGGCGGGGCGATGGGATAGGGGGAGGTGGGCTCAGGCCCGGCCATGGCGTCGAGGAGGACGGCGCTGTCCCGCACGGTGCGGGTGACGACGCCGTTGACGGCGGCGCCGTGCATGGGCTCGCCGGCGGCAGGGCCGAAGGGGACCCGTCCGCGGCCGGGCTTGAGGCCGACCAGCCCGCAGCAGGCGGCGGGGATGCGGATCGAGCCGCCGCCGTCGTTGGCCCCTGCGGCGGGGACGATCCCGGCGGCGACGGCCGCGGCCGACCCGCCGGAGGAGCCTCCGGGGGTGCGGGCGAGGTTCCAGGGGTTGCGGGTGGGGCCGAACTCGCGGGGCTCGGTGACGCCCTTGGCGCCGAACTCGGGGAGGTTGGTCTTGCCGAAGGGGATCAGCCCGGCGTCCAGCCAGCGGCGGACGACCTCGGCGTGGGCGGGGGCGGGGATGTCGCGCATGGCCCGGCAGGCCATGGACGTGGGCACCCCGGCGTAGTCCTGGAAGAGGTCCTTGAGCAGGAACGGGACCCCGGCCAGCGGCGCGTCGGCGGGGGCGGTGGCGGCGCGGCGGCGCGCCTCCTCGTACATGGGCCGGATGATCGCGTTGAGGCGAGGGTCGACCTCCTCGGCCCGGGAGATCGCGGCCTCCAGGACGTCTGCGGCCGAGACTTCGCCGTCGCGGACCAGTGCCGCCAGGCCGACGGCGTCGTGCGCCAGGTACTCATCGACTCTCATGACGGGACGCTAGCACCCGGGTGCAACGAGTTCTACTATGCCTTCCTGCCATGGCTGTTCTCCATCGCGACCTCCGCGCTGGTGGCTCCGGTCCGGCGGGGCCGACCGGGACGAACAACCATACCCATGGACATTGTCGCAATGGAGGATGTATCGGAAATGGGGGGCGGCCCGGCGTCGTCTCCCGAACCCGCCTCTGCGATCCTGCTCCGACATGACATGCAGGAAGGACGGAAACATGGCCCTCATGGCGCGGATCGGCGCGTTCGCCGGGCGGTGGTTCGCGGTGTTGATCCTGCTCGGCGCGGTGGCCGGGCTGGTGGTGCCCGAGCAGGCGGCGCGGTTGGCGCCCGGGATCACCGTGCTGCTCGGGGTGATCATGTTCGGGATGGGGCTCACCCTGCGGGCCGCCGACTTCGCGATCGTGGCGAAGCGTCCGCAGGCCGTCCTCATCGGCATCGCCGCGCAGTTCCTGGTCATGCCGCTGGCCGGGTACGGCATCGCGGTGCTGCTGCAGCTCCCGCCGCTGCTGGTGGTCGGGATGGTGCTGGTCGGCGCCTGCCCGGGCGGGACCGCGTCCAATGTGATCGTCTACCTGGCGCGCGGGGACGTGGCGCTGTCGGTGGCCATGACGTCGGTCTCGACCCTGCTGGCGCCCTTCCTCACCCCGCTGCTGGTGCTGTGGCTTGCCGGGTCGTCGCTGCCGGTGGACGCCGCCGCCCTGGTCACCTCGATCCTGCAGGTGGTGCTCGGCCCCGTGGTCGCCGGGCTCGTCGTGCGGGCGGTGGCCGGGCCGCTGGTGGAGCGGGTGCTGCCGCTGCTGCCGGTGGTCTCGGTCGGCGGGATCGCGGTGGTGGTCATGGCCATCGTCGGCGCCAACGCCGAGGCGGTCCTGGCCACCGGCGCCCTGCTGGGGCTCGCGGTCGTCCTGCACAACGCGCTGGGCCTGGCCCTGGGCTATGCAGCGGGCCGCGCCACCGGGCTGCCCGAATCGGCGCGGCGCGCGGTGAGCATCGAGGTCGGCATGCAGAACTCCGGCCTGGCCGTGGCCCTGGCCGCCGCGCACTTCGCGCCGCTGGCCGCCCTGCCCGGCGCGCTGTTCTCGGTCTGGCACAACATGTCCGGCTCGCTCATCGCCACGGTGTGGGCGCGGCCGGCCACCGGCCGCGACAAGGAGCCGACCGCCGCGCCCTGAGGCCGAGCCGCACGGGGCAGCCCCGCCCGAGGGCCGTGCTGCCGGGCTGCCCGCCCCTCCTCTGCGGCGGACGGCCCGGCAGCGGCGGTCAGGCGGAGGAGTGCCCGCCGCGGGACCGCTCCAGCGCCAGCACGCTGACCAGGTCGTAGGCGACGTGCGAGGCGGCCGTCGCGGTGATCTGCGCGTGGTCGTAGGCGGGGGCGACCTCGACGACGTCGGCGCCCACGAGGTTGCAGTCGGCCAGGCCGCGCAGGATCTCCAGGAGCTCGCGGCTGGTCAACCCGCCGGCCTCGGGCGTGCCGGTGCCCGGGGCGTGCGCGGGGTCGAGCACGTCGATGTCGACCGAGACGTACAGCGGGCGGGAGCCGATGCGCTGGCGCAGCGCGTCGGTGATCTCGTCGACGCCCTTGCGCATCACATCGGCGGAGGTGACGATGCCGAACCCGAAGCGGCGGTCGTCCTCCAGGTCCTTCTTGCCGTACAGCGGGCCGCGCGTGCCGACGTGCGAGATCGCCTCGGTGTCGAGGATCCCCTCCTCCACGGCGCGCCGGAACGGGGTGCCGTGGGTGTAGGGCTCGCCGAAGTAGGTGTCCCAGGTGTCCAGGTGCGCGTCGAAGTGCAGCATCGCGATGGGGCCGTGTCGGCGGTACAGCGAGCGCAGCAGCGGCAGCGCGATGGTGTGGTCGCCACCGAGGGTGACCAGGCGGGTGCCGGCCTTGGCGAACGCCTGGGCCGCGTCCTCGATGGTCTCGACGGCATCCCCGATGGAGAAGGGGTTGACCGCGATGTCCCCGCCGTCGGCGACCTGCAGTTCGGCGAACGGGGCGACGTCCAGGCCCGGGTTGTAGGGGCGCAGCAGGCGGCTGGCCTCCCGGATGGCGGACGGGCCGAAGCGGGCTCCGGGCCGGTAGGACACTCCGGTGTCGAACGGGACACCGACGACCGCGATGTCGGCGTGCTCGACCTCGTCGATGCGGGGCAGCCGGGCGAAGGTGGCCGGGCCCGCGAAGCGCGGCACTCGGCTGGAGTCGGTGGGTCCGATCGGAGCGGTCATGGTCCTCGTCTTCCTCGTTTCCCCTGGGTGCTGCGGCACCGGCCGGTGGCGGCCGGTGCGCTGGGAGCACCGTAGACACCGGATAAGCTGCGAGGAAATGGACGATCCGTCCAGTTTTATTCTCACGCATGGTTGGATCGCACTGTTGACCCGTATGATGCCCCACCGCCCCTCCCCGCGCACGGTCCCGCTGCGCACCGTCGCCGAACGCCGCGATTTGGACCTGCGCACCGTGGTCGGGGCGCCGAACGACGCGCCGCAGGTGCGCTGGGCGCTGGTCAGCGAGCTGCCCGACCCCGTGCCCTACCTGCGCGGGGCCGAACTGCTGCTGACCGCGGGGGTCAACATGTCCACCCGGCCCGAGGACGTGCGCGCGTATGTGGCCGGGCTGAAGCGGGCCGGAGTCGCCGCGCTCGGCTTCGGCGTGACCCCCGTCCACGACCGCCTGCCCCCGCCCCTGGCCGAGGAGTGCCGCGCCCAGGGGCTCGCCCTGCTGGAGGTGCCGCGCCAGACGCCGTTCGTCGCGGTGAGCCAGGCGGTCGGCGAGGCCCTGGAGGAGCTGCACGTCCAGGACCTGCGCCGCCTGGGTGAGGCGCACCGGGCACTGGCACGCGCGGTCACCGGCGCCGCGCCGGTGGAGCGGGTGGTGGCCACGCTGGCGCGGGCCCTGGGCTGCTGGACGGCCCTGGCCGCCGGTTGGGTGATCGCCCGCGCCGGAGACGTCCCGCCCCTCAGCGACGACGTGGTCGACCTGGTCGAGAAGGTGCGGCGGCCGGGCGGGCCGCGCAGCGCCAAGGCCCGGCTAGGCGGCGACGAGGTGTTCCTGCACGCCGTCGGGGGCCCGACCGGCGCCGGCGAGGTCCTGGTCGTCGGGCGGCCCGCCCCGCTCGACCCCACCGACCGGGCTGTGCTGGGCACCGCGGTGGCCCTGCTCGGCCTGCTCGCCCACGGCCGCTCCCCCGCCGTCCGCACACCGGGCCGCATCATCACCCGCCTCCTGCTCGACCCCGAACCCGGCGCGGAGCTCGCCGCCCTGCTCGCCGACCTGGCCGGGGACGCCGAGGAGGGGGTGCCCGCCGACACCTTCCGCGTCCTACGCGCCCGGTGGACCGGGCGGCGGCCGGCACCTCCCGGTGCGGCGCCGGCGGCCGTGGCCGGGACGGAGCTGGTGGACGCGGGAGAGGGCGAGCTGCGCGCCGTGCTCGCCGACCTCGGCGACCCCGAGGCGCACCGCGCCGAGCTGGAGCGGCTGCACCGCGCGGGGTGGCTGGCGGCGCTGAGCGACCCGGTCGCGCCCGCTGGGCTGGCCGGCGCCGACCGCAGGGCCGCCACCCTCCTGACGCGGGCCGCGGCGGCGGGCGCGCCGCTGCTGTGGCCCCAGGGGCCCGACCCGCTGGCCGACGCGATCGACCCTGAGCGCGCCCGCGCCGCGGCCCGCGCCATCCTGGGCCCGCTGGGCGCCGACACCGAGGACGCGCGCGGCCTACGCGCGACCCTGCGGGCCTGGCTCGCCCACCACGGCAGCTGGGACCGAACCGCCGCAGAGGTGGGCTCCCACCGCAACAGCGTGCGGTACCGCATCGGCCGTATCGAGCGCGACCTCGGCGCCGACCTCGCCGACCCCGAGCAGCGGATGCGCCTGTGGTTCGCCCTGACCCGGTGGGAGGCGCCGCGCTGACCGGCCCCGTTCGGGGCCGCCCCGGTCAGCTCCCCGTCCGGGGGCGGACGATTCCGGGGCCCGCCGCCCCCGGGCGGTAGTAGCGGTGGGCTCCGATGCGGGCGATCTCCATGACGCGCATCGTCAGGTCCTCCGGCGTCTCCCGGGGGTGCTCCAGCAACCAGTCGGTGAGTGCGTCGGCGGCGCCCGCCGCGATGCGGGCGAGGAGCTCGGCATCCTCGGTGGAGATGATCCGTCCGCCGTCGGGCAGCTCGGTACCGGAGACCACCAGCGCGGTGATCTCGTCCATGACGCGGCAGCGCGCCTGGGCGACCTCCTTGGAGAAGGGTTCGCCCTGGCTGCGGGCCTGCTGGTAGAGGACCTTCCAGCTCTCGCGGTGGCCGGCGACGAACCGGAAGAACGCGCGCAGCCCCTCCCATAGGCGCTGCTCGGGTGTGGCGTCGCTCCGCAGCGCGGAGCGCACCGCCTCGACGAGCCGGTCGGCCTCGCGGTGGATGCAGGCGGTGAACAGCCCTTCCTTGGAGCCCAGATAGATGTAGACCATGGGCTTGGATATTCCGGCCGCCTCGGCTATTTCCTCGACGCTGGCCGTGTGGTAGCCGACGCGCGAGAACACCTGGACGGCGGCGTCGATCACCTGCTGTTCTCTGACCTGACGCGGCAACCGCCGCTGTTTGCTGACCACGTCTCCGACCCTACCGAGGCCCCTGAAAGCCACCCGGATACGGACGATCACCACATACCGCCATCGACGTGCCGTTACGCTCTGCGACGGACTGAAAGCCCCCCTTGTTGGTGTTCCGTGCCACATTTACAATCACCGCGGATCCGACCCGCAGCTCCATCTCACTGGGAACGGGGACGACGTTGGCACAACGCACCACCGGGGAGACCGGGCCGGGGTCGCAGGTCCGCCGCGTGGCCGGGGCGAGCTTCATCGGCACCACGATCGAGTGGTACGACTTCTTCATCTACGCCACCGCAGCCCAGCTGGTCTTCGGGTCGCAGTTCTTCACCGCGCTGTCACCCGCGGCCGCGAGCCTGACGGCGGTCACCACCATCGGCGTCAGCTTCGTGGCACGACCGCTGGGCGGCGTCCTGATGGGCCACTTCGGCGACCGCATCGGCCGCCGCGCCATGCTGGTGCTGGCCCTGCTGCTCATGGGTGTGGCGACGGTCGGCGTCGGCCTCCTGCCCACCTACGCCCAGATCGGCCTGGCCGCACCGGTCCTGCTGGTGGTCTTCCGGCTGCTGCAGGGTCTGAGCGCGGGCGGCGAGTGGGGCGGGGCGGCGCTCATGGCCGTCGAGCACGCGCCCGTCCACCGGCGCGGCCTGTTCGGCGCGTTCCCGCAGCTGGGCGCCCCGGCCGGGCTCGTCCTGGCCAACGGCGCGTTCTTCCTGGTCACCAGCGCGACGACGGCCGAGCAGTTCCAGTCGTGGGGCTGGCGCATCCCGTTCCTGTTCAGCGCGGTGCTCATCGTCGTGGGACTGTTCATCCGGCTGCGGGTCGACGAGTCCCCCGAGTTCACCGAACTCAAACAGCGCGCCCAGCGCTCCCGGCGGCCCATCGCCGAGATGCTGCGCCACCACCCCCGCCCGTTCCTCGTCGCCATCGGCGTGTTCGTCGCCAACAACGGCATGGGCTACGTGCTCCTCGGATTCGTCCTCATCCACGCCACCACCCGGCTCGGCGTCGCGGAGAACACGATGCTGCTGGTCATCGTGGCCGGAGCGCTGCTGTGGATGGCGACCACCATGTGGGCGGCCTGGCGCTCGGACGCGGTGGGGCGGCGCCCCGTCTATCTCCTGGGCTCGGTGTGGCTGATCCTGTGGGCCTTCCCGTTCTTCCTGCTGCTGGACACCGCCGCGGTCCCGATGATGCTGGCCGCGGTGCTGATGCTGGCGGTCGGGCTCGGCCTGACCTACGGGCCGCAGGCGGCGCTGTACGCGGAGCTGTTCCCGGCCAGGGTGCGCTACAGCGGCGCGTCGTTCGCCTACGCTCTCGGCGCGATCCTGGGCGGCGGCTTCGCACCGTTCGCCTCGGCGGCGCTGACGGAGTCCACCGGCACCACGCTGTCGGTGTCGGCCTACATGGTGCTGCTGGGGATCGTGTCGCTGATCGCGGTGGTCAAGATCCCCGAGACGCCCGAGCAGGTCCGGGAGCGGCGGCGGGCCGGGACGGCTGGGGGCGAGGACCGCTCCGCAGGGCGCTGACCGTCGGCGGCTCAGCCCGCACCGGGCAGGTGGAGGGCGTGGTCGTGATCGTGGGAGTGGGAGTGGGAGTGCAGGCCGCGGATATCCCACTCGGGGAAGGGGTCGGGCAGGCGGCCCCAAGGCAGGGCCATCTCGGCGTCGGTGAGCAGGCAGTCCCGAAGCGCCTGCAGCAGGGCGTCGCCGCGCAGCCCGGTGCCGATGAAGACGAGTTCCTGGCGCGGGGGCACGCTCTCGGCGCCCTCCAGGTCCTCAGGGCGGTAGCCGACCCGGGGGCCGTCGGCCGGGTCCCACACACCCGAGGGCTCGAACCGCACCACCGGCCCGGCCTGCGACCACAGTCCGGTGACCTCGGCGCGGGTGGCGAGCCAGAAGAAGCCCTTGGACCGCAGGACGGTGCCGTAGGTGCCCGAGTCCAGCCCGGTTTCGACCAGCTCCCACAGGCGGCCGGGGTGGAACGGCCGCTCGGAGCGCAGCACCACGCTGGAGATGCCGTACTCCTCGGTCTCGGGGACGTGGTCGCCGTTGAGTTCGGCGGCCCAGCCGGGCGCACGGGACGCACGCTCCAGGTCGAACAGGTCGGCCCCCACGATGAGCCGCGGGTCGATGCGGCCGTACTCGGTACGCACCACCCTGGCCGGCGGGTTGAGCCGCCGCAGCGCCGCCTCGACCCGGTCCAGTTCCGCGGGCCCGACGAGGTCGGCCTTGTTGACCACCAGCACGTCGGCGAACTCGACCTGGTCGATGAGGAGGTCGCTGACGGTGCGCTCGTCCCCCTCGTAGGCGTCCAGCCCGCGGGCGGTGAGGTCGTCGCCGCGGTCGAGCTCGCGCAGGAAGTCGGCCGCGTCGACGACGGAGACCATGGTGTCGATGCGGGCGCGGTCGAGCAGGCTGTCCCCGTTCTCATCGGCGAACGCGAAGGTCGCGGCGACCGGCATCGGCTCGGAGATGCCGCTGGACTCGATGAGGAGGTGGTCGAAGCGGCCCTCCCGGGCCAGCCGGTCGACCTCCACGAGCAGGTCGTCGCGCAGGGTGCAGCAGATGCACCCGTTGGTCATCTCGACGAGCCGCTCCCGGGTGCGCGACAGCGCGCCGCCACCCCGCACCAGCCCGGCGTCGATGTTGACCTCGCTCATGTCGTTGACGATCACGGCGACGCGCAGCCCCACCCGGTTGTGCAGGACGTGGTTGAGCAGCGTGGTCTTGCCGGAACCGAGGAAACCGGACAGGACGGTGACCGGGAGCGCTGCGGCTGCGCCGCCGACGGTCGCGGGCGCGGATTCCATGGGGGCACCCCCAGATCGAAAACGGTTTTCATTTACGACCGTGTTTCTAGCACCACCCATGCGGCCCTGTCGAACCCGGCGCCGCGCACCTGCCTTCGCCCCCATCCGCCGACCTGCGCGGCGCCCCTCCCCCTAGGATGAGGAACGGCGCCCCACCGCGGTGCCGACACGACGGCCGGGAATGCGGGGTGCCATGACGAGGACCGGGGGACGGGCCCGCGGCCGCGTCCACCCTGCCCACCTGGCCCTGGGCATCCTCGCCGCGCTCATGGCCGTCGTCTTCGCGGCCCACCACGAGCTCCTGCTCCCCCAGCACGCCGTCCACGCCGCACCCGCCGCGCCGTCCGCGGCCGCCGCGCCACACGGCGCCGACACCGGCCCCCACCCACACACCACCGCCTCCGCCGTACCCGCATCCCACGGCGCAGGACACGGCACCGGCACAACCTCCTCCGGCACCTGCGACTCCTCCGACAACGGCGGCTGCCTCACCGCCCCCACCGCCCTGCCGCTGCCCGCCCCCGCCCCGGCACCCGACATCCTCCTGCCGCCGCCCGCACCCCCCGCCACCGGCCTGCCGCCCGCCCACACCATCGGCCCCTCCCCACCCCCCGACCTGGCCGAACTGTCGATCCTGCGGATCTAATACCGGTCCCCCACCCACGGACCCGGAACAGAACCACCGATCGACGAAAGCGGTACACGCCACCATGTACACCACCACACAGCGCCTGCTCGGCCCCGCGGCGCTTCTCGCCTCCGCACTCCTGGTCACCGCCTGCGGCCCCGCGGCCGAGGACGCCGCCCCCGACGGCGCCGACGGCACCCCCGTCGACGGCTTCCTCCTGCCCGAAGAGACCGCGCACGTGCACGGCATCGTCTCCGACCCCGACAGCGGGGGCCTGCTGCTGGGCACCCACTACGGCATCTACCGGGTCACCGGCGCCGACGACGACGTCGAAGCCGAGCTGATCGGCCCGGTCATGGACTACATGGGCCTGGCCGAGGCCGGCCGCGACCGGCTCGTGGCCAGCGGCCACCCCGGCACCGGCACCCAGGACCTGCCCAACCCCGTCGGCCTTCTGGAATCCACCGACGGCGGCAAGACCTGGACCACCCTCTCCCGTGCGGGCCAGTCCGACTTCCACGCCCTCACCGCCACCGAGGACACCGTCATCGGCTTCGACGGCGCCCTTGTGGCCACCGACGACGGCGAGAAGTGGCGCGAACTCGCCCCCGATGTCGCCGCGATCTCCCTCGCCACCGACGACGACGCCACCACCGTCGTGGCCACCACGCAGGAAGGCGTGCGCCGCTCCACCGACGGCGGCGAGACCTTCACCACCGTCGACGGCGCCCCGCCGCTCATGCTGGTCGACTGGTCCGCCGACGACACCGTCCTGGGAATCGACCCCACCGGCGGCGTCCACCGCAGCGACGACGCCGGGCGGACCTGGAGCGAACTCGGATCGGCCCAAGGCGCCCCTGAAGCCTTCCATGCCACGCCCGACCACATCGCCGCCGTCGTCCACGGCGTCCTCGTGGTCTCCCACGACGAGGGCGCGACCTTCGGCGCGCCCCGGCTGCCCGCCGACTGACGTCGGCCCACCACGGCCGACCGCGGTGGCGGCGCCCCCGGCAGGGGTGAGCGCCGCCACACCCCCGCCCGGTGAACCGGATCGATCACCGGCGGCGTTACCCCTCCTGTGGCCAGGTCGCTCCTCCCGCGACCCGGCCCGCGGACCCATCCACCACCGCGACCAGGAGGACACGAAGTGCGCGAACACGCCACTGCCATCGCACCCCGGCCATCGAGCCCCGAGCCGGTCGTCACCGCCCGTAATCTCACCAAGGTGTACGGCAGCGGGGACTCGGCGGTCCGCGCCCTGGACGACGTGTCGGTGGAGTTCACCCGCGGCGCGTTCACCGCGATCATGGGCCCCTCCGGATCGGGCAAGTCCACCCTCATGCACACCCTGGCCGGACTGGACACCGCCACCTCCGGCACCGTCCACCTCGGCCGCACCGACATCACCCGCCTCAAGGACAAGCAGCTCACCCTCCTGCGCCGCGACCGCATCGGCTTCATCTTCCAGTCCTTCAACCTCCTGCCCATGCTCACCGCCGAGCAGAACATCCTCCTGCCCGCCCAGATCGCCAAACGCGGCACCGACCGCGAGCGCTTCGACCACATCATCAAGGTCGTCGGCCTGGAGAACCGGCTGCACCACCTGCCCTCCAAGCTGTCCGGCGGCCAGCAGCAGCGCGTGGCCGTGGCCCGCGCCCTGCTCGGCGCCCCCGAGGTCGTCTACGCCGACGAGCCCACCGGCAACCTCGATTCGCGCTCCGGCGCCGAGGTCCTGGCCTTCCTGCGCGACTCGGCCCGCGAGCTGGGCCAGACCATCGTCATGGTCACCCACGACCCCGTCGCCGCCTCCTACGCCGACCGGGTCGTCTTCCTGCGCGACGGCCGCCTGGTCGACGAGGTCCACGCCCCCACCGCCGAGACCGTGCTCGACCGCCTCGTGAAGCTGGAGGCCTGAGCCGTGCTGCGCACCACCCTGGCCGGCCTGCGCATGCACAAGGGCCGCCTGATCACCACCGCCCTGGCCATCATCCTCGGCGTCATGTTCGTCTCCGGCACCCTCGTCTTCACCGACACCATCGACGACACCTTCAACGCCAAGGTGAAGGGCTCCACCGACCGGATCGACGCCGCCGTCCTCATCGACTGGGACACCGCCGCCCCCGAGCCCGACGACGAACAGGAGTGGCAGGAGCCCACGCTCACCCCCGGCATGCTCGCCGCGGCCCGCGACCTGCCCGAGGTCGCCGAGGCCGACGGCCTCATCCGCGGCGACGCCCCGCTGCTCGACAAGGACGGCCGCATCGTCGGCTGGGGCACCGCCGGCATCTCCGTCGGCGACGACCTCGCCACCCGCCACACCGCAGCCGAGGGGCGCCTGCCCACGGCCGACGACGAAGTCGCCATCGGCAACACCAGCGCCACCGCCACCGGCTACGGCCCCGGCGACACCGTCACCATCCTCGACTCCGACGGCGACCCCCGCGACTTCACCGTCGTGGGCATCATCGACCTCGGCGTCGACCAGGACCTCGCCATGCAGGGCGCCGTCGGCTTCACCCCCGCGACCACGACCCGGATGACCGGGTCGTCCGACTTCACCGAGATCGACGTCATCGGCGCCGACGGCACCACACCCGACGAAGTCAAACAGGCCCTCGACACCGCGCTCGGCGCCCCCGCCAAGGTCATGACCGGCCAGGAACTCGGCGACGCCATGGCCGAGGGTGCCGGCGGCGGCCAGGTGAAACTCCTGGGCACCGCACTGCTGCTGTTCGCCGCCGTCGCGATGTTCGTCGCCGGCATCGTCATCTACAACACCTTCGCCATCCTCATCGCCCAGCGCCAGCGCGAAACCGCCCTGCTGCGCTGCGTCGGCGCCCATCGCGGCCAGGTCTTCGGCCAGGTCCTGACCGAAGCGGCCGTCGTGGGTGCCCTCTCCTCCCTCATCGGAATCGCGGCCGGATACCTCCTGGCCACCGCGGGCATCACCGCCGTCGGTTCCCTGGCACCCGCCCTCCTGGACGGCGTGACCGTCAGCGGCCTGCCGACGCTCAGCCCCACCACCGTCATCGCCGGACTGCTGGTCGGCACCGCCGTCACCGTGGTCTCCGCCCTGCTCCCGGCCTGGCGCGCCACCGCCATCCCGCCGCTCGCGGCGCTGCGGTCGGGCGCCGTAGCCGCCGGCATGGAGGAGGGCAGCGGGTGGAAGCGCGCCGCCGCATCCGCGGTGTTCTTCCTCGCCGCGGCCGCGATGGTCGCCTACGCCGTGCGCGGCGAGGCCGACGACACCGGGATGATCCTCGTCGCCGCCGCCGGAATGGTGTGCTTCGTCGGAGTCGTGACCATCGGCCCGCTGCTGGTGCGCGCCGTCGTCGGCCTCGTCGGCGCCCCCATGCGAAAGATCGGCGTGCCCAGCATGCTCGCCGCCGACAACGCCCGGCGCAGTCCCAAACGCGCCGCCACCGCCATGATCGCGCTCACCGTCGGCGCCACCCTGATGACCGGCTACGCCGTGATCAACTCCTCGATGGAGGCCACCCTCGACGACCAGCTGGGGCTGAAGTTCTCCGTCGACTACGAGGTGATGCGCCAGCCGATCGGGGGCCTCGGCGCCGCGGCCGATGAGGAGGACGCCGACACCGGCGTCCCACCGGAGATCACCCGGAAACTGGACGCGCTTCCCCAGATCGACGGAACCTTCCCGCGGCGCCAGGCCGAAGCCACGCTGGACGGCCCTGAGGAAGAGTTCTCGACCCCGGTCGTCGGTTACATCGGGGCCGAGGTCGGCACCGATGTGCGGCAGAAGGTCGTCGCCGGAGACCTCTCCCAGGTCGGGCCGGGCAAGATCGCGGTCCACCTCGGCCTGACGGACTGGCTCGGCCTGGAGGTCGGTGACACCATCACGCTCCCCACCGAGCGGGGAGAGCGGTCCTACGAGATCGCGGCCATCCCCGACGGGGACGGCCCGCTGTGGGGCATCGTCCTGGACGACACCGACTTCGCCGCCGCCTTCCCCGGTTCCACCACCGACGACGCGGTGCTGGTGAAAGCAGCGGATGGGGAAGAGCTGGCGAACGTCCGAGAGGCCATCCTGGGTGCGATATCGGCGGACCCCACGCTCGTCCTCGGCGGCGCGGCCGAGATGAAGGAGCAGTACTCCGGCATCATGAACGGCGTGTTCTGGACGGTGGCCGCACTCCTCGGGCTGGCGATCATCATCGCGGTCTTCGGCATCGCCAACACCATGGCACTGTCGGTGCTGGAACGCACCCGCGAGTCGGCTCTGCTGCGCGCGCTCGGCCTGACCCGGGCGCAGCTGCGGAGGATGCTGAGCATCGAGGCCGTCCTGGTGTCCCTCATCGGCACCGCTCTGGGGGTCGCGCTCGGAGTGGTGTTCGGCTGGGCCGCTGCGGCGGCCACGTTCGACCACCTGATCCTGCGCGTGCCGACGGGTCTGATCACGGTGTTCCTCGCCGCGGCGGTGATCGCCGGGCTGCTCGCCGCGGTCCTGCCCGCGCGTAAGGCCGCGCGCACCTCGATCGCGGGGCTGGGCTCCGGCGAGGTCGGCTGACCGGGCGGGCGCGACCGCGTGGCCGGTGTCGGTCAGCCGACCGGCCGCCCCGCACCCGGGCCTGCTCTCCGACGGGGCCGGGACCTGCGGCATCACCGCGGGCCCCGGCCCCGTCCGGCGTACCCGGACCGTTTCAGTAAACAAAGGGGTCTATTCGGACGCCCCACCATCTGCTTATCGTTCGACTGGTTCAACTTTCATCGGATGAACCCCGCCCCAGAACGCCCCGCACACGACGCGGGCCGCCCCTGGGAAACGGGCGGCACGGGGGTCCCCCGTCCCCGCACGCCGCCGCGCCTTGTCCACCCCACCAGGCACGGACCAAGGAACACGGCCATGACACCCATCCCCCACACCCTGCGCCTCCTCGGCGCCTCCCTGCTGACCCTCGCGACCCTCCTCGCCCTCACCCCCACCGCATCCGCCGACACCGGCCGCGCCAGCACCTCTACTCCCACCACCGAGCGAGCGGTCCACCTCATCACGGGTGACTCTTTCTCCAGGTTCAGCCGCCAGTGCACGATCAGCGCGGTCGTCGTGACCGCAGACGGCACCGGTGGATTCCTCACCCCGTTCTCCTGCGGGCGAGCAGGCGACATCGTCACCGCGCCGGGCGGTACGAGCGGCACCATCGTGTGGTCCTCCCGCGAAGACGGCGTCGCATTCGTCCAGGCGCACAAGGACTGGATCCTCACCCCCTACACTCGCCTGTCCGGCGTCGGCCGATATATCACCATCACGGGATCGCAGGAGGCCAATATCGGAACCTCCGTCTGCCGTTCCGGCCCTACCACCGGCTGGCGCTGCGGAACCATCCAGGCCAAGAACCAGACCGTTGACCTCCCCGAAGGACCCATGCACGGGCTGACCCGGACCAATGTGTGTGTTGAGCCAGGAGAGGGAGAACTGGGAACTCCGTACTTCAGCGGTACCCACCACCAGGGCATCACCGTCGCCGGCAGCGGGAACTGCCGCACCGGCGGCACCACCTTCTTCAAGCCGATCAACCCGATCCTGCACAAGTACAGCCTGCGGCTCGTCACGGGCTGACCCCAGATGAAGAGCGGCACGGGCCCCCACCCGGACCCCGCTCTTCTCTCTTTCCCTTCGTCCCCCCAGACAAGGACCAAGGAACAGGCCATGACACCCATCCCCCACACCCTGCGCCTCCTCGGCGCCGCCCTCCTCGCCCTCGCGACCCTCCTCGCCCTCGCCCCCACCGCATCCGCCGACACCGGCCGCACCGCAGCACCCCCTCCCACGGCCGATGACACCGTGGAGATCATGGCCGGCAACCCCGTCTACGGGACCGGAACGCGCTGCACCATAGGCGCGACCGTCAGAACCGCCGACGGCACCGGCGGGTTCCTCACAGCCGCCACCTGCGGCCCGGCCGGCGCCACGGTCCGCCTCTCCAACGGCGAGACCGGCGTGATCGTGTGGTCCTCCCGTGAAGACGGGGTCGCCTTCGTCCGGGCCAAAGAGAACTGGATCCTCACCCCCTACGCCAACCGGTACCAAGGCGGCGGCCACCTGACCATCCGCGGGTCCCAGGAGGCTCCGGTCGGCGCCGCCGTCTGCCGATCCGGCCCGACCACCGGCTGGCGCTGCGGAACCATCCAGGCCAAGAACCAGACCGTCGCCTTTCCGTGGGGCGCCATGCGCGGACTGACCCGGATCAGCGCGTGCGCTGAGCCCGGCGACGAAGGCGGCCCCGTCTACCGCGACGGCCAGCTCCAGGGCCTCATCGTCGGCGGCAGCGGCAACTGCCGGACCGGAGGCACCACCTTCTTCAAACCGATCAACCCGATCCTGCACAAGTACAACTTGAGGCTCGTCACCGGCTGACCCCACGGAAGAGCGGCACGATTCCCCACCCCGGGCCCCGCTCTTCCCTCTTTCCCTTCGTCCGCTCCCCCAGGCAAGGACCAAGGAACAGGCCATGACACCCATCCCCCACACCCTGCGCCTCCTCGGCGCCTCCCTGCTGGCCCTCGCGACCCTCCTCGCCCTCACCCCCACCGCCACGGCCGACACCGGCCGCACCGCAACGCCCACCCCCACGGCCGATGACACCGTGGAGATCATGGCCGGCGACGCCGTCTACGGGGCCAACACGCGCTGCACCATAGGCGCGACCGTCATGACCGCGGACGGTACCGGCGGGTTCCTCACCACCGCGACCTGCGGACGGGTCGGCGCCACGGTCACCCTCGCCAACGGCCAGAGGGGCACCGTCGTGTGGTCGGACCGCGATGGTGACGGGGTCGCCTTCGTCCGCGGCCGGGAGGACTGGATCCTCACCCCCTACGCCCGCCGCTACCAGGGCGGCGGCCCCCTGCTCATCCGGGGATCGCAGGAGGCCGACGTCGGGGCCGACGTCTGCCGATCCGGAACCACCACCGGCTGGCACTGCGGGACCATCCAGGCCAAGAACCAGACCATCCCCTACCCCTGGCGACTGCGCGGGATGACCCGGACCGACGCGTGCGGAGAGCCGGGTGACGACGGAGGCCCGTTCTACAGCGGAAGCCAACTCCAGGGAATCCTGATCGCCGGAAGCGGCAACTGCCGTATCGGAGGGATCACCCATTTCAAACCGATCGCTCCTGTCCTGCAGAAGCACGACCTGCGGCTCATCACGGGGTGACCATGCGGAGGCGGCGGCACGGGTCCCCGCCCCGCACTCCATCCCCTCCTCTCTCCCACCCCACCACGCATCAAGGAACGCAGCCATGACACCCATTCGCCGCCTCGTCGGCGCCTCCCTGCTGGCCCTCGCAACACTTCTCGCCCTCGCCCCCGCTCCCGCCTTCGGTCAGGAGACGCGGCTCATCGCCGGGGAACCCCTGTTCATCGATGACCGAGGGCACTGCGCGATCGGCGCCGTCGTCCGGACCGCGGACGGCGGCGGTGGTTTCCTCACCGGATACGGCTGCGGCGAGGTGGGCGGAACCGTCCGGCTGGCCAACGGCCAGCGGGGAACCGTCGAATGGGCCTCCCGCTCGGACGTGGTGGCTTTCGTCCGTGCCCACCAGGACTGGATCCTGACCCCCTACGCCCACCGCTACGGTGGCGGGGACGACCTCACCGTCAGGGGATCGCGTGAGGCCCCGGTCGGAGACTCCGTCTGCCGATCCGGCCCGACCACCGGCTGGCACTGCGGGACCATCCAGGCCAAGAACCAGAGCCTCTACCCCGTCCCCTGGCCCGTCCACGGGGTGACCCGGACGACCATCTGCGTCGAGCCCGGTGACCACGGTGGCCCCGTCTACAGCGGTGACCAGCTCCAAGGGATCACCATCGGAGGCAGCGGCAACTGCCGGACCGGCGGCGTGACCTTCTTCCGGCCGATCGAGCAGATCCTGCCCAAGTACGACCTCACGCTGGTCACCGGCTGATCTCCCGGCCACGGGCAACCCGGGCGGGCACACCGACCGGTCGGTCCTATAGGGTCGCCTCACTTCGGTTACGGACCCCACGCGCGCCGTTGGAGACATCGATGTGTCGCACCGACAGGATCGACCGGTGGGGCGGCCACGCCTCCCGTACCCTCCCCATCAGCGCGCTCGCACCGGTCCGGATCGGATGACGCGCACCAGGGCGGCCTTCGCGCCGCCCTTCGTCGTTTCCCCCTCCGCCCCGCTCTCCGGTTCTCCCGGGGACACCCGATCGGAGCAGACATGACATCGACGGACCCCACCCGCCCCCTGCGCCCGATGGCCGCCGTCACCGCCCGCATGCTGGTGTCCGGAAGCCCTTTCGAGATCGAGATCGCCGACGTCAACGGAACCGCCACCCGCGTCTGGAAGCACACCCCGCCCCACCTGCGGGCGGTGCTGGAGGCGGCCGGCGAGCACGGTGACGCCCCCGCCCTCGTCTACGAGCGGGAGCGGATGACCCACGCCGAGTTCCAGCGCGCAGCGGCCACCCTGGCCCGCCGCCTGGCCGAGGACAACGCGGTGGCCAAGGGCGACCGGGTCGCGATCGCCATGCGGAACCACCCGGAGTGGGTGATCGCGTTCTTCGCCGCAACGAGCATCGGCGCGATCGCCGTGCCCCTGAACTCGTGGTGGGCCGCCGGCGAGCTGGAGTTCGGGCTCAGCGACAGCGGTGCGAAGGTACTGATCGCCGACCAGGAGCGGACGGACCGGCTCGCCGACGCGCTGCCGCGGCTCGGCGTCCCCGTGATCGCCGTCCGCAGCACCGCGAGCACCCCCGGACGCGGGACGGACGGCGAGCGGCGCCCGTTCCCTGCCGGGACGCGCACGTGGGCCCAGGTGCTGGGCCCTACGGAGGAGCACGTGCTGCCCCCGGACCCCGGCATCGCTCCGGACGATCCCGCGGCGATCTTCTACACCTCCGGTACCACGGGCACCCCCAAAGGGGCGGTCGCCTCCCACCGCAACATGCTCTCCAACATCGTCTCGCTGAACTACGCGCGCGTCCGCTCACTCATGCGGATCGGCCTGGACTTCGACGACGGCGTCGGCTACCTGGAGGCGCTGCCGCGCCCGGTAGTGCTGTGTCCGGTCCCGCTGTTCCACGCCACCGGCGCGCAGACCATCATGCTGCCGACGGTGGCGCGCGGCGGGACGCTGGTGCTGATGCACCGGTGGGACGCCGAGGACGCCCTGCGGCTCGTGGAGCGCGAGCGGGTCACCGGCATCACGGCGGTGCCGACGATGGTCGCGCAGATGCTCGCCTCACCGCGGTTGGGCGAATACGACCTCTCCAGCCTGCTGTCCCTGGGCACGGGTGGCGCTCCGGCCGCACCGGCGCTGGTCTCGCGGGCGCACGGGAGACTGCACGACCTGGTGCTCGCGCAGGGCTACGGGCTGACCGAATGCTCGGCCACGGCCTCGCTCAACGCAGCCACCGACTACCTGCTGCGACCGGACAGCGCCGGGGTACCCGTCGCCGCGGTCGACGTGAAGATCGTCGACGCGGAGGGGGCGGAACTGCCACCGGGCGAGCCGGGTGAGATCTGGCTCAACGGCCCCGGGGTGGTGCTGGGGTACTGGCAGCGGCCGGAGGCGACGGCGGCGACCTTCGTCGACGGGTGGCTGCGGACGGGTGACATCGGTCGGATGGACGACGAGGGCTTCCTTTACGTTGTAGATCGGATAAAGGACGTGATCATCCGCGGCGGAGAGAACGTCTACTGCTCGGAGGTGGAGGCGGCGATCCACGAGCATCCCGCCGTCCACGAGGTGGCCGTGGTCGGCGTCCCCCATGAGGTGTACGGCGAGGAGGTCGGAGCGGTGGTGCGCCTGCACAGCGGCCACCGGCTGGCCCCCGGCGAACTGCGCGACCACCTGAAGTCGCGGCTCGCCGCCTTCAAGATCCCCGACCACATCCGCGTCGTGGACGACGGCCTGCCGCGCAACGCCGCCGGGAAGCTGCTGAAGAAGCAGGTACGCACAGAGCAGGGGTGGATCGGCGACGGCTGACCGGCCCCTTCCGCCGCGGCTCCGCAGAGCGAAGGCGCGAGCGTCCGCCCCCCGGCCCCGACCGGCCACGGCCGGTCGCTCACCGTCCCCGCCGGTCCTCCGGCGGTCGCGGGCCGCGGTCCTTGGGCAGTCCCAGCACCCGCTCGGCGATGATGTCGCGCTGGATCTCGTCGGTGCCCGCGTACACCGTGTCGGCGCGGGAGAACAGGAAGAGCCGCTGCCAGGCGTCGAGGTCGTAGGGCGCGCCCCGGGTGAGCATCGACCCGGCGCCCAGCACGTCCATCGCGAGCTCGCCGAGGGCGCGGTGCCACCGCGCCCAGTGGATCTTGCCGGTGGAAGCCTCCGGGCCGGGCGCCCCGTCGCGCAGCCCGGCCATGGTGCGCAGCGCGGTGAAGCGCATGGTCCGGACCCCGATCCAGGCCTGGACGAGCCGGTCGGCGATCAGCGGGTCGTCCGCCGCACCGTTGGCCCGCGCGGCCTCCACCAGCCGCCGCAGCTCCCGTTCGTAGCCGACCTGCCGACCCAGCATCGACACCCCGCGCTCGAAGCCGAGGGTGGTCATGGCCACCCGCCAGCCGTCACCCGGCGCGCCGACGATGTCGGCCGCGTCCGTGCGGGCGTCGTCGAAGAACACCTCGCAGAAGCCCGAGGCCCCGGTGAGCTGGGTGATCGGGCGGACGTGGACGCCGGGCCGGTCCATCGGGATCAGCAGGCAGCTCAGGCCCTGCTGCCGCCGGGACCCCGGCTCGGTGCGGACGATCGCGAAGCACCGGTCGGCCTGGTCGGCGTGCGAGGTCCACACCTTGTGGCCGTTGACGACCCAGTGGTCGCCGACGAGGTCGGCACGGGTCGCGACGGCGGCGAGGTCGGACCCGGCACCGGGCTCGGAGTAGCCCTGGCACCACAGCTCGTCGACGGCGGTGATGCGCGCGAGGAAGCGGTCGCGCTGGCGCGGGGTGCCCAGCTCGATCAGGGTCGGGCCGAGGAGGTGTTCCCCCATGTGGTTGACCGGGGCGGGGGCCTCGGCCAGCGCGTACTCCTCGTGGAAGACGACCTGGTGCCGGATGCTCGCGCCGCGGCCGCCGTACTCCTCCGGCCAGCCGATGCAGGTCCACCCGGCCGCCGCCATGTGGCGTTCCCAGGCCAGACGGACGTCGAAGGCCTCGTGGTCGCGGCCGGGGCCGCCCCGGCCGCGGGCGCGGGCGAAGTCACCGGTGAGATTGGCGTCCAGCCAGTCCCGTACCTCCTCGCGGAACTCCCGCTCATCGCGGGTGTCTCCGCCGGCGCCATCGGCGTGCCGCTCAGCGTGTGGGTCGACTGCCTCCATCCGGCCCCTCCTGTCCCCGCGGGCTGGCGGACGCTACCCTATCAAACACTTGTTAGGTGATACTGGACGAGAGGCGCCGGACGGTGGCACGATCCCCTCTCCCCACCGTCCGGCGTACGCGACCCCCGGTGCCCGTCGGAGTCGGAGGAGGCCCATGCGCTTCGGTGCCGAACAGGAGGAACTGCGCGCGACCGTGCGCAGGGTGCTGGAACGCGGCAACGGGTCCGCCAGGGGAGCGCCCTGGGTGGAACCGGCGGGGGGCGGGACCGCCGACGGCATCTGGCGGGTGCTGTCCGACCAGGTAGGGGCGGCCGGGCTGGCGGTGGCCGAGCAGGACGGAGGCGCCGGGTTCTCCTGTGTGGAGACGCACGTCGTGATGGAGGAGCTGGGGCGGGCTCTGACGCCGACCCCGTTCCTGGGCTCGGCGGTACTGGCCGCCCAGGCCCTGGCGGCGTGCGCCGACGCCATCCGCGCGGTTTGGCTGCCGCAGATCGCCGCGGGGACGCGCGTCGGGGCGCTGGGGTGGGCGGAGCGCGGCTCCTTCGACCCCGACGACATCGCCACCCGGGCCGAGGAGGGCACCGGGGGCGCCGACGCGGACCCGCCCGACGCAGGGCTGCCGGGGGCGGGCGCCCGCCTGCGGCTGACCGGGGTCAAGGAGCACGTACTCGACGCCGACCGCGCCGGGGTGCTGCTGGTGGCCGCGCGCGCGGGCTCCGACCTCGCACTGTTCGCGGTCGACCCTGCGGCACCCGGCGTCACCGTCGAACCGCAGGTGCCGATGGACCTGTCGCGCCCCCAGGCCCGCGTCGCTCTGGACGCCGCCCCCGCCATGCTGCTGTGCGCGGACGGCGACCGGGTGATGCGGCACGTCATGGACGCCGCGTGCACGGCCCTCTCCGCCGAACAGGTCGGCGGGGCGGCGCACTGCCTGGACATGACGCTCGCGCATGTCCGCCGCCGCGTGCAGTTCGGCCGCCCGATCGGCGCCTTCCAGGCGGTCAGACACCGCCTGGCGGACATGTACGTCCTGCTGGAAGGCGCCCGTTCCGCGTCGTACGCGGCCGCCTTCGCCCTGGCCGATGGCGACCCCGACGCCTCGGCGGTGGCCGCGCTGGCCAAGTCGTCCTGCTCGGAGGCGTTCCGCACGATCGCGGGGGAGGCCATCCAACTCCACGGCGGGATCGGCCTCACCTGGGAGCACGACGCCCACCGCTATTTCAAACGCGCTCACGGCTCGGCCCTGCTGTTCGGTTCCCCGGAGTGGCACCGCGGCCGACTCGCCCCCGCCCTCGGCCTGACGGGTGGCGCCGCCTCCCGACGGTGATCACGGCGCGCCGCGGCGATCGCCGGTCGTGCGCCGACCGACATCCCGATCGTGGCGGCGGGTGGTTCCGGCGCGTCCTCTTCTCGGGTTCCTTGCTCCATGCTGCGGTCCGTTTCTCGCCCTGGCGATCACCGCAGGCAGATCGGTGCTTTCATCGGCTCTGGGGGATCTTGTCGGCCCTTATGCGCACCGCCCGCGCCGGCGGCGGAGCGCCGGAGAGGCGAAGGAGGAGACACACCATGGCCTTGGCTTCGCTGGCTTCTCTGGGGTCCGTCCCGGCCGCGCGGGGCCGGATCCCGCTCGCCGGGCATACGGTGCCCCTGTGGCGCCGCCCACTGGCCTTCCTCGCCTCCCAGCGGCCGAAGGGCGGCATGGTCCGCGTCGATGTGGGCCCGCTCCCGGTCTATCTGGTCACCGACCCCGAGCTGGCGTACGAGGTGCTGGTCACCAAGGCCGCGAGCCTCGGCAGAGGGCGGTTGTACGAACGGCTGCGGCCGGTGCTGGGCCTCGGCCTGGCGATGTCGGACGGCGGGGAGCACCGGCGGCAGCGGCGGCTCGTACGCGCCGCGCTGCGCGGGGTCCCGCCCGCGCGGTATACGGAGATCAGCGCGCACCACGCCGAGGAGCTCACCTCCGCCTGGCGCACCGCCGAGATGGTGCGGGTGGACGAGGCCATGTTCGACCTGGTGCTCGGCATCCTGCTGGAGGCGGCGTTCTCCAGCGGGCTGGGGCGGGCCGCCGCGGCGGAGATCCGGTTCTCCACGCGCGTGGTCGCCAAGGGCGTACTCGGCCGCGCGATCACGCCGCGCCTGCTCGACCGCCTGCCGAACCCGCCGCACCAGCGCTATGACGCCGCCGCGGCGCGGCTGCGGTTCGTCGTCGACACCCTGATCGAGGACCGCCGGGCCGACGACGGCGGGTTCGACGACCTGCTGTCACTGCTCATGGCGGCACGCGATCCGGAGACCGGCGCGGGCATGACCGACGACCGGATCCGCGACGAGCTGGTCACCCTGCTCATGGCCGGGACCGAGCAGGCCGCCGCGACACTGGCCTGGTCGTTCCACGAGTTGGCCCGCCACCCGGAGGTGGCGGACCGCCTGCGTGAGGAGGTCGACCGCGTCCTGGACGGGCGGCCGTGCGCCCCCGGCGACCCGCCCCGCCTGGCGTACACGCAGCGGGTGCTCAACGAGGTGGTCCGCCTGCACGCGGCGCCGCTGCTGCCGCGCCGCACCTGTTCACCTGTCAAGATCGGCGGCATGCACGTTCCGGAGGGGACCGAACTGGCGGTGAGCCCCTACGCCATGCACCGCAACCCGTGGCTGTTCCCCTACCCCGAGCGCCTGGACCCGGACCGCTGGGTGTCGACGGAGGGTTCGCGGATCCTGCCGCGCGGCGCGTTCCTCCCGTTCGGCGACGGCGGCCGCCGGTGCGTGGGTGACGCGATCGCCTGGACGGTGATGACGGTGGCGGTGGCGGCGGTGTGCTCGCGCTGGCGGCTGCGCCCGGCCGGCTGGCACCGGGTCCGCGAGGTGCCCGCGGCGGTGCCGCGCCCGGACGCGCTGCCGATGATCGTCGAGAACCGTTGACGGCTCCCCGGCCCGAATCCGCGGACGGCGACCCGAGGGATCGGTGGCGGTGGCGGCGGGCTGCGGTCCGATGCCGGATTCCGAGGTCGTCGGAGGCCCACCCGGCAGTCCTCGGCGCACCGAATATGGGTCATGAGTGGCCGATTCTGGCCACATGGCGCCCTTGACGCGCCTGCCGTCGGTGCGAGCGCGCAGGTCGTAGCGGGCGGCAGCGGAGTCGGCCCTGCCGCGCCGCCACGTTCGCGCCCCACCGCTCCGGTCTTGAGACATATCGTGAGCGCCATGTCCGACGCGATGGAGATGCGCGGCCGCGGAGCCCGCCCCGGCCCGATCATCCCTCCCCCGTGCTCCGCGGCCGGGGCGTGACGCCGTGCGGTGCCGCGGCCGGAGCCCGGGGGTCGGCCGCCACACGGTGCGGCCGACCCCCGGAGGTCACCCGTCCTGGGTCGGGTCGGTGTCGTCGGTCCCCTCCACTCCGCCGGGGGCGCGCTTAGGCGGCCGCCCGCGGCGCGGGATCTCGCCCGGGTTCTTGGGCATGCGCCCGGCGTCGGTCAGGGACCGGCGGAGGAGGAACTCGATCTGGGCGTTGGTACTGCGCAGCTCGTCTCCGGCCCAGCGGGCGACGGCGTCATGGACCGCCGGGTCCAGCCTGAGGAGGATCTTCTTCCGCTCGGCCACGATGTTCGGCCGCTCCCTACTGGTACAGCGATCCGGTGTTGACGACCGGGTTGGTCGGACGGTCCGAGCACAGCACCACCAGCAGGTTGCTGACCATGGAGGCCTTGCGCTCCTCGTCGAGCTCGACCACCCGCTCCTCGGAGAGCCGCTGCAGAGCGAGGTCGACCATGCCGACGGCGCCCTCCACGATGTGCTGCCGCGCCGCGACGACCGCGGTGGCCTGCTGGCGCTGGAGCATCGCCTGGGCGATCTCCTGGGCGTAGGCGAGGTGGGTGAACCGGGACTCGATGATACGCACCCCGGCCGACTGGACCCGCTCGGAGATCTCCTTGGAGAGCTTCTCAGTGATCTCGTCGGCGTTGTCGCGCAGCGAGAGTGTGTCCGCCTGGTGGGCGTCGTACGGGTAGTTGTTGGCGATGTGCCGGACGGCCGCCTCGGTCTGGATCGAGACGAACCGGACGAAGTCGTCGACCTCGAAGACCGCGCGTGCGGTGTCCTCCACCTGCCAGACCACCACGGCGGCGATCTCGATGGGGCTGCCGTCGGAGTCGTTGACCTTCATGACCGAGGTCTCGTGGTTGCGGATCCGGGTGGACACCGGCCGGCGGGTGGTCAGCGGGTTGACCCAGCGCAGCCCGTCCGATCGGACGGTTCCGACGTAGCGGCCGAGGAACTGCAGGACGCGGGCCTCGTTCGGCGCGACGACGGTGAGCCCCAGCGCGGCCCCGACCGCTGCGAGCACGAGCACCGCGCCCGCGGGGATGAGCGCGACGACCCCCGCGGCGAACCCGGCGGCCACCAGCGCGGCGCCGACCGCGAGGACGAGCAGGCAGAGCAGGAACGCCGGCACCCCGGGGAAGCCGAAGGCCGCGTGTTCGCGGTACTGGGGTTCGGGCATCGGGCCCCCGGGGGCGCTGGTGGTGGTGTCGGCCGTCATCGTCGGAACCTTTCGCTGATCTCGGACATCCAAGCTTACCGATGACGTAAGACTATCATTGTGATATCACTTTTTACACCGACGGTCCGAAGGAGCACGACACGATGACCACGGATCTGCGCCTGCGGCCACCCCACCACCGGGTCGACCGCCGCGCCATCATCCTGTGGACCCTGCACTCCCTCCTGGTCGCGGTGCCCGCCGTCGCGGCCCCGGCCATCGCCGCGGCCCTGGTCGAGGAGCTCGCCGCGTGGTTGTGGCTCGGCACCGCCGCCCTCGCCGCTCCGGCCGTGGCCGTCACCCTGGCCATGCCGCGGTGGCGGTACCGCGTGCACCGCTGGGAGACCACCGTGGACGCCGTCTACACCTCTTCCGGCTGGCTGTGGCAGGAGTGGCGGGTGGCGCCGATGTCCCGTATCCAGACGGTCGACACCGAGCGCGGCCCGCTGCAGCGGCTGCTCGGCCTGTCCACCGTCACCGTCACCACGGCGTCGGCCGCCGGGTCGCTGCGCATCGTCGGCCTCGACCGCACGCGGGCCGCCGAGCTCGCCCGCTACCTCACCCAGACCACCCAGGCCACCCCGGGAGACGCGACATGAGTACCGGAGCTCCGGCGACCCCCCTGCCCCGCCACGGCCGCACCGACGCCCCTTCCGCCCGGGTGGGCGGTCCGGCGCCGTGCGCCGAGCCCGCCTGGCGCGCGCTGAGCCCGCTGACCGCGTGGGCGGGCGCGGTGGCCCTCGCCGTCGTCCTCGGCCTACCCGCACTGATCGCCACCGCCGTGATCGCACTCCTCGACGGCCTGCCGCCCTGGGCCGCGGTCATCGTCCCGGCGACCGCCCTGCTGGTCGCCGGGCTGGTCGGCATCGACCTGCTGCGGCTGCGCCTCACCCGCTACCGGGTCACCGGGCAGCGCGTGGAGATGTACACGGGCATCCTCGCCCGGAGCTACCGGTCCATCCCGCGCGAGCGGATCCGCAGCGTCGACGTGAACGCGCCGGTATGGGCCCGCCCGTTCGGACTGTGCGGCGTGGTCGTGGGCACCGGCCGGAACGTCGACGCGACCGGCGCCGACGAACTCCGCCTGGACTACGTCATCGCGGCCGAGGGCGAGCGGCTGCGCAGGGAGCTGCTGGTCCATGCCGCCGGCCGCGGCGGGTCCCGGTCCCCGGAGTCCACCGGGGACAGCGGAGAACACGGGGCGGCCGCGCCCGCCGAGCTCGCCCGCCTCACCCCCGTCTGGCTCGGCTACGCCGCACTGACCTGGTACACCGTCGCCCTGGGCGCCGCCGCGCTGGGCGGCGTACTCGGCGGGCTGGGCTGGATCGGCCCGGAACGGGCCGGGTCGTTCCCCCTCCTTCCGGTCGAGGCCGCCCATGAGATCTATGCCTTCCTGCTGGCCCGCCTCATCCTGGCCATCCCGGCGGCCCTGCTGTTCGTGCTGGTCACCGGCGCCGTGGCGGCCGTCGCCCTACAGCTGGAGGCGTGGTGGGGCTACCGGCTGTCCCGCGAGCCCGGAGGCACGCTGCGCCTCCGCCGCGGCCTGCTCAACCTCGCCTCGCTGTCCCTGGAGGAGCGCCGGCTGCGCGGGGTGGCGGTGAGCGAACCCCTGCCGCTGCGCTGGTTCGGCGCCGCCGCCGTGTCGGCCGTGGCGACCGGGCTCGCCGACCGGGAGGGTGCCGCCGTCGCCAAGAGCTCCCTGACCCCGGAGATGCCGCGCGCCGAGGCACTGCGCGTCGCGGGCGCGGTCCTCGCGGAGGCGGGTTCGCCGACCGACGTCCCGCTGACCGCCCACCCCCGGGCGGCACTGCGCCGTCGGCTGAACCGCGCCGCCGCGGCCACGGGCGCCCTCAGCGTCTCGGCGGCGGTGGCCGGTACGCTGCTGGACCGGCTGCCGCTGTGGGGGGTGGCGGTGGTCGCGCTCGGCTCCGCGGCGCTGCTGGCGCCCTACGCGGTCGGCTGCTACCGGGGGCTGGGGCATGCCGTGGGCCGCCGGTACCTGGTGGTGCGCACGGGGATGCTGGCGCGCACCACCGTTGCGCTGCGGCGCGAGGCGGTCATCGGCTGGACGGTATCGCGGTCGCCCTTCCAGCGCCGCCTGGGCCTGGCCACGGTGCGCGCGACCACGGCCGCGGGCGACGGCGTCTACTGCGCGCCGGACGTGGGCCTGGGCGAGGGCCTGGCGTTCGCCGACGCCGCGGTTCCGGACCTGCTCACCCCGTTCCTGGAGCGCGCCTGACCCGCTCGGGGGCGCGGACGTGGGCCAGGGCCATCTCCACGATCGGGTAGATCTCGAAGACCCGGTCCATGTTCAGGGTGGCGAGGATGCGCGCGACCGCCGGGGAGGGCTCGGCCAGCACCAGGTGGCGACCCTCGCGGATCAGCACGCGGTAGGCGGCCATGAGCGCCCGCACGCCGCTGGCGTCGAAGAACACGACCCCGGACAGGTCGACGATGACGCACGGCCCGCCCTGCCGCGGGGCGGCCCCGCGTCGTGCGGCGCCCGCCCGGACGGCGACGCCTTCGGTGAGGACGGTGCTGGGCGACGGATGGGCGGCCCGCAGGACGCGGTCGCGCATGTCATCGGCGGTGGCGATGTCGATCTCCCCGCGCACCGGAACGACGATGGCCTCATGGCAGGGGAAGCTGTCCGACCGTCGTTCGGTCACCCCGCGCCGCCTCTCTACACGACCCCACGTGACAACACCATCACTCCCCCGTGCGCAAGATCGTATCGGTCCACGGACCCGGATAAGGGCGAATCCGCGAAATTTCCGCCCAATCCGGCCGAGTCGCACGCGAGCGCGCGGGCGGGACCTCCGACTCTCCGGGCCGATGCCCTAAGCCTCCGGCCCGCGACGGCCGGTGAGCGGAGACTGGGGGTATGAGGGACCGACGTATACGTGAGGAGGCGATGATCGTGCCCAGGGTCGACCACACCCAGCGGAGCCGGGGGGAACTCGGCCGACGCGTCGCGCGCCGCCGCGAGGAGCTGGGGCTCAGCCGGGAGACCGTGGCAGAGCGCACCGGGATCACCCCCGGGTATCTCGCCTACCTCGAAGAGCACCCCGCGTTCGTGAGCCGCTGGGCGCTGGCCCGCCTGGCCGACGCGCTGCGGACCACACCGGCGATGCTCCGCGGGACCGAGCCACCCCCGCAGCGCGACGCCGGCCCCGCCGCCCCGATGCCCGAGCACCTGAGCGCCCAGCGGTGCCTGGACCTGATCGGGAAGGGCGGGCTGGGCCGCATCTCGTTCGTCATCCCGGGCGACGCCGCGCCCACGGTGCTCCCGGTCAACTTCGCGGTGCTCAACGACGTCGTCGTCTTCCGCACCGCGCCGTTCGGCGTGATCGCGCAGAACGCCGAGGGCCACGTGGCCTTCCAGGTCGACCACATCGACCCCGTCCGCCACGAGGGGTGGAGCGTGCTGATCACCGGCCGGACCCACTGGATCCGCGACCCGCTGGAGCTGAGGGACATCCGGCAGGTCCGCGCCATCCGCCCGTGGGCGGGGGGCGAGCGCGACACCTACCTCAAGATCATGCCGACCCGGATCTCCGGCCGGTGGCTCCCATCGGCGGATACGGCGGATGCGACGCAGGACGCAGCGGACCCGCCGACGGGGTGAAAGGGCCGCCCGCGCCCGTGGGCGGGCTCGGGTGACCCCCGATACCGGGGATCTAGACTCGAAAGCGATGGGCTCCCTGCGGACGGAGAGCCCCGAGCGGAACGAGGCGGACTGCGATGGTCGACCCGCGGTCGGGGGATACGGGCCGGGAGGGTCTTCCGATGCCGCAGATGCGGCTGGACGACCTGCTCAACGAGGTGCAGTCGCGGATGGCCACCATCATGGCGACCCGCGACCGCATCCACGCACTGCTGGAAGCCGTCATCACGATCGGCGAGGGCCTGGAGTTGGAGACGCTGCTGCGCCGGGTCGCCGAGGCCGCCGTGACCCTGGTGAACGCGCGCTACGGCGCGATCGGCGTGATCGGCCCGAACAGGGAGCTCACCCAGTTCATCCCGGTGGGCGTCACCGAGGAGGAGATCGCCCGGATCGACCACTGGCCGCGTGGTGAGGGCCTTCTCGGCCTGCTCATCAAGGAGCCGCGCCCGCTGCGGCTCTCCGCGATCGCCGACCACCCGGCGTCGGTCGGATTCCCGAAGGGCCACCCGGAGATGCTGCGATTCCTGGGTGTCCCCATCCGGGTGCGCGACGAGGTGTTCGGCAACCTCTACCTGGCCGACACGACCGACGGCGACGACTTCGACGAGGACGACGAGACCCTCGTTCTCGCCCTGGCCACCGCGGCCGGAGTGGCCATCGAGAACGCGCACCTCTTCGAGGAGACCCGGCGCCGGGAGACCTGGCTGGACGCCTCCGGCGAGATCACCACCCGGCTGCTGTCGGGGGCCGACACCGACGAGGTGCTGCGCCTGGTGGCGCGCCGGGCCCGGCTGATGTCGGATGCCGACCTGGCGCTGGTCGCCCTGCCCGAGCGCGATCAGGACCGGCTCACCGTCCGGGTCTGCGAGGGCTTCCAGGGCGACAAGGGCCGCGGGCGGGCGGTCGACGCCTCCGGGACCCTGGTCGGCCAGGTCTACAACCGCGGCGAGCCGCGGCTCGCCGACGTCACCACCCACCCCAGCCTGGGCGCCGCCTTCCTCAAGGAACTGGGGCTGGGCCCGGTGCTGCTGGTGCCGTTCGGGCCCCCCGACCGGGTCCGCGGCGTCCTGATCGTGGGCAACCGGCCGGGCCGCTCGCCCTTCCCCGACGCGGTGCAGGACATGCTGTCCACCTTCGCCGACCACGCCGCGGTCGCGCTGGAGCTGGCCGAGGCGCGGGACGACGCCGAGCGGCTCAGCGTGCTGGAGGACCGCGACCGGATCGCCCGCGACCTCCACGACATCGTGATCCAGCGGCTCTTCGCCACCGCCATGTCGCTCATGGGGGCGGCCAACCGCATCGCGGACAAGGAGTCGACCGAGCGGGTGCAGCGGGCCGTCGACGACCTCGACGACACCATCCGGCAGATCCGCTCCACCATCTTCGAGCTGCAGCACACCGCGGAGGGCGGGGCCGACTGGCTGCGCAGCCAGATCGTGGACATGGTGAACGGCGCCGCCGGGACACTGGGGTTCGCGCCGCGGCTGCTGCTGGAGGGCCCGATCGACAGCGCCGTGGATCCGGGCATCGCCGACCATCTGCTCGCCGTGCTGCAGGAGGCGCTGTCCAATGTGGCCCGGCACGCCGGGGCCTCCCAGGTCGGTGTCGACATCCGTGTCGCCGACGAGGCCGTGGCCGTCCAGGTGGAGGACGACGGTTCGGGCGTCCCCGAAGGGGGGCGGCGCAGCGGCCTGAACAACGTGCGGACGCGCGCCGAGGAACTCGGCGGCCTGTTCGAGCTACGCCCGCGCGACGGCGGCGGGACGGTCTTCCACTGGCGCGTCCCGCTCGCCTAGCCGGCACTCGGCCCCGGCCGCGCGCCTACTCGGCGGCGCCGTTACCGGTGTCCTCGCGTTCGGCGAGCCGGGCGGCGTAGGCCGCCGCCTGGGTGCGGCGCTGCATGCCGAGCTTGGACAGGATGCTGGAGACGTAGTTCTTGACGGTCTTCTCCGCCAGGAACACGCGCTCGCCGATCTGCCGGTTGGTCAGGCCCTCGCCGATGAGCTCGAAGATCTTGCGCTCCTGGTCGGACAGCCGGCTCAGCGGGTCCTTGCGTTCGGCCTGCTCCCGCACGCGGTTGAGCATGCGCATGGTGCTGACCGGGTCGAGCAGGGACTTTCCGCTCGCCACCGTGCGCACGGCGCCGACGAGGTCGGAGCCGTGGATCTGCTTGAGCACGTAGCCCGATGCCCCGGCCATCACCGCCTGGTAGATGGCGTCGTCGTCGGCGAACGAGGTCAGCATGAGGCACTGGACCTCGGGCATGCGCGAGCGGATCTCCCGGCAGACGGTCACCCCGTCGCCGTCGGGCAGCCGCACGTCCAGCACGACGACGTCGGGGCGCGCGGCGGGGACCCTGGCGACGGCCTGGGCGGCGGTGCCGGCCTCGCCGACCACCTCCATATCGGCCTCGTCCGCGAAGAGGGCCATCACGCCGCGCCGTACGACGTCGTGGTCGTCGACCAGGAAGACCCTGGTCGTGGCGTTGTCGCCGTCAGCGGTCATCGGGCCGCACCTGCTTTCCGTGTTCTCTCATCCACGAGCATTCCCCATCCGTGCCCGGTCCACCGGCCGTCAGGCACGTGGCTCCCGCGCCGCCCGTACGATCATGACCGGGCAGTCGGCGTGCTGCACCAGCTTCTGGCTGACCGAGCCGAGCAGCAGCCCGGTGAAGCCGCCGCGGCCCCGGGCGCCGACGACGACCAGGTCGGCACGGTGCGACTCGGCGATCAGCGCCCGCTCGGGGTACGCCCGCAGCACGACCTCCTCGACCCTGACATCGGGGTGGTGCTCGCGCTCGCCGGCGATGGACTCGGCGAGCATGCGCTCGGCTTCGGCGCGTGCGGCGGGCTCTTCGGGCGCGGCGTCGTGCCAGGTGAGGTCGGCGTGGTCGAGCGGGCCGAACCTGCCCTGGGACGCCGGGCCGTAGGCGCTGACGACGCGCAGCACGGCATCGCGCTCGGCGGCGGCGAGGAACGCCTGCGTGGCGGCCGCGTCGGCGGCCGGGGAGCCGTCCACGCCCACGGACACGGTCTGCCGCGGCTCACCCGGCTCGATGTCGGGGACGAGGACGACGGGGCAGGGGGCCTGGGTGGCCAGTTCCAGCCCGATGGATCCCATCCACAGCGTCTCCAGGCCGCTGAGACGGTGTGTTCCCGAGACCATCAAGTGTGCGCGGCGGGAGTGCTCCAGCAGCACGGCGGAGCCGTAGCCGACGACGGAGCGCGCCGTGACCTCGATGTCGGGGGCTTTGGCGCGCGCCCGCTTCTGCGCGGTCTCGATGAGGTCGCGGGCGGCGTGGGCCATCTCTTCCGCGGCGGGGCCGACGGAGGAGTGGTACATGGGCCATTCGTTGGCGTACACGATGTGGAGCGGGCGGCGCCGGCGCCGGGCCTCCTCGGCGGCCCAGTCGGTCGCGCGCTCGGCGGCCGAACCGCCGTCCACCGCCACCACGATCGGTGCCGTGCTCTGCCCGGCCATGGTCTCCTCCGTCCTCGATGTCACTGCCACTTCAACGCTAGCCGCGGGGCGCGGTGAGGGGAGGGCCGAAGGTCCCGCCGATGGTGGGGAATCCGTACGGGCGCGGTGGGGGGTCGGCGCACGCGCGGGCCTCAGCGGGGGCGGGCGACCAGCAGCCGCATCTCCGCCGCGAGGTCGGCGATGGTGTCGGTGGTCAGCCCGACCGGGCGCAGCAGGGACTCGTACTCGCTCGCGGTGCGTTCGCGGCCGCTGGTCATGACCATCATGTGCACGTCGAAGGCGAGCGTGAGCAGCGGGTGCCGACCGTCGGGGATGACGCGCTCGACGACCAGCAGCCGGGAGGCCGCCCCCATCGCGGCGCGGCAGTTGGCCAGCAGCAGGTGGCAGGCCTCGTCGTCCCAGTTGTGCAGGACGCGGCAGAGGATGTAGACGTCGCCGTCGCCGGGGATGTCGCGCATGAAGTCGCCCTCGACCAGCTCGCAGCGACCCTCGGCGAGATGCGGGGCGAGGCGCCGGCGGGCGCCGTGCAGGGCGGGGCCGCGCTCGTAGAGGACCCCGTGCAGGTGGGGGTTGGCGCGTAGGACGGCGGCCAGCAGCGTGCCGTCGCCGCCGCCCACGTCCACGACCTTCTTGGCGGCGCCGAAGTCGTAGGCGGCGGGGAGGCCGGTGGCGAACGTGCTGCCGGCGGCCATACCGGCGTCGAACAGCTTCTCGTCGTCGGGGTGGTCGGCGAGGTAGGGGTAGATGCCCTGGCGGTGGACGGCGGGGAAGGCGGGCTCGCCGGTCCGGACCGCGTCGGCCAGCCCGCGCCAGGCGCGGGTGAAGAAGTCGCTGCTGTAGAGGAGCGCCAGGGCGCGCATCGAGGCGGGGTGGTCGCTGTGCAGGAACTCGCCCATCTCGGTGAGGGCGTAGCGGCCGCCCTCCTCACCGAGCACACCCGCGGCGGTGAGCAGGCGCAGCAGGCGCGCCAGCGGCTCGGGGCTCAGCGACAGCCCCTCGGCGGTCTCGGCGGGGGTCTCCGGTCCGTCGCCGAGCCGGTCGATCACGCCGAGCCGGACGGCGGTGACGACGGCCTCGGTCAGCCAGGGCCCGGCCAGCAGCCGCAGCAGTTCTCTGCCCTCGTTGTCTCCTCCGGACATGGGATCCCCCTGTCGTGATCGCCGCCACCGCCCACCGTAGCGCCGCGTAGGCCGATTCTCACATGAGACGGCCGAGATCGCGGGGGGACGTGCCGTGGGGCGCCGGCGCCGAAGACCGCCGCGAGGCGAGCGCTGAGGAGGTCGCCCACCTCGCGGCGGAGGCCTGGCCCGGCCGGGGCATCCGCACACCCCCGGCCGGGGTCGGCCGAACCCGCACCGCCGTCGCCGCGAGCGGGGTCCTCGGGGGAGGCGGACCCCTGCGAGGCGGGGCGGGTGGCTCACGGTCCGTCGGCGCCCCCGCAGCGGAGCGGAGCACGGGCGACGGACACCCCATTGCGAAAATGATTATCATACTCGGCTCGCGAAGTCCATCCCGCCGCAGCGCACTCCACCCCGCCGCCACCGCGGCCGGACACCGCCACTCGGACGCATCGCGCCACATCCGGGCCGAACAGAATCCGAACCCCCCGAAACCGACAAGAATATAAAATTGCGACGCGCGCCCGTTTCACACCCAGCGGAGGTGGCCGAATGCGGCCACCGAACCCCGGACGAAGACGCTGCGACCTCATTTATCCGACGGCTACACTTCTGCAGCGGTGCGGGATCGCACACAGAAATCTCTCATCGGGGACACGATGAAATCCGACTACTTCCAGTACTGTGTCGCCGACCGCCTCTTCTATGACGCGCCGGAGAACCGGATGGCGGACCGCGCCGCCTACTCCCGCCCTCCGGCCCCCGCCGACGGGCAGTGGGCGACGAGCGAGGACCACCCGTGGGTGCACTACAGGCGGCAGGGCGCGGGGCTCCCCGCCCAGGGCTGGAAGATCCACGTATCGGCCCGCCTGGAATCGGCACAGAAAACGCTGGACATCACGTCCGACTATTGCATCGAAAAAGGAATCTCGTTCAAATTCCTCATCCATGAGACCGCTTTCCTGTGGAGGAACGCCAAGTACGCGGACCGTTCTGCGAGCGGAAAATTCATCACCGTCTACCCTTCATCGGACGAGGAGCTGCACGCCGCGCTCGACGAGCTCACCCAGCGCCTGCACGGCCTCGGCGGCCCCTACATCCTCAGCGATCTGCGGTGGAACGACGGACCGCTCTATCTCCGGTACGGCGGTTTCACGCGGCGGTATGTCCGCGACGAGCAGGGCGAGCCGGTTCCGGCGATCGAGGACCCCCAGGGGCGGCTGTGCCCCGACCTCCGCCGGCCGGTGTTCTCCTGCCCCGACTGGGTACGGCCGCCCGAGTTCCTCCGCCCCCTGGTGGAGGAACGGCGCTCCGGCCACCCGCCCGAGGCCTTCCCGTACGTGATCACCTCCGCCCTGCACCACTCCAACGGGGGCGGCGTCTACCTCGCCCACGCGCGCACCGGCGGCGCGCAGGTCGTCGTGAAGGAGGCGCGCCCGCACGCCGCGCTCGACCCCTTGGGACGCGACGCCGTCGCCCGGCTGCGGCACGAGCACGACATCCTGGCCCGGCTCGCCGACGTCGAGGAGGTCATCGGGGTCCGCGGCCGGTTCACCGCCTGGGAGCACGAGTTCCTCGTCCAGGAGTACGCGGCGGGCGGCACGCTCAGCCGCGAGATGGTGCGCCGGCATCCCCTCATCCACCCCGATCCCGACGACACCGGGAACGCGGACTACACACGCTGGGTTCTGGGCGTCACCGACCAGGTCGAGCGGGCGGTGGCGCGGCTGCACGACCGGGGCGTCGCCTTCGGCGACCTCCACACGCGCAATGTCCTCCTCCGGGACGACGGCCGCATCGCCCTCGGCGACTTCGAACTCGCCACCGCCGGCGGCGACCGACCGCACACGGCCATGGGCGCCCCCGGGTTCACACCGCCCGACCGCCGGGGAGCCTACGCGGCGGACCGCTATGCGCTCGGCTGTCTGAAGATCGCCCTGTTCCTCCCGCTGACCACGCTGCTCTCGCTGGACACCGGAAGGGCACGTGCCCTCGTCGAGACCATCGGGCGACTGTTCGACGTCCCGGCCGACTGGGGCGGGAACGTGCTCGCCGACCTCGACCTCGGCCCCGCGCCGTGGGCGGGCACCGCGCGGCAGATGGCACGCTCGTCCGCCCTCATCTCGGGTGCCCTCATCTCGGGTGCCGCCCGGCGCCCGGCGCCACGGGACGGAGGGCCGGAGGCCCGGGGCGGTCCCGACTGGCCCGCGATCGAGGCCTCCATCGCGCGCGCCATCCGGGCCAGTGCCGCACCGGAGCGCACCGACCGGCTCTTTCCCGGCGACATCGCACAGTTCACCGTCTCCGGCCTCGGCCTCGCCCACGGCGCCGCCGGAGTCCTCTACGCGCTGTCGGTCGCGGGGCACGGCCGCCCCACCGATCCGGAGGAGTGGGCGGTATGGACCGGATGGCTGCTGCGCCGGGTACGCGAACACCGGCGGCCGCACCGCCTCGGATTCTTCGACGGGCTGCACGGCATCGCCTACGCGCTGGAGGAGATCGGCCTGCGCGAGGACGCACTCGACATCCTGGAGGCGGCCGACCGCCACGAGCGCGGCGCCGTCATGCCCGACAGCCTGGCCGCCGGATCGAGCGGCACGGCCCTCAACCGCGTGCACTTCTCCCGCCGCCTCGGCGACCGCGGCCTCCTCGACGCCGCGGTGGAGGACGCGCAGCGGATCGCCGACGGGTATGCGGAGGGCGGTGAGCCGAGCGGACGCGGTCCGGCGGGGCTGCTGCGCGGCCCCTCCGGCCACGCGCTGCTCTTCATCCACCTCCACCGGGAGACCGGGGACTCCGGCTACCTGGACCTGGCGCAGCGGGCCCTGGAACGGGACCTGCGTTCGTGCGTCCACCGGGCGACCGACGACACCCTGTCCGTCCACGACGGGCGGCGCACCCTGCCCTATCTCGCCGACGGCTCGGCCGGCATCGGCCTGGTGCTCGGCGAATTCCTGCGGCACCGGGACAGCGAGGTCTTCGCAACGGCGCTGGACCGCATCCGACGCGCGGCACAGCCCGCGTTCTGCGTCCTTCCCGCGCTCTTCCAGGGAGCCGCCGGGCTCCTCGGCTTCCTCGCCCACCTGCGCTACCCGGGGGAGAACGACGAGCGGCTGGAGGAGCAGATCGGTCTGCGGCGCGACCGGCTGCGCTGGCACATGGTCGGGCTGCGCGGCGAGATCGCCGTCCCCGGCGACCAGTTGCTGCGTCTCTCCATGGATCTGGCGACGGGCGCGGCCGGCGTCCTCCTCGGGTTGGCCGCGGTCCGCGACGACCGCCTGCCCGTCCTCCCCTTCGTCAGCCGGTCCGCCGACTCCGCCCCGGGCGGGCGGCGACACCGCGAGCCCCGCCCCGAAGCCGATGACGAAGGGGGTACCCGTCCCCATCCGACCCGAGAACGTTAGCGACGCCAGCCCAGAAAGGACAGGAGAACCATGCCCTACATCCTCGACCTGCAGTCCCTGGAAGCCTCCGCGACCCACGAGGCCGAACGGAACGTGTTCGGCAGCATCCCTGACAGCACCATGAGCATGGCCGACGCCTGCGATATCGGGGACAGCGGCCTCAGCGTCATGATCTGCCACTAAAACGGCAGGAGAACGCGGCAGCCCAGGAGGGGAGCCGCCCGACGCGCGTGATCGGCACCGTGCGCCCGTGCCCCGGCCTACCCGGGGCACGGGCGCACCCGTGTCCCTGACGTGCACTCGGGTGTGCCGCACTGGCACAGTGGGGGCATGGGCGACGGTCTGTTCGACGTCCCGGCCGAACCCGTGGAGGTGGCGCCCGGGGCCGTGCACGTGCCGGGCTGGCTGAGCACGCCGACCCAGCGCGAGCTCGTGGCGCTCTGCCGCGAGTGGGCGCGGGGACCCGCGGGCATGCGGCGGCACCGGATGCCGCGCGGCGGGATGATGAGCGTGCGGATGGTCTCCCTGGGCTGGCACTGGGAGCCCTACCGGTACTCCAGGACGCTTCCCGGCGGCGAGCCGGTCCGGCCGTTCCCGCCGCTGCTCGGGGAGCTCGCCCGGGCCGGTGTGGCCGCGGCCTACGGCGCCCCGCCGCCCGCCGGAACCCCCGACTACGACGTGGCCCTGGTCAACTTCTACGACGCCGAGGCGAAGATGGGCCTGCATCAGGACCGCGAGGAGCAGGCCGACGTTCCCGTCGTCTCGTTCAACCTCGGTGACGCGTGTGTGTTCCGCTTCGGCAACACCGAGACCCGCGGCCGCCCCTACACCGACGTCGAGCTGCGCGGCGGCGACCTGTTCGTGTTCGGCGGCCCGTCCCGCATGGCCTACCACGGCGTGCCGCGCGTCCTGCCCGGGACCGCCGACCCCGCGGCCGGGCTGGACAGCGGGCGGCTCAACATCACCGTCCGCGCCTCCGGGCTGGGGTGAGGGCACCGGTGCGACGGCGGTCAGCCCTCCACGGCGACCAGGCCGTGGCGGGTCTGGCGGACCAGCAGCTCCACCACGTCGCCCAGCCGCCCCCGGCGCGCATAGGCGATGCGCTGCCGGTGCGCGCCCGACCCCACGGCCAGCACCCGGTCGAGTAGTCGTCCGGCCAGGTCGGCGTCGGCCGGGTCGAGGCCCTGCCGGGCCTGCTCCAGCATCTGCTCGGACAGGCGGCGGGCGGGGACGAGTTCGCCGCGGAAGGGATCGAACGCCTCCCCTTCCAAGCCGTCGTGGGCCGCGCGCCACACCGCCAGCCGCAGGATCTGGTCACTGGGCGCCGGGGCGGGCCGCCCCTCGGCGGCCCGGCGCAGCGCGACCGCCGCCAGGCCGCGCACCAGCAGCGCGGCCAGAACCGCCTCCTCCGCCGTGCCGGCCGCGTCGACGGCGCGCACCTCCACCGTCGGCAGGCGCGCGGAGAGGCGGACGTCCCAGTAGACCATCTGCCGGTCCAGGATCGCGCCGGCCACCAGCATCTCCTCGACCGCGCGGTCGTAGTCGGCGGCCGAGCGCACGAACGGCGGCGGCCCCGCCGACGGCAGCCGCGCCCACGTGACCGCGCGCCAGCTGGCGTGGCCGGTGTCGCGGCCGAGCAGGAACGGGGAGTTCGCGCTGAGCGCGAGCAGCACCGGTGTCCAGGCTCGCAGGTGGTTGGCGACGTACGCTGCGGGCTCCCGGTCGGCGACGCCGACGTGGATGTGGCAGCCGCAGACCGTGTGCGCGTCGCGCAGCGCGCCGAAGCGCGCGTCGATCCGGGCGTAGCGTTCACTCTGGGTGAGCGGCGCGGGGTCGGCGTCGCCGATGACCGCGGTTCCGGTCGCCGCGATGCCCAGCCCGTGTTCGCGGGCCGCGTCGGCGAGCGCCTGCCGGGCGGACACCAGGTGGCCGTAGAGTTCCCGGCCCGAGCGGCAGACGGGGGTCGTCGCCTCGACCTGGAGGCGGGTGATCTCGGCGCACACCGCCGATTCGCGGCGGCCGCCGCGGTGGCGTGCGCGGGCACCGGAGAGGACCTCGGGGGCGCGTGCGCGGGCCCGGAAGGTCCGGGCGTCGATGACGAAGAACTCCTCCTCGGTGCCGATGGTCGGAACCGAGGACGGTTCCTCCCCGTCGGCGAGGGGGGTGAGGGGCAGGGGGGCGGTGTCCTGGGCCGGTATGGCGGGCGCCGTGCCCCCCGGCGCGACCGGAAGGTTCGCGCTGTGGCCGATGCTGTCGCGGGTGGTACCGGTTTCGTTCATCGGGCGTCCCTCGCCATCGAGAGCAAAGACGGGCGAACCTAGTGATACCCACCCGAAGGCGCCGCCCGAACTCCCGGGAACGCCGGGATGCCCGGCGTCCACGTGGCTGCGTATGATCCGCCGGGTGCCGCGCCCCACCGGCCGCCCGGCCGCATCCCGCTCGGCCGGCGCCCGCCTCGCCCCCTGAGTTCCAGGTTCCGTCGCTGAGAGCATCGGCGGCTCTCAGCATTCCCCTTCATTCGGACAGGAAGGTCCGTACCGGGGTCACTCAAGCATAAGGGCCGCGGTGTCCGGATGGCGGTCTCGCGCTTCCTTCCCGCCGGGTTCGGGTTCTTCGCCACCCGCCCGGCCCGTTCCCGCCGCACGGCGGGAACGGGTGGCCCGGGTCCTACGGTCGGCTCCACGCGGTTTCGACGCTTGGGCGTCCTGGTCTCCGGCCGCTCCGGTACCGGTACTGCACGCCGCCGCACGAGTGGCGAGGTTGCGTGCGGCGTTTTCATCGCGGTCGATGATGAGACCGCACGCTTCGCAGGAGCAGACCCGGACGTGCAGGGGAAGCCTGGCTTTCACTTCCCCGCACTGCGAGCAGGTCGTGGACGACGGATACCGGCGCCAGGGACCGGCATGCGGCCTTGTTCCGCCCACGTCCACGCGGTTCGGTCGTGCACGCCGTCGCGTGCCGCCCACCCGGAAAGCTTCACACGGCCCGAAGGGCGATGAGAAAGGCTGAGATTCGCGGATGAATCCGCCGACGGCCGTCACCCCTCGCGTGGCCGCGCCACGCGAGGGGGTGAGGGGCGGTCGCTCGGGTCCGCCCAGGGGTCCTCGGCCATGCGCGGCGGGGAGCCGTCCAGCGGGCGGACCAGCACCGGCCCGCCGCGTGCGTAGTCGACCAGGGTGAAGGCGCCCGCGGCGGACGCCAGCTGCACGTCGACCCGCACGGGCAGCGCGCGCAGGTCGGCCAGGAGCGTGGCGGCCCGCAGCAGCGGGATCGGTCCGCGGGGGCGGATGACGACGTCCAGGTCGCTGCCGGGCAGAGTGACGGGCAGGCCGGTGACGATCTCGAACCCGGCGCTGCCGCCGATCCCCCAGCTGGGAACGTGCCGCCGCAGGGTCATGTCGAGCCGGGTGAGCACACCGAGCGCGGGCACGGCCGCCCGGCGCCCGTCCGGCAGCCGGGGGTGGGAGCGGGCGGCCTGCTCCGGGGTGACGCGGTCGACGACGGCGGACTCGGGGAGGAACGCGGCGACGCGGTCGGCCCGCCGGACGCCGCGGATCCCGACCGGAACGGTTCCGGCGGAGGCGATGCCCCGCCGCACCACCACCCAGGGGACGTCGCGCAGCATCGACACGGCCCACAGCGGCAGGTCCGATTCCGGCCCCTCGGGCAGAACCGCGCCCGGGTCGTCGAAGCGGAGCAGGTCGTGGGCCCGGTAGCCGGTCAGTGTCCCGGTCCCGTGGCCCCCAACCGCGTATCCCGCGCCCAGCTCTTCGTCGCCAACCACTCGATCGCCTCCCCGTGGTCCACCCCCGCCGAAGCGGGGTCGTCTCTCACACGTGCAGCGGCACCGGCGCGGTTCATCCCGTTTCGCGCGAGACGTTCCGGTCGTCCCTTGCCGTCCCACCGGCCCGCGGTCGCCGACCCATCCCCCACCTGCGCCGACACTCCCGGATCGCGACGCGGGGTCAAGGGGATTTTGGCTCCGCTTGACCCCGAGATGACGCAATGTGAGTGGCATGTTACCCCCAGCACTGTTCCCGGGGCCAGGGTGAATTTCCGTTCGCGTCAGCCGCCCCATGCGGCGGTGAGGCGGCGGCGCACCTCCCGCGAGGCGGCGCGGTCGTTCCGGGCCCCGGCGGACCGCAGCCGCGCCGACAGCCCCACCGGTGCCGAGCGCGCGTCGGCGGCGGCCTCGGCCAGGGCCGCGCGCACCGCGTCGGCGTCCTCGGCGCCGGGGGCGTCGGCGGCGACTCCGGTGACGAGGCGGTGGACGGCGCCCAGGGAGGCGAAGGACCTGATGTCGTCGGCGGTGGCGGGGACCCGGCGGGCGATGGCGTCCAGCTCCGCGATAGTGCGCCGGGTCAGCCGGGCGGTCGCCTCCCTCGACATGGCCTGGACGGCCACGGCACCGTCGTCGAGCGCGACGATGCGGTCGGCCTGCAGGCCGTGGGCGAGGAAACCGCCGGAGACGGCCCGCCCGACCACGAGCGCGACGACCGGGTGCCCGGAGCGGCGGGCGTCGGCGTAAGCCGCCACCGCCCCGGCCAGCGCCTGGTGGATGCCGTGCAGCTCCTCCCGGTAGCCATAGGCCTGGCCGGGGGTGTCCACGATGGCGACGAGCACACGCTTCCGCCCGGCCGGCAGCACCGCATCGGCCCGCACCGCGGCGCGGACGTGGGCCGCCAGCGCCCAGCCCTCCTCCAGGCCGACCTCGCCCGCCCGGGCGCGCGGCCAGCGGGCGGCGGGATCCGCGACGACGGAGAGGAAGCGCGCCGTGCGGCCGCCCAGCTCACCATCGGCGACGCGCACCGACGCCGGCCCCTCCGGCGGCGGGGCCACCGGGGCGCCGATCAGGGCCTCGATCCACACACCGCCTCTGCGACCCGTGGCAGGGGCGGCCCCTGCGTCCCCGGTCCCGGCCCGGCGCGCCGCGGCCGCAGGGGCCGCTTCCGGCGCGTGCCGCGCCAGGCCGGCGATGGACGCCGCGACGTGGCCGCTGCGAAAAACGGACTCCTCCGCACCCGCCCCCTCGGCGAACGCGCTGCGGACCGCGCCGCGCAGTTCGGCCGCGCCGTCGGCGACGAGGGTGTCGGCGAACCCGTCGGCGACGCGCCGCCGCCCGCCGAAGGTGCGCAGGATGAGGCCGCGGTCGGCGGCGTCGAATTCGCCCACTCCGGCCTCCTCCTCGATGACCTGCGGGCCGTTGAGGCCGAGGCGCCCCCGCGCGGTCATGACCAGCCGGGTGCACAGGCCCGCCGCGATCGCCATGCCGCCGAAGCAGCCGATCGGGCCGCCGATGACGCCGACGACCGGGACGTGGCGGCGCAGGTCGGTGACGGCGGCATGGATGTCGGCGACGGCGAGCAGCCCCAGCGTGGCCTCCTGCAGCCGGATGCCGCCGGTCTCCAGCAGCAGGACCGGGCGGATGGGTGTCCCGGCGGCGGCGTCGCGTGCGGCCAGTTCCAGTGCGCCGGCGACCTTGGCGCCGCCGACCTCGCCGACCGCGCCGCCGAGGAAGGTGCCGTCGAGGGAGACCGCCACGGCGGGGGCGCCGCCGATGCGGCCGCGCGCGACCACCGCGCCGTCGTCGTCCTGGGGCACCAGGCCCTGGGCGGCCAGGTGCGGGGAGGCGAACCGGTCGGCCGGGTCGAGGAGCTCGCGGAACGTGCCCGCGTCGAGAACGGCGCGGGCGCGCTCACGCGCGCTCAGCCCGCTGAAGGCGGTGCGCGCACCGTTGAGAGTGCGTCTCATCGCGTGGTCGACCTCCTCCCCGCCCAGCGCGGCGGGGCCCGCTCCCGCGCCGGGTGTGTGCCCCGCGGAGGGGCGGCGCGCTCGCCGCGCCGGCTCGGGCGTGGGACGCTATCACGCGGGGATGCGGCACCCTCGCACCGCCCACCCCGCAGCCCCGGTGGGCGCGCTCGGCGCCGACGCGCGGCGCCCGGGCTCCCCGCCCGCACCGGGCGGCGGCCTCACTCCCGGCGGTGCGCTCCCGGTCCGGCGACCCGGTCCAGGAACAGCGCCGCCGCCAGCAGGTCGGCCGATCCCCCCGGCGACAGTCCGCCGCGCCGAACGTGGTCGTCCAGCCCGGTGAAGAGTTCATACCCGGCGGCGGTCGAGGTGCCTCCGGCCTCCAGGACCCCGGCGGCCATGCGCTGGACGCTGCGCAGGGCCGCGAGCCCGCCGCGGTGGGCCAGACAGGTGTCGTCGAGCACGGCGAGCGCGCCGACCAGGGCATCGAGCCGGGCGTGCTCCTCGTCCACCCCGGCGGCGCGAGAGATCCGCAGCACCGGCAGGACGCTCCACACCAGTGTCGGGAAGCCGTCGGCGGCCTCGCCGCGCGCCCCGCGCAGGCCGTAGCGGGCCCGTGCCCGCTCCCCGTGGGTGGGTTCGGCGTAGGCGGGGACGACGGGGTCGGGGATGCGGGCGATCCGGCCGGCGCTGCGGGCGATGTCGTGCGCCGGTGTCCCGTCGGGGTGCAGGGCGGTCGCCGCGACCAGCAGGCCCAGCGCCCAGATCGCACCCCGGTGGGTGTTGACCCCGCCGGTGACCCGCAGCATGTCCTGTTCGGCACGGCGGCCGTGGGCGCCCAGTCGGCGCCGCAGCGCCTCGCCGGGGGTGCGGCCCTCCGCCGCGGCCACCATGAGGGCGAACGCGGGGCGCAGCGCCTCGGCGGACCGCTCCATCAGGTCCAGGTCCATGTCGGGGTGGGCACCGCCGCCGCGGCGGTCGACCAGGCCCGGTTTCGGGGTGAGCACGACCTCCTCGATGAGTGCCCGCACAGCGTGGTCGGCGATCCGCCGCGCCCGCGGGCCGACGGCGCCGCCCCCGTCCGGGCCCGCGTCGGCGCCCGGGTCCGCCCCGGAGAGCGCACCGGTCTCCGGGGCCGGGTCGACGACGCTCATCCCCATCCCCTCGCGTGGCGACCGTGCGGGCGTAGCCGCAGGAGGGACCCCGCCTCCTGTACGAGTCTGCCAAAAAACCACGGCAATATCGGCCCGAATCGACCCAGAGCCGCCGTAGTGCCGGCCGACCGGCCGAAACCGGTCAGCGCCGCAGCAGGTCCCGGACGTTCACGACGAAGAGGACGGCCACCACGGCCGCGATCGGCACCAGCAGTGTCATCCGCCAGTCGGCCATGAACGCCAGGATGATGCCGGTGGCCGCTCCCGCGACCAGAGCCAGTACGGCCAGGCCGGCCAGGAAGGTGCGGAGCCTGCGGCGGGCGAAGCTGTCGAAGGCGGCGAACAGCAGCACCACGCCGATCATGGTCGGGATGGTGTAGGGGCCGTGCAGCCACAGCATGGCCGCCAGCGCGGTGATGAGCAAGGGCGTGCTCAGCGCGACCCAGATGTGCACGAAGCGGGTGGTGCGCTGCTCTCCGGTGGCATACGGCAGGTGGGGCGAGCGCAGGTGCGCGGTGGGCCCGGCGGCGATGGGCTCGTCCGATTCCAGGGCCCGGTGGTGGGCGTCGCGCTCGTCGGCCTTGAGCGACCGCTCGCGGTAGATCCCGGCGAGCTCGTGCTCCTCCTGCTGGATGCGCTCGCCGTACTCGCGCGCCCGCGTCTGGGAGTGCGGGTCGCGCCACAGCACGGCCTGGGCCGCGGACATGCGGCGGATCCGGTCGCGGCGTTCGGCGATCTCGGTATCGGCGTCGTCGATCCGGGTGTCGAGCTCCTTGAGGTGCGCGGCGAGGTCCTCGCGCGCGGCCTCCTCGGTAGGGGCGACCTTCTGCAGGCCCACCCAGGCCAGCGGGTCGGACCAGGAGTGTCGGATGGTGCCGTCGCGCTCGTAGCGAGGGCCGCTGGGCGCGCGCTCCCCCTCGAACCAGTCGCGGGTATCGCGCCCCCACAGGCCGCGGAACCCCCGCACCCACGGGGTGTCGTCGTCGATGACGACGGCCCTCCACTCGCGGTCGCCGCCGGGGCCGACGCACACGCCGTCACCGCGCGCGTAGTCGACGAAGGGCACGCCGATGCCGTGCCGGTCGAGCTGGGTGGAGTTGGGGAAGAGGCGGGCGATGACGTTGCGCCAGGCGCGCACGACGCCGCGCAGCGGCGCGGGGTCGACCTGGATGAGGTAGTCGCCGGGGAGCATCTGGTGGGAGTGCGATCCGGCGCCGACGTAGATGACGGGGTGGTCGCCCTGGCGGTCCAGGGCGGGGTCGTCCCAGCTGCGCCTGAGGTCGTCGCCGGTGTACTCGTGGGAGGAGGCGCCCACCCAGACCGGTCTGACGCCGCCGTCGGGCGTCTCGGCGACGTAGACGGTGACCTTCTCCCAGTCGGCCTCATGGTCGTTGACGCCGCCGTAGATGGAGCGCCAGTCGTTCATCGCGTAGAAGAACCAGTACTGCAGCGCGATGTAGCCGCCCTCACGGACCACCCGCCCGTAGTAGGTGGCACCGCCGCTGTCGACCTGCTCACGGTAGCGGGTGACCGCGGCGGCGGTCAGCCCGCCGGGGACCGCGCCGCGGATGAGAAGGGAGAACTTGACCAGGACGTCGACGATGCGGCCGAACACGCCGACCGCGGCCAGCCGTCCGCTCTTGGGGATTCCCGGGCGCGCGGTGGAGCTGAACCGCCGCGCCTCCTCACGCAGCGTCGCCTCCTGGACGAACCGGAGGTGCTTGTAGCGTCCGGGCCACTCGTCTTCGGCCCCGGCCAGGCGGTCCAGGGTGAGGTGGCCGGCGGGGACGAGTTCGCGCTCCTTGCCGCCGCCGTCCTCGACCCACAGGCTGCAGGCGCGAAGGTAGGCCTCGACGTCGGTGGGGAAGAAGAGCTCGCCCTTGGTGTAGCGCAGGACCGGTTCGAAGGCCCGGAGCAGTTCCAGATCAGTTCTCTCGCTCATGACTGCTCCTGACACTAGTGGATCTCTCCCCTCGCTTCGGTTCCCGCGGGCCGCCCCGGCGTGCGGTACCCGGGGGCGCCGGGTCGGCGTTAGATTGCCCTGTATGGAGGACGAACGCTTCACCCGGCTCATGCAGTCCGCACGCGAGGACGAGTCGCCGCTGACCGCGCTCAACGCGACCGTCCAGCTGCGCGCGGAGGTCGAGCGGCTGCAGGCGGTGCACGTCCGGCGGGCCCGCTTGCAGGGCGCGACCTGGTCCGAGATCGCGACGATCCTCGGTATCAGCAAGCAGGCCGTGCACAAGAAGTATGGCGGTAGCCGCCGGGAGAAGTGAGCCGGGGGCGCCGGTTCAGCGCCGGGCACCGCCCCGCGCTCGCCGGGCGGGCTCGGGGATGTCCGGATGTGGCCGCGCCGCGGCCCTGTCGGGCGCCGCCCGCTCCGTCCCCAGGACGCTCTGCTCGGACAGTGCGGGGTCGGTGACGGCCGAGTCGCCGCGGGCCGCGCCGACCCCGGCGATCACCACCAGCGCTATCCCGCCGATCTGCGCCAGGGCGGGGTGCTGCGAGATGACCACCATGCCCATCACCAGGCTGACCGCCGGCTCCAGGCTGGCCAGCGTGCTGTAGGTGGTCCGGCTCATCCGCTGCAGCACCATCATCTCCAGCAGGAACGGGATGACGGGGAAGAGCAGTGCGATGCCGAGGGTGACGAGGACGACGTGCGGGTCGGGGTTGGCGGCGACCTCGGGCACCCCCAGCGGGGCCATCAGGACCGAGGCGACGGTCATCGACAGCGCGAGCCCGTGTATCGCTCGGAAGCTGCTGCCCACGCGCTGGGTGTAGACGATGTAGAAGCCGAGGAACGCGGCCCCGCCCAGCCCGAAGGCGACGCCGGTGAGGTCGGCCTCGCCGTGCCAGGGCTGGGTCAGGAACACCACGCCCAGCAGGGCGAAGGCGATCCACATGAACTCCCGGGGACGGCGCATGGCCAGGACCGCCACGGCCAGCGGGCCGAGGAACTCGATCGCGGTGGCCGTGCCGAGGTCGATTCGCGCCGTGGATTCGGAGTAGAAGGCCATCATCCCCGCGCTGACTGTGCCCAGGATCACGACCGTGACCAGCTCGTTCTTCGACGCTCCGCGGAACGCGGCCCACAGCGGGCGGCCGCCGAGGGCGAGCAGGATCAGCGCGGCCCACGTCAGGCGGAGCCAGGTGACGCCGAGCGACCCCATCTCGTCGAACAGGGTGACCGCCAGAGAGCTGCCCGTATGCAGCGCGAACATCCCACACACCAGGAGGATCGGTGCGGGGATACGCGTCGGGGCAGAACGAAGGAGGTCACGAATGGAGATGATCACCCGGCCATTGGATCTACGGCCTATGTTTCTGTCCAGGGACCGATGGTGGATTTACCTTGTACTTTTGGTGAATGGATCTGACACGGCTGCACCTGCTGGTCGAGCTTGAGCGGCTGGGCACGATGACGGCGGTCTCCGAGGTCACGGGCATGGGGACCTCCGCCGTCTCCAAGCACTTCGCCGTGTTGGAGCGGGAGGTCGGCGTTCCGCTGCTGGTGCCCGACGGGCGGCGGGTCCGGCTCACCCCGGCCGGGCACCGGCTGTCCGAGTACGCCGTGGACATCCTGTCCCGTGTCGCGGCCGCGCGCTCCGAGCTCGCCGGCGAGGGGGAGCCGGTCGGCCGTATCGACCTGGTGACGTTCATCAGCGCGGCGCCGCCGATCGTGCTGCCGGCCCTGCGCCGGCTGCGGGAGGACCACCCGGGGATCGATGTGCGGCTCATCGAACACGAGCCCGACGAGGCGCTGGGCCTGCTGCAGACGGGCGACGCGGACGTCGGCCTCGTCTACGAGTACAGCCTGGTCCCCCGCAACTTCCCGGAAACGCTGACACTGCGCCGTCTGGGCAGCGAGCCGCTGCTGCTCTCCCAGCCCTCGGGGCGGCCGGCCTCCAGCCGCCCCCTGACCCGGCAGCGGCTGCGCGAGCTCTCCTCCGCCTCCTGGATCTCCAACTCGCGCGGCAGCGACGAGGACGAACTCGTCCAGCGCATGTGCGCCGCCGCGGGGTTCGCACCGCGCATCCGGCACCGCATCGACAACCTGGAGGTGGTCGAGCAGGTGGTGGCGTCCGGCCGCGGCGTGGGGGTGATGCCCAAGCTGGCGGCGGTGACGCGGCGGGGGGTCATCCACTCACCGCTCGGGGAGCTGGGTGGCAACCGCCGGATCTACCTGGTCGGCCGGGCCGGCGGCTGGGCCTGGCCGCCGATGCGGGTGCTGGCCGAGTACCTGCACCGCGTCGCCCGCGAGGTGCTGGACGACGTCGAGGACTCCCTGTCGTTCTCCGACCCGGTGAGCCCGCACGCACCCGCCTGAGCGCCGGGGCCGGCATCGCCGCGGTTCGGTCAGCCCGCCGAGGCGACGAGCGGACCGACCGTGGGCACCGGTACCTTGCCGGCGGCCTCGCGGACCGCGCTCAGCAGCGGCTCGGGCACCGACCCGGCCCGGCTCAGCGCGACGATGTGGCGGCGCGCGGTGTTGCGGACCGACCGGACGACGATGTTGGGCGCCGGCAGACCGGTCCAGCCGAGCCGCGGCACCAGGGCCACCCCCAGCCCCGCCTGGACCAGGGCGAGCACCGCGCTGAACTCGTCGACGGTGTGCACGATGCGGGGCTGGAACCCGGCCTGGTTGCAGGCGGCCGTCACGCAGTCGTACCAGGCGGTCCCGGGCGCCGACATGATCCAGTCGACGTCGCCGAGGTCCGCGGCGAGCTCCAGATCGGTGGAGTTGGCCAGCGGGTGGTGGTACGGCAGCACCGCGTCGAACGGCTCGACCATGATCGGATCGGCGCGGAACTCCGGCGATCCGTTGTGCGGGAGGTGCACCGACGACATGGTGATGGCCAGGTCCAGTTCGCCGGTGCGGATCATCTCCGTGCTCTCCTCCGGCTCGGCCTGGATGATCTCGAAGCGCCAGCCCGGGTGGGTCTCGCGCAGCCCGGCGACGGCGGGGCCCAGCAGGTCGGAGATGCCGGTGGAGAAGGACCCGACGCGCATGACGCCGACGGTGCCGTCGGCGTAGGCCGCGAGGTCGGCCTTGGCACGCTCCATCTCGGCGAAGATGACGTCGGCGTGCTCCAGCAGGACGCGCGCGGCCCCGGTGAGCAGGAAGCGGCGCCCCTGCCGCTCGACCAGCGTCACCCCGGTCTCCTTGGACAGGGTCGCCAGCTGCTGGGAGACGGCGGAAGGGGTCACGTGCAGCGCCTCGGCCGTCCCGGCGACGGTGTGGTGCTCGTCGAGCGCCCGCAGCAACTGCAATCGCCGAACATCGATCATGGGAGCCAATTTAGGCCAGCTGAAACACGTCCGTAACATCTTCTGGCCCCGTGGGGACGTGATCCCGTACACGTTGGCCCGCGCCCGCGGGGCGGTCCGGTGCCGCACCGCCGCCGGGGCGGGCACGGGCGAGCGGGCCGCCGGCCCCACCGGCGGCCGGAATCGTGAAATCCTGCAAATTTTTTCCTTCCGTCATGACGATCTCTCCTTTTCTTTGCCCGGTACCACGTCGGCATCGACGCGGGTCGTAATCTCGGAGGCACAGCTCATCCCATGGATTGGTCTGGACCAAAACAGGGAGTAGTCACGTCACTGCGGGCGGAACGGGTGGGAAGAACATGGAAACTTCGTTGGTGACTAAACCGCGCACTCCTCTTTCGGACGTGCTGCGGTTCCGCTACCTCGGGCCCTACGAGATCGAGGAGCTCGCCGAGCTCTGGATGACCCTGCACGAGCAGCACACCTCGATCGCCCCGCACCTGGAGGACATCGTGACGTCGGTGTCCCCTGACGAGTCCTGGCGGCGTCGCCGCAGCCAGTACCTGAGCTGGCTGGCCGACCCCGACACCCTCGCGGTGCTGGCGGAGAGCAGCGGCGAGCCGGTCGGGTACGCCATGGTGACGATCAGGGACAACCCGAAGGGGTCGTGGGACCGCGGCGACCGGGTGGCCGTCGTCCAGACGCTCTCGGTGCCCTCCGAATACGCCGGGGCCGGCGTGCGGTCGGGCCTGCTGGAGGAGGTCCGGCGGCAGGTCGGCGCCATGGGCATCCGGGAGATCGAACTGACGGCGTTGGCCACCAGCTCCGACGACATCCGGTTCTTCGAGCAGGAGGGGTTCCGCCCCTTCGTGACGACCATGGTCTGCCGGATCGGCGGCGTCGGCGCACACGACTGACGTCCACCGACGGACACACGGCGGCTCCCGCCGCGACCGGCCACCGGTCCGCGGCGGGAGCCGCCGCCGTTCTCCGGCCTTCTCCGCCGCCTGCCGGCGGGCGGCACTCATCGGCCCCCGGTGTCCTCCCCCGCCCGCGCATGAGACTCGGCCGCACACTGCGCCAGCTTCTCGTCATAGATCCCGATCTTCCGATCGAGGTAGCGGACCGTCGCCTCCAGCCTCCGGATCTCCTCGACCAGCCGCGCGCGGTGTCGGCCGCGCGGATCGCCCTGGCGTGGCTGTGCGCTCATGGCGACCACGTGGTCCCGATTCCGGGCACCAAGACGCTCCGCTACCTGGAAGCCAACGCCGCCGCGGCGGACATGGAGCTGTCGGCTGAAGAACTGGCCGAACTCGGCGCGCTGCCGGAGGCCCGGGGCGCACGCTACTGATCCAGCCGTGAGGCCCGGTAGCGGCGGCGGACTGCCACGGGGCCCGCGGGGGAAGCGTCTCCGCGGGCCCCGTGCGGTTCCGGGGCGTCGGGGGCTTGCGCGACCCGACTCCGGACATCAAACTAGTACATACTCAACTTCCAACCCATACAAAAGGTGGATCCGTGAGCAGTACTGCCGCCCCCTACCCCGCCACCCCGCGCACCACCCCGACCCGCGCGCGCGAACGCGCGCACTACGACCACGCGACCGTCCACGCCATCCTCGACTCCGACTACATCTGCCACCTCGGCTTCGTGTCGGCCGACGGCGGCCCCATCGTCCTGCCCACGACCTATGCCCGCGTCGGCAGCCGCCTCTACCTGCACGGATCCACCGGAAGCCGCCCGCTGCGCGGCGCCGCCGAGGGCCTGCGGGTCTGCGTCACCGTCACCCGCACCGACGGGCTCGTGCTCGCCCGCTCCGGTATGCACCACTCACTCAACTACCGCTCCGTCGTGGCACACGGGACCGCCCACCGCGTCACCGACCCCGACGAGCACCGCACCGCCCTCGACGCGATCATCGACCGCATCGTCCCCGGCCGCGCCGCCGACTGCCGCCCGGCCACCGCCAAGGAGCTCGCCCAGACCGCCGTCATCCGCCTGGACCTGCGGGAGGTGTCGGCCAAGGTCCGCACCGGCGGAGTCAACGACGAACCGGAGGACCGCGACCTCCCGACCTGGGCCGGCGTCATCCCCGTCTCCCGGACGCTCGGCACCCCCGTCCCCGACCCCGCGATGTCGGCGGAGACCCCCCTGCCCGACTACCTGCGCCGCCTCCTGGCGGAGCAGGGACTGCGGCGCGGACAGGAATAGCCCGACGGGTCCGGCCGGGCGGCGCGGTCCCGCCCGGCCGGACCACTAGGCTCATCCGCGTGGCCCTCGATACCGACGCGAACACCTGCAATTTCCCCGGATGCGACCGGCCCGTGCCCCGCAGCAGCTCCCCCGGGCGGCCGCCGGAGTACTGCGACCGGCCCGAGCACACCCGCTGGCGGGCCTGGCGGGAACGCCAGAGGCTCCAGCAGGAGGCCGAGGAGCACCGACGCGCCGCCGAAGAGGCGCACCAGGCGGCACCCGCGCCCGGCACGGCCGCCACCGGGCCGAACGGCAGAGCCCCCGCCACCCCCGCCGACGGATCGGGAACCGCGCGCCGCACCGCGGACCCGGCCCCCTCCCCGGCCGACCCGGCACCGGTGACGAGCGCACGGCTGCGCGCCGACGACCTGCTGACCCGCTTCGCCGTCCAAGCCGAGCAGCTGACCGCGACACTGGAGGCCGCGACCCGGGCATTCGGCACCATGACCGACCCGGCGAGCGCCGAAGCCCAGGTGGAGGCCGCCCGCCTGGACGCCGCCCGGCGCGTCGCCGAGGCCGACACCGCCCGCCTGGAGGCCGAGAACCGCCGCCGCACCGCCGAGCAGGCCCGCCTCGCCGCCGAGGAGGCCGCGGCATCGGCCATCGCCGCGACCGGAGCCGCCGAACGCATGGCCGACGAGGCGATCCTGCGCCGCGAGGCCGCCCACGCCGAGCGGGACACGGCACGCGAACAGCGCGACGCGGCCGCCGCCGAGCGCACCGCGGCCCTGGACCGGGCCCGCAACGCCGCCGAGGAGCTGGAAGCGGCGCGCACCGACTTCGCATCGCGCCTCGCCGACGCCGAGCACAGGATCGAGGACGAACGCGACCAGGCGGCCGCGGCCCTCGACCAGGAGCGCAGCCGCGCCCGGCAGGAGCTCGCCACCGCCCGTGAGCAGGCGGCCGCGGAGGCCGACCGCCTCCGCGGCCGGCTCGCCGAGGAGGCGCGGGCCAAGGACGAGGCCGTCGGCCGTGCCGAACGCGCCGAGGCCGACGCCGGACGGGAACGCTCCCGCACCGCGGAACTCACCGCCGAGCTGGAGCGCACGCGCCGGGCCCACGACACCGACCGCGCCCGCTTCTCCCGCGAGCTCGACGAACAACGCGCCTCGGCGACCCGTGCCCTGGCCGACCTGAAGGAGACGGCCGCCGAACGCCTCGCCGCCGTCCAGGAGCGACTGACCGCGGTCGAGCACAGCCGCGACCAGGCCCTCCACCGCGCCGAACGCGCCGAATCCCACCTCGACGACGCCTTGGCCGAGCTCAAGCACCTACGCGCCGCCTCCGGTGGCGACGGTCGCGCCGACGCCGACCGGTAGGCCGGGAGGGTCCGCCGGCGGCCGTGCCGGCAGCCCTCAGCGGACTCTCCCGACCCGGCCGGGGGCGGATCGTCACCCGTCTCCCGGTCCTCGGCCCGGAGGGGAGATCGGTTGAGCGGATCCTCCCTTCGGTCGGCGGCGGGAGAACCCCGGCATCCCTTTAACATGGGGGACGTGCACGACCAGGGGGCTTCACGAGACAGCGGCGGCGATCCGACACCCAGTGAGCCCATCTGGAACCCGCCGGCCCGGGTGCGGTCGAGGATCGCCGAGCGGCCGCGGCCGCGGGTCGACCTGTCGGCGATCTTCGGGTTGGCCTCCGGAAGCTGGGCGTGGACCACCGCCGCGCAGGCGGCGATCGCGATGTCGGTGTCGTTCACCATCGCCCTGTTCCTGATCGGCCCGCAGGTGGCGACCCTGGCCGCGCTGGGGTCGATGACCGTCCTGTACGAGAAGAAGACCCCGTACGGCTACCGCGCCGTGGCGCTCGCCGTCGTGGGGCTCGGGTTCGTCGCGAGCGTGGCGGTGGGGTCACTCGCCTCGGCCACCCTGTGGACCGGGGCGATCGCCATCGGCGCGGTCGCGGGCATCTCCACCTGGCTGTGCCAGGCACTGCGCGCGGAGAAGCCCGGTGCGATCTTCTTCGTGGTCGTCTGCGCCATCTCCACCATCGCCCCCGGCGGCCTGGCCGACGTCCCCACCCATGCCGGGATCGCGGCCATCGGGGCGGCCGTGGGCTGGGCGGTGTCGATGGCCGGTGCCCCGGTCCGCAGCCGGCACCCGGAGAACCGCGCGGTCGCCGAGGCCTTCCGCCAGCTGGCCGAGCTGATGCGGGCGATCGGCACGCCCCAGCTGGACCACGTGCAGCACGAGGCCTCCCTCGCGGTCGCCGAGGCCTGGCGGATCGTGCTGTTGGCGCAGACCCGCGGCTACCGTGACACGCCCGCCGCGGCGCGGCTGCGGGCGCTGCTCCGCTGGGTCTCCGACATCCACCTGACCGCCACGGACGTGTCCCTTGCGCGCACCGAACCGCTGCCGGAGGCCGCGGTCGTGTTCGCCGAGGGCCTGGCCGACGCCGTGGGCCGCCCCGACCAGTGCCCCGCCCCCGACACCCTCGACGGGTTGTACAGGGGGCTGCGCCCGCGCTCGCTGGAGGTGCGCCTGTACAACAGGCTGGTCCGGGCCGCGCAGGCGGCGCGGCGGTCCGAGCACGAGGACGAGGGGCACGGGCTGGGACTGTACGACAGCCGCTCCCCCTCGGTGGCGAGCTCGCTGCGGTCCAGCCTGACCCGCGACTCGCTGATCCGCCCGACCGCGCTGCGCATGGGCATCACCGTCGCCGCCGCCGGACTCCTCGGGCTGGCGCTGGGTTTCGAGCGCTTCTACTGGATCTCGATCACCGCGACCGCGGTCCTGCAGGGCGGCAACGTCGTCCTCACCGTGAACCGGTCCATGCAGCGCGCGCTGGGGACACTGGTCGGTGTCGCCATCGCCGCCTGGCTGCTCATGCTCGACCTGCCGCTGCCCGCGATCATCGCGCTCGCTTCGGCCTTCCAGGGACTCACCCAGCTGGTGGTCGGACGGAACTACTTCTACGGCAGCGTGTTCCTCACTCCGATGGCGCTGCTGCTCGCGCACACAGCGGCGCCCTTCCCGGTGACCACACTGGCCGAGACCCGTATCACCGACACGGTCGTCGGCTCGCTCGTCGGCATGCTCGGCGCGCTCTTGCTGTGGCGGCGCGCGTCGGCCTCGCGCCTCCCGCAGACCATCACCACCGCGCTGGACCGCTCCCGAGCGGCGGTCGTGGCGGTGCTGGACCCCGACGTCACGATCGGCCCTGAGCGCCGCTACCGGCTCCGCCGCGACCTGCGCGCGGCGCTGCTGAGCCTGCGCGGCGTGTACGACAGCGCCATCGGCGACGTTCCGCGTGCCAGGACCACCCGTCCGCTGTGGCCGGTCGTGGTGGCGACCCAGCGCACCGGCTATCTCGCGCTGGCGGCGCTGGCGCTGGAGAAGCCGCCCGCCGCCTCGTACATCACCCTGCAGCGGGTGGATCTCGCCTTCCAGGAGCTGATGTCGGCGATGCGCGAGCACCGCTCGCCGCGGCTGGGCGCGCTGCCCCGGCTGACGGACTACCCGCGGATCAACATGGAGCTGCGGGCGCTGTCCTCGTCGATGCGCACCGCGGTGGCCCAGGACCAGCGCAGCGCGGCGCTGGAGGCGGAGCGCCGGGCGCAGCGCGAGCGGCACCGCGCCCGCCAGGAGGTCGACGCCGACCTGTAGCGGCCGGCGCCGTCGCCGCCGGGGCCCGCCCGGTCTCAGACCATGGCGAAGGCCCGGACAGGGAAGGCGGCCAGGCCCCGCACCTTGGCCGGGACGGCGAAGAAGGTGAAGCCCTCGGTCGGCAGGCGGCCCAGCTCGCACAGGTTCTCCACGATCGGGATGCCCGCGGCCAGCAGCGCGGAGTGTGCGGGGCGCGCGCCGCCCGCGTCCTCGGAGGTGTCGTCGACGTTGACCGTATCGATCCCGACGAGCGCCGCACCCGCGTCCACCAGCGCCCGCGCCGCATCCTCGGAGAGGAAGGGGTGCTCGGGTGAGCCGTAGGCCTCGGTCCGCCAGTGCCGGTCCCAGCCGGTGCGGATGAGCACCGCCCTGCCCTCCGCCTCCAGTCCCTTGAACGCCTCGGCGCCGATCTCCCGTTCGTCGGCGGTCACGACGAGGCCGGGCAGGCCGGCGACCTTCTCCAGGTCGAGGTCGGCGAGGTCGGCGCCGTCGCGGTAGCGGTGTGCGGGTGTGTCGAGGTAGGTGCCGGTGTTGGCGACCATCGAGATGCGGCCGATGCTGAACTCCGTGCCCGCCGCGTACCTCCGCTGTGACTCCTCGAAGGTCAGGTGGTCGTCGATCTCCGGTCCGGGGAGTCCCGGGTGGGTGGTCATCCCGGCGGTGATCTGGTGGCTGATGTCGACCAGCTGTGTCACGTTTCCGCCCTCATTCCCTGTGTCCCTGTGCCGTGTCCTGGGGCTCGCGGTCCGCGGCTCCGCACACCTCCGGGCAGAGGTCTAGACCAGAGTAGAACGGGTGAGACCTGGGCCACCACCGGTTTCCGGCGGTTTCCCGGAGCTCGTGTGCGCACCGGGCCCGGGCTCCATCCGAAACCCCCTGTCATTTCGGGCGTGCGGACCACGTCCGGTGCCATCGTTCCCCCCGGGACCGGGGCGAACCGCGTGTCCCCGGCGCCGCTCCGCCGCCCACACGCCCCGATACAGTGCTCTGGCGGCGCGTTCGGCGGCCGCGGCCCGCCCGCACCCGCCCGCCGCCCATCCCCTGAGACGAAGACAGCAGAGAGGACACCGCCGTGTCGCCCTACGGCATCGCCAAAGCGGTGATCGCCCCTGTCACGCGGGCGCTGTGGCCGATCCGCGTGACGGGAGCGGAGCACATTCCCACCGAGGGTCCCGTCATCCTCGCGTCCAACCACCTGTCCGTACTCGACCCCCTGGTGATCGGCGTGGCCGTGCGCCGCCCGGTCACCTTCATCGCCAAGCGGGAGCTGTTCGCCGAGGGGAACATCGCCCAGCGCGCCTTCACCCGGGCGCTGCGCGCCATCGGTCAGCTGTCGGTCGACCGGCGGCCCGGCCAGAGCTCGCAGGAGGCGATGGACAACAGCCTGCGGGTGCTGCAAGAGGGCGCCGTGTTCGGCATCTTTCCGGAGGGCAGCCGGTCGCCCGACGGCCGCCTGTACAAGGGACAGACCGGCCTGGCCTGGCTCGCCCTGCGAGCCGACGTTCCGGTAGTGCCCGTCGCGCTGGTCGGGACCGACCGGATCCTGCCCCGGGGGCGGCGGCTGCCCGCGATCTTCCGCCGGGTCGAGGTGCGCTGCGGCCCTCCGGTCGACCTCTCCGACTGGGCCGGCAAGCACGACCACGCACGCTCCCGGCGCGCCGCGACGGATGCCGTCATGGCCGCTGTCCGGGAGATCTCCGGCCAGGAGGCGGTGGCCCGCTACGCGGGCTCGGTCAAGGCCGAGTCGGTCTAGCCCGTCGTTCGCACCCACTCTGCGGCCCGCCCCTCCGGCCCCCGGTCGGGGCACGTCCCGGTCGGAGTTCCGCTGTTCCGCGAACACGGCGCGTGATGGAGGTCTAGAGTCGCTCCAAGACCGGTCCCCTCGCCCTGCCGGTCCTGCCCGATGACGGCCGCCCTGCGGCGGCCCGGCACCGGGTACGGACATCAGCGTGTGGAGGTGCAGGAGCAGTGGCACGGCTTGCCAGGCTGCTGTTCCCGGTCTTCCCCGGGAACGGGCTTTTCCACGTCTACGGGCCGGGGGCACCGGCCGGTGGCGCCGACATCAGCGGCCTGTCCGGCGGTTCACTGCTCGTCGGAGGCTTCGACCACCTGGAGCTCAGCACGCTGCAGGGCCGGGTGGACGTCAACGTCGCACTGGAGGAGTGGGACATCGCGCCCCCCGACGCCGCCTGCGACGGCTGGGAGGAGACCGCCTCGGCCACCGTGTTCCTGCGCGGCCAGGTGATCGTGAGCGGCGACATCCCCGGGCGCTCCGTCCGCCACCGGCTGTTCGGCGGCAGCGGCCCCTACCGCGCCGATGTCCACGCCCGGCAGCGGCGCGCGGTGGCCGAGCGCTATGATCAGCTACTCCAGCGCTATCGCGACCCGCACTCCGCCGAGTTCCGGATCGCCGAGCAGGGGCTGCGCGGGCGCGAGGAGTTCCTGATCCGCCTGTGGCCGACGGCCGCGCGGGGCGGATGGACACGCGCCGCAGGCGTGAGGTTCCCCACAGCCGTTTCGGGCTGATTGTCGCGCCGGACGGGTGTTGTGCCAAGTGCCGGGGCCGCTGTTCCCCTGTGGCCTGGGCCGATGCGACCTTCGACCGGGAGGCGCCCACCCTGCGCATCGCAACGGGAGTCGGGTTGTCTACCTTTATAGTCGACTAAGTATGAAAATGCCGCACGCATTAGATTAGGCTAGCCTTGCCTGATTTACCGCGTCCCGGGTGACGTGGAGAGCGGCACGACACGGTCCCCACTGTGCCGCCCGGAACAGACGCGACGAAACGGAGATGTCAATGACGCGACCGATGCGAGTGGGAATCGTGGGCGCGGGCCCTGCGGGTATCTACGCGGCCGACCTTCTGACCAAGGACGAGACCCTGACCGCGAGCGGCACACCCGTCAGCATCGACATCCTGGACAAGCTGCCGTCCCCCTACGGCCTGGTGCGCTACGGCGTGGCCCCCGACCACCCCCGGATCAAGCAGATCCAGGGCGCCCTGCACAAGATCCTGGACAAGCCCGAGATCCGCTTCATCGGCAACGTCGAGTACGGCGTCGACCTCAAGCTCGAAGACCTGCAGCACCACTACGACGCCGTCATCTTCGCCACCGGCTCGGACCGCGACCGCCCCCTGGACATCCCCGGCATCGACCTGCCCGGCAGCCACGGCGCCGCCGACTTCGTCTTCTGGTACGACAGCCACCCCGACGTCGCCCCCGACTGGCACGTCGAGGGGACCAGCGTCGCCGTCATCGGCGCCGGGAACGTCGCCGTCGACGTGGCGCGGATCCTCGCCAAGGACGCCGACGACCTCCTCGACACCGACATCACCGACAACGTGCACCGGGGACTGCGCGCCAAGAAGATCACCGACGTGCACGTCTTCGCCCGGCGCGGCATCGCCCAGGGCAAGTTCACCCCCATGGAGCTTCGTGAGCTGGACAAGCAGGCCGGCGTCGAGGTGATCGTCTACCCCGAGGACTTCGACCTGGACGACGCGAGCCTCGCCGCGATCGAGGACTCCAACCAGATCAAGACCAACGTCAAGGTCCTGCAGAACTGGGCGATCCGCGACCCCCGCGGTGAGGGCAAGCGCCTGCACCTGCACTTCCTGCACCGCCCCGTCGAGGTCCTCGGCACGGAGCGGGTCGAGGGGCTGCGCACCGAGCGCATGGAGCTGACGGGCGACGGCGATGTGCGCGGCACCGGCGAGTTCGTCGACCACGAGGTCCAGGCCGTCTACCGCGCCATCGGGTACCTCGGCTCCCCCGCCACCGATCTGCCCTTCGACGAGGACCGGGGCGTCATCCCCAACGACGGCGGCCGCGTCCTGGACCTCGACGACGCCCCCATCCCCGGGGTCTACGCCACCGGCTGGATCAAGCGCGGCCCGGTCGGCCTCATCGGCCACACCAAGGGCGACGCACTGGAGACCGTCACCAACCTGGTGGCCGACCGCGACGGCTTCGCCCCGGCCGCCGCCCCGGAGCCGGAGTCCTTCATCCAGCTGCTGGAGGAGCGCGGCGTCCGCTACACCACCTGGGAGGGGTGGCAGCGCCTGGAGTCCCACGAGGAGTCTCTGGGCGAGCCCCAGGGCCGCAAGCGCGTCAAGGTCCTCCAGCGCGAGGAGATGACGCGGATCGCCCGCGACGAGGCCTGAGGCCCCCGCCCGCCGCCCCGCCCCGGGGCCGGTTCCGGCCAGTGGCTTTGAAGGCTCCCCCGCCTGAAGGCGGGGGATTCCCGCCCGGCCCGGCGGCCGGTCGCCCCCTGGCGGGGCGCCTGTGACCTGGATAACCCGCGCTTTCCCCGCTCCAACGGGAACACGGGGGCGGCTCGATGGGTTAGAGTCACTGGTGGTCGGTGTGGTAGCAAGTGTCCCCCGGGCCTCACCTATAGCCTTCGTGGAATACCGCGCGCGGGGCCCGCTTCGGCGGGTGATCGCGCGGACTGCCGGAGCCGCGTTGTGCCCCGCGCCGAGAGGCGACCGCCACACCGGCCACTCACACGTGTTCCCGCCCCGCTCTCCCGGTCCCTGGGAGCGTGGGGCGGAGCTGTATCGGGCGGATGGGAAGGACGGCAGGCGTGGACGAGAGGTCGACCCCGGAGTCGGAGGGCGAGCGGCCCGCGACTCCTTCCGGCCCTGGGGGCACGGGAGAGGATCACCCCGCGGGCCCGCCCGAGCCCCAGGCGGACACGGGGGCACAGGACGCCCCCGCGGTGGCCTCGGGGGCACAGGACGCCCCCGTGTCCGCCGAGCCCGCCGCGCCGCATCGGCCCACCCCGCAGCCGGACTCCGACGGCCGGAGCTCCACGGGGCCGTTCCCCGCGGCCCCCTCCGACGGACAGGGCACCGGGGCCTTCCCCGCACTCCCCGCCCACCCCCAGGGCACCACCTCGTTCCCCGCGGCCCCCTCCGACGGACAGGGCACCGGGGCCTTCCCCGCGGTGCCCGCTGAGGGACCCACCGGCGGTTCCGTTGCCGACGGGCCTTCCGGGGGCACCGCGACGGGGCCGTTCCCTGCCGCGCCCGCCGCCACTCCGCCCGGCCCCCCGGAGCACTCCGGCAGGCCCCTGCCCGGCGCCACCGCCGGGCCACCGCCCACCGCCACACCGCCGTCCGGGTTCCCTCAGGCCCCCGCCACACCGCCGCATGGCTACCGCAGCGAGCCGCCGCCCCTCCCCGAGCCGGACCAGGGGCCTCCGCGGCCCGCCGCGCCACCCGCTGTGCCCACCGGGCACCCCCAAGGGGACGCCTGGCCGGGCGGCGCGGCCGCCCGGCCGGAGGCCGAGGGCTCGGGCGCGCCGACCCGCGGCATCCCCGCACCCGGCTACGGCCCGGACTTCGGTGCCGCGGCCGCAGGCCGCCCGCGGCCGGAGGAGCCGCCGCGTCCCGCCACTCCCCCGCCGTTCTCCCCGCAGCTCCACGAGGCCGGGGCCGACGCGGGCACACCGCCCCACCACCCTGGTCCTCTCGGGGCCGCGAACGCGCCGGGCGAGCCGCACCGCGCGGGCGGGACCGACGGCCCCGGCGGCCCGACCGGCCCCGAGGGCCCGGGGACCGGGGACGACCCCGCTCCCCGCTCCCGCAAGGGCCTGTTCATCGGCATCGGAGCCGCCGTCGTGGTGCTCGCCCTGGTCGGCGGCGGCATCTCGTGGTTCCTGACGCAGACACCCGGTCCCGACGAAGCGGCCAAGGACTACGTCGCCGCGTGGGACTCCCAGGACTACCCGACCATGGCCGCCGCGGCCACCGGCGAAGGGCTGGCCGATGCCTTCGAGGAGGTGGAGAAGAACCTCGGCGTCGAGGCGGCCTCCGTCGAGCTCGGCGATGTCACCGCCGACGGCGACACCGCGACCGCCGCCTACACCGCGACGCTGTCCCTCAGCAACGCGGGTGAGTGGAGCTACGAAGGCACCTTCCCGCTCACCCGAGCCGACGGCGAGTGGAAGGTCGACTTCTCCCCTGCGGTGATCCACCCCGACCTCGGCGAGGGGCAGACGCTCGCCCGGACCAACGACTGGGGCGAGCGGGGGCACATCCTGGCCGCCGACGGCTCCCGGCTGGACACCGAGGGCGCCACCGGTTCGGTACGGATGCTCACCGGGCAGGTGGGCCCCGCCACCGAGGAGGACCTGGAGGAACTGGGCCCGGCCTACCAGGCCGACGATCCCACCGGCCAGGACGGCCTGCAGAAGGCCTTCGAAGAACGCCTGGCCGGAACCGCCTCCACCTCGATCCGCGTCGTGGCCGCGGGTGAGGAGGACAAGGCCGGCGAGTCCGAGGCCGTGGTCGGCACCATCGAGGGCACGGCCGGTGAGGACGTCACCACCTCCCTCGACCCCAAGGTTCAGGAGGCCGCCGCGAAGGCCGTGGTCACGGAGGGCAAGCCCACCTCACTGGTGGCCGTGCGCCCCTCGACCGGCGAGATCCTGGCCGTGGCCATGAACGCCGGCGACTTCAACCGCGCCTTCGACGGGCAGTACGAGCCCGGGTCCTCGTTCAAGATCATCACCTACGAGGCACTGCTGGAGAACGGCATGTCCACCGGCGCCGAGATGAACTGCCCCAAGACCGCGGATGTCGGCGGCTGGCCGTTCAAGAACGCCGGCGACGCCGCCTACGGCAAGCAGACCGTGACCGAGGCCTTCGCCACGTCGTGCAACACCGCGCTGGTCACCGAGGTCGAGAAGAAGCTGACGTCCGAGTCGATGACCAAGGCCGCCGAGGAGTTCGGCATGAACGCCGACCTCGACATCGGCCTGCCGACCCGCCGCCCCTCCTTCCCCACGCCGGAGAACGTCACCATGCTGGCCGCGCAGAGCATCGGCCAGGGGCAGGTCATCTCCACTCCGCTGCACATGGCCACCGTCCCGGCCGCGATCAAGGACGGCTCCTGGCGGTCGCCGGTGCTGGTCACCGACCCGGCACTGCCCGATCAGCCGGAGCCCCGGCCGATCCCGCACGCCGAGCAGCTCCGCCCGATGATGCGTGCCGTCGTCACCGACGGCACGGCGGAGAAGGCCGGTTTCCAGGGCGAGGTCTACGGCAAGACGGGGTCGGCGGAGTTCGGCACCGCCGAGAACGAGGACGACGAACTGGACTCGCACGCCTGGATGGTCGGGTACAAGGGCGACGTGGCCTTCGCCGTCGTCGTGGAGGGCGGCGGCGCGGGCGGCTCGGTCGCCGGGCCGGTGGCCGCGAAGTTCGCCAACGCCCTGTAGGGCGGGCCCGGCTGCCGACCGCTCAGGTCGGGCCGGCGGCCCGGTGCCGTGTGTCCGTCGTCCGGACACCGCCACCGGGCCGCCGGCCCGCTGTGTTCACCGCAGGGCGGGGAACGGCCGACCTGCCCCGTATCAGCCGACGCCGGGTGCGGGTGCGACGGTCTCGGTGCCCCCGCCGGTGCCCGCCGGCACCTCGCGCAGCCCCGGCGCCGTCACGATGAGCGCCAGCAGTAGGGCGATGACCGCCAGCGAGACGAGTCCGCACACCGCCCACGGCCGCCAGCCCAGCCCCGGCCGCTCCGGCGGCTCAGGCGGGGTCGGGGCTTCGGCGTTGAAGGTCCGCAGGTACCCGGCCAGGTCGGGATCGTCCTCGCTGAGGCGGTGTTCGATCTCGGCGAGGACCCGCCGTTCGTACTCGCGTAGAGCCATCGCTTCCTCCTCGCTGGTCGGGGGCAACTCCGAGGCGTGGGTCGAGTCTCCCCTGCATCCACTGATTTCTATCGGGGCCGGAGAGCGGAAATCGCCCTGTTCCGCGAAATCGCCTCTCACCTGACGGTACGGATCTCCTTACCCGCCTTGACCGGATTCCCCGCCCCCGCGCCGGTCACCCGCCCTGTGCGCCGTCCAGCCGCGCCGCGGGGCCCGGCACGCTCTCGGCACGGTAGTCGTCCAGGGCGGTCACGTAGTAGCGGACGGGGCCCTCGGCCGGGTCGGTGTCGGTGAAGGCCTGCTTGCCCTTCTTGGCGTTGCCGCCGACGACCGCCAGCAGGTGGGAGGCGTCGGCGAGCGCGCACAGGTCCTCCCCGCCCTCGCCGGGCACCCGGTACACGGCGTGGAACCGGGCGCCGCCGCCGGTCTCCCACACCAGCCGGACGCCGTCGGAGGAGGGTTCGGCCTCCAGGTCGGCGACCGGTTCGGGGGCGGGGGCGTCGCCGTCGGCCTCGGGCGGCAGCGCCGGGTGCCGGTAGTGTGCGGCGGCGGCCTCCTCGATGGCGTCCGCGGCCACATCGTTCAGGCTCTTCATGGAGAAGTAGACGTCTCCGGTGACCGCGGGGTGGCCGGTGTTGAAGTCCAGTTGCCGGGTGAGGGCGCCGGCGCCCTTCCACCCGTCGTCGCCGACCTTGTAGGCGGCCTGGCCGATGTACAGGTCGACGTCGGTCCCGGCGACCTGCTCGGCCCACCAGGGCACGAGCTCGGCGTAGTCGGCGACCTCGAACCCCTGCGGCCAGTACAGCTGCGGGACGACGTAGTCGATCGACCCGTCCCGGATCCAGGCGCGGGTGTCGGCGTACTGGGCGTCGTAGGACTGCAGGCCCCGGGTGGCGGAGCCGGCCGGGTCGGTGCGGTCGTTGCGCCAGATCCCGAACGGGCTGACGCCGAACCGCACCCAGGGTTTGGCGCCCTCGATCCGTTCGTGGATCTCCGACATGAGCTTGTCGACGTTGTCGCGCCGCCAGTCCCCGCGGTCGGTGAAGTCACCGCGGTGCCTCTTCCAGCTGGCGTCGTCGTCGAAATCGGATCCGCCGTCGTCGGGGTAGGGGTAGAAGTAGTCGTCGAAGTGGACACCGTCGATGTCGTAGCGGTCCACGACATCGAGGACGACGTCGCCCACCCAGGCGCGCACGTCGGGGTTGCCCGGGTCCATCCACCCCTGGTCGTCGTACTCGATGAGCCACTCGGGGTTCTTCTTGACCGGGTGGTCCTCGGCGAGGTTCTTCAGGTCCGGGTCGTTCCAGCCGACGCGATAGGGGTTGAACCAGGCGTGCAGCTCCAGGCCGCGCTTGTGCGCCTCGGCCGTGGCGAACTCCAGCGGGTCGTAGCCGGGGTCGCCGCCCTGCCGGCCGGTGAGATAGCGCGCCCACGGTTCCTTGTCGGAGCGGTAGACGGCGTCTGCTGTGGGCCGGACGTGGAAGAACACGGCGTTGAGGCCGAGTTCCCGGGCGCGGTCGAGCTGCTGGATCAGTTCTTTCTTCTGCTCCGACTCGCCGAGGCCGTCCGTGGACGGCCAGTCGATGTTGCGCACGGTGGTGAGCCAGACGCCGCGCATCTGGCGCTTGGGGGCGGTCGTCTCGACCGTGCACCCGTCGGGGATCGCGGCACCCGGTTCCCGGGCGTCCGCGGCCGCGTTGGGGCCCGCCGCCCCGGGTTCGGCCCCCGGCGGCACGCCCGTGCATCCCGCGAGTAGGGACATCGCGGCGAACAGCACCGCTCCCCGTCCGATCCGACTCATCGACCCACCACCTCGGCTCCCCCCGGTCCACCGCGTGCCCGCGCAGGGCGGCGCGATCCCCGGTTTTCCCCCGCACAGCCTAAGGCCGTCCGGGTGGCGCGCGGGCGCCGGCCGGCGGAGCGGGCGCGGGTGAGCGGAGGGGCCGGGCGTGACGTTCGGCACGGTCCCGGCGACCGGTGGCCGTCGTGGTGCGCGCGAACGCCGCGGGCGGCGCCCTAAACTGCGATGTCGTGAGTGTCGCCGCAGCAACCCCGCCCCATCTGGCCGTACGCACCGTTCCCTTGCGGGACGGGCGCGATCTCCTGGACCACCTTCCGGCCGGCGCCCCGCTGGCGTGGTCGCACCGCGGCGACGGGCTGGTGGCGTGGGGCGAGGCGGCGCGGTTCGACTGGCCGGGCGAGGACTCCGGCTTGGGGGCGGAGCGCTTCACGGCCGCAGCCGCGTGGCTGGCCGAGGCGGCGGCGAAGACGGACGTGCGGGACGGGGTGGGCCTGCCCGGGACGGGGTTGGTGGCCTTCGGCGGCTTCACCTTCGACGGCCGCTCGGCGGGGTCGTCCCTGGTCATCCCCCGCGTCATCGTGGGACGACGGGCCGACCGGGCCTGGCTGACCACCGTGTGCGACCGCCCCGGGACCCACCCCGGCGAAATCCTCGACGCGTGCACTCCGGCGCGTCCGATCGGCCCGCTGGCCTGGACGGAGGGGTCGATTCCGGCGGCGGCGTGGGGGGAGGCGGTCACCACCGCCGTCCGGCGTATCCGCGCCGGCGAGCTCTCCAAGGTGGTGCTGGCACGCGACGTCCGCGCCCGCGCCGAGCAGGACATCGACATCCGCACACTGCTGCGCCGCCTCACCCGTGACTACCCGGGCTGCTACACGTTCAGCATCGACGGCATGGTCGGGGCGACCCCGGAGCTGCTGGTCCGGCGCGAGGGCGGCCGCATCGGCTCACTGGTGCTGGCCGGGACGCGGGCGCGCGGCGCCACCCCGCAGGAGGACCAGCGGCTGGCCGCAGAGCTGACCACGTCGGCCAAGGACCTTGAGGAGCACGAGTACGCCATCGAGTCGCTGCGCGCCGCGCTCGCCCCGCTGGCGGAGGCCGTGGAGACGCCCGACCGGCCCCGTCTGCTGCGCCTGGCCAATGTGCAGCACCTGGCCTCCCCGGCGCGCGCGGAGCTGCGGCCCGGTGTCTCCACCCTCGACGTGGTCGCCGCTCTGCACCCGACCGCGGCGGTGGGCGGAACCCCGACCGGCCCCGCCATGGAGCTGATCCGCGACCTGGAGGCGATGGACCGCGGCCGCTACGCGGGGCCGGTGGGCTGGATCGACGCGCGCGGCAACGGCGAGTGGGGCATCGCGCTGCGCTGCGCCCATATCTCCGGGGCCCGCGCACGGCTCTTCGCGGGCTGCGGCATCGTGGCCGGATCGACGGCCGGCGCCGAGCTCGCCGAGGCCGACTCCAAGTTCCAGGTCATGCGCCAGGCCCTGGTGGACTGACCCGGGAGACCGCGGGCCGCCCGCGTTCCCGACGTCTCAGACCGGCACATCTAGGCCCGGGTTCCGCGGTCCATGCCCTCGCCGGGCTCGACCTCGAAGTCCTCGAACTCGAACCCCGGCGAGACGAACAGGCTCACCACGCCCTCGCTACCCGTGAGCGGGTGCGCCGACTGCCACGTTCCCGCCGGGACCAGCGCCTGGACTACCTGCCCGGCTTCGATGTGCGGGCCGAGGGTGATCCGGGTGTCGGCGACGGGCCGCTCCCCGGTGCCGCCGTAGACCAGCTCGACCGGGCCGCCGCGGTTGAACACCCACATCTCGTCGGAGCGCAGCCGGTGCCAGCGGGACTCCTCGCCGGGCCCCAGCATGAACAGGGTGCCCGAAGCCGCGTCGCGCTCCCCGGGGTACCCCTCGGGGCGCAGGGTGTGGCGGCTGCGCCAGGTCGAGCGGTACCAGCCCCCTTCGGGGTGCGGGATGAGGTCGAGCTCCTCGGCGACGGCCCCGCGGTGCTGGACGGCGCTGTACACCCCGTCGGGGTCGCGGCGCAGGTAGCGGACTCCGATGACGGCCTTGCGCCGCACGGGGCCGTAGATGTGCGGGAAGAGCACGTCGGGCGGTACTCCCGGCGGAGGTTGCGGGTTCGGCTCCTCCCAGCGCACCTCGGCGTCCAGCAGCCCGGTGTCGATCACCAGGACGGCCTGGGGTGCGCGCACGTCGGAGTAGAAGGCGTTGGCGACGGCCAGCAGGGTGGACTCGTCGGGTGAGGCGTGCACGAACCCCTGGGTGTGCAGGGAGTCCGGTTCGAGATCGCCCTCTCCGCGGCGCCACTCGCGCAGGTCGGTCATGTGCAGCACGTAGTTCATGAGGCCAGTATCGTCCGCCGGGGCCCCCTCGGCCCAGAGGCACACGACGATCCGCCCCCGCCGCCGACCTCGGAGGTATCCGGGGTCCCACGGGCGGGCGGGGGTGTGGAGACGGGTCAGGCCTCCAGGGCGCGGTCGACCGCCTCCTGCAGGCGGCGGCGCAGGGCTGCGGAGTCGACCCGGCCGGTGCGGACCTCGATCATCCTGATCCCCTCCCCCAGCAGGGTCTTGGGCAGGTCGGTCGCCCACTCCAGGCGGGTGTAGGGCACGTCGGCCACGGCGGCGACGCGCTCCATCGAGACGCCGTGCGGGGTGCCGAACACCCGCTCGAAGTCGGGGTGCCCGGCCTGCTCCAGGCCGGAGAAGATGCCGCCGCCGTCGTTGTTGACGACGACGATCGCCAGGTCGGGGCGCGGCTCCTCGGCGCCGAGCAGCAGGCCGTTCTGGTCGTGCAGCATGGCCAGGTCGCCGAGCAGGGCGAACCCGCTGCCGCCGCCCTCGCGCCGGTGGGCCAGGGCGGCGCCGATCGCGGTGGAGACGGTGCCGTCGATACCGCTCACCCCCCGGTTGCCGATGATGCGCGCGCCGCAGCGGGCGCCCATGGCCGCATCGAGATCGCGGATCGGCATGCTGGACCCGGCGAACAGCAGCGCCCCGTCGGGCAGGTGCGCGGCGAGGTCGCGGGCGAGCCGCGGCTCGCTCAGCGCCTCCTCCCGGTCCAGCAGCGCGTCGACCGCGGTGCGCGCCGCGGCCTCGGCCTCCTGCCAGGAGCGCGACCACGCGGTGTCGGGGGCGGCCCCCGCCGGCGTGGCGAGGGCGCCGACGACCTCGGTGGCGGTGCGTACCGGGTCGGCGAACGACCGCGGGTCGCCCACGACGATGTGCCGGGGGGCGCGGCGGAGGTAGGCCAGGAGCTGGCGGGAGAGACCGGGGCGGCCCACGCTGACCACCAGCTCGGGCTCGTGGGCGGCGACGAACCGCGGCGATGCCAGCAGGTGGCGGTAGGTCGAGACGGCCTCGGAGCGGCGCGCGTTGGAGGTGGGCTCGGCCAGCAGCGGCCACCCCGTCGCGAGGGACAGGGCCAGGTAGGGGACGGGATCGTAGTCGCCGTCGCCGCAGACGATGACGCCGCGCTCCACCGGGGGCGCCGCCACGGGCGCGGGTTCGACGGGCGGTACGGGGCGCTCGATCCACGCGCGGCCGCCCGCGCGGCCCGCCACGGGCTCGGGCCAGGGGACACCGCTGCCCGGCTCATCGGGGATCAGGGGGTCGCGGAACGCCAGGTTGAGGTGGACCGGGCCGGGGTGCTCAGGGCCGGTGGCGGCCCACGCGCGGCACGCCAGCGATCTCCAGTAGGCGACCATGCCCGGCAGCCGCTCGGCCGTGCCGACCTCGGCGAACATCCGCACCGCGGACCCGAAGAGCTTGATCTGGTCGACGGTCTGGTTGGCCCCGGTGCCGCGCAGCTCGGGCGGCCGGTCGGCGGTGAGCAGCAGCAGCGGGATGCCGCTCTGGTCGGCCTCCAGCACCGCGGGATGGAAGTTCGCCGCCGCCGTCCCCGACGTGCACACCAGGGCGACGGCGCGCCGAGATGCGCGTGCCAGCCCCAGCGCGCAGAACGCCGCGGAGCGCTCGTCGATGCGGACGTGGACCCGGATGCCGGGGTGGGCGACGAGGGCGAGCGCGAGGGGCGTCGAACGCGACCCCGGCGCGACGACGGCCTCGGCCAGCCCGCATCGGGCCAGTTCATCGACGAGGACCCGCGCCAGCGCGGTTGACGGATTCATGCACACTGCTCTCAAGTCGTACGTGGACAACCAGTATCGGCGGAGCGTCCCGTCCGCCGTGCTCCCCCCCTACCGCAGCGGCACCCCGACCGCGTTCGGCACGGCGATGGGCGGCCCTCACACCCGCACGCCTCCGGGGCGCCGACGCCCGCGGGGAGGCGGCGGTGATGCGACGGTCCGTTCCGTGCAACGCGTCTTCCCACGGTAATCGTCCGGCACAGCCGTGCGATACGCCCCACCTCCGCCGCGACCGGCGGAGCCGCCGAGGCGGCTCAGCCCCGCCACTGCGCCCGGGCCGCCGCCATCCGCGCACGCCACGGCCCGGGGTCGATCTCGACGGCCGCAAGGCGCTCCTCGTCGACCTCGGCGGCGCGCACCGGCAGGTGGCCGTCGACGGGCAGCAGCGGGTCGGCGGCCACATCGGCCCGCAGCAGCCGCATCGTGGCCAGCCCGCAGGCATAGGGCAGCTCCGGCAGCGCGGCGGCCAGGGCGACACCCGCGGCCAGGCCCACCGACGTCTCCACGGCGCTGGAGACCACCACTGGCAGCCCGCAGGCCTCGGCCACCCGCAGGGCGGAGCGCACCCCGCCCAGCGGCTGCACCTTCAGCACCACGATGTCGGCGGCACCGGCCGCGCGGACCTTGAGCGGGTCCTCGGCCCGGCGGATCGACTCGTCGGCCGCCACGGGCACGTCGGTGCGCCGCCGCACCTGCGCCAGCTCCTCCAGGGTCGGGCAGGGCTGCTCGACGTACTCCAGGTCGAAGCGGCGCAGCTCGCCGAGCCTGCGGACGGCCGTGTCCACGTCCCAGGCGCCGTTGGCGTCGATGCGGACCCGCCCGGCCGGGCCGATGGCGTCGCGCACCGCCTCCACCCGGGCGATGTCCTCGCCCGCGTCCTGCCCGCGCTCGGCCACCTTCACCTTCGCGGTGGCGCACCCGCCCTCGGCGACGATGCGCGCCGCGTCCTGCGGCCCGACCGCGGGCACCGTGACGTTGACCGGGACGCGGTCCCGCACGGGCTCGGGCCAGCCGTCCTCGGCGGCCTCGCGGCACGCCGCCCACCAGCGGGCGCACTCCCGGGGCGGGTACTCGGCGAAGGGGGAGAACTCCCCCCACCCCGCCGGGCCGCGGACCAGCAGGCCCTCGCGGGAGGTGACACCGCGGAACCGGGTCCGCATCGGGATGGAGAAGGCCCGCCCCGCGGCGGCGGTGTCCGCGGCGGCGGCGCCGGCAGCGCGCATCCCCGGCCGCCTACGGACGACGCGGGAACTTGTCGAACTGCGGCCGCCGCTTCTCCTTGAAGGCGTCGCGGCCCTCCTGGGCCTCCTCGCTCATGTAGTAGAGCATCGTGGCGTCCCCGGCGAACTGCTGCATCCCCGCGGCGCCGTCGCTGACCGCGTTGATGGCGCCCTTGACCATGCGCAGCGCCAGCGGGGACTTCTCCAGCATCTCGCGTGCCCAGGCGACGGTCTCCGCCTCCAGCCGCTCCAGCGGAACGACCGTGTTGACCATGCCCATCTCCAGCGCCTCCTGCGCGCTGTACTGGCGGCACAGGTACCAGATCTCCCGAGCCTTCTTCAGGCCGACCGTCTGGGCGAGCAGCCACGAACCGTACCCGCCGTCGAAGGAGCCGACCTTGGGGCCGGTCTGCCCGAACTTCGCGTTGTCGGCGGCGATGGTGAGGTCGCAGCAGACCTGCAGCACGTTGCCGCCGCCGATCGACCAGCCGGCCACCATGCAGATGACGGGCTTGGGCAGGCGGCGGATCTGCACCTGCAGGTCGAGCACGTTGAGTCGGCCGATGCCCTGCTGCGCGACCGCGTCATCGCCCATGTAGCCGTCGTCCCCGCGGATCTTCTGGTCGCCGCCGGAGCAGAACGCCCGGTCGCCGGCGCCGGTGAAAATGATCACCCCGACCGAGGAATCGTCGCGCGCCACGTTGAACGCGTCCTGCAGCTCGAAGAGCGTCTGCGGGCGGAACGCGTTGTGGCGCTCGGGCCGGTTGATCGTGATCTTGGCGATGCCCTCGGCGGTCTCGTAGATGATGTCGGAATACTCTCCCGACCGCTGCCAGTCGATCACGCTGCTCACGGCTCTCGTCTCTCCTAACCCGGACACCGGTGGTACTGCACGGCGAAGCGCCCGCGCGGCTCGTCGGGGCGGCGCACGGCGCCCCCGGCCGCCTGCGCGAACACCGCGCCTGTCAGGGGTCAACCATAGTCGTTCCGCCAAGTGCGGCCGTACCGGCGCCCGCGATCACTACGCGCGCCGCCGGCACCGGCGGCGCGCGTTAACCTTGGTCGACGTGGCGAACCGACCTCTGCAGGCGGTGACCGGGCTCGACCCCGCGCACCTGACCTCCCTGTTGGCCGAGGCCCTGGCGGGCCGCGGCCCCGCCCTGCTGCCCATCGACCCGGGCCTGCCCCCCGCCCGAGTGGACGCCCTGCTGACGGCCATGCGCGCCGACCGGATCCGCTCGGCCGACGGCGTCCGCTCCCTCCCCGGCGGCGACGGCGGCGTCGCCGACGACACCGCCCTGGTCATCGCCACCTCCGGCTCCACCGGCGTCCCCAAGGGGGTGGAGCTGTCGGCAGACGCCCTGCTGCACTCGGCGCGCGCCTCGATCCGCCGTATCGGCGCCGCCCCGGACGACGCCTGGCTGTGCGTCCTGCCCACGGCGCACATCTCGGGCCTGCAGGTCGTACTGCGGGCCCTGGTCGGCGGTACCGAGCCCGTCCACCGCGCCTTCGATCCCGCCGACACGATGGCCGTCGCCGCCGCGCACCGCCCGCACGTCTCCCTCGTCCCCACGCAGCTGCACCGGCTGCTGGCCGCCGACGCCGACCTGTCGCTGTTCGGCACCATCCTGCTCGGCGGCGCCGCCGCCGACGAGGGGCTGCTGGAGCGCGCCCGCGCCGCGGGGGGCCGCCTCATCACCACCTACGGCATGAGCGAGACCTGCGGCGGCTGCGTGTACGACGGCGTCCCCCTCGACGGGATGCGCGCCGACCTCGACGGGGAGGGCCGGATCCTGCTCGCCGGCCCGGCGCTCTTCTCCGGCTACCGCCTCGACCCCGAGCACACCGCCGCGCACCTGCTCCCGCCCGCCGGCCGCCGCGGCGACGAGCGCTGGTTCCGCACCGGCGACCTGGGACGCTTCGACGAGGAGGGGCGGCTGCGGGTCCGGGGCCGCGCCGACGACATGATCAACACCGGCGGGCACAAGGTCGTCCCCGGCGAGGTGGCCGCGCTGGTCGCACGCCATCCCGCGGTCGCCGAGGCGGTGGTGGTCGGCCGCGCCGACCCCGAATGGGGGCAGCGCGTCACCGCGGTCGTGGTGCCCACCGACCCCGCGTGTCCGCCCTCACTCGATGACCTGAGACAATGGGTCAAGTCCCGGCTGCCCGGCTACGCGGCTCCCCGGGAGCTCGACCTGCGCGCGCGGATCCCGCTGCTCGGTTCGGGAAAACCGGATCTCTCCGCGCTCCGGGCGTCCTCCGGGCACAGCGATTGACCTGGTGCTCCTCGGGCACGATCAGATGAGAGGCGTGTCCGGAGCCGGACGGATCCGCGATTCGGGGGAACTTCCTGCGGAGTATCGGCGTCTACTCCTGCATCCGGTTTCGCCGACCGATGTGAGGGGCTCAGCGAGTGGCCGAAAGTGCGGATCATCCGATCGAGGGGGGATCACACGCAGCAGCAGACGGTGCCGCGCCCGACGCGCCGACCGTGGGCCGAGTCCACTACCCGCTCCCGGGACCGGACGGCCACACGAGCGATCGTGATGTACACCACGACGCACGATATCCAATCGAGACCGGGAACATTTGACTCTCTGACACGTTAGACATATTGGCGCGCCGAGACGGCGGTTTCCCACCGCCTCGCGCCTGACGTCTTGGAAGGGAGGGAGGTGCCTTCATGTCGCGCACTGCCCTAGCCACTTCTCCCACTCCCACGGTGGCGGACACAGTGGCGGAGACCGCAGACGGCAATGATGTCGCGTCCGCGGCTCTCGACCAGCTGATCACTCGGGGGCGTTCCCAGGGACACCTGTCCCTCGCGGAGCTCCGCGCCGCGTTCTCCGCGGCCGGCATCAGCCCGGCCGACGGCCGTTCCATCCTGCGTGAGCTCACCGACGCCGGAGTGCGGCTCGCCAACGGGGGCGACGACGCCGCGGCGGTGGAGTCCGTGGACGCCGACACCGATGACGAGGTGCTGGAGGAAACGCTGGAGGCCGTCAAGGCCGTCTCCAAGACGCGGGGGAAGAAGACCGCCGCCCAGGAGCCGGACGGCCCCGAGGCCGACCTCGACGACCAGTCGCCGGCCATGGGCGACTCGGTGCACACGTACCTGAAGGCCATCGGTCGCCGCAAGCTGCTCACCGCCGAGGAGGAGGTCGACCTCGCCAAGCGGATCGAGGCCGGTCTCTACGCCGAGTACCGTCTGGGGCTCGTCGAAGACGACGCCCCGGTCGCCCGGCTCGACGACGCCGAGCGCGCCGAGCTGGAGGCCGTCGCCGAGGACGGCCGCCAGGCCAAGCAGCACATGCTGGAGGCCAACCTCCGCCTGGTGGTCTCGGTCGCCAAGAAGTACAGCGACCGCGGCATGTCCCTGCTGGACGTCGTCCAGGAAGGCAACCTCGGCCTGATCCGCGCGGTGGAGAAGTTCGACTACACCAAGGGCTTCAAGTTCTCCACGTACGCCATGTGGTGGATCCGGCAGGCCATCCAGCGCGGCTTCGCCGACTCCGCCCGCACCATCCGCCTCCCGGTGCACGTGCTGGAGCTGCTGAGCAAGGTCAGCCGACTTGAGCGCGACATGCACCAGACCCTCGGCCGCGAGCCCAGCCCCGAGGAACTGGCGCACGAGCTGGACAAGACGCCGAGCCAGATCGAGGAGCTGCTGCGGATCACGCGCCAGCCGATCAGCCTCGACTCCACGATCGGGGAGGACGGCGAGACCCGCATCGGCGACCTCATCGAGGACGTCGACGCCTCGGAGGCCTCGGAGGTCGTCGACCGGCAGCTCATGGCCGACCAGCTGCGCCGCGCCCTGGAGGACCTGGAGCCGCGCGAGGCCACGATCATGTCGCTGCGGTTCGGCCTGATGGACGGCCGTCCCCGCACCCTCGACGAGATCGGCAAGCACCTGGGGCTGACCCGGGAGCGCATCCGGCAGCTGGAGAAGCAGTCCCTGTCCAAGCTCCGGCACCCCAGCCGCGCCCAGCAGCTGCTGGACTTCGCGAGCTGACACCTTCACGGAGGAGCACATCGACACCGGGGGACCGCACGTCCCCCGCGGCCACGGCCCCGGTGCCCGCGTCGAACGCGGGCACCGGGGCCGTCGGCGTCCTCGCACCACCGGTGCGGCCGCACGGGCGCCGTCGGCCCCAGGGACATCCCTGAACTTTCCCTGGTCCGGTGACGCGGCGCCGCACAACGCCCTCGGGCGCGGGGATACTGGGGGCATGTCCAACGACCCCCTCCCCACGGACGAGCTGGCCGCGTCACTGCGCGCGGGCCGGGAGCTCGGCGCCGACTACGACGACGCGATCGCCGCATCGCTCGCCGAGCGCCTGGAGCAGAGCATCGACGAACGCGTCCGGCACCACGTCGCCGCCCGGGAGCGGGCCCAGCCGCGCGGTGTGCCGGCGCGGACCGCGCGCATGGTGCTGGCCATCATCACGCTGGGGCTGGCCGTCCCGCTGACGGCCATCAGCGGGGGCTACGGCGGGGCGCTGGGGGTGGCCGCGACGTGGAGCGGGCTCGTCCTGCTCTACATCATCACCATCATCGCGATCCGCGACTAGCACCCCGCCCGGCGCGACACCACCCCACTCCCCCGTTGATCTCGGGAGGACGGTTCGAATTCCAGCGATAATTCGAACCGTTCTCCCGAGATCAACGGAAACGGGACGGGAGGTCGCCTTCCGGGCGCCTTTCGGTTCCGGGCGGCGGTTCCGGGCGCACCGCAACCCCCGACCCGGGCGCCCCAACCCGCACGCACCACGCGGGAGAGCGCTCTCCCACCGACCCCTCCGTTGATCTCGGAGATATTGGGGTAAAAATCGCCGCTGAGGCCCCGATATCCCCGAGATCGACGGAGCGGTGGGGGTCTCAGCGCTCCAGGGCGGCCCGCACGATGTCCAGCGCCTCACCGCGCTCCAGGCCCAGCCGGGAGATGACGTCGGCGTAGTCGCGGGCCGCGGACACCGCCTCCTCGCGCTGTGCGTCGCCTCCGGCGGCGACGAAGGTGCCGGACCTGCCGCGCGTCTCGACCACGCCGGCCTGCTCCAGCTCGCGGTAGGCGCGGGCGACGGTGTTGACCGCCACCTCCAGCTCCCCCGCCAGCGCGCGGACGGTGGGCAGCCTGAACCCCACGGGGATGTCGCCGTTGGCCGCGGCGTTGGCGACCGCGGACCGGATCTGTTCGTAGGGGGGCACCTTCGATGATGGATCGAGTTCGATGAACCCCGGCATCTTCGTCCCCACTCCATTCGTCCGGCCCACGTCCTGTCGGCCTCCGCGGCGCCGTCCGGTGGCGCCGTGTTCCCTGACGATCCTGCCATCCGAGGACGCCGGGCGCACGCTCGGAGGCCGGTGAGGAGGGGCCGACCGCGGCTCAGGCGCCGACCGGGCTCCGGGGAACCTGCGCGATGCCGTGCAGGCGGTGCGCCTCCCGCTCGGTGAGCAGGCGCTCGGCGAGCTCGGTGGCGTGGCGGACGTCCCGCGTGGCCAGCCGCTTGCGACGGTGGATGCGGTCGGTGTAGCCGCGCGGGCCGATCAGGGCGCGCTCCCGGGCGTAGGCGGCGCGCATCGCGTCGGTCAGTGCCCGGTCCAGCTCGATGCCGCACCGGCGCAGCTCCGCGGCGGAGGCTCCGTCCTCCTGCGCCGCGATCAGCGCCCGCTCGGCCGCCGCGACCTCCTCCAGCAGCCCGGGCAGCCGGTGCGCGGCCTGCTCGTCCTCGCTGTGGCGGCGACGGGCGTCGTCGTCGACCTTCGGGCCGATGAGCCCCATGGTTCCCTCCGGCGGGTTGGCGTCGTGTGGATCAGGGTCGCCTGCCACTCTAGAGGTGATGCGTGTCACCGGTGGACGCGCGGGGTGGCATTCCACCCACCGCCTTTACAAAGTAAGTCTAGGATCGGGTGGGTGAGCCGAAACAATGCCGGCCTGAGCGCCGAACGCATCATCACCGAAGCCCTGCGGATCATCGACGGCCAGGGGCTGCGCCGCCTGACCATGCGCCGCCTCGGCGACGCGCTGGAGGTGGAGGCCATGGCCGTCTACCACCACTTCCCCCTCGGCAAGGAGCAGCTGTTCGACGCGATCGTCGAATACGTCACCGACGTCTCCCGCCCCGAGCGCACCGGAACCGAGGGCACCGACGGGGACGCCGATGGCGGCACCGCGCCGGCCGGGGAGGCGGCCCAGGACGACCGGCCCTGGGACGAGCGGCTGCGCTCGTGGGCGCACGACTACCGGGCGGCGCTGCTGCGCCACTCCGGAGCGCTGCCGCTGTTCATCCACCGCCGCCCCGACACCGAGGCGGCGCTGCACGCCCTGGAACTGCACTACGCCGCCTTCGCCGAGGCCGGACTGGAGGGCGCCGACATCGTACGGGCGGCCGCCGCCCTGGACGCGTATGTGACCGGCGCCGTCATCGGCCAGGTCCGCGGCGACGGCCTGGCCGGCGCGAACCCGGCCGTGCTCGACGGCCGCTTCCCCACCGTCGCCCGGCTGCGCGGACTCGACCCCGACCCCCGGACCGCGTTCGACGCGGGCCTGGAGGCACTGCTGCGCTCACTTGCGGGTGATGCCTAGCTCCTGGGCGGCGATGGCGGCCTGGACCCGGCTGCGCAGCCCCAGCTTGGCCAGTATCCGGCTGACGTGGGTCTTGGTCGTCGTCTCGGTGATGCACAGCCGACGGGCGATCTGCTGGTTGCTCAGCCCCTCCCCCACGCACGCCAGGACCTCGTGCTCCCGGGGGGTGAGCTCGCCGACGGCGACCGGGCTCACCCCCGGAACCCGCGGCCCGGCACACTCGCCGCCCGACGGGGCCGCGCCGCCCGCGAACTCGGCGATGAGCCGCCGCGTCACGGCCGGGGCGATCATCCCCTCGCCCCGCGCCACCACGCGGACCGCCTCCACCAGCTCGTCGGCCTCGATGTCCTTCAGCAGGAACCCGACCGCCCCGGCGCGCAGCGCGCCGAACACGTACTCGTCGAGGTCGAACGTGGTCAGGATCAGCACGTCCACACCTGTCCCGGCCAGCTCCCGGGCCGCCGCGATACCGTCCTTGCGCGGCATCCGCACGTCCATGAGCACGACATCGGGCAGGTGGCGCCGCGCCGCGGCCACCGCCTCCTCACCATCGGCCGCCTCAGCCACCACGTCGATGTCCGGCGCGGCGTCCAGGATCATCACCAGCCCCGACCGCACCGCCCACTGGTCCTCGGCCACCACGACCCGGATCACGCGCCCATCCCCGTTCTGTGTCCATCCGTCGCCTCGGGCTCGCCGGGCCGCCCCAGCGGCAGCTCGGCCCGCACCCGCCAGCCCGCTTCCCCGTCCGTCGCGGGCCCGGCCTCGAACCGGCCGCCCAGCAGCGCGACCCGCTCCCGCATCCCGGTGAGGCCGGCCCCGCCGCCCAACTCGGCGCGCCAGTCCGGCTCCGGCCGGTCCGGTGCCGGGTTCTCGGCCGTCAGCACCAGCCGGTCGCCCTCCGCCCCGGCCGTATCCGCCGCGGCGTACTCCACCGTGATGGCCACCCTCCGGGGCTCGGCGTAGCGCAGGGCGTTGGTGAGCGACTCCTGAACGATCCTGTAGGCGGCCGCGTCGACCTGCACCGGGAGCGGCCGCTCGGTACCGAGCTGCTCGATGCGCACGTCCAACCCGGACTGCCGCGCGGTCGTCACCAGCCGGTCGGCCTCGCTGAGGCGCGGCATGACGCGCTCCAGGTCGGGGGTGTCGTCGGCGCGCAGCACGCTGATCATCTGCCGCATCTCGGCGAGCCCCTGCACGCTGTTGTCCCGCACCACGCCCAGGATCTGCCGGATCCGCTCGGGGTCGGGGTCGCGCATCGACAGTGCGGCCGTGGACTGCACCGCGATGGCGCTGAGGTGGTTGGCGATGACATCGTGCAGCTCACGCGCCATCCGGCCGCGCTCCTCGGCCACTGCGGTGCCCCGGTCCAGCTCGGCCATGCGGACGCGCTGGTCGGCGCGCTGGCGCTCCAGCTCGGCACGCAGGTGGTGCTCACGGACGGTCAGCCCGGTCATCAGCGGGGCGATGAAGACCAGGACATAGAGGCCGAGGAGCTGGATCACGTCCAGCAGCCCGCCCAGCACTCCGTGGGCGAGCAGGTAGAGCAGGATGCCCAGCACGGCCGCGGCGACGGCCGCCACCACGGCCGCCGTCGCGTAGGCGAGCCGCCGGCGGCTCCACGCGCCCACCGCGTAGAGGACCTCGCCGTAGACGATGAACACCGCGGCCGAGGGCCCGAGCGCGATGTCCGCGGCGAGGAACAGCGAGGCGACGGCCAGTCCGACCCCGGGGGCGATACGGCGCAGTAGGACGGCCGAGCACACCCCGGCCAGGGTGAGCAGCAGCCAGCGCGGGTCGGTACCGGGCCGGTCCAGGTAGGCGCCGAGCCCCCACAGCAGCAGCCCGCCGCCGAGGTGCAGCCCGGCCCACAGCGTGCTGCCGAGGTAGAGGCGGCCGCCGAGGATGCGGCGGTCGAGCACCTCGGAGCGTCGGGAGAACGGCATCACGCCCCTATCTCAGCACGTTCGGCCCTCCCGCGCGTACTTCGAAGGTCGTACGGCGATCTCCTCACGCGCGCCGATCCGCGGCCCCGGCCCGGCCCCCGATGATGGGCGGGGTCGATGTGGGCGTCCGGCGGACCCGGGCCGCCCGCGTGCGGGAAGCAAGGGGGACGACACGGTGATCGCGGCGCTGATCCTGGTGGTCGAGGCGTTGTTCTGGGTCTTCGTGCTGGGCGGGCTGGCCGCCCGCTACCTGCTGCGGATGCGGCGGCTGAGCACGGTCCTGCTGCTGCTCGTGCCGGTCCTCGACGTGGTGCTGCTGACGGTGATCGCCCTCCACCTCGGCCACGGGGCCACCGCGGATCTGACGCACGGGCTCGGGGCGCTCTACCTCGGATTCACCGTCGCCTACGGGCACTCGGTCATCACCTGGGCCGACGTCCGGTTCGCGCACCGCTTCGCCGGCGGACCGCCACCGCCGCCGCGTCCCAGCGGCCGCTCGGCGCGGCTGCGCCACGAGGGCAAGGCGTGGCTGCGCGGCCTGCTCGCCTGCCTGGTCGGCGGCGGCACCCTGGCGGGGTTGACGCTGTACGTGGGCGACCCGGAGCGCACGGCGGCCCTGGACGGGTTCTCCACCCCGCTGGCGATCTTCATGTTCTGGAACACGGTGATCGGTGTGTGGGGCGCGGTCGAGGCCATGGGGTCCCGCGGCTCCGCGGCGGCCGGGCCCGCACCGGTCGCCTCCGCCGCGGTGGACGGGGAACGGCGGGGGTGAGCGGCCGGGGGTGCGGGACCCGCGCCCCCGGCCCGCATCCGCCCCTGTGGGGGCGTCAGGCCGAGGTGGTCACCTGTTCGGCCTTCTCGCGGCGCATCCGGACGCGCTCGGCGCGGTGCGCCCGCGCCTCGTCGGGGTCCAGGACCGGGGCTGCGGCGAGCAGCTGGCGGGTGTAGTCGTGCCGCGGGTTCTCATAGACCTCGTCGCCGTCGCTCATCTCCACGATCCGGCCCCGGCGCATGACCGCCACCCGGTCGCTGACCTGGCGCACCACCGCGAGGTCGTGGGCGACGAAGATGTAGGTCAGCTCGAAGTCGTCCTGCAGCTCCGACAGCAGCCGCAGCACCTGGTCCTGGGTGGACACGTCCAGCGCCGACACCGGCTCGTCGCAGATCACCAGCTTGGGCCGGAGGATCAGCGCCCGCGCGATGGCGATGCGCTGCCGCTGGCCGCCGGAGAACGCGTGCGGGAAGCGGTTGTAGTGCCGCGGTTCCAGGCCCACGCGCTCCAGCAGCTCCTGCACGCGCCGCTTGATCAGCTTGCCGTCCTTCTCGCCTTGGACCCGCAGGGCGGTGCCGATGCTGTCGCCGATGGTGATGCGGGGGTTCAGCGAGGAGTAGGGGTTCTGGAAGATCATCTGCACGTCGCGGCGGAGCGGGCGCAGCCGCCGGTCCGACAGGTCGGTGATATCGCGGCCCTCGAAGCGGACCGATCCCGAGGTGGGCCGCAGCAGCCGCATGACGGCGCGCGACAGCGTGCTCTTGCCCGACCCGGACTCGCCGACGATGCCCAGCGTCTCGCCCTTGAACAGGTCGAAGGAGACGTCGTCGACGGCGTAGAAGTCGGTGGCGGGGCTGAACAGGCCGCTGCGGACCTTGAACCGCACCCGCAGGTCGCGCACCTGCAGCAGCGGTTCGCCCGCTTCGGGGGCCGCCGCACGCTCGGGCCCCGGGGCCGGAGCGGCGGCGCTCGGCGTTCCCGCGGTGGACGGCTCGGCGGCCTCCGCCTCCGCCGCGGGGGCCTCGCGCTCCCGGCGGGCGTGCTGCTCCGCCTCGGCACGCTCGGCGCGGATCTGCGCGCGGCGCTCGGCACGCGACACCTCCACCCGCGGCACCGACGCCAGCAGTGCCCGGGTGTAGGGGTGCTCGGGCTCGGACAGGACCCGGCGCACGTCCCCGCGCTCCACGGCGCGGCCCTTCTGCATGACCAGCACCTCGTCCACCGACCCGGCGACGACCGCGAGGTCGTGGCTGACCAGGATCAGCGACATGCCCAGGTCGCGGCGGAGGTCGTCGAGGAGGTCCAGGATCTGCGCCTGCACGGTCACGTCCAGCGCCGTGGTCGGCTCGTCGGCGAGCAGGACCTTGGGGTCGCACATCAGCCCCATGGCGATGAGCACGCGCTGGCGCATGCCGCCGGAGAACTCGTGCGGGTAGGAGTTGATCCTGCGGGCCGGGTCGGGGATGCCCACGCGGTCCAGGGAGTCGACCGCGCGCTTCCGCGCCTCGGCGCGGCTCGCCTTCGGCCGGTGCGTGCGGTAGGCCTCCATCAGCTGGTCGCCGATGGTGTACTGCGGGTGCAGCGACGACATCGGGTCCTGGAACACCATCGCGATGTCGTTGCCGCGCATCGCCCGCACCTCGGCGTCGGTCGCGGCGACGATGTCGGTCCCGGAGACGGTGATCTCCCCCGTGATCCGGGCCCTGCTGCCGCGGTGCAGCCCCATCAGCGCCAGCGACGTGGCGCTCTTGCCGGAGCCGGACTCGCCGACGATGCCCAGGGCGCCGCCCGGCGGCACCTCGAAGGACAGCCCGTCCACGGCGTGGACGTCGCCGTCCATCGTCGGAAAGGTGATCGTCAGGTCGGCGACGCGGACCGCCGCGTCGGCGCCGGCCGCGGACCCTTGCGCGGCTCCCGGAGTGGTCATTGCCGGTCTTCCTTCGGCTCGGGCCCCGGTCGGCCGGTCGGCCGGCCGGGGGTGAGTAGGACTGCTCTGCGTGGTCTCGCACCCGGCCGCCGGGAGGCTCCGGCGGCCGGGGGTCGTCAGGCGGTGACTCTGACCCGGGGGTCCACCCAGGCGTAGAGCAGGTCGACGATGAGGTTGCACACGACGATGAAGAACGCGCCGAACAGGGTGACGCCCAGGATGACCGGGAGGTCGCTCTGCACGATCGCGGTGACGGCGTAGCGGCCGATGCCGTTGAGGGAGAACACGGTCTCGGTCAGCACCGCACCGCCGAGCACCAGGCCCAGGTCGAGACCGAAGATGGTGACGATCGGGGTGAGGGTGGGCCGCAGGCCGTGCTTGAGGACGACCTTGCGCTCGGCCAGCCCCTTGGCCCGCGCGGTACGGATGTAGTCCTCGCCCATCGTCTCCAGCATGCCCGCTCTCGTCTGGCGCGCGTACTGGGCCGCGTGCAGGAACGCCAGCGTGACCCACGGCAGGATCAGGCCGGTCGCCCAGGCCACCGGGTTGTCGGTGAACGGGGTGTAGGACGGGCTCGGGAACAGACCGGTGGCGTGCACCAGGAAGGCCAGGCAGAGCAGGCCGGTGAAGAAGATCGGCAGGGAGACGCCGGCCAGCGCGATGCCCATGGCGACGCGGTCGAAGACGCTGCCCTTCTTGATGGCGGAGATGACGCCCACGGCGACGCCGCCGACCAGCCAGATGACACCGGCACCGATGGCCAGCGAGAAGGTCACCGGGAGGCGCTTGATGATCTCCGGGAAGACCTCCTGGTAGTTCTGGAACGAGTAGCCGAAGCAGGGCGCGGCGCACTGCACGGTGTCGCGGCCGAACTGGTACTCGGCCCCGACGAAGATGCCGCGGAGGAACTCCCAGAACTGCACGGTGATCGGCTGGTCCAGGCCGAGCCGGTCGATGGTCGCCTCGATGGCCTCGGGTGTGGGTGCCTTGCCCACGTACATCGTCGCGAGCTGCTCGGTGGTCTGCCCGGCCAGCCGCGGAACGACGTAGAAGATCGTGAACGTCACGAGGGTGACGATGGCGAGCAGCAGCACGCCGGCGCCCACGCGGCGGAGAATGTAAGTCAGCAACTTGGCCGGCGGCGCGGGGCCGGCCGGGGTCCCCGTGGGGATCCGGCCGCCCCCGCCGCCTTCACCTGCCTTCTGTCAACCGAATCGGAGCGGAACCGCTACTCGCGGGTGGTGCCGAGGGCCATGAAGTCGTAGCCCGCGTAGCCCACGTGGTAGTAGACGTTGGTGAGGTTGTCCGGGCGGTAGTACACCGTCTTCTCGAAGACCGCCGGGAGGATCGCCGCGTTCTCCATGACCAGGCGGTCGATCTCGGCGTACTTCTGCGCCCGGACGTCCGGGTCCTGCTCGTCGACGACCTCGTCGAACAGCTTGTTGATCTCGGGGTCGTCGAGCTCGGAGATGTTGGAGTTGCCGGCCTTCTGGATGGAGCGGCCGTCCACGATCTTGCTCATGAAGCCGTAGCCGGTGGCCCAGTCCGGCGCCCAGCCGTAGACCGTCAGGCCCAGCTCGTTCTCGTGCACGAAGTCGGGCGACCCGGCCTGGGTGTTGGTGTAGGTGTCCGACGGGTACTGCTTGATCTGGGCGTCGATGCCGACCCGCTTCAGGCTGGACTGCAGGGCCTCGGCGGTGGCGACGTCGGCCGGGCGGTCGGAGCGGGCGCCGATGTTGGTGCTGAACCCGTCGGGCTCGCCGCACTCCTCCAGCTTCTCCCGGGCCTTGTCCAGGTCGCCCTTGCGGTCCTCCGACGGGTACAGGTCGATGCTCTGGTCGGAGCCGTCGAGCTCCTTGGGCATGATCTGCGTCGGGATCTCACCGCCGGCCGCCCCGCCCCAGGCGCGCTGCAGGGCGTCGTGGTCGGCGGCGAACATGATCGCCTGGCGGCAGGCCAGGTCGTCCAGCGGCTCGACGACGGTGTTGACGTTGACGTAGCGCAGCGTGTTGGTCTCGGGGTTGTCGACGTTGACCTTCTTGGACTCGTCGCTGAGCAGCGTGCCCTTCATCGCCGGGCCGACGCTGGCGGCGGCGAGGTCCACGTCGAGATCGCCGTTGACCAGGCGCTGGTCGATCTCGTTCTGCTCGACGCCGATCTCGACCTCGACGCGGTCGGGCAGCGCCTCGCGGATCGGGTCGCTCTCGGGGTCCCACTGGTCGTTGCGCTCCAGGTGGAGGCTCTCGCCGGACCTGTAGTCGCCGTCGTACTTGTAGGGCCCGGAGGACAGGACGCGGGTCTGGTACTGCTCGCCCTTGTCGGCCTCGGCGGGCACCGGGGCGGTCTGCGGCTGCAGCAGGATGTAGTCGAACTCGGCGAACGGCTTCTTGAGGTGGAAGACCAGGGTGTGGTCGTCGGGGGTCTCGATGCCGTCGAAGCCCTTGAGCGGGTCGTCGCCGTCGGCGTAGGGGCCCTCGTAGTCGTCGCTCTTGTCGAGCAGCTGCTTGAAGTACTTCGGGCCGTTGGGCAGCGCCTGTTCGCCGAAGTTGCTGCGGGCGATCGCGTACTTGACGTCCTCGGCGACGATCTCCGAGCCGTCCTCGTACTTCAGCCCCTCCTTCAGCTTGACCGTGTAGCTCTTGCCGTCGTCGCTGGCCTCGGGCATCGACTCGGCGAGGTCGGGCTGGAGCTCGGTGCCCTCGGTGCCGGGCTCGCCGGTGTAGGTCAGCAGGGTGCGCGCGTAGTAGCGGCTGAAGTTCCACGCGAAGGCGTAGTACATGTTGCCCGGGTCGGGCGAGTCGAAGTCCGCGGAGATGGCGTAGCGCAGCGTGCCGCCGGTCGCGTCCGACGGGTTGACGACCTGGGTCTCCCCCTGGTTGAAGGCGGCCTCCCCGCCGTTCCCGTCCGTGGCGCCGCCGCCGCAGGCGCTCAGCAGCATGGCCGCCGCCGCGCCGAGGGCGACGAACCCCAGAGTTCGTTTCGTCATGTCCTGCCTTTCTCGCAGACGTGGGTTGAACCGCCCGTGCGGGGTCGCGGAGCCGGGTGGGCCCCGCCCCCGTCAGTCGGAGGACCTCGGGTCGAACGCGTCGCGCAGGCCGTCACCGAGGAGGTTGAAGGCGAGCACGGTGATGAAGATGGCCATCCCGGGGATGATCACGAAGTGCGGCGAGGTCGTGTAGTACTGCAGCGAGTTGGAGATCATGCCGCCCCAGGTGGGTGTGGGCGGGTTGATGCCCACACCGAGGAAGGACAGCGCCGCCTCGAACAGGATGTTCGTCGGGATCAGCAGCGTGGAGTAGACGAGGATCGGGGTGATCAGGTTGGGCAGGATCTCCCGGAAGAGGATGTGCCGGTTGCTCGCCCCGAGACTGCGTGCGGCCTCCACGAACTCGCGCTCCTTGAAGGTGAGCGTCTGACCGCGCACGATCCGCCCGATGTAGGGCCAGTTGAAGAAGCCGATGATGAAGATCAGCAGGGCGATGCGCAGCCCGTTGCCGGTGAGGCCGAAGGCGCCGTCGGGGATGACGCCGGCCAGCGCGATGGCGAAGAGCAGCAGCGGGAAGGCGAGGAAGATGTCCATGGCCCGGCTGATGACGGTGTCGACCCAGCCGCCGAAGTACCCGGCGAGGATGCCCAGGACGGTGCCGATGGCCACACACAGCACGGTGGCGCCGAAGGCGACGAGCAGCGAGATCTGCGCGCCGTAGACGACCCGGCTGAACAGGTCGCGGCCGTTGACCGGCTCCAGGCCGAGCAGGTGGTTCCAGCTCATCCCGCCCCACGGGTCGATGCCGCTCATGGGGTCGTCGGGGTCCTTGAGCACACCGCCGGTCAGCGGGTCGATCGGCGCCTGGTTGAACTCGTTGGGCGGGTAGCCGAAGAGCTTCACCAGCAGCGGCGCGAAGATCGCGACCGCGATCAGCAGCAGGACGACGACACCGCCGACCATCGCGACCTTGTCCCTGCGGAACCGCTGCCAGGCGATCTGGCGGAGAGAGCGGCTCGCGGTGTCGCCGCTGCCCTGTGCCGGCTCCACCTCCGAGGCGTCGCCCGCTGTCCCAGGCGCATCCGAAGGCGCGGTCATTGCACCACTACTCCCCCACTACTCCCGCTTTTGGCGCGGCCCTGAAGTCCGGACAGGGCCCCGAGGAGACAGGCTCCTGCAAGGCCCTGGTGGGGCACTGGTCGAGTGCCCGGGGCCGACAGACGGACGACCCTGATCCGGCGGCGCGCGGGTGCGCCCGGCCGCCGGGACATGCGCTGATCCATGTCGACTTAGCTCGGGAGATCAACACGGCTAACGCATGTGACCCACCTAACGGTGCATCGCGATCAATTTACGCCCGTTTTGGACACAAACCGTCCAGTTAGCAGCGATGTGGCCGAATTGTGATTCGAGAAACACGGATCCGTCACTTCCCGCAACGTGACACGCAGCACACCACTCACGACAGAGTGTGCCTGACCGGCCAAGACGAAGGAGGCAGGACGCGCCGGAGCACCCGACCGCTCACACCCGGTGAGCAGGCGACGCCTGCGAGAACGGCGCCGAATCGCGGTCGCGGACGTCCGAAAACCGGAAAATCAGTTGCGCGCACTCCCCGGATCCGCCTAGAGGGCGGCCGTAGCCGGGCCGTCGCCGCACCGTCAGGCCGCCTAAACGCCGTGCCGCGGCGCCCCGCGGCCCTGCCCGGCGCGCCGGTGCGACCGGCGGGCGCACGCAGTCGGAGCGGTCGATGATCGGGTCGCGGCCGCGACCCGAGACGCACAGGGGCCGAAAGGGGTCGTACCCCTTTCGGCCCCTGCCTCACCTGTCTCGGCGGCGTGCGCTGGTCTACTCGATGCCGCGTTTGCGCAGCAGCGCCTCGATGTCGCTGAAGTCCTCGTCGGCCCCCTGCTTGGGCGCGGCCTTCTTCGGCGCCGCCTGCTTCGGGCTCGGCGCGGGAGCCGCGGCCTGCGGCCCCGGGATCCCCGCTGCGGCCCCGTCGCCCGCCTCGGCGGCCTTCGGCGCCGCGGCGCCGCCCGTGCCGATGCCGCGCGCCCGCATGATCCCCGAGACCACCCACAGCACGACGGCCAGCCCGGCCAGCGCCACCCCGGCCCACACGATCGGGTTGAAGATCAACCCCGTGAAGAACCGGGAGAGGTCGAAGACCAGCCGCCACAGGATGGTCATCAACCCCATGAGCCCCGCCGCCAGCGGCAGCAGCGACCACGCCACACCGCGGAGCCCGGCCGCGGCACCTTTCCGGCGCCACACCATCCAGGAGATGAGCAGCCCCACGATCGTGAGGGCGGCTCCCAGCATCGGACCCGCGATCGGCAACTGTTCCGGAACACCCATGCTCACAGTGTCCCATTCGCGGTGCCCCGCGCGCATCCGGTCGTTCCCCTAGGTGCCGGCGCTCCCGCGCGGGTGGTCACGCGGGAGCGCCGCCCGGTCACGAGCCGTCGGCGACACCCAGCGTCGCGTAGTCGTACATCTTCCAGCTCGGGTTGAAGAACACGTTGGTCACGTTGTCCGGCCGGTACAGCACCGCCTTGTGGAAGACCATCGGGACGATGACGGCCTGCTCCATCGCCTTCTCGTCGATCTCGGCGTAGATGCGGTTGCGCTCCTCCTCATCGGGGACCGCGACGACCTCCTTGAGGAGCCGGTTGATCTCCGGGTCGTCGAGCTCGGAGATGTTGGAGTTGCCGGCCGCCTTGATCGCGTCGCCGTCCAGGATCTGGCTCATGTAGCCGTAGCCGGTGGGCCAGTCGGGCATCCACCCGTAGATGTTCAGGCCCAGCTCCTTCTCGTGCACGAAGCTCGGCGAACCCACCTGGGTGTTGGTGTAGGTGTCCGACGGGAACTGCTGGATCTTCACCTCGATCCCGGCGCGCTTCAACCCCTCCTGGATGGCCTCGGCGGCCGCGACCTCGGCCGGCCGGTCGGAGCGGACCCCGAGGTTGGCCGTGAAGCCGTCGCCCTCGCCGCACTCCTCCAGCTTCTTGCGGGCCTCCTCGACGTCGCCCTTGTTGTCGTCCTCCTTGGACGGGTACAGGTCGAGGTCGGGGTCGGACCCGGGGACCGCCGGGGGCAGGATCTGGGTGGCCGGGGTACCGCCGGCGTCACCGCCCCAGGCTCGGTGCACCGCGTCGCGGTCCATGGCGTACTGCACGGCCTGGCGGCAGGCCACGTCGTCGAAGGGCTCCACCTGGGTGTTGACCGTCAGGTAGTAGTGGGCGCTGTTCTCCGGGTTGTCGACGTTGGCCTTCTCGCTCTCATCGGTGAAGACCTCGCCCTTGCGCGCCGGGCCCAGGCCGGTGCCGCTCAGGTCGACGTCGAGCTCGCCGGTCGCCAGCCGCTTGTCGATCTCGTCCTGGTTGATGCCCTCGGCGACGGTGATCTCGTCGGGAAGCGCCGTGCGGATCGGGTCGGACTCGGCGTCCCACTCGTCATTGCGCACCAGCTTGAGCCCGTTGCCCGGCTGGTACTCGCCGTCGAACCGGTAGGGGCCGCTGGAGACCACCGAGGACTGGTAGCGCTCGCCGGTGTCGGCGTCGGCGGGCACCGGGGCGCTCTGCGGCTGCACCAGCACGTAGGGGAAGTCGGCGAACGGACCCTTGAGGTGGAAGACCAGGGTGTGGTCGTCGGGGGTCTCGATCGCGTCGAAGCCGTCGAGCGGGTCGTCGGCGCCGTCCTCGTACACGCCCTCGTAGTCGTCGACGTCGAGGTGCTCCTTGTAGTACTTGGGGCCGTTGGGCAGCGCCTTGTCCCCGAAGTTGCTGCGGGCGATCGCGTACTTGACGTCCTCGGCGACGATCTCCGAGCCGTCCTCGTACTTCAGCCCCTCCTTCAGCTTGACCGTGTAGGTCGTGCCGTCGTCGCTGACCTCGGGTTCGCCCTCGGCGAGGTCCGGGACGACCTCGCGGCCCTCATCGCCGGGCGCGGCGGCGTAGGTGTAGAGCGTGCGGGCCCACAGGCGGCTGAAGTTCCACATGTAGCCGTAGTAGATGTTGCCCGGGTCGGTGCTCTCCATGTTGGTCGTGATCGCGAAGCGCAGCGTGCCGCCGGCCGTGTCGTCGGCGTTCACGACCTCGGTGATGCCCGCGTCGAACGCGGCCGCGTCCGGTCCCCCGCCGTCCTCGCCGCCGCCACCGCCGCACGCGCTGAGCAGCAGGGTCGCCGCAGCGCCCAGCGCGATGGGGGCCATTACCGTTCGTCTCACGTCTCCGCCCTCTCGTCGAGTACCACCGGATGTGAGCGCACCACGCTTCACCTTCCCCCGGGCACACCGCCGGGCCGGGTTTTCGACACCGGGCGGCGTGCCTGCGGTCGTGGTGCACATAACGGCTGACTCTACGGAGGCCTAGGTCTCATTTCGTCTAAGGAGATGTAACGAGGGTGGGGCAACGCCGACGCGTCAGCCCCGGGCCGGTCCGGCGAGGCCGTGCAGCCACTCCAGGTCGATGCCGACCAGCGAGTCGCGCACGGTGAGGCCGTCCGCCGGGGCGATGTCGACGTGGTTGGGCACGCCCACCGTGATGCATCCGGCGGACCGGGCCGAGGCGACGCCCACGACCGAGTCCTCGAACGCCACGCACCGCCGCGGGTCCACACCCAGCAGCCGCGCCGCCTTCAGGTAGGGGTCGGGGTGCGGCTTGTTGCGCTCGACCTCGTCGCCGGCCACGCTCAGATCGAAGGAGCCCAAGCCGATCCCGCCGATCGCGCGCTCCACCAGGCGGCGCTCGGTGGAGGTCACCAGCGCCAGCGGCAGCGCGGAGTCGGCCACCAGGCGGACCAGCTCCTTGGCGCCGGGCCGCAGCTCCGCACCGTCGGCGAGCAGGCGGCCGAACTCCTCGTACAGCGCCAGCCCCACCTCGGCCTCGGTGGCCGCGGCCCCGGTCAGGTCGATGATGTAGCGGGCGACGACCCCGGTCGACCCGCCCACATTGCGCTCGTGGTCCTCCTCGGTCCACTCCCCGCCGAGCCCGGCGACGACGATGCGTTCGGCCTCCCCCCACAGGCCCTCACTGTCGATCAGGGTGCCGTCCATATCGAACAGAACGGCTTGCACAGACCCGCCCGGGGCCTGCGCGGTCGCAGCGTCCCCGGGCGCGCCACGGGTCTCGGCATGTGCCATCAGATACCTCCGACGAAACCCCGCCTTTGAGGCGGAGAAAAAACGATATCCCACGAGAAAGGAGCAGATATACAGAAATCGCCACCAGGGCATTCCGGTTCCGGGACAGTGAACTTACACTCGCCAAGATGGCCGAACCGCTGGACATCGTGTGGTCCCGACCACTCCCTGACGGCACGACGCCGTCGACGGTGACCGTGTCCCAGGACCCCGCTGGGCGCTGGTTCGTGTCGCTCCTGTGCGAAGACCCGGCGGTTGAACCGCTCTCCGCGACCGGCGGTGCCGTCGGGGTCGATGCCGGGCTTGACCACCTGATGACAGTGTCGACCGGTGAGGAGATCGCCGACCCACGGCACGAGCGGAAGGACCGAAAGCGGCTCGCTCGCGCACAGCGAGCGCTCGCGCGTAAGGCCCGAGGCTCTGGAGCCGATCGGGCCGAGGCGCGGCGCAGGGTCGCCCGCATTCATGCTCGCATCGCCGACCGCAGGCGTGACCACCTGCACCAGGTCACCACTCGACTCGTTCGTGAGAACCGAACGATCGTGATCGAGGATTCGAACGTCCGCACACCGCTGAAGAACAGGAAGATCGCCGGAGCCATCTCGGACGCGGCATGGAACGACCTTCGGAGCATGCTGGAGTACAAGGCCCGGTGGTACGGCCGCGAACTCATCGTGGTCGACCGCTGGTTTCCCTCCTCCGAACCGTGTTCGGCATGCGGCGCCCTCGCCACGCGGATGCCGCTGCGCGTGCGCACTTGGACATGCGATTGCGGCACGGCTCATGACCGGGACGTGAACGCCGCGGAGAACATCACGGCCGCCGGGCTGGCGGTGTCGGCCTGTCGAGCCGGCGTAAGACCTCAACGGGAGTCCTCCCGGACGGGGCGGTCGGCTGTGAAGCAGGAATCCTCACGGCGCGAGCCATGAGAATCCCCCGCCCTCGGACGGGGGATGACGTCAAGCGTTGAAGTATTTCGCTTCCGGGTGATGGATGACGATCGCGTCGGTTGCCTGTTCGGGAACGAGTTGGAACTCTTCGGACAACGAGACGCCGACGCGCTCGGGTTCCAGGAGTTTCATGATCTTGGCGCGGTCCTCCAGGTCGGGGCAGGCCCCGTAGCCCAGGGAGAACCGGGCGCCGCGGTAGCCGAGCTTGAAGAAGGCGTCGAGGTCGGCCGGGTCCTCCCCGGCGAAGCCGAGTTCGGCGCGCACACGCGTGTGCCAGTACTCCGCGAGCGCCTCGGTGAGCTGCACGGACAGGCCGTGCAGTTCGAGGTAGTCGCGGTAGGCGTTCTTCTCGAACAGCTCGGCGGTGGCCCGGCTGATCGCCGAGCCGACGGTGACGACCTGGAGGGCCACCACGTCGGTCTCGCCGGACTCCTTGGGGCGGAAGAAGTCGGACAGGCACAGGTGCCGGTCGCGCCGCTGCCGCGGGAAGGTGAACCGGGTCCGCTCGCCGCCGTCCTCGTCCAGCACCACGAGGTCGTCGCCCTCGCTGTGGCAGGGGAAGTAGCCGTAGACGACCGCGGCCTCCAGCCACCCCTCGGTCTGGATCCGGTCCAGCCACATCCGCATGCGCGGGCGGCCCTCGGTCTCCACGAGCTCCTCGTAGCCCGGGCCGCCGCCGCGCGAGGCCTTCAGGCCCCACTGCCCCATGAACAGGGCGCGCTCGTCGAGGAAGGCGGCGTAGTCGGCCAGCGGGAGGCCCTTGCTGATCCGGTCGCCCCAGAACGGCGGGGTGGGTACGGCGTTGGTCGTGGAGACGTCGCTGCGGGCCGGCATCTCCTCGGGCTCGGTGACCTGGAGCTTGGCCCCGCTCTTGACCCGGCGCTTGCGCAGGGCGGGCAGCTCGGCGCCCTCGACGCCGCGCTTGACCGCCATGAAGGCGTCCATCAGCCGCAGGCCCTCGAAGGCGTCCTTGGCGTAGCGGACGTCGCCCTCGAACATCTCGGCCAGGTCCTGCTCGACGTAGGACCGGGTGAGCGCGGCGCCGCCCAGCAGCACCGGGTAGCGCTCGGAGATGCCGCGGGCGTTCATCTCCTCCAGGTTCTCCCGCATGATCACGGTGGACTTGACGAGCAGGCCCGACATGCCGATGACGTCGGCGCGCCGCTCCTCCGCGGCCTCCAGGATCGTGGAGACCGGCTGCTTGATGCCGAGGTTGACGACCTCGTAGCCGTTGTTGGAGAGGATGATGTCGACGAGGTTCTTGCCGATGTCGTGCACGTCGCCCTTGACGGTGGCGAGCACGATGCGGCCCTTGCCGTCGTCGTCGGTCTTCTCCATGTGCGGTTCGAGGTGGGCGACCGCCGACTTCATCACCTCGGCGGACTTCAGGACGAACGGCAGCTGCATCTCACCGGAGCCGAACAGGTCGCCGACCACCTTCATCCCGCCCAGCAGCGTCTCGTTGACGATCTGCAGGGCGGGGCGCTGGGTGAGCGCCTCGTCGAGGTCGGCTTCCAGACCGACCATCTCGCCGTCGATGATGCGCCGTTCCAACCGCTCCCACAGCGGGAGCGCGGCCAGCTCCTGGGCGCGCGAGGCCTTGAGCGCCTTGGCGTCCACACCCTCGAACAGCTCCAGGAACCTGGCGAGCGGGTCGTAGTCCTCGGTGCGCCGGTCGTAGACCATGTCGAGGGCGACCTGGCGCTGCTCGTCGGGGATCCGGTTCATCGGCAGGATCTTGGAGGCGTGCACGATGGCCGAATCCAGCCCCGCCTCGACGCACTCGTGCAGGAACACCGAGTTCAGCACGATGCGCGCGGCCGGATTGAGGCCGAAGGAGATGTTGGACAGCCCCAGCGTGGTCTGCACGTCGGGGTAGCGGCGCTTGACCTCCTTGATCGCCTCGATGGTCTCGATGCCGTCGCGGCGGGTCTCGTCCTGGCCGGTGGCGATCGGGAAGGTCAGCGTGTCGACGATGATGTCGGCGACCCGCATCCCCCACCTGGTGGTGAGCTCTTCGATCAGCCGGACCGCCACGCGCACCTTCCACTCGGCGGTGCGCGCCTGGCCCTCCTCGTCGATGGTCAGCGCGACCACGGCGGCGCCGTGCTCCTGGACCAGCGGCATGATCTTGTTGATGCGGGAGTCGGGGCCGTCGCCGTCCTCGTAGTTGACGGAGTTGACCACGGCCCGCCCGCCGACCAGCTCCAGGCCCGCTTCGAGCACGGCGGGCTCGGTGGAGTCCAGCACCAGCGGCAGGGTGGAGGCGGTGCCCATGCGGGAGGCGAGCTCCTTCATGTCGTGCACACCGTCTCGGCCGACGTAGTCGACGCACAGGTCGAGCAGGTGCGCGCCGTCGCGGATCTGGTCGCGGGCGATCTCGACGCAGTCGTCGTAGCGCTCGGCGACCATCGCCTCGCGGAACTTCTTGGAGCCGTTGGCGTTGGTGCGCTCGCCGATGGCCAGATAGCTGGTGTCCTGGCGGAAGGGGACGCTCTGGTAGAGCGAGGCCGCCGACGGGATGCTGTGCGGACGGCGCTCCTTGATGCCGCGGCCCTGCACGCGCTCCACGACCTGGCGCAGGTGCTCGGGCGTCGTGCCGCAGCACCCGCCGACCATCGACAGCCCGAACTCGCCGGTGAAGGTGTCGTGGGCGTCGGCGAGCTCGTGCGGCTCCAGCGGGTAGACGGCGCCGTTGGCGCCGAGCTCGGGCAGGCCGGCGTTGGGCATGCAGGAGATGGGCGCCCGGGAGTGCTGGGAGAGGAAGCGCAGGTGCTCGCTCATCTCGGCGGGGCCGGTGGCGCAGTTCAGCCCGATCATGTCGATGCCGAGCGGCTCCAGCGCGGTCAGCGCGGCGCCGATCTCCGAGCCGAGCAGCATGGTGCCGGTGGTCTCGATGGTGACCTGGGCGATGATCGGGATGTCGGAGCCGGCGGCGCGCCGCGCGCGCGTCGCCGCGATCACCGCGGCCTTGGTCTGCAGCAGGTCCTGGCAGGTCTCGATGAGGATGGCGTCGGCGCCGCCCTCGATGAGCCCGCGGTGGCACTGCTCGTAGTAGTCGCGCAGGGTCGTGAACTCGGCGTGGCCGAGGGTGGGGAGCTTGGTGCCCGGACCGACGGAGCCGAGCACGTAGCGGGGGTGGTCGGGCGTGGAGTACTCGTCGGCGGCCTCGCGGGCGACCCGCGCGCCGGCCTCGGCCAGCTCGTAGGTGCGGTCGACGATGTCGTACTCGCCGAGGTTGCCGTAGTTCGCACCGAATGTGTTGGTCTCGACACAGTCGACGCCGACGTCGAAGAAGGCGGCGTGGGTGGCGCGGACGACGTCCGGCCGGGTGACGTTGAGGATCTCGTTGCAGCCTTCGTGGCCCTCGAACTCGTCGAGGTCGAGGTCGTGGGCCTGAAGCATGGTGCCCATCGCACCATCGGCGATGATGACGCGCTGGGCAAGGGCATCCCGGAAGGAGAGTCGAGAGCTCATGACCCTTAACTGTAGTGTCGGCCTGCCTTCCGCACAGGACATGGGGTCCTGCGTTCGCCGTCGGTGCGGTGATGCGGCAGGTGGGGCGCCTGCGGCGGGGGCGCCGGATGACTTCATCCGATGATCCGCCGTCGCTTTCCAGCGACGATACCTCAGCGCGTTCCGCGGCGTTGCACCCACCCCATAGGGTGGTTCTGTCCGGCTGCCGGTGCCGGCGTCCGGCCCCGTGGCTGTCGTAGCGGCGGCGCGGCGTGGTAGGGCTGGACGGCGCGTCGGAGGACGTCGCGTGTGTCAGTGGAACCCGGCCGGGCCGGCCGCGCGCAGGGCGGCCCGGGGAAGTGTGAGGAGACGGCCGTTGTCTGAGCTCGACAGCGTGGGTGAGCTCGTCGAGCCTGTCCTGGTCGCGGCGTTCGAGGGCTGGAACGACGCCGGGGAGGCCGCCGGGTCGGTGGTCGAGCATCTAGCGGCGGCCTGGGGCGCCGACGAGCTGCTGGCCCTGGAGCCCGACGACTACTACGACTTCCAGGTCGCGCGCCCGCGGACGAAGGTCGTCGACGGGGAGGGCAGGGGCATCAGCTGGCCCAGCACCCGGATCTCCGTCGCCCGGCCGGCGGGCGGGGGCTGCGATGTCGTGCTGGTGAGCGGCGTCGAGCCGAACATGCGCTGGCGCGGCTTCGCCGGGGACCTGCTGGCGGTGGCCCGCGAGCTCGGGGTGCGCCGGGTGGTGCTGCTGGGCGCGCTGCTGGCCGACGTCCCCCATACCCGCCCGGTGCCGGTGAGCGGGGTGACCACGCCCAAGCACCTGCTGTCGTCGCTGCATCTGGAGCCCGCCGGGTACGAGGGCCCCACCGGCATCATCGGCGTGCTGCACGACACCTTCGCCGCGGCGGGACTGGAGACGGTGTCCCTGTGGGCGGCGGTGCCGCACTACGTGGCCCAGCCGCCCTCCCCCAAGGCCACGCTGGCGCTGCTGCGGGGTGTGGAGGACGTCCTGGACGTCACGGTGCCGCTGGGCGACCTCGTCGAGGAGTCCCGGGCCTGGGAGCACGGCGTCGACGAGCTCGCCTCGGAGGACGAGGACATCGCGGGCTACGTGCGCAGCCTGGAGGAGGCCAAGGACGCGGCCGAGCTTCCCGAGGCGACCGGCGAGGCGATCGCCCGCGAGTTCGAGCGCTACCTCAAGCGCCGCGGCCGGGGCTAGGGCGTGTTTGGCGGATGCTTTCCTCCTGAGCGAGCGGCCGTCCGGGGCGGCGCTCGCAAGCCGCTTCACGAAGTCAATCCAGGTCGGCTTCACGAGTGGAGCGGCGCAGCGAGCGTCGTTCCGGTGGCCGCGAGCCGGAAATGATCCGTCGAACACGCCCTAGTCCCTCCCCCGGCGGCGCCACCGGTCCTTGACGTCGATCTCGGGATACGGGCGGAATCGGCGGAACTCCGCCGTATCCGCGAGGTCGACGCAAGGGACCGGGCGGGGCAGCGGGTCAGACCCGGATCTTGCGCCACTCGCCGGTGGCGAGGACGGTGGCCCAGGCGCCCGCGATGCGGGCGAGTCCGCGGCGGACCTCGTCGACGACGGCGGGGGCGAGCGCGGAGACCGTTCCCTCGGTCGGCTCGATGCGCACGGTCACCCGCAGCCCGTCGAGGACGCGCTGGGCCTTGGCGATGGCCTCGGTGTCGGCGGGGTGGCCGGCGGCGCGGCGTAGTTGCGCGTGCAGGCCGTCGCGCAGGGTGATGGCCTCGTCGAAGTCGGCGAGCGTGATCGGAATGGCCCCGTCGGTGGCCAGTCGGCGCTCACGCAGGAACCGCGCGAGGTCCGCACGGTCGCCGAGGGTGTCGCCGGTGGCGACGAAGGCGCGGACGAGTTCTGCTGCGGTCGACAGTTGGATGGGGGTTGTCATGCCCCCATCTCACCATGGTTGGGGGTGTCGCGCGGACGGTCGCGGCCTTCCCGGCCCGAAGGGGTGGGGATCGGGCGCGAGCGCCGGTGGGCGGCGGGATGGCGGCCGGGATTCGGGCCGCCGGTTCGCGTCGATCCGGACGTGTGCCCGGCGGCGCGCATGCGGGCACGCGTCCGGCCGCCCCGCCCGCAGGGGGCGGCCGGACGGCGGGGCGCCCTACAGCCCGATACCGAGCAGGGTGTCGGTGATGTCGGCGGCCAGGGCCGGGGCGGCGGGGTCGTCCTGGGCACTGCCGGACAGGGCGGCCCCGACCCAGGCGTCCACCGCGGCCAGGGCGGTGACGGTGTCGAGGTCGTCGGCGAGGGCGGCGCGGACCTGGGCGAGCAGCGGCAGGGCGTCGGGGCCGGTGGGCAGTGCCGCCGCGGCGCGCCAGCGGGCGAGGCGCTCGGTCGCCGCGGTGAGCTCGGCGTCGCCCCACTCCCAGGACGTGCGGTAGTGGTGGCCGAGCATGGCCAGGCGGACCGCCATGGGGTCGGCGCCCTGCTCGCGCAGCCGGGAGACGAACACGAGGTTGCCCAGCGACTTCGACATCTTCTCGCCGTTCAGGCCGACCATGCCGACGTGCAGGTAGTTACGGGCGTGGGGTCCGGTGCCGGTGGCGCATCGGGCCTCGGCCGCGCCCATCTCGTGGTGCGGGAAGACCAGGTCGCTGCCGCCGCCGTTGAGGTCGTAGCCCATGCCCAGCTCGTGCAGGGAGATGGCGCTGCACTCCACGTGCCATCCCGGGCGGCCCCGGCCCAGGACGGTGTCCCAGGCGGGTTCTCCGGGGCGCGCGGCCCGCCACAGCAGCCAGTCCAGGGGGTCCTTCTTGCCGGGGCGCTCCGGGTCTCCGCCGCGCTCGGCGAACAGCCGCAGCATTTCGTCGCGGCCCAGATGGCTCACCTCACCGAAGCGGGGCGCGGACTCGGCGGAGAAGTAGATGTCGCCGTCGATCTCGTAGGCGGCGCCGCGCTCGCGGATCTTGGCGACGAACTCGGCGATGAGCTCCACGGACTCCACGACGCCGACGTAGGCGCGCGGCGGCAGGATGCGCAGCGCCGTCATGTCCTCGCGGAAGACCTGGATCTCACGTTCGGCCAGCGCCCGCCAGTCCTCCCCGTTGGCCGCGGCGCGCTCCAGCAGGGGGTCGTCCACGTCGGTGGTGTTCTGCACGTAGTCGACCTCGTGCCCGGCGTCCCGCCACACCCGGCCGACGAGGTCGAAGGTGAGGTAGGTGAAGGCGTGGCCGATGTGGGCGGCGTCGTAGGGCGTGATGCCGCAGACATACATCCGCGCGGTGGGACCGGGGTCGGTGGTGCGCAGGGTACCGGTGGCGGTGTCGTGGACGCGGAGCGGCCCGCCGTTACCCGGCAGGCGGACGATGTCAGGCGCAGACCAAGAACGCATACATCCGAGACTATCCGCCGGTGTGTGGGGGAATGCCCGGAGTCTGCGGGCGGAAAGAGAGGCGATCCTCCCAGCGCCTCGGGGAATAGGGAAGAGGGCGGTGGCGCCGCCGCGGCTACAGGGCGCGGCTGGTCCGGTAGAGGCGCGCGATGGCGGCCACGCTGACGATCACGGCGCCGGCGCACAGCGCCGCGAGCAGCTCGTTGCCCAGCCGCCAGTGCATGAACGCGGCGGCGAAGGACACCACGTAGAGCAGCCAGTAGGCGGCGGATTCGAGGTAGTAGCCGGGAGGGCGGAGGCGGGGCCGGGCGATCCCGTCGTCCTCGCCCCGCTGGCTCCGGTCACTGAATCTTCGAGCTATCACCTGTTGTCGCAATCCCGGGCGGTCCCCGCCGGGGCGGGCGCCTGTTCGTGGGTCGGCTTCGTGGGTTGACGTGGTCGAGGACGGGCGCGGAGAGGCCCCGGCTCCCGAGCGGCGGCGCGGGAGGCGCCGTCGAGTAGGAGACGCCACACGCACCGCCGGGGTTTACCGGAGACGACCCCTGACCCGGGAAGATCACCAGGTCAACGGACCATCCGCCACGCCTCCGGGTCTCCCGGCGCGCCGGTGAAGGCGTATCGGGCCTCCCGCGGGGAGCAGGCGACCAAGGATACAGATCCCGATGCCCAGATCCGGCCGCCGCCCAGGTCGGCCCGGGCGACCAGGGAGGAGGGGTCGTCGGGCCCGGGGCCCAACCCGCCGGTGCGGGCGGGGCCGCGTGCTGCGGCGTCGACCAGGCGCGGCCACTCGCCCCAGATCCGTGCGGGGTCGGCGGCCGAGCGCAGCGTGTCGGCGCCGGGGCTCGGCCGCGTGGCCGCGAACAGCGGGGTGTGCCGGGCGGCGCGCGGCTCCTCGGGGTCCAGGCCCGTGTTGACCAGGACGCTCACCCCGGTGGGCAGGGCGCGTTCGGTGAGCTCGCGGCCGTCCCAGCTGTAGAGGACCGCCGATGCGGCGTCGGCGCCCAGCAGGTGGAAGGGTTCGTAGCGGCGCAGTTCGGTGCCGCTGAGGGTGAGCTTGCCGTGTTCGGCCATGAGCAGCGGCAGGTGTCCGCGGCTGCGGCGCCTGCGGTCGGGGACGGTCGGCTCCAGGCGGGGGGTGCGTCCACCGCCCGGCCAGCCGTTGAGGAGGGCGCCGACGCGCGGCCCGGTGCCGGCGCCGGCGTGTACGGCCAGCCAGGTCCCGCCGTCGCGGGTGTCGCGCCCGCCGATCAGGTCGGGGTGGCCGGGCCAGTGGCGGGCGGGGCGCTCCCAACCGCGGTCGGCCATTTCGTCGCGTATCGCGGCGACCAGCAGCGGCACCTCGGCTCCGGGGTCGAAGCCGACGACGGCCGTACACATACGTGTTCTCCTCGCCCTCGGTGTTCCGTCCGGCTGCGCGGTGCCCCGGCGCCGACCGGCCGCCACTGCGCGCCCGGGTCGGAGGACAGGCGGCACACCGGGCGAAACGGGCCCTTGTCCTACCGCCGCGGGCCGCGACTTCACATAGGCTGCTGGTCGGTCGGGTGCGAAGTGAGGATCCCCGCCGGCCGTTTTCCCCTTCATTGTGACCGCAGCGAGTACTTGGAGCGTGGATGGCCCCCCAGGGCGAACGAATGGAGCAGGTCGCGGACCCTGCCGAGGAGGTGCGCGGGCTCTCCTCCGCCGAGGTCGCCGAACGCGTCGCCCAGGGCCGCACCAACGACGTTCCGGTGCGGGCCAGCCGCACGCTGGGGCAGATCGTCCGGGGCAACGTGTTCACCCGCATCAACGCCATGATCGCGGTGCTGTTCGGCATCATCGCGGTCATCGGCCCGATGCAGGACGGCCTGTTCGCCCTGGTGATCGTGATCAACACGCTGATCGGCATCGTCCAGGAGCTGCGTGCGAAGCGCACCCTGGACAAACTGGCCATCGTGAACGCCGCCCACCCGCGGGTGGTGCGCGACGGGGAGGTCGTCGAGGTCCGGCCGCAGGACGTGGTCCTCGACGACGTGATCGAGCTGGGCCAGGGCGACCAGGTGCCGGTCGACGGCGCGGTGGTGGCCGCCGCCGGGCTGGAGGTCGACGAGTCGCTGCTGACCGGCGAGGCCGATCCTGTCCTCAAGGCCCCCGGGGACAGGGTGATGTCGGGCAGCTTCGTCGTCGCGGGCACCGGCCGGTTCCGCGCCGCCAAGGTCGGTCGGCACGCGTATGCGGCGCGGCTGGCCGAGGAGGCCAGCCGGTTCAGTCTGGTCCACTCCGAGCTGCGCTCGGGGATCGACCGGATCCTGAAGTTCATCACCTGGGCGCTGTTCCCCATCGGCGGGCTGCTCATCTTCAGCCAGCTGGCCCTGGGCGGGCAGGTCGGCATCAGGGAGAGCCTCGACGGGGGGCAGATCCACGGGCCGCTGGCCGAGGCGCTGCGCGGCATGGTGGCCGCCCTGGTGTCGATGGTCCCCGAGGGCCTGGTACTGCTGATCAGCGTCGCCTTCGCGGTCGGTGTCATCCGGCTGGGCCGCCGCAAGTGCCTGGTGCAGGAGCTGCCCGCGATCGAGGGGCTGGCGCGCGTCGACATCGTGTGCACCGACAAGACCGGCACACTCACCGAGAACGGCATGCGGCTGGCGGAGGTCCGCGACCTGGGCGGCGGGGTCAACGGCGAACGGACGGCGCCGCGCGAGGTGCTGGCGGCACTGGCCGCGGCCGACCCGCGGCCCAACGCGAGCCTGGCGGCGGTCGGCGAGGCCTGCGGCGGGCCGCCGGACTGGGCGGTGACGGCCACCGCCGCGTTCTCCTCGGCGCGCAAGTGGAGCGGCGCGAGCTTCGCCACCCCGGCCGGGGAGCGGCACTACGTGCTCGGCGCGCCCGACGTGCTGGCCGCGCCGGACAGCCCGGAGGCGGCCGAGGCCGAGCGCATCGGCGCCCAGGGCATGCGGGTGCTGCTGCTGGCGCGCTCGGGCACACCGGTCGACGCCCCCGAGGCGCCCGGCACCCTCACCCCTGTCTCGCTGGTCGTGCTGGACCAGCGCCTGCGCGACGACGCCGCGCCCACCCTGCGCTACTTCGCCGAGCAGGGCGTCGAGGTCAAGGTGGTCTCGGGGGACAACGCCGCCTCGGTGGGGGCCGTGGCCCGGGAGCTGGAGCTGCCCGGCGCCGAGTCACCCGTGGACGCCCGGGAGCTGGCGAGCGGGCAGGGCGGCTTCGACGACGCGGTGGAGCGGACCTCGGTCTTCGGGCGGGTGACGCCCGAGCAGAAGCGCGACATGGTGCGGGGGCTGCAGAAGCGCGAGCACACGGTCGCGATGACCGGTGACGGCGTCAACGACGTGCTGGCGCTGAAGGAGGCCGACATCGGCGTGGCCATGGGCTCGGGCAGCCCGGCGTCGCGGTCGGTGGCCCAGATCGTGCTGCTGGACAACCGTTTCGCCACGCTTCCGGCGGTGGTCGCCGAGGGGCGGCGGGTCATCGGCAACATCGAGCGGGTGGCCAACCTGTTCCTGACCAAGACCGTGTACTCGATGACGATGGCCACGATCGTCGGCCTGCTCGCCGTCTCCTACCCGTTCTTCCCCCGCCACGCCACCCTGATCAACGCGGTGACCTTCGGCATCCCGGCGTTCTTCCTGGCCCTGGCGCCCAACATCGAGCGCGCCCGTCCCGGGTTCGTGGCCCGCACCCTGCGGCTGGCCGTACCGGCCGGGCTCATCAGCGGCCTGGCCGCGGTCACCACCTACCTGCTGGTGCTGGGCGGCTCGGCCATGCCGGAGCTGACCGACCGAACGGCCGTGGTCGTCACGCTGTGCGCGACCACGCTGTGGGTGCTGCTGCTGGTGGCCAAGCCGTACGTGTGGTGGAAGGTCGTGCTGGTGGCGTCGATGGTGGGGCTGTTGTGCTCGGTGCTGTTCACCCCGCAGGGGCGGGAGTTCTTCGCACTGGACATCAGCGACCCCGGAAAGCTGGTCACCGCCCTGGTCGTGGCGGGGGTCGCCGCCACGCTCATCACCGTCGTCCGCCTGGTCGACGACCGGTTCATCGAGCGCGCCAAGGAGCGCCACGACCGGGAGCGGGCGGCGGCCGCGGCGGAGCGGCAGACCGCGGGCGTCTGACCGGGCCGGCGGCCGCGGCCGGGTCAGACCGGGGGCCAGGGGACCGAGGGCCACTCCGGCGAGGGGTAGGGGTGGATGCGGTGCTCGCGCAGCAGTTCGACGCGGCGGCGCACGGCGTAGCCCTCCGGCCGGGTGAGGTGCCGGGCGAGCTCGGTGGCGACCGCGCTGCCGGCGGTCTGCAGCCGGGCGTGCAGGGCGTCCAGGTCGGCCAGGGCCGCGTCGGGCAGCGGTTCGCCCTGCCACTGCCACAGCACGGTGCGGAGCTTGTACACCTCGGCGAACGAGACACCGTGGTCGCAGCCGTACAGGTGGCCGTCGCGGGTGGGCAGCAGGTGGCCGATCTTGCGGTCCGAGTTGTTGATGACGGCGTCGAAGACGGCCATCCGGCGCAGTCCCGGGTGGCGCACGTCGCGGGCGAGCGCGACCAGGTCGACGCCGGGGTCGCCGTCCACCCACAGCTGCACCATGCCCTCCCCGAACGGGCCGTCGCGGTGCACGGTGGGCGGCACGATGTGCCAGCCCAGTGCGTCGGAGACGGCGAACGCCGCGACCTCGCGTCCGGCGAGCGTCCCCTCCGGGAAGTCCCACAGCGGGCGTTCACCGGCGACCGGCTTGTACACGCAGGCGGCGCGGCGCCCGCCGCCGGAGACGGTGCAGTAGAGGGTGGTGTTGGAGGCGTCGGTCAGCCGCCCCTCGACGGTGAGCTCACCGGTGCGCAGCAGGTCCAGGGCATCGGTCGTGGGCAGCCCCTGGAAGGACGCGGTCATCGCGGATCCGCCCGGCCCATCAGCGCCCGGAGGGCTTGTACCCGTTCTGCCGCGGGCAGATGTGGCCCCCGGGGTCGAGGGGGCCGCCGCACAGCGGGCAGTTGGGCCGTCCGGCGGCCACGACGCGCATGGCGCGCCCGGCGAACGCCCGCGCGGCGGCCGGGGTGAGGTGGACGCGCAGCACGTCGCGGGTGGCGGGCGCCTCCTCGGCGAAGACCTCGATCTGCTCGGCGACGGGGTCTTCCCCGGTCTCCTCCGGCTCCTCGACCTCCTGGGCTTCGACGATGACGCGGGCGGCGTCGGCGTCCCAGGCCAGCGCGAGCGTCCCGACGCGGAAGTCCTCCTCGATGGGCTGTTCCAGCGGGGCGTCGTCGATGTCCTCGGGGGCCGGCGGGGTGTCCTCCGGCTGCTCCCCGAAGCGCCGCCGTACCTCTTCGAGCAGCTCCTCGATGCGTTCGGCGAGCGCCGATACCTGGGCCTTCTCCAGTACCACGCTGGTGATCCGGCCCCCGCCGGTGGCCTGCAGAAAGAAGGTGCGCTCCCCCGGTCGGCCGACGGTTCCGGCCACGAAACGCTCGGGGGGGTCGTAAGAGTAGACGGGCATGGTCATCAACCCTAGATGATGGCGGTCACCGCCGTGATCCGCCACTCGGGTCCGCCGAGCGGCCACATCCGGCCGCCCCCGCTCCCCCGCCGACCGCGGCGTCGCCGGAGGTCGCGGCGGGGCCGGGCAGCAGTCCGTCGACCGAGCCGCCGACGTCGTTGAGGCGCACGAGGAAGGGGCGGGTGGGGGTGTAGCGGACGGCGGTCAGGGAGCAGGGGTCGGGGACGATGCGCTGGAACTGGTCGAGGTGGAGGCCGAGCGCGTCGGCGACGACCGCCTTGATGATGTCGCCGTGGGTGCAGACGAGGTACACGGGGGCGGGGGTGGCGGCGGCCAGCCGGTCGTTCCAGTCGCGAACGGCCGCGACCGCCCGCGCCGCCATCGCGGCCAGGGTCTCGCCGCCGGGGAAGCGGGCGGCGCTGGGGTGGTGCTGCACGATCGGCCAGTGGGGGTCGCGCCTCAGGTCGTCGAAGTCGCGGCCGGTCCAGTCCCCGTAGTCGCACTCGGTGAACCGCTCGTCCTCGGTGACCGGGGTTCCGGTGGCCGCGGCGATCGCCGCGGCGGTCTGGACGCACCGCTCCATCGGGCTGGTGACGACGGCGTCCAGGCGCAGCGGGGCGAGTCTGCGGGCGGTCTGCTCGGCCTGGGCGCGGCCCCGGCCGTCCAGGTGCAGGCCGGGGGTGCGTCCGGCGAGGCGGCTGCCGGTGACCGCGGTCAGGCCGTGGCGGACGAGCAGCAGGGTGGCGGCGGATTCGGGCGGTTGCGGCTGCGCTGGTCTCCCCATGGTGCGTCAGCATAGATCCCCGGCCGCCGATACGCCCGCCGGCGGTGCCGTCAGCCGACCGCCGGGACCGCGGACGGCGCGGGCGCCGGGGACGGATCCGGGCCCGGCTCGGCGGAGGGAGCGGGCTCCGCCGAGGACCGCGCGGCCTGCTCCTCGGCGATGATCTCCTTCTTGGGGTGGTCCGCGTCGGCACCGCCGTGCGGGTCCAGGACGCCGAAGCCGACCAGGGTGAGGACCAGGATGCCCAGCGCGACCCGGTAGTAGACGAACGGCATGAAGCTGTGCGTGGAGATGAACCGCATGAGCCAGGCGATGACGGCGAAGCCGACCACACCGGCGATGGCGGTGCCGACGACGGTGGCCGCCACCCCGGCGTACTCGTCGCCGCCGATGTCCTTGAGCTTGTACAGCCCGGAACCGAACACGGCCGGGATGGCGAGCAGGAACGAGTACTCGGCGGCGTCCTTGCGCTTGAAGCCCAGCAGCATTCCGCCGGTGATGGTGCCGCCCGAGCGGGAGACCCCGGGGATGAGCGCGAGCGCCTGGAAGAAGCCGAAGGTGATGCCGCGCCGGGCGTCGAGGTCGACGAGTTCGCGGTGCTTGCGGGTATGGCGGTCGGCCAGGCCGAGGATCACGCCGAAGACGATGAGGGTGAGCGCGACGAGCCGCAGGTCGCGGAAGGCGCTGTCGATCTGCTCCTCGAACAGCAGCCCCAGCACGACGATGGGCAGTGTGCCGATGATGACGTACCAGCCCATGCGGGCGTTGATGTCGCGCCGCAGGTCCCTGTCGACCAGGGAGCGCGACCATGTGGCGATGATCGCCCCGATCCGCCTGCGGAAGTAGATGACCACGGCGAGTTCGGTGCCCAGCTGGCTCACCGCCGTGAACGCCGCGCCGGGGTCGGGCCAGCCGAAGAGGGCGGAGAACACCCGCAGGTGGCCGCTGGACGAGATCGGCAGGAATTCGGTCAGTCCCTGGATCAGCCCAAGGACGATGGCCTCGAAAATGCTCACGGCGGACGTGTCTCCAACGGCATGCGGACTCCGGCACCGCGCGTGGCGGCACCCGGGGAGATCCGGTGGGACCGGTGCGCCGGCTCGGGCTGCGGCGCGGAACGGATGTGGGCAGCTTACTCAAGCCGCCGCGTCCGCGCCGACGTGCGAGAACGGCCCGTCGGGGCGTTTCGGGCGGCCGCGGCGGCACGCGGGCGGGGCGGGCGTGCCCGCGGACGGCGGCCGCGGCCCGCGGCCGCCATCGGCCGTTCCCGGAGCGGATCACAGCCAGGTGCGACGCGACACGGTACCCTCCGCGCCATGGAACAGCGACAGGCGGGCGGGTCGGGGCTCTGGGTGTCTCGTACTGCCCTGGGCACCATGACCTGGGGAAAAGACACCTCGGAGGAGGAGGCCGGCGACCAGCTCACCTCCTTTGTGGATGCCGGCGGGACACTGATCGACACCGCCGATATCTACACCGGCGGGCACAGCGAGCGCATCATCGGTCGGCTGGTGACCGGCGTCGTCCGGCGCGACGACGTGATCATCGCCACCAAGGCCGGGCACACCCCCGAGGGCTACCGCCCCTGCGACACCTCCCGGCGCCACCTGCTGGCCTCGCTGGACGCGTCCCTGCGCCGCCTGCGCACCGACTACATCGACCTGTGGCAGCTGCACGTCCACGACCCCGACACCCCGGCGGCGGAGACCCTGGCCGCGATGGACGCCGCCGTGGCCTCCGGGAAGGTGCGCTACATCGGCGTGGGCGGCCTGACGGCCTGGCAGTTCGCCACCTACGCCACCTGGCAGCAGGCCGCTCCCGGCTCCGGGCGCTCCCCGGTGGTCGCCACCGCGACGGAGTACTCCCTGCTCAACCGGGGTGCCGAGCACGACCTGCTCCCGGCGGCGGCCGACCGCGGGGCGGGGCTGATCGCCTGGTCGGCGCTGGGCCGCGGGGTGCTGAGCGGCAAGTACCGCAGCGGAGTGCCCGAGGGGTCGCGCGCCGCGCTGCCGCACATGGCGCCCTACGTCGAGCCCTACCTCGACGAGCGCAGCGGCCGCATCGTGGAGTCGGTCTGCACGGCCGCCGACGGCCTGGGCGTGTCTCCGCTGGCCGTGGCACTGAGCTGGGTGCGCGACCGGCCGGGGGTGACCGCCGCCGTGGTGGGTCCGCGCACCACCGCCCAGCTCGACGGCGTCCTCGCCGCCGAGGATGTCGAGTTGCCGCGGGAGATCCGCGAAGCCCTCGACGACGCCTCCTCCGCCCCGGCTCGGTGACGCCTTCAGGGCGTGTTCCGTGGATCACGCCCTGGTCACCCGCGGGCCCGGGGCACCCAGGGGCGGCACCGGGAACGTTCATCCGGACGTCGTGCGGGCGACCGCGAGAGTTCCGCGGGGTTTCGCCGGCGGGGCGGCGCGGGTCCGGCCGTCCACAGCCCGGCTCGCGGCGGCCGGATCCGTCCGCCGCGCTCGCTAAGCTCCCAGGGACGTTCGCACACCACTGTTCGCGCAGGAAAGGAACTCCCGATGTCCGAGGCACCGATCGCGGCGGGGTCCCAGGGCGGCGGCCCCGTCGAGCGCACCCGCGCGGTGCTGGCGCGGCTGGGCGCGCCCGAACCCCTGGCGGAGCCGCTGGTGGGTGTGCTGGGGCCGGGGGCCGCCGAGGAGCTGGACGCCGACCCGTGGCGGCTGCTGGCCCTCCCCCGCATCACCCCGGAGCAGGCCGACCACTGCGCGCGGCGGGCGCTGGGCGAGGGCCCCTCTCCCGACGACCCGCGGCGCGGCCGCGCGATCGTCGCCCACCTGCTGGGCCGCGCGGCGCGCGAGGGCCACACCGCCATCGAGGAGCGGCGGCTGGCGCGGGCGGTGCGCGCGGCCGGGGTCCGCACGGCCGAGGCCGCGATGACGGCGGCCCTCGACGACGGCGGCGTCATGGTGTTCGAGTCCTTCCCGGACGACGGCGACCCCTTCGGCGAGGGCGGGGAGGCCGCCGAGATGCCCGAGCCCGAGCGGCACTACGGCCTGGCGCGCCTCGGCCTGGCCGAGCAGGACCTGGGTGAGGGCCTGGTGCGGCTGTCGGGCACCGGCGAGCCGGTCATGGATTCGGCGACCGCCGCCGAGACCGTCGCGGCCACGGCGGCGCGCCTCGGCGTCGAGATCGCCCCGGAGACCGTCGCCGCGCTGGTCACGGTGGCGCTGCGGGGTGTGTCGGTCCTGACGCACGGTGCGGGGTCGCGCGCGGCCGTCGCCCACGTGGTGGCGTGCGCCGCCGACATCGGGGCCGAGAGCGAACTCGGTGTCGCCGTCGCCGCGCCCACCGCGCAGGCCGCGGCCGCGCTCAACGCGGAGCTGACGGCCCTGGGCGACGGCGGGGCGGGCGCCGTGGCCGTTCCGCTGGCGCGGCTGCTGGAGTGCCGCGGCCCCGGCGCGTTCGGGCGCGGCGCCGAGCGCCCCGTCGAGGCGGGGCTGGTCGTCGTCACCGACGCGATGGCGCTGGACGTGGAGCACGCGGCGGCGCTGGTGGAGGCGTGCGCGGACGGCACCCACCTGGTGCTGGTCGCCGACCCGGCCGAGGCACCGTCGGTCGGCCCGGGGCAGGTGGTCGCCGACCTCGCGGCGTCACGTGCGCTGGCCGTGGCGGAACTGCCGGACGCCGCCGGGGCCGGCCCGCTGGCCGAGCTGGCGGCCCTGGTCGCGGGCGGGGAGCTGGGCGAGGTGGCGGCCCCGCGGCGGGAGGTCGTGGTCGTGCCCGCGGGATCCGGCGCCGAGGCGGCGCATCGCACGCTGCAGCTCATCGGCGACTCGATCCCGCGCGCGGTGGGCATCCCCGCCGAGGAGGTGCAGATCGTCGCCGCGACGCGGGGCGGCGAGGCGGGCGCCGACGCGCTGAACGCGGCCTGCAAGGCCCGGTTCAACCCGGGTCCGGGGGCGTACAACGGCGTGGACCCGGGCGACCGGGTGCTGCTGGCGGCCGATGGACCGGGCTACGCGGCGGGCGATGTCGGCCACCTGCGCGCGGTGGAGGGCGGCGGCCTCGCGGTGGAGCTGCCCGATGGTACGTCGGTCGGCCTCGCCGACGCCGCGCACCTGCGCCCGGGGTGGGCCATCACCGTGGCCGCGGCGCACGGCGGGCGGTGGCCGGCGGTGGTCGCGGTGTTCGGTCCGCAGACCCGCGGGTCGCGCCCGCAGGTCTATACGGCCGTCACCCGGGCGCGGCACCACCTGTCGGTCGTACACGCGTCCGGCCCCGCCCTGGCCCGGGCCGTCCGGGAGATCCCGTCCCTCCCCCGGCACAGCCGCCTGGTGCGGATTCTGCGCGAGGGCTGAGGAAGGCCGGCCGCGTTCCGCCTCGGACCGCCGCTCAGGCGGTACCGCCGCCGGACACCGGCATCTCATCGCCCCCCTCATCGCCGCCCTCGGCGGGAGGCGTGGTCGGCCGTGCGGGCCGCCCCGGGTCGCGCCCGCCCGGCTCCATGCGGAACGGCGGGTAGCGGTCGGTCATCAGCGAGCGGTAGGCGAGCACCCGCAGCAACCACCGGTTCATGCCCAGGACGAAGTCGAAGATGCCGCGCGGGTAGCGGCCGGCGAACAGCAGCGCGATGGCGGCGAAGGCGACGAGCACGAAGATGAGTCCCGGAACGGCCACGTACTTGCCGTAGTCGTCGGTCCACACGGCGGGCATGTCCTCGCTCTTCCACACCCAGCCGGCCTCGCCGTCGCGGGTCGTCCAGACCGCGATGCCGGTGAAGAAGCCGATCACGATCAGATGCGGGATGACCAGCAGCCACCACTTGATCAGCACGAGCCCGCGGGAGAGCCGCTCGGGGTAGTCCACCGAGAACTTGGCGGGGTAGTCGTCGACCTCGGCGAGGGTGAACGGCGGGTACCGGTCGGTACCCAGCGCCCAATAGGTGTAGAAGTTGACGCGCCAGCGCCAGCGCAGCACCCCGACATTGAACGTGAAGATGGACCTGGGGTAGCGGGCGGTGATGAGGATCGCGAAGAAGGCGATCACCGTGAGAATCGCGAACGCGATCCGCAGGAAGAACAGGACGATCCAGTGCGGGATGGCCAGGATCCACTTGACCAGCCACATCCATCGGGTGACCGGACCGAGTTCCCCTTCGACCCGGACCGGATAATTCGTCGCGTGCGCCATTGCGTCCACCCCCGGGAACATCTGCGACCGCTCTCCGGAGACGAATACCCATAACGGCAATTCACTATCCGCTCCGACAATAAAGAAAACCCATGGGGGACGACAATTCACACCAAATCCGGGCGGATGCGGGCCGCGAAGTCCGAGAAATGTCCGGCGCGGCACGCGGCGTCGGGTTCAGGGCAGCAGCCCCTGGCGGCGCGCCTCGCTGACCGCCTCCAGCCGCGTGTGCGCGCCGAGGCGGCGCATGGCCGAGCGCAGGTAGCTCTTGACCGTCTCGGGCCGCAGCCCCAGCTGGTCGGCGATTCCGGCGTTGGTGCACCCCAGGGCGGCGCACGAGAGCACGTCGAGCTCGCGCGGCGCCAGCGCCGGGGCATCGCCGTCCCGGCCGCGGCCCGCCTGGTCGCCGTCCGCGGCGGAGGCCATCCGCGAACTGATCTCCAGCAGCCGCGCCTGCAGGTCGGCGTCGACCACCCGCCCGGCCAGCGAGCGCAGCTCGGCGTTGAGCGCCCGGATCTCCTCCCAGTGCGGCGCGCCGGCCGCGGTGCCGCGGTCCCGCGGCCCGGCCCGCGCGCGCTCCAGGTCCAGCAGGCGCCGCTGGGCCTCGTCGCGCACCGCGATCTCCTGCTCGACGGCGCGGGCGACCGCGTGCACCGCCGCGATGGCGCGGTCGCCCATCGGCAGCGTCTGGCGCAGCGCGCCGAGCAGCAGCCCGCGCGGCCGGTCGCGCACCACGACGGGGACCGCCACGATGGCGCCGAGCTTCTCGGCGCGCACGGCGGCGTCGTACTCGTGGCTGATCGCCGAGGCCGAGATGTAGTCGCGCACCCAGGCCGGGCGGCGGGTGGCCAGGCTCTTGCCGCCCAGCCCGCACCCCGGTTCGACGACCAGGCCGCGGATGGCCTCGGTGCGGGTTCCGGCCAGCTCGGTGTAGCGGGCGCGGCCGCCGGGGCCGACCGCGCCGCCGAAGACCACCGGCAGCCCGCTGTCTCTGCGGAGGCGGGGTAGGGCGGAGCGGATCTCCGCGAGGTCGTCGCCGCGGGCGGCACGGGGCTGCATACCGAGTTCCCTCCCGTGTCGGGCGCGATCCCCTACCCCCGTTCGGGGGTAGGGAGACGCCGGTCACATCGGCAACGATCGTAGTGCGTCCCCTCCGCCCCGCGCGACCACGACCGAACGACAAGGACGGCGACCATGACCAAGTCCTATGCCAGCGGCGCCTCCCCCCAGCCGCTGCTGGGCGACACCATCGGGGAGAACCTGGACCGGACGGTGGCGACGTTCCCGCGCAGAGAGGCGCTGGTGGACGTCGTATCGGGCCGCAGGTGGACCTATGCCCGGTTCGGCGCCGCGGTCGACGCCGTGGCGCTGGGCCTGCTGGCGATGGGCGTCGAGCGCGGCGACCGGGTGGGGATCTGGTCACCCAACCGGCCGGAGTGGTCGCTGGTGCAGTACGCGACCGCCAAGGTCGGCGCGATCATGGTGAACATCAACCCCGCCTACCGCGCGCACGAGCTGGAGTACGTGCTCGACCAGTCGGGTGTGCGGCTTCTGGTGGCCGCGCAGCGGCACAAGGGCAGCGACTACCGGCGGATGGCCGAGCGGAGCCGGGAGCGCTGCCCCGCGCTGCGCGACGTCGTCTACCTCGACGACCCGAGCTGGGACCTGCTGCTGGACCGGGGGGCCGGGGTGCCGCCGGAGCGGCTGGCCGCACGCGCCGCGACGCTGTCCTGCGACGACCCGATCAACATCCAGTACACCTCGGGAACGACCGGCTTCCCCAAGGGTGCGACGCTGACCCACCACAACATCCTGAACAACGGGTACTTCGTCGGCGAGCTGCTGGGCTACACCGAACACGACCGGATCTGCCTCCCCGTGCCCTTGTATCACTGCTTCGGCATGGTCATGGGGAATCTGGCGGCCTCCAGCCACGGCGCCTGCGCGATCATCCCGGCGCCGTCCTTCGAGGCGGCCGCCACCCTGCGCGCGGTCGCCGAGGAGCGGGCCACGGCGCTGTACGGGGTGCCGACGATGTTCATCGCCGAGCTGGGGCTGGCCGACTTCGCCGCTTACGACCTGTCCAGCCTGCGCACCGGCATCATGGCGGGCTCGCCGTGCCCCGAGGAGATCATGAAGCGGGTCATGTCGGAGATGCACATGCCCGAGGTCGCCATCTGCTACGGCATGACCGAGACCTCCCCGGTGTCCACGATGACCCGGGTCAACGACGACCTGGAGCGCCGCACCGCCACCGTGGGCCGGGTGATGCCGCACGTGGAGATCAAGGTCGTCGACCCGGCCAGCGGTGTCACCCTGCCCCGCGGCGAGCCGGGCGAGCTGTGCACGCGGGGGTACTCGGTGATGACCGGGTACTGGGAGGAGCCGGAGAAGACCGCCGAGGCGATCGACGCCGGGAGGTGGATGCACACCGGCGACCTTGCGGTGATGCGCGAGGACGGCTACGCGGCGATCGTCGGCCGCCTCAAGGACATGATCATCCGCGGCGGGGAGAACATCTACCCGCGCGAGATCGAGGAGTTCCTCTACACCCACCCCAAGGTCGCCGACGTCCAGGTCGTCGGGGTGCCCGACGCGAAGTACGGCGAGGAGGTCCTGGCCTGCGTCATCCCCCGCGACCCCGCCGACCCGCCCACCCGCGACGAGGTCGCCGGGTTCTGCCGCGACCGGCTCGCCCACTTCAAGGTGCCGCGCTACGTGCGGGTGGTGGAGTCGTTCCCGATGACGGTGAGCGGCAAGGTCCGCAAGGTCGAGATGCGTGCCCGGGCTGCCGAGGAGCTGGGGCTGGAGCCGGCCCCTCGGTGACGGCGCCGGCCCCTCGGTGAGGCCGCCACGGGGGCGGCGGCCTCACCGAGGGGCCGGGGTCGGGCGGGGTCAGTGGACGCGGTCCAGGAACGCGCCGTCGACGACGAGGTTGGTTCCGGTGACGAAGCTCGCCGCGGGGCTGCCGAGGTAGACGGCGGCTCGGGCGACCTCCTCGGGGCGGCCCAGCCGCCCGTAGGGGATCCTGGCCCGGATGCTCTCGTAGAACACGGGGTCGTTGTGCCTGCGGCGGTCCCAACCGCCGCCGGGGAACTCGATCGGGCCGGGCGAGACCGTGTTCACCCGCACGCCCTTCTCCGCCCACGACCGGGCCAGCGCGGCCGCGTAGTGGTTGAGCGCGGCCTTGACCGCGCCGTAGGCCTTGGGCCCGGAGGGCGCGCTGGCGTGCAGGGCCGAGGTGGTGGAGATGAGGACCACCGCCCCACCCCGCTCGGAGGCGGCCAGGTGCGGCTCGGCGTACTCGGTCAGCCGCACGAACGGCAGGATGTCGGCGGCCAGCCCGCGCTCCCACTGGTCGGGGGTGGCCGCGCTGCCGCCCGACACGTTGGACACCAGCACGTCGATGCCGCCGAGCCGCTCGGCCGCCTCGGCGACGAAGCCGCGCAGCGCCTCGCCGTCGGTGACATCGGCCGCCTGCTCGACGACCCGGCGGCCGGTCGCGCGCAGCTCCTCGGCGGCGCGCTTGAGCGGCTCGGGTGACCGGGCGCAGATGGCGAGGTCGGCCCCTTCCTCGGCGAAGGTCCGGGCGATGGCGCGGCCGATGCCCCGGCTCGCCCCGGTGACGACGACCCTGGCTCCCTGGAGTCCGAGATCCATCGGCGTTCTACGTCCTCTCTGGTGTGGCCGCGCTTGTCCCGCACGCGGCCGCGGGCGGCCCCCTGCCCGCGGCGAAGGGGGCGCCCGCGGTGATCATGCCTGGGAACCTCTCACCCTATGCGCCCGTGGAGTGGAACCCTCCGTCGACGTGGACGATCTCGCCGGTGGTGGCGGGGAACCAGTCCGACAGCAGCGCGACGACGGCGCGCGCCGCCGGCTCGGGGTCGGAGGTGTCCCAGCCGAGCGGGGCGCGCTCGGGCCAGTGCCCGGCGAGCTCGTCGAAGCCGGGGATGCTGCGGGCGGCCATGGTGCGCAGCGGGCCGGCCGAGACGAGGTTGACCCGGATCTTCTGGTCGCCGAGGTAGCGGGCCAGGTAGCGGGCGGTGGAGGTGAGCCCGGACTTGGCGACGCCCATCCAGTCGTAGACCGGGTAGGAGACGCTGTTGTCGAAGTCCATGGCCACCACGGAGCCGCCGTCCCGCATCAGCGGCAGCACCGCCGTGGTCAGCGACTTCAGCGAGAACGTGGAGGTGTGCACGGCGGTGGCGACATCCTCCCACGCGGTGTCGAGGAAGTTGCCGCCCAGTGCGCCCTGCGGCGTGAAGCCGATCGAGTGCACGATGCCGTCGATGCCGTCGACGTGCTTGCCGATCCGGTCGGCGAGGCTGTCGAGGTGGCCGCTGTCGGTGACGTCGAGCTCGATCACCGGCGGGGTCTCGGGGAGCCGCTGCGCGATGCGCTCGACCAGGCTCAGCCGGCCGTAGCCGGTGAGCACGACCGTGGCGCCCTGCTCCTGGCACAGGCGGGCGACGTGGAAGGCGATCGAGGAGTCGGTGATCACCCCGGTGACGAGGATGCGCTTGCCCTCAAGGATTCCCATGGAGTCTTTCCGTCCAGTTCTTTCGTTCGCGCCCGGTAGCAGGGGACCGCGGCGCGGGAGCGCCGCCGCTGCCGGCGGGTTGGTGGCGTCGGGGTCAGTGGCCCATGCCGAGGCCGCCGTCGACGGGGATGACCGCACCGGTGATGTAGGCGGCGTCCTCGCTGCTGAGGAAGCGCACCGTCCTGGCGATCTCCTCGGCCGTTCCGAAGCGGCCCAGCGGGACGTTCTTCTTGATCTCGGCCTGCCGCTCCTCGGGCAGGGCCGCGGTCATGTCGGTCTCGATGAAGCCGGGGGCCACGACGTTCACGGTGATGCCGCGGGAGCCCAGCTCGCGGGCGAGCGAGCGGCCGAAGCCGACGAGCCCGGCCTTGGAGGCGGCGTAGTTGGCCTGGCCGCCGGAGCCGAGCAGGCCGACGACCGAGGAGACCAGGACGATCCGGCCGCGGCGCTTGCGCATCATGCCGCGGACCGCGCGCTTGGCGACGCGGAACGCCCCGGTGAGGTTGGTGTCCAGGACCGAGGCGAAGTCGTCCTCGCTCATCAGGGCGAGCAGCTGGTCCTTGGTGACGCCCGCGTTGGCCACCAGGACCTCGACCGGGCCGTACTCCTCCTCGACCTGCTTGAACGCGGCGTCGACCTGAGCGGTGTCGGTGATGTCGCAGTGGACGCCGAACAGGCCCTCCGGCGGTTCGCCCGACCGGTACGTGACGGCGACGTCGTCGCCGGCCGCGGCGAGCTCACGCGCGATGGCCAGGCCGATCCCCCGGCTGCCGCCGGTGACCAGTGCCGTGCGGGACATATCTCGAACTACCTCCGAATGCGCTGATGAGCGCGGTGACAACCATGCCAGAACGGACAGCAGCGTATCCAGCTACTTGGCGGTAACGGAATCGAGCCGGGGGAACCGGGCCCGGCACGCCCGGGCGTCGGCCCCTGCTGTCGGCAAAACCGCGGATCAGGATGGGTGCGGACGGCGTCAGAGGGCGGCCGCGCGGGTACAGAGGACTGTGCCGGTGTACGGCCAGAGGAATCCGGGTACGCGCCGCCCGCAGCATGGGGAGGACCCATGAAGACCATCACCACCGCCTCACCCGTCGACTTCGATGCCCACGGCGACTACGGAACGTTCCTGACCAGCCCGAAGGAAGCGGCCTTCGTCCGGCCTCCCTACACTTTCCGCGGCCGGGTCGGCTCGCAGCGGTTCCCCGCCGAGGCCCACCGCTACCACCTGTACGCCTCCTACGCCTGCCCCTGGTCCCAGCGCGCGCTGATCGTCCGCAAGCTCAAGGGCCTGGAGGACGTCGTTTCGGTCGGCATCGCCGACCCGATCCGGGACGGCCGGGGCTGGGCGTTTCGCGAAGGTCCGGGGCACGGCCCCGACGACGTGGGGAACTTCGCGCTGCTGCGCGACGTCTACACGGCCAGTCGGCCGGGCTACGACGGGCACGTCTCGGTACCGGTGCTGTGGGACACCTTCACCCGCCGTATCGTGAGCAACAACTTCCCCGATATCACACTGGACCTCAACTCCTGCTTCAACGCCTGGGCGCGCAACCGGATCGAGCTGTACCCGGCCGGGATGCGCTCGGACATCGACACGCTCAGCCGCAGGATCTACTCCACCGTGAACAACGGGGTGTACCGGTGCGGCTTCGCGCCGACCCAGGCCGCCTACGACAGCGCGGTCAGCGAGCTCTTCGCCACCCTCGACGACCTGGAGGAGCGGCTGGGTACGCGCCGCTACCTGTTCGGCGACCGCATCACCGAGGCCGACGTGCGGCTCTGGGTGACCCTCGTGCGGTTCGACGTCGTCTATGTGACGCACTTCAAGACCAATGTGCGGCGCCTGGTCGACTACCCGAACCTGTGGGGCTACACCCGCGACCTGTACTCCGAGCCGGCGTTCCGCGAGACCACCGACTTCGACCACATCAAGCGGCACTACTTCGTCACGCACAGCGCGATCAATCCGCGCCGGATCGTCCCGGCCGGGCCGCAGGTGGACTTCCACGCACCGCACGACCGGGCGCACCTGAGCGAGCGGGACCCGCACGCGCAGCTCGTCCGGGCCGGCGACATCGTCAGTCCGCGCCGAGAGACCTGAGTCCGGCCTCGACGAGCCGGGGGACGGCCTCGCCGAGCCGGTCGAAGTCGTCCCCCACCGTCTGGCCGCGGGCGAAGCGGTAGTGGATGCCCTCCAGGATGACGGCGAGCTTGAAGTAGGCGAAGGCGACGTAGAAGTCGAGGCCGGAGACGTCGCGTCCGGAGCACCGCGCGTAGCGCTCGGCGATCTCGTCGGGGCCGGGGTAGCCCGGCGCCGTGTGGGCGTCGCTGACGCCGGGGACGGGCGGGATGGCGGGGCTGCTGTAGGCGATGAGGAGGGCCAGGTCGGTGAAGGGGTCGCCGAGGGTGGACATCTCCCAGTCGAGGACGGCGGTGATGCGGTCGTCGGGGCCGGCACCGTCCCCGGCGCCGATCAGGAGGTTGTCCAGCCGGTAGTCGCCGTGGACGATGGTCGGCGGGGGTGAGGCGGGCAGCGCCGCCGCGAGCCGGGAGTGCAGCTCGTCGATGCCGGGCAGCTCGCGGCTCCGGGAGGAGTCCAGCTGGCGGGCCCACCGGCGGAGCTGGCGCTCGACGAACCCGTCGGGGCGCCCGAAGTCGCCGAGACCGACCGCGGCCGGGTCGACGGCGTGCAGGTCGACCAGGGTGTCGATCATCGCGTGGGCGATGTTCCGGGTGCGCCGCGGGCCGAGTCGGGCCAGTCGGTCGGCCTCCCGGTAGGGCGTGCCGACGACCCGCTCCATGACGTAGAAGCTCGCCCCGATGACCTCGGGGTCGTCGCAGTACAGGACCGTCCCCGGCACCGGGACGGGCGTCGGCGCGAGCGCGGTGACGACGCGGTGCTCGCGCGACATGTCGTGCGCCGTGGGAAGCACGTGGCCGAGCGGCGGGCGGCGCACGACCCAGTGCCGGTGGCCGTCGGTGACGTCATAGGTGAGATTGGAGCGGCCGCCGGTGATGAGGGTGGCCCGCAGGTCGCCGCACACGAGTCCGGGCCGTTCGGCGTCGAGGTGGGCACGCAGCCGCTGCGGGTCCAGCCCCGGGGGGTTCGTCGTCGCCGTACCCACGGTCGGCCCTCCCGCCGTTCGATGCCTTCGAGGAGCGACCAACATACCACCCGGTCGGTATTCGATCTGCGTCCGGTCGGAGGGTGCTCGGAGGGCGGCCTCCCGGACCGACATGTCGGCACGGTGTGTGACCCTGGAAGGACCCCTCCGACAAGAGAAGAAAGGCCCCCGGTGCCCCACACCGCCCTCCCCTGCGCCGATTCCCCATGCTTCACCCCTCACCGGACACCACGTCGGACCGCTACGCACGGTGAGGCGGCCGCGCGATGATGGGCGGCTCGCACGCCGCCACCGGCGCACTGGCCGGGGTGGCGGCCACCGGGCTGCTCGCCCCGCTTTTCGGCGTCCCCGCGGGGCCGGTGGAGCTGACCGCCGCCGCGGGGATCGGCGCGGGCGCTGCCCTCCTGCCCGACCTCGACCACCCCAACTCCACGGCCACCCGCTCGCAGGGCCCGGCCACCGGGCTGGTCAGCCGCGGCGCCCGGGCGCTGTCGGCCGCCGTCTACCGGCGCACCCGCACCCGCGGCGACCGCGTGTCCGACGGCGAGCACCGCTACCTGCTGCACACCCCGCTGTTCGCGCTCGCCGTGGGCGCCGCGGTGGGAGTGGTCTGCAGCCTGTGGTGGCAGGCGCTTGCGGTCGTCCTGTGGCTGACGCTTTCCCTGGCACTGCGCGGCCTGGGCCAGTGCCTGCCCCGCGGCCGCAACCGGCGGGAGCTGGGATCGTGGCCGACCGTGTCCCTGCTCGCGGGCGTCGCCACCGCGCTACTGGTCGGTTGGGGCGGCGTGGCCACGGGCGGCTACGTGGGCGCGGTGCTGGCGATGGGCATGATCGTGCACTCGCTGGGCGACGCACTGACGCGCACGGCCGTCCCCCTGGCCTGGCCGGTGCGCATCCGAGGGCAGCGCTGGCGGATGGTCGGGATGCCCCACGGCCTGCGCTTCTCGACCGGTTCTCCGGTGGAACTGGTCATCCGGTGGGGCTGCCTGCTCGGCACCCCCGCGCTGGGCGCGGCGCTGCTGGTCTGAGCGGCGCACCGGCCCGCTCAGGAAAGGCGGCCGACGTGCCCGAGGGCCTGACGCAGCAGCACGCCCTGGCCGCCGCTCATCTCCTGCTGGACGGCGGGGCCGGCGGCCTCCTCGGGGGTGAACCACACCAGGTCGAGCGCGTCCTGGCGGGGCTGGCAGTCGCCGGTGACCGGGACGACGTAGGCCAGCGACACCGCGTGCTGGCGCGGGTCGTGGAACGGCGTGATGCCGGGGGTCGGGAAGTACTCGGCGACGGTGAACGGCTGCGGCGATGCGGGGACGTGCGGCAGCGCCATCGGGCCGAGGTCCTTCTCCAGGTGGCGCGTGAGCGCGTCGCGGATGCGCTCGTGGTAGAGGACCCGCCCGGAGACCAGGGCGCGGCTGATGGTGCCGTCCGGGGCGGCCCGCAGCAGCAGGCCGACGTGCGTCACCATGCCGGACTCGTCGGTCCGCACCGGGACGGCGTTGACATAGAGGATGGGCAGCCGACTGCGCACGCCGTCCAGCTCCTCGGGCGAGAACCATCCGGGCGCGCTGTCACTCATGCTTTCCGTCATGTCGACGTTCTACCGCATCAGGGGCCACAGGAGAGCGGTCGACCCACCCGTGTCCGCCGTCGGCGTGTCCGCGCGGCGCCTCAGGGGCGGCGGCCGACCGCGCAGTACTGCGCCACCGGGGTGGTGTCGGCACCGGGTTCGGGGCGCCACTCCGTGCACGGGACGACGCCGGGTGCCACCGTTTCCAGGCCGTCGAACAGCGCGGCGAGTTCGTCGGCGGTCCGCAGCACCAGCGGGGTGGAGCCGCCCTCGTTCCACAGCCGCGCGGCCTCCTCCATGGCCGCGGCGTCCACCTCGGTGGTGGACACCGAGACGGCCAGGTGGCTGCCGGAGGGCAGGGCGTCCATCAGGGTCCGCACGATGGCCGCGTCCTGCCCGGGGTCGGTGATGAACTCCAGCACGCCGAGGAGCATGACGGCGACGGGCCGGTCGAAGTCCAGGGTCCGGGCGGCCTGTTCCAGGACGTCGGAGGGCTCGCGCAGGTCGGCGTGGACGTAGTCGGTCCTGCCCCGTTCGTCCCCGACGAGCAGGGCGCGGGCGTGGGCGAGCACGACCGGGTCGTTGTCGACGTAGACGACGCGGCTGTCCGGGGCCGCCGACTGGGCGACCTCGTGGGTGTTGTCGGCGGTGGGGATGCCGGTTCCGATGTCGAGGAACTGCCGGATGCCGGCGTCGGCGGCGAGGTGGCGCACGGCCCGGCCGAGGAACGCGCGGTCGGCGCGGGCGTTGGCGCCCATCTGCGGCATGGCCTCCAGGATCAGATCGCCGGTGGCGCGGTCGGCGGCGAAGTTGTCCTTGCCGCCCAGCCAGTAGTCCCAGATCCGGGCGGGGTGGGCGGCGCTCGTGTCGATCCCGGGCGGTGCCGCGGGGTCGTCGAAGCGGGGTTGCATCCAGGCGGGACGTTCGGTCATGGCGGGGCCCCCGTTGTGCGTGCTCGGTCTGCCGGTGCGTCGCACGCATCGTAGTGGTGGCGGGGGTTCCGGCTCCGCCGGGGGTGCTCCGGGCCGGGCGGGCGCACGGCGCCGGGGTCAGGCGGGGGCGGTCGCGGGCCGCAGGGCGTCGAGGAGGAGGCGGGCGTAGTGGGCGCCGATCTCGGCGGGGGTCAGCGCGCCTTCGGCGCGGTACCAGGTGCTGAGATGGTGCACCGAGCCGAAGTAGAAGTCCACCACCAGGTCCGCGGGCACGCGGTCGGCGAAGACGCCCTCGCTCTGGCCCTCGCTGATCAGCGACCGGAACAGCTCGTGGTAGCGGCGCCGCTCGGCCCGGACCTCGCGCTGCTTGGCGGCGCTGAGCTGGTGCATCGAGCGGAAGAAGATCGTGGCGTCGTCCAGGTTGGCGATGGTGCTGACGACGACGTCGGCGGCGGCCCGGCCGAGGCGGTCGTCGACGGGCCCGCCGGAGGCGGCGATCTCCTCCAGTCTGCACATCTGCATGCGCAGCACCCGCGCGTAGACCTCGGCGAGCAGGTCGTCCTTGGCGGCGAAGTAGTGGTACATCGCGCCCTTGGTGACGGCGGCGGCGTCCACGATCTCCTTCACGGAGGTGCGGTCGAAGCCCTTCTCGGCGAAGAGCCGGGTGGCCGCGGTGAGCAGGCGCCGCGGCACGGTGTCGGCCGCCGCGCCGGCCCTCTCACCGGCCGCGGCCGCCGCGCCGGCCCTCTCACCGGCCGCGGCCGCCGCGGCGGCCTCGGCGCGGTCGGCGGGGGCGCAGGACGCCGGGGACGGGGGTCTTGCTGAGCTGCCTTCGCCACCGCGGGTTCGGACGGCCACGGCACGGCCTTTCTGTCACTGTTCTGCCGCTGTGCGACCCGGTCGGGTCGTGTTCTCCGAGGGCCCCGGTGCGGGGGCCACGTGCACACAATAGACCGGGACGCGCCCCGGGCGAGGGTGACGCCGGTCACCCGCACACGTCTGCGCGGTCAGGCCCGCGCGCCGGGCGGGAGCAGCGGGCCGCCCTCCCACTCCTGGAACACCAGAGTCGTCTGCACCTGGGTGATCTCCGGTCGGCAGGTGAGCTCGTCGATGACGAGCCGCTGCAGGTCGGCGACGCTCTCGGCGGCCACCAGGACCAGGAAGTCGTCGCGCCCGGCCAGGTGGTAGAGCGCGCGGGTCTCGGGCTGGGAGCGGATGTGCTCGGCCAGGGAGGCGAGCAGTTCGCGGCGGTGCTGGGCGCGGATGGTGAGGAATGCCTGGATGGGGCGCCCCAGAGCCTCGGGCGAAACCTGGAGGCGGTAGCCCAGGATGACGCCGCCCTCGCGCATCCGGTTGACGCGGTCCAGGCAGGTGGAGGCCGCAATGCCCACGGTGGCGGCGAGTTCGCGGTTGGTGATCCGTGCATCGTTCTGCAGAACCCGCAGAATCTCCAGGTCGGTCGAATCAAGACGCAGATTATCGGCCATGGTCCGAAGATATCACGGCAGTTTGCCATATAGACCGATAACTCAACATAATTGAGCTGTTCTTGCCGTGAAACGACCGGGACCTCCCGGTCGTTTCGTCGTGTCGCAGGCCGCAGCGGTGACGCAGCTCACCCGATGGGAGGGATCCGCCATGCCACAGCCGGAGCACCTGCTCCTCTTCACCCTCACCACGGTGTTGATCGTGGTCCTACCCGGACCGGACTTCGTCCTGGTCACCCGCAACACCCTCACCGGGGGACGCCGCACCGGCTTCGCGACGGCCGCAGGCTGCGTGCTGGGCATGTCGGCCTGGGCGGCCCTGGCCGCGGCCGGGCTGACCGTGCTCATCGCGGCCAACCCGACGCTCGTCACGGTGCTGCGCCTGGCGGGCGCGGCCTACCTCATCTACCTGGGCACCAGCGCGCTGGTGCGGCTCCGGCGGCGATGGCGCGCGGGCACCCTCGTCCAGGCCGCCGACCCGGCCTCCGGCGGGGAGGGAGAGCCGACCGAGGGCACGGGGGTGCACGGCGGCGCCCCGTTCTGGCAGGGCCTGCTCAACAACGTGCTCAACCCCAAGCCGCTGGCGTTCTTCCTCACCGCGCTGCCGCAGTTCATCGACTCCCCCGCCGACGCCACCCTGCAGACGGCGGTGCTGGGCTCCATCGTGGTGCTGGTGACGGGGGCGTGGTGGCTGATCTACATCCTGTCGATCACCCGCCTGACCGAGTTCCTGCGCCGCCGCCGGGTCCGCCAGGGCATCGAACTGGGCAGCGGCGTCGCGCTGACCGCCTTCGGCGTCGCCCTCGCGCTGGCCGCCTGACCGGATCCGGGTAGCGGCGCTACCCGGCGGCCAGCAGCGGGGCGGCCCGGTGCATGGCGAGGGCGACCGGGCCGGGGGCCAGCACCGCCAGCGCCGCGCGGTAGTCGGCCCCGGCGTCCAGGTCGGTCAGCCACACGTCGGCGGGCGCTTTCGGCGCGCTCCAGGCGACCAGACCCGCCGGGTCGCCCGGCCCCGTGACCCCGACACTGCCGAGCCCGGCCGACAGTCCGTCCCCGGTCGCCTTGAGCAGGGCCTCCTTGCGCGCCCAGTACCGGAAGAAGCCGGCGGTGCGCTCGGCGCCGGGCAAGGCGTGCCAGGCCGCGAGCTCCTTCTCGGTGAGCGTGTAGGAGGCCAGCCGGTCGATGTCCCGGTCGGGCGCGACCGCCTCGACGTCGACCCCCACCTCGACCCCGTCGGACACGGCGAGTGCGACCCGGTCGCCGGAGTGGCTGATCGAGATCTCCAGGCCGAGCGCCGGCCCGGCGGGGCGCGGCTTGCCGTGCGGCTCGGTGCGCGGCTCCCGGCGCGACTCGCAGTTCCTGCAGTGCAGGGTGAAGCGCACCTCCTGCGGTGCGCACCCGGCGCGGCGGGCGCAGACGAGCCGGGCCAGGGCGTGGGCCACCGCGTAGCGGTCGCGGTCGGCCGCGAGGCGGAAGCGCGCGTGGCGGGCGCGCTCCTCCTCGTCGAGCAGGTCGAGCAGGCCGGGGTGCGCCTGGGCCGGTTCCGCCCACCACACGTCACAGGTCGGTTTCGTCACGCCCCCATTGTGGCGGGTCGTCCGCGCCCGCGGCACACCCGACCCCGATGTTCCTTCGAACATGGATAACGATAGTTTTTCCCGACATCGAACATGATATGTGTTTGAATGGGCGGCATGGACAGTGCGGACAGAACCGATCTGATCGTCTCCCGGCTGCGGGAGACCGGCGAGGTGACCGTCACCGAGCTCGCCGAACTCACCGACCACTCCGAGATGACCATCCGCCGCGACCTCGACCAGCTCGCCGCCCAGGGCGTGCTGCGGCGGGTGCGCGGCGGCGCCGTCAGCCTGGTCCCGCGCGGCCAGGAGGCCCCCTACGCACTGCGCGAGCGCCAGTCGGCCGAGGCCAAGAGGCGCATCGCCGCCGCCGTCGGCGAGCTGATCGGCCCCGGTAGCGCCGTGGTCCTCGGCGGCGGAACCACCGCGGCCGAGGTCGCCCGTGTCCTGGCGGGGCGGGCCATCACCGTGATGCCCCTGGGGCTGCAGGCCGCCCAGCTGCTGAGCGCGGACCGCGCGACCAAGGTCCTGATGGCCGGGGGCGAGGTCCGCCCCACCGAGCTCAGCCTGCACGGACCCCTGGCCGAGGCATCCCTGGACGCGGTGCGTTTCGACGTCGCCGTGCTGGGCTGCTGCGGGATCACGGTCGGCGACGGCATCACCGCCCACGACCTCGGCGAGGTCGCGGTCGAACGCGCCGCCATGCGGTCGTCCCGGCGCACCGTCCTGGCCGCCGACTCCACCAAGCTCGGGCAGGTGACGATGGGCCGCGTCGGCCCCGTCACCGCCATCGACACCCTGGTCACCGACTCCGCCGCCCCCGACGGCATCGTGGCCGACCTCCAGGCGGCGGGGGTGACGGTCGTCCGTGCCTGACGCCTCCGCATCCGCCCCGTCCACCGGGCACGGCAGCGGCCCCTCCGCCGCCCGCCCCGACCGCCGACTGCGCCGCGCACGCGGCGCCGTGGCCGCGTACTTCTTCATCGCCGGGCTGATCATCGCGACGTGGGCGGCCCGCGTCCCCGCGGTGAAGGCACAGACCGGCCTCGACGACGGGCGGCTGAGCATCGGCCTGCTCGGCCTGGCCCTCGGCGCGCTCGCCGCCATGCAGGCCGCCGGTCGGCTGAGCGACCGCTTCGGCAGCGCCGCCGTCATCCTCCCGGCGGCGGTCGCGGGCAGCCTCGCGCTCGCGGCGCCGGGTCACGCCGACTCGCTGCCCCTCCTCTTCGCCGCGCTGTTCGCATTGGGCGCCGGGCACGGCATGCTCGACGTCCCGATGAACGTGCACGCCGCCCGGGTCGAGCGGCTCTACGGCCGTCCCATCATGGCCTCGTTCCACGCGGCGTTCTCGTTCGGCGGATTCGCCGGGGCCGGGATCGGCGCGCTGGCCGCCCAGGCCGGTGTGGGTCCGGCCGCCCACTTCTGGGGCGTCGCGTCGGTCATGGCCGCGGTGTCGGTGGCGGTGCGGCGGGGCCTGCTGGCCGGGCCCGACGCCGCATCCGCACCGCCCGCCGCCGGGGCGGTCGAGGCCGGTCCCCCCGCGCCCGTCCCCCCTGCGGCATGGGCGCCGAAGCTCCTGCTGTTCGGCTTCGTCGCGTTCGCCGCCTTCCTCGGCGAGGGCGCCGCACTCGACTGGTCCAGCGTCTACCTGCACGACACGATGGGGAGCTCCGCCGCGGTCGCCGCCGGCGCTTTCGCCGTCTTCTCCGCCACGATGGCCGCCGGGCGGCTCGTCGGTGACCGGCTCAGCGCCGCGTTCGGCCCCGCGACCGTGGTGCGCGGCGGCGGACTGCTGGCGGCGGCCGGACTGGGGGCGGCGCTGCTGGTCCCGGTGCCGTGGGCGGCCGTCGCCGGGTTCGGGCTGATGGGGGCGGGCCTGTCGTGCATCGTCCCGCAGGCCTTCACCGCCGCGGCCGCGCTCGATCCGCTGCGCGCCGGACGCAACCTGAGCCGGGTCGCGGCCGCGGGCTACGTCGGCCTGCTCAGCGGTCCGGTGCTGATCGGCGCCCTGGCCCACCTCTGCGGACTCGGCGTCGCACTGGCGCTGCCCGCCCTGCTGGCCCTGCTCATGGCGGGAATGGCCGGAGCGCTGCGCCCGGTGAGGTGACGGTCACGCACCGCACCGGGTGCGTCCGATGAGGTGTAACCGCCGGTCCCGTTGGGAATCCGTTCTCCAGACCCCGGGTGCCCGGTGGTGCGGTCCGTGCCGCCGGGGCCGGGGAGGCAGGTCGGTCCGTCCCCCAAGGAGGCCCCCGTGTCCATCATGGTGATGTTCGGTATCGGGTCTCTGGCGATGTTCGCTCTACTCGTCGGACTGTTCATGACGGCACTGCTGGCCGGGGCGGGCGATGCCGGCGACGCCGAACAGGCCGACGACGAGGAGGTCGACCGCTCGTCGCACGCCCACGGCGTCCACCTCGGATGAGAGCCTGAGAAGAGCGGCCCCCCGGTCCCGCCCTATGATCGAGCCGAAGGCCCGGCGTGATCAGGGGGGACACAGGGATGACGGAGGAGACCAGGCCCGCGTTCGCGGCGGAGCGCCGGGAGCGCATCCTGGAGCTGGTGCGCGCCAACGGCAGCATGGCGCTGCGCGACATCGCCGCCCAGGTCCGCGCCTCGGAGGTCACCGTGCGCCGCGACATCCGCGTGCTGGAGGCCGAGGGCCTGATCGACCGGCGACGCGGCGGGGCCGCTCTGCCCGGTCGGCTCGTCCACGAGCACAACCACACCCAGCGCTCCGGCACGGCCGCCCCGGAGAAACTCGCCATCGCCGCGGCCGCCGCCCGGCTGGTCCAGGACGACGACGCCATCGTGCTCGGCCCCGGGACCACCACCGAGGCGCTGGCCCGCGAGATCGTCGGGCGGCGGAACCTCACCGTGGTGACGAACTCGCTGCCCGTCGCCGAGATCCTGGCAGCCGCACCCGGGGTGGAGGTGGTGGTGACCGGCGGGACGCTGCGCAGCACGAATCTCGCGCTGGTCGGCACCGCCGCCGAGCAGTCACTGGCCGGGCTGCGCGTGCACCGCGCGTTCGTGTCCGGCAACGGCGTCACCGCCGAGCGGGGGCTGAGCACGCCCAACCCGGCGGTGGGCAGCACCGACCGGGCGCTGGTCGGCTGCGCCGAGGAGGTCATCGTGCTGGCCGACCACACCAAGGTCGGCGCCGACACGATGGTGCAGACCGTGGCACCCGAGCACATCGCGCACCTGATCACCGACAACCACGCCGATCCCGAGGTGCTGATGACGCTGGAGGACATGGGCACGCTCGTGCACGTCGCGGTGCTGGAGGTCGACCGCGGCGAGTAGAGGCGGGGGTTTCGGCGCCCCGCGGCTCCGGGCCGTCGTCCGCCGCCATCGCCGCCGGCTGGCGGCCGGGGACACAACGTCCGATACTGGTCGGTAAGGGGTGGGCGCACGGGCGGCGTCGCAGGTACCGGAGGGTGCGGCAGCGCGCAGGGCCGTTCCACGCCCGCCCGCCACGACCGCCGTCCCCCTGGAGACCGCTGTATGCCGATTCCCGTGACACTCCCCGAGCCGTGGTCGCAGGCCCGGGTGACCGTCGTCGTCCCCACCTACAACGAGGCCGACAACCTCCCTGTCCTGGTCGAACAGGTCCTCGCCCTGGGCCTGCCGCACCTGCGGCTGGTGATCGTGGACGACGGCTCTCCCGACGGCACCGGTGAGATCGCCGACAAGCTCGCCGCGAGCGCCGGGGAGGTCGGGGCGGGCGCACCGCGCATCACCGTCGTGCACCGCACCGCCAAGGACGGGCTCGGGCGCGCCTATGTCGCCGGGATGACCAGGGCACTGGAGGACGGTGCCGAGTACGTCGCCCAGATGGACGCCGACCTGAGCCACCCGCCGGGCTACCTGCCGCAGCTGCTGGGGACCCTGCTGTCCACCGGCGCCGGGGTGGTCATCGGCAGCCGCTACGTTCCCGGCGGGAGCCTGTCGGAACACTGGGGTCTGCGCCGCCGCCTGCTCAGCGGGTGGGCCAACGCCTACGTCAAGGCCATCCTGGCGATGCCGGTCCGCGACGTGACGGCGGGCTTCAAGCTGTGGCGCCGCGAGGCGCTGGAGGTGCTGGACCTGCCGAGCATCCACAGCAGCGGCTACAGCTTCCAGGTGGAGATGCACTTCCGCGCCTACCGGCGGGGGCAGAAGATCGTGGAGATCCCGATCCACTTCGAGGACCGGCAGGAGGGGTCCAGCAAGATGGACCTGGCCGTCCAGGTCGAGTCCGCGCTGCGCCCGTTCCGGCTGCGCTCCTACGAGCGCGAGGCGCGCAGGAAATGAGGGGCCGCGCGGGGCGGTCCGCTCTCCTATGGGCGCACCGTGTCCGTCCCGTGCGGTGTCACCGGCAGGTGCGGGACTCGGCGGTGATCACTCCTCGCGCACCGACCGGAAGGGCATGCCCCTCATGATCAGGATCGCGTTGACCGGCGTGTACGTCACCGACCAGGAGAAGGCGCCGGCCTTCTACACCGACGTGCTGGGCTTCGAGAAGAAGCAGGACTTCCCCATCGGCGACGCCCGGTGGCTCACCGTCGCCTCACCCCGGGGACCGGAGGGGGTGGAACTGCTCCTCGAACCCGGCGGCAGCCGGATCGCCCGGCAGTACCAGGGGGCGATGATGGCGGCCGGAACGCCCATGACCTCGTTGGCCACCGACGACATCCACGCCGAGTACGAGCGCATGCGCGAACTCGGCGTGGAGTTCATCATGGAGCCGACGAAGGAGGGGACGGTGACCCAGGCCGTCTTCAACGACACCTGCGGCAACCTCATCGGCCTGTTCCAGCAGGAGTGAGGGCGCCGGCTACCCGGCCGGGTCCCCGCGATGCGCGGTTCCGGCCCGGCGCAGCACCGTGTCGGCGATCAGCCCGGCGAGGCGTTCGGCCTGGTCGCGGATGCGCGGGAGGGCGTCGAACCGGTGCCCGCGGCGCGCCGGGCCGACGACGAACAGGCACGGCGACGGGCCGCCCGACACGGTGATCAGTGCCCCGCGCGGGCAGCTCGCCAGCCCTGCCGCGCCACGCTGCGCGGGCACACCGGCGATGGGCGGCGGGGCGTGGACCGCCGGGTCTCCGGTGGCCACGACGGCGGCGGCCACCCGCAGCCGTTCCTCTCCGGCGGGGCCCGCTCCGGTTCCGGCCGACCGGGTCCGGGCACTCGCGCGCCCCGGACGGTCGTCGCGGATGTGCAGGACCACCCCGTCCCCGTCGGCCGCCAGTGCGGCCACCCGGGCGCTCCGCCGGTGGACGGCGGCGTGCGGCCAGGCCCAGTCGGTGGTATCGGCGAGCGTCGCGGCGAGGTAGTCGCCGTACACCCGCCGCGGCAGGTGCGTGGCCGGGCTGCACCGCACCCCGCTGCTCCGCGCCCACTCCAGCAGATGGGCCGGGCGGTCGGGGAAGGCCGACAGCGTGCGGACCGGCGCGTCCAGCCGCCGGTCGTCGCCGCCCGCGCACGAGGTGCCGCGGGCGTACCGGCCGTACTCGTCCAACAGGACCACCTCGTAGCCCAGGCGCAGCCAGGTGGTGGCGCGCAGCAGCGCGATGGCCACCAGCGCGGCGCTGGGGCCGCCGCCCGCGAACGCGATGACCGGTTCGGCGGCGTTCCGGCTCGTGCCCACTCCCAGGACCCCGTTCTCCCTTCCCGTGCTCATCCCGCGGCGGGGATGGCGCCCCTCCGGCCAGGCTAGACCAGGCGCGATGCGCGTCCGGCACGCTCGGAGACCGGTTCGGGCGCCGACGCGACTCAGCGGTCGGCCGCGCCGGGTCCCTCACCCGCCGTCGATCCCGGGCAGCGGCTCAGCGGCGGCCCGGACACGTCGCAGAAGGTGCGGCGGAACGCGCGGGCCCGGACCTCGTGGTCCCGCAGGAACAGGGCCAGCACCGACGCGGCGACGCCGAGTCCGGTGAGGATCAGCATCGCCGGGCCGAACCCGGCGGCGATGCCGCGCGCACCGGTGATCCCCGCGAGCACCGGAACGGCGGCCACACCGATCAGCTGGGCGCCGCGCGCCAGGGTGTTGTTGACGCCGGAGGCCACCCCGGCGTGGCGTTCGGGGGCGGAGGCCAGCACGGTGGCCGTGAGCGGCGCGACCACGGTGGACAGCCCCAGCCCGACCAGGACGACGCCGGGCAGCACGGCGGCGGTGTAGTCGCCCAGTGTCGCCTCCTGGCCGGGCTCGGGAGCGCCCAGCCTGGCCAGCAGGAGCGTCCCGGCGGCGACCAGCAGCGGGCCGACGGTCAGCTGGGGGCGCGGACCGATGCGCTCGGACAGCCGCCCCGACTGGCCGGAGAGCACGAGCATCAGCACGGTGATGGGCAGCGCGGCGGCGCCGGCGGCCACCGCGCTGTAGCCGCGCACCTCCTGCAGGTAGATGACCAGTAGGAAGAACAGCGGCCCCAGCGCACCGTAGACCAGCACGGTCACGGCGTTGGTCACGCTGAAGCGCACCGAAGAGAAGATGTCCAGCGGCAGCATGGGGTGGGGGCTGCGCCGCTCGGCGACCACGAAGGCCACCAGCGCCGCCACCCCGATCACCGCGCTGGCCGCGATCCCCGCCACCGGAGCCTGGGGCGCGCCCGACTGGATCAGCGCGTAGGTGATCCCGGCCAGCCCGACGACGCCCAGGACCGCCCCGCGATGGTCCAGCCGCTCCGGCGCCTCGGTGTCGCGCGATTCGGGCAGGTGGCGCCAGGCGATGAACAGCACCACCACCGCCAGCGGCAGGTTGATGAGGAAGATCAGCCGCCATGAGCCCGTGTCGACCAGCCAGCCGCCGACGAACGGCCCGGCCGCCGCGGCCACGCCGGTCAGCCCGGACCACGCGCCGATCGCCCGCGCCCGGTCCTCCTTGCGGAAGCCCGCTTGGATGATCGCGAGGCTGCCCGGGGTGAGCATCGCGCCGCCCACCCCCTGCAGCAGGCGCCCCGCCACCAGCCAGGACAGGTCCGGAGCGACCGTGCACAGCGCCGAGGCCACCGCGAACCAGGCGACACCGAGGATGAACAGCCGCACCCGGCCGAACCGGTCGCCGAGCGACCCGCTGAGCAGGATCAGGGCCGACAGCGTGATCATGTAGCCGTTGACGATCCACTGCAGCCCGGACATGCCGGTGTCCAGGTCGGCGGAGATGTCGGGTAGCGCGACGTTGACGACCGTCGAGTCGAGGAACGCCATGCCCGAGCCCAGCACCGTCGCGGTCATGATCCACCGTGCCGCCGGGGTGCCCCAGGCGACCTCGCCCGCGGCGACCCGGCCGGTCCCGCCACCGATCACCCGGCTCACCTCCCCGGGAAACACTACGGCGCGGGCGGCCCCCCTGAGGGGGAACCGCCCGCGCCACCGGTGTGTCGCGGGGCCGCCCGGTGAAACGACCCCGCGCCCCGGCCGGGGCTACTCGCTGGCGAGCGCCCCGGTGATCGAGGTCTTCGCGGCCTTGCGGCCCGGCAGCACCGAGGCCAGCAGGCCGGCGACGACCGCGACCGCGATGAAGACCGCGATCTGCCCGGCCGGCAGGGCGAACTGCATGCCCTGGAACGAGGCTGCGCCCGCGACCCAGCCGAACAGGACACCGAGCCCGATGCCCACGCCCGCGCCGATCAGGCAGAGCAGGACGGCCTCCAGGCTGAGCATCCGCCGCAGCTGCGCCTTGGACAGTCCCAGCGCCCGCAGCAGCGCCGACTCGCGGGTGCGCTCCAGCACGGAGAGCGCCATGGTGTTGGCGATGCCGAACACCGCGATGATGATCGCCAGGCCGAGCATGGCCGCGATGACCAGGAACGCCATGTTGAGCATGTCGTCGAACTGCTTCTTGACCTGGGCGACCGACGCGACCTGCAGCGTCGGGTCGTCGTCGACGGCGGCGTAGACCGCGTCGCGCACCTCGTCGCTGGGCGCCGACTCGGCGCCCTTGACCGAGACCTGCCGGTACCCGCTGACGCCGGGGAAGTCCGCGGCGAAGTCGTCCGGGTCCAGGGTCACGCCCCACATCTGCGGGGAGTCCTTGGTGATCGCGACGATCTCGAAGGAGCGCTCGCCCTTCTCGGTCCGCAGGGTGTAGGTGTCCCCCACGCCCGATCCGCCGGTGGCCGTGTCGTCCGACAGGACGGCCTTCCCCGGGCCCAGGTCGGCCAGGTCGCCGGCCTCCACGTCGGACTTGATGTCGGTACCGAGGGTGGCGCCGTCATAGGCGGAGACCGGGGTGTAGCCGTCCTCGCCCTCCACGTCGGTGCTGCGCTGGCCGATGACCGTGGCGATCTTCGGGGAGGCCTCCAGGCGGTCGACGACCGCCTCCGGGATGCCGCGGCCGTTTCCGTCGCCGTCCAGGCTGACCTGCTGGGTGACCTGGTAGTCCACCGGGAACTGCCTGTCCATCATCTCGGTCATCGTCTTGGAGACCGACGCGCTGATGACGGAGTAGCCGGTGATGAGGGTGGCGCCGACGGTGAGCGCGATCATGGCGGTGGCGGCGCGTTTGGGACTGCGCCGCGCGTTGTCGGCGGCGAGCATGCTGGGCACGCCGATCCTGCGCATCGGAACGCCCACGGCCGTGACCACGGCGCGGACCAGCAGCGGGCCGATGATGACCACGCCGATGAAGGCGAGGATGCCGGACACGGCGGTCAGCGTCAGGCCGTCCTGCCCCTTGGCGTCCATCGCCAGGGGGATCAGTCCGCCGGAGGCCAGGAAGAACACCGCGGCACCGGCGATCCGCTTCCACCCGAAGCCCTTGTCCAGGCCGTGCGCCACCGCGCTGGTGCGCAGCGCCGCCAGCGGCGGCACGCGGGTGGCGCGCAGCGCCGGGACCAGCGCCGCGAACAGCGTCATCAGGGTGCCGACGAGCATGCCGACGATGACCGCCGACGGGCTGACGACCAGCGCGGCCGGGGCGCCGTCGCCGCCGATGGCTTCGCCGCCGAGCTGGAAGGCGCCGTAGCCCAGGCCGATGCCGGCGAGCACGCCCAGAGCCGAGGCCACCAGGCCGACGACGAGCGCTTCGGTGAGCACGCTGCCGAAGACCTGGCCGCGATGGGCGCCGACGCAGCGCAGCAGGGCCATCTCGCGCTGGCGCTGGGCGATGAGGATGGCGAAGGTGTTGTAGATGACGATCCCGGCGACGAAGACCGAGATCAGGGCGAAGAGCATGAGGGCGGTGGCCATGACATCGGCCTGGGCGCCTGCCGCCTTGGCCAGGGCCTCGCCCTTCTCCTGGCCGGTCATGACCTCGGCGCCGCTGCCGGCGGCCTTCTCCACGGCGGAGGCGACGGCGCTGTCGTCGGTACCGTCGGTGCCGATGACGTCGATCTCGCTGTAGTCGGAGACACCGGTCATCCGCACGGCCGTGTCGTGGGTGAAGGCGAGCGCGCCCATGAAGGCGAGCTCCTGGTCGACGCCGACGTCGATGAGGCCGGTCACGGTGAAGGTGTGCTTCTCACCGTCGGGGTCGAGGACCTCGGCCTTGTCCCCGATCTCATAACCGGTCTCGGCGGCGATGTTGGTGGCCAGGGCGACCTCGTCGCCCGCCGTGGGCAGGCGCCCCGCGGTCGCGTCGTAGCGGGTGACCTCACCGACCGAGATGCCCTTGGTCGGGAAGGTGCCGACGGCGCGGCCGTCCTTGTCCAGGAGCGGGGCGTCGGCCTTGATGACGCCGTCGGCCTTGTCGACCTCGGACAGGTCGCGGATGTCGTCGAGGGTCGAGCTCGGCAGCAGGTCCGGCTCGGCGTCCGGGGCCTGGTGCGGCGTGCTCTCCGGCTCCACGATCGCGGAGAGCTTGTCCGCGGAGCCCATGACCTGGCTGCTGAAGCTCTCCTTGAGGGTTCCGGTGAAGACGAGGGTGCCGGAGACGAACATGACGCCGAGGATGATGGCCAGGGCGGTGGTGATCAGGCGGCCCTTGTGCATGCGCAGGCCGGCCAGGGTGGTGCGCAGCACGGCTCAGGCCTCCAGCTTCACGAGGCGGTCGAGCACGGTCTCGGCGGTGGGGGCGTGGACCTCGTCGACCAGGCGGCCGTCGCGCAGGAAGACGACCCGGTCGGCGTAGGAGGCGGCGACGGGGTCGTGGGTGACCATGACGATGGTCTGGCCCAGCTCGCGGGCCGAGTCGCGCAGGAAGGCCAGGACCTCGGCGCCGGAGCGCGAATCGAGGTTGCCGGTGGGCTCGTCGGCGTAGACGACCTCGGGGGCGCCGAGCAGGGCGCGGGCCACGGCCACGCGCTGCTGCTGGCCGCCCGACAGCTTGGAGGGCAGGTGGTGCAGCCGGTTCTCCAGGCCGACGACCTTGATGATGTGGTCGAAGCGCTCGCGGTCGGTGCCGCGTTTGGCGATCTGGGCGGGCAGGAGGATGTTCTGCTCGGCGGTGAGCATGGGCAGGAGGTTGAAGGACTGGAAGATGAAGCCGATGCGGTCGCGGCGCAGGAGGGTGAGCTGCTTGTCCTTGAGGCGGGTGATGTCGGTGCGGCCGAGGTGGACGGTGCCGGAGGTGGCGGTGTCCAGTCCGGCCAGGGTGTGCATGAGGGTGGACTTGCCCGATCCGGAGGGGCCCATGATCGCGGTGAACGCGCCGCGGGTGAACTCCACCGACACGTCGTCCAGGGCGCGGACCGCCGAGTCCCCGCTGCCGTACACCTTGGTGAGATTACGGGCGATCACCACGGGCGGGGCTTGCGGGTGCTGTCGGTGCGGCGTGGCCAGTGCGGCGCTTTCGCTCACGATCGGTTCTCCTGACGGATTCAACGGGGTCTGTTCCGGCGACGGGCGGGTGCATGGCCCGCCGCAACTTTGATCACGGTATGTCCGCGCATGTCACGGATTCCTCGGTCGGAGAGCCGATTTCCGCCTGGGCCGAAAGTACGGCCGAACGGCGCCGGCGACGCCTTCGTCGGGGCACCGGTACCGACTTTCGTCGGTGCCCCTCCACCCCCGCCTCCCCGGACTCGCCCGGGTTCGCCTTCCTGACCTGCGGCGCTGATGGGTGATCGACTTTCGCCGCCCCCGGGAAAACGCCGTTGACCAGGCGAAGCCCGCGGCGCAGAGCGCGCCATAGACTCCGGCACATGTTCCATGGAGAGGAAGAGAAGCTGCGGCGCGCGTTCGGGGAGCGCCCGACGCGGCTCTGGAAGTGGTGGTGGGACCGCCGCTACCGGTTCGCCGACTGGTTCTACGCGATCACCCTCTGGCCGTGGATCATCCTGTCCTCCGCCGCATCGCAGTCGGGGATGGCCGCTCCGGTGATGCGCCTGCTGGACGGACCCGTGGCGTGGCCGTTGCAGTTGGTGGCGATCGGCCTGGTGGTGCTGCTGTTCCCCGCGCTGACGGCGCTGGCGATCCTGTTCCGCCGTACCCGCCCCGAGCTGCTGCTGATAGCCGCGGCCGTGATGCTCTTCGTGTTCGGCAGCGGGGTGGCGGCCGCGATCGCCCTGTACTCGTATGCCGCCTGGTTCTCCGACCGGCGGCGGTTGGCGGCCTGGACCCTGACCATGGTCATCGGGGCGGCCGTCGCCTACTCCTTCAGCGAGACGCCCGTCTTCCTCACCCTGAGCGTGTGGATCGTGTTCATCGCGCTCCCCCTCACCATCGGGCTGTGGGTGGGCACCCGCCGCCAGCTCGTCGACAACCTCAAGGAGCGCGCCGAGCGGCTGGAGCGCGAACAGCACCTGATGGCCGACCGCGCCATCACCGCCGAACGCACCCGCATCGCCCGGGAGATGCACGACGTCGTCGCCCACCGGGTCAGCCTGATGGTGCTGCACGCCGGCGGACTGGAGGTGTCCGCCTCCGACCCGACGACCGTCGAGACCGCCGGGCTGATCCGCAGCACCGGCCGCGAGGCCCTCTCCGAGCTCCGCGAGATCCTCGGCGTGCTGCGCGACGACCCCGCCGCCGACGCGCCCACCGCCCCGCAGCCGGTCCTCTCCGACCTCGCCCGGCTGATCTCCGAATGGCGGACGGCCGGAATGCGGATCGAGTGGCGTACCACGGGATCCCCGCGCCCGCTGCCCGCCCAGGTGGAGCGCACCGCGTTCCGCACGGTGCAGGAGGCGCTGACCAACGCCGGAAAGCACGCCCCCGGCGGCGCGGTCACGGTCCGCATGGACTACGGCGAGGACAACCTGGAGATCGTCGTCACCAACGAGCCGCGCCGCGACACCGCCGGCCCGTGCTCGGAACCTCCGCCCAGCAGCGGATACGGGCTGGCCGGGCTGCGCGAGCGCATCAGTCTGGTCGGCGGCGACCTGTCCGCGGGCCCGTACCCGGACGGCGGGTGGCAGGTTCGCGCTATCTTGCCGGTGGGGACGCAGGAGTCTGAGGAGACAGGGGAACGCGGGTGATCCGCACGATACTGATCGACGACGAGCAGCTGGTGCGCTCGGGGCTGAAGATGATCCTGGACTCGGCCGACGACATCGAGGTCGTCGGCGAGGGGGCCGACGGCGCCGAGGCGGTCCGCCTGGCCCGTCAGCTGGCGCCCGACGTCGTCCTGCTCGACATCCGGATGCCGGGCGTCGACGGGCTGACCGCCGCCGCCGAGTTGACGGCCCTGCCGAACCCGCCCAAAGTCGTCCTGCTCACCACCTTCGACCTGGACGAGTACGTGCACCGCGCGCTGCGTGCGGGGGCCGTGGGCTTCCTGCTCAAGGACACCCCGCCGCGCGACCTGATCTCGGCCGTGCGGACGATCGACGAGGGCAACGCCATGCTCGCGCCCAGCGTCACCAAGCGCATGCTGGAGCGTTTCGCCGCACCCGCGTCCGACGAGGCGCCGGTGGCCGCCAAGCGGTTGGAGGTGCTGAGCGACCGCGAGCGCGACGTGCTCGTCGCCATCGCCCGCGGCATGTCCAACGCCGAGGTCGGCCGCGAACTGGGGATGCGCGAGGCCACGGTCAAGGCACACGTCAGCCGCATCCTCTCCAAGCTCGGCATGACCAACCGGGTGCAGGCGGCCATCCTCGCCCACGACGCCGGGTGGGTATAGCCGCCCCCGCCGAGGTCAGCGCAGCGGCATCACGGTCAGGTCGTCGCCCAGGGCGGCCGCGATCTCGGCGGCGCGCGCGTGGTCGTCGAGGCGGCGCGTGAGGTAGGCGCAGGCGTGGTGGTGCCGCAGCGACCACCAGGCGGCCGAGCCGCCGAGCCCGCCCTTGGCGATCTTGACATGGTCGCGGACGAAGCCCGGCGTCCAGGTGACCTCGGTGCCGAACAGGTCGTCGTGGCCGGTGACCTGGGGTCGGAGGAATTCGCCGTGCAGGCGCGGGCCCAGGAGTGCGCGCACGGGGCCGTCCTCGCGGGTCAGATCGGCGAAGAACTTCGCAGCGGCGCTCGCGGTGGTGTGCAGGTTGATCGCACCGAAGACCGCGCGCCGCCACTCCGGGCTGTTCATCCGGCCCATGTCCATGGCTCCGGCGGGCGGCGCCATCCACGGTAGTGCGGGCAGCCGGCGCGGCCACTCCGCGTCGGCGTACTCCAGGTCGGCGGCCCGGGCAAGGACGTGCTCCGGCACCCCGAAGTAGGCCTCGATGCCCAGCGCCGGACGCACCACACCCGCATAGACCTCGGCCAGCGTGGTGTCGGCGCCCGCACGCAGGACGCCGTCGATCAGGTGGCCGTGAATCCCTCGACCCGCATCGTGGCCGCCTCTCCGCGTCACCGGTCCCCCGCACGCCGGGGACGCTACCCCATGGCGGTATTCCCTCCGATGGTCTCGGGGGAACGGCGGTGTCAGGGGCCCGTGGTCAGGCCGCCTCGGGGCACAGGCGCCGGGGCGCACCGCCGTCGACACTCGCCTCGACGCAGCCGCCCGGCAGTCCGGTGCCGGGGTCGGCCGCGTCGCCGAAGTTGGCGGTGACGGTCAGCGCCCCGTCGCCGAACCCGGTGCGCTGCACCAGATGGTCGTCGGACAGGTAGGCGAAGCCGGTCATGGGCTCGGTGGCCGCCGCCTCGTGCAGCGGCTGGAAGTAGTTCTGCAGCTCGGCGATCTCCTCGCCGTGCGCGTCGAGCTCGTCGTCGTTGAGCACCAGGTTGATCGGGGTGTTGTAGAGCATCGCGAGCAGGACACGGTCGCGCTTCCGGTCGGGGAGCTTGTAGAGGGGCAGCTCCCAGCGGTCGGTACCGATCACCGAGTCGTGCAGCACGGTCTGGTACAGCGGGACCCGGTAGGCGGGGTCGAACATGGCCGTGGCGACCGGCTCGGGCAGGGTCGCGGGCTTGAAGAAGAACTTCGGGCCGCTCGCCGGGGCCCAGGCGCCCCAGCTCTCCCGGTCCCGCTGGGCCGCCCACAGGCCGTCGGCGACCGGGGTGGAGGAGCCGTGGTCGAACGCGATCACCTCATTGGCCCAGCCGACGGCCGACTCCGAGCCGAGGACCAGGCCGTCGTCCTCGGTCAGGCCGCGCATCCGCTCGATGCGGTTGTCGCGGTCCCGGGCCTGGGTCATCGGGTGGTCGGGGCTGTGGTCGTCGAAGAGCTCACCCGCGGCGTCGACGTCGAGGAAGTAGCCGGTGGCGCCGTTGGCGGTCAGGTCCCTCACCCGCTCGGCGATGGACTCCCGGAGCTCGTCGCCGTCGGCGACGGCCTGGGAGCTCAGGTAGCAGCCGCGGCCGCCGAAGCCGGTCTTCGGTGTGCCGTCGGCCTCGATGACGCAGTCACGCGGGTAGACACCGTCGGGCCAGACCGACAGGGCCGTGTCGGAATCGGCGGGGTCCTGGGCGTTGGCCCAAGAGTCGTAGGGGCCGACGAGGTACCCGGCGTCGTCGGCGGCGCCCACCGCCTCGGCGTCCATCGGCGCGCTCTCGGGGTCGTAGCCGAGCCACATGCGTCCGATCCCCAGCTCCCGCATCCGCGCGATGCCCTCGGCACGGCTGCCGGCGCCCCAGGTGTAGGCGTGGAAGGCGCCGATGAGCTTCTGGACCTCGGGGTTGGCCGCGATCTTCGCCCTGAGCGAGCCGAGCCGCCCGCGCTCCTTGAGCAGGGAGCGGTAGTCGGCCGCCGCGGCGGTGGGCTCGGCGCCGGTCAGGGCGATCGTCACCGCGTAGTCGAGGGTCCCGGACGCCCCGGAGAAGGTGTGCTCGGCCTCGTTGGACAGCCGCCCGCCGTCGGAGACGAAGCGCAGCAGGGTCCCGATGCCGTCGTCGCCCACGCTGTAGGCGGCGCCGAGCCCGCCCAGGTCGATCCCCCAGAAGGGCATGGTCAGCCCGGAACTCATGTCGATGTCCGTCCCGGCCAGCCCGGCGTCCTCGGAGTTCCAGAAGTCGTCGTCGAGCGGGACCGACAGGCCCTCCCCGCGGGGGAAATCCACGGCGGAGGCGGCGGGGTCGGTGCCGGTCACCGGCCAGGTGAGGGTGGTGTCGGCGGCGGCCTCGGCGGTGGAGCGCAGCTCGACGGCGAGGCGGCCCTGCTCGGCGGTCGCCGTGGCCTCCAGCCCGAGGTCGGGGTAGGACCAGTGGGCGCCGTCGCCGTCGACCGCGACGTCGCCGGGTTCGCCCAGGTCCTGCTCGGCGGATTCGGACAGGGTGCGCGGGCCGCCGTCCGTGTCGGGCCGGGCGGTGACGGCCAGCGTGGCCGTGTCGACCACGGCGTCGCCGCCTCGGATGGGAACGATGACCGATCCGTCCTCGACTCGGACCGGTGCGGCGGCGGGCTGTGCGGCCGCTGCGACGGCCAGCGGCACGGCCACACCCACGCCGACGCAGGCGGCGATCCCGGCCAGCAGTCGGCCGGGGCGGGGCCGCGGCGGGCGGGCGGAGTCGGTGGCTGCGGGCGGAGGCGCTGCGGAGGTCGCGCGGTGCTCATGCGGTTCTTCTGCCATGGGGCCCGATCGTGGCGGCCGCGTATGAGAGGCGGATGAAAGAGGCGGACGAAAGGGGATCGCCGCGAACGCGGAGGCCGCACCGGCGGCGCCGACGCCGGTCAGGGGCGGTCGCCGGTGTCGGCGGCACGCCAGTACTGGCGCTTCTTCTCCTCCCGGACGACGATGCCGAGCTTGGCGAGTTCGCGGCGGAGCTCGGCGGCGTCGTCCCCGTCCTTCTCCTCCAGTGCGCGCTGGCGGGCCCGGAACAGGGCGTCGGCCGACGCGGACAGCTCGGGGGCGCCCTCGACCCAGCGCCGGAACTCCTCGCGGTGGGGGTCGCCGTCGGCCAGCCACGCGTATCCGCGGGCGGTGAACGCGCCCGCCAGGGCCGCGGCGTCCAGGTCGCACTTCTCCCGGGCCAGCTCGCGGGTGCCGCCGCCGAGCAGCACGAGGTGTCCGCCGTCGAGGAAGGCCGCGTGCACCGAGGAGCGCCGGAAGTCCTGGGCGCTGTCGCCGCGCTTCAGCTCGACCCCGTCGTCGGTCACGGTGACCGTCAGACTCTCGGCCCACCACAGCACGGCCAGGACCAGTCCGGCCGCCGCGCCCAGTGCGAGGGCGCCGATGGTGGCGACGGGTTCGGGCAGGGCGGCGACGAGCTTGAACGGGCCTTGGAACGGCGCCCATTCCAGGGATGCCACCCACCCGGCGACGGACCTCAGCAGCCAGCCGAGTCCGGCGCCGATCAGGGGCAGGCCGATCCACCACACGTGCTCGCGGACGACGGTGGTGTTCTCGGGGCGGCTCATCGGCGATTCCATGGCGCGGTTCTTCGCTTCTCCTCGGGACGGATGCCGCCGACCGGGGCCGGCGGCGAGGTACGCCCCCGACGCTAGGGCGAGCCGCCGGGCCGGGGCATCGTCCTTCGGTATCGGCCACCGCGACCGAAGTCGACCACCGCCCCTCTCGTCGTTGATCTCGGAGATATCGGGGCCTCGGCCGCGATTTTCACCCCGATATCTCCGAGATCAACGGAGGGAGGCGCGGGTCGGGGGCGGGGAGGGGGTCAGTCGGCGCCGTCGAGCAGGCCGGCGTCGTGGGCGAGCAGGGCGACCTGGACCCGGTTGTTCAGGTCGAGCTTGGTGAGGATGCGCGAGACGTGCGACTTGACCGTCGGCACGCTCATGTACAGGCTCGCGGCGATCTCGGCGTTGGAGCGGCCGCCGCCGATGGCCACGGCCACCTCGCGCTCCCGCTCGTTGAGCAGGGTGAGGCGTTCCCGGGCCCGGCGGCGGCGCAGGTCCTCGTCGGACTCGGTGACCCGGTCGATCAGGCGGCGGGTGACCGCCGGGGACAGCACGGGTTCGCCCGTGGCCACCCGCCGCACGGCCTCGACGATCTCGGCGGGCGGGGTGTCCTTGAGGACGAATCCGGCGGCGCCCGCACGCAGGGCGCGCAGCACGTGGGTGTCGGCGTCGAAGGTGGTCAGGATGACGACCTCGGGCGCGCGGGTGCGGGCGCGCAGGGCCTCGGTGGCGGCCAGGCCGTCCATGGCCGGCATCCGGATGTCCATGAGGACGACGTCCGGCGCGTGCCGGTCGACCGCTGAGGCGACCTCGGTTCCGTCGCCGGCCTCGGCGACCACCTCGATGTCGGGGGCGCCTCCCAGCATCATGGCGAGTCCGGCGCGGAGCAGGGGGTCGTCGTCGACGATGAGCACGCGGATGTGCTGGGTCCCGGGTGAGGTCATGCGGGCCAGGGTAGCCAGGCCTCGACCCGGAAGTCGCCGGAGGTCGTGGGGCCGTGGCGCAGGCGCCCGCCGACGATGGCGGCGCGCTCGGCCAGTCCGAGCAGGCCGTGGCCGGCCTTCGCGGCGGGCGCCCCGGCGGGCACGGGCGTGCCCGCCCGTGGACCGCCGCCGCGAAGGGGATTGCGGACCTCGACGGTCAGCCCCTCCCCGGGCCGTCCCGCGAGGGCGACATGGACGGGGGCGCCGGGCGCGTGCTTGCGGGCGTTGGTGAGTGCCTCCTGGACGATGCGGTAGGCGGTGCGGCCGACGGTGTCGGGGACGGTTCCGGTGATGTCCTCGTCGAGCTCGACCGGTGTCCCGGCGCGGGAGGACTCGGCGACGAGCCCGCGTACGTCGGCGAAGGTGGGCTGGGGCAGCTCCTCGGTGGGGGCGCGCAGCACGCCGATGACCTCGCGCAGGTCCTGGAGGGCCTGGTGGGCGCTCTCCCGGATGACCCCGGCGGTGCGGGCGATGTCCTCGGGGCGGGCGTCGGGCCGGAACTCCAGCGCACCGGCGTGCACGCTGAGCAGGGAGAGGCGGTGGCCCAGGATGTCGTGCATCTCGCGGGCGATCTGCTCGCGGGCCAGCAGCTGCGCCTGTTCCGCGCGGAGGCGGGCCTCGGTCTCGGCGCGCTCGGCGCGGTCGCGCAGGGACAGCACGAGCTGGCGCCGGTGGCGGATGAACAGGCCCCAGCCGACCAGCCCCAGCAGGATGCTGGTGCCCAGCAGCTCGTCGAGGGCGCGCGGCATGACCGGGCCGGAGTGCAGCGCGACGACGACGGCGCCGAGGGCGACGGACAGCCCGGCGACGGCGGCGGTGGTCCGCCAGGGCCGGTGCACCGCGACGGTGAACAGCGCCACCAGCGCGGCTCCGGCCACCAGTTCGATGGCGCTGGCCAGGACGACGAGCACGACCGCGAGGGCGACCGGCCACCGGCGCCGCAGCCACAGGGCCAGGCAGCTCAGGGCGCCGAGGGCGTACTCGACGGCCACCAGCCACTGCGGCCACGGGGGCGGGCCGCTGCGTTCCAGGAGGACCAGCAGCCCGAAGAGCACCGCGCAGGCGAACAGTGCGGCGTCGACGCACCGGTCGCGCAGTCTGCGCCGGTGGGCGGGCCGGGGATCGGGACCTTCCATGGGTAACGACGCTACCCTCGCCCCGGCCCGCGCCGCCGTGCCGCGGCCAGGGCATCGACCGAAGTCGGCGCGGGTCGCGACCTCCGGCCGTTCCACCCGGTGCGGCGGTCGCCGTCGGTCGCGTTGGCCGTGCTGCGGTCGCCCGTGCCCGCCCTCGCCACGGGTGATGCCCGACCGCCGTGCCGTGACCGCACGCCTCGGCCGGGTGTCCGGCCGCCCCGTCGCGGCGCCGACCCCGGTGGCCGGTTCGGCTAGAACCCGTGGCCGAGGATGACGCCGTAGTCGTGGAACTCGTCGGGGTCGCCCTTCTCGAAGGCGGTGCCGGCCGCCACGACCCGGTGGGTGCCCGGGACGTGGGCCATTCCGAAGACGGCCAGGTCGTACTCGCCGCCGTCCACGGTGTGGCGGGTGACGGCGCCGTCGGCCGCCCGGTGGAGGTAGGTGGGGTTCCAGTGGCTCTCGCGGATCCACACGCCGCCGGCCCCGTCGTCGACGACCACGTCGTAGCCGGTGTCGCTCTCCTCGACGGTCGTGTCCCACTCCGTTCCGTCCCAGTGGGCGAGGATCGGCTTCCGGTGGGCCACGTCGTCGGGGTCCTTGTAGTGGATGTGGCCGACCGCCCAGATGTCGTCGTCGGCGCGGGCGAGGACGTCGGTGAGGGCCGCACCGGACTCCCCCGGGGGCACGTCCACCTCGGGCGCGGCCATGGGCACCCATTCCTCACCGTTCCACCGGTCGACGGCGGGGCGGTCGTCGGCCTCTCCGACCGCGATGATGTCACCGGAGTCCAGGGCGGACAGCGCCCCGCCCACCCGGGGTGCGGAGTAGTCGCGCCAGATCTCGCCGTCGAAGCGCGCGGCACGTGGCGGGTCGCCGGGAATTCCACCCAGCAGCCAGACGTCGTCGGGGGCCACCGCCGCGATGTCGTTGGGCCACAGCGCCGGGTCCAGGTCGAAGGTGCGCCATTCCTCGCCGTCGTAGCGCAGCGTTCCCGCCTGCCGGTCCGCGCCCCGCCCGGCGGCCCAGACGTTGTCGGGGGCGGAGGCGTCGGCGACCTCGGGGACCAGGCTCCACTGCTCGGGCAGGTCCTCCCGGGTCCACTGCCGCCCGTCCCAGCCGTACACCCAGGTCGCGCCGTCCGACTGGGCCTGGTCGTCGCCGAACGCCCAGATGTGGTCGGCGTCGGCGGCCGCGACCGCGCCGAAGGACCCGCCGAGGCTCTGGCCGCCGTGCAGAATCCGCCACTCCGTTTCGGCGTTGGCCGCCGTGCCCGAGCCCGCCGCGGCGACGCCCAGCGCCACCGCCGATGCGAGGGCCGCGCGCGCCGCCCTGCGTGCCGTTGTGGTCATGTCCGCGCTCCCCGTTTTCGAGTTCCCGCCGGTGCACGTGTCGCCTGTTCGGCTGCCGCGCCCGCCGTGGTGATTTCGCATGATTTCGCGTGATTTCACGCACCCGTTCACCGGTGAGACGCCCAAGGCCCAATAAAGGTTGCGAAAGGTGCATAGCCGAAAATCCACCAGAATCGACCGGCGCCGCCCGCCCGGCCCCGCCCGGCCCCGTCCGTCCGATCACCGCCGAGCGCATCCGGGAACACCGGGACGTCCGCGGTGGACGGGGCCCGGCGTCCACAAGCATGGCTCCGAAGAGTGAGGACATTCCATCCTGGAAGTCGCACCGGACACCGAGGAAAGCGCCGCACAGACCGCGCGTTCTCGCAGTTCAAAGGAGATATTTCCGATTTGTAATATAACTTCTCCGACAGCTTCCTGTTACCTCCCGCCAGTCAGCTGCTACTTGACCGCCGTTACCGAGCGCTTGAAGGATGTGGGCGTGCGTAACCGACACCGCGGCTGTTCCCGTGCCCCCGCCCGCTCCCCGGGCCTTCCATGGTGAGCACGGCGTCACCCCGTCAGGGCCTCGCCAGGGCGCCGGGGCGGGGCGACCTCGTGTCGGTCGTGGACACCCTGCACGGACGGCCCGTCGCCGACCCCTACCGGTGGCTGGAGGACCCCGACTCCCCCGCCACCCGCGGGTGGCTCGCCGACCGGTCCCGGGAGTTCGCACGCGCCACCGCCACGTGGCCGATGCGCGATCGCCTGGCCCGGCAGATCCGCCGCCTGGTCGCCACCGAACTGTGGTCCCCGCCCGTCCACCGGGGCGGCCTCGCCTTCACCACCCGCCGCGACGCCGACGCCGACCACCCCCGCCTCGTCACGATCCGCGACGGGCGGGAGCGCGTGGTCTTCGACCCGGCCGTCCACGACCCCAGCGGCCGGACCACTCTGGACGCCTGGGAGCCCAGCCCCGACGGCCGCCTGGTGGCCGTCCAGACCTCCACCGGCGGCACCGAGCGCGGCGCGCTGCGCGTCCTGTCCGCCGACAGCGGGCTGCCCGTCGAGGAACCGATCCGCGGCGTGCGCTACTCCCAGGTGGCCTGGCTGCCCGCCCCCCACCACGCCGCCTTCTACTACGTGCGCCGCGACTCCCGCGGCGGCCGCCCCGGCGTGTGGCTGCACCGCGTCCTGGCCGTGCCGCGCGTCCCCGACATCCTCGTCCACTCCACCGCCGGCCCGTGCGCCGTCCCCGGCGTGCGGCTGGTGAGGGGCAGGTGGCTGCTGCTCACCGAGAACCACGGCACCGGGCACCGCACCGACCTGTGGATCGCCGACCTCTCCGGCGGCCGCGCACGGGCACCGCGGCTGCGGCCGGTCCACGTGGGTGAGGACATCGACTCCGAGGCCGACGTCGGCCCCGACGGCCGCCTCTATCTGCGCACCACGCTCCAGGCCCCGCGCCGCCGTATCTGCGCCGCCGACCCCCGCGACCCCGCCCCCGAGCGGTGGCGCGAGATCGTCCCCGAGGACCCCGGTGCGACCCTGGACGCGTTCACCGTGACCGGCACACCGGACGCCCTCGAACTCCTGGTCACCCGCAACCTCCTGGGCATCAGCGAGCTCACCGCCCACGACGCGCACGACGGCCGCCGCCTGCGCCGCGTCGAGCTGCCCGGGGAGGGGATGGTGACCCGGCTGGAGGCCGACGCCGCCCCCGACACCGCCTACTTCTGCTACGCCGACGTCGCCACCCAGCAGAAGGTGCTGGTGCTCGACCACGGGGCGCGCCGCCCCCGGCCCTGGACCGTCCCCGCGCCGGACGACACCGCGCAGCGCCCGGCCTCGACCACCCGTTCCGGGCCTTCCCCGCGCACGCCCGTCCCGATCGGCCGCAGCCGCGGCAGCCGCCCCCGCCGCCGCACCATCCGGTGCCGCTCGGCCGACGGCACGAGCGTCCCCGTCACCCTCTTCTCCGCCCGCCCCTTCGACGAGCCCGGCCCCACGATCCTGCACGCCTACGGCGGCTTCGGCCGCGCCCGCCGGTTCGGGTTCAGCGCGACCGTGCTGTCCTGGCTGCTGGCCGGGGGCCGCTACGCCGTCGCCCACGTGCGCGGCGGCGGCGACGCCGGGCAGGACTGGCACATGCGCGGCGCGCGGCGCAACAAGATCCGCTCCGTCCAGGACCTCGTCGCCGCGGCCGACACGCTCGTCGACTGCGGGTACTGCTCGCGCGGGCAGCTGTGCCTGTCGGGCGGCTCGGCCGGCGGGCTGCTCGTCCTCGCCGCCGCCACCATGCGCCCCGACCTGTGCGCGGCCGTCATCGCCTCGGCACCGCTGGCCGACATGGCCCGCTTCGAGCAGCTGGGGCTCGGACGGCTGTGGACCCGGGAGTTCGGCACCACGGCCGACCCCGTCGACTTCGCCGCACTGATGTCCTACTCCCCCTACCACCGGGCGCTGCGCAGCCACGGCTGCCGCTACCCGGCCGTGCTGCTCACCGGCTTCCACGGCGACACCCGGACCGACGCCGCACACCCGCGCAAGATGTGCGCGGCGCTGAGCGCCGCCACCTCCCCCGACCGCCCTGTGCTGCTCCGCTACGAGCGCGACGTCGGGCACGGACCGCGCGCGGTGACCAGCGCCATCGAACTCGCGGCCGACGCGCACGCGTTCGCGGCCGCGCGAACGGGGTTGTCCCCGCGGATCCGATCCGTGTGAGGGCGGCCTACTCCCCAGAGGAAGAGAGGTGAACGCACATGGACCCGATCGAGGTCGAGGTCGAGGACCTGACCCAGGTCACCTCGCGGGACATCACCGCGGGCGGCGACAGTGACGGCACGGACTCCAGCTCCGACTTCATCTGATCCCCACCCCGTGTCCGCGCGGACACACGATCCGATGCAGTGACCCACCCATCGGCGGCCGGCCGCCGGGGAAGCCCCCGCTCCCCGGCGGTCCCCGTACCCGTGGAGAACGCAGAGAGGCCGACCGTGACCGACCGCCTGTTCACCGAGACGCTGCGCGCCGCCCTCGGCGACGACCTGCTCTCCGCCCGGCTCTCGTCGGACGTCATCCGCACCGACCTGGGGGCCGACACCGTGCGCTCCCTGCTCACCTTCGCCGACCTCGACGAGATCCTGCGCACCCGGGAACTCGAACCACCCCGGCTGCGGCTGCACAAGCGGGGGCGGCCGGTCCCCGCCGACCGCTACACCGAGCCCGGCGAGGCGTCCGGCAGCGCCCGCTCGGTCATCCGGCCCGAGGACCTCTACCGGCAGCTGCGCGAGGGCGCCAGTCTGGTGCTGGACGGGGTCGACCGGCTGCACCCGCCCGTCCGGGCCGCCGCCGACGACCTCATGCGCCTCGTGCACGAGCGCGCCCAGGCCAACCTGTACTTGATCTGGGGCGACTCCCACGGGTTCGACACCCACTGGGACGACCACGACACCTTCGTCGTGCAGCTCGCCGGGACCAAGTCCTGGCAGGTCCACGGCCAGGGCAGCCGCCGCAACCCGATGAAGGTCGACGCCGACCACTCCCACACCCCGCCCGACGGCGTGGTGTGGGAGGGGGTGCTGCGCCCCGGGCAGGTGCTGCACGTGCCGCGCGGATGGTGGCACACGGTCCGCGGCACCGGCGACGTCAGCATGCACCTGACGTTCGGGTTCACCCGCGCCACCGGCGTCGACTGGGCCCGCGCGCTGCTGGACCGGCTGCACGAATCGGAGTTCGCGCGCCGCGACCTACCGCGGTTCGCCACGCCCGACGAACGGCGCAAACACCACCACGAGCTGGTCCGGGGCCTGGCCGAGCTAGCCGAGGACCTCGACGTCGACGCCTTCCTGCGGGAGCGCGACGCCCGCTTCCCGCGCCGCCGCTCCTTCTCCCTGGCCTGGGCGGTGGACGGCGCCGTGCCCGCCCCCGACACCCGCGTGGAGTTCGTCCCCCTGCTCGCCCCGCACCTGGAGCGCGACGGGTCGAGCGTGACCGCCACGGTCGCCGGCCGCCGCTACCGCCTGCCCGCCGTGGCCGAACCCGTCCTTGCCCGCCTCGCCGAGGACCGCGAGCTGTCGGCCGCCGACCTGGCCGAACGCTCCGGCACCCCGATGCCCATCACCGCCGAGATCCTGCGCGCCCTGGTCCGCCACCACCTCGTGCTGCTGCGGTGAGGGAGCGCATCCCGCCGCCCCCGGATTAAGGCGACCGGATTCGCCGGTTCCGGATCATTGCGGACTGTGGGCATGTGGCCACTCCTGGCCTGGTCGGCAGGGGTTTTCCCGGTCCGATCAGCTCGGATGCGTTGTGTCCATTGACGACCAATGCCCCGGCGGTCCGCGGCCACCCGGACGATGGCGACCGTTTCCCCGACGCCGCACGCTCGGTGATGCTGGAATTACAGCATGGGCAGGACTCTGGGTCGGGGCGAGGCGGAGCCGACGTGGACCATGCGGTACGGGGTCTGGCTGGCGGCCCCGGTCGGTGCGGCGGTGATCATGTTCATGCTGGCGATGCTGCTGGGACCGTTCACGCACTGGGTGGCCGGACCGGTCGTGCACCGGCTTCCCGACAAGGACCAGGCGCTTGCCCTCAACCACGTGCGGATGACCGTGCTGCAGTCGGTGGGCGGCACCGCGGCGCTGTCGGCACTGGCGTTCGCGGCGGTCAACTACCGGCTCAACCGACGGGGGCAGATCACCGAGCGCTACACGGCGGCGATCGGCAACCTCGCCTCCGACAAGCTCGCCGAGCGCATCGGGGGGATGTACGCACTGGAGCACATCATGCGGGAGTCGGAGCGGGACCACTCGACGGTCGTCGAGGTCCTGTCGGCCTTCATCCGGGAGAACGCCCCGGCCGACGAGGTGTGGGCGTCCGCACGGGACCGGGGGCGGTGGATGCACCCGCCCACCGGCACACTCGACCCGCCCGACGACCCGCACACGCGCAAGCGCCCGGCGACCGACATCCAGACGGCGCTGACGGTGATCGCCCGGCGCCCCCGGCGCCCCGAGCAGAACCGGGTCGACCTGGGCACGACCAACCTGCGCGGCGCGGACCTGCGCGGCGCCCACCTCGAACAGGTCGACCTGCGCGGCGCCCACCTGGAGCACGCCGACCTGCGCGGCGCCCACCTGGAGGACGCCAACCTCAGACGCGCCCACCTGCAGCACGCCAACCTCAGACGCGCCCACCTGCAGCACGCCGACCTGTGGGGCGCCGACCTGCGCCACGCCTACCTGGGCGGCGCCCACCTGCGCCGGGCGGACCTGTGGGGGGCGCACCTCGAAGACGCCAACCTCGTGGGCGCCCACCTCGAACACGCGCGGCTGCTCGGGGCGCACCTGGAGCGCGCCTACCTGGTGGGGACCCACCTGGAACACGCCAACCTCAGACGCGCCCACCTGCAGCGCGCCAACCTGGTCGACACCCACCTCGAACACGCCTACCTGGTGGACGCCCACCTGGAGGACGCCAACCAGCTGGGCGCGCACCTGCAGCACGCCAACCTGCGCGGCGCGCACCTGGAGCGGGCGAACCTCGGCGGCGCCCACCTGGAGGACGCCTACCTGGTGGGCGCGCACCTGGAGCAGGCCAACCTCGTCGACGCCCACCTGCAGCGCGCCGACCTGGTCGGCGCCCAGCTGCAGCGCGCGGACCTGGTGGGGGCCAACCTCGACCACGCGAACCTGGTGGGCGCCGACCTGAAGGACGCCGACCTGTGGGGGGTCGACCTGTCGACGGTGCGCGGCCTGACCGAGACGCAGCTGCGCTCGGCGATCACCGCGGACGTCGAGGAGGAGCGCCCCGGGGAGGGCTCCCAGCCCTAGCCGGGGCTCAGGCCCGCTGCTCCGCTGCCGCGTCGGCCGCCGTATCGGTGTCGCGGTGCTCACCCATGAGCGCGCGCAGCTTGCCGACGAACAGGCTCAGCGCGATGCCGCAGACGATGGCCAGCAGGCCCAGCACCAGGTAGTAGGTGCCGCCCATGGCCGGCTGCAGCCGGCTGACCTGGGCACCGACGGCGTCGCCGGCGGCGATGGACAGGAAGAACAGTCCCATCATCTGCCCGGCGTAGGCCTTGGGGGCGAGCTTGGAGGTCATCGACAGGCCGACCGGGCTGAGGCACAGCTCGGCGATGGTCAGCAGCAGGTAGACGCCGACCAGCCAGAGCAGGCTCACCTTGACGGTGCCTCCGTCGGTGGCGGCCGTGGCCGCGGCCATCAGGACGAAGGACAGGCCGGCCACGACCAGCGCGACGCTGAACTTCGCCGCGGTGCTGACCCGGTTGCCGAGCTTCGTCCACACCAGCGCGAACACACCGGAGAAGAGGATGACCATGAGCGGGTTGGCGGCCTGCGTCCACCCGGCGGGGACTTCGAAGCCGAGGAGGTGCAGGTCGACGTCGTTCTTGGCGAACAGCGTCAGCGGTCCGGCCGCCTGGTCGAAGATCATCCAGAATACGGCGGAGGCGATGAAGAGCCACAGGAACGCCTTGAGCTTGGTGCGCTCCTCACCGACGATCCGGTCGCGCTTGACCACCAACATGTTGACGAAGTAGAGGATCGGGACGACGATCGCCAGCGCCGTGAGTACGTAGGTGACCCGGTCGATGCTGAAGGTCCCGGTGGCGACGGACAGCGCGATGGCCGCGCACACCACCGCGGCCCCGATCGCGACCCAGCGGATCATCCTGGTGCGCTCCGGGGCGGTCAGCGGCTGCCCGGGTTCCTTGCCCGCCTCGCCGAGGCTGCGCTGCCCCAGCACGTACTGGGTGAGGCCCAGTGCCATGCCGACGGCGGCGACGCTGAAGCCGATGTGCCAGGAGACCTTCTCGCCGATGTAGCCGATGACCAGTGTCCCGATCAGCGAGCCGATGTTGATGCCCATGTAGTAGAGCGAGTAGCCGGCGTCGCGGCGGGCGTCGGTGTCGTCGGTGTAGAGCTTGCCGACCAGCGAGGTGACGTTGGGCTTGAGGAAGCCGGTGCCCAGGCAGACCAGGATCAGCCCGGCCCACACGAACACGTCGCCGACCTGCACGGCCAGGGAGACGTGGCCGAGCATGATGATGACGCCGCCGACGAGGACGGTGCGCCGCTCGCCGAGGACCCGGTCGGCGATCCACCCGCCGGGCAGGGTGGTGAAGTAGCTCAGCGCCATGTAGAGGCCGACGATGGCGGTGGCGGTGCCGGTCCCCAGTCCCATGCCGCCTTCCGCGACCGTGGCCGCCAGAAAGAGGACGAGAATGGCGCGCATCCCGTAGAAGGACGCCCGCTCGTTGAGTTCGGTACCGGCGAGGGTGATCAACCCTCTGGGGTGCTTGCGCAACGGATTACGCCTTCCCTTCCCCATTGGTCGCGGGTGGCTGGCCCCGACCACGGGACGGATCGGCATGACGGCGGCATTCGGCGGCGCCGGTCGGGCCCGGTGGTGCGGAGTGGCGGTGAACGCAGCCCCGGGCGCCGACCGTGCGGTGCGACCGCACGGGGCTCACCGACACCAGGAGTGAACTACGAACCCGAATGAGAAATATACAACCGCTTGTCCGAATTACCGAATGCGATTCGACACCGACGCCGCGGTCGGCACTCCCGGCCCGCCTGACCACGGCGGACACGCATCGCCGGAAGGAGCGGATTCATTGCCGCCCCCGGCATCGTTAGGGTAGCCTCAGCTAAGGGATGGCGGGGGTCGAACCTGACCGCAGTGGCCGGTCGGCCCACCGTTCCGCGTCCCGAAGGACGCTTCGGAGTCCGCCCCCAGGGGCGCGTTCCGCAGGGCACCCGCGCAGAAAGGTCGAGCCTTCAGCATGACCATGACGCCAGTCCCGCCGCTCCAGGCGGTGATCGACGCCTGTGCGCCGCTGAAGTTCGCGCCGCTGCCCTACATCCGGGCCGACCTGCCCGACCAGGCGGCCTCCCCGCGCCCCCGCTCCGGCACCGAACACTGGTACCGCGCCGACCGGATGGCCGCCGACGGCCATGTCGGCCCCCTGTTCGACCGGCTCACCACCCGAAACGGCCCCGCGCACCGGCTGCCCGCCGCCACCCGCTTCCTGCGCGTGCTGCTGCGCGAACCCGTGTTCCTGGTCTCCGCCGGCCTCTACCTCACCGGCCGCGCCCCCCTGCTGGCCCCCGAGCACCTGTGGTTCCCCTGGCTGCCGAGCGGCGGCTTCGGCACCCCCGCCGTCACCGGCACACGCGTGGCCGTCACCGCCGGCGACCCCGCCGCCGGGCACCCCGACGCCGTCGTCGCCGCGGACGAGGCCGAGCTGGACCGAATGGCCGCCGAGCACATGGTGCAGACGTTCACCCCGGTCATCGATGCCGTGCACGACCACACCCGCGTAGGGCGGCGCACCCTGTGGGGCTGGGCCCTGGACACCACCCACTTCTACATGCTCAACCCGGCCCGGTTCCTGGGCCGCGACGCCCGGCACGCCTGGGAGCGCGCCGGGCGCCTGGGCGAGGCGCTGATCGCGGCGGGCGCCGCCGCCCGCGCGCGGCCCCGGCTCTTCCCGTTCTACGAGAACCACCCGCGCGGCACCTGGGCCGTGCGCGGCACCTGCTGCTTCGATTACAAGGGCGACCCGGAGAGCGGCTACTGCACCACCTGCCCGCTCAAGTGCGACACCGACCGCCGGGTGGAGTTGCGCCGGTGGATCCGCAACCCGGCGATGGCGCCCTGAGCACCGCGGCGGCGCGCCGGGGCGGCTACCGGGACAGGTCGACCACCACCGGCGGGTCCGGCGAGAGCAGGTCCTTCATCTCCAGTTCCTCCGGCCGGACATCCTCGGGGATGTCGTAGACGAGCCGCCCGTCGATCGTGTCACCCGGCGGGATCTTCCGGAAGAACGTCTCCTCGTTGCCGAGGTAGACCTCGGCCTGGCCGTCGTTGGCGTAGCGCCGGCCGTCGTCCCCGATGAGCACCTGGCCCGAGCCCTCGAACGCCGTCGGCGTGTTACCGAGGTTCTTCACGGTGACGTTGACGATGATGTATTGCCCCTCGGCGTCCTTGCGCAGCGGATCCGCGCCCACGCTCAGCACCCCCGTCTGCACACCGGTCACCGTCATCCGCAGGTGGCCGGAGTAGACGGAGTCGCCGATGGCGCCCTCGGTCGGCCCGGTCGGCGGCGGGCCCTCGGGGGTGTACTGGATACCGGGCTCGATGGCGTCGTCACCGAGGCTGATCAGCACGATCACGCACCCCGCCACGAGAAGGGCGAGCAGCACGGCCACGACGCAGCCGAAACCGATGATCTTTCCCCACGGCGTCAGCCGGGGCGGCTGCGCCGGCCCCCCGGGGGCGCCGTCGGGGTACGGGGCGGAGCCCTCGGGCGGCTGCCCGGGGCTGTCCCCGCCCGGGGGCTCCACGGGCGGCGGATGGTGGGTCATGCGGAACTCTCCTCATAGACCCGACGGCTCCCGTGGCGCGGCGGTTCACAGCGGGACCCGGCGAGTTTCCATCTCGCACCATAACCACCGGAGGTCACCGTCGCACCGGAAGCCGCACGGTGTTTCCGCGATCGGGACGAAGGATTCCGCCCGGGGGGGCGAGCGCGGCCGCCGGGCACCGCGTCCGCGCTCACCCGCCCCCGTAGCGCCAGCGCAGGAAACCGTGCTCGCGCTCCATGCGCCGCATCTCGGCATACAGGCCGTCGGGGTCGGGCGCCGAGACGACCACCCCTCCGGCCGGGACCGGCCATCGGGCGAACGCCCAGTAACGGCGGGTGTAATACCCCCACAGAACCAGCCACATGCCCCGTTTCTGCCACTCGATATGCGCGGCGACCTCTCGCTGGTCCTCGTCCTCACCGTTCATCGCAATAGGTGCATACCCGCCGGTCCGCCCCGGGGCTCACCCACCCCACGGGCCGGATGTGGTCACGTGGCCGCCGACGGGACCGCACTGCCGCTTCACACCCGCGTGCGGACCCGGATGCAGCCCCGCCGACGACGGCCGCCCAGCGGACGCGACCGCGAGGAAGCCGGTGGCGTTCGTCGGGCGCCTCGCCGAACTCACGGCACAGGCCCTGAAAAAGGCGAAAGCGCCGGTGAAATGATCGCGTCGTTACTCTGCGCCCGGGAAAGCGGCGAAGCGCACAGAAGCGGAAAGGTGGCAGGAGACCCTGCGCTGGAGCCCCGGGCAGGAGGCGATGCACGCAGCGCCACCGGGCCACCGGGAAATGCCCCGGGCGGTCGAATGGAAAAATTTGAGAAACACTGGAAAACATATCCCCGACCGCACGAGAGGGAGGGGATTTCCAGGCACCCCTACAAGACTTTCTCCATGAACACGCTGTTCGGATCATCCCGGTAGCCCGAAAACGGCTTGCAGTAGGAAAACCCATGCTTCAGGTAGAAGTTGCGCGCCGGAGCGAAAAAGGCGCAGGACCCGGTTTCCAGACTCAGGCGGCGATAGCCGCGGCCTCTGGCCTCGGAGAGGATGTTCCGCATCACCATGGAGGCCACGCCGCGGCCCTTGTACGCAGCCGCGGTCCGCATCGATTTGATCTCGCCACGGTCGGGGGCCAGCTCCTTGAGCGCACCGCAGCCCGCTATGGCTACGCCGTCCATGACCGACCAGAAGGTGACCTCGGGCCGACGCAACCCTTCCAGGTCGAGGGCGTGCGTGCTTTCGGGCGGGGAGACGGACCTCATCTCCTCGACGTGCTCTTCGAGGAATTCGATGATCTCCTGGCCCGACAGTTCGTCGACTACTATCTTCACTCACCCTCCTGGAAAAGAGCACAGGCAGGATCCCCGGAGCGGGCACCCGAGCAGAGGGCCATCTCGCATGGGCGTGTGATCGAGTTCCACGGAAGGCGCGGCGTCGATCGCCCCGAGCCGGGATTCGCCACACCCCGGTGCCCGCCCGAGTCTCCTTGATCTGCCCTGTCAGCCGCCACGGAGCAGAAATCGACACGTCAATGTGCCGGGGACATGCCGGGACACTAGCACGATCATTCGGATGGCCGAAGAGTCACATCATGATCATTTCCCCGCACGGATGCCCGACGGCACAGGTGCGGGGAAAGGCCGGCCTGGGAGAGCCGCTGCAGCGGCTCTCCCAGGCCGGGAGGGGTGCGGGGCGTGCGATCAGGGAGCGCCCGCAGGACCGGCGGTCACGGCCCCGGAGACGAGGGGGGAGCCGGGGACCGGCTCGGAAGCGTCGGTGCCGAGGCGGACGATGCGGTTGTCGGCGTCGACGTGGACGACGTTGGGGGTGTGCCGGGCGCGCTCGGCCTCGTCGACCTCGACGTAGGACATGATGATGACCAGGTCGCCCGGGTCGACCAGGTGCGCCGCCGCGCCGTTGATGCCGATCACGCCGCTGCCGCGCTCACCGGCGATGGTGTAGGTGACCAGGCGGTTGCCGTTGTCGATGTCGACGACGTGCACCTGCTCGCCCTCGACGATGTCGGCGGCGTCCAGGAGGTCGGCGTCGATGGTGATGGAGCCGACGTAGTGCAGGTCGGCCTGGGTCACCGTGGCGCGGTGGATCTTGCCGTTGAACAGTGTGCGACGCACGTGCTTCATCCTCAGCTGTGTGATGCGAAGTGACTACAGGCCCTAAAGGGTCCCGTGAACTCCTCCATCATGGCCCCTGCCGTGGGGCGGAGGCGCAGGCGGGGTCGTTCTCCCGCCCGCCGAAAGGTCGAACGCCGGGGCGGGCCCCGTTGTTCCGCTCCCCCGGCCCGGCCGTGAGCAGGGAGGCGATCCCCTCGGCGGCGTCGGCCCCGGCGGTGCACACCGCGCACACGGGTGCGGCGTCGGCCAAGGCTCGGGCCGCGCGGTCCGGGTGGTCGGGGTCGAGGGCGATGTGGGTGGCGCCCGTGCGCATGACGGCGACCAGCGCGAGGACGAGTCCGGGCGAGCGCGGCAGGGCGACGGCGACCTCGGTCCCCGGCCCGGCGCCGAGCGCGGTGAGGTCGCGGACCAGCCGGTCGACGGTCGCGTCGATCTCGGCGATGGTGAGCCCCGCGTCGTCGGCGGCGAAGGGAAGGACGGGAATCCCGCCGCCGTGGTGCGGCTCCCCGGCGCGCTCCGCTGTCCGGGACCTGTGCGGGGGACCGGGACGTGCGGCGCGCGGCGCACACGACGGCGACCGTGTCTCGTACCGGTAGGTGGCTCTGCTCATGTCAGCCTCCAGATCGGGTGGGGTGGGCCGCTGTGGGCGGCGACGGCGTCGCGCGGGACCCTGCCGAACCGGGCGTGCCGGGGTGGAACGCGGCCCGTCGCCGCTCCGGAGCGGTCCGGAAGAACGAGGATGACGGCGGAGCGCCCGCGCTCCCGGTCCTCCTCGCCGGGGGCGGTCTCCAGGTCGCCGATCGGTCGGCGCGGGTGTGCGATGGCCCGGGCCAGCAGCCGCAGCAGGCGCGCGACGATCGACTCGGCGGTGGCGTGGTCGATGCGGTCGGCCGCGTAGCGCAGTGTGAGCGCCGTCCGTTCCTCCTCCGGCGCCTCGACGGCGTCGAACTCCCACTCGCATCGGGGCGCGGCGTATCCGTCGGCGCCGATGGCGGTGTCCAGGCCGAACAGGCGCCGGGGGCGCTCGGCCCGGGTGGTGTGGGAGGCCATGGTCCCGAACAGGGGCGGCCGCCCCGGCACCGGGCCGGGGGCGCGGGCCGCGGCGTCCGCGACCTGGTCGAGTGGGAGGTCGGCGTGCTCGCGGGCCGCACGGCCGGTGGCGCTGACCCGCCGCACGACGTCGGAGAAGCAGGGGGAACCGGACAGGTCGGCGCGCAGGACCAGGGGGGTCAGGAACGTCCCCACGGCGTCGTGCAGGCCCTCCTCCTCTGCCCGGTCGCTCACCAGGGTGCCGAGGGGGACGTCGGTGCCCGCCCCGGAGCGGTGCAGGAGAACGGCGACCGCCGAGCGGAACACCGTCGCCGTCGTCGTCCCGTGTTCGCGGGCGAAGGCCGCCATGCTCTGCGCCAGGGCCGCCGGGATCTCGGCGCGGACGGTGCCCGACCCCTCGGAGTCGGCCGCCGGGAAGGCGGCCGCGGGCGACGGGGCGCCGCCGGTCGTGGCGGGACCGGCGGCCGGGGTGACCGCCTGCGGCAGGTCGGCCAGTGCCTGCGCCCAGTAGGCGCGCTGCCGGGCGCACCGGCTGCGCGGGTCGTCGGCCGCGCCGAGCCGCGCGTGCCGGCGGGCGGCGACGTCGGCGTAGCGCACCGGCAGCGGCGGCCAGGCCGGGGCCGTGCCCGAGCGCCGGGCGCCGTAGGCGGCCTGCAGGTCCCACAGGAGCGGCCCCTGGGAGGCGGGGTCGACGGCGATGCGGTGGAAGAGCAGCAGGAGGACGTGGGAGTCGGGGGCTGCGGTGAACAGCACCATCCGGAACGGGGGTTCGCGGCGGAGGTCGAAGGGGCGGCGGACGGCCTCGGCCAGGAGGTCCTGGACATCGCCACCGGCGGCGTCCACGACGTCGAGGGGGTCGCCGACCGCATCGGCGTCCAGGATCTCCTGGGCGGGCTCTCCGCCGTGCTCGGGATAGCGGGTGCGCAGGGGCTCGTGCAGGCCGACGACGTCGCGTGCGGCGGCCCGCAGCGCGTCGGCGTCGAGGGCGCCGCGGAGCCGCACGGTCCACCACGCGTTGTCGGCTTCCGGGCGGACGTGTGTCCGCCCCGCCGCCCACACGGCGCGCTGCGCGGTCGACAGCGGGACGGGGCCGCGCCCGACGCCGGGCGGCACCGGGTGCGGGTCGGTTCGCCGGCGGCGTCGGCACTCGGCGTCGGTGCGGACGTCGATGTCGCTGATCGGCAGGTCGGGCGCGACGATCATGGGCACCAGCACCTGCTTGAGCCGATCGGCGGGGCCGGGCGTCTCCCCCGTGCCGATCAGGCGCAGCAGGCGGCGCAGGGAGAACGGGGTCCGGGCTTCGGCGCCGAGGCGCCCGTCGCGGTCGGCGGCGCGTGCGCGCGCCAGGACGTCGCGCGTCGTGGGGTCGCCGGACAGGTCGAGGCCGCACTGAGCCGGGTGTCCGCCGGGGAGGGCCGTGTCGGCGCCGAGCCGGCGGAGCAGGATCGCGACGGCGGCGCGCAGGAACACCGACGCGGTGGTGCCGTAGGCCCGCGCCGCACGGCGGACGGCTCGGTGGGTGGCGGCGTCGAGCCCGAACGCGACGATCGACGCCTCGTCATCATCGTCGGGTGGGCATTCGCCGGTCACGGTGACGGTCATCGGGCGCGGGGCCTCCAGGTCGCGATGCGATCGCGTGGACCGGTGCCACCACCGGTCGGGGCATCGACGGACGGAGGCTGCTGCGTGGAGGTCACCGGGATCCTTTCGGACGACAAAGGCCAAGCGAACCTTACTAAGGTTACGCTTACCTAACCAGCCGCCCGCCAGTCTTCGCCCCGCGGCAGCCGCTGTCAACCCGGAGACAGCGCGACGAACGCCTCACACGGCCCGTCCCCCACGACCCGGTTCATCGCTCCTCCAGCCGCGGGAAGACCACCTCCTTCAGCACCAGCGTCACGGCGGCCGCCACCGGAATGGCGATCAGCGCGCCGATCAGGCCCATGACCGCCCCGCCCAGCAGTGCCGCGGTGATCGTCGCCGTCGGCGCCACGTCGACCGCGTGCCGCATGATGCGCGGCGAGATCACATAGGACTCGATCTGCTGGTACACGATGAAGAACACCAGCGTCACCGCGCCGAGGAAGAGGTCGCCGACCCCCACCGCCACGGTGCACACCAGCGCGCCCAGCGTCGTGCCGATGAGCGGGATGAGCGCAGTGACGGCGACGACCAGCGCGAGCGTCAGCGCGTAGTCGGACCCGATGAGGAACAGGAAGACCAGCGCGACGACCCCGCTGATCAACGCCGTCAGCAGCTGGCCGCCGATGTAGGAGCCGATGCGGACGATGATCTCGTCACCGATCGCCCGCACACCCGCGCGGCGCGAGCGCGGCACCAGGCGGTAGCCGACCTCGGCGATACCGGGCAGCGAGGCCATGAAGAACAGCGTCAGGACGAGCACGGTGAACGTCGCGATCAGCGAGTTGAGCACCGCCTGCCCGAAGCCGAACACCCCGCCGAACACCTGCTGGCCCACGTTGGGGTCGGTGACCACCGACTCGAAGCGCTTCAGCAGCCCGAAGCGCTGGTCGAGGTCGGCGATCAGCCGGTTGTCCTGCAGCTGGGCCGCGTAGTGCGGCACCTGGGTGACGAAGTCGGTGACCTGCTCGGTCAGCGGGGGCACGATCGCCCAGATGAAGCCCACGACGAACGCGATGAGGCCCACGCAGAGGGCGACGATGCCGCCCCAGCGTGGAATCCCCCGTCCGCGAAGCCACTCCACGATGGGGTTGAGGCCGACGGCGAAGAAGAGCGCGACCAGGATGTAGACGAAGATCGCCTGGGCGACGACGATCGCCTGGAAGAGCAGCCACGCGGCGAAGACGCCGAGCGCGCCGGTGAATCCGAGCATGAAGAAGTTGAGGCGGCCCGGCGCCGCGGTGCCGGGGGCTTCGTCGGACGGCCGCCCCTGCTCCGCCTCGGGCCCCGGAGGCGCCGCGACCGCCGCGCGCACCCCCTGCCCCTGCTCGCGATCGGCCGCGGGACCCCCGTCCGCCGCGCGCTCCCCTCCTCCCCCGACCGCTGCTTCGTGCCCTGCGCCGCTCTGCCCCTCGGCCACGTCCGCCTCCCCTGATCACGTCTCGTCAGCGCACCTACGTTAGAGCAGCGGCTCAGCGGGCGGAGCCGCGGTGCACGACACCCCGTTCGCACTTCCCGGAATCACGTGCTTACGCGGCGTAACCTCGTCCATGTCGGAAACCTTCGCCGACCGCCCCGTGGCCGCAACCCGCCTTCCGGAATCCGGCGCGGTGTGCGGACGGACGCACGGCCACGGAGAACGGGGATAGAGGACATGCAACCGATCAGAACCCTGGTGCGGCGGGCCGCGGCGCTCGGCGTCGCGGCCCTGGTGGGGGTCACCCTGCTCGGCTCCGCACCGGCCGGGGTCGGCCAGGACATGCGCACCACCGCCGAGCAGATGGGCGCGTCCGACGACCCGAAGCACGACCCATGGCTGTACGACCCCGCCGTCATCAAGGACGGCAAGGTGGCCTCCAGCACGAAGACCGACTCCGGGACCATCCACCTGGCGTACGGCACCTACCTGGGCATCCAGTACGCGTGGGCGTGGGTGCAGGACCCCGCCAACCCCGACCACCACCTCAGCCTGGACGTGGACCTCGACGGCGACCGGCGGTGGGACGACTCCCGCTACGTGCGCCTGGGCGACCGCCAGTACACACCCGGCTACCCGACCGCCAAGACGTCGGAGCGGGCTTTCCAGGCCTGCATCCTCGAAGACACCGCGCTGCCGTGCAAGCCCGAGCTGCGCTCCCCCTGGTGGTGATGTCGCGGAAGAAGGGTGTGCGCTGAGGGGCGGGGCCGACGGCCCCGCCCCTCAGCGCGTCGGCACCCGGCCCCAAATGAAAACGGTTTTCATTTCGTGTAGGCTGCTCTCCTCACCGAACACCTCCGACCGAGGAGACGCCCATGTCCCGCGTCTGCCAGGTGACGGGCAAACGCCCCACCTTCGGCAACAACGTCTCGCACTCCCACCGCCGCACCAAGCGGCGCTTCGACCCCAACATCCAGAGCAAGAGGTACTGGCTGCCCAGCGAGCAGCGGTTCGTGAAGCTGCGGGTGAGCACCAAGGGGATGAAGGTGATCGACCAGCGCGGCATCGAGCGCGTCATCTCCGACATCCGCGCGCGCGGGGAGCGGGTCTGAACCATGGCGAAGAAGAGCAAGATCGCCCGCAACGAACAGCGCGCCGTCGTCGTCGCCAAGTACGCCGAGCGCCGCGCCGAGCTCAAGCGGCTCATCAAGCACCCCGGCACCGATCCGGAGACCCGCGCCGCGGCGGTACTGGAGCTGAACAAGCAGCCGCGCGACGCCAGCAGGACGCGCCTGCGCAACCGCGACTCCGTCGACGGCCGCCCCCGCGGCTACATCCGCAAGGCGGGCCTCTCCCGCATCCGCTTCCGCGAAATGGCCCACCGCGGCGAACTCCCCGGCATCACCAAGTCCAGCTGGTAGTCGCCCGCCGCTCTCCGCCGATGACCATGGCGAAAGGCGTCGATTCCGACCGTTTCGTCCCGCCGTTCGCCATGGTCATCGCGGAGCCGGAGACGTCCGGCAGCACCAAGCCGGCGCCGCCTGCAACCCCGGCCGCGGCACGCGCGTCGAAACCGGTCGGATGGTCACTTGGCTCACCCCAGGGAGGCGGCACGGATGAATGCTCAGGTATGGCGGACCAAGGGCCCTTTGGCCGAGTTCTTCTTCCTTCTGATCCTCGGCGCCGTGCTGGGGTTCATCGGTGCCATGATGGTGCTATCCACCATGTTCAACGACTACACGGACTTCACCGGGCGCGCCGATGCCGTCGTGGTGAACCGGGTCGAGGAACGGAGCTCGGGCTCCGCGACCAACTCCGGACCCAGCTCGGCACGTGTCTACGTCGCCTACGCGGTGGACGGCCGTGAGCACACCGATGTGCGGCTCCACGGGGTCAACCCGGCGCACTACTACGAGGGCGACCGGCTCACCATCGCCTACCACCCCGAGCGTCCCCACCAGGCCGTGACGGTCCCCTCGACGGAGCCGGGCGCATTCGACATCCTCGCCTACATCGGAGCAGGCGTCCTCATCGCCGCCGTGGCCTGCCTGGTGGGCAGCGGGAAATGCCTGGCACGGCACCGGCGGCAGCGGGCCACACCCCCATCGCACCCGGACCCGTCCACGGACTACCCACCGCCGCCCGCGCGCTAAGGGTGCTCCCCAGGGGCGGCGGCTGCCGACTCCGCCTACGGGCAAGGCGCCCTACAGACGCTCAGTACGAACACCGGACAGGAAAGCCGCCCACTCCTGAACCGGGACTGTCAGGTGCCCGAGGTGACGGTTCCGCGTGTCGCGGATGGCAGCGTTCCCAGACGCCACGCACACGGCCTCCACACAGTTGGCCTCTGCCTTGCTATAGCTGGACTTGTGCCAGGCGGATTCGGTGATGTTCACCTGCACTCTCCTTGCACGCTATGAAGCATGGTGTGCGACTGACCAAGGAGAACGGCCCCCGACCGCGTACGGCAGGAGGCACAAGAGGGAAACGGAGGATGGGATCCTACATGCGGTCGGCACGCACACCGGACAGGAAGGCCGCCCACTCCTGGGCCGACACCGCCAGGTGCCCGAATTGACGATTCTGCGTGTCACGCACGTAGGCTTCCTCCGGACATCTGGCGACCTCCACGCAGTCCGGATTCGCTCCACCGCTGTAGCTGCTCTTTACCCAGTTCAGCATATCCATCAGGTTTCCTTTCTCAGATTCGCGATGAAATCGGCGGAAGCTCCGGGAGAGAGTGCTTCCGCCTGCAGCGAGCCGAACATCGAGACCATCCTCCCAGCCTCCACGGTGCCAGTCGTGACGTGGACACCCCGCATAAGTTCCTGATGCCCGACGAGACGCCCGTCGGGCAGGGTCATGATCCGAAACGATCCGGTCATGAGCGGGCGAAGTGGAGCGTGCCTCGGGATCACCGACACGCGTATCCGGTGGTCGTCGATCACGTTCAGGATGTGGTCGAGCTGCTCTCGCATCAGGTCAGCCGAGCCCACCTGTCGACCTACTACTCCTTCCTCCAAAACGAAGGTCAGTGCGGTACGCCGCAGCCCGTCCAAGCGGGATGTTCGGGACGTGACTTGATGTTCCACTTGGTCACTGTCGAGTTCCGGCTCCCACTGCAGCATGATGTGCCGGGCGTACTCCCTAGTCTGCAACAGGCCCGGGATCACCATGGGTTGGTATGCGCGGATCGCAGTCGCCTGACGTTCCAGCTTCGCGAAGTCGCGCCACTCCTCGGGGATCTCCCGGGAATTGGTCAACTCGCACCATAGCTGATCCAGGACACCTCCAGTTCCCAGCTTTTCGTCTACCGCTTGCGCCGTGTCCCGATTTGGGATTCTTGTACCTCTTTCCCACGCACTGACCGTCACAGGGGCCACGTTCAGAAGGCTTGCCAACTGGGCCTGAGTCTTCTTCGCCAGGCTGCGCCATCTCCGCAGCTCATCACCCCAACGCCGCCACTTCTCGTTCACCCGATCCACCATGTCTACTTTTATACACACAGCCTCTACCAGCGTCCCGAGATTCCACAGAAAACTCTCTGGCTGTGACTTCTCTGGACTCCCGTTAACGGTGAATGCAAGGTAGGTGACGTAAAGACGGCCCTGGCCGGTGTAGGCACACACCGGGCGCAGGGCCTTGATCCCCAACCTGAGCACACAAGGAAGAACAGGTGAGGACCCGATATGAACGTTATCGTCCATCAGCCAGAGCAAGCGACCGGTTCGTGTCGCTGGCGGGGCCCGGTTCGGGGGTACTCCCCCTCCGGTCCGAGGTCTCGGGTGCGTCCCTACGTCCGTGTCCGTGTCGGGGAGGCGATGTGAACATGCCTGTCTACGCCCGCAGTTTTCCCGGGGTGCCGGAGCAGGTCGCCGAGGCGCGGCACTGGGTGGACTCAGTGCTCACCACGGCGGTCCGCATCTCGCTCGTCCCCGACGACACTGTCGCCACCGCTGTCCTTCTCGTCTCCGAGTTGAGCACGAACGCCGTTCTGCACAGCGACGGCGTGAAGGACGACGGCCGGTTCACCGTGAGTCTCACGCTCACCCCCGGTGCGCTCACCGCCCGGGTCATCGACGGTGGCGCGAGCACCGGCCGCCCCTTCACCCTGGACGTCGGCCCCGATGCCGGTCCTGACCCCGGTCCCGATGCCGAGAACGGCCGGGGGTTGCGGCTCGCCCTGCACTTCGCCGATGAGCTCGGCACGCTGCCCGGAGAGTGCGGCACCTACTTCCGCCTCGTCTGGGAGGGCAGCGACGGCATCGACGGCCGCCGCGCATCGGTCGACCAGGGGTGACAGGTCACCCGCCACCGGGCTGACGCCCGCCGGACGGCCCGCGCGGGCCGGGAGGAGGGGGCGGCCCCGGCCGGGTGCTCCGGCCGGGGCCGTTTTGCCACCTACCCCCCGCGAGAGTTATCTTTTTCTTTCGGCGCGGCTTTTCGGCTGCGGCCGCCAGGGGCGGGAACAGATGGAACGGAATCAACTGGATAATGGATGCGGACACGACCCAGGTCATGACCAGGACCGGGGAATTCACCTTCGGCCAGGCCTCCACACCGCAGTGGGAGGCGGAGGTCCGCGCGCGGCTGGCAGCCTGCGTACACCGCTTCTCCGGACCCCTGTCCGACCTGATCGCGCGGGACGCCAACGAGGGTGACACCCGAATGCTGGTCGCGGATTTCCTGAGCGACGCCCTCAATTACAGCAAGTACGGCGGGCTGACGACCGAATACCGTACCTCCGGTGAATCCATCGATTACGGAATCCTGCTCGACGACCGCGTGTTCGCGTTCGTCGAAGTGAAGCAGTGCGGGCAGGAACTCGACCACCGCAGTCTTCGCCCGGCCCGCTCACAGGCCGCCGAGGACGGCGTGGAGTGGGTCCTCCTCACCAACGGCCGCCGCTGGCAGGCCCACCACTTCGGTGCCGGTGACGAGGACGGCAGCGGGCTCATCCTCGACGTCGACGTGCTGGGCGCCGAGGACGCGCAGGCCACCCTCGACCTGCTGTTCCACCTCACGCGCGAGGCGGTGCAGGCCGGGCGTCTGGACGACCTGCGCCGGTGGCGCGACGCGCTGGAGGCCGAGCGGCTGGCCGACGCCCTGCTGTCCGACACCGTCATCGAGGCGATCCGTCTGGAGGTCCGGCGCCGCACCGAGCACTCCGGCCACCTCGGCGACGCCGCCGACATCGAGCGCACGCTGCGCGAGCGCGTCATCGCCCGCGGGCTGCTCGGCTGAGGCCGCACGGTCCGCGGCCGCGTGGGCTCCGGCTCCGGCGCACCACCGGGAGCCCGGTGGTGCGCCGCCCCCCTGGGAGCCGGGAGCCGGCGGGCGGGGAGTCGTCTGCCGTGCTCCCCGTCAGGTTTCGACGTGCAGGCCGCTGCCTTCGGTGGGCTGCCGCGGTTCCGGGAACGGCTCCTCGTCGTCCTCGTCCGCGTCCGCCGTCGGCGACGGCTCCTCCTCGGCGACCTCCTCGGAGATCCCGAGTTCGTGGCCGACCTCGGCCTCCTCGATGATCAGTTCCTCCGGCGGGTCGTCGATGTACCGCTCGTAGAGGTTGATCTCCGATTCCTGCAGGTCGTTCCCCATGTCATCGGTCATGTCGCCGGGCATCATTCCCCCCTCGCATGGCCCCCGAAATCCTGTTGACCTGTACATTCCCCATTCCGACATACGCGACAAACCCGCCGCATGTGTCTCTTGGCGCACCGGCGCCACCGCACGGCGTCCGGGTCAGGCGCACGGCAACCGCAGGGTGAACACCGCCCCGCCCAGTTCGGGGCTCTCGCCCGCGTCGATGGTGCCGCCGTGCGCGAGGGCGACCTCGCGGGCGATCGCCAAACCCAGCCCGCTGCCGCCGGGGTCGCGGCGCCGGGATTCGCCGAGGCGGGTGAAGCGCTCGAAGATCTGCTCGCGGTCCTCGGGCGCGATGCCGTGCCCGTCGTCGTGCACCCGCAGCACGGCCTGCCCGTCCTCGGCACCGACCGTCACCAGGATGCGGTCGCGGGCGTGCCGCTCGGCGTTGGCGAGCAGGTTGACCAGCAGCCGCGCCAGCCGCATCCGGTTGCCCTCGACCACGACGCCGGGGGTGAGCTCGGTGGTGACCTCCTTGGCGGTCACCCGCCCGCGCACCTCGCGCTCCACCAGCTCGGCCAGGTCGACGCTCTCCCGGGCGGTGGTGACATCCGCGTCGAGCCGGGCCAGTTCGAGCAGGTCGTTGACGATCCCCTCCAGGCGCTCGGCATCGCCGAGCGCGGCACGCAGCACCTCGACGGCGTCGCCGCCCTCGGGGTCGGCCAGCTCCACCTCCAGGCGGACCCGCAGCCCGGCGATGGGGTTGCGCAGTTCGTGGGAGGCGTCGGAGACGAAGCGGGCCTGGCGGGCCATGGCCGACTCCAGCCGGTCGAGGGTCGCGTTGGCGGTGCGCGCCAGGTCGGCGATCTCGTCGCCGCTGTCCGGGACCGTGATGCGCAGGTGCAGGTCGGAGGCGGTGAGCCGGTCGAGCTCGGCGCGGACGGTCTCCACCGGGCGCAGTGTCCTCCCCACCGCCCACCAGGTCACCCATCCGGTCGCGGCCAGGATGACCAGTCCGAGTACCACGAGCACGAGCTCCATCATGTGGCCGGTGAGGAGGGCCGGCTGCTGGGTGGCGGCGTAGACCATCACGTCGCCGTAGGCGCTGTTGGCCTCGTGGTAGCCGACGACGGTGAGGCATCCGGCGAGGGCCTCGGCGCTCCGGCACACGGTGGTGTCGACGCGGAAGTCGCCGGGTTCGGGCCGGAGCTCGGTGATCGGTCCGTAGCCGGCCAGGGGCGCGCTCGCCGCGGCCACGTCGCCGTCCTTGTCGACGATCTGCAGGCGGGTGATGCCGCTCTGGGCCGGAATCGGGCCCACGTAGCGCCGGTCGCCGATCTCTTCGATGACGTGGCGGGCCGCCGCGTCGGTGCGGTCGGACAGGTCGCGCTGCAGGGCGTCGCGGGTGACCAGCGACACCGCCGTGATGGCCAGGACGAGGACGATGCCGGTGACCAGCACCGCCCCGGCGGTCACCCGGGAGCGGATCGAACGGGGGCGCCGGGCGTGGCTGCGCTCCGGGTCTGCGGGCACCCCGGACTGGGCCTCGTGCACTCGCAGCCCCTCCCCCTGCCTCGGGTCCGCCCCGTCGCCGCGGTCACCGGCGGCGGTGGACGTCGAGGTGACCTCGGTGCCCGGCAAGATCCCTCGATCGCCGGGTCATCGCTCTGATCACGACGTTACCCGCCGGTCGGCCGCGCGGTGTCGACCGGCGTCGGCCGTGCCGCACTCTCCGGCCGGGAGTGGGCGAGGGGTCGGCGGACCCTCCGCGCACACGAGGGCGGTCCGGCCGGGGATGCCCTCCCCGGCCGGACCGCCCTCGCCGAGCGCCCGGTCGGTCAGCTGCGGGAGCCGTTGGGGTAGGGCAGCAGCGCCATCTCGCGGGCGTTTTTGATCGCGGTGGCGATCAGCCGCTGCTGGCGTGCGGTGACGCGGGTGACGCGGCGGCTGCGGATCTTGCCTTTGTCGGAGATGAACTTGCGCAGCAGGTCGACGTCCTTGTAGTCGATGTAGTCGACGCCGTGCAGGGGGTTGGCGAAGCGGCGCGGCCGCTCGGGGCGGCGGCGGGGCGTGGGCATGCTCGGATGTCCTTTCTGTGGAGCCGGGACGGCGGGCGTCGCGGGGCCGGAGCCGGCCGTGTGGTCAGGAGGCGGTGTCCAGGAGTTCGGCGAAGGGGTCGTCGGCGCGGTCGAAGGTGAGGGTGGCGTCGGCGACCTCCTCCTCGGTGAGCAGGCAGGAGTCGAGGACTTCGACCAGGCGGTCGGTGTCCAGGCCGACCCCGGTGAAGGAGATGCACTGGCAGCGGTCGCCGCACTCGGGTGCCCAGTCGAGGGTTGCGGCGGCCTTGCGGTGCTCGGGGACCAGGTCCCAGGCGGCGTCGGGCAGCGCGGCCAGCCAGGGCCCGGCCGGCTGCATGGCCAGCGAGGATCCGGCGGCGTCCCAGACCAGCAGGGTGTCGGGGTGGCTGGCCAGCCAGAATCGGCCGCGGCTGCGCAGCGACACCCCGACGACGTCGTCCAGGGCGGCGTGCAGGCGTGCGGGGTGCAGGGGTCGGGAGCGCCGCCAGGTGACGGTGCGGACCTCGCCCATCTCACAGCGCTCCGGGGGCTGGGCGGCCGCCGGGTCCATGCGCGCGGCCGCGGCGACGGGGTCGAATCCGCCGCCGGTGAGCGCGTGCAGGGCGTCCTTCTCGGTGGGGACGACGGCGGCGGCCGGGTTGAGCTGGGTGAGGACGGCGGTGCACTGCGCGCCGACCTGCGGGTCGCGCCCGCCGCCGTGCAGGGCGAGGGCGGTCGGGTACTCGATCTGCTCGGCGAGCACCTCGGCGACGGTGCGGTCGTCCTCTTCGGCGACGGCGAGGCCGCGGTCGACCATGTCGTCCTTGGTGGACAGGTCGGCGACGAGGCGGTCGGCGGAAACGGCGGTGATGACCGCGGCGAGGTGCAGCCAGCGGGTCACCGGACGGCGGTTGACGACGGTGCCTGTCAGTGCTTCGGCGATCGGGCGGGGTTCGACCCCGTCCCAGGCCTCGACGATGTAGGAGGAGTACTCGCCGCGCTCGGCGAGTTCGCAGAGCAGCGGGACCAGGTCTTCGCGCAGGGTGCAGGAGACGCAGGCGTGGACCAGGTCGACCCGGGTGCGGTCGATCTCGCCCCACCGGTCGCGGGTCACGCGCTGTACCTCGCCCTCGCCGATCCGGCTGAGGTCGTGGTGGATGGCGATCGCCCTGGGGTCGGCGTGCAGCAGCCGGTCGACGGCGGTGGTCCGGGCCGCGCCGTGCAGCCCGGCCACGAGGACCACCCGGGCGGGCATGGCCTGGGTCATCTGGGGTTACCTCGGCTTCCAGGATTGAAAATGATTATCGTTATCTTACATGGGCCGCGACGCACCCCGACACCACCCCCGCGCGCGCCGCAGCCATCCCGCACGCGCCACGCCCGACACATCCCGGCAATCCCGCACTGTCACGACCTGAGCACGTAAAGTAGTGACGCAACTACCGCCGGTGCCTAGGGCACGACCTGCACCACCTCAGGAGACTGACCATGCGCAAGCCCTCACTCGCGGGCGTCCTCACGGCGATCGCCCTCATCGGGGGCCTTCTCCCGGCCTCCGCCGCGCCCGCCATCGCCGGGGCTCCGGACAACACCGAGAGGCGCCCGGGGGCCGTGCTCCACTTCTTCCGCGGGGAGGCGACGATCACCCGCGACACTCCGATCGCCCGCGAGCACGTGGGAACCCTGATCTGCAACCCGAACACAGGCGACCACTCGCGCGCCGACGAGGCCTGCGCCGCCATCCGCACGGCCGAGGGCCGGTTCGAGGCGATTCCACCCAGGGACGCGGCCTGCACGCTGGAGTACCGGCCGGTGCCCATGGAGGTCTTCGGCGTCTGGGACGGCACTCCGATCCACTACGCCCGCACGTTCGGCAACCCCTGCCTCGTGGGGGTCGAGGCCGCCGGGATCTTCGACTTCTGACCCGATCCCGCCGGAACCGGCGCCGCCCTCACCCGCTTGGAGGGCGGCGCCTCACTGTTCTCCGTTGATCTCGGAGATACCGGGGTGAAAATCGCCGCTGAGACCCCGATATCCCCGAGATCGACGGAGGGGGGTGCGGAGGCGGGCTACTCGTAGGGGTCCGGAGGGTTGTCGACCTGGGTCATCGTGTCGACCGAGAAGCGGTGGTCGCGGACGCTCTGCAGGTCGCCCTCGGGCTCCACCCAGGTGCCGCGGGCCGTCCACCAGCTGTCCTTCTCGGGTTCCTCGGCGTTGGTGACCAGCACCCGGTTGACCACCGCGTCGGCGGCGCAGCAGGACATCTGCAGCCGCGCCAGGTACCAGCCCTCGCCCTGCTCGTTGGGGACCGCGAAGCCGGTCAGCTCGATGGGGCGCCCGGCCATCTCGCGCTCCTCGTCGGTCCAGGCGCGCAGGACGAACTCCTGGAGCTTGAGCTCCGCGGGCTGCGAGGGGTCGGTGTCCTCCAGCGCGTCGCCGTAGCGGCCCTCGGTGCGCGGCGACGGGGCACCCGGGTCCGTGGCCTGGCCGGCCGTGAAGGAACCCAGCGCCGGGGGCGCGACGACGAACACCGCGACCACCGGCAGCAGGAGCAGCCAGGCCACCCCCGGGGCGCGGGAGTGGTCGTGCCCGTGTCCGTCGTCGTGACCCCCGCCGTGGGAGTGGTCGCCGTGGGCGTGGTCGCCCTCGGTGCCGGCACTGCGCACCTCGGCCGCGATGAGCCACCCGCCGAGCAGGACCAGCACCACCCCGGCCGCGATCAGGAACGGCTGGAAGTAGTCGCGGACGTAGTTGAGGTACAGGTCGGAGACCACGGTGCTGCTCAGCGCGGCCGCTCCCAGCAGCACCAGGACGAGTCCCTGCGCGATCCGGTTCACGTGATCAGAGCTCCGATCAGGAAACTGAAGAAGAGGGCCACGACCAGGCAGAGCGGAACGAAGCGGATCACGAAGCCCCAGCCGAACGTCCCGGCCTGCATCGCCATCAGCTTGAGGTCGACCATCGGTCCGACCACCATGAAGGCGAGCTTGGCCGTGGGAGAGAAGTCGGTGAGGCTGACCGCGACGAACGCGTCGGCCTCCGAGCAGATGGACAGCAGGATCGCCAGCAGCGCCAGCACCAGGACGGAGACGATCGGCATCCCGGCGACGGTCAGCAGCCACTCGCGGGGCACCAGTACGTTCAGGCAGGCCGCCGCCAGGCCGCCCACGACCAGGTAGCCCCCGGCGTGCATCATGTCGTGCACCATCGACTCGCGGAAGACCTGCCACTTGGACGCCGAGGGGTCGTGCGACCGCCGGGGCAGGCGCAGCCAGTCGGCCTTGCCGAAGCGGACCCAGAACCACCCGACGACGACGGCCGCGCCCAGCGAGGCCACGAACCGCGCCGCCACCATCTCCGGCTGCCCGGCGAACGCGACGGCGGTGGCCACCATCACCACCGGGTTGATCGCCGGTGCCGAGAGCAGGAAGGTCAGCGCGACCGCGGGCGCGATGCCGCGCCGGACCAGTCCCCCGGCGATCGGCACCGACGCGCACTCGCAGCCGGGCAGCACCCCGCCGGCCAGTCCGGCGGCGGGGACGCCCAACTTCGGGTTGCGCGGCATGATGCGCTGGTAGAACGACGGGGGTACGAACGCGGTCAGTGCCGCGGACAGCGCGACGCCGAACACGAGGAAGGGCAGCGCCTGCAGGCTGATCGCGGTGAAGATGGTCGCCCAGGCGAGGAACGCCTCGCTGGTCAGGCGGTCGGTCAGCCAGGCGTTGCCCAGCGCCAGCGCCATGATGAACACGGCGAACATCCACACCGTGGCGGTGCGGCGGGGGCCCGTGGGGCGCCCCCAGTCGGAGGGCGGGAGGGCGTCGTCGCGGCCGTCCCAGCCGGTGGCCAGCGAATCGCCCAGAGAGGAGGGGGTAGCGGGTGCGTGTCCCGGCGGCCTTTCGGGCAAGGTGGAACTCCGTCAGTCGTCGGTTCGCTCTGACGCACCCTACCGGAAATCATTTTCACTTGTGGAATGAGGTGCGGATATGTGGTGAGGGGGAGCCGCGACTCCCCCTCACCCTCCGCATCGGTCCCGCTGTGGCGGCGGGTTTCAGGACGTGGTCGCGGGGCGCCCGTGCTCGTCTGATTCGCTGCCCCAGCACTGCACGCCGGTGAGCTGCGGGTACTTCTCGCGGCGGAACACCGGGTCCAGGCCCTGGCGGCGCTGATCCGTGTAGTCCTTCAGCAGCAGGAAGGCGATGCCGCACAGCGGTGCCAGCGAGATCAGGTTGATCGTCGCCATGACGCCCATGGAGACGTCGGCCATGTTCCACAGCAGGTCCAGCGGGGCCAGCGCGCCGACGAACACCATGACCAGGACGATCACCCGGAACCCGGTCATGACCCCGGGCTTGGCCGACAGGAAGGCCAGGTTGGACTCGCCGTAGTAGTAGTTGCCCAGCACCGAGGTGAAGGCCAGGAGGAACAGGATGATCGTCAGCGCGTGCACCGCCCAGCCGCCGAGGTTGGCCTCCAGCGCGTTCTGCGTCATGGCCACACCGGCGGTCTCGCCGTAGGTCGGGTCGCTCAGCAGCACGATGAAGGCGGTGACCGAGCAGACCAGCAGGGTGTCGAAGTAGACGCCCAGTGTCTGCACCAGGCCCTGCTTGACCGGGTGGCTGACCGAGGCGGTCGCGCCGGCGTTGGGCGCCGAGCCCATGCCGGCCTCGTTGGAGAACATGCCGCGGCGCATGCCGTTCATGATCGCCGCTCCGATGCCGCCGGCGACGAACTCCTTGGCGCCGAAGGCGCTGGCGAAGATGTCGGCGAAGACCTGCGGGACACGCTCGACGTTCAGCGCGACGACCGCCAGGCCGAGCAGGATGTAGACGATGGCCATGAACGGCACGAGGGTCTGGGCGACGTGCGCGATGCGCCGGACACCGCCGAAAATGACCAGACCGGTGATGAGCACCAGGGCGGCGCCGACCGCCAGCTGCAGCCCGAGCCCGGTGTCGAAGCCGAAGGCCGCGGCCGACCCGGAGATCGACCCGACGATGCTGTTGGCCTGCACCGAGTTGAACACGAAGGCGAACGTCACGGTGATGACGACGGCGAACAGCACGCCCATCCAGCGCTGCTTGAGGCCGTGCAGCATGTAGTAGGCGGGGCCGCCGCGGAAGCCCGTGGAGACGGGGACCTTGTAGAGCTGGGCCAGGGTCGATTCGACGAAGGCGGCCGCGCCGACGACCATCGCCATCAGCCACATCCAGAAGACCGCGCCCGGCCCGCCGAGCGCGATGGCGACGCCGACACCCACGATGTTGCCGGTGCCGACGCGGGCCGCCGCGGAGATCGCGAAGGCCTGGAAGGAGGAGATCTCCTTCTTGCCGTCCGGGGCGATCCCGGGCTGGCTGCGGATGACCCGGAACATCTCGGGCAGCATCCGGACCTGCACCAGGCCGGAGCGGACGGTGAAGTACACCGCGAGCAGCCCCAGCAGCGGGATGAGCAGGTAGGTCCAGAAGGCATCGTTGAGCGTGACGATGCCGTCGTTCAATGCGTCCACGCGGTGACTTTCTCCTTCGAGAGGGCACGGCGAACTCCACCCACGGACGGGGTGAACGCGATGCAGGCGGTCTGCGGTGGGGTCTGCCTCACGGGAGCGGCCGACGTGTCGGCGGCCCGGTGGTCCCCCGGCCCCGGTGCGTCCATCTTCGCGCCGACGGGTGGCTATGCCCGATATCGACACGCGTAAGGACGCGGTGACCTCCGCAGAATGACGACAATAACACCTATTTGGGCGCTATATCCCTTTCGCCCCATTGAAGATGGGTCGCCGAGGCCTCCGAGGCCGCCACGGCGCCCGGCCCGGGTCAGCCGGGCAGGTCGCGGCGGAGGAGGTCGAGCAGAAGGCCGTCGCGCCAGACGCCGTCGGCATGGTCGCGCCAGAACTCGCGCAGCACCCCCACGCGCCGGAAGCCCGCCTTCTCGTAGGCACGGATCGCGGCCTCGTTGTCCAAGGCGGGGTCGATGGTGACACGGTGGTGCCCCCGGGCCTCGAACAGCCAGCGGATCAGCAGCAGGACCGCCTCGACGCCCAGGCCGCGGCCGCGCACCGCGGGGTCGAGGAAGATGTCGAGCATCGCGTGCCGGTAGTCCGGGTCGGTCTCCTCGTAGAACTGGACCAGACCGCGCACGGCGCCCTCGACGACGATGGTGTAGCGGCACGCCTCGTCGTCGGCCCGGGTGAAGTCCTCAGGCGCCCACCAGCGCGCGACCTCCGGCAGGGCGACGATCCGGTTGAGCTCGGGGCCGTCGGCCGGTCCCCAGGGGCGCAGGGCCAGCCGCTCGCCCGTCAGCAGGACGGGTGCGGACGGCGCGTTCTCGTGTGGTGATCCTGACACAGGTTCACTGTAGCCTCGTGCCGCTTACCAGCCCACACCTTTTCCCGGCGGTTTCCCCGGCGGTTTCCCCGGCGCTGCCACGGGGGCCGCGGCCGGAGGCGCCACCGCACCCGCACACGGCGACGGCCGCCTTTCCCCGCGGGGAAAGGCGGCCGTCGGCACGCGTCGTCCGGCCGGTGTCAGCCGCGCTGGGCGCTGAAGCCCTCGCGGTCGCCCCGGTAGGACGGGCGGCCGCCACCGCGGCGGTCGTCCCGGCGCGCGCCGCGGTCCTCGCGGAACGGACGGCGCTCGCCGTCGAACCGGCGCCCGCCCTCGCGGCGGTCACCCTCGAACCGGCGCCCACCGCGGTCGTCATCGCGCCGGTCGCGACCGAAGTCGCGCCCACCGCGCTCACCGCGGTCCTCGCGGAACGGACGGCGCTCGCCGTCGAACCGGCGCCCACCGCGGTCGTCGTCACGCCGGTCGCGACCGAAGTCACGCCCACCGCGCTCACCGCGGTCCTCGCGGAACGGACGGCGGTCGTCACGGTCCCGGTAGGGGCGGCGGTCGCCGCGCGGTCCGCCGTAGCCGTTGCGCCGACCGCGCGGTCCGCCGCGGCCGCGGCGCGGACGCTCGGGCTCCGGCGGCTCGATCCACGGCTCCCAGGAAGGCTCGCGCGCCCCGGTGAGCTCGGCCAGCAGTTCGTCCCCGGGGTTGACCAGGTGCTGCTTGGCATCCACACCGGCATCGCCGAGCAGCCTGCGCGCCGTCCGGCGCTGATTCGGCGCGACCAGCGACACGACCAGTCCGGACTCGCCGGCGCGTGCCGTGCGGCCGCCGCGGTGCAGGTAGTCCTTGTGCCCGGTGGGCAGGTCGACGTTGACCACCATGTCGATCCCGTCGACGTGGATGCCGCGCGCGGCGACGTCCGTGGCGACCAGCGCCTGGATCCGCCCTTCGCGGAACTTGGCCAGCGTCTTGGTGCGCACGCTCTGCGTCTTGCCGCCGTGCAGGGACGCGGCCGGAACGCCGGCGTTGACCAGCTGCTCGCTGATGGTGTCGGCGCGGTACTTGCTGCGCACGAACAGGATGGTGCGGCCCTCGCGCGCCGCGATCAGGGTGGTGATCTTGTTCTTGTCGCGCGGCAGCACCTTGAGCAGGTGGTGCTCCATGGTCGCGACCTGGGAGACGGGCGGGTCGACCGAGTGGGTGCGCGGCTCGTTCATGTAGCGCCGCACGAGCTTGTCGACGTCACCGTCGAGCGTCGCGGAGAACAGCAGCGTCTGGCCGCCCGGCTGCACCTGGTCGAGCAGCTCGCTGACCTGCGGCATGAAGCCCATGTCGCACATCTGGTCGGCCTCGTCGAGCACCGACAGCTCCACGGCGTCGAGCTCGACCGCGCCCTGCTCGATCAGGTCGCTGAGCCGGCCCGGGGTGGCGACGAGGACCTCGACGCCGCGCCGCAGCTCGTTGATCTGGCGGGTGTAGGAGCTGCCGCCCACGACGTCGCCGACCCGGGCGCCCAGGATCTGGGCGTAGGGCCGCAGGGCGTCGCGCACCTGGTGCGCGAGCTCACGGGTGGGGACGAGCACGAGGCCGCGGGGGCGGCGGGAGGCGGCGCGCTGCTCCGCGGCGCGGGTCAGCAGCGGGAGGCCGAAGGCCAGGGTCTTGCCGGAGCCCGTGCGGCCGCAGCCCAGCACGTCGCGTCCGGCCAGCGCGTCGGGGATCGTGGCGGCCTGGATCGGGAACGGGTTGGTCACACCGTTCTGGGCCAGCTTGTCGACGATCTCCTCAGGAAGACCCAGATCGGCGAAAAGCGGGCATGCGTCGTTGTCCGTCAAGTGACGTAAACCTTCCTCATCAATCGGCGGCGTTTCGAGGAAGGCTCCGCGACCCTACGGGCACAGCGAAGAAATCACACAAACGCGCCGGATACGCGACTCGGGGGCGATGGAGAGTTCCCCCGGCGCCGAGCGGCCCGGCGCGCCGGATGCGCGCAGCATGAATTGACCGCTTGCTGCAGCGTACTAGAACTCATCCCATAACGGGGACGCGGGGCCGGGAATTCCCCGGTGATCCGCGCCTCTCCGGGGCGGCGAGGCCGCGGCCGGGGGCACCCGGCCGCGGCCTCGGCCCTACATCCCGAGCTGCCGGGCCAGCGCGTTGAGCCGGTCGGCCTGGGCCCGGCGTTCGACCACGACCTGCTCGTCCAGGGTGTTGTGGGGGGCCTGGAGGAGCAGTTCCTTGGTCGCCGCGGCGGCCTCGGGCGCGGTGGCGGACAGGGCCGCCACCAAGTCCCGGACGGCCGCGTCGAGTTCCGCGCCCTCGACCACGAGCTCGGCGAGCCGGAGCTCGCGCGCCTCGGCCGCGCCCACCGAGCGGGCGGTGAGGCACAGCTCGATGGCGCGGCTCACCCCGACGATGTCCACCAGCGGCTTGGTGCCGGTGAGGTCGGGGACCAGCCCGAGCGCCGGCTCCTTCATGCACAGCTGCGCGTCGTCGGCCAGGACCCGCAGGTCGCAGGCGAGCGCGAGCTGGAACCCGGCACCGATCGCGTGGCCGCGCACTGCCGCGATCGACACGATGTCGGGTCGGCGCAGCCAGAGGAAGCCCTCCTGGTACGCGGCGATGGTCGCGTCCAGGGCTGCGCGGCTCTCGGTGTCGTCTCCGATGTTCCGCAGGACGGATGCCTCACCCTCGACACCTTCGGGCGAGAACATCGCAAGGTCGATACCCGAGGAGAAGGTTGACCCTTCACCCTTAATGACAACAATTCGGACAGATGGGGGCAGCGTGTGGCCGACATGGGCCAGAGTCGTCCATGTCCGCCCCGTCATGGCGTTGCGGCGTTCGGGACGGGACAGGGTGACCGTCGCGACGGCGTCGGCGATCTCCAGCCGCAGCCCGGCCGCGGCCAGATCGTCCTTCGAGGGGGGTGCCGACTCCACCATCTGTCCTGCCTCCGCATATCCGCCGCGCCCGGCGATCGGGCGCTCTCGATCTCCACCTTCGACGGTCGCCCACCCTAGTCCGCCGCCACCGGCGGCCGTCCGGCGGGGCCCGCCCGGAGCGGAGCGACCACCGCGTGATCAGCCGCGACGGGTCGCACCGCCGCGACCACGCAACGTCACACCTGCCTCCGTGAGAAGACGGTGCACGAACCCATAGGAACGGCCCGTCGAGGCGGCCAAGGAACGGATGCTCTCGCCCTCGTCATAGCGTCTCTTGAGCTCACTCGCGAGCTCGGAGCGCTCGTTGCCCGTCACGCGGGTGCCTTTTCTCAGGGTCTCGGCCACGAGTTCCTCCTGTGTGCTCTCAGTGATCGTGTAGCGACATTGCAGACCATGATCAGCCATGGCGACCCGGCTGGCTACCCATCGGTTGCGGCACAGGGGCGTGTCGAGTGGCGGCGCGGATTCCGGTCATCAGATAACCCCGACCGAAACCCGGAGTGTGTGAACCCGAAGGCCTATATGGACGTCCGTGTAGTCCGGCGGGCACCGGCCCGGGCCCGGTGCCCGGGCCGGTGCGGCTCACGCCAGAGCGATGAGGTCGGCGAACTCCGCGTTCCAGATGTCCTCGACACCGTCGGGCAGCAGGATCACCCGCTCGGGCCGCAGTGCGTCGACCGCGCCCTCGTCGTGCGTCACGAGCACGATCGCGCCCTTGTAGTTGCGCAGCGCGGCCAGGATCTCCTCGCGGCTGGCGGGGTCGAGGTTGTTGGTCGGCTCGTCGAGCAGCAGCACGTTGGCGCTGGAGACGACCAGGGTCGCCAGCGCCAGCCGGGTCTTCTCCCCGCCGGAGAGGACACCCGCCGGCTTGTCGACGTCGTCGCCGGTGAACAGGAACGAGCCCAGCGTGCGGCGGGCCTCCACCTCGGGCAGGTCGGGGGCCGCGCTCATCATGTTCTCCAGCACGGTGCGGCCGGGGTCCAGCGTCTCGTGCTCCTGGGCGTAGTACCCGAGCCGCAGCCCGTGCCCCTCGATCACCCTGCCGGTGTCGGGCTGCTCGACGCCGGCCAGCAGCCGCAGCAGCGTGGTCTTACCGGCGCCGTTGAGGCCGAGGATGACCACCCGGCTGCCGCGGTCGATGGCGAGGTCCACCCCGGAGAAGATCTCCAGCGACCCATACGACTTGGACAGCCCCTCGCCCATGAGCGGGGTGCGCCCGCTGGGCGCGGGGTCGGGGAAGCGGAGCTTGGCGACACGGTCGGCCTTGTGCTGGCCCTGCACCGAGCTGAGGATCTTCTCCGCCCTGTTGGCCATCTGCTGGGCGGCCCGGGCCTTGGTGGCCTTGGCACGGAACTTGTCGGCCTGCTTCTGCAGCGCGCCCGCCTGCTTCTCGGCGTTGGCCTGCTCGCGCCGACGCCGGCGCTCGTCGGCCTCGCGCTGGGTCTGGTAGGCCTTCCAGCCCATGTTGTAGATGTCGATGACGCAGCGGTTGGCGTCCAGGTAGAAGACCTTGTTGACGACCTCTTCGACCAGTTCGACGTCGTGGCTGATGACGATCAGCCCGCCCTGGTGGGACTTGAGGAAGTCGCGCAGCCAGATGATCGAGTCGCCGTCGAGGTGGTTGGTGGGCTCGTCCAGCAGCAGCGTGTCGGCCCCGCTGAACAGGATGCGGGCCAGCTCGATGCGGCGCCGCTGGCCGCCGGAGAGCGTACCCAGCGGCTGGGCGAGCACCCGCTGGTCCAGGCCGAGGCTGTCGGCGATGGACGCGGCCTCGGCCTCGGCGGCGTATCCGCCGAGCACGTGCAGGCGCTCCTCGGCCCGCGCGTAGGCGCGGACGCCCTTGTCGCGGGTCTTGTCGTCGTCGCTGCCCATCTTCTCCTCGGCCGCGCGCAGGTCGCGCAGGGCCTCGGCGATGCCGCGCGCCGAGAGGATGCGGTCCCGCGCGATCTCCTCCGGGTCGGCGGTGCGGGGGTCCTGCGGCAAGTAGCCGATGCTGCCCGTGGAGGTCGCCTGCCCCGCGGCGGGGAGCCCCTCTCCGGCCAGGACCTTGGTCAGGGTCGTCTTCCCGGCGCCGTTGCGGCCGACCAGGCCGATGCGGTCACCGGCCGCGACACGGAAGGAGGTGGGCTCCAGCAGCAGCCGGGAGCCCACACGCATTTCCAGATCAGAGGCGATCAGCATGGGAGTAGGAAGAACTCTCTCTTCTAACGAGGGTGTGCGGCGGGGCACCGGGCACACGCGGCGCGGCCGGGCCCGGCGGGGTCACTGCGGGGGGCGATCGATCCTCACGTCACGCGCACGGGCTCAACGGTATCCGTGACGGGCCGGGCGGCGCGCGTGATTTTCGCCGCCCTGCGCCCGCCCGCCCCACGGGCGGGACCGACGCACCGGCGGGGCCGCACCGGTGTCCGGTGCGGCCCCGCCATGCGTGTCACTGCTCGGAGCTCTCCTGCTGCTCCGTGCGCTCGGTGGTGGCGGGGGCGGCCGCGGCGGAGGCGGGGGCAGGGTTCGCCTCCTCCTCTTCGGCTTCCCGGACCTGCGGCGCGGCGGGCTGGACGGCCGGGCGGTTGCGCAGCAGCGCCGCGATCACCGCGACGGTCGGAGTGGCCAGGAACATCCCGGCGATGCCGGCGACCAGACCGCCGATGGTGATCGCCAGCAGCACCACCGCGGCGGGCAGGTCCAGCGCCTTGCCGTACACGCGCGGGGCGAAGACGTGGCTCTCCAGCTGCTGGACGATGATGACGACGGCGACCACGATGAGCGCGATGACCCAGTCCTCGGTGACCAGGGCGACGAGCGCGGCCAGCAGGCCGGTCACGAACGCACCGATGACCGGCAGGAACGCGCCGATGAAGGTGAGCACGATCAGCGGGATCGCCAGGCTGGGATCGATCAGGAAGATCAGGAACACGCCGATGCCGACGGCGTCGATGAGCCCGACCATGGCCACGCCGCGCACGTAGCGGCCCATGACCCCGTAGGCGGTCTGCCCGGCGGCGCCCAGGGAGCGCCGGGTCTGCGCCGGGAACAAGGTGAGCAGCCACGACACCAGCCGGTCGCCGGAGTGCACGAAGTAGATCGTCAGCACCAGGACCAGGATCAGGCCCACCAGCAGCTCGATGACGCTGGCCCCGGCGGCCCAGGCCTGGCTGACCCACTCGCTCCAGTCCTCCTGCAGCGCGCCGCGGACCTGGTCGGTGACGTTCTCGATGAGCTGGTCGACAACGGCGGGGTCCTGCCCCAGCCTCTCGGCGAGGTCGGGCAGCCCGGCCACGGCCTTCTGCACGCTGCTGACCAGGCCGGCGAAACCGTCGATGGCGGGCTGGACCACCAGCGTGATGACACCGCCCAACACGACGAACGCGCCGATGATGGTGATGGTCGTTGACGAGCCCCGGCCCAGGCCGTGCCGGCGCATCCAGTTGGTCGGCGGCATGAGCAGCGCGGTGAGGAAGACGGCCAGCACCACGGGGATGACCGCGAGCCGGACCTGCACCAGCACGTAGACGATGACCGCGATGAACAGCCCGATGACGAGGATCCGCCAGGCGGCGCTGCTCATCCTGAACAGCAGGTCCTCACTCTCCGGAGCTTCGGCCTGCGGCTCCTGCTCCTCGGGCTCGGGCTCGGGCCGCTCGGCCACGACCTCCCGCGCCGTCTTCCGCCTCTTCAAGAACGACTCCAGGAACGACCACGTCCCCGGACGGTTCATCCACACATCGGCCCCTTCGCTGATTTCCCTCCTGCGGCCCCGGAGGACCGGGCCCGCCGCACCTCCGGACGCAGGCCCCCGGCATCCGGGCGGCACTCACCCTCATCGCTGCCGCGGCCCGCCGTGCGCCCGCACCGGCCCGCCGCCTCCGACCGCGTCAGAACTGCCACGGCTCCCGGGCACGACCACTGTGCACGATCTCGTTGCCGAACGGAGCCAGCGCCACCGGGATCATCTTCAGCGAGGCCCAGGCCAGCGGAATGCCGATGATGGTGACGGCCAGCCCGAGCGCCGTCGCGATGTGCCCGATCGTCAACCACCAACCGGCCACGATGAGCCAGATGATGTTGAGAAGTGTACTGCCGCCGCTCGCTCCCGGGCGGCGCGCCAACTCCCGCCCGAAGGGCCACAGCGCATAGTTGGCCATGCGGAAGGAGGCCACGCCGAAGGGGATCGTCACGATCAGGATGCAGCAGATGATGCCGGCGACCACGTACCCGAGCGCGAGCCAGAAGCCGGCGACGACCAGCCAGATGATGTTGAGAATGAGCCGCAGCAGGGCCACGATGCCTCGTTTCCACGTCGAATCCACGTCGGAGTCCGCGTTCGCGGTCGAGCCGGAGGCCACAGCGCTCCGGCACCCCGGTTCACGTTCACTCTCCCTCCGACGGCAACGGGGCGCATTGTGTTCCCACCCGTGTCCCGCATGTTTCCCCTAGGGGGAACGGTCGTCCTCCGGACGCGGCCGGGTCGGTGGGTTGCGGTGGGCGCCGCCGAGGGCGGGGATAGGGTCGGTCGCACACTCCGAGGCGTCCCGGGCGACGTGCCGTCCGGGAGCGCCCCCCGGCCTCGGCGGATCCGACACGACCGAAAGGACCACCGACGGTGCGCACCGGCACGACACGCATGACCAAGCTGGGACACGCCTGCGTCCGCCTGGAGCGGGACGGCGGCACCCTGGTCATCGACCCGGGAGGGTTCAGCGAGCCCGACGCGGCGGTGGGGGCCGACGCCATCGCCATCACCCATGAGCATCCCGACCACTTCGACCTGGAGCGGCTGCGCGCGGCGCTGCGGGGTCGGCCGGGGGTGGAGATCTACACGCACGCGGGCATCGCCGAGCAGCTGGAGCCGCTGCGCGAACTGGGGGCGCGGGTGCACACGGTGGCGCACGGCGACACGGCGCGGATGGCCGGATTCGACGTGCACGTCTACGGGGAGCGCCACGCGGTGATCCACCCCGACATTCCGGTCATAACCAACATCGGATTCCGGATCGACACATCCGGGGGCGGCGTGTTCCACCCCGGCGACGCGCTGACCGTGCCCGAGGACCCGGTGGACACCCTCCTGGTGCCGGTGCAGGCACCGTGGTCGAAGGTGGGCGAGGTGATCGACTACCTTCGCGAGGCCGCGCCGCGCCGCGCGCTCGCGATCCACGACGGCCTGCTCAGCGAGGACGGAGCCGGGGTCTACGCCCGCGTGCTCGGGATGACGGTGCCCGGCGTCGACTACGCCCGGATGCTGCCGGGCCAGCAGGACGACCTGTAGGGGCCGGGAGCGGACATGACCGGGCCTTGGTCTAGACCGGAATGTGATGCGTGCATCAGGGCCCACCCCTAGGCAGCGACCGAAATCCCCCCTACGATGTGTGCGTCCGGCTGAAAGATGCCGGACGTCGTGATTCACGCCCCAAACCGGACAGATCCGCAAAGATCGGTCGCGTATCCGTCGGTTGAGGTAACGGTTGAGCGAGAAATTTCCCCACCCCCCGTGCGCAAGCGGGAGTGGGGATGGCATGATTACGTACCGGCTCGCGGGAAGAGCGGAATCGCCTTCCGGGCCGTTCGCGTGAGCGCCCGCCGTCTTCGGCGGATCTGCGCCGCAGTGGTCTCCACCACACCGGGAACACCGAAGCATCGCATGGCGTTTGCGTCGTGCGGGGTGACTCACGCCGCTTGACCATTGTTTTGCTCTGACCCTAGCTGCTCGACAGCTTACTAGCGAATTCAGTAGAGGTGGTTCAACCATGTCTCAGGTACGTCGGCAGGCCGCGCTGCGCCCCCGCCCGAGCTGGGGGTGGCAGGATGCCGCCGCGTGCCGGGGCGAAGACCTCGTGCTCTTCTTCGGCCCCGATGGCGAACGCCAGCCGGAGCGGGAGATCCGCGAGCGCAAGGCAAAGGAGATCTGTGGCGCCTGCCCCGTCCGTACCGAGTGTCTCGACTACGCGATCTCGCGGCCCGAGAAGTACGGTACCTGGGGCGGCCTCAACGAGGACGAGCGGGCCTCGGAGCGTCGGCGCCGAATGCGCCGCGCCAACGCCGCCTGACCCGGTTCCTCGCTTCCCGGGCTCTGCGTCCCCGGCGGTGGCGGCCTGAGACCAGGCGCCCCCCGCACACGGAGACGATCCCAGTTCCCTTTGCGGCCCCGGCCTTCGATATTCACCCGTGGCGCCCCGACGTCCTCGACGTCGAGGGCGCCACGGGTTTTCCGGCACCTCGACCGCCGCGACGCCCCGCACGGCACGCCTCTACTCCTCCCCGCCGCCCGCCCGGTACGGCGGGTCAAAGGTGCCGGCCGAACCACTCGGTCGCGGCGGCCCCGACCTCCCGCCACCCGCCCGGCTCCCCGAGCAGCTGCTCGACCCCCGGCACGACCCGCAGCTCATGCGGTGCCCCCAGTCGGCCCAGCGCCCACTCGGTGAGCTCGCGGATGAACGAGTCACCCCCCTCCAGCAGCACGAGCGTCGGCGCCCGCACCCCGGGCAGCCGCTCCTCGGCGAGATCGATCCGGCCGCCGTGCGCCGCGACCGCCGCGACGTCGTCGGGGCGGCCGGCCGCGGCGGCCAGCGCCGCCGGCGCCCCCGCACCCGCACCGAACAGCCCCACACGGGAATCGCCCACGTCCGTGGCCCGGCGCACCCAGTCCACCGCCTCCTCCAGCCGCGCGGCCAGCGTCATGGCGGTGACCTCCTCGCCGCCCCCGCCGTTGGCGCGGTGCCACTCCTCCGACGTCAGCAGGTCGATCAGCAGGGTGGCCAGGCCCGACCGCCGCATCCGCGCGGCGACCGCCCGGTGGCGCGGGTCGTGCCGCCCGTGCCCGAGCGCGAAGACGACCACGCCCCGCGCCGACGCCGGGGTCGTGAGGTCGGCGTCCAGGTGGACGTCGCCCGCGCGGATCCGGACCGCTCGCTCCGCCTCGGCCCCGGCCTCCGCCTCGCGCAGCTCGGACAGCAGCGCCGTCACGTCGGTATCGGTCAGCTGGGCGAAGTCGCGGTACCACTCCCCCACCGCGTGGAAGTTGTCCGGCGCGGTCAGCACCACCAGCTCGTCGGCCTCGGGGCGCAGCGCCTCCACGGCCTGCTGCGAACCGACGGGCACCGCGAGCACCACCCGCGAGGGATGGGCGCGGCGGACCATGCGCAGCGCCGAGCGCGCGGTGCCGCCGGTGGCGACACCGTCGTCCACGACGACCACGTCCCGGCCGCCCAACCGCGGCGACGACCGCGACCCGCGGTAGGCCCGCAGGCGGCGGTCGAGCTCGGCACGCTCCTGGTCGACCGTTCCCATCAGGGCGGATCGGGGCACATGCAGGCGGGCGAGGGCGACGTCGTCGAAGGCGACCTGGCCGTCCTCGGCGATGGCGCCCACGCCGAGCTCGGCGTGGCCGGGCAGGCCGATCTTGCGGACCAGCAGCACATCGAGCGGGATCCCCAGGCGGCGGGCCAGCTCGGCGCCGACCGGCACCCCGCCGCGCGGCAGTGCCAGCACGATGGGGTCGTTGTCGAGGTCGAGCTCGCGCACACGCTCGGCGAGCCGACGTCCGGCCTCGGACCTGTCGGTGAACGGCAGCGATACGGGTAGCGGATTCATCGTCGTCCGGCGTCTCCGCCGCCATGCGCGGCGGAGTCGGCGCCGCTCCCCTCCCGATGGTGCGGTGGAGAAAGTGCTACGGGGATACCCGTTTCCCCACCTCGGGCAACATCCCCGGCGGGGAAAATCGGGGCCGCGCCCGCGGTTCAGCCGGCCGCCTTGCGGTAGTCGCTCTCCAGCACGGCCATGATGAGGGCGTCGTGGCGGCGGCCCTCCCACAGCAGGGCGTCGCGCAGGCGGCCCTCGACGCTGAACCCGCAGGCGCGGTAGACGGCGATCGCCCGCATGTTGAAGGCGTAGACGTCGAGCCAGACCCGGTGCAGGCCCAGGTGGTCGAAGGCGTACTCCAGAACCAGGCGGGTGGCTTCCTTGCCCAGCCCCTGCCCGGTGAACTCGATGGCCGACAGGGCGATGCGGTACGCGGCGCTCTCGTTGTCGGCGTCGATGTCGTTGAGGGCGAGCTCGCCGACGAAGCGCCCGGTGGGCCGCTCGATGATGGCCAGATCCACCCGGTCGAGCTGCTCGGCCCGGGTCGCGCACCAGCGTCGGATCTCGGCGTAGCCGAACCTCCGGTGCGTCCCCGTCAGGCGGCGCACCTCCTCGTCCCGCATCGACGCGTAGAAGTCGTCGGCGTGTTCCTCACTCACCGGCACCAGGCGGACGTGCTCACCCGAAAGCGTGGGCTTCTCGCGCAGGGCGCTCAGGTCGATCATCGTGGGGGACTCCGGTCGTCATCGCCGGATGAGCGGGAATCCGGCTGGGGGCGTGGCGATCGTCGTAACAGGGGTGGAATATGCCAGAAGATCATACGTAAACGGCGTTCCCGATCGATTGCAACCCCCTACGATGACCGGACGTACTTCCCCCACGGGACCCCCGGGGCGACGACAGGGAGGGGCGGGTGGCGGTCGGCCGACAGGCGCGGGCGGCGGGACGGCGAGCCGTGCGCGCGCGGCGCGCGGTGGCCGTGCTCTTCTTCGCCAACGGCTTCACCTACACCAACGTGGTGCCCTGGCTTCCCGCGATCAAGGACGGCTTGGGCCTGTCCAACGCGGCACTGGGCGCTGCGATCGCGGCCATGCCGTTCGGTGCGCTGCTGACCGGGATGCTGGCCGGTCCGCTGATCGCGCGGTTCGGCAGCGGGCGCGTCGCGGTGGCCGCCGGAGCGCTGGGCGCCTGTGTACTGCCGCTGGTGGCGGCGGCACCGGGGTGGTGGGCGCTGGCGGCGGCGCTGTTCGCGCTCGGGGTCGCCGACGCGTGGATGGATGCGGCGATGAACGCCCACGGGCTGCGGGTGCAGCGCCGCTACGGGCGCTCGATCATCAACACCTTCCACGCCGTGTGGAGCATCGCCGCCGTCGCCGGCGGGCTGGTCGGTGCGAGCATGGCGCAGCTGGGCGTGCCGCTGGCGCTGCACCTGACCGGGGTCGCGGTGCTGCTCGTCGCCGCGGTCCTCGCGACCTCGCGGTTCCTGCTGCCCGGGCCGGAGCACACCGAATACGGCGTCGGCGCCGTCTCCGCGCCGGGTCCGCGGGAGCTGCTGCGGTGGGCGCGCCCGGCCCTCGGCACCCTCCTGACACTGAGCCTGCTGCTCATGCTCGCCGGTGCGATCGAGGATTCGGCCGCGTCCTGGGGCGCGGTCTACACGCACGGCGAACTCGGTGCCCCGCTGCTGCTCGCGGGCCTCCCCTTCATCGCCTGCCAGGCGATGATGACGGTGGGGCGGCTGGTCGGCGACCGGCTGACCGACCGGTTCGGCCCGGTGGCGGTGGCGCGCGGCGGGGCGGTCCTCGCGGCCGCGGGCATGGCGGTGGCGCTGGTGTGGCCGACGGCCGCGAGCGCGATCGCCGGGTTCGGCATGGTGGGGCTGGGGGTGGCGACGCTCTTCCCCCTCACCCTGGCGGCCGCCGGGGACGTTCCCGGGGTGCGCAGCGGCGACGGGGTGGTGGTCGTCGGGTGGCTGGGGCGGTTCGGGTTCATGCTGTTCCCGCCGCTGGTGGGAGCGGTCGCCGACGCCTCGTCGCTGGGGACGGCGCTGTGGCTGGTACCGCTGGGGGCCCTGACCGCGGCGGTGCTCGCCTTCGCGCTGCGCCCGCGCGCCGCGGGCGGAGGTCAGGTCACCCGGACATAGGCCGTCCCGGGCCACAGTGTGGCCCGGGACGGGTTCATCGGGATGTCCGCGCGCTCGGGCGCCGCGTTCACGGCCGCCCGGGCGGTGGTCGCCGCCTGTCCTAGCGCAGCTGCGGGGCGCGGCCCCGCGACGCGAACACGGTCATCGCACCGACACCGGCGATGACGGCCCCGCCGAGCACGAAGCCCGTGAGGTCGACACCGGTGACCGGCAGCTGCTGACCCGCCTGGTTGGTGCTGCCACCCGACGAGCCGCCCTCCTTCTGCGGCGCGGACTTGCCGTCGCCACCGGTCGAGGACTGGCCGCTCTCGCCCTGCTGGCCCTGGGCACCCTGCTGGCCCTGCGGCCCCTGAGCGCCCTGCTGACCCTGCGGGCCCTGGGGACCGGGCTCGCCCGGCTTGCCCGGCGCCCCCGGGTTCTGCTGGTCGCCCTCGTTGCCGCCACCCGGCTGCTCCGGCTCGGGGCTCGGGCCCGGGTCGGGCAGCTCCGGCTCCGGCTCAGGCTCGGGCTCCGGCTCGGGCTCGGGGCTCGGGCCCGGGTCGGGCAGCTCCGGCTCCGGCTCAGGCTCCGGCTGCGGGTCCGGCTGGTCACCCGGGATCAGGTTCCCGAGGTCCGGCAGAATGCTCGCCGGCGCCACGTCAGCGGGCTTGGAGAGCGTGGTCGCAGCCGGAGCCTCCTGCTGCTGCGGGGCTTCGACAGCCTCGGGGGCCGTCTCCGCAACGGTGTCCGCGAACGCCGGAACCGCGTGGAATCCGGCGGCCAGCAGGCCCGCGGCCGTCACGGTGACCGCGCGTGCTGTAAAGGACATCCTGCTCCTTTCTTTCATAGGGGGATATTTCTATTCAGGGAGAAGGGCATAGAGGTCGCCATCGGCGATGACGACGGCGCGGTCGTCCAGGAGCCCCCAGGGCCGGACCGCATCGGCATCCATGTCCACGGGGTCGCCGTCACCCGTCACCGCGACCGGCACACCGGCCGACCGGCCGTCGCCGGGGACCTCGCCGTAGACATGGCCGCCGGCCGCGCTGGCCGGGGTGAAGCCGTCGAGCGTCCGCGCCTCACCCGCATCGAGGTCGAAGATCACCGGCCCGTAGGCGGCGAGCGAGCCGCCCCGGACCCACCGGGCGTCGGTGAGCCGGTCGTCGTCGGCCGCGGCCGCCGCGACCACCGAGCCGTCCTCGGCGTCGTGGACGGCGACGATGTCCGCGCCCCCGCCATCGGCCTTCCAGAGCACGACGGTGTGCTCGCTGCGGGCGGTGAGCAGCTCGATCGGCCGGTCCGCGCCCGAAGGCGCCTTGGGCACGATCTCCCTGCCCTCATCGCCGTCGACGCCCACCCAGGTCCACCGGCCGGTCTTGACGCCCATGAGGACGCGGTCGCCGTCGGCGAGCATCGCGCCGAAGCCGGAGGGGACCTCGACCTCGGTCAGCTCGTCCCCCTCGGGGACATAGGCGTCCGCCTCCTCAAGGACGAGCGGACTGGTTCCGGCGAAGGTCACGCGGGCGTCCTCGGGCAGCTCGACGGCTTCGGGGTCCCCGCCGCCGGCCGGCCACCGCCACAGCGTCGCGTTGTCCGTGAGCGCGACTCCCCAACCGCCGTCGGCGCGAGTGAAGGCCGGCGCGCCCTCGATGGCGGAGGAGGACAGGGGCAGTTCGGCCGACCACGCCGGCTCCCCGTCGGGGCCGACGACGACGAGCTCGTCATCGGGGTTGACGAACGCGGCCAGGGTGCCGTCGGGGGCGACGGCCGGGCGGGTCCCGGTCCGGGTCGGCAGCCGCCACGCCGCTTCGACGCTGAACCCGGGCGGCGCGGCCCGGGTCTCCAGGCGGATACCGGACCCCTCGATGTCGCCGCCGTTGACCTCGGTACCGGTGACGTCGGAGCCCCGCACCACCCAGACGGCGCCGACGCCGACCGCGGCCAGCACGGCCAGGGCGCCGCCGGTGAGGGCGAGCGCGATCTTCCGGCCCCTGCCCCGGCCCTGGGTGTCCGGGCGGACCACCAGTTCGGCCTCGCTCCCGCCGGCGGCGCGCACCACACCCGTCGGGCTGATGATGAGCTGCCAGGCGCCGTTGGCGTCGCGTGCGTTGACCAGCACGGAGCGGCCGAGGTGGGCGGCGTAGGCGGTGGCCGCGTCGAGCGCGGCGCGGCGGGTCTCCTTGGGGATCGCACCGGTCACGACCTGGGTGCGCCCCTCGATGGTGATCTCGGCGCTGCACTCGTCGTGGGCGATGACGATGACGACCGAGCCGCGCTGGCGGCCCGGCTCCCTCCCGCCGGTCATACGGTCACCCGCCGGTCGGCACGCGGGTGCGGTCCGTTGTCCGGGCACGCCGGGTGGCGGCCTGCGGCGGATCCGATGGGACGGAGGCGCGGTCGCATACCTCGTCGCGGCGGAAACGCGGCGCTCATGGTGATCTGAACCTGTTCGTCATCGAGCGTGGGGCGCCGATGCGGCGCCGCACGGGGGTACGGGGGTGTCGGAGAGGACCCGGGGAAGGCGAAAAGGGCCGCCATCGGGCCGGGAGGTGATGACGGGCCAACGCGATGATACTGACCTCGGGTAACGGTCATGTTCCCGGATGCGCCTGCCGCAGCGGGGATGCGGCGGTCCACCGGAGGCGGTGACGGGCTCGCGCGCCGCCCGAGGATCCCCTCTCACCTGCGGCGATCCTCGCGGCTCGGGGTCGCGCGGCGGGGCGGAGACGCGATCACCCCGGTTTGGGATCACCACTATCGACCGAAAAGTTCTGCCAAAAATGACCACATCCGGCCGCACGGGCGCGGGGGCGGCCCCTCCTGCCGAACCGCCCCCGCGCCGCCGCATGCCCGCCTACGGTCAGCAGGTGGCGAGCATGTCCTTCAGGCCGGCGTGGTCCTCCTTGGCGACCGGGAGGCCGTAGCCCACGCTGACGTTGATGTAGGAGACCGCGTAGGTGCACTGGAAGCCCTCGAAGGGCTGCCACTCCCCCGGCCCGGCGTCACCCTTCTGCATGTTGGCGGGTCCGTCGGAGGCGAAGAGGTTCTCCGGGTCGTTGGCGAACTCGACGCGCTTGTCGCGGTCCCACTCGCTGGCACCCATCCGCCAGGCGAGCGACAGCGGCACCAGGTGGTCGATCTGCACCTCCTGCGGCCTGTCCGCGGTGAAGTCGATCGTCTCGCCGGTGTAGGGGTCCTCCAGCGTTCCCTCCAGCACCTTGCAGTCCGTGTTGACGCGGGTGTCCTCCAGGTCGCGGGCGAGGATGTCGTTGCGGGTGGAGCAGCCGTTGTTGTTGGTGTCGATCCAGGAGGAGCCGAACTCCTTGCGCTCGTAGTCGCCGCGCGGCTGCGGCTCGGCGATCGCGATCGTCTCCAGCCGCTTGCGCGCCTCGGCGACCTCCTGGTCGGTGGTCCCCCAGCGGTCGTCGGCCGAGCCCGGGCCGGGGGCGGAGGAGCCGGACCCGCCGTCGCGGCCGAGGAGGTCGCCCGCGGTGTCGAGGAAGTCCTTGCCGGTGAACGCCGAGATGACGGCGGCGAGCACGATCACCGCCACCGCGGAGGCGAGCAGGCCGGTCAACCCCTTCCTGCCACCGGAGCCGGAGTCGCTGCGGAAAGGACGGTTCATTCGATTCTCCTGCGTGCACATGTCGGGGGGCGGGGAACGGGTGCGGGGGTCGGGGGGCGGGGAACGGGTGCGGGGGTCGGGGGGCGGGGAACGGGTGCGGGGGTCGGGGGGCGGGGAACGGGTGCGGGGGTCGGGGGGCGGGGAACGGGTGCGGGGGTCGGGGGGCGGGGAACGGGTGCGGGGGTCGGGGGATCGGCCGGTGCGGTGCGGGGCGCCGCGGGGAGACCGGCCAGACAAGATCATGCCGGATCCCGCGGTTCCCTCTCCCCAGGGGACGACGTGCCCCTGCTCTCATTCGTGCCGTCCGCTGTACCGTCCGGGCCGGATGCCGGGCCCTCCGGCTCCCCAGGCCCCTCCTCCGGCGCCCGCTCCCCACCTGTGGCCGCGGAGCCGGCGCCCGAAGGCGGCGGGGCGCCGTCCGGCGCGTCCGCTTCCGGCCGCGCCCGCCCCGGCTGCTCCGCTTGCGACCCGGTGTCCTCCGGAGCCTCGCGGCCCCCGGCGCCCGCTGCGCGCTCCCGTTCCTCTCCTCCGTCCGGCGCGCCGCCGGCTTCACCGACGCGGCGCAGCGCCTCCTCGTGCCGCTCGACCAGCCGGGTGGCGCGGGCGTACCGGCGGGCGGCGATCTCGGCGCGGGCCTCGGCGGTGCGGGAGGTCGGCCACATCGAGTCGATCTCGGCGTTGAGGAGGGAGCCCGCGAGGACGGCCATCGACACCACCCACAGCCACGCCAGGATCGCGATGGGCGCCGCGAGCGACCCGTAGATGGTGACCTCGCCGAACGAGCGGTCCAGGTAGACGCGGAGCAGGGCGGAGCCCAGCATGAGGCCGAGCGTGGCGACCACGGCGCCGGGCAGGTGCCGCCACAGGGGTGTGCGCACCGGCACGGCCAGCACGTACAGCAGGGCCACGGCGGCCGCCGAGACCCCGCCGACCACCGGCCAGTAGGCGACGTTCAGCCGCCCCGCCGTCACCGGGAGCAGGTCCTGCACCAGGTTGGGCCCGGCCACCAGGACGGGCAGCACGATGAGCGCGAACAGCAGGCCGCCGAGGTAGGCGACGAACGCCAGCGCCCGCTGCCGGACATAGCCGCGCAGGCCCTCCAGCCCGTAGGCGATGGTGATGGCCTCGATGTAGACCCGCATCGCCCGCGACCCCCACCACAGCGACACCAGGAAGGTGAGGGAGAGGACGTTGGCCTGGGCGCCGCGCAGGAAGTCGTCGATGAGGGGGACCACGACCGTGTCGACGACCTCGCCGGTCAGCGCCTTGGCCGCCAGGTCGAGGATCCACGCGCGGATGTCCAGGACGGTCCGGGTGCCCAGCACGGCCCCCAGGTGGCCCAGCGTCCCCACCAGTCCCAGCAGCAGCGCGGGCAGCGACAGCAGGGCGAAGAACGCCGACTCGGCGGACAGGCCGACGAGCCGGGTGCGCGTCGCCGAGCGGCCGGTGCGCGCGATGAGCAGGACGAGGTCGCTCAGCCTCGGATGGCGGGAGAGTGCCTCGTCGACGGCACGCCAGATTCGTTCCCACAAGCCCCACACGCGCTCCAACGTAGGGGCAGCACCGCCACCGCGCCCCGAAACGACGCCCGATCCGCGTGCATCCATACGGTTTCGATGTAACTTCGTGACCAGGCCGCCCACGCCCCTGTGGTTCCGGGCGGAGAGTGCCGACCCCGTCTCCGCCCCGACGTGACGTGCTTCACGGTGCGGGAGTACCGGCGACTCCTGGACAAACCCGCCCGCGCCGTGTCATCGTCGAGGGCATGACCGCTGTTCTTGACCCGATGCTCCGCGTGCGCCGGCACGTGGACTTTCTGCGGGTCAGCAGCGCCATCTGTCGCAACGTCGGCTGACCCCCGCCACCACCGTGTGATCGATTCCGCCCGTTTCCCGGGGCGCACGCGGCGCCGACGTTCCCTCATCACCCTCGGACCAGCAGCAACGTGACCGCAGCACAACGACGTGCCGGACACGGGGCCCTGCGGTGATGCGCGCGGCGGCCGCTGCCCGCCCCCCGCGCACCTCTCGGAGGACTCCGCGATGCCTCCCACATCCGCACCGGCCGGCTCCGCTCCCGCAGCACCCGGCCGCAACCCCCGCCCCCGCCGTGGCGAGGGCCAATGGGCCCTCGGCTACCGGGAACCGCTGAACAAGAACGAAGAGAACAAGAAGAACGACGACGGGCTCAACGTCCGCCAGCGCATCATCGACATCTACTCCAAGGCGGGGTTCGACTCCATCGACCCCGCCGACCTGCGCGGCCGCTTCCGCTGGTACGGGCTCTACACGCAGCGCGCGCCGGGGATCGACGGCGGCAAGACGGCGGTGCTGGAGCCTGAGGAGCTCGACGACCGCTACTTCATGCTGCGCATCCGCATCGACGGCGGCCAGCTCAGCGCCGCGCAGCTGCGCACCGTCGCCGAGATCTCCACCGCCTACGGCCGCGACACCGCCGACATCACCGACCGGCAGAACGTCCAGCTGCACTGGGTGCGCATCGAGGACGTGCCGGCCATCTGGGAGAAGCTGGAGGCCGTCGGCCTGAGCACGATGGAGGCGTGCGGCGACACCCCGCGCGTCATCCTCGGCTGCCCGCTCGCCGGGATCGCCGCCGACGAGATCGTCGACGCCACCGAGCAGATCCACCGGATCTACGACGACCACATCGGCAGCCCGCTCTTCTCCAACCTGCCGCGCAAGTTCAAGAGCTCCATCTCGGGGTGCTCGGCCTACTGCACCAACCACGAGATCAACGACGTCGCGTTCGCCGGGGTGATCGGCCCCGACGGCACCCCCGGCTTCGACCTGTTCGTCGGCGGCGGGCTGTCCACCAACCCCATGTTCGCCCAGCGGCTCGGCACGTTCGTCCGGCCCGACCAGGTCAGCGAGGTGTGGGCGGGCGTCTGCTCGATCTTCCGCGACTACGGTTACCGGCGGCTGCGGCACCGCGCCCGGATCAAGTTCCTGATCAAGGACTGGGGCGCGGCGAAGTTCCGCGAGGTGCTGGAGAAGGAGTACCTGGGCTACGCACTGCCCGACGGGCCCGAGCCCGAGCTCGCCCAGGACCTGCGCCGCGACCACGTGGGCGTGCACCGGCAGCGCGACGGACGCAACTACGTCGGCTTCGCCCCCAAGGTGGGACGGGTCTCGGGGACCAAGCTGGCGCGGATCGCCGACATCGCCGAGGCGCACGGCTCGGACCGGATCCGCACCACCGCCGACCAGAAGCTGGTCATCCTCGACATCGACGACGACCAGGTCGACTCGCTCGTCACGGCCCTGGACGCCGAGGACCTGGAGGTGCGGCCGAGCGTGTTCCGGCGCCAGACCATGGCGTGCACCGGCATCGAGTTCTGCAAGCTCGCGATCGTGGAGACGAAGGCGCGCGGGGCGTCGCTCGTCGACGAGCTGGAGCAGCGGCTGCCGGACTTCCCGGAACCGATCACCATCAACGTCAATGGCTGCCCCAACTCCTGCGCCCGCATCCAGGTCGCCGACATCGGGCTCAAGGGCCAGCTGGTCACCGACGCCGACGGCCGTCAGGTCGAGGGCTTCCAGGTGCACCTGGGCGGTGGCATGGGGCTCAACGCCGGATTCGGCCGCAAGGTGCGCGGGTTGAAGACGACGTCGGAGGAGCTGACCGACTACGTCGAACGGGTTCTGCGCCGCTACCTGGAGACCAAGCAGGACGGCGAGGCGTTCGCGACGTGGGTCGGCCGGGCCGAGGAAGGCGATCTCAAGTGAGCGAGCGGGCGGCGCCCTACTACTGCCCCTTCTGCGGCGACGAGGACCTGATGCCGCACGAGGGCGAGGCCGAGAAGGGCGCTGGATACGCCTGGGACTGCCTGTCGTGCGCACGGGTGTTCCGGGTGAAATTCGTCGGACTCCGGGCGGCCGCGGTGGCCGGTGCGGGCGACGCGGCGGGCGCCAGGAGACACACGGACGGGACGGTGGAGCAGGCATGAACGTCGCACTGGAGGACGGCCGGGCGCTGGCGGATCGGGCCGCGGCGGAGCTGGAGGAGGCGAGCGCCCAGGAGATCATCCGGTGGGCCGCCGAGACCTTCGGCGACCGGCTGTGCATGACCTCCTCGATGGCGGACGCGCTCATGGTCGACCTGGTGTCGCGGGTGAAGCCGGGCATCGACGTGATCTTCCTGGACACCGGCTACCACTTCGCCGAGACGATCGGCACGCGCGACGCGGTCGCGCAGGTGTACCCGATCAACCTCGTCAACGTCGAGCCGCTGCGCACGGTCGAGGAGCAGGACCGCGACCTGGGGCCGCGGCTGCACGGGCGCAACCCCAACATCTGCTGCCACCTGCGCAAGGTCGAGCCGCTGCAGCGCGCGCTGGAGCCCTACGACGCCTGGGTCAGCGGCCTGCGCCGGGACGAGGCCGTGACCCGGCGCGGCGTGGGCGTGGTGCAGTGGGACGCCCGCAAGAAGATGGTCAAGGTCAACCCGATCGCGCGGTGGACCCAGCAGGACGTGGACGCCTACATGGAGGAGCACGGCGTCATCGTCAACCCGCTGCGGTACGACGGCTACCCCTCGATCGGCTGCGCCCCGTGCACGCGCCCGGTGGCCCCGGGTGAGGACCCGCGCAGCGGCCGCTGGGCCGGTATGGGCAAGACCGAATGCGGAATCCACCTGTGATGGGGCGCGACGTCGTCGAGGCGCGGGGGAACGGGCGCCCGCCCATCCCCCTGGTCGCCGTGGCCCACGGCAGCCGGGACGAGCGGTCGTCGCACACGGTCGAGCGGGTCTTCGCCCGCGTGCGGCGCCTCCGCCCCGAGCTCGACGTGCGCGTGGCCTACCTCGACCACGTCTCCCCCGGCGCGGAGGAGGCCGTCACCCGGGTGGCCGCCGAGGGGGTCGGCGAGGTCGTCGTGCTGCCGGCCCTGCTCACCTCGGCGTACCACAGCAAGGTCGACCTGCCCGACGTCCTCGACCGGGTCCGGGCATCGTGCCCGTGGCTGCACATCCACTACGCCGACACGCTGGGCCCCCACCCGCTGCTCCTCGATGCCGTCGAACAGCGCCTTGAGGAGGCTGGCGCGGTGGCGGCCCCCGACACCTCCCTCGTCCTCGCCTCCGCGGGATCGAGCGACCCGGACGCCAACCGCACCATCGAAGAGATGGCCGCGGCGCTCGCCCGGCGCAACCCCTGGCGCGAGGTCGTGCCGGCCTACGCCTCGGCGGCCTCCCCCACCCCGGGGGAGGCCGTGGCCCGGCTGCGCGCCGCCGGCGCCGCAAGGGTCGCGGTGTCGGGCTACCTGCTGGCCCCGGGCTTCTTCTCCGACCGCGTCGCCGACCAGTCCTTCGCCGCGGGCGCCACGGCGGTCGCCCCGGCGCTGGGCGACGTCCCGCAGCTGGCCGAGGTCGTCCTGGACCGCTACGACGCGGCCCGGCACGGCCTCCCCGTCCCCGGCATTCCCACCGCCTGACCCACCCACCTCCGCTGATCTCGGGGGTATCGACCCTGTTCCGCCGCGGATTCGGTCGATCTCCCCGAGGTCACCGAAAGGAATGGAGGTGGAACAGGGCCAGGGTGCGGCTCAGGCCGGGCGCCAGGGGGGTGACCGGCCACGCCGTCGACGGCGGCAGCCCGCTCACCATCGCCGCCGCCGGTCTGCCGGCCGCCACCGCCCGCGCCACCGCCATGGGCACTGCCGGGCGCGACCGGGTCGCCTCCCGGTGGTCCTGGAACACCGCCGCCCCACGCCCCGCCGAACCGCTGGGCGGCTGAGGCGGGAGCGGCATTCTCGCCGTCAACCGCCGACAGCAGCCTGTCGAACTCGTGTCGAACTCGTGTCGAACTGCCGATCCGACGCCGCCCGCCATCGCCCCGACCTGGCTCAACGGCGAAGGTCTCCTCCGCCCTCTGAGTCCCGCAGCGCTCTTCCTCTACGCTGACTACCGACCCCCGCACCCATACCGGCGCCCTTCAGGACACATCGGAATGGGTGAGCTTCATGTCGAAACGGCACGGAGAGTAGTCCGATGACAGGAACGACGAGGCGACAGTTCGTGGGACAGGCCGCAGCGCTGCTGTCGGGTGCGGCCCTGACCGGAGCAGCGGGCGCCGTGGTCGGCTGCACCCCAGCGCAGGACGGAAGCGCCACACCGGAATCGGACGGCGGACATATCGGCGATTCGATCGACGGATTCCTCACCGAGACGGTCCCGGAGGGGGCCGGCCTGACGGCTCTCGCGGCTCGGCACGGCGAAATCGTGTACTGCAAAGGCATCGGTTTCGCCGACAGGGAATCGAACATCGGCGCCGAATGCGACACCGTCTACGACATCGGGTCGATCACCAAGCAGTTCACGGCCGCGGCGATCCTGAAACTGGAGATGGCCGGAGAGCTGGCGACGAGTGATCCGCTCTCGGACTTCGTCGACGGCCTCCCTGAGGACAAGCAGGACATCACACTGCACCGGCTTCTGACGAACACCTCGGGATTGGTCGAACAAATCGGAGACGACTACGACGCCCAGTCCCGGGACGGCATCTTGGCCGCTGCCGCCCGATCCGATCTGCTGTCGGCTCCGGGAACCGAGTACCACTACTCCAACGTTGGCTACAGCGTGCTGGCCGCGGTCATCGAGATGGTCTCAGGGATCGGCTACGAAGAGTACCTCTCCAGGTATCTCTTCGTCCCGGCCGGAATGGCTCACACCGGATACGTTCTGCCGAATTGGGAGCGGACACAAGTAGCAGTCGAATATGACGCGGAAGGAACACCGAAAGGCAGACCGAACGACCATCTGTGGGACACCGACGGCCCCTACTGGAACCTTCGTGGCAATGGTGGGATTCTATCCACCGCGCCGGACATGTTCCGCTGGCATGTCGCGCTCGACGGACACGGCATCCTGTCGGAGGCGGCGAAAAAGAAGCTGTTCGAGCCACACGTTCTGGAAGACGACGGCGAGACACACTACGGATACGGGTGGGTCGTCATGGTCCAAGACGAGCGCAAGGTCGTTTGGCATAACGGCGGCAACGGCTCGTCCTACGCCGAGTTCGCCCGGCTGATCGACGAAGGAGTGGCGGTCTTCTGGTCCACCAACCACGCGGAGCAAGATCTCCGCTGGAACCTGGAGGAGCTGGAACTGACCCAGGGAATGGTGGACCGCCTCCGCGAGGACGGTTGACACCGGACACCTGGACGGGCGAAACGACCCCATCCGGCGCGGGGAGCAGGCCACGGTTCGGCGCGGCCTGCCGGTCCGCGTGGGTCCATCCCCGCGTGCGCGGGGAGCAGACTCGGTGACCTGCGGGTTTACCTGGGGCCAGCCCCTGAATATGCAACTTCCTGAAAATCAGACATGTACGCTCGAACCACACAAAATCAGACACTTCTAGACATTTTCTGACGGCATCGAAAACACTCAGACCCTGCTGGTCTCCCCGATTATCTCCATCAGCGTCTGGCCCGCTCTCTACTTTGGGAGAACGGGTTCTGTTCGGCGTGATCGATGCCGTGTGGGCGGCCCGGCCCGACGATTCCAGGGTGTTCGCCGCGCTCATTCTTCGCCCGGGAACCCGAAAGACGGGAAGCGCGTTGTTACCGTTGCGTACCGGCCAGCGTCTTCGGCTCCGAGGAGGCGGCGTTGAACGGTTCGCGAAACCACAGGTGGCGACCACGAGGTGCTGAGTATGGCCGTCCTTCCCGTTCGCGGTATCTGTTACGACGCCGGTGTCCTCTACCACAGGAAATTCCCCTCCCGGCCACATTGGCGGCCCGATGACGTCCGCCGCGATATGACCGCGATCCGGGAGGACCTGTCCTGCAATGCCGTCTCCATCATGGCCACCGACCCGCGGCGGCTGATCGAGGCGGCGGACATCGCCGTCGAATCGGGCCTGTTCGCCTGGCTTCAGCCGCGGGTCATCGACGGCCGCCCCAGAGCGACCGCGTCCGTGCTGCGCGAGCTGGGCCCGGCCGCCGAACGCCGACGCTCCCAGCACGGGAAGATCGGAATCAACGTCGGCTGCGAACTGACCCTCACCAGTCGGGGCATCGTGCCCGGGCGCCTGTTCGGCCACCGGAGCCAACGATTGCCGCAGCTCATCCGTAAGAGGAAGCCGCGGTTCGACCGGAAGCTCAACGAGCTCCTGGACCGCCTGGTCACCGTCACCCGGGAATCCTTCGACGGCCCGATCACCTACAGCGCTGGCGACTGGGAGTCGGTCGACTGGTCCCGCTTCGACTACGTCGGGCTGGACACCTATCGCGACGAGCGCAACGCGCAGGTCTACGCCGACCAGGTCCGCCGCCACGTCGAGCGCGGCAAACCCGTGCTGATCACCGAATTCGGCTGCTGCGCCTACCGCGGCGCGGCCGAGCTCGGCGCGGACGGGTACGACATCTTCGACCACCGGACCGACCCGCCGCGCATCACCGCCGAGTTGACGCGCGACGAGGATGTCCAGGCCGACTACGTGACCCAGTCGCTCGACGCGCTCACATCGGCCGGAGTCCACGGGGCGTTCGTGTTCGCCTTCAGCGAGCCCACCTACGTGCACACCGCCGACCCCGCGACCGACCAGGACCTGGGCTGCTTCGGAATCGTCAAGGTCACCCGAGAGGCCGGCGACACTCCCGAGGCCGCTGAGCAGTGGGCACCCAAGGCCGCCTATCACGCCGTCGCACGTCGGTACGCGGCCATGGCGGCAAACGGCGACGCTCCCCCGGTGTCCCGGCCGACACCTTGACTCCGCTCAGTCTCCGATGATCGCGGGAGAACGGTTCGAAATCCGCCGGAAATTCCAACCGTTCTCCCGCGATCATCGGAGACAGGGGCACAGGTCGGCGGAGGGGTGGGACGGAGCCGGGTGGGCGCGATTCCCCGGGTGATTCCCGGAGAATCCCCGGAGAACCGCAGGCGGCCCTGCGCCCGTCAGTCGATTCCGTACCGGGCCGAGATACCGGTGATCACGAGTTCCAGCCCTTCTGCGAAGTGCTCCTCGTAGTTCTCGAAGATCTCGGTGCCCGCGGCGGCGGACAGCGGGAAGTCGGCCATCATCCGGGCGCGTTCTTCGACGTCGTAGCCCTCGCGCCGCTCGTCCGGCAGCGGCTCGACACCCTGCTCCTCGGCGACGAAGCCGGTCGTGTAGAGGTACGTCGTCGCTAGGGCGCGGACCGCCTGGGTGAGAGTGAACCCGGCTGCGGTGAAGAGGCGCAGGTCGTCCTCCATCTGTTCGGCGTGCTCGATGCCGGTGAAGCGTGAGCCGCTGAAGACCTTCGCGCCGTCGCGGTAGCCGCGCAGCGCCGCGCGCAGGCCGTGGTTGGACGTGCGCAGCCGCTCCCGCCAGGTGTCGGCGGGGTCGCGCGGCGTCCGGGCGACCATCCGCCGGTTCATCTCCGTGGCCATCTCGTCCAGCAGCGCCTGCTTGTTGTTGAAGTGCCAGTACAAGGCGGGTGCCTTGACGCCCAGCTCGCGGCCGATCGCGCTCAGCGTCAGACCGTCCAGGCCCACCTCGTTGAGGAGGTTGAGAGCGGTGTCGGCGACGCGCTTGCGGTCGAGGGGTACACGTGGTTTCGCGTTCACACTTGACAGCTTAACGCCGTTAAGTACATAGTCGCACCATCAACTTAACGTCGTTAAGGAGCGTGTGCACATGGCTGCACAACTGGACGTACAGACGGACGTACTGGTCGTGGGTGCGGGACCCAGTGGACTGACCCTCGGCATCGACCTCGCCCGCCGCGGGGTGGATGTGCTCGTCGTCGAGCAGGCCGACGCGCTGTTCCCCGGCTCGCGCGGCAAGGGGATCCAGCCGCGCACCCTGGAGGTCTTCGACGACCTCGGCGTCCTCGACGCGATCCGCGCGGCCGGCGGCCCCTACCCCGCCGGGATGATCTGGCAGGACGGTCGGCGTATGGGCGAGCGGCGGATCTTCGAACCGGCGGGGGCGACGGAGGAGGCCCCGTACCCCGACCCGTGGATGCTGCCGCAGTGGCGCACGCAGGAGATCCTGCTGGCACGACTGGAGGCGCTGGGTGGGCGGGTCGCCTTCCGCCAAAAAGTGATCGGCCTCTCCCAGGGCGACGACGGGGTGACCGTACGCTTCGCCCACGGTCCCGACCTGCGGGCCGGGTACGTGGTCGCCGCGGACGGGGGCCGCTCGACGGTGCGCCGGGCACTCGGCATCGGCATGGCCGGTGAGACCGTCGACCCGAGCCCGATGCTGGTCGCCGACGTCCGTATCACCGGCCTCGACCGCGACAACTGGCACATCTTCCCGCCGAACGGGGAGGGTGACGGCTTCCTGACGATCTGCCCGCTCGCGGGCACCGAGGACTTCCAGCTCGTGGCCCGGTTCCCCGAGGGCACCGAGGTGGACCTCTCCCTCGACGGCATACGCACGGCCGTCGCGGCCCGCTCGCACCTGGCCCCCGAGGACGTGACCGGTGCGCGGTGGGCCTCGGACTTCCGCCCTCGGGCGGCCCTTGCCGACCGCTTCCGCGAGGGCCGGGTCTTCCTCGCCGGAGACGCGGCGCACGTCCACTCACCCGCCGGCGGCCAGGGCCTCAACACCGGCGTGCAGGACGCCTACAACCTGGGCTGGAAGCTGGGCGCGGTGCTGCGGGACGGCGCGCCCGCCTCGCTCCTCGACACCTACGAGGAGGAACGGCGCCCGATCGCCGCCGACATGCTCGGCCTGTCGACGCGCATTCACCGCGGCGAAACCCGCCGCGGCGAGGCGACCCGCCAGCTCCGCCTCGGCTACCGCGCCTCCTCCCTCACAGAGGAGACCCGCGCCGCCCCGGGTCCGGTGCGTGCCGGCGACCGTGCACCGGACGCGACGGTGGCGGGGGTGCGGCTGTTCGACGCGCTGCGGGGTGCGCACTGGACCCTGCTGACGACAGGCGCGGCCGCGCCTCAGGGATACGGCGTGGGCGTATTCCTCATACGCCCGGACGGCTACGTGGGCTGGGCCGGCGAGACCGCCGATGGTGTGGCGGAGTACGCGGCGCGAACGGGCGCCGAGGCCGCGCGCCGGATTCCCTCCTCGCTCATCTGTGGCCCCTGATCGTGCCGGCGGGGGCGGGGCCGCGGCTCCGGTCCTGCGGTGGCGGGGCGGCGCCGGTCAACCGCCCTGGGTGAGGGCGCGGGCCGTCGCCGCGTCGGTGACGAGGGACGTGATGAAGCCTGCCTTCAGGGCCGAGCGTATGGCTGCGGTCTTGTCCGCGCCCCCGGCGACGGCGACGACCTCGGGGACTTGTTTCAGCTGGTCGACCGTGATGGCGATGGTGCGGTCGGTCAGGTCCGTCGCGATCGGGACGCCGTCGCCGTCCATGAGCCGCGCGCAGACTTCGGCCCGTACGCCGTGATGGGACAGCAGCGCCCCTTCGCCCGGGGGCAGGGCATCGCGCACGAGCGAGGCGGGCGGCTCCCACGAGCCGATCGCGACCACGGCTTTGGTGAGGTCGGCGTAGCGCCGCATCGTGTCGGCGACCTGCGGTTGGCGGCGGAGCGCACGTGCGGTCGCGGGGTCGGGGACGACGAGCGGCGCGTAGATGGGGAAGACGGGGCCGCGGGCAAGGCTCGCCACGCGGCGCACCAGCTCCACGGAGTTCTCCTCGACGCCGCCGGGCAGGACACCGGTCAGCTGTACGACCGTGCACCGGGGTAGCGCGCCGAGTGCGAGCGTCATCGCGTTCAGTGTGCGCGAGCAGGCGAGTCCGAGGGTGTCGCCCTCGCCGAGTACCTCGGTCAGGTAGTCGGCGGCGAGGCGGCCCAGGTTGTCGCGGTGAAGGGAGTCGCGGTCGTCGGCCGTGGCGACGGCGATCGCCTCGCGTAGCCCGTAAGCCGAGCGGAGGGCGTCCGACAGTTCGGCGTCGATCTCGGCGGGCACCGAGATGTCGAAGCGGATGATGTGCGCGGCGCGCGCATCGTCGAGGATGCGCGCGACCTTGAACCGGCTGATGCCGAACTCTTGCGCGATGTGGAGTTTGGAAACGCCGTCGATGTAGTAGCGGCGGGCGATCGCGGCCGCGCGGATCAACTCTGCAGGCCGGAGAGCAGGCGCCCCGGTCGCCATCAGCCACCCCCTCCTTTGCTGCTCATATGAGCGCGCTTGGTCTCATTATTGCAGAGCATCTTGACTGGTGAGAGGGGTCACACCTTAACTGAAGTGCATCGGAGCTCAAATGCACATATTTCCGCTCACATGAGCACCCGGTGGTCACTGGGGCAGGGACCGGCTGCGCGACCTCTTCTCCCCGAGACCGCCGACACCCCTCACCTTTCGGAGGTCCACATGTTCATCCCCCTGAGACGTCCAGGCCTGGCCGCGGCCGCGGCCGGAGCCTTGCTCACCGCGACCGCCTGCGCCGGTGCGGGAGGGGGCGGCGGAGCGGAGCGCACGGTCACGATCGCCACCGTCGCCAACCCGCAGATGCAGGACATCGAAGAGCTGGCCGGGAAGTTCTCCGAGCAGCACCCGGACATCGACGTGCAGTTCGTGACGCTGCCCGAGAACCAGCTGCGCGACCGCGTGACACAGGACATCGCCACCCAGGGCGGGCAGTACGACATCGTCACCGTCGGCACCTATGAGGCGCCGATCTGGGCGGAGAACGGCTGGCTCGTCAGCCTGGAGGAGTACGCGGGCCAGGGCGACTACGACGTCGACGACCTCGTTCCGGCCGTCCGGGAGGCGCTCTCGTACGACGGCGAGCTGTACGCGGCCCCGTTCTACGGCGAGTCGTCGTTCATGATGTACCGCACCGACCTCTTCGACGAGGCCGGCCTGGAGATGCCCCCGCAGCCCACGTGGAAGGACATCGCCGGGTTCGCCGAGGAGCTGCACGCCCCCGACGACGACGTCGCCGGAATCTGCATGCGCGGCCTGCCTGGCTGGGGAGAGCTGCTCGCGCCGCTGAACACCGTCATCCTCACCCACGGCGGGCAGTGGTACGACGAGGACTGGAACGCGCACCTCGACTCCCCGGAGACGCAGGAAGCCGTCGAGCTCTACGTCGACCTGCTGCGCGACTACGGCCAGCAGGGCGCGCCCAACGACGGGTTCACCGAGTGCCTGACGACGATGGCACAGGGCAACGCCGCCATGTTCTACGACGCGACCGTCGCCGCGGGCCTCCTTGAGGACCCCGAGTCGAGCAACGTCACCGGGCAGATCGGCTACGCGCCGGCCCCGGTGGCCGAGACCGACCACGCCGGCTGGCTGTGGGCGTGGTCCATGGCCGTTCCGAGCACGTCCTCGGACCCCGATGCCGCATGGGAGTTCATCTCGTGGGCCACGTCCAAGGAGTACATCTCCCTGGTCGGTGAGGAGCTGGGCTGGGAGCGGGTGCCGCCGGGCAGCCGGATGTCCACCTACTCCAAGCCCGAGTACCAGTCCGCCGCGGAGAAGTTCGCGAGCGCCACGCTGGAGGCGATCGAGAACGTCGACGTGCACCAGCCCGGCCTGCACCCGCAGCCGTGGACCGGCGTCCAGTACGTCGCGATCCCCGAGTTCCAGGACCTCGGGACGAAGGTCTCCCAGGAGATCTCCGCCGCCATCGCCGGACAGCAGTCCGTCGAGAAGGCTCTGGAGAAATCCCAGCGCTACGCCGAGTCGACCGCCGAATCGGGCGGCTACCGCGACTAGCACGCCGGGCCGGCGCGGCACTGCGCCGGCCCGCCCCCCGCACAGGAAGAAGCCATGACCGCTCAATCGTCAAAGGCGCCGGTCCGCCGGCCGGACGCCGGCGCGCTCACCCGCGCGCAACGGTGGGGGCGCCGCGCACCGCTGCTCCCCGCACTCCTCTTCGTCATCGCCCTGACGCAGGTGCCGTTCCTGTTCACCGTGTACTACAGCACCCAGGGCCGCAACCTCCTCCGACCCGACTCCGGAGAGTTCGTCGGGCTGGCGAACTACGCGAAGGTCCTCGCCGAGCCGCACTTCCGCAACGCCGTGGCCAACACCGTCGTCCTGACGGTGAGCGCGGTGGCGCTGTCGATGCTGCTCGGCATCGCGCTCGCGGTCCTCCTGGACCAGCGGTTCGCCGGGCGCGCCGTGGTCCGCACGATGCTGATCACGCCGTTCCTGGTCATGCCCGCCGCCGCCGCGCTGCTGTGGAAGACGTCCATGTACCACCCGGTGTTCGGGCTGGTCAACTGGGCGCTCTCGCCCTTCGGTATCAGCGCCGACTGGGTCAGCCAGTACCCGCTGCTGTCCATCATCGCCGTGCTGACCTGGCAGTGGACCCCGTTCATGATGCTCATCGTGCTCGCGGGCCTGCAGAGCCAGTCTCCCGAGGTGCTCGAAGCGGCCCGGGTCGACGGCGCCGGATCCTGGGCGACGTTCCGCCGGGTCACCTTCCCGCACCTGCGGCGCTTCATCGAACTGGGGATCCTGCTCGGAACCATCTACGTCGTGCAGACGTTCGACGCCATCTTCATGATCACGCAGGGCGGGCCCGGCCAGGCGTCGACCAACCTCCCCTACTTCATCTACCTGCAGGCGTTCCGCGCCTTCGACGTGGGGGAGGCCGCCGCGGCCGGCGTCATCGTCGTCGCGGCCACGATCGCCATCGCGATGTTCGCGCTGCGGGTGATCTCCAACCTGTTCGAGGAGGAGTCGTGACCACCGCCATCGCCGCACCGCCCAAGACGAAGGTACAGGGGGTGGCCGGCCTGCCCGGCCGTCTCCGCTACCGCCGGCGGCTGCCGGTCGTGGGAATCCTGGCCTGGCTCGCCGGCCTGCTGTTCTTCTTCCCCGTGCTGTGGATGTTCGCCACCGGATTCAAGCAGGAGGCGCAGGCGTCGACCGATCCGCCGACCTTCCTCTTCGCGCCGACGCTCGACCAGTACCGGGCCGTGCTGGGCCGGGACTTCGCGCCCTACTTCCTCAACTCGCTCTCGGCGTCGTTGATCTCGACGGTCCTGGCCGTCGCCCTGGCGCTTCCGGCGGCCTACGCACTGTCGCTCGTCAGGATTCCGGCGTGGCGCGACTCGCTGTTCTTCTTCATCTCCACCAAGATGCTGCCGCCCGTCGCGATGATCCTGCCGCTCTACGTGCTGGCGACGAACCTGGGCGTGCTGGACAACGTGACGATGCTGGCCATGGTCTACACGGCGATGAACCTGCCGATCGCGGTGTGGATGATCCGCTCCTTCCTGATGGAACTGCCCAAGGAAGTGCTGGAGGCGGCCCGGCTCGACGGCGCGACCCGGCGCACCGAGATGTGGCGGGTCATCTTCCCGATGATCGCGCCCGGCCTCGCGGCGACCGCGCTGATCTGCTTCATCTTCGCCTGGAACGAGTTCTTCTTCGCCGTCAGCCTGACGGCCACGCAGGCGGCCACGGTTCCGGTCTTCCTCGTCGGCTTCATCACCGGCGAGGGGCTGTTCTGGGCCCGCCTGTCCGCCGCCTCCACCATGGCGGCACTGCCCGTGATCCTCGCCGGATGGGCCGCCCAGCGGTGGCTGGTCCGCGGCCTTTCCCTCGGAGCCGTGAAATAAATGCGCGCGATCGTCATCGACGAACCCGGCCGGGTGTCCCTCACCACGGTCGACGACCCCGCACCCGGTCCCCGCGAGGTGATCGTGGCGCCCGCCGCCGTCGGGATCTGCGGTACGGACATCCACATCCTCGACGGCGAGTTCGAACCCACTCCCTACCCGATCATCCCCGGCCACGAGTTCGCGGGAACCGTCGTCGCCGTCGGCTCCGAGGTCACCGAGCTCGCGGCCGACGACCGCGTGGCCGTGGACCCGTCGCTGTTCTGCGGAGAATGCCACTACTGCGCGGTCGGGCGCGGCAACCTGTGCGAGCGGTGGGGCGCCATCGGGGTGACCACATCCGGTGCGTGCGCCGACTACGTGGCGGCGCCCGTCGCCGACTGCCACCGCATACCCGAGGCGCTTCCCTTCGACCACGCCGCCCTCATCGAACCCCTCTCCTGCGCGGTGCACGCCTTCGACCTCCTCCCCGGGCGGATGGGCGAGCACTACCTGGTCTACGGGGCCGGGACCATGGGCCTGTTCATGGCGCAGCTCGCGCGCGGCGCCGGGGCGGCGAGCGTGTCCGTGGTCGACCTGAACAGCGAGCGCCTGGCGGTCGCCGCGAAGCTCGCCGCGGACCACACCGCGACGAGCGCCGACGGGCTCGACCGGCCGGGCTGGGATGTGGTCATCGACTGCACAGGGGCGGTTCCGGCGATCGAGGACGGCCTGAAGCGGGTGCGCCGCGGCGGCACGTTCCAGGTGTTCGGTGTCGCGCCGAGTGAGGCGACGGCGAACTTCTCCCCCTTCCGCGTCTACAACGACGAGATCACCATCGTGGGTTCCATGGCCGTGCTGCACAGCTACGGCCGGGCGGTCGACCTCATGGCCAAGGGGGCGGTGGACGCCGACGCGATGATCAGCCACCGGTTCACCCTGGACGAATACACCGACGCCCTCGACGCGTTCCGTGCGGGACGCGGCCGAAAACTCCAGGTCCATCCCCAGTCCCGCTGAGAGAGGAACACAGACATGGCTACGGTCAGCTTCGAGAACACCACGTGCCGGTATGCGGGCTCCGAGGTGCCCGCTGTGGACCGGCTGAACCTGGAGATCGGCGACGGCGAATTCCTCGTGCTCGTCGGCCCGTCGGGCTGCGGGAAGTCGACGTCGCTGCGCATGCTCGCCGGGCTCGAAGACGTCGCCGACGGGGCGATCCGCATCGGCGGCAACGACGTCACCCACCTGGAGCCACGGGATCGGGACATCGCGATGGTGTTCCAGTCCTACGCTCTCTACCCCCACATGACGGTCGCGCAGAACATGGGGTTCGCCCTCGAACTGGCGAAGGTCCCCAAGGACGAGCGCACCCGCCGCGTGCGCGAGGCCGCCGCGCTCCTCGACCTGGAACCCTACCTGGACCGGAAGCCCAAGGCGCTGTCCGGCGGACAGCGCCAGCGGGTGGCGATGGGGCGGGCGATCGTCCGTGAACCGCAGGTCTTCCTCATGGACGAGCCGCTGTCCAACCTCGACGCCAAGCTGCGGGTGTCGACCCGGACGCAGCTCGCCGCGCTGCAGAAGCGGCTGGGGACCACCACCGTGTACGTGACGCACGACCAGGTCGAGGCGATGACGATGGGCGACCGGGTCGCGGTGCTGAAGGACGGGGTGCTCCAGCAGTGCGACAGCCCGATGGCGCTCTACGAGAGGCCGGCCAACGCGTTCGTTGCGGGCTTCATCGGCTCCCCGGCGATGAACCTGCGCGAGTGCAAGGTAGCGGGCGACGCGCTGCGGCTCGGTGACGCCGACATTCCACTCTCCCGGCGGCAGCTCGCCGGCCTGGAGCGCGACGGGGCCGACACCGCTTTGCTGGGCTTCCGCCCGGAGACGGCCGACCTGGCCATGCACGCCGACCCGGCCCGGCCCGCCGACGGGTTCGCCCTGGAGGTGCGGCTCGTCGAGGAGCTGGGCGCCGACTGCTACGTGTACGGCGGGATCCCCGGGCACCCCGCGGAAGACGACATCGTCATCCGGGTCGCCCCGGGCCGTGCGCCCCGCATCGGGGAGACGGTCCACGCAAGGGTCCGCCGGGCGCACGTGTTCGCGCCCAACAGCGGCGCACGACTCGACGCCTGACACCGGCCATGACCGGGGGACCGCCCGCGGGAGGGGCGGGGGAAAGGGGAGGTGGGTCGACATGGCGGGCGGAGAGCCGGAATGCCCTCCACCCGAAGACGGGCCCACAGTGACTGGGTGCAGACGGAGGCCGGGGGCGGTGACATGCTTCCCCGGCCCGACGGCGCCGTCCACGATCCGGGCAGGTGACCGGTGCGGACAGCGTCAGGGCCTGCCGGCACTCCGACCGCGAGCCCGACGAGGCCCCCGCACTGCGCTTTCCACCCGCCCAGGGCCGACCGACCGTTGCCTGCCGGTGTGGAGAACCACGAGCGAGCCGTCGGCGAGTATCCACCGCGGTGGAGCCCGCTGCGGCGAGGCGACCCGCCGGCTCCGCCGCCGTGGTGTCCTGCCACCGCGGGTGGCTTCTCGTGCGGCGGGTCCGGGAGAGGCACGGGCAAGGTGGGCCTTCCTACCCCCAGTGCTCGCGCCGCCCCTCCAGCCCGTCGAGGATCAGCTCCAGCCCGATGTCGAACTCCTCGGTGTACACATAGCCCGGCTTCAGCGCGTGGCCGGTGATCATCTCGGCGAGGTGCGGGAACTCCTCGGGCAGCCCCTCCAGGATGGATCCCGCCACACCCTCCATGTCGCCGGACGACCCGAAGGGCAGGCTGAGCTGCTGGAGCGTGTACCCGTACACGTAGCTGTCCAGCACCGAGAACGCGTGCGACGCACCGGCGATCGAGAAACCGCCCGACCGCAGGCAGCCGATCACCGCGTTGTGGTGGCGCAGGGTCGCGTAGCCGGGGCTGGTCCGTGAGTCCATCAGGCTGACCGCCCAGGGGTGGCGGGTCAGCGCGTCGCGCATCGAGGCGGCCCGGCGCCGCATCGCGGTCCGCCAGTCGTCGTCTTCGGCGGGGAGCTCGACCTCGCCGAAGACGAGGTCGACCATGCCGTCGAGGATCAGGTCCTTGTTGCGAAAGTGGTGGTACAGGGACATCGCCTCGACGCCGAGCCGCTTGGCGAGGCCGCGCATGCTCGGCACCCCGCTCCCCGACTCGTCTGCCATCTCCATCGCCGTGCGCAGCACTTTCTCCCTGCTGAGCGGGCCGCGGCTCGGTGCGCCGGTCGGCTCTGGTGACACGCCGTTTCCTCCTCTTCGTTGGACCACCTTGACAACCTTACAGTGCAAGGCTGTACCTTACGGCGTAAGTCGAGTAGTGCGGATCGAGGAAGAGGAAGAGGACGTCATGGAATCGAACGTGACAGGCGATGTCGGAAAGCCGGGCACCGGAAAGAGGATGTGCATCATCGGCGCGTCCGGGAAGCTCGGGCGCTACATGGTGCACCACGCCCTGGACCGCGGTTACGAGGTGGTGGGCGTGTGCCGGGAACGGAGCACGGGCAAGCTCGCCGACGTCGCGGACCGGATCACCGTGATCCCCGGCGCCACCGACGACCGCGAGGTCGTCTCCCATGCCGTGGAGGGGTGCGACGCCGTGCTCACGGTGCTGGTGCCGTTCGGGGTGGACCACTACGCGTCCGGCACCGCCCAGGCCGTGCTCGACCACGCGCGGCCGGGCGCCCGCCTGGTGTTCTCCTGCGGCTGGCACATCAGCCGCGACGGCAGGGACGTCTACCCCTGGAAGTTGCGGATGGAGGTGGCCGTGTTCGGGCCGCTGGCGAAGCTGATCAGGTTCGTGGACGTGGACGACCAAGTGGAGGCGTGCCGACGCGTCTTCGACAGCGATGCACGGTGGACGGTGGTGCGCGGCAGCGATCTGGAGGAGGGCGACAGCCAGGGGCTGCCCGTATGGAGCCGACACGTGGGGGATCCGGTGCTCGCGAGCAACCGGACCCGCCGCGTGGACTACGCCCGCTTCATGGTCGAGGCAGTGGAGAACGACGCCCTGATCCACGAGGCTCCGGCCATCGTCGGCCGACTGACCCCCTCGGCACTTGCCCACGCCCGCACCGGCGGCCGGTCATGAGCAGCCGACCGCACCGGCCGCGAGAGGACCGCCCCATGATCGCTCCCCGGACGCTCGCCAGGATCGCGGGGACCCTGTACCTGCTGGTCTCCGCCTTCACCATCTTCGCCGGGGTGGTGAACATGCGCATCGTCGAGGCGGGGGACGCGGCGGCCACGGCCGACAACATCGGCGCCTCGGCCGCACTCTTCCGTCTCGGCTTCGTCAGCGAGCTGGTGGGAGCCGTGTTCTTCCTGTCCACGGCCATGGCGCTGTACCTGCTGCTCAAGCACGTCGACCAGCGGGTCGCCGCGGCGATGGTCACCGTCGTCGCGGTCAGTGTCGCGATCCAGTGCCTGAACCTGCTCAACCAGAACGCCGCGCTGATGATCGCCACCGGCCAGGCCTACGAGGACACCCTCGGCCCGGACAGCGCCGACCGGCTCGCCCTGCTGTTCACCGACCTGTACCACGACGGCTACCTCATCGCCCAGACGTTCTTCGGCCTGTGGCTGCTGCCGCTGGGCTACCTGGTCGTGAAGTCCGGCTACTTCCCCAAGATGCTGGGCTACCTGCTGATGGTCGGAGCCTGCGGCCACCTGGCCGACGTGTTCGCACGGCTGCTGGCCCCGGACTTCGGCGCGGCGATCTCGCTGTACGTCATGACCCCGGCGGCGATCGCGGAGATCTCGTTCATGCTGTGGCTGGTGGTGAGAGGAGTCCGCACACCGGAACCGGATAGGGCGAGGCCCGTCGCCGCGCGCTCCGAGATCCCCTGACACGGCGGTACCGATTCGTGGAGGCAACGCCTTCGACGAGTAACCGCTGATGGCTTCGCGGCGTGCGAGCGAGAACGGCGACATGACATCGATGAGCCAATCCCCGCGTGCGCGGGGAGCAGACTGAGAGCCGAATGCGTTGAAACCGGCCATTGGGTCCATCCCCGCGTGCGCGGGGAGCAGGCGAGCGCTCGGGCCCGGATCCGCCCGAGCTTGGGTCCATCCCCGCGTGCGCGGGGAGCAGACTCGGTGACCTGCGGGTTTACAACGGCGGGACCCCTGAATCTGCAACTTCTTGAAATTCGGACATAAAGGACGACAGGCGAACGTCGCCCTCATTTTCTCCCAAAACGGCGATGTCGCCCCGCCTTACTCCAGTTCTTTCGTTTCCCTTCACCCTCAGCTTTCGCACTGGACTGCTGGTGAGGACGGTGGATGAGCGTGAGGCCCTCATGGTCAATCGGCTCCCACTTGTGCTCGAAGGTTTCGAACGTGAACCCTTGCTCATTCGGGGCGCTGTAGACCAACAGGGCACGGCCATTGCCCGCGTACAGGCGCACTTCGGTCCACAAAATGTCGCGGATACGCGCAGAGGGACTTCCGATGAATACGCCGGGGGATATCTCCAGTAACCACCTGGTCAGAAAACCGCGGAGGCCCTCCGGGCAGAGCGTGAGAACGATGACGGTCACCACATCACGTCCCAGAGCTCAGCCGAGTCACCGTCCGATCCGTAATTGCGCCCCGCTTCCACCTGTATGCCGCGATCGGATTGGAGGCCGACTCGGTCTTCGCCGCTGTCCGCCACATCGTCGGCCGTCTCGGCAAGAAGCAGGTGCTTGATATCGCGAACGCACCTTTCCAGCAGCCCGGCCTCGTTGATCCGGTCCCGGATCGCCCGCCTGGTCCGCGACCCCACGTCTTCCGCCCCCGCCGCCGCGACGTCGAAGGCGACGGGGATCGCAACGTCCGTCTTGTACAAGTCAGCGACGTCCATGACGAAGGACAGCTCATGGCCGGAGTGGACGAACCCGAGGCTGGGAGAACACCCGAGCGCGGCGACGACAGCCTGGGCCACTCCGTACATGCACTGGGCGGCCGCAGTGACCCCCTGGTTGGGTGGGTCGCCGACAGTGAAGTCGCCCGGCACGTACTGTCGACCATGCCAGGGGACGCCTGTACGTGCCGACTCACGTCGATAGCACGCCTTGACGCGGTCGCCTTCCCGGCCGAGCAGTTCCCGGCGTGTGGCGCCCGCCGGATCCTCGTCGGGGAAGCGCAGCCTGTACATCGCACGCGCGACGTCCAAGCGCGTCCTGCGGTTGGCCCACGCCACCGCCTGTGCCTCCGCGAGCGCTGAGGACCGGGTGAGGGCGCGGCCGCCCGCGTAGTAGCGCACGCCATGCTCCCCGACCCACACCACCCCGGCCCCGCACTCGCCGAGGACGCTCATTGCCTGGTGGGTGACGCGGGTCCCGGGCCCCAGGAGGAGGGTGCCGATCGTCGCGGAAGGAATGTGCCGAACACCCTCGCTGTCCTCGGCGGTGATGGCATTCGCATCTCGGTGGACCGTGCACCGTTCCAGGTAGACGAAGGAGACACGGTCCTTGACTCTGGCCAGCTCACGAGGTGTGGAAGCCCCCCGCTTGCTCACCGTCACGCCGACCGCCTCTGGGTCGCACCCGCTGAGGCGACGGGCGCCAGTGTCATCAGCCCGCACCCGTACGCCTTGGCGCGGCCGAGGCCGGCGGTGAGGGTGTGTCGCAGCTTGGCCGGGTCGGTGACCTGGAGCCGACCGTCGAACGTCACGGTCGTCAACCTGACGTCGGAGGCGCCTCGGCCTCCGGCCCTCTCCGCCGAACCCGTCTTGCGGAACCGCAGCCGCTGCGCGCCCCACACCACCAGCTCGCAGTCGTCGCCGTCCGGCAGCCGTTCCTGCTCAGCCGCCTTGCGCACCACCTGAAAGCCCGAGCGTTCCTCGCGCTGCAGCAGCCAGCGCATCTGGTGGCGAGGTGTGACGTGCGGCGTGGGTTTCGTGTCGTGTTTCTCCTTGTCCTCCTTGCCTTCGACGCGGACGGAGTGCACCGGATTCGCGGTGAGTCGGAACCCCCACACATCGCCGACCGCCAAGCGGTCCAGGAACGGCATGTAGTCGCGGGTCTCCCACCCGACCTCGGGCAGCGTGGGCCAGCCTGCGTCCTCCACGAGATGGGTCAGGTCGGGCTTGTCCGGGCTGACCACATAGAGCAGCACCTCCGCGCGGGCGTTGCGGTCCAGCCGCCACAGCACCCGCGGGGATCCACCCGCGCTGGGCAGGATTCCGGGAAACCCGCCCATCACCGCAGCATGCAGCGATTGCGGCGAGGAAAGGAGTTTGCGCGCCCCCACTCGCGCGGTGTTGACGCGAAAGCGCGTGAGGTACATCAGTCGCCTCCAAGAGGGGGCATCGGATCGTGGTGGGAGGGGGCCGCGGGCGCCCGGTGGGTGGGGTTGGGAACCTCGACCGTGTCGGCCTTCACGTCTCGGAGCGCGTAGCGGCGGTGCCGGGGGTCGAAGCTCACGGGCAGGTCGCGCCGGCTGTTCTTCTCCCGGTCCCCCTCCGCAGCGTCCATGAAGACGGGTAGCGCGACCCGGCGCTCCCCGCTACGCCTCCTCCGGTGGTGTTCGGCGGCCTGCCATTCGACGCTGCGGAACACGTCCTCAAGGACGGCGTCGGTGCCGTCGAACGCCCCGATATCGACGGGACGGGACGGCGGGCAGGACCGGCGCCCGAGGTAGGGCAGGTAGACGGGCGAACGGACCGCGCGGTGCAGGGCGGCGATCAGGTCGCCGTCTCCCTCCACTCCCGCGACGAAGACGGCGTCGGCCAGGTAGAAGCGCTCCGAGACCGGCATCGCGTTGCCGGTCTCAGTGTGGTGGGCGGTCTGGAAGTCGCGTATCCGGGTGCCCCGCTGGTCGACCCGTACGCCGAACCGCAGCTCGGCCAGGTCGGACACGTCGGCGGCACGGTCACGCCCCTGCGCGGCGGCGAGCATCCCCAGCACGCCGCTCTTGGTAGGGACGTTCTCCGTGGTACGCCGTGCGAAGCGGGCGGACGAGCCCCACGCCTGTAGCGGGCCGGCCAAGCACAGCGCGAGTACGCTCACGCTGTCTCCGCCTGCCGGTCAGCGGCCGCTCGGCCGACGCTCTCCACCAACTCCCCCATCGACGACTCCGCGCCGAGCCCGGCCAGCGGCTCCGTGTTCGCACCGGCCCGCAGCACCCAGGTCGTGGTGTCTGCGTGCGTACCGTAGGCCTCCTCGATCTGAGAAATGTGGTCCGCGAGGCGTTCGCAGGCCTTGCGCAGATAGCCGCTGCCGACATCCGCCACGACCGGCTGCTCGAAGGCGCTCACGAAGTTGACGGGACGCGTCCCCCGCAGCTTGACGATGACGGCCTCGGGCCGGGTGTGGTTGCCGAAGGTGTTGATCTTCCCCGACGGCATGGAATCCACGAACCCCTCCACGAACGCCTCGACGGCGCGGCGCACGGGGGTGGTGGGCTCCTCACCGTCACGCAGTCCCCTGCCGAGGTTCGCGGCGAGCCGGTCCACATCGAGTGCCGCGTAGCGGTACAGCGTGGCCGAGTTGAACTCCACCGTGCCGATCATGCCCGCGCCGGGTTCCTCGTCCTTGCGGCGGTCGTCGACGGCGGTGTAATAGTCGGACTCGTTCTCCACCGCGTGCACACTGATGGCGTGGGCGACCTGGGTCGCAGCGTCGACGTTGATGTCGGCCCCGTCGGCGACCATCCGGCCGAACAGCGCGATGTCGACGGAATGGCGGGTGTTGGCGCTCGACTTGGCTTCCTCCTTGTTGTCCTTGTCCTTGAAGAACGCCTTGATGTCGGCGCGCCCCTTGACGGCGAGCTGGGCGAGCGCGTCGCGCTGCTGGGCGCTGAGGAACATCAGGTAGGAGGACTGGGGGGCGGGCGGTTCGCTCGCTCCGTCATCCGTTTTCTTCCCGCTCTTGCGCTTGGGCACCTCGATCTTGGACCCGGTCGCCGCCTTGACCGTCTCGGCCGCCAAGGCCAGGGCCTCGGAGCGGTCGATGGAGTCGTCGAGCTCGTGGATGCGCTCGGCCACGAACTCCGCGACGCGCTTCGTGCGCACCCCGAGCTCCTCCGGGGCGAGCAGTTCCGCGAAGGCCGCACGAGTCGCGCGCTTCCAGGCCTGGCTGGAGACGCGTGAGCGGCGGGCCCCGCCGTAGAGCGCGGTCTTGGGGGTTCCTGTGTCGTCGCGGTTGAGGTTGCTCGGCGGCACGGTCTGCAGGACATGCAGATCGAGGATGGTTCGGGTCACGGAGGGGTTCCTTAGCTGGAGCGATTCGGGTGGTTCGTCATGCGGGGTCGGGGGCGGGGTCGTTCTCGTTCTCGTTCTCGTTGCCATGGGCGCCGACGGGGCCGTCCGGCGCGTCGCCGCTGTCCTGGGCAGGCCGGTGGTACTGGAAACCGCGGCCCCATGAGCGTCGGACCTCGCTCATGCCACCGGGCCGCTGCGCGGTCAGGAGCTGCTGGGCGAGTAGGCCGTAGTCGAGGGGGATCGCGTCACGGCGGAGCAGCTGGACGATGGCGCGCAGCCGCTCGGCGAGGCTGTCGATACTCGTCGCCTTCCCGGCGTGCACCAGGCGGTGGCGGAGCGTCTCGTCGACCTTGCCGTGCGGCATGAGCTCGCGCACCGCCCACCCCAGGTCGCGTTCGCGCCGCTTTCCGGAGATCCACACGCCTTCCCAGTGCATCGCCTTCTCCCTGCGGGACTGCTGGTGCAGGGCGAACAGGGTGAGGGCGACGTGCACTGCCCTTTCCGCCCGTTCCTCGTCGTCCCCCACCGACCACGGCTCCTGGGCGTAGTCGGCGGGGTCGCAGGTGGATCCCCACAGTTCCGGTGTGTCCTGCGGGAGCTTCCCCGCCCCCTTGCGCAGGCGGGCGAGGTCGGCGATGGCTCCGGCGTCGTCGTCGCGGTATCCCCGGGCCAGCTCGGCCGCGCGCTCGCTCACGGCCGCGCGCAGCGTCTTGGGTCCGTCCCGGTCGGGGACGTTCGGGCGCTCTGTCTCCACTTGGGCCTCATCGCCCACCCGGGTCGTCGTCATTCGTCGTCCTCACTCTTGTCCTGGTCCTGTGTCCTGGTCCGCCGGCCCGTCACCGGACCTGTCGAGCGCGCGGCGCAGCTCGCCGTGGAACCGCCCCTCGGCGTAGGCGGCGTCCAGAACCCAGCTGCGGTCCCCCGTCCCGATGACCCGGCCTGTCCAGGCGGCCTCTCCGGCCTGCTTCACCAGGTCGGCGCCGATGCCGCGGATGGCACGGTACGCCTCCCGGTGCCACCGGGCCTGCCACTCGGCCGGGTCCGTGCCCGGTAGGAGCCGGCGCAGGTGCTCCCGGAACGGCGCTTCCAGTTCGCCGTAGCCGTGATCCCGTGCGGTGGCGCGCGGGCTTTCCTGGTCCTCACCCGCCGCCTGTGCAAGGTTCGACGCCAGGTTGGCGAGCGCGCCCACCGCCCGTTCCGCGGCGCGCACCGCGTCGACGGCCTCCTGTCCGAGCGTCGACTCCCGCTCGTGCAGGAGGGCGACCGCCATGTCGATCCGGTCATCGACGACCTCGTCGATGACCGACTGCTGGGTTCCATAGACGGCCCCGGCGAGCCGCAGCCGAATCCTGTGTGTGGGACTCACGTAGCCGTCCCGGGCGAGCCGCGCGATCCACTCGACGATGCGGGGCGGCAGACCGCTCGCGGCCTCCTGCCGCTGCCGGGAACCGGGAGCTTCACCGGTGATGAGGGCGCCCAGCCCCCGCCAGGCGCTGATGGCGGGGTCATGCTCGCGCGGCATGTACACCAAAGCCCTGCCCAGCTTCTTCTCCTGGGCGGGGCTCCGCCGCCACGCCGTCATGGGCTCGCGTCGGCGCAGGTGTTGAGGTGCGAGCGGATCACCGTAGGCCAGCAGAACACCGTGCACGCCTGCGGTGTCGTAGTGGAGGCGCACGCGCCGGCTCTGCCAGGTGTAGAGGTCGCGCAGGCCGTACGGACGCCGACTCTGCTCCACCGTGTCGAGCGGTGCCGCACCGGAGGGAGGGAAGCGCCAGGCCGGCCGGTCGTCGTCATCCGTTCGCAGGCCCATCACCTCCGCGTCTTCGGTCGCGATGAGGTTCAGGATCAGCGTCTGGCTCAGGTCGTCCCCCTCGACGTACACCCCGCCGAGGTTTCCGGCGCCGCCCACCCCCAGCGGGTAGCCCTTGCCGCTCTTGACGCGGGGGTCGCCGAGCGCGCCGGACTTGATCCCAGAGGGGTCGTAGGCGTGCGCGTGCACGATCCAGCGGGCGGCCTCGGCGAAGCCCAGCCGGGGCGCGCCGTGCGCCCGCATGGTGAAGAACCGGGCGCCGTTGGGGACATCGGCGACGATCTTGTCCAGGGACGTGACGTCCCGCTTCCCCGTGGTGAGGTCGGCGACCTGAAGGAAGGGGGTGCTGGGGTGCAGGAGATCGAATCGGGAGCGATGGGTGTCCAGATAGGACGTGATGGCGGTGATCGGCAGGCCCTCGGCCCACAGTTCGTCGTGCCACTCCTCGGCGTCGGCGGGACCGTCGACGACGTCGTGCAGGATGGCCAGCAGCAGCCGGAGCAGGGCGAACTCCTGGGTCGGTAGGTCGCCCGAGATGCGGCGCAGGGTGTCGGCCTGCACGAAGACCTGGCGAAGCGAGAGTTCCGCTTCGCTCCCGTCCAGCCGCTGGACGGGGATCCAGGGGCGCTCGGTGAGGTCGAAGGAAAGGACGGGGGGTTCATTCGCCATGCGGACCTCGAAGCCGTCGGATCGGGAGTAGGTGAGCCGGTAACCTGCCAGGTTCGTGTGAAGGTTCTCGTCCAGGACGAGGATCAGCTCTCCGGCCAGCCAGTGGCAGTCCTTGTGCTGCCAGGCGGGGAAGTAGTTCCGGTCCTCAAGTTCCTCGATGGCCTGGTCGATGACCCGGGGCAGGGTGAACTGGTAGGGCAGCCGCGCCGAGCATCCGGCGATGATCCGGGCGAGGCGGGGCGGGGGCGCTGTGTCTTCGGGGATCGGCTGGTCGCCCAGGCCCTGGCCGAGGTCGGGGAGGGTGGCCAACGAGCCGTCCGCCCGTCGGCGCACCACGAGCACTTCCAGGCTCTCCGCGCTGTCGCGGACCTGGGCCCGGCCGCGCGGGGTCTCGTCGGCGTCGCCGACCCCGGCGTCGACCCAGCCCACCAGGCTGCGCCCGGCACGGCCGGGAGCGGCGACCCGGTAGTCGGCGGCCCGTTCCTCCTGGTCCGCTTCGCGGCCGGCGTGGTCGCGGCGGGCCTGTTCCAGCTCGTCCTGCCACGCGGGCGGACCGGCCGGGGCGTCTGCGTAGGCGTGCTGGACCAGGGGGCTGATGGCGTCGGGCAGGCGGATGCTCCGGCCGTGGTCGTCGTTCGACGACAGGTGGGGTTCAAGTACGGCGGCGGCGCGTAGCAGGAGGTAGAGGGGGTAGACGGCGGTGGATCCCCGGGCGGGCTGCGGTGGGCCGGCTGTCCAGTCGGCGCCGGTGACCAGGCAGCGCGCGGTGCGCAGCCGTCGGGGGCGCTCGCATTGACCCTCGCCGCGCCGGTGGCGGTGGAGCCGGCCCATGCGCTGGAGGATCAGGTCGATCGGGGCGAGATCGGTGACCATGAGGTCGAAGTCGATGTCGAGGGATTGCTCGACGACCTGGCTGGCGACGACGACGTGTCCGGAGGTCGGGCGCGTCCCGCCGAGGTCGGCGACCCGGTCCGGGGGGCCGAGGTCAGCGAGCAGGCGGGAATCGTTCTCGGCCCGGTCCAAGGCGACGAAGCGCGAATGGGCGACCTCGACGGTGATGCCGACGCCTGCGCGTGCGAAATGTTCCCGCAGGTGGTGCGCTGTCTCGTGGACGCGTGAAACGGTGTTGCGGACCACTGCGGCGCAACCGCCGTCGGCGAGTTCGGCGGTGAGGAGCGCGGCGAGTGTGTCCAGGTCGTCGTCCAGCCGCTCGACGCGGACGTCGGTGCTGCGCCCGGAGGCTTCGGGAGCGGTGACGGACGGGGCCCTGCCCGCGGGGACGGCGGTGATGAGCGGGTAGCCGTCGGCCTCGGCCAGCGGGGCGAATGCGGTGTCGTCGCGGCGCGCCCGTGCGTAGGCGGCCGCGAGTTCGCGGCGGCGCCGGGCGGGCAGGGTCGCCGAGAGCACGACCACGGGGACGCCGTAGGCGCCGAGCCAGGCCAGCACCCGGTCGAGGTAGGTGGACATGTAGGCGTCGTAGGCGTGGGCTTCGTCGATGATGACGGTTTTGCCGGCCACGGCGAGATGGCGCAGTGCCAGGTGGCGGCTCTTGAGGCCGGTGAAGAGCAGCTGGTCGATGGTGCCGACCACGAACGATGCCAGCGGACCCTTCTTTCGCCCGCGCAGCCAGGAGTGGGCGACCAGCTCTGCGGGGGCGTGGCGGCGAGAACCCCGCCAGTCGCGCAGGTCGCCCTTTCCGTGCTCGGCGCGCTCCGACGGTCGGTCCGGCGCCCCGTCCCGGTCGATGTCCGTGACCTGTCGGCCACCGCGAAGCAGTGCCGCGTAGTCGTCGTTCAACGCGTTCTTGGAGTGGGCCAGGAACACGGAGTGCTGCTCAGGATCGGTCCGACCGCCCGGGAGGTTCTCCAGCCACGACAGGACCCGGGGGAACATTGCGTTGCCGGTGGCCATGGTGGGCAGTGCGACGAAGCAGCCGCCCGAGCCGGTGTGCGCGGCCAGGATCTCGGCGGCAGCGAGCGCCGCCTCGGTCTTGCCCTCGCCCATCGGCGCCTCGACGACCAGCATCCCCGGGCCGGCCATGTCGCGCGCGGCGCGCACCGCCTGTTCCTGGACCGGGCGGACCACCGCGTCGGCTGGCAGCTGGAAGCGGCCGGCGAACAGCTCGGCGGCGGTGCCTTCGACCGGCTGGTCCGGTTCCCATGGCCTGGGCAGGTCCAGCGCCGCCCAGGCGTTCTCGGCACGGCCGGGATCGTCGAGGGGTGCGTCGGGACTGTGGGGGAAGAGCTCGCGGGAGGAAGCCATCCAGTCGGCCACGATGACCAGGGCGGAGAACACGACCTGGGCGGTCTGCGGGAGCTTCACGTCGCGCCAGGCATCGAGGCGTGCCAGGGCGCCGGTTTCGGCAGCGGCCGCGTCGAGGAGCTCGGTCTGCACGTGGCGCCAGGCCTCTTCGCTGCCCCTGGCGCGTAACAGAGCGGGGTGGTCGAGGAGTTCGCCGATCTCCAGGTTCGTGGGAGGCACCCCGTGATGGCCGCCGACGACCGCTGCCAGCTGAAGGGCGGTCGGCTTGCGCCACGCGTGGTGCTCGACGAGCCATTCGCGCAGGAGCACGAGCCCGGCCAAGCCATGCGGGGCCAGACGGCGGTCTGAACGCATCTGCGCAAGGGTCGGCATGCCGAGCCCGGCATCGCGCATGCGCCCGGCGAGCTCGTCGACCTGGCAGGCGAAGGCCGGTGTCGCCTTACCGATGTCGTGGACCGCCGCCAGCCACACCACCATGGCCCGAGCGTCGTCGGCCCCACCGGGCAGCACCGCGCTGACCCCGTCTTTCACCTGCCTCGGCAGCCAGACATCCCACAACCGCCCCGCCACGGCAGCGCTGTCGGCCATGTGACACCAAAGAGGAAGCCACGCCTGATCATCATGGCTGTGCTTGGCCCAGGCGACACCAGCAGCCGAGGAAAGCCGATCCACGGCCAGGCCAAGGGGGGTAGAGGCGGGCATGGCGCACATTCAACCGAAGATGGCGGACGATTTCGGCAGAATCCCAAAATTCGCTACCTACACCCCCCTGACCTGCCCAAACGCCACCGCATGCGCGGGAGAGGGAGAGCAGGCCAGCCCGGTCAGCGGTTCCAGCGGAGGGCAGGGTCCATCCCCGCGTGCACGGGGAGCCGAAACGGGACCCTGAACATCATCATGAAGACCAACTCACAGGAGTTCGCATCCGGCCATGTGGCCCGTACCGTCGTTCACAGGTCCGGAATTGACGAATCCGGCAGCGGCGTTCGCACCGAAGCTACTAATGCGCCGCGTAACGCCGACCGGAAGTCGAGCGGAGAGCGACCGCGAGTGCAAAACAGCAGCCATCACACGCCCTCAACCAACAGCAGAACGAATCGACTATTATCCAACGACGAGACGTTCGCCACCAAAATCAGCTACGATCTCCACTCGGCCGCCCAATGCCTCAATATAGGCTGAAATCGTCCGAAACTCTGTGGCGCCGACCTGAGCTCTCTCGATCGCCGACACCCGCTCCTGCCGAACATTCATGCGCTCCGCGACCTCACTCTGGGTCAATCCGAGGCGACGCCGCATCTCAGCCAAACGGTAGGCATGGCTTACCTCGACCATGTGCCGAGCACCGGCTTCGACTTCAGCACGATCCTCGGTGTCAGGAAAGAACTCATTCAAGAAGCTTTCGCGGTCGTAGCTGTGAGTACCGCTCATCCCTGCCTCTCCTTGAGATAGATGGCGTACCGCTCTTCTGCCTGAGGTATCGCGGTTCGATACCAAGTCGACCATTGGCCAGATTTGTCTCCAGCAACAAGAAGAACAGCCCTCCGGTCCGGGTCGAAAATGAACAAGATACGGATCTCGGAAGTCCCAGACGAGCCAGGGCGCAATTCTTTCAGACGGTGCAGACTCGATCCCTTGATACGGTCGACCAAGGGTCGGCCGAGGCTGGGGCCAGCATCAAGCAGTGCCGTGACCGCCTGGCCGACCAAGATCGCCGTACTACGATCTGTCCGCCGCAGAGTGTGCAACCATTCCCGGACCTCTTCCACCATCTCCAACTGATAGGCCCCACCCCCAGACTAGCCGCTAGTACGCATGCATACTAGGCGCTTATACGCGGAAGCAGCAAAGAAGCCTGCTACGGCCCGTCGTGCGGGAGGCGATGATCAGGCTGACAGGACGTACTGCCATCAGCCACCAGTCTGACGGGGACGCTCATGCCCACAGGCGCGATGGTAGCGGGAGGAGGCCGCCGAATCGGATCGGCGTATACCGCGCAGCGAGCAGCATCCGCCAGCTGTAGCCAGTGATCCCCGGAAGGGTCCATCCCCGCGTGCGCGGGGAGCAGGCCACCGCGGCCGCCCAAACGGTCGCCGGGCTGGGTCCATGCGGGGAGCGGCTGGCTCTCCTCCCACGCCAACCTTTCGGCCGAGGTCCATCCCCGCGTGCGCGGGGAGCAGGGGCAAGGGAGACAGGGGGTGCCTGTAAGGGAGGGTCCATCCCCGCGTGCGCGGGGAGCAGGGGCAAGGGAGACAGGGGGTGCCTGTAAGGGAGGGTCCATCCCCGCGTGCGCGGGGAGCAGCCCAGCCACGCCCGGCTGATCCTGGCAGGAAAGGGTCCATCCCCGCGTGCGCGGGGAGCAGACTCGGTGACCTGCGGGTTTATTCAGGACGGGAGCCCGTATATGCAACTTCTCGAAAATTGGACACAAAACACAAACCCCCCAAACAGGGAATTTTCAACACAGACGCCTCCACCAAACCACCCCCGCGTACACGGGGAGCAACGGCACATACGAAATCGACAACCAGATCCCGTTGGATCAACCCGGCACAAGCCAGGAACAAAACCCCATAGACCAACTTCCATACTAGTCACTGAGAACCCACACTCAGACGGCTCCCGAAGGTTTCTCAACACGGGATTTGGATGTCGAATACCTACACTTGCCAACGGAAGTTCACAATCCACACCCGCGCACCACGTCCCCATGCCAGAATTTCCACCCACCCACTCTCGGGACACTTCCCCAAGCAGTGGACATATAGGAAAATTGAGCCTCAGGAGGAGTCCCCACCATGGTCACCAAGGCCTACCCACCGCAATTCAAGGCCGTCGCCGTCGCGCTTTACCGCTCTCGCCCCGGGGCCACCATCACCGAGGTCGCCCACGGCCTCGGAGTCAGCCGAGCGACCCTGCGCACCTGGATCCGGATCGACGACAGCCGCAGGGCCCGGGGGCCGCCACCCCTGAAGAGCCCGGCCTGGAGCAGGAGAACCGGCAGCTGCGCGCGCGTATCGCCGAGCTGGAGGAAGCTTGGGCGTTCCTGCGCAAGGCGACCGCCTGCTTCGCGGGAGAAATAGAGTAGTGAGCCGCTTCTGCTTGGGCGAGGACCGCCGCAGTGTCCAATGATGCGCTCCGCCGGTATCGAGGGTGTCCACCTGTGCAGGAAGAGGTAGGCACCACCTTGCTCGATGCGGCATTTCTGCTCGTGACGGACCTGCTGGGTCGGCATTTGACCGCCGATGCGCCGAGCACCCACGACGTCGCGACATGCCCTCCTCGTCATCCATCAGGCGGGAGGGCCCCACCGCCTGGGGAACGGGGCTGTTTCGTGTACCAGGCCAGGGCCAGCCGAACCGCATACGAACCCTGTACGACGTGGGGACACGCTGGTCCCACGTTTGGTGTGTGAGGCGCCCCGGCCTCTGCAGACTGCTGGATTGGCCGACTCCGGTCACCCAATGCATCTATCAGACTGCTCATCGATGGTGCACTGTGTTATTGAGTCGAATATTCGCGACTATGCGAGGAGTCGTCCGATGCGCCTCAGGTTCTTGGGCACCGACAGTGAAAGGGGTACCTGTCCGACGCTCTACGAGACCGATCGAGGAACGATCGCTGTGCAGGGCTACAAGGTCGCCGATCCGCAGGCTCTGGCTGATGTCCGGAGCCTCGCGGAGGACGAGGACGTTGTGGAGGTTCCTCGTGAGCTACTCCGGTACGCCGATCGGGAGCGGACGTCGATGTCCAAGTTCATCTCTGACGAAGAGTTCGACCAGCTGTTCGTCGACTTCGAGCACACCGCGTGGAAGCTGGAGGTTCGCGATCGGTACGCCATCCCTCAGGAGCGCGAGACGCTCCAACGCTTCCTGACAACTGGTGACATCGGCCGCGACGAGAGCGATCTCGAAACCTCGTGGTGGCACCGCAACGTGGTCCAGAGCAGGAAGGAGGGGAAGATCTGGCAGCGTGTTCGGGTCGTGACGGAGCCCCTGAGCAACTACATCCGGTGGGAGCACGCGGTGACCCGGTACAACAACGCGGCCGGTGAGGACATCCGGTGGCTTCCCCGAGACCACTCGGCCGTCAATCAGCTACCGGACCTCGACTTCTGGCTCTTCGACAGCAAGCGCCTCTGCATCTTGCACTTCGACGAGAACGATGAGGTGACGTCCTTCGAGGTCATCGACGATCCGCTGATCGTCGCACAGCACTGCCAGTGGCGAGACATCGCCTGGCACTATGCGACTCCGCACGACGAGTACACCCCTGGGGCAGCGAAGCGGTTCAATACGTAGGTGTCGTACAGCGTTGAGCGTGCCCGTCAGGAGCTAGGACAGAGGCTCCGCGAGCTGCGGAAGACAGCCGGGTTGACCGGCGCGCACCTCGCGGAGCGTTTGGGCTGGAGCCAGCCGAAGATCTCGAAGATCGAGACCGGTCGGCAGGCGCCGTCCGAAGCCGAGATCGCTGAGTGGGCGAATGCCTGTGGCCGCGATGACGCGGTTGCCGCCTTGAATGCCCGACTGAGCGACCTGGAGTCGATGTATGTCGAATGGAAGCTACAGCTACGCGGCGGATTTGACGGTATCCAGAAGCGCATCGCTCACGAAGAAAAGGAATGTTCCCTTTTTCGGATTTATGAGCCGATGATCGTTCCTGGACTACTACAGACGCCCGATTACGCAGGTGCTGTTTTTCAATCGGCTTCACGCATGGACCGGACCCCACTTGGCGCCGAGGAAGCGGTGCGCGAGCGGATGCGCCGACAGGAAGTCCTCTACACCCACAAGAAGAGATTCCACTTCGTCATGGGGGAATCGGCTTTGCGCTACTGGCGCGGGGGGCGCGAAGTGATGTTGGGCCAGGTGGATCGTCTGATATCAGCATCGCGCCTCTCCAACGTCTCTATAGGCATCCTGCCGTTTTCTGCGTGCTTGCCTTACCTTCCTCTCCACGGATTCTGGATTAAAGACGAGGACAGAGTGGTGGTCGAGACGGTCTCCGCTGAGCTCAACCTCGGGCATGAGAGCGAGGTCGCGACCTACGAGCGGGCCTTCCGCGCAGTGGCGGAGTCCGCGCGGTACGGGCGTGACGCGCGCGTCATCCTCGACCGCATCTCCGAGGATCTGACCTCCTGACTCACCTTCCAGGATACCGGGTTCGCGTTCGCGAACCCTTGTTTATTCGGGATTATTCGGCGTCAGGTCCGCCCCTGGCTGATCGCGTGAATATTTCTCCATACCTCTTGGCGCTTCACGCACTCTTTCGTAGGGTCTCGACTGTCCGGAAGGAAGGAGAAACCGTGAACGAGACGCAGGAGATGCCCGAGTTGGCCTACGAACCTCCGGCTGTGGTGGAGCTCGGCGATGCCCGGGAGTTCATCTTGGGCAACGGATCCCAAGACACAGCGGATTTGAACACCTCCCATTACTGGTAAACCCCGGCGACCTGTGTGGCCCAACCAGGGCCGCACAGGATCGCACCGGATACGGCTACCGATCCGAAGGAGGTGTCGGTGAAGATCCAGAATTCGATGGACGTCCGAACCGGTCGAGTGTCGGCTGCCTATGGTTCGAATGTCATCCGCGGTCGGGTGCATCGCTCGGGGCGCGGCTCACTGTGGTGTTCTGAAGACCGGCCCACTTCTCGGCTGCGGAAGCTGAACGTCGACCGTTGGAAGGCTGTCATCTTCGGTGAATGCCTCACGTCCGATGTCTGTGTGGCCAGAGAACTCAGCGGGGCGACATCGGCTCGTGCGGCGTTGTTGAAGATCTCTCGATTCCCCGGCCGCTATGGCGTACTCGTCTACAGCCGGGGAGAGGCGGCGGTCGCCGGGGACCTAGCCGGGATCATCCGGATCTGGTTCCGGCCCGGACGGGACAGCGTCGAATTCGCGACCAGTCCACTGCCCCTCGCGTACGACAGCGGACTTCAGCTCGATCGCAACGCGCTCGCCGCTCGCCTGTTATGCGCTGACTTCACCACTGGCTTGAATGACGGCTCGCTGTTCCACGGTGTGGCCGAGCTGTCGCCCGGCCGGATACTCGTCGTGAAGGGTCGGCACATCTCCCTCGCAGATCGGCCACTGGAGCGTGAACCGGTGGACCCGACCGCAGCAGGGGACGCTTTGCGCAGTGCCTTGCTCACCGCCGTTGAAGAGCGGGTCTCTGGCGCCCTGCAGGTAACGGCGGATCTCAGTGGCGGACTGGACTCCTCCACCCTGGCCCTGCTCGCCGCAAGCTGCCACCGGCATCGAGTTCGCACGATCACCTACGCGGACGACTTCGCGGCCAATGACGACGACATCGACCACGCGCAGCGCATCTCCACCCGTGAACCGGCCCTGGACCGTGTCGTGGTTCACGGCGACGCGGATGCTCTGCCCTTCACCTCGCTGCGGGCCGCGCCGTTCACCGACCTGCCGAGCCTGGAGACGGTGATCTGGGCACGGACCCGAGCCCGCCTCGCCCCTGCGTTCGTGTCCGGAGCGACGGTGCATTTCGTCGGCGACGGCGGCGACATCGTTCTCGGGGCGCCGCTGACCTACCTGGGGGATCTGCTCCAGAGGCGGCGGCTCGCCCACTTGATCTCCGACAGCCGGGCATGGGCACGGCTCCGAAACCGCCCCGTCCACCGGGTTCTCAGGGCCGCGGCCGGCACCGCCCGTACCGGTTATCACGACACCCTCAACGCACTCGCCCAAACACTCGAAACTCCGGCGACGACAACCGCTTCCGTGCCCCGGCGTTCGGCGGTTTCCCTCATGGAGGACGGCATCACGTGGGCCTCACTCAGCGACGCCGCGGAGTGGGCGACACACGGAGCCCGAGTGGCGGTGGCCCAGAAACTGCAAGCAGCCGCAGCGGAAGCACCCCCGGTCACCTCGGAAGTCGACGCGCACGGTTGGCGGATGCTCTGGCGGCACGGAGCGGCAACACGCGCTTTCGTCGACGTCGCCGATCGGCTCGGCGTGCGTATCGCCGCCCCCTTCTTCGACAACCAGGTCATCGATGCCTGTTACGCCGTTGCCCCCGCCGATCGTGTATCGGTTTACCAGGCGAAACCGCTCCTACGGTCCGCCTTGGCCGAGACACTTCCGCCGGAACTGTTCGCTCGGCGCACGAAGGGCGACTACGGCTCGTGCGAGTACCACGGTGTGCGCCGCAACTCCGCGTACCTGCGATCCCTGCTCCGCGAATCGCGGCTCGGTGACCTCGGCGTCATCCGCCCAGGCGCCGTTCTCTGTGAGCTGGACCGCGCCATCAACGGCGGACCGGCCGCGATGGCCGCCCTCGGTGACGTCGTCGCTGCCGAGATCTGGCTACGCGGGCTCGAAGAGCACGTTCCCGCAGGAGCACGGTCCGCAGTTTCAGCCGAGGAGCGTCCATGAGCGCGACTTCTTCTCTCCCTCCAGCCCTCTCGCCCTCCCCGAGCGTGCACTTCGCCGCACAGGCGGACGGGGCGGTGCTACTCGACCTCGCGGCGGGAAAGTTCTACGGCCTCAACCCGACCGCCGCCGCGATCTGGAAGAAGATCGCCGACGGTGTTCCCCTTACTGAGATTCCCCACGAGTTGGCCCCGGCCCTGAGCGTCGATGAGGCGCGCATGCGTCGGGACACCCACCGTCTGGTTCACGCTCTGCACGCCGTCGGCCTGCTCATACCGCTTGACCGCACGGCGAACAGGGGAAGGCGCCGATGACGTCGCATATGGCACTCCCGCAGCCAGACCTTCAGCGGCTGCGCCTCAAGGATCGGCTCCTCGGCGTCCTCGGATTCGCGGCCGCGATCCTGTTGCTCCGATTTCCACTCAAGCACGGTGTAGCGGTCGTCGGACGCCTCAACCGGAGCACGCCGAAGCCAGCGGCCATGGCCGAGGCCCAGACCATCGTCGCCGCGAGCCGGGCGGCCGCCCGCTGGTTTCCGGGCCGGGCCGCGTGCCTGGAGGGCTCTCTCGCCGCCGCGCTCACGGCCGTGCTGATGCGTCGACGCGTCGTCTGGTGCATCGGTGCGCGCCTCATGCCCTACACCGCCCACGCCTGGATCGAGGCGGACGGCCGTGCCATCGGTGAACCGCTGCCCCCAGACCGCCCCTACCTGCTTCTGCTTCAAACCTGACCGACCAACCGACAAGCTCCCCCAACGCGAGGAAAGGCCCTGCTTCATGAGCTACAGCCCGGCCGTGCGGACAGCCCTTGAGGCCGTGGATGAGGACTACTACACGCTTCGCCCCGACGGGAACCTGGTCACACAATCGACCGCCTGCTGGCTCATCGCGGCGACGCTGGACACGCTCGACGTTCGACCGGGCATGCGCGTGCTGGAGATCGGCACGGGTTCCGGCTTCTCCGGTGCGTTGCTGTCCGAGCTGGTCGGGCCTGTGGGCACGGTGGTGTCCGTGGACGTGGTGCCCGGGCTCATCGAGCGGGCACGCGAACTGCATGCTCGTCAAGGCCGGGCGAACATCCAGCTGCTCACCGACGATGGCGGCAAGGGCGCGCCAGGGCACGGGACCTTCGACCGGATCGTCGCGTGGACGACACCGGACCTGCTCCCACAGGCGTGGGCGGATCAGGCCGAGCCGGGCGCCGTGATCATCACTCCAGTTCGGATCACCGGCCGAGCGAGGACCAATGCCATCCTCACCGCGTCCGTGGCCGAGGACAGGCGCATCATCGGTGAGTCCCTCGCAGCCGGCGGATACGTGGAGATGCACAGTGAACCGCTGGACCAATGGCTGGTGCCGCCGCGCGGGGCCGACGCCCTGATTCGAGATGCCGACGGAAACCCATGGTGGATCTCGGCGGCCTGGGCGGAGGACGGCGCCCCCAGGGTCGGGCAGGAAACCGGAGCTGAGGCGGCAGCGCGGCTGCTGGAGGAAATCGCTGCGGCTCCCACGACGCCGCACCGGCAACTGAACGACACCGAATCCGACGAGGACTTCACCGGCTACCTCTACGCCGGGTTCCCGGACGACATCACCGTCATCGGCATGGGGACGTCCGGGTGGCACGTCGGCTACGCGGACGCCGACGGGGCAGCGGTGCTCCGCCGCACCGTCACCGACGGCGTGTTCCGCCATGATGTGGTCCACTACGGAACCCAGAACGCGTTGGACACACTGCGGTCGTGGGTCGAGAGCTGGCGGGCCGCCGGGCGACCGGGTTATGGGGACCTTCAGCCGGTGCTACGCCGGACACGTGACGGCTGGGAGACGCGCGCCGTACTTCGTGAAGACAAGCGCTGATGGATCGATCGCCAGTCGAGCCCACCAGTGCCCGGTGGCCACCGCCCACAGCAAGCCCGCGTGCGCGGGGAGCAGTCGGCGTCACTGATGACACGCACCGTCGTTGGGGGTCCATCCCCGCGTGCGCGGGGAGCAGTTGTCCGCGGCGTCCTGGACGGAACCGGCCGGGGGTCCATCCCCGCGTGCGCGGGGAGCAGACTCGGTGACCTGCGGTTTCATCCCGGCGAGGGTACCGAATATGCAACTTCCCACGATTTGGACATACCAACCAAAGCCCGCAAACCACTCACTGTGTTTCGATTGCCCGTCAGGTGCCTCTCGGCCACCCGACCAGCCACCCGACGCTTAGCTTCTCAGATCATCGCATCAATTGCCGTTGGCCGACGTAGACAGCGGCCCTGTAACAGCCGCCCGGCGACCACTCAAGGCAAACAGCCGTCACCCGGTGAAATCGAACTCGCCAACCCGAACACCCTTGGTGAAGGCCTCCCACTCCTGGCGGGTGTAGACGATCACGGCGCCATCAGGGTGGCGGCTGTGCCGGACGGCGACGCGGCCGGTGCCGTCGTTGAGAGGGCCGGCCTCGACACACGTGGCGCCGCCGTTCGTGCTGAAGCTGCTTATGTGCCACGTGACACTCGCGAGCTCCGTGTCGGCGAGCTGTTGCGAGGTCAGGGGGGTGATCACTTTGACTCCTCGATCAAGCGTGAGATGAACTCCACGGATGCTTCCTCGGTCAGAGAAGCGTTCCACAATCGATCGTATATCTGACGAATTGCCCCTGTATCGGACGCTTCGATGTACAAGGCCCCCTTCGGGGTCTCGACGTATGCGACCTCGGGGTAAGGGTCGACCATCCGGAACAGGTTGAAGGCACCGGTCGGGCTCTCATGGGCGCCCGCGCTGAACGGCAGTACACGCAGGTGCACCGCAGGACGACCGGCGAGGTCGACGAGATGCCGCAGCTGCTCCTTCATGACGCCAGGGGAACCCACACAACGGTGGAGGAGGGCCTCGTCAAGAACCGACCTGATGACCGGCGGAGATTCGGCCTCAAGGAGTCGCTGACGCGCCAGCCTCAGTTCGACGCCCTGCCTGACGAAACTTTCCGGTGAGTTGTACTCGGCGGTCCGGATGGCCGCTTCGGCGTAGGCCCTCGTTTGGAGCAGCCCAGGAAGGACCGTGTTGTCGAAGAGCATGTGTTCGACCGCCTGCCCTTCCAACCAAACGAAGTCGACGAACTCCTCGAACTCGTCGGGAAAACCGTCCCACCATCCGGTCTGCCAGACACTCTCACTGAGCTTGATGAGGTTGTCTCGGTGCCGTGGCTCGTTGACCCCGTACAGATCGAGCATGGCCAACATGTCCGGCCGCCTTACCGGATATATCCCATTTTCAAACCGACTGACCGTTCCCATATTACGCTGGAGGTAGTCGGCCACCTCCTCGATGCTCATGCCGGTCTCTTCGCGGAGTTCTCGGAGCCGACGGCCGAGCCATCGACTGCGAAGCGTGGCTGTCTTGGCTTTTCGAACCCCCACGGAACACCCCCCACATGAGTTGTCCACAGATCTTCAATACAAGCTTGTTTGACCCTTTGGTATGTGCAACTCTAACAGAGAGTGAGGCGGTGGTCGCAGAATCGTGCGAAATCGGACGTGGACTGCGGCGCCGTCCGCTCGACCGATCAGACGGCCCGGGCGAAGGGCCTCGACAACCAACCGCCCGGGCCTAACGAACCAAGGAAGGATGGACCTATGCAGGACACCAACCCCCTCGATTCAGTTCCTGTCTACCAGCCTCCCGCTGCGTCCGACCGCCCGCGTGCGTTCTATGTCGACTGCTGGGACGACGACGCAGAGGAATTCGTGCACACCTACTACGGGGTGACCTCCCCGGCGGGCGGCGGAATCGCGCGGCCCCTGACCGGAAGGGACCTCTTCTCCTTCCAGGACCCCGAGCTGTTCGCCGACCGACGCGGCGGCGTGCTCGTCTGGTGCTAGACCCCGCGAACGCGACCGGTGGTGCCGTCCGATGGCACCTCCGGGCGCTTCAGTCGCGCAGGTGGCCGTAGCGGGCCTCCAAGCGGGCGCGGTCGGCGTCGCCGGCTGGAGGGTGGCAGCTGCTGGTCCACGGCATGTGGCAGGGGCCCTTGTGGAACTCTTCGGGGCAGATCAGGGCCGGGAGGCGGTCAACCAGGTGATCGGCTTCCTCCTCCGTGCTCAGCAAGCCCACCCGGACCTCGAAGGTGGTGCGACTACCAGGGCTTTCGTTGGGATGCTCGACGCGCCACTGTTCCGGGAGTTCGTCATAGCCCTCGGCGACGGACATCCCGTCCTCCTCAGCTTCATCCGGAGAGAGCGGTTCGTCGCTTTCCAGGTGGTGGAGGTCGTAGGTGAGCTCCGGGGAGCCGTGATTCCTCATCTCGTCGAGGAGGGTGCGGATCTCCTCCAGGTACCAGTGCAGGTCCGCGCGGGTTCCGAAGATTCCCACCTGTAATTCACGCAGGTCGAGACCTGATGCCAACTATGGCTCCTTGTTCTTCGTATCGGGGCGTCCGCCGGACGGCAACAGGGGGTTTGGGTGGGTGTCGCATGATTTTTTCAGGCTACCTGCGAGGGGCGTAGGATTCCGACCGACTCCGACGAATGCGTCGAATACGCCGTGAAACGCAAGGGAGCGTGTGGATGAGCGAGACCTCCGACCTGCCGCCGCAGATCGACACCACCGTGCCGCACTCCGCGCGGTTCTGGGACCACCTGCTGGGCGGGAAGGACAACTTCGCCGCGGACCGGGAAGCTGTGCGGCAGGCGTTGCAGTTGCAGCCGGATCTTAGGGAAGTCGCGCAGGAGGATCGGGCGTTCCTGGCGCGGGCCGTTCGCTTTCTCGCCGACGACGCCGGGGTCCGGCAGTTCCTCGACATCGGGACCGGCCTGCCGACCGTCGACCACACGCACACCGTCGCCCAGCGCATCGCCCCCGAGTCCCGGGTCGTCTACGTCGACAACGACCCCATCGTGCTGCTGCACGCCCAGGCCCTCCTGGTCGGCGCTCAGGAAGGCACGACCGAGTACATCGACGCCGATGCGCGCGATGCGGACCGCATCCTGGCGAAGGCCGCCGACACGATCGACTTCGACCAACCCGTCGCCGTGATGATGCTCGGGATCCTCAACTTCATCCTGGACGACGACGAAGCGCACGCCATCGTCGACCGGCTCCTCGACGCCGTGCCCGCGGGCAGCTACCTGGCCATCGCCCACCCGACGGCCGAGGTCGGCGGGGCCAGGACCGAGGAGGCCATCCGGCGGCTGAACGAGACCAGCGCGACCCCGCAGAAGCTGCGCTCCCCCAGGGAGCTCGCCGCGTTCATGCGCCGCCTGGAGCTGCTGGACCCCGGCATCGTGTCATGCTCGCACTGGAGGCCCGCCCCCGAGAACGCCGACGCCGCCGAGGTCCTGCAGTACTGCGCGGTGGGGCGCACGCCCTGATCCCCCCGCGCTGCCCCGCCCCCCTCGTTGATCTCGGAGATATTGGGGTCTCCGCGGCGATTTTCACCCCAGTATCTCCGAGATCAACGGAGGTCAGGGGAAGGGGAGGTCGGGTGTGGAGAGGTGGGGGCGGGGCGCGCTAGGGTGAAGTCGGCTCTGAAACCGAATCGCGTTCGGAAACGTTCGGAAAGGACGGCGTCGCCCATGCCCCCCACGCACGAGGTGTTCAACCAAGCCTCTCCCCTGGAGGACTACGACGTCGCCGCCGATGCCGCGCTGACCGAGGGCTTGCAGCGCGAAGGTGCCGCGTGGGCCGCCGAGGAACTGCACGAGATCGGCCGCCTGGCCGGGACCGCACGCGCCCGCTCCTGGGGCGAGCAGGCCAACGTCAACGAGCCGCAGCTGCGGACCCACGACCGCTACGGGCACCGGGTCGACGAGGTCGACTTCCACCCCGCCTGGCACGTCCTGATGGACACCGCCGTCTCCCACGGGCTGCACGCCGCCCCCTGGGCCGACGACCGCGCCGGCGCACACGTGGCCCGCGCCGCGAAGTTCTACACGTGGTCACAGGTCGAGGGCGGGCACGGGTGTCCGATTTCGATGACCTATGCCGCGGTGCCCGCGCTTCGGCATTCTCCGGAGCTGGCCGACCGATATGAGCCGCTACTCGCCGCCCGCACCTACGACTTCGGCCTGCGCCCGCCGCTGGGCAAGCAGGGGCTGCTCGCCGGGATGTCGATGACGGAGAAGCAGGGTGGCTCCGACGTCCGTGCGAATACGACGCGGGCCGTACCTTCGGCTGATGGCTCCTACCGGCTCACGGGGCACAAGTGGTTCACCTCGGCCCCCATGGGCGACCTGTTCCTGACGCTGGCCCAGGCTCCCGAAGGCCTCACCTGTTTCCTGGTGCCGCGTGTCCTGGAGGACGGCACGCGCAACCCCCTCCACATCCAGCGGCTCAAGGACAAGCTCGGGAACCGTTCCAACGCCTCCGCCGAGCTCGAATACGACGGCGCGCTGGCCTGGCCCGTCGGCGAGCTCGGCCGGGGCGTGCGCACCATCATCGAGATGGTCAACGGCACCCGCCTCGACTGCGTCATCGGGTCGGCCGCCGGGATGCGCGCGGGGCTGCTGCAGGCGCTCCACCACGCCGGTGAGCGCCAGGCCTTCGGGCGCCTCCTGATCGAGCAGCCGCTGATGCGCAACGTCCTGGCCGACCTGGCCGTGGAGTCCGAGGCCGCGACGACGCTGATGATGCGCCTGGCCGGGGCCGCCGACCGCGCAATCCGGGGCGACGAGGCCGAAGCCGCGTTCCGACGCCTGGCGGTGGCCGTCGGCAAGTTCTACGTCACCAAGCGCCTCCCCGCCCACGCCGCCGAAACCCTCGAATGCCTCGGCGGCAACGGCTATGTCGAGGAGTCCGGCATGCCGCGCCTCTTCCGCGAGTCGCCGCTCAACTCCATCTGGGAGGGCTCGGGCAACGTCGCCGCGCTGGACGTCCTGCGGGCCATGGCCCGGCAGCCCGCCTCCGTCGAGGCGTTCCTGGCCGAGCTCGGCCGGGCCCAGGGCGCCGACGCCCGCTACGACACGGCCGTGAAGCGGCTGCTTTCCGAGCTCGGTGACCTGGAGGAGGCGGAGTTCCGGGCGCGCGGCGTCGTGGAGCTCATGGCGCTGACCCTGCAGGCGTCGCTCCTGCTCCGGCACGCGCCGGCGCCCGTCGCCGACGCCTTCGTCGGCTCGCGCCTCGGCGGCGAGTGGGGCCACGTCTTCGGGACCCTGCCCCGCGGCACCGACACCCGGACCATCATCGACCGGAACCGGCCGCGTACCCTGGGTTGACCCTCCGTTTCCGCTGGCAGAGGCCGCTCGCCGATGCCGCCGGGCCGCTCCCCGGCCGCGTCGGCGCGCCGGATCCCTGGTCTGGCTCCGGGAAGTGTGCACAATGGGGGTGTCCAGCGGTGTGACGTCCGGCCTTAGGAGCCCGGCCGGACTCCGTGCCCCACACGTGTGGGGATGAGCCCGAGTGCGAGACCTGTGAGGCCATGGTGGAGATCTGGCCGGGAAGCACGTACCCCCTCGGTGCGACCTACGACGGCACGGGGACCAATTTCTCGCTCTTCTCGGAGGTGGCCGACCGCGTCGAGCTGTGCCTCTTCGACGACGCCGACGCGGAGACCCGCGTCCCCCTGACCGAGTACGACGGCTTCGTCTGGCACGGCTACCTGCCCGGTGTCGGCCCGGGCCAGCGCTACGGCTACCGCGTGCACGGCCCCTATGAGCCGGAGAACGGGCTGCGCTGCAATCCGGCCAAGCTGCTGACCGACCCCTATGCCAAGGCCATCGACGGCTCGGTGACCTGGCACGAGTCCCTGTTCGGCTACCACTTCGACGCGCCCTCCAAGCAGAACACCCGCGACAGCGCGCCCTATGTGCCCAAGTGCGTGGTGGTGAGCCCGTTCTTCGACTGGGGCAACGAGTGCCGCCCGCGTATCCCCTACCACGAGACCGTCATCTACGAGGCGCACGTGCGCGGCCTGACCATGCGCCACCCGGAGATCCCCGAGCACCAGCGCGGCACCTACGCCGGGCTGGCCCACCCGGCCATGCTCGACTACCTGGTCGCGCTCGGGGTGACCGCCGTGGAGCTCATGCCGGTGCACCACTTCCTGCCCGAGCACGCGCTGGTGGCCCGCGGCCTGACCAACTACTGGGGGTACAACACCCTGGCGTTCCTGGCGCCGCACAGCGGGTATGCCGCCAACGGCTCGCGCGGCCAGCAGGTGCAGGAGTTCAAGGCGATGGTGAAGTCGCTGCACGCGGCCGGGATCGAGGTGCTGCTCGACGTCGTCTACAACCACACCGCCGAGGCCGACCACATGGGGCCGACACTGTCGCTGCGGGGTATCGACAACCTCAGCTACTACCGGGTGCGCGACGACGACCGGCGCTACTACCTGGACTACACGGGCTGCGGTAACAGCCTCAACATGCGCCACCCGCACTCGCTGCAGCTCATCATGGACTCGCTGCGCTACTGGGCGGCCGAGATGCACATCGATGGTTTCCGCTTCGATCTGGCCTCGGCGCTGGCGCGGGAGTTCCACGACGTCGACCGGCTGAGCACGTTCTTCGACATCGTGCAGCAGGACCCGGTGATCTCGCAGGTGAAGCTGATCGCCGAGCCGTGGGACGTCGGGCCGGGCGGCTACCAGGTGGGCAACTTCCCGCCGCTGTGGACGGAGTGGAACGGCAAGTACCGGGACACCGTGCGGGACTTCTGGCGGGGCGAGCCGGTGGTACCCGAGTTCGCCTCGCGGCTGGCCGGGTCCAGCGACCTCTACCAGAACGACGGCCGCCGCCCGGTGGCTTCGATCAACTTCGTCACCTGCCACGACGGCTTCACCCTCGCCGACCTGGTGTCCTACGACGGCAAGCACAACGAGGTCAACGGGGAGGACAACCGCGACGGCACCGACGACAACCGCTCGTGGAACCACGGGGTGGAGGGGCCCTCCGAAGATCCGGGCGTCGTCACGCTCCGGCGGCGCCAGGTCCGCAACTTCCTGGCCACACTGTTCCTCTCCCAGGGCGTGGTGATGCTCTCGCACGGCGACGAGGTCGGCCGCACGCAGGCCGGGAACAACAACGCCTACTGCCAGGACAACGAGCTTGCCTGGGTGGACTGGAAGGGCGCGGAGGACAGCGCGGACCTGCTCGCCTACGTCCGCCGCCTGGCGCGGCTGCGGCGCGAGCACCCGGTCTTCCGCCGCCGCCGGTTCTTCACGGGGCGGCCGTCGCCGGCCGACGAGCTGCACGACATCGCCTGGCTGCGTCCCGACGGCCGGCTGATGTCGGAGGACGACTGGCGCTCCGGGGGCCGGGTGCTGGGCGTCTTCCTCAACGGCGACGCCATCAGCGAGCCCGACCCGCGGGGTCGGCGGGTCACCGACGGCTCCTTCCTGCTGCTGCTCAACGGCAGCCCCGAACCGGTGGACTTCACCGTTCCCGGTCCCGAGTACGGCACCGCGTGGGAGACCACGCTGGACACCGCCGAGCCCGACGTCGGCGACCGCCCGTTCGTCCCGGCGTCGGGGACGGTCCGGGTGATCGACCGGGCCCTGGTACTGCTGCGGCGCGTCTCGCAGCGCGACGCGCCGCAGCAGTACCAGGGCCCGGTGCCCGCCGCCGGGGACGGCGCCGGCTGACGCGCCCCCGGCATGCGCCGTCCCGCCGCGAGCAGCGTCTAGGCTCGGGCACCATGGGTTCCGTTCACGCCGACGCCGGCGCAGCCCCGCTGTTCCGGTCGCTCTTCCCGCGCCCCGAGTTCGACGTCGACCTCGCGTCCTCCTACGCCTACCCCGCCGTGCCGGAGCGGCCCTGGCTGCGCGCCAACATGGTCTCCAGCGCCGACGGCGGCGCGTGGGGCGCGTCGGGGCGCACCCGGGAGCTGTCGTCGCGGGCCGACCGCGCGGTGATGGGTGTGCTGCGCGGTCTGTCCGACGTGGTGGTGGCCGGTGCGGCCACGGCGCGCATCGAGGGCTACCGCCCGGTCCGGCCGCGCGAGGTGTGGAAGGGGTTGCGCGCCGGGCGCCCGGCGACGCCGTCCATCGCGGTGGTCACCCGCACACTGGACCTCCACCCCGATCTGCTGTCGGAGGCGCCGGCCGACGCGCGCACGATCGTGTTCACGACCGAGTCGGCACCGGAGGAGCGGCGCCGCGCGGCCGCCGCCATGGCCGACGTCGTGGTAGCGGGCGAGGATTCGGTCCGACCGCAACAGGTCCTGGCGGCGCTGGCCGAGCGCGGGCTGTTCCGCGTGCTGACGGAGGGTGGGCCGCATCTGCTGGCCGAATTCACCGCTGAGGGGTTGCTCGACGAGCTGTGCCTGACGGTCAGTCCGCATCTGCTGGGACCGGCGGCGTCGCGGATCGTCGCCGGAGACTCCCCTTCTCACCCGCGCGACCTGCGCCTGGAGTCGCTCCTGGAGTCGGAGGGGGCGCTGTTCGCCCGCTACCGCGTGGTGTGACCGCCGCCGACCGGGACGTCGGACCTTGTGGGGATTGGCCGATTCCGGATCCCCCCAGCGCACGCATAAACCCTTCCGCATACGGACATACCGGCTGTGTACCTTTGGCGGCGATCCGGGTCAGGAGGTGAGGGGTATACACATGGAGCACACCGGTATGCGTCCCTCCCGGCGCACAGCGCCGCCCGGGGACGGCCGTTCGGGGACCACGAGAGCCGCGAGGACCTAGAGGACGCACAAGGACCACGAGGACGACTCGAACGGCGTGACCACGCATTCCGGGCGAGAGGATGAATTCAGTGCCGACGTCCGAAAACGAATCCCCGCCGGTCTATCGGGAAATCGCCGAGGCGTTGCGGTCCGCCATCGCCTCCGGCGAGCTCGCCGACGGCGACCGCGTGCCGGGCGAGAACGAACTGATGAGGCAGTACAGCGTCGCCCGAGCCACCGCGCGCCAGGCCCTGTCGGTGCTCATCAACGAGGGCCTGGTGGTCCCGATCCGCGGATCGGGCATCTACGTCCGCACGTTCCGTCCCCTGCGCCGCCACGGACCGCGACGTCTGTCCCGGGAGCTGTGGGGCACCGGCCGGTCCATCTGGCAGGCCGACGCCGCCGACCGGGGGTTCGAGACCGACAACATCGAGGTGAGCGAGGATCCCGCGCCGGAGCACGTGATCCGCGCCCTCGGCCTCGCCGAGGGCGCGCGTGTCGTCCGGCGGCGGCGCCGCTACCGGCTGGACGGGCGGCCGATGCAGCTCGCCACCTCCTACCTGCCGCTGGACCTGGTGGCCGGAACGCCGATCACCCGCGTCGACACCGGTCCGGGCGGTATCTACGCCCGGCTGGCCGATCTGGGCCACGCCCCCGCCCACTTCACCGAGGAGATCCGGGTGCGGATGCCCAATCCCGTCGAGGCGCGCGACCTGCGGCTGACGGCCGGAACCCCCGTGCTGGAGGTGCTGCGCACGGCTTTGACCGACGACCACCGGGCCGTCGAGCTCAACGAGATGACCCTGGACGGGTCGGCCTACGTCCTGCAGTACGACTTCGATGCTTGACGTGCGGAGATGAGAACGCATTCCGCGGCAGGCGGCATCACGCGGTTCTCCCGCCCACGCTATTGCCCCCACGAAATTGCAACGGAACCCGGACATTCGCCGGGATAACGGTTGACGCGCGGCAGGTTCCGTGTCGAGATAGGAGTACGGGTTCTCTAGAGAACCCTCCCTGGCCCCCGTCGAAGGCTCTCCGGCACCGCGAGTAAGGGGCCGCTAACGGCGGGCCGGGGAGGACGGCCCCGGCCCGCTGACGCGAGCGGGGCCGGCGCGTCCCCGTTCCCCGATGGCCGCTGTCAGTGCTCCTCCGGCCGGTTCGGCCCCGTCGAGGCGAAGACCAGGAAGAGCAGAGTGAGCAGTGCCGCTCCGACGACCAGTGCCCCGCCCGCCGCGGGGAGGAGGTCGCGGGAGGTGTCCGCCCACCATTCGGCCAGGGAGATCCCCAGCAGGACGGCCACGGACAGTGCACCGATCGCGGTGACCGTCAGGGCGGTGAGGAGTTTTCCGTCCGTCCACGGGTGCGGACGGACCCGTTCCATTCGCGCGGCCGTGTCCAGTGCGGTCAAGAGCACGACCCAGCGGACTTCCGCGGCGGCCGAGGTCAGCGCGCGCCAACCCGGCCGCATTTCCTCTCGAAGGTGATCGGCGTGGTGGTCCAACCAAAGGCGGAGGTAGCGCGTCCAGCCCACGTGCAGAGGCTGTTGCCGGTATCCCACTCCCAACGGTTGTCGGTACGAAACGAGCATGGTCAGTTCTCCCGGCTACCCATGAGACCCTGTCAAAGGCCTACCCGGTAAGTTTTTTCGCGAACTCACCAGGCGTGAAGAAACCGGCATTTATCCATCACGAACGGTTGACTCCCCCCAAGCCGCACGTAGGCGAGGAGCGACGCCCTGCGCCGCGCGTCCTGCCGGGACGATGGCGAGGAGACGGGCGGGCCGAGTGGAGGTAGCGTCTCTACCATGGACGAATCGACGGCGCCGATCCCTCGGAGCGAGGAGGAGTGGCGCGAGCGGTTGGACGCCGAGGCCTACGCTGTGCTGCGCGAGGGTGCCACGGAGCGGCCGTGGAGCGGCCGATACGTCGGGACCACGACGGTCGGCGTCTACCGTTGCCGCGGTTGCGGCGCCGAGCTGTTCCGCTCCGGAACGAAGTTCGAGTCGCACTGCGGGTGGCCGAGTTTCTATGATCCTTCGGACAGCTCCGCGGTAACGCTGCACGAGGATCGGAGCCTTGGCATGATACGTACCGAGGTCCGTTGCTCACGCTGTGATTCCCATCTCGGCCACGTCTTCCACGGGGAGGGCTACGCCACCCCCACCGACGACCGCTACTGCATCAACTCGGTCGCTCTCGCACTAGAGGCGGACGACTCGGTGCAATAGCATCCTCGTTCAGCGGGACACGCCGACCGATGTCCCCCGATCGCGTCCGGTGCCGCGGCTCACACGGTCCCCGCTGAGGACCACAGCGGTCCCCGCGGGGGAACCCACCCACAACACTCCTACGAAAGCTCTCGATGACCCACGACTCACATCCCGACGTTCCTGCCAGGCCGGGTATCCGGATGGCCAAGGGCTCCGCGCCCTGGCTCGTTCCCGCGTGCGCGGTCGCCGGTGCCGCCGTGCTGGCCGGCCGCAGAAGCCGCCTCGGCCGGGCCCTCGCGGTCCCCGCGGTCGGGTTGGCGGCCGGGATGGCCTGGTTCTTCCGCGACCCGGACCGCGGTCCGGCCGACGGACGGGTCCTCTCATCGGCCGATGGCGTCGTCCAGAGCATCGACCCCCAGCCGGACGGCCGGACTCGGGTCGCGGTCTTCATGAACCCGCTCAACGTGCACGTCAACCGTGCGCCGTTGGCGGGTGTGGTCAAGAGCGTGGAGCACCGCCCCGGGGGCTTCCGTCCCGCATTCGACAAGGACAGCGAGCGCAATGAACGCCTCATCTGGACCTTCGAAACCGAGATCGGTGAGGTCACGGTCATTCAGATCGCCGGCGCGATGGTCCGGCGTATCGTCCCGTATCTCACTGAAGGGCAGAAGGTCGAACAGGGCGAGAGGATCGGGCTCATCCGGTTCGGTTCCCGGGTCGACGTCTACCTCCCGGCCGGTATCTCCCCATCGGTGGCGATCGGGGAAAAGGTCCGGGCGGGTGAAACGCGTCTTGATCACGACTAAGGGCCATCTGGCCCCCGGCACCGCCGCCATGGGGTCGGAGGACGCCGTGCCGAGCCTGCGCCTGGCGATGGCCGACTACTTCACCCTCGGCAACGCCCTGTGCGGGTTCATGGCGGTGTGGCAGCTGGCCGCGGCGGCCCATTACGCGGCCGCGGCGTCGGTGCCGCTGCAGCGCGACGCCATCGCCACGGCCGTGATCCTGCTGCTGGCCGCGGCCGCCTTCGACCTGTTCGACGGGCGCGTGGCGCGCAAGTTCGGCGGCAGCGGTATGGGCGCCGAGCTGGACAACCTGGCCGACGTGATCAGCTTCGGGTTCGCCCCGGCGTTCTTCGTGGTCGCCTGGGGCACGCTCGGCGGTGACGGCGGTATCGCACCGGTCATCGCGGCGGCGGCCGTGCTGCTCGCGGTGGTGGTGCGGCTGGCCCGGTTCTCCTGCCAGTCGCCGGGGGCGACGAGCTTCAGCGGGCTGCCCGGCCCGTTCGGGGCGATGGCGGTCGTGACCATCGTGCTCCTCGACCCGCCCGTGCTGGTCGGGACGGTCGCCGTCCTCGTGGTCGCATGGCTGATGGTGAGCCGCATCGAGTACCCCAAGCCGCGCGGGCGCCTCGCCTACGCCGTGCTGGCCTGGATGCTGGGCTCTGTGGCGTGCCTGGCGGCCTGGGCGATGGACGCGCCCGCCGGCGAGGCCCTGCTCTATTCCGGCTCCAGCCTGGTCCTCATGCTGATGCTGGCGATCCCCGTCTACGTGTTCATGACCCGCCGCGGCGGCCATGACGACGAGGACGACGGCCTGCCGGCCCCGGCCCCGCCCACACCCCGGGAGGGCTGAGGCGACCGTTGAGGCCGCACAAGCGTGAAGGGGTCCATCCGGTAGGCGGATGGACCCCTTCACGCTTGTGCGGCCTCTCCAGGGCCGGTGGGGCCCGGCCGGGCCCCTCCCCCGCACCCCCGGGCGCCGTGCGGCGTGTTCAGGCCAGCGCTTCGACCAGTTCGGCGACGCCCTTGCGGCGGCCCGTGTAGAACGGCACCTCGACGCGGGTGTGCCGGCGCGCCTCCGCACCGCGCAGGTGGCGCATCAGGTCGACGATGCGGTGCAGCTCGTCGGCCTCGAACGCCAGCATCCACTCGTAGTCGCTGAGCGCGAACGTGGAGACGGTGTTGGCGCGCACATCCTTGTACCCCGCCGCCATCCGGCCGTGCTCGGCGAGCATCGCGCGACGCTCGTCCTCGGGCAGCAGGTACCACTCATAGGACCGGACGAACGGGTAGACGCAGATGTAGTCGTGCGGCTCCTCCCCCGCGAGGAACGCGGGGATGTGGGCGCGGTTGAACTCGGCGGGGCGGTGCAGGCCGACGACCGACCAGACCGGCGTGGTGGCGCGGCCGAGCCGGGTGCGGCGGAACGCGGAGTACATCTCCTGGACCGACTCGGGGGTCTCGCCGACCCACCAGAACATGATGTCGGCGTCGGCGCGGAAGCCCTGGACGTCGTAGGCGCCGCGGGTGGTCACCCCCTTCTCCGCCGCGCCGTCGAACAGCGCGGACAGCTCGTCGGCCGCGGCCGCGCGGTCGAGGCCGGACAGGTCGCCGACCTTGAACACCGACCACATGGTGTAGCGGATGAGCTTGTTGAGTTCCTCTGCCGCCTCTGCGGTGGCGGGCTGGCCCGTGGTCACGTGCACTCCCTTGTACTCGTCGGTTGACTCCGGTGGGCGGCCAGTGCAGTGCATGCGCTGGACCGGTCCACATGTCGCGATTGGCTTTGTTGAGCGATAGCGGTCTCCCGGTCGCCCGCTACGGGGTCGGCCCGGTCGGCCGGGGCGACCGGCGGTCCCCGGCCAGGTGGGCGGCCAACCCGTCCGCGGCGGTTTCGGCGCCCGCGATGCAGGCGGGGATGCCCACCCCGTCGTAGGCCGCTCCGCACAGCACCAGGTCCGGGCTGTCGGCCAGGGCGGCGCGGGCGCGCCCGACGCGGTCGGAGTGGCCGGTGACGTACTGGGGCAAGCCCTCCTCCCAGCGGGTGACCCGCCGCTCGGCGGGGGTGCCGCCGACGCCGCAGATGTCGGCGAGGTCGGCGGCGGCCAGCGCGGCGAGCTCCGCGTCGTCGCGCTCCAGGACCGCCTCCTCACCGAAGCGTCCGATGGAGGCGCGCAGTAGCACCATCCCGCCGCCGGGGTGGGCGGCCGCCAGGGCCTCCCCCAGCCACGGCCACTTGATACTGCTGTAAGTGGCCGCCTTGATGGTGCGGCCTTCGCGGGACGGGACGAGGAACCCGCTGCCCTCGGGCGGGCGCGTGAAGGCGGAGGCGGGGTAGGCCAGGGTGACGATGGCCATGCTCGCGTACTCGATCGCGGCGAGCTCGCCGGCGGCCGTCGGCGCCACGGGACCGAGGATCCGGGATGCGGCCGAGGCGGTGCAGGCGAGCACGACGCCGTCGGCCGTGATGTGCCGGGGGGCGTCCGGCGGCCCGGCGGTGACCGCCCATGAGGCGCCCTCGCGGCGCAGCTCGCGCACGGGGCACGAGGTGCGGATCTCCGCGCCGCTCTGCTCGGCGAGCGCGTCGATGAGGGTGGCCAGTCCGCCGCGCAGCGTGGCGAAGACGGGGCCGGAGCCGCCGGGCGCGGCGGCCTGCCGTGCCTTGGCGTCCCGTACGGCGCGGGCCAGCGATCGGCCGCCCTGGGCCAGCTCGGCGATCTGCGGGAGGGTGGCACGCAGCGACAGCCGGTCGGCGCGGCCCGCGTAGACACCGCCGAGCAGCGGTTCGACCAGCCGGTCCACGACCTCCGCGCCCATCCGGCGGCCGATGTGGGCCGCGACCGAGACGTCGCCCTGGACGGGCGTGGGCGGCAGGACGAGGTCGGCGGCCGCGCGCAGCAGGCCGGGCGTGGACAGCACCCCGCTGCGGGCGAGCGCCGCCAGGTCGCCGGGCACGCCCATCATCTGGCCCTCGGGGAAGGCCCGCAGCCGACCGCGGGAGTAGATGCTCGCGGGGACGGGGGCGGGATGGGCGACCCGGTCGTCCAGGCCGAGGTCGGAGATGAGCGCGAGGGCTTCGGGGCGCCGACGCAGCACCGATTCCGCGCCGGCGTCCACCGGGACGCCGGCCACCGGCGAGGCCGCCAGTTTTCCCCCGAGGCGGGGGGCGGACTCCAGCACGGTGACGCCGGCCCCGGCACGGCTGAGGCGGTAGGCGGCGGTCAGCCCGGAGACACCACCACCGACCACGACGACGTGCGGTTTCGTCTGCATGGCCCCCAGCTTTCCAGATCGCCGCGGGCACTGTTACCCGACCCCGTGCGACGCGGCGCCGCCGGGCGCGGGGTGCTGACGGGGTGTCGGGAACCCCTCCCGGGATCCGTGACCCAGGCGTTACCGGGCCCGCGCAACGGGCGTGGCCCGCGTCACGTCGAAGGGTCATGAAGCCAGCAGTGGTCGAACCCGGCAAGGGCCGCCTGCCCGCGGCCGCCATCACCGTAGCGCTCGCGACCGCCCTGCTCGCGGGGTGTTCAGGGGCCGTCGTCGAGCAGAGCGCCGGCACGGAGGACGCCGCTGCCCGCGACGCCGCCCCGCAGGCTCCGGCTCCGCCGGACGCCGAGGAGGGGCCCGGCGGGTCGGGTGAGGCCGAGGACAGCGCCGATTCCGACGACGGTGCTGGGGTGACGAACGTCGCAGTCGATGTCGTCGAGCGCGACGTGATCCACACCGCCGATCTGCGGGTGGAGGTGCCCGACGTGCACGAGGCCGCGGCCGACGCCAAGGAGCTGGTGACCGGGGCGGGCGGCCATGTCGGGGCCGAGAGCCTCGGCACCACCGCGGGGGACGCGCCGCGGGCGTCGCTCACGCTGCGGGTGCCGCAGGACCGCTACGAGGACGCCCTGGACGGCCTGGCCGGGCTGGGCACGCGCAAGAGCCTGGACCGGGAGGCCGTCGACGTGACCGAGGAGGTCGCCGACGTCGACAGCCGGGTGAAGTCCGCGGAGGCTTCGCTGGAACGGCTGCGCGAGCTGCTGGACGACGCCGAGAGTGTCAAGGACGTGCTCAGCGTGGAGCGGGAGATCGACGGCCGCCAGGAGGAGCTGGAGGCGCTGCAGGCGCGCCGGGCGGCCCTGGCCGACCGGACCGCGCTGGGCACGGTGAACCTGGAGCTGACCCCGCCGCCCGGCAAGGTGGAGGAGGACGGCACCGGCTCGCTGGGCTTCGCCGGCGGCCTGCGGGAGGGGTGGAAGGCGTTCTCCGGGCTGCTGGGGGCGCTCGCCGCGGGCGCGGGCTGGGCGCTGCCGTTCCTGGTGGCCCTGATCGTCCTGGCGTCGCCCGCCGCGCTGTGGTGGCGGCGCCTGCGCGTGCGACGCACGGACGCCGCGGCGGCACCGCGCCCCGGCCCGGACGCGACTGCGCCCGAGGACTCCTCGAACGCCGACGACGGGCCGGCCGGGCGCGGCTGACCCCGCCACCGGCCCCGGCCCTTCGCCGATCCCGGGTACGCGCACCGGACGACCGGCGGTCGTGGGTGCACCCCCGGGGATCGGCGAAGGATCCGGCGGCGCCGGGCCGACGCTCAGGAGCGGGCGGTCTCCTGGTGGACGAACTCGGTCAGGCGGGTGAGGACGTCGGGGTCGGTCGCGGGGAGCACGCCGTGGCCGAGGTTGAAGACATGCCCCTCGGCGGCGCGGGCCCGGGTCAGGACGTCGCGGGTGCGCTCGGCCACGGCCTCCCAGGGGGCGAACAGCGTGGCCGGGTCGAGGTTGCCCTGCAGCGCCGTGGCCGGCTGGACCCGCTGGGCGGCCTTGTCCAGGGGGACCCGCCAGTCCACGCCGACGACGTCGGCGCCGGCCTCGCTGAGCAGGCTCAGCAGCTCACCGGTGCCCACCCCGAAGTGGATGCGCGGCACGTCGTACCTGCTGAGCTCCTCGAAGATCCACGAGGTGTGCGGCAGGACCGACTCGCGGTAGTCCTCGGCACTGAGCGCGCCCACCCAGGAGTCGAAGAGCTGCACGGCGCTGGCGCCGGCGGAGATCTGCACCTTGAGGAACTCCAGCGTGATGGCCGACAGGCGGCGCATCAGGTCGGCCCACAGGTCGGGGGCGCCGTACATGAGCGCCTTGGTGTGCTCGTGGTTCTTCGACGGCCCTCCTTCGATCAGGTAGGAGGCCAGCGTGAACGGCCCGCCGGCGAAGCCGATGAGCGGGCGGTCGCCCAGCTCGCCGACGAGTTCGCCGACGGCCTCGGTCACATACGAGACGTCGCCGGGCTCAAGGTCGCGGAGCCGCTTGACGCCCTCGGCGTCGCGGATCGGGTCGTCCACGACCGGACCGACCCCGGGCTTGATGTCGAGGTCCAGGCCGATCGCCTTCAGCGGCACCACGATGTCGCTGAAGTAGATGGCCGCGTCCACGCCGTACCGGCGCACCGGCTGCATGGTGATCTCGACGATCATGTCGGGCCGCGCGCATGCCTCCAGCATCGGGACATCGGCGCGCACCCTGCGGTACTCGGGCAGTGAGCGACCGGCCTGGCGCATGAACCACACCGGGGTGTGGTCCACCGGGAGGCGCCGGCAGGCGCGGAGGAAGGGAGAGTCTTGCAGCGTCACACCTCGATCGTGCCATGCCCCGAACGCCCTCGCGCCCCGACTCCCCACCTCGCGCCGCGGCCGGGGGTGGCCGGCCCCGGCCACGGGCCGCCCAAACCGGTTCGTAACGGCGGCATCTCAGGAGGGATTCCGAGATCATCACAAAACCCCGACACGCCGGGAGAACTCCGCGATCCGCACGGTGACTCGTGCCACCGTCATACGGTGCCCGGCGTCACGCTCCGTCGAACCTCGGGGTGATTCTCCATGGCGGTGGGGCCGCGGTCACCCCATGCCCGCTCGCGCGGACCGGGACCGTCCGGGGCCCTCGGCGCGCGGTCCAGCTGCACATGATTGTCGATTCACACGATTAAGGCTGACGTTTCCACCATGCCCCCTCTCGGCAGAGTCGATGAGGCGCCACCCGCATTCCGGCGCGCAGTCGAGAGCCTCCGAACACGCGCGGTCCGGCCCGAGGTCACGGTCGAGGACATGCCCGCGCCCCAGCGCCTCGCCCCCCATGCCGTGGCCAAGTCGGCGACCGTCCGGGTCGAAGACGACGATGTCGCGGTGGGGCGGCTGATCGTCCTCTACGACCCCGAGGGCACCCGCGACTGGCCCGGGCCCTTCCGCGTGGTCGCCTATGCCAGTGCCGACGTCGAGGCCGAGCTGGCGGCGGACCCGCTGCTCGGGCAGGTGGCGTGGAGCTGGCTGACCGAAGCGCTGGAGGCGCGTGGTGCCGAGCACCACACCCTCAGCGGAACGGTCACCCGCGCCACCACCGAGGGCTTCGCCGCCAAGGCCGACGAGCCCCCCTCGACCGAGCTGGAGCTGCGGGCGTCGTGGTCGCCCACCTCCGACGACCTGTCCGGGGATATGGCGGCGTGGCTGGACCTGCTGGCGGCGGCGGCCGGCCTGCCCCCCGCCGATGTGGCGGCCATCGCCAAGCGCCGCCCCCCGCCGGGAAGTTGATCACGCCCGCCACCACGGGATTCCGCCGGTCCTCGCGGCCCGCGGTCGCCCCCGACGGCGCATGCCAGGGGACGAAAGCACATACCGTAGTGCTGTGGCGAATGTGCTGAACCCCAAGACAGATACCCCGGATCCGGAGAATCCCGGTGATCAGGACGGCCCGCAGGCCCCGTTGCTGAGCGAGCCGCGGGAGGGGCTTCCGCCGGTCATCTCCGACGCGGCGCACCTCGCCCGTGCCGCCGAGGAGTTCGGAGCGGGCAGCGGACCCGTCGCCGTCGACGCCGAGCGGGCCTCGGGCTACCGCTACGGCCAGCGCGCCTATCTCGTCCAACTGCGCCGCGAGGGGGTCGGCTCGGCACTGGTCGACCCGGTCGCCTGCCCGGACCTCGCACCGCTCGACGCCGCCCTCGCGGACACCGAGGCGGTGCTGCACGCCGCGCACCAGGACCTGCCGTGCCTGGGCGAGGTGAGCCTGCGGCCGCGCCGGCTGTTCGACACCGAGCTGGCGGGGCGGCTCCTCGGCTACCAGCGGGTGGGCCTGGGGTCGATGGTCGAGCGGGTACTGGGTCTGCGGCTGGCCAAGGAGCACTCGGCGGTGGACTGGTCCATCCGGCCGCTGCCGAAGGACTGGCTGACGTATGCGGCGCTGGACGTGGAGGTCCTGGTGGACCTGCGCGACGAGCTGCACACGGAGCTGGAGAAGGCCGGGAAGCTGGAGTGGGCGCTGGAGGAGTTCGCCGCCGTGCTGGCCGCCCCTCCCAAGGAGCCGAGGCCCGACCCCTGGCGCCGCACCTCGGGCATCCACAAGGTCCGCAACCAGCGGGGACTGGGCGTGGTCCGGGAGCTGTGGCAGGAGCGGGACCGCATCGCCCAGGAGCGGGACATGTCGCCGGGGCGGGTGCTGCCGGACGCCGGGATCGTGGAGGCCGCGACGCTGATGCCGCGCACCGCCCAGGAGCTGGGGGCGATCAAGCCGTTCGGGGTGCGGCTGGGCCGCCGGTATCTGACCACATGGATCAAGGCGGTCAACCGGGTGCGCGACATGTCGCCCGCGGAGCTGCCGCAGCCCGGCACCCCGGGCGATGGCCCGCCGCCGACCAACCGGTGGGCCGACCGCGACCCGGCGGCCGCGCGCCGTCTGGAGGCGGCGCGGGCGACGGTGACGTCGATCGCCGAACGGGTGGTCATGCCCACGGAGAACCTGCTGCAGCCCGATCTGGTGCGGCGGCTGTCCTGGGCACCGCCGGGGTCGGTCGACGCCGATTCGGTGGCCGAGCACCTGCGTGACAACGGCGCGCGCGCCTGGCAGGTCGCTCTGACCGCCGAGAAGCTGGCCGCGGCACTGGCGAAGGCCAACGAGTAGCGGCCCCTTTCCCGGCCCCACGCACAGGCGGGCCCCTTCCCGGCTTCGGTGCCCGACACCACCGAGCCCGAGAAGGGGCCCGCCCCGCGTTCACGGCCCCCGCGCGCTCACCGCCGAACCGATCCGAGTACCTTTAAACCACTTATCGCGTTAAAAATCGGATAAGTGAGGTAACTCACGCTCCGCTGCACCCGAGATGCTTCCTCTGTCCGGATTTGCGGATTAAGTTATTGAATCGTGCTGTTGCTGATGCGGGGTAGCAAGGTCCGTGGCGGTCGGGATTCGAGTCGATCCGGGGTGGTGAGTCTCATGTCGGTGTGGCGTGCCCTCTTGCGCAAGACCAGGTTCGTCTCCTCGGAGACCCGGGCGAACGGCGCCCCTTCGCCCGTCCGCGTCCCCACCGAAGGCCCGGGGCAGACCCCCGCGCTGCGCGCGGCGTCGCTGGAGCGCACCCTGAAGGACCACATCGAGCGGCTCGGCACCGAGGACCCCCGCAGCATCACCGCCCGCAACAACCTGGCCAGCAAGTACGCGCAGATCGGGCGGCGCGAGGCGGCGGTCGCCCAGTTCGAGCTGGCCCTGGACGAAGCCGCGCGGGCCTTCGGCGAGGACCACCCGCAGACCGACGTCATCCGCGAGAACCTCGCCTGGTCCTATGGGGACGTGGGTCGGCACGCGGATGCCGCCGAGCAGTGGGAGGCGCTGCTCAAGCACCGCCACGAGAACCTGGGGCCGGTCGCCGCCGACACCGTCACCGCGCGCTCCCGGCTGGCCGTCTCCTACCGCCGCAGCGGCCGGCACGACGCCGCGATCGCCCACTTCGAGCGCGCGATCGAGGACGCGGCCGTGCCCGAGGACCGGGAGAACCTGCGCCTCGGTCTCAGCCTCGCCTACAACGCGGTGGGCCGGTTCGACGACACCATCCAGCAGCTGCGCATGGTGCTGGCGCAGCGGCGGCGCCGGCTCGGCAGCCGCCACCTCGACACCCTGGTGATCCACCACCGCCTCGGCCGCGCCTACACCCAGGCCGGGCGCAGCGCGGAGGCCGTGGAGACACTCCAGGCGGCCTACCGCAACGCCCTGGCCGAGGCCGGCGACCCGGAGATCCGCATGCTGACCATGAAGATGCGCCGCGACCTCGCCGGGGCGCTCAGCGCCTGCGGCCGCCACCGCGAGGCCGCCTCCCTGTTCTGAGGGCGGCCCCGGCCCGCTTCCGTCACGGCCCCCGGTGCACGCCCCCGGCGTCCAGGACGGCGGGGTTGGCGCAGTGGGCGAGGGGCCGACCCGTCAGGAAACGGCCGACCTCGGCCGCGACGATGTCGGCGGCCTTGTGCGCGACCTGGCGGCTGGCCCCGGCCACGTGCGGCGTGAGGACGACGTTGGGGGCGGTGAGCAGACGGGCGTCGGGCGGGACCGGTTCCTCGGCGTAGACGTCGAACGCGGCCGCGTGCAGGTGGCCCGACTCCAGGGCGGCGCAGACCGCGCCGTAGTCGAGGAGTCCGCCGCGGGCGCAGTTGACCAGGACGGCGCCCGGCCGCATCCGGGCGATCTCGGCCGCGCCGAGCAGTCCCTCGGTCTCGGGGGTCAGGCGCGCGTGCAGCGAGACGATGTCCGACTCGGCCAGCAGGTCGCCGAGGTCGGCCTTGGCGGCCGTGTCCCCCAGTGCGTCGCCGGTCACATACGGGTCGTGCACCAGGATGCGCGCTCCCAGCGCCGACAGCGCCGCGGCGACCCTGCGGCCGATCGCGCCGTAGCCGATGAGCCCGACGGTGGCCCCCTCGATCTCCGGCCCGCAGTTGTCGTAGTCGTAGAAATCTCCGCGCCAGCGCCCGCCGCGCAGGTCGGCGTGGAGGTCGGGGATGTGGCGGGCGGCGGCGAGGATGAGGCCGAGCGTGTGCTCGGCGGTGGCGGCGGCGTTGCGGCCGGGGGCGTAGCAGACGGCGACGCCGTGCCGGGTCGCGGCCTCGACGTTGGCGTTGACCGGACCGCCGCGGCTGACGCAGAAGAGTTCGAGGTCGGGGCAGGCCGCGAGGACGCGCTCGGTGAGCGGCGCCATCTGGGTGACGCAGACCCGTGCGCCGCGCAGGGCCGCGATCAGCTCCTCCTCGGTGCCCGAGGCCTCGCGGACCTCGGCGACGGGCCCGAAGGGCACGTGCGGCCACGGCAGGGCCAGCTCGCGCACCTCGACATCGGCGCCCGCGCGGGCCCGGACGGCGTCGGACAGCAGCCCCGGCAGCACGAAGCGGTCGCCTGCGGCGAGGACGGTGGTGGTCATGGGGGTCTTCCTACTCGGTCGGTCTCGGCCGGCGGGGGGCCGGCGGGGGGCCTGCGGGGGCGCGGTGCACCCTGCCGGGCCGGTCACGGGGAGTGCGGCCCGAACGGCAGGGCGGTGGCGGCCGCGGTCGGGACGTTGTACTCGATCAGGGCCGCGGTCCCGCCGCTGAGGCGGACGGTGGTCAGGGCGGTGTTGCGCACGACCGGGAAGAGGCGGCGGTACTCGCGCAGCGGCAGGCCCAGCAGGCGGCACAGGGCCAGCCGCAGCAGGGTGCCGTGGACGACGACCAGGACACGGCCGTCGGGGTGGGCGTCGGCGATGTCCTCGAAGCAGGCCAGGGCGCGTTTGACGGCCAGGCGCGGGTCCTCACCCCCGGGGAGGTGGTGGGCGACCGGGTCGACCACGAAGGCGGCGCGGCGCTCGGGGAACAGGCTCTCCATCTCGGCGACGGTCTTGCCCTCCCCCTGGCCGAAGTCCACCTCGCACAGCCGCTCGTCGGCGTGCGGCTCGACGCCGACCGCCTCGGCGCTGGGCAGCGCGGTCTCGCGGGCGCGCGACAGCGTCGAGCACCAGACCGCGTCCAGGCCCGCTCCCCCGGCCCAGGTCGCCAGCGCTTCGGCCTGGTCGTAGCCGCGGGGTGTCAGCGGTACGTCGCTGGAGCCCGCGTAGCGGTTGTTCGCGTGCCAGGTCGTCTCCCCGTGCCGCGCCAGTACAAGGTCGGTCACTGTACTCTCCGTTCTCGCCGCCGGGCCGGGCGGGAGGCCGGACCGGACGGGATGTCGTCCGCGCTGCGCGCAGTGCGCGTTTTCGCTGTTCAGAGCTGTTTACTCGGTGCTACCCAGTTCGTGCCACGCGTCGCTCGCCTCCCTGTCAGAGCGCGCTGCGCGCGCGGGCGTGCGCGGCGACTCCGGGTGCCAGCCAGCCGCGTTCGGCAAGGGCGTCGACGAGCCGCAGGTAGCCCTCGCGGAGCAGGTCGGCCTCGGCACGGTCCTCGCGTGGGTCGATGGCGGCGCGGATCCGCACCATGGAGGCGGCGGCCTCGGCGGGGCCGCGGTCCCGGGAGGCGGCGAGCACCGCCATACCCAGCGCGGGCTCGGCGTTGTCCGGGACGAGGACCTGGCGGCCGAGGATGTCGGCACGCAGTCGGCACCAGTGGCGGCTGCGCACCGCCCCGCCGGTGAGGCTGAGCGGGCCGTCGGTCGGTGCGCCGAGGAGGTCGAGGTAGTCGAAGCAGAGCCGCTCGACGTAGCCGACCCCCTGGAGCAGGGCCGCGTAGTGGTCGACCTCGTCGGCGGGGGTATCCAGCAGGAACCCCTCGGCCTCGGGCGCGCTGAACGGGAACCGCTCGCCGCGGGAGACCAGCGGGTAGGCGACCGCGGGGGTGGCGCCGCGCTCGGCGGCGCGCGCGGACAGCTCGTCCAGGTCGCGGCCGGGCAGGGCGTGGGTGAGCGCGCCGGCACCGGTGCTCGACGCCCCGCCGGGCAGCCAGTCCCCGGTCGGCGAGCGGTGCGAGTAGACCACGCCGCCGGGGTCGCGCAGCAGGTCGGGGGTCACGCCCTTGAGGACGAGGGTGGTGCCGAGCACGGAGTTCCAGGCGCCGGGTGCCGGCGCCCCGGCGCCCAGCTGAGCGGCGCAGCCGTCGGTCATGCCCGCGATGACCGGGACGCCGCGGGGCAGGCCGGTGCGTTCGCAGGCGGCGGCGCACACCTCCCCCAGCTCGGTTCCGGGCCGCACGACGTCGGGGAGCAGCGACGCCGGGACGCCGAGCCCGTCCATGACCTCCTGGGGCCAGCGCTCCTCGACGAGGTGGTAGCCGGTCTTCAGGGCGTGGCTGGAGTCGGCGGCGGTGCGGTGCCCGGTGAGCCGCCAGGTGATCAGGTCGGGCTGGTGCAGCAGCAGCGCGGCACCGGACCTGGCGCGGGGCTCGCGCTCCAGCAGCCACAGCAGCTTGGGCAGCGCCCACGGGGCGCGCATGCGGCCGTAGCCCAGCTCCGCCCACACGTGGGCGCCGGCCTCGTCGGCGCGGGCGGCCTGAACCGCGGCGCGCCCGTCGTCGTACATCAGGCCGGGGGTGATCGGGGTGCCGCCGGTGTCGGCGAGCAGGATGGTGCCGGAGGTCGCGTCGACGGCCACGCCCGCGACCCTGCCCGGCGGGACGGTGCGAAGCGCGGAGCGGCAGGCCGCGGCGACGGCGCTCCACCAGTCCTCGGGGTCCTGTTCGTGGCGGTCGCCGTCGCGGCGGCCGCTGAGCGGTTCGCGGGCCTCGCCGAGGACGGCTCCGGTCGCGTCGACGGCGAGTGCGCGGACGCTCTGGGTGCCGAGGTCGATGCCGACCCACACGGGGTCGGCGGGGATGTCAGCCATGGCCCGTCCCTTCTCCCGCCCCGCCGTCTCCCATCAGCCGCCAGCCGGGCCGGGCCTGGTCGCGCAGTTCCAGGAAGCGCTCGTAGGTGTGGGCGTAGTGCTTGGCCAGGCGGGCGTCGGGTTCGCGGACGGCGCGCAGCCGGACGTGGCGGTCGGCGGCGGTGGCGAGGTCGGGGGCGCGCCCGGTGGCGACCAGGCCGCTGAGGAAGGCGCCCTTGGCCCCGGCCTCGGTGTCGGTGGAGCGGACGACCGGGACGCCGGTGACGTCGGCGATGAGGTCGCACCACGCGTCGCTGTTGGCGCCCCCGCCGCACACCCGCAGTTCGGTGACGGGGATGCGGGCGGCGGCGAGGCAGTCCTTGAGGACGAGGGTGAGACCTTCGAACACCGAGCGGGCGACGCGGGCCCGGTCGTGCTCCAGGGACAGCCCCCACCAGGTGCCGCGCGCGTGGGGGTCGAGGAAGGGGGCGCGCTCGCCGGCGGGCGACAGGTAGGGCAGGAAGAGGGGGCCTCCGGGGCGGGGCTCGGCGGCCAGCGCGAGCCGGCCGAGGCGGACCGGGTCGCCCGCGCCGAGGAGCGCGGCCGCCCAGGTGAGGATCTCGGTGCCGGCCAGTGTGGGGAAGGCGCGCAGCAGGTGCCCGGAGGAGTCGAGCGCGATCGTCAGGCCGCTGGGCTCGCCGGTGGTGTCGGGCTCGGTGGTGACCACTTCGGTGCACAGCGTGGTGCCGAGGATGCTGCACGCCTGGCCGTCGGCGACGGCGCCGGTGCCCAGGGCGGTGGCGGCGATGTCGTAGGGCGCCATGACGACGGGGAGGTCGGCGGGCAGGCCGAGCTCGGCCGCGGCGGCGGGGGTGAGCCCGGCGGTTCGGCGGTCGTCGCCGCGCACCTCCGGCAGCAGGTCGCGGGCCCATTCGAGGCCGAACAGGGCGAGGCAGTCCGGATCGTAGCGGCGCGTGCGCAGGTCGAGGAAGGGGGCCGCGGCGTCCGACTCGTCGACGGCGACGGCGCCGGTGAGCCGGTGGAACACCCAGCCGCCGCAGGACAGGACGGCGGCGGTGCGCCGCAGCCGGTCGGGGTCGTTGCGCCGCAGCCAGGTGAGCAGGGCGTTGGCCAGTCCGGCGAAGGTGAGCGAGCCGTTGCGGCGGAACGCGGCCGCGAGCACACCCTCGGCCCGCCACTCCTCGACGATCGGGGCGGCCCGGCCGTCGGACCACAGGATCGCGGGGCCGGTGGGCCGCCCTTCGGCGTCCACCGGCCAGCAGCCGTCGCCCTGCGCGGTCACGGCCAGGAAGCCGATCGGCTCGCGGACACCCTCGCGCACCTCGCGGACGGCGGCGGCCACCGTGTCCCAGACGTCGTCCATGTCCTGCTCGGCCCAGCCGGGGCGGGGGCGGCGCACCTCCGTGGTGCGGCGGGCGACGGCGGCCTCGCGGCCGTCGTCGTCGAAGACGACGGCCTTGATCATCGAGGTGCCGACATCGACGGCGATGAACGCCATCTGTGTCCTCCTGTCGGTGGTGGGGCCGCCGCTCCCGGTCCGGAAGGCGGCGGCGGGTTCTCCTCGGCGCGGTGGTACCGCTGATCATTCCCGGTTCGGCGGCGCGGCCTCGGCCTCCGGTTCGGCGGTGGCGCCCCGGCGGCCGGGGGCGCCCGCGCCGCCGGGTGTTCGGCCGCCCGTCTCCTCGGGCAGCTTGAGGAACATCGTCATGACGGCGCTCGCCAGGTAGAGGACGGCGAAGATCCACATCACGCCGGCCACGCCCAGCGGTTCGAGGAACACGGCGACGATGGCCGGACCGGCGACGACGCTGACCCCTGCGCCGAGGTTCAGGGCGGCCATCGCCTGCCCCTTGTGCTCGGGCGCCAGCGACGGCATCAGCGCCGACAGCGGCACGTAGCCCGCCAGCGTCGCCCCGTAGAACGCCGCCACGAGGACCGCCAGCGCGTACTGCGGCCCGGCCGCGGCCGGCACGTAGTAGAGCGCCAGCACGCTGACCGCCGACCCGACTCCGCCGCACCAGGCGACGGTCCGGCGCCAGCCGAGCCGGTCGCCGACGACGCCGAAGATCAGGTTGAACACGATGTTGGTGGCGAACATGACGGTGAGCAGGCGCAGCCACTGCTCCAGGGAGAAGCCGACGGTGTCGGTGAAGAAGATCGGGAGGAAGACCAGGAAGCCGAACTGCGGGGCGGTGTTGATGGTGCGGACGATGGCGCCGACGCCGATGCGCGGGCGCCGCCACAGGATGGTCAGGCTGCCCAGGAGCGTCATGATCGGGCGCTCGCCCTCGGGTGCCAGGCGCCGGCGGCCCGTGGGTTCGTTGACCATCAGCAGCGCGATGAGGCCGCCGATGACGATGAGCCCGAGTGCGGCCCACAGGGTGGCGTAGGGGCCGATCCACGGCACCAGGGCGCTGGCCACCAGCGACCCGAGTGTCGGCAGCCCGCCGGTGAAGGCGAACCAGAACCAGCCCACGGCCGTGCCCAGGCGCCGCTGCGGCGTGGCCGCGGCGACCCACACGAGGAACCCGAAGGCGAAGAGCGGGTAGCCGAATCCGCGCAGGCCGTAGGTGAGCAGGATGAGCCCGTAGTTGACCGTGGTGAGGGCCATGGTGAGGAAGAGGATGTGGCAGACGACCCAGATCGCCAGCCCGGCCCACATCACCCGGCGGGGCCCCCACATGTCGGAGAGCGCGCCGGAGAACCAGGCGGCGATGCTCGCCGTCGCCCCGTAGACGGTGAAGACCAGGGCGACACGCTGCCCGGGGACGCCCTGGTCCAGGAGGTAGGGCGAGAGGTATCCGAATTCGACGCCGTCGCCGATCATGAAGATCAGCAGGCCGATGAAGCCCCATGCCAGCGGTCGGGGGATGCCGATCCGCTCGGTCCAGTGGCGGGGTGCGGGCCCCGCCTCGGACCGCGGATCGAGTCGTGTGCTGGACACCGAGGTCACCTCATTGTTCGTCGGGGCCGGTCGTCGCGGAGCCGGCCGTTGGACCTGGTGCGGTACCGCATGTGGGTCCATGAAAGAGGCGTGGTGTTATAGGACACAAGACGCTGCCACATACTCATCACATACAGAGCCGGTCCCCGTGTGAACCCGCGGCCTGAAAGGCTCGTCAGGTGCGCGATCTGGCACATTCCGGAGATGTTAAATACTGTGAGATATCACAGTTTCCTGCCACGCCGAGGAGGGCGCCATGGCGCCGGAGCGCACACCCGGTGGACACGATGCCGCGGGGCCGGGCGCCGGGCGGCTCTCCCGGCAGCTGGACATCCGCCACCGCGTCACCGACGCCGGTTTCGTCCGCGTGGAGGCGCTCGCCGAGGAGTTCGGTGTCAGCCCGATGACGATCCACCGCGACCTGGACGCGCTGCAGTCGCAGGGCTGGCTGCGCAAGGTGCGCGGCGGCGCGACCACCCAGACCTCCGCGGTGTTCCACGGCGACCTGGAGCAGCGCACCGCCGCCATGCCCGAGGTGAAGAACCGGCTGAGCGCGGCGGCCCTCAAGCTCGTCGCCCCCGGGCAGTCGGTGATGCTGGACGAGAGCACCACCGCGCTGTACGTGGCCAAGCGGCTGCCGCAGCGGGCTCCGCTGACCGTCATCACCAACTTCCTGACCGCGCTCAAGGCGCTGGCCGGAGTACCCGGCATCGACGTGGTGGCGCTGGGCGGCGCCTACTACCCCGCCTACGACGCCTTCCTCGGCCTGCACACCGCCGACGCGGTGGGCTCCTTCCGCGCCGACGTGCTGTTCATGTCGACCACGGCGATCACCCACGGCACCTGCTACCACCAGTCCCAGGAGACGGTGCACGTCAAGCGCGCGCTGATGGAGGCGGCGGCGCGCCGGGTGCTCCTGGTCGACCACACCAAGTTCACCCGCCAGGGCCTGTACGCGCTGGCGCCGCTGACCCGCTTCGACGTGGTCGTCGTCGACGACGGCCTCCCCCGCGCCGAGCTGCAGCGGATCCGCGACCAGGGAGTCGAGGTCCAGGTCGTCCCCTGCTGACCGCCTCGCCTCCTGCGTTGATCTCGGAGATATCGGGGTAAAAATCGCCGCCGACACCCCGATATCTCCGAGATCAACGCAAGGGCAGGGCGGTCAGGGGGTGGTGAGGAGCTGGGAGGCGGCCAGGTCCCGGTAGAGGTCGTCTGCGGCCACCAGTTCCTCGTGGGTGCCGACCGCGCGCACGACCCCGGCGTCCAGCACCACGATCCGGTCGGCGCTGGTCACCGTGGACAGCCGGTGCGCGACCACCATGACGTTGGTGTCCCGCGCCGCCTCCAGCATGACCTCCTTGAGCGCCGCCTCGTTGGCGGCGTCCAGCTGCGAGGTGGCCTCGTCCAGCAGGAGCAGGCGCGGGCGGCGCAGCAGCGCGCGGGCGATCGCCACCCGCTGGCGTTCGCCGCCGGAGATGGTGGTCCCGCGGTGGCCGACCGCGCTGTCCAGGCCGTCGGGGAGGCGGCCGACGAGCTCGGTCAGCCGCGCGCGGCGCACGATGTCGGCGATGGCGGCCTCCGTCGCCTCCGGGGCCGCCAGCAGCAGGTTGTCGCGCAGCGTCCCGTCCAGGACGGGGGCGTCCTGCTCGACGTAGCCGATCGCGCCGCGCAGCCCGGCCAGCGGCCAGTCGCGCACGTCCACACCGTCGACGCGCACGCTGCCGCCGGTGGCGTCGTAGAACCGCTCCAGCAGGGAGAACACCGTGGTCTTGCCGGCACCGGAGGGGCCGACCAGTGCGGTGAGCCCGGCCCCGGCGGCCTCGAAGGTCACCCCGTGGTGGACCGGCGGCAGGCCCTCGGCGTACCGGAAGGTCACGTCGGTGAAGCCCACTCGGGCGGGGCGGCGCCCGTCGGGCCCCGGGTCGGGGGGAGGCGCCCCGCCCCCCGGCACATCGGCACCCCCGTCCCCGCCGCCGGGGGCGTCGGTGTCCTCGCGCCGCAGCTCGCCGACCTCGTCGATGCGCCGGATGGCGGCCAGTCCGCTCTGCAGCTCCGTGGCGGACTCCGCCAGGGTGCTGATCGGCTCCATCAGGTAGAAGAGCAGCAGCAGGAAGGCGATCAGCGAGGAGACCTCCAGGTCGCCCGCTGCCACTCGGGCACCGCCGAAGCCCAGCACGGCGAGGAAGGCGATGTTGATCGCGAGCCAGGCGGTCACGCCGGCGACCGCGCTCCACCCGGCCACGGCCACCCCCTTGCTCCAGGCGCGCTCGGCCGCCTCGTCGAGCCGCCGGGCCTCCGCGGTCTCGGCCGAGGCCGCCTTGACGGTGCGGAACGCACCGAAGACGCGCTCCAGCATCGAGCCCATCTCGCCGAGCGCGGCCTGCGAAGCCTCGGTCGCCCGCCCGATCTTGGGCAGGACCACCACCATGACCACCACGTTGAGCACGATCACCACGGCCGTCACACCGAACAGGAACAGGTCCATCACGGCCATGAGGACGATTCCGGCCACCAGGAGCACCGAACTGGTGAGTGCGTTGCTGATGCCGCTGGTGGTGACGGTGCGCAGCAGGGTCGTGTCGGCGGTGAGCCGGGAGACGAGGTCGCCGGGTTTGAGGCGGTCGACCTCGGCGACGCGCAGCCGGATGAGCCGCGACACCAGTCGGCGGCGGACGCCGAGCACGACGCTCTGCCCGGTCCGCTCCAGTACGAAGCTGCCCGCGGCGCTGATGACGGCGCCGCCGATGACCGCCCCGGTGAGCACGAGCAGCGGGCCGACCAGCGACTCCCCCGCGCCCAGGGCGTCGATGACGGCCTTGGCGACGAGCGGCTGGACGAGTCCTGTCATACCTCCGAGGAAGGTCAGCAGCCCGCCGGCGACAAGTGCCTTCCAGTGCGGCCGCGCGTACTCCCAGATCCGGCGCACCGGCGCCTTGGGAGCACCACGCGGCTCCGCCTCGTGGGCGTCGGGCCGTGACGGGTCCGGGTCCGGCATGCGTGCTCCATTCGGTTGTGGGTGGCGTGGGCGGGCACCAGGACTGTGGGGTGCTCGCACCAACCGGCCGTCAAGCGAAAATTTCCGACAGATCCGGCGGCGCGGGCGGACCCAGCATGCCCGCCGCCGCTTACATTCGACTGACAGCACGGCGACAGCGTCGCGCACCGGCCGGATCCCCCGTGGTGGGGGCCGGTGGAGACCAACCCGCGGCAATTTTCGGAACTTGATTCGGTTTGTGGCCCCCCGCAGCTCGCGACACTAGTTACTGGCGAGTAGCATGGGGGACACAAGTCACCCATCCGCTTGAGAAGGAGGGGCAATCGTGCCGCGAACTGCCCGCGATGTCGTGTTTGTCGACGGGGTTCGGACCCCGTTCGGCAAGGCCGGCAAGGGCCTCTATGCCGAGACGCGCGCCGATGACCTCGTGGTCCGGGTCATCCGAGAGCTGCTGCGCCGCAACCCCGGCCTCCCGCCGGAGCGCATCGACGAGGTCGCCATCGCCGCCACCACCCAGATCGGCGACCAGGGGCTGACGATCGGCCGCAGCGCCGCCCTCCTGGCCGGACTCCCCCGCAGCGTCCCCGGCTACGCCATCGACCGCATGTGCGCCGGCGCCCTGACCGCCGTCACCACCACCGGCGCCGGCATCTCCTTCGGCGCCTACGACATCGCCATCGCCGGCGGTGTCGAGCACATGGGCCGCCACCCGATGGGTGAGGGCGTCGACCCCAACCCGCGCTTCCTCTCCGAGAAGCTGGTCGACCCCTCCGCACTGGTCATGGGCAACACGGCGGAGAACCTGCACGACCGCTACCCGTCCATCACCAAGGAGCGCGCCGACGCCTACGCGGTGCGCAGCCAGGAAAAGGTCGCCAAGGCCTACGCCGACGGCAAGATCCAGCAGGACCTGGTCGAGGTGCTGGTCCGCTCCGTGGAGCAGGGCTACGGCCTGGCCACCGCCGACGAGCCGCCGCGGCCGGGCACCACCATGGAGTCCCTGGCCGGGCTCAAGACGCCGTTCCGCCCGCACGGCAACGTGACTCCGGGCAACGCGGCCGGCCTGAACGACGGCGCGACCGGTGCGATCATCGCCGCCGAGGACGTCGCCACCGACCTGGGCCTGGACGCCAAGATGCGCCTGGTCGACTTCTCCTTCGCCGGTGTTGAGCCGGAGGTCATGGGTGTCGGCCCGGTCCCGGCCACCGAGAAGCTGCTCGCCCGCCAGGGCCTGAGCATCGACGACATCGGCCTCTTCGAGATCAACGAGGCGTTCGCCGTCCAGGTACTGGCGTTCCTGGAGCACTTCGGCATCGCCGACGACGACGCCCGCGTCAACCCGTGGGGCGGCGCCATCGCGCTGGGCCACCCGCTCGCCTCCTCGGGCGTGCGGCTGATGATGCAGCTCTCCCGGCTCTTCGCGGAGCGGACCGACGTCCGCTACGGCCTCACCACCATGTGTGTGGGCATGGGCATGGGCGGAACCGTGCTGTGGGAGAACACGAACTGGGAAGGGAACGCCAAGTGAGCACCCCGATCGAGCAATCCCGCCCGTCGCCCGCCACCGCCCCCAGCGGAGGCGCTGCGAGCCACGGCTCCTTTTCGGAGCTGTTCAGCGACGAGGTCGTCACCAAGGCCATCGCGCGCGACATCGAACTCCCCTACGGCGCGGGCAAGGCCGTCCTGATCACCCTGGACAACGGCCACGACCACACCAAGCCGAACACGTTCGGCCCCGGCGGGCTGCTGGAGCTGGACGCAGCCATCGAGTCGGTCAAGGACCGCACCGACATCGTCGCCGTCGCCGTCACCGGCAAGCCGTTCATCTTCGCGGTGGGCGCCGACCTGACGGGTGTGCCCAAGGTGCAGACCCGCGAGCAGGCGCACGCCATCGGCAAGCTCGGCCACGACGTGTTCCGCAAGCTCGGCGAGCTGAAGGTGCCGACGTTCGCGCTCATCAACGGCGCGGCGATGGGCGGCGGCGTGGAGGTGGCGCTGCACTGCACCTACCGCACCGTCTCCTCCGGCGTCCCGGCGTTCGCGCTGCCCGAGACCTTCCTCGGCCTCGTGCCGGGCTGGGGCGGCACCTACCTGCTGCCGAACCTCATCGGCGCGGAGAAGGCGCTGAAGATCATCATCGACAACCCGCTGGCCCAGAACAAGATGATCAAGGGCCCGCAGGTGCACGAGATGGGGATCGCCGACGCCGTCTTCGAGCCGGCCGACTTCGTCGAGGAGTCGCTGCGCTGGGCGGCCAAGGTCGTCAAGGGCGACATCGCCGTCGAGCGCCCCGAGGTCGACAAGGGCGAGGCCTGGGACCAGGCCGTCAACAACGCCCGCTTCGCCGTGGAGGGCAAGCTGCGCGGAGCCGCCCCGGCCCCGGTGCGCGCACTGGACCTGGTCGCCGCGGCCAAGGACCGCAGCCGCGACGAGGGCTTCGCCGCCGAGGACGACGCGCTGGCCGACCTCATCATGAGCGACACGCTCAAGGCCGGGCTGTACTCCTTCGACCTGGTGCAGAAGCGCGCCAAGCGCCCCGCCGGCGCCCCGGACAAGTCGCTGGCGCGCAAGGTCACCAAGGTCGGCGTCGTGGGCGCGGGCCTGATGGCCGGGCAGCTCGCCCTCCTGTTCGCCCGCCGCCTGGGCGTGCCGGTGGTCATGACCGACCTCGACCAGGACCGCCTGGACAAGGGCGTGGCCTACGTGCACGGCGAGGTCGACAAGCTGCTGGCCAAGGGCCGCGTCAACTCCGACAAGGCCGCGCGGCTGAAGAGCCTGGTCACCGGTTCGCTGACCAAGGACGCCTTCGCCGACGCCGACTTCGTCATCGAGGCCGTCTTCGAGAAGATGGAGGTGAAGCAGCAGGTCTTCGCCGAGGTCGAGGCGGTCGTCTCGCCCGAGGCGGTGCTGGCCACCAACACCTCCTCGCTGTCCATCACCGAGATGGCGAGCAAGCTCAAGCACCCCGAGCGGGTCGTGGGCTTCCACTTCTTCAACCCGGTCGCCGTGCTGCCGCTGCTGGAGATCATCCGGGGCGAGAAGACCGACGACGCGGCGCTGGCCACGGCCTTCGCCACGGCCAAGTCGCTGAAGAAGTCGGCGGTGCTGTGCAAGGACGCCCCGGCGTTCGTGGTGAACCGGCTGCTCACCCTGTTCATGGGCGAGGTACTGGCCGCAGTGGAGGAGGGCACCGAGCCGGAGGTCGCCGACCGCGCCGTGGCACCGCTGGGGCTGCCGATGTCGCCGCTGCTCCTGCTGCAGCTGGTCGGGCCGGCCGTCGCGCTGCACGTCTCCGAGACGCTGCACGAGGCCTTCCCGGAGCGCTTCGGCGTCTCCGCGCAGCTGCGCACGATCGTGGAGGCCGGTAAGAACACCATCTTCGCGCCGGACTTCAGCATCGACCCCGAGGTGAAGAAGCTGTTCACGGGCGGCGGCACGCCCTCCTCGGAGGAGGAGATCCTGGACCGCGCCCTGCGGGCGCTGGCCGAGGAGATCCGGATCATGCTCGACGAAGGCGTGGTCGCCAAGCCCGCCGACATCGACCTGTGCCTGATCACCGGCGCCGGCTGGCCGTTCCACCTGGGCGGCATCACGCCCTACCTGGACCGGTCGGGCGTCTCGGAGAAGGTCAACGGGAAGCTCTTCCACCCCGAGGGCCTGTCGGCCCTGTCCTGAACCCGGGCGCGGGGCGCCCTCAAATCCCGACAGAGCGGCACGAGGCTCCGCACATCGGGCGCAATACCGCGGCGGCCCCCGGATCCTCACGATCCGGGGGCCGCTCCCGTTCTATCCTTGGTGGATGACCGGCCCAACCGATCAGTTCGCCGTCCGCGACCAGTTCCGCGTCACCTGGGACGGCGTCGGACTGGCCGCCGGGTGCCTGATCTTCGCCGGGATGGGGGCCGCCCTGGTCGTGCGCGGCGGCACCGCCGACATCGCCATCGGGCTGCTGGCCGTGCTGATGTTCGGCGGCGGCGGGCTGCTGGCGGCCTCGCGCTTCCTGTCCCGGCGGCCGACGCTGGTCCTGGACGCCGAGGGCGTGCGCGTCGTCGCGCCGTGGCCCCGCTCGTCCGACGACGACCTGTGGATGGACTGGAACGACATCGCACTCATCCGGGTGTGCTCCCAGGACATCACCGCCCAGGGCGGCGCGGTGCCGCAGTGGTACCTGGTCTTCGTCCCGCCCCACGAGGTGGCGCGCCCGTTTCAGCCGCCCGCGCCGTGGCGGCCGGACCGCGCGGTGCGCATCCACCGGACCTGGGACCGCACCGTGGAGGACGTGGTGGCCGAAGCCCGCCGCCGCCGGCCGGGGATCACCTTCGACGACCGGCGCCCCCCGGGCATGCGCCGGGCGCACGTCGAGTGACGGCCCCGCACCCCGCACCCCGCACCCCGCACCCCGCACCCCGCACCCCGCACCCTGGGCATGTTCCCGCGCCGCCCGCCTCCGCGATTCCACCAAGAGTGTCCCAACCGTTGCTCTACGATTGGCAAAAAACCGTGAACAGCCTGGCCGGGCCTGACCGATAGGGAGCAGGAGGACGCCTTGGGCGGCGGATACGTGACTCTGCAGCAGGTGGCTCGGCACGCGGGGGTCTCACTGGCCACCGCGTCGCGGGTCCTCAACGGCAGTACCCGGCAGGTCGGCCGGAAGCTGGCCGATCGGGTCAGCGCCAGCGCCAAGGAACTCGGCTATCTCGCCAACCCCTACGCGCAGACACTGGCGCGCAACACCAGCCGCCTGGTCGGGCTGGTCGTCCACGACATCGCCGACCCCTACTTCTCCTGCATCGCCGCCGGTGTCACCCGGGTGGCCGACGGGGAAGGCCTCGTCGTCGTGCTGGGGACCACGGGACGCGTCCCGCAACGCGAGGTCACCCTGATGTCGACCCTGCGCGCGCACCGCGCCCGCGCCGTGGTGCTGGTCGGCACCCGCACCACCGACGCGGCCGACCTCGTCCCGCTCAGCGCCGAGATCACCGCGCTGGTCGAGCAGGGCGGCGCCGTCTCGTGCGTCTCCCAGGAGGGTCTGCCCGCCCACACCGTCGTCCCCGACAACCGCGGGGGCGCCGCCGACCTCGCCCGCCGCCTGATCGACCAGGGGCACCGCCGGTTCGCGGTCCTGGCCGGCCCGGCGGAGCTGCGCACCGCCGTCGACCGGTTGGAGGGCTTCCGCGCGGCCCTGGCCGACGCCGGGATCGCCCTCGCCCCGCACGACGTGATCCGCGGCGGGTTCACCCGCGACGGCGGTTACGCCTCGGCCCGGCGGCTGCTCGCCGCCGGAACGGAGGCGAGCTGCCTGTTCGCCGTCAACGACGTCATGGCGACCGGCGCCATGGCCGCCGTCCGCGACGCGGGCCTGAGGGTCCCGGCGGACCTGGCCGTCGCCGGGTTCGACGACATCCCCACGCTGCGCGACCTCACCCCCGGACTGACCACGGTGCGCCTGCCCCTGGAGTGGATGGGCGAACAGGCCGCCCGGCTGGCGCTGGGTGCCGAGGAGACCGGTACGAAGCCGGTGACCGTGCCGGTGACGGGCGAGGTCGTGGAGCGCGCGAGCACGGCCTTGGCCGGGCGGTCCGGGGGCTGAGCGCCCGCTCACCGCTGCGCCAGCAGGGTCATGCCGACCGCGGTCGCGGTGTGCAGCACATGGCGGCCCTCCGAGTGGCTGCAGATCAGCCCGGCACCGCGCAGGACCGCGGCGTGCTTGCTGACCGTCGCGGGTGAGACCCCGGCGGCGCGGGCGAGGTCGGTGGTGGTGGCCGGGCGTTCGGCGACGAGTTCGAGGATCCACGCGCGGGTGGGGCCGACCAGCGCGGCGAGCCCCCCGGAGGCGCCGCCCTGGGCGTCGGGGTCCGTCCACCCGGGCGCCGGGCCGACCGGGTAGACGACCGTGGGCGGCAGGCCCGGGTCGGCGTAGCTCACCGGGTGGCGCCAGCAGAAGAACGACGGGACCAGGCGCAGGCCGCGCCCGTCGAGGTAGAGGTCGCGGTCCACGGGATAGTCCATCTCCAGCACCGGGGTGCTCCACCGCATGAGCGGCGACAGTGAGTCGAGCAGCGCCTCACCGCCGCCGTAGAGGAGCGCGCGGGTGCGCGCGGCGATGTCGGCCCGCACCGCGGCCTGGATCGCCGACCGGTGCGGCTCGATCGCGCCGCGGTGGTAGGTGCGCAGCGCCTCGCCCAGGACGCCCATGACCGCGGCGTCGCCGCGGGCCAGTGCGGCGAACCAGGGCTGGGGGCGGCCGCCCGAGGCGAGGCGCCCCATCTCCCGGCCCAACCGGTCGGCCGGTGTGCTGAGCACCGAGTCGACGGCGGCGTCCAGTTCGCGGTGTCCCCCGGCGGGGGTGAGGAAGTCGGGGAAGTAGGACGCGCAGGGGGCGAGGAGGACCAGCATCCGCCACGCCCGGCGCGTCGCCTCACCGCCGTCCAGGCGCCGGGCGCTGCCGCGCCGCCACCGGTCGAAGACCAGACCGCCCCCGCCGCTCTGCAGCAGGTGCAGGCTGTTGACGATCTCCCACATGGGGTCGGGGGCGTCGGCCAGGCGGATGCGCAGCAGATCGTCCCGTGTGAAGTGGATGCGCAGTCTCATGTTCCTCCGACGCCTCCGGGGCCGTTCGCGGAGGCGTGTCCTGTGTCCCATTCCGGCCTCACGTTGTCGCGCCAGGGAAAACGTTCTCCGCGGCCGCTACCGATGCAGCAGGGTAGGCGATCGGTGCGAATCCGCGGAAAGGTGCGAGCCGGTGGAGTTCGGGATTCTGGGTGCGCTGGAGGCCGGGGTCGGCGGGAAGCGGCTGGCTCCGGGCGGAAGGCGGGCGCAGCTGGTGCTGGCGACGCTGCTGCTGCGTCCCGGCCGGACCGTGACGGTCGACCGGCTGTCGGAGGTGCTCTGGGAGGACTGGCCGCCGGCCTCCGCGCGGACCCAGGTCGCCATCGTCGTGTCCGGGCTGCGGCGGCTGTTCCGCGACGCGGGGCAGGAGGGCGAGGTCATCGAGACCCGGGAGGCGGGCTACCGGCTCCGTACCGAGGGGGTGCGCCTCGACGCCCTGGAGGCCGAGCGGCTGGTGGAGTCGGCCCGGGGGGCCATGGGCGAGGGGCGGATGGCCGAGGCGGCGCGCGGCCTGCGCGCGGCGCTCGCACTGTGGCGGGGTCCCGTGCTCGACGGCCTGGGCATCGCCGGTCTGGCGGCGCACGTGCGCCGCTGGGAGGAGCTGCGGTGGCGGGCGGCCGAGGCGCTGGCCGGAACGGCGGCTGCGGCGGCGAAGGCCTTGAGCTTGCTCTTCAACGAGACTCCTTCGGTCGATCCCGGTCCTCACTCTCCGAGGAGGGCGAGAAGGACCCTACGAGCCGCGTTTATCGGCTCCTTATCGCCGGATCCGCCGGATCGTGGGCGCTCGTGACCGGAGGGACGGCCGGGCGGGCTTCGGGCTGCGGCGCCGTGTCCGCCTCCTCTCCCTCGGAGATGCCGATGCGGTCGTGCAGCCACCGCAGGGGGCGCGGGAGCCACCAGTTGGCGCGGCCCAGCAAGCGCATGCCGGCCGGGACGAGCAGGGCGCGCACCAGGGTGGCGTCGACGATCACGGCCACGGCCAGGCCGATGCCGATGATCTTGAGGGACAGCAGCGACGAGGAGCCCATCGCGAGCATGACCACCACGAGCAGCAGGGCCGCGCTGGTGATGATGCCGCCGGTGCGCTGCAGGCCCACGGCGACCGAATGGGTGTTGTCGCCGCTGCGCAGGTACTCCTCGCGGACGCGGCTGAGCAGGAAGAGCTCGTAGTCCATCGCCAGCCCGAAGGCCACGATGAGGATGAGGACGAGGTAGGTGGGGTCCATGGTGCCGACCCCGTCGAAGCCGAGGAGCCCGCCGAGGTGGCCGTCCTGGAAGCCCCAGATGACCACGCCCAGCGACGCGCCCAGGGACAGGAAGCCCATCAGCACCGCCTTGAGCGGCAGCACCACCGAGCCGAACGCCAGGAAGAGCAGGACCACGGTGACCGTGACGACGAAGGCGAGCGTCCACGGCACGGCGTCGACGATCGCGTCCATGTTGTCGAGCTGCACCGCCGCCGGTCCGCCCACCAGGACCTCGTCGGCGCCTTCCGGGGCGGTTTCGGCGCGCACGTCGCGCACGAGGTCCGTGGTCGCCGGGTCGTCGATCTCGCCCTCGTAGGCGACGGTCACGTGCGCGGCGCCGTCGCCGGTGCGGGCCACGTCGGCGCCGGCGGCGCCCGGCAGCCCGCCGAGGCGCTCGGCGTAGCCGTCGAGGTCGCGTCCGGACATGTCGCCGGCGAGCACGACGTCGATCTGGTTGACGCCCCCGGCGGGGAAGTCGTCGCGGAGCATGTCGGTGGCGATCCGGCTGTTGGCGTCCTGCGGGAGGTAGCGCTGGTCGGTGGAGCCGACGTGGGTGAACATCAGTGCGGAGGCGAAGGCGACCAGGACGCCGCCGACGGCGGCGAGGTAGAGCGCGGGGCTGCGCATGACGCTGTGCGCCAGGCGCGCCCACGCCCCCGTGCCGGTCGGGACCGTCCGCATCGCGGCGGAGGCGTCGGCGGTGCCCGCTCGGGGGCGCGGTCGGAACAGGCGCAGCTGAAGGGCGTCGATGCGGTGGCCGACCACGGAGAGCAGTGCGGGCAGCATCACGAGTGCGGCCAGCAGGTCGAAGAGGACCACGGCGATGCCGCCCAGGCCGATCGAGCGGAGGATCGGCTGGGGGAAGAAGAGCAGTCCGCCGAAGGCGATCATGACGGTGACGCCGGAGAAGGCGACGGTGCGTCCGGCCGTGGCCAGGGTGCGGGCGATGGCCGTTCGGGTGTCGGTGCCGTCGCGGGCGGACTCCTCGCGGAACCGGCTGACCATGAACAGCCCGTAGTCGATGGCCAGCCCCAGGCCCAGCAGGGTGGCGACGTTGACGGCGAAGACCGACACCTCGGTCACGTAGGTGAGGGCGTGCAGGAGGGTGAGGGAGCCGAGGACGGCGATGCCTCCGACGGCCAGCGGCATCAGCGCGGCGACGACCCCGCCGAAGATGACGACGAGGAGCACGAGCAGCACCGGCAGGGAGATCAGCTCGGCGGTGACGACGTCGCTCTCGGCCCCGGCGGAGATCTCCTTGCCCACGGCGAGCGGGCCGCCGAGGTAGGTGTCCAGCGGGCCGGCGTCGAGGTCGTCGGCGATGGACGTGAAGGCGGCCATGCGCTCGTCGTTGTCCGCGCCCTTGAAGGTGATGGGGACGTAGGTGGCATGCCGGTCCTCGGAGATGAGGATGCCGCGCTCGGTGTCGGAGAGGTCCTCGTCCAGGTAGCTGGGGGCGGAGGCGACCTTGTCCTCGGGAAGGCGGTCGACGGTGTTGCGGACGTTGGCGGCGAAGACCGGGTTGTCGATCTTCAGTTCGTCGCTGCGGTAGACGGCGACGACGTCGACGGCGTCGTGGCCGAATTCGGCCTGCAGGCGTTCGGCGGCCCGGCTTGACTCGGAGTCGGGGTCCTCGAAGCCGCCGTGGCTGACGGATCCGAAGAGTCCTGTTCCCCAGGTCACGGCGAAGGCGATGAAGAGCGCCGTTGCGGCGAGCACCCCGACCCGCCACCGGTAGGCGAAGCGCCCAAGGCCTCCGAACATGAATCCCCCCCGGGCCTGACTGTTAACGTGAGGTGAAGAGCGCACGTGAACGCTGTTTGCTTACGGTGTTCACTAGAACTCGTATCAATCAGTGATGTCAATGTGACCTATGACATCCCCGGACATCCCTAACCCGCGCCTCCCGACCGGACCGCGGCAGAAAGGCGACACCAGTGCACGTCGAGGAGGACAAGCCGACGGCGACGGCGGCGCTGTCACGGCGCGAACGGGTCCGCGAAGCCACATCGCAGGAGATCAAGCAGATCGCCCGCCGCCACCTCGTCGAACAGGGACCGCCCGGGGTGTCCCTGCGTGCCATCGCCCGTGAGATGGGCATGACCGCGCCCGGCCTGTACCGCTACTTCAACAGCCTCGACGACCTGCTCTCCTCGCTGACCGCCGACTTCTTCACCGAGCTGGCCGAAGCCGTCACCGCCGCCGACCGGTCGCTGCCCCACGACGACGTCGACGGCCGCATCCTCGCCTCCCTGCGCGCCCTGCGCACCTGGGCGCTGGCCAACCGCGCCGAGTTCGCGCTGATGTTCGGCCCGCCCGGCCCCCACCACCACCGCGACCACGAGCGGGGCGCGACCCTGGAGGCCGGCCAGCGCTTCGCCGCGATCTTCTTCGCCCTCTTCGACCGCCTGCTCCGGGAGCGGCGCTTCGAGGTACCCGACGAGGCCGAACTCTCGCCCGTGCTCTGCCGCCAGCTGGAGGCCTTCGCCGAGCAGACGGGGTTCGCGACGGAGAACGTCCCGCTCGGCGCCCTGCACGTCCTCACCTCGTGCTGGGTGCGTATCTACGGCCTGGTGTGCATGGAGGTCTTCGAGCACCTGTCCTTCGTCATGCCGGACATGGAGCCGCTCTTCGAGGCCGAGCTGCCCGGCATCCTGCGCACGGTGGGCGTCACCTACCGCGCGCCCTGACACCGGCCCGACGCGCTCGGGCCGCGCCCTCGGCCACTCCCGGCCACCGTTGAACCACCGGCGAACTACCGGCTCCGCCGCCGGTCCGAATAGGGTTGATCGTCCGGCTTGCCCACGCGCAGCAGAACAGAAGGATCGACCTAGTGGACACCTCCCCCGACGGTGCGCCCGTGCCCGGGAGCGGCCGGCCGCCCGACTCCTCCGGCGCGCCCGCCCCGACACCCGACGCCGGCCGGTACCCCGGCCCCCAGGAGGCCCCGCGGGACTCGCCGCGACCCGCTGCGCCCCCGCGGCCGTCCCCGCCCCCGGCCGGCGGGCCGACGCCCGCCGCCCCTGGGCCACCGGGGCAGCGGGCGCAGCAGGCGTACCGGCCGCAGGGGCCGGCACCGCACAGCGCGCCGGGCCGACAGGCCGGGCACCCGCCGCAGGCACCCCGCCCCGCCGTCCCCGGGCAGGGGCCGCACACGACCGCCTTCCACGCGCCCCCACGCCCGCCCCACAGCCCCCAGGCACCCCCCGGGCACCACGGGCAGCCCGCCCCGCAGGGGCCGCATACGGCCCACAGAGCGCAGGGGCCGCAGGGAGGGCCGGGACCCCAGGGGCACCCCGGCGCCTTCGCCCCGTACGGCGGCGCCCCGCACGGTAGGCCGCCCCGACCGACCCAGGGGATGCCGGGGCAGCTCGGCCCCCACCCGCCGACCGGAGTGCCGCCCCGGCCGCGGCGCCGCCCCTCCACGGCCGTCGTGGTGGGCGCCGGCGGGTCGGCGCTCGCCATCGTCACCGCCCTCACCGTCCTCATCACCCTCATGGCCCAGGGCACCGGCGCCTCCTCGGAAGGGGCCCAGCAGCCGCTGGCGGGCGGCGAGGACCTGTCCGCGTTCTACTCCCGGCAGTTGGACGACCGCCCCGTCGAGCCCGACTTCGACCTCGACGAGCACCCCGCCTTCGGCACGGCGACCCCCGACCCCATCGACTGCGACGTGCCCAGGCTCGACACGTCCTCCGACGCGTCGTGGGAGGAGTTCACGACCGAGGTGGGCGACTGCCTGAACGAGATGTGGAAGCCGCGCTTCGAGGAACTCGGGATCCGCACGCCCGGCCCGACCTTCGGGGTCACCAACGAGAAGCCGCGGCAGGCCCCCGCGGAGAAGGGGGTGGTCCTGGCCTTCTACAAGCCTGACGAGAAGACCATCACCGTGGTGCTGCCCAACGTCAACGAGATGGCGGAGTTCATCCCCGACGGCAGCCAGGAGAGCGTCTGGGCCGCGCTGCTCGGCCACGAGTACGGCCACCACGTGCAGCAGGTGACGGCGATCATCTCCCGCTCCGTGGCGGCGGAGTCGGGGGCCTCGGAGTCGGTCCGGCTGGAGTCGCTCCGCCGTACCGAGCTGCAGGCCGAGTGCTTCGCCGGTGTCGCCATGCGCGGGCTGGGGGCGTTCGACGACTCCGAGATCAAGGAGGTCAACGAGCTCCTCAACTCCGGCGGCGACCTGCCCACCCACGGCAAGTCGATCAACCGGCGCCAGTGGTACACGGCGGGCACGACCGGGGACACCCTGGAGTCCTGCAACACCTTCGGTGCCCCGGCGTCCAGGGTCGGCTGACCGCGGACCCGCACCGACGCCCGAGCGGTGGTGGCCGCCCCGCGCGGGGCGGCCGCCACCGTCTCAGCGGCCGCTACCGGCCCAGGGCGCCGTAGAGCTCGTCCCAGCGGTGCAGCTTCACGCGTTCGCCGCGGTCGAGGTCGGCGGCGCGCTCGGCCTCGGCGGCGTCGATCGCCAGCCAGTCGCCGTAGTCGGTGAAGGAGGCCCCGCGCTCGGCCAGCAGCGCCTCGATCGAGGAATCGTGCGCGCCCGCGGCGCGCCGCTCGCGCAGGGCGGGGGCGTCGTCCAGCAGGCTGCGCACGGTCGCCGCCGCGTCGGACTTGTTCGTGCCGATCACGCCGGTGGCCCCGCGCTTGATCCATCCGGCGACGTACCGGCCGGCCAGCACCCCGCCGCCGGGGCCGAGCACGCGGCCGTCGGTGTGCGGGATCGTGCGGGTGGACTCGTCGAAAGGCACGCCGGGCAGGGGAACGCCCATGTAGCCGATGGACCGGAACACCATGCCGACGTCGAGCACCTCCTCCTCGCCGGTTCCGGCCAGGCGTCCGTCGTCGCCGATCCGGGTGCCCTCGACCCGCAGCCCGGCCACGGACTCCTCCCCCAGGATCTCCACGGGGCGCACCCAGAAGCGCAGGTCGATGCGGCGGGGGCGGTCCGCGGAGGGCCGCTGCGCCCAGGACGTGAGGATCTTGAGGTTGGTGCGCGCGGCCCGGGCGGCGCCGAGCATCGCCTCGCCGGCGGGGTCGATGTCGACCTGGCCTGGGCGGACGGCGATGTCGGTGTTGGCCAGCTCACCGAGGTCGCGCAGCTCGGGGGCGGTGAACCTGGCCTGCAGCGGCCCGCGGCGGGCGAGCAGGTGGATACGCCGCACCTTGCTGTCCGCGAGGACGTCCAGGACCGGCTGGGGGATGTCGGTGCGGCGCAGCTCCTCGGCGGACTTGGCGAGGATCCGGACGACGTCGAGGGCGACGTTGCCCGCGCCGACGACGGCGACCTCCTCGGAGTCGAGGAGGAACCGCTCGACCCCGGTGTCGGGGTGGCCGCAGTACCAGTTCACGAAGTCGGTGGCGGCGACGCTGCCCGGCAGGTCCTCGCCGGGGATGCCCAGTCTGCGGTCGACGCTGGCGCCGGTGGCGTAGACGACGGCGTCGTAGACGCGGTCCAGGTCGTCGGCGGTGACGTCCCGGCCGAACCGCACCCCGCCGATGAAGCGCACCTCGGGGCGTTCGAGGACCTGGCGCAGGGTGCGGGCCACACCCTTGATCTTGGTGTGGTCGGGGGCGACACCGTAGCGCACCAGCCCGTAGGGGGTGGGCAGGCGGTCGATGACGTCGACGGCCACGGTCTCGCGGCTCTGCCTGGTGAGGGCGTCGGCGGTGTAGATCCCGGCGGGACCGGAACCGATCACCGCTACGCGCAGGGAGTCGGGAGAGCTCATTACCCCATTCTCCCCCATCCTTCGGGCGTGCCGTCGCCCGTGGGACACTGCGGCTGTCCTACCGCCCCGCGGGGAGGTAAGGGGGGAGGATGGGAGCGAGACGGGGTTCACGATCGGAAACGGGGTGGCATGTCCGAGCTGTTGTTCGTCCTCATGGTCGCCGTGCTCATGGTCGCCGGTGTGCTGCTGCTCTGGAGCTATACGCGCAGCCGCGGGGAGCCGCTGCCGCCGGAGCTGAACACCGCCCTGATCGTCCTGGCCGCAGCGGCGGTCGCGCTGGCGGCGGCTTCGCTGTACACCGCCTGAACAGGCGGAGCACGAGGGGCGGGTGCGCGGCCGACCGGTGTTTCCGGACGACCCGCACCCGCGGCCATATCCGGCCAATACAGGGCGAAAACGCGCCCCTCTGTGCCTAAAATCGGAGGTCATCCCCCAACCGCACAGTGTGTGCACGACCGGAGACGCAATGTTGCGGATCCACTTCACCGGCGACGACCTCGCGCGCACCCGCATGGCCGAAGGGCCCGACGCGACGTGGGAGATCGTCCTCAGCTTGCAGATGCTCGGCGGATCACACGGCGGCCTGGCGTTCGAGGAATGGCGCCGGGCCTGCCGCCGACGGATTCCCCCCGAAGCACGGCTCCTGGCTCCACTCGTCCCCAACAGCAACTACTTCCCCGATTTCCTCACCCCCTCCGGTGGCCCGGCCGACCTGGAATCCCGCATCGACACCGTGCTGGGCACACCCCGGCGACGCCTGCGCACCGAGATGGCGCGGCTGGCCGCCGACCACCGGCTACCGGGATGGGCACGCGCCGTCGCCGACGGCGAACCGGACGCCCTGCACCGCATCGGCGAGGCCATGCGGGCATGCCACCGAGAGTTCATCGCGCCCTTCGCACCGGCCATCCGGGCGCACGTCGACGCCGTCCACACGGCACACGCCCGCGCGTTCCTGCGCGGCGGGGCCCACACCCTGCTCAGCGGCCTGGGGCCGCCGATGCGGTGGCGCCCGCCGGTGCTGGAAGCGGACTACCCGGTCGACCGCGACCTGGTGCTCGGCGGGCGCGGACTGCTTCTGCAACCGTCGTTCTTCTGCTGGCGGACGCCCATCTCCCTCTACGACGACGACCTGCTTCCCGTCCTCGTCTACCCCGCGCCTCCGGCCCTCGGCTGGGCGTCGGACACGGGCGGCTCCGACCCGGCAGGCCGGGCACTGGGACGCCTGCTGGGGTCGACCCGCGCCACCATGCTGGAGCTCACCGCGTCGGGCTCCACCACCGGTGAGTTGGCCCGGCGCCTGAGGGTCACCCCGGCGGCCGCCAGCCACCACACCTCGGTCCTGCGCGACGCCGGGCTGATCCACAGCCGGCGGCACGGCGGCCGCGTCCTGCACACGGTCACCCGGCTGGGCGCCGCCCTGCTGGAGGAGCCGGCGCCGCGTCTCCGTTCCGGTGGCCGGCGGACGAGGGCGCCCCACAGCCGGGAGCACACCGCCCCACTGGGCGGCCGCCCCTGACAGGGTCCGTTCCCGGCCTCGGAGGGGCGAGGCCGGGAACGGTCATGTACCGCGGTCGGGAGAAACGCACGCGTGAGGAGTGCACGCCGTTTCGGGCCAGGGGCCGGATCTAATTCCAGACGTCTCCGCGAAGGACCCACGGACCGGCGTGGTTGCTGTTGCACCGGCGGTCGTTCGGGTCGGCGATGATGCAGGCCCGGAAGCTGCGAGCGACGGTGTTGGTGGCGTGGGCGGCATTGGTGTAGTTCCGGGTGCCGATACGCCGCGGCAGACTCGTTCCGTACGAGCCGTCGTCCCTCCGGAACTGCAGCATGATGTAGAGGTTCGAATTCGCGTTGACCGCCCGAGCCCAGACCATGCGCTGCCCGTCGACGACTCCCCGGCGCAGCTGCATGGTGCCGCGCGACGTGGTCGTGGAGCTCCCCGGGACGGTCTTCTTGTTGGTGGCGTTGACCGGGTTGGGCCAGTGGCTCAGGGTGCCGACCTCTCCGTCGGCGGCTTCGCCGGCCTCGGTGACGGCAGGGGCGGCGTCGGCCGCCTTGTCCGCGGCGGTCGGCGCGGCGTGGGCGGGGGCGCTGAGGAGGCCGAAGACCATGAACGCGCCGGTTCCCGCGGCGGCGATGCCCTTCAGTCCCGCTTTGAATTCGATCAATGTGATTCCCTCGATTCCTCCTCCCGCGCCCTTGCCGTAAATGACGTGGACGCGGGGTTCGGTGTTCCGAAGCCGGAACATCCATGAACGGCCGGGCATTCTCAGGCGACCCGCCCGTGAATACTTCTCCACCCGCATGGGTGCGTTGATCTGGAATCACCGTAAGATGACGATCTCTTTTCGACAATCCCTTTAAATATGAGTTGAACACCATTCATTTCGTGAACGGTCGATGCGGTCGGACGGCCGCTTCGCACGACCGATCCCGCGAAGGCCGACCGGTCCCGCCGGATCCCGACCCCGGAATCACCGCTTCCGCTCACCACCCGCGTCCTCCGCCCCCGCCCGCGGGGGCCTCCGCTCGCGCGGCGCCGGTGAGCGCAGGCCGATCCGGGCCGCGGCGACACCGCGGCGATCCATGCCTCACACGACCCGGGGGGGCGCTATCGCCCTCCGATCATCTGTCGCCACCGGGCGATGACCGGAACACGCACCGGTCCCCGCCCGGAACGGCCGAGTTCGCACCCCGGGGAAGGATCTGTGACCGTCTCCGCCGGAACCGGCGGGTCAGGTCCGTCCACGACCCAGTACCTGGCGGCCAGGTCCGGCGACCACGGTGACACCACCGGGCGGGTAGGGATCTCACCATCCGTGGCGCGCGGTAGGGCGGCGAGGGGCCTTGGGCCGCCGCGCTTCCAGGGCGAGTGGGTCGATCATCGACCGCCGACTCCACCGCGACAGGGCCATGGCCTGCTGCCCCGACACGGGTCGGCCGCCGAATCGCGTCGGCCCGCATCTTTCGCCGCATGCGCCCGGCCGAGCGGGCCAACGGCTTTTCACCACGTTCCGCGCATATCCCTGAGTTGACCCGGACGACCGGCCATTGCGGAAGATCGCGAACTGACGTAAGACCAATGACAGGTCCGGACCTCCATCGGTGGCCTCAGGAAACACGGCCACCCGCGGATAGGAAACGCCACACCACTCGCCCATCCCCCTGCCCCCCGCTCGGCTCGGCGCTCGCGCGCGCCCGAGGGCCGCAACGGAACGGAGACTCTTCCATGGCACGTCCCCCGATCCGCCGTATCGTGCCCGTAATCCTCACCACCACCGCCCTCACCCTGACCGGCATCACCGCCGCCAACGCCCAGGCCACTGAGGAGGCCGAGTCGACCCGGGCCGACCTGACCTGCGTGATCGCCGCCGAAGGCCCCCTCACCCCGCCGCTGCAGCCCATCGGCTCGCCGATCAAGACACGGTCGTCGTTCAACGCGAAGGACGAGCTCGCCGTGTGCGAGGGCACCATCGGCGGGCAGAAGATCGACACCACGACACTGGCGACCGCCGGGCTCAACCTGCGGTCGGACGAGCCGGTGAACTGCGGTTCGTTCATCGACGACCCCGGACTCACCGGCAGTGGGACGATCAGCATCACGGCGACCACCGTCGACGGTCAGAAGAAGACCCACACCACACGCGTCGACTTCTCGGTCATCGGTCCCGTGGCCGAACTGAGCGGTGGACTGGTAGGCGTCGGCACCTTCCAACCCACCGAGGGCGACTGCGTCGTCACGCCGCTCTCGCGTGCGCTGACGGAATTCGCCGCCAGCACTCCCTGATCGGAACCACCGAATCCTTCCAGGCGGAGGCCGCTTTCCCAGGAAGGTTCCGACAGGGGGCCGCGGACCCGATGGTCCGCGGCCCCTGCCCGACGAAGTGGCCGCGCCGGCCACTGGCGGCCGTCAGCTCTGGGCCGGCTCGTCCGCCAAGGGGGAGCGCTCGGTGTGCCGCGAGACCGTTTCGGTCAGCTTGCGGGAGAGCTCCTGGGGGGTGAGGCCCATGTCGGCCAGGATGGTCGTGCGGCTGGCGTGGTCCAGGAACTCCTGGTCGATGCCGAACGTGCGCACCGGGATGTCCAGGTCGGCGTCGCGCAGGGCGCGGGCGACGGCGTCGCCCACCGCACCGACGCGGCCGTTGTCCTCGACGACCGCGACCACGCTGTATCCGGCGGCCTCGGCCACGAGTGCCGGGTCCAGGGGCTTGACCCAGCGGGGGTCGATGACGGTGACGCCGATGCCCTGGGCGGCCATGCGGTCGGCGACCTCGCAGCAGGTCTCGGCCATCGGGCCGACGGCGACCAGTAGCAGGTCCTCGGAGTGGCCGCCGTCCGCGGCGCGGCGCAGGACGTCCATGGAGCCGATCCTGCCGACGGCCGGGATCTCCGGGGCGACCTCGCCCTTGGGGTAGCGCACCACGGTGGGGGCGTCGTCGACCGCGACGGCCTCGCGCAGCTGCTCGCGCAGCCGGGTGGCGTCGCGCGGCACGGCCAGGCGCAGTTCCGGCACCACGTTGAGGATGGACAGGTCCCACATGCCGTTGTGGCTGGCGCCGTCGTCGCCGGTGATACCGGCGCGGTCCAGGCAGAAGGTGACCCCCTGGCGGTGCAGGGCGGCGTCCATCAGCACCTGGTCGAAGCAGCGGTTGAGGAAGGTCGCGTACACCGCCACGACCGGGTGCAGCCCGCCCATCGCCAGACCGGTGGCCGAGGTGGCGGCGTGCTGCTCGGCGATGCCGACGTCGTAGATCCGGTCCGGGTAGGCCTCGGCGAACGCGGCCAGCCCCGTGGGGTGCAGCATGGCGGCGGTGATCGCGACGATGTCCTCGCGTTCGGCGCCGAGCTCGACCATCTCCTCGCTGAAGACCTTGGTCCACTTGACGGAGCCCGGTGCGGACTTCGCCTTGCCGGTGTCGGCGTCCAGCTTGGGGATGGCGTGGAACTGGTCCTCGTCGTGGTTCTCGGCGGGGGCGTAGCCCTTGCCCTTCTGGGTGATGCAGTGCACGATGACCGGCCCGCCGAAGTCGCGGGCGCGGCGCAGCGCCTTCTCGACCGTCTGCTCGTTGTGGCCGTCGATCGGGCCGAGGTACTTGAGTCCCAGGTCCTCGAACATGATCTGGGGCTGTATGGCGTCCTTGATGCCCTTCTTCAGGCCGTGCAGCGCGTCGTAGAGCGGCGGGCCCACGACCGGCGCCCGGTTGAGCGCGACCTTGGCGAGGTCGAGCGCCTGCTCGTAGCCGGGCGCCATGCGCAGGGTGGCGAGGTGGTCGGCGAGTCCGCCCATGGTCGGCGAGTAGGAGCGGCCGTTGTCGTTGACGACGATGACGATGCGCCGGTTCTTGCCCTCGGCGATGTTGTTCAGCGCCTCCCAGGCCATCCCGCCGGTCAGGGCGCCGTCGCCGATGACGGCGACGACCGTGCGGTCGCCGCGGCCCTGGAGCTCGTTGGCCTTGGCCAGGCCGTCGGCGTAGGAGAGGACGGTGGAGGCGTGCGAGTTCTCGATGAAGTCGTGCTCGGACTCGGCGCGCGAGGGGTAGCCGGACAGCCCGCCGGCGTTGCGGAGCTTGGAGAAGTCCTGGCGTCCCGTGAGCATCTTGTGCACGTAGGACTGGTGGCCGGTGTCGAAGAGGATCGGCTCGCGCGGCGAGTCGAAGACGCGGTGCAGTGCGACCGTGAGCTCCACGACCCCGAGGTTCGGGCCCAGGTGTCCGCCGGTGCGCGACACCTCGGAGACGAGGAAGTCACGGATCTCCTGCGCCAGCTGTGGGATCTCGTCCTCGCCGAGCTTCTTCAGGTCGTCCGGATTTCCGATCGTATCGAGCAGCGCCAACTCTCCTCAGTCCCCTCGTCCAGCGTGCGTTCGGCGTGTGTGCGGGTTGCACTGCGCACACCTGGCACGCACGTCCCATCGAGTGTATGGGCCGCGTGCAGCGGCTCCCACCCGAACCTATCGCCTCTGTGTACCGGTCCAGGGGCGTGCCCGCCCCGGTCGTCTCGGCCGCTCCGCCGCCCGTGCGCGCCGCGCGTGCCGGGCCGGGGAGGCGGTCGTCACGTGTCGCCCCCGCGGCAGTGGCCGCGCAGCCGCGCCAGCTCCGCGGCGATGGCGTCCACGGGCCACGAGGCGTTCAGCCCGCTCGGGTTGGGCAGCACCCATACCGGTGTATGCCCGATCATGTCCTGCTGTGATCCGATCCGCGCTTTCGGTCGGCCGAATGCCGAGCGGTAGGCGGTCACACCGAGGACGGCGAGTGTGCGCGGCCGGTAGCGCTCCAGGCGTTCGCGCAGGTTCTCGCCGCCTTCGCGGAGCTCGCGGGCGCTCAGCTCGTCGGCGCGGGCGGTGGCGCGGGCCACGAGATTGGTGATGCCCATTCCCCACTGCGGTAGCAGGTCCTGCTCGTCGGGGCGGAGCCGCCGGGGTGTCCAGCCGGACCGGTGCAGCGCCGGCCAGAACCGGTTGCCCGGCCGGGCGAAGTGGTGCCCGGTGTACCCGGAGTACAGCCCGGGGTTGATTCCGCAGAACAGCACGTCGAGCCCGGGGGCGATGACGTCGGGGATCGTGGTGCCGTGCGCGGCCGCGAGGTCGGCCTTGGTGGGGCGCGGCCGGGGTGTCGCCTTCATGGGCTGTGGAGCCTACCTTCTCTTCGTCGTCCGCGCGTCCTCGCCTGCGCCCCGGTGCCGTCCCCGTCTCCGGGCGCCTCCGACCGCTACAGCAGCGAGCTGCTGACCAGCACCAGCCCGGAGACGGTGACGACCGCGAGCAGGGCGGTGCGCATGCGACCGGCGTCCACGACGCGGCGCAGCGGGCGCCCGGCGAGGAACCCGGCGATGAGGAAGGGCACCAGCGCCAGTCCGCCCCGGATCTCGTGCGCGCCGAGCTGGCCTCCGGCCGCGAGCAGCGCCAGCGACATCATGACCCCGATGAGGAAGAACGCGGCGAGGGTCCCGCGGACCCGGGCGGCCTCCTCGTGCTGGTAGAGCAGGGCCATGGGCGGTCCGCCGATGGAGGTGGCGGTGCCCGTGAGCCCGGACAGGGCGCCGGCGCCGAACAGGGACCCGGGCGTGATGCGGACCCGGACCGCGCGGAGGGACAGCACGACCGCGACGAGCACCATCGCACCGACGGCGACGCCCATCATCTCGGGGGTGAGCGTCGCCACCACCCACACCCCCAGTACCGAGCCGGGCAGGCGCCCGGGCAGCGCCCAGGCCAGGCCGCGCCAGTCGATGTGGCGCCACTCGGCGGCCAGGGTGAACACGGGCAGCACCGCGGTCACGATGAGCAGTGCGCCGGGCATGAGCGTGGGGTCGAGGAAGGAGACGACGGGAGCGGCGACCAGGCCGAGCCCCAGGCCGACACTGCTCTGCACCACGGCGCCGACCATCACCGCGGTCCCGGCGATGAGAAGGAAGGAGATATCGGGCATCGTCGGACGACGCTACATCTCCGCATTCCAGACCGGATTACAGAGGTAGGATCTCCCGACCCATTGCCTCGGCGGAGACCGGCCGCGCCCACGGGAGTGGGAGTGGGGCGCGGCCGGTGGTCGTGGCGGCCCGCCCCGCCCCGGACGGAAGGGCGGGACGGGGGAGCGGGGGTCAGCCTCGGGCGTGCGTCCTGCGGCTGCGCCGGGACATGGCGTCCAGGATGACCGCGATGAGCAGCACCAGGGCGGTGATCATGTACCGCACCGAGGCGTCCATCTGCAGCAGGTACAGCCCCGAGGTGATCGCACCGAGCACCAGGCCGCCCAGCAGCGCCGAGTAGGCGTTGCCGCGGCCGCCGAAGAGGCTCGTGCCGCCGATGACCGCGGCGGCGATCGCGAGCATCAGCTCGTCGCCGCCGGCCGTGTCCAGGCTGGCGGAGAACGAACGGGACACCATCAGCACGCCGCCGATCGCGGCCAGCATGGACGACAGCGCGAACACCGAGATGCGGATCAGGTCGACGTCGATGCCGGCACGGCGGGCCGCCTCGGCGTTGCCGCCGACCGCGAACACCATCCGCCCGTAGCGGGTCTTGCGGAGCATCAGGTCGAAGGCGACCACGAACCCGACGAAGATCAGGAACGCCAGCGGCACGCCCTTGAACTGGTTGAGCACCGCCACCGCGCCGAAGACGAGGACGGCCAGCAGCACCAGCAGCAGCCCGCGGAAGGCGAGTTCCATGGGCGTCCGCGGCGGCAGCCCCGCCCGCAGGCGGCGCCGCTCGCCGTGGACCGTGGTCGCGGCGTACACGGCCACCACGGTCGCGGCGATCCCCCAGCCGACCGCCGGAACGAAGTACGTCTGGGTGAGGAAGGCGATCGGGCCGCCGTCGCCGATGTTGATCGTGCCGTCGGAGCCGAGCAGGTAGATCTGCGCGCCCTGCCAGCCCAGGAGCCCGGCCAGCGTCACCACGAAAGCCGGTACCCCGACTTTCGCGAAGATCGTGCCGTGCAGGATGCCGATGGCCAGGCCGACGCCGACGGCCGCGGCGATGGCCGCCCATTCGGGGAGCCCCTGCTTGACGGAGAGGACCGCCAGCACGGCGGCCGACACACCGGCCACCGACCCGATCGACAGGTCGATCTCGCCGAGCAGCAGCACCATGATCACACCGGTGGTCATCAGGCCCACCGCGGCGATCTGCACGGTCAGGTTGGAGAGGTTCTGCGGGGACAGGAAGCGGTCGTGCAGGCTCTGGAACACGATCGAGATGACGATGAGGCCGGTGATGACCGGAAGCGGCCCCAGTTCACCGCCGCGCAGGCGCTCCTTGAGCGCCCGGAGGATGTCCCCGGGTGAGGCAGCGTCGGCGACGATCAGCCGGGGGTCGCGCTGCGGAGCCGCCGGTCGCGCGGTCCCGTCGGACCCTCCGGCCAGAGATGTCCGCTGTGCCATCACGCTTCCTCCGTTCCGGACACCGAGACGCGCCCGGCCCGTCGCGCGACGGGGTTGTCCGCGGCGCCGGTGATGGCCGCGACGATCTCCTCGTAAGCGGTGTCCTCCACACGGAAGTCACCGGCGTTGCGGCCGAGCCGCAGCACCACGGCGCGGTCGGCGACCGCGCGCACGTCGGCCATGTTGTGGCTGATCAGGATGACGCCGAGCCCGTTGTCGCGCAGGCGCTCGATGAGGTCGAGCACCTGGGCGGTCTGCGCGACGCCCAGCGCGGCGGTGGGCTCGTCGAGCATGACGACCTTGGGGTCGCCGAGCAGCGAGCGCGCGATCGCGATGATCTGCCGCTGCCCGCCCGACAGCGAGGCCACCGGGACCCGCAGGCTCGGGATGCGCACCGACAGGGAGTCGAGCAGGTCCTGGGCGCGCCGCTCCATTTCCACCTCGTCGAGCAGGCCGAATCCGGTCCGCTCGGACCCGAGGAAGAGGTTGGCCACGATGTCGAGGTTGTCGCACAGGGCGAGGTCCTGGTAGATCGTGGCGATGCCGAGCCGCTGCGCGTCGTTCGGTTTGGTGACGGCGACCTGCCGCCCCTCCCACCGGATGGTGCCGCTGTCGGCCGGGTTCACCCCGGCGATGGTCTTGACCAGGGTGGACTTTCCGGCGCCGTTGTCGCCCAGCAGGGCGACGACCTCACCGGCCGCGACCCGCAGGTCGACTTCGCTGAGCGCCTGCACGGCGCCGAATCTCTTGGAAATCCCGGACAGCTCCAGGACTGGTGTGCTCAATGTCGTATCCCTCAGACTCCGCCTGCGGCGGGTTGCGGACGGTCCGCGGGGCGGGCGCCCGTGCCACGCGCCCGCCACCGGATCCCCTGTCAGCTGTCGTCGGCCGACGTGCAGAAGTCGGTCGTGGCGTAGGCCTCGGTGCAGATGTCCTCGATGGTGTAGAAGCCGTCGGAGACGACCGTCTCCTCGACGTTGTCCTCGGTGACCGCGATCGGGTCGAGCAGAACCGCCTTCACCTTCTCCCCGTCGCCGCTCTCCACCTCGGTGAGGCCGTCCTCGCCGCCGGCGTAGTCCTCGCCCGTGGCCAGGGCGACCGCCATCGCGGCGGCGGTCTCGGCCTCGGGGCGGATGGCCTTGTAGACGGTCATGTACTGCTCACCGGAGATGACCCGCTGGATACCGTGGATCTCAGCGTCCTGACCGGTGATCGGCGGGATCTCGTCCACTCCCGCGCTCTTCAGAGCGGCCAGCACGCCCTGGGCCATACCGTCGTTGGCCGAGTAGACGCCGACGATGTCGTCGGCGCCGATCGACGTGATCGCCTGCTCCATCTGGGTCTGCGCCCGGTCCGGCGACCAGTCGGGAGTGTCGTACTCGGCGCCGATCTCGACCTCGCCGTCGAGCACCGCGTGTGCTCCGGCCTTGAAATCGGCGGCGTTGGGGTCGGTGGGCGAGCCGTTGATCATGACGATCTGTCCCTCACCGGCCGCGCCCTCCTTCTCCAGCGCCTCGATGAGCGCGCGGCCCTGCACCTCGCCGACCTTGCGGTTGTCGAAGGAGACGTAGTAGTCGACGCCGCCGTGGGCCAGCCGGTCGTAGGCGACCACGGGCACGCCCTGGCCCTTGGCGTCCTTGACGATCTTGCCGGCCGCCTCGGCGTCGACCGCGTCCAGGACCAGCACGTCGATGCCCTCGGTCAGCATGGCCTCGGCCTGTGCCTGCTGCTTGGCGGTCTCCTGGTCGGCGTTCTGGTAGGACAGCTCGCACTTCTCGCACAGCTCGGCGAGGGCCTGCTCGAAGTAGGGCTTGTCGAACTTCTCGTAGCGCGCGGTCTTCGATTCGGGCAGGAGGAGGCCGACCTTGAAGCCCTTCTCGACGCTGGCATCGCCGCCGTTCGCGCCGTCCCCGCCGGTGGTGGTCGCGCATCCTGCGGCCAGCAGTGCCAGCGCGGCTGCGGCGCCGACCGCGGCGCGGCTCACGAATCCTGTGCGCTTCTGCAACGGGGTGTCCTCCTCTGGGGCTCACACCGGGCAGGTGATGGGGTGGGGCCCGGTGAGGTCATGGGCGGAAGTCAAAACCCCCGGCAAAGTTGACGTCAAGGTGTGAACGCATAACCGAAACGTCACGCACGTTGCCTTCAAGACATGAACAAACCGAAAGTCCAGCGCCTGACGGGAATGCGGGGGGTGTGAAGATCCGTGCGCCACGGGCCTGTTTACCGAATCGTGTCACGCGGCCGCGTCACCCGGCCGCGGTCACGGCCAGCCGCAGCGCACCGCGCAACGCCGAATCGCCGCTGAACTCGGCCCGCACCACCCGCAGATCGCGCACCGCACTGCCGAGTGCGCCCAGCTCCACCTCCCGGCGCATCGGCTCCAGCAGCAGCTCCCCGGCCGCGGCCAGCTCGCCGCCGACGGTCACCATGTCCGGGTTGAACGTGTTCACCAGGATCGCGATCCCCCGGCCCAGGGCGCTCCCGGCCTCCGCGACCACACGGCGGCACCCCGGGTCTCCGGCCGCGGCCGCCGCCACCACCTCAGGGATCGTGCCCGGAGTGTCGCCGTTCTGCTGCCGCGGCGGCACCATCCCCAGCAGGTACGGCGCCCCGGTCAGCGTCTCCAGGCAGCCGCGGTTGCCGCAGCGGCACACCTGCCCGCGCTCGTCCAGCCCGATATGCCCGATCTCGCCCGCGTTGCCGCGCGTACCGCGCAGCAGCCGACCGCCGATCACGATCCCGGCGCCCACGCCCTCGGAGAGCTGAACGTGGATGACGTGCTCCAGGCCCCGCGCAGCCCCGGAGGCCGTCTCGGCCAGGGCGCACAGGTTGGCGTCGTTCTCCGCGAGCACCCCCACCCCCAGCTTCTCGGCCAGGGCGGCCGCCGGGCGGAAACCCGCCCATCGGGGCAGGCAGCTGATCTCCCCGATCTCGCCGCTGCCCAGATCGATGGGGCCCGGGATCGAGGCGACCGCGGAGGTCACGGTCGAGCGGTCCACCCGTGCCGCGGCCAGCACCGTCTCCACCAGCCACACGGCGCGGCGCACCCCGCGTGCCGGGTCCGCGGCGACATCGTAGGCGACCGACTCCCGGGCCAGCGTCGTGCCCTGGCTGTCACCGAGCACGACGGCGAGCCGGGCCGGGGCGAAGTCGATCGCGATCACGGCGCCCGGCGGGCGCAGCAGCGTGATCGCGCGCGCCCGCCGCCCGTTCGACGATGTCTCGCGCACCGACACGGTCCCGGCGGCCCGCAGGTCGCGCACCATGTTGGAGACGCTGGCCGGAGACAGGCCGGTGGCCCGGGCGATCTCCGCCTGCGTGAGCGTGCCGGCGGCACGCAGCGCCTCGACCACCCGCCGCTGATTGGCCCGGCGCAGCTCCGCCTGGCTCCCCGGTGCCACCTCGGTGTCGGTCACAACGGGTTCCCCTCGTCGCTCCTGGGTTCACGGCTTGGGCCCGGACCGGCGGCCGGGCCTTCGGTGACAGGGAGCTTAGCCGTGATGCCCGGCCCACGCCCACGGCGGTCACCGCGCTGCGGTGCGTCGACGGCCGGCACGGTCGAGTCGCCGCGGTCGGGCTAGACTCCGCGCGTGCCTGTCCTCTCCACCGGTGATCCCTCCTGGCCCGCCGCCGCGGCCGGGCTGTTGCGCGGCGCTCCGCCCCGGGCCGGGCGCTGCCGGGTCATGGCGCTGGAGGGCCCCTCGGGCGCGGGCAAGAGCACCGTGGCCGACCGTGTCGGCACCGAGCTGGGCTGCCCGGTGATGCGCATGGACGACCTGTACCCCGGGTGGGACGGGCTGGCGGCCGTGGTCCCACTGGTGCGCGCATGGGTGATCGATCCGCTGCTGCGCGGCGGGCACCCGCGGTGGCGGGCCTACGACTGGGACCGGGGACGGCACGCCGAGGAGTGGCAGGAGACGCCGACCGGTCCGTTCCTGCTGATCGAGGGCTGCGGTACGGGCGCACGGGAGCTGCGCCCCTACCTGTCGGTTCTGGCGTGGGTCGACGCCCCTGCCGACGTGCGCGCACAGCGCCTCGCGCAGCGCGGGGACGCCGCCCTCTACGCCCCCTACCGGGAGATGTGGGCCCGGCAGGAAGACGCGTTCTGCGCCGAACACCGCCCGCGCGAGCACGCCGACCTCATCATCGAGAACACGGCGGCGGGGCGGCTGTGAGCGCCGCGCCCGCCGCCCGGTCGTACAGCGGGTCGCGGCGCCGGACGCGGCGGGACAGGAGGTCGCCTGAGGACTACCCGTCGCTCTCCATGTCCCCGCCCTCGTCCGTGTCGTCCATCTCCCCCGCGTCGTCCATGTCGTCCATGTCGTCCATGTCGTCGCCGTCGTCGCCGTCGCCCCGCATGGCGTCGCCGTCGTCCATCATCTCCCCGTCGTCCATGGACTCCCCGCCCATGCCGCCTTGGCCTTCGTCGTCCTTCATGTCGCCCATGTCCTCATCGGTGGACTCCTGCTGGGTCGACATCTCGTCGCCGCTGTCCTCGCTGTTCAGGCAGCCGGACAGCGGCAGCGCGATCGCCAGGGCGATACCGCCGACTGCGGCGAGGGAACGCAACCGGTTCATCGAGCGAATGGACATACTGGCTCCTCGGTTCCTTTTCGTGGGTCGGAACTTGCGATACGTGACGGGCGCGATGCGCACCCGCCGTCTCCGTGACCGGTCGCGGGGACCGCACGGGGGCATGGGCAGGGGCGGACGGGGCGCTGGCCGGGGCCGTGCGCGCCCCGCTTCCCCGGCGGGCGCTATGTCGTTTCGACGGTGACGTCGACCGTGTGCCACCCGGTGGCGCCGTCGGGGGCGGGCGGGGCCTCCCGCCCGGTCTGCACATCTCCGTTCCGGTCGGTGGCGCGAACGCCGAGCCGGTGCTCCCCCGGTTCGGCGTCCCAGTCGAACACCCACTGGCGCCATGTGTCGGCCGTCCCCTCCGCGGCGAGCCGGGCCGGGTGCCACGGGCCGTCGTCCACCCGGACCTCGACCGCGTCGACGCCGACGTGCTGTGCCCACGCGACTCCGGCCACCGTCACCGGTCCGGCGTCGAGCCGCGCCTGCTGCCTCGGGGTGTCGATGCGGGCCTGGGCCTTGACCGGTGCCCGGTCGGCCCAGCCGCGCGGCACCCAGTAGGCGTCGAAGGCGTCGAACGTGGTCAGTTCGATCTCGACGATCCACTTGCAGGCCGAGACGTATCCGTACAGCCCGGGGACGACCATGCGCACCGGGAATCCGTGCTCGGGTGGGAGGGGGCGCCCGTTCATGCCGAGGGCGAGCATGGCGTCGCGGCCGTCGAGCACGTCGGCCACGGGGGTGCCGATCGTCATGCCGTCGGAGGAGCGCGAGACGAGCTGGTCGGCCGGGCCGCCCTCGGCGGGCGGACGGACCCCGGCCTCCTCCAGCAGTGCCGCCAGCGGCACACCGATCCAGCGGGCGTTGCCGACATAGGAACCGCCCACAGGGTTGGAGACGCACGCCAGCGTGATGTCGCGTTCCATCAGGTCGGGGCGGTCGAGCAGGTCGTCGAAGGAGTACCGGCGTTCGGTGGCGCCCTGGCCGTGGACGCGCAGGGTCCAGGCGGTGGCGTCGATGCGCGGCACCGTCAGCGCGGTGTCGATGCGGTAGAAGGAGCCGTCGGGGGTGAAGAAGGGGGTCAGCCCGTCCAGTTCCAGGTCCACTCCATCCGCAAGCGGCGGTGCGGGCGAGGCGGGGGCGGGCAGCGTGATCCGTCCGGCCGACGCGGCACCCTCGGCCCGCGAGGCGGCGTACCGGCGCGCGCCCGTGCCGATTCCGGCCGACGCCGCCGCTGCGGCACCGGCGAGCAGGGTGAAGCGGCGGCGGTCGAATGGGACGCGCTCTCCGATGGCCGCGTCGGGACTCGCCGCCGAGGTGGACGCCGGGATGTCGGCGGACGCGCCGACCGGAGGCCCACCCCGCGCGCCGGGCGGGGCGTCGCCCTCCTCTGGCGGACCGCCCTGCCGGGGCGCGCGGGCCAGTAGGCCGCGCAGCAGCACCGTCGCCGCGCCGGCACCCACCGCCGACGGCAGTCCGTCGAGGAGACCGCCGTCGGGCCGGGTCAGGGCGGCGGCGACACCGATGAGGCCGACAAGAGCGATCCCGGCACCGCCGACCGCCGGCCGCCGCCGGGAAGCGGTGCCGAGCAGCGCGGCGAGGGCGGCCAGCGTCACCGCCATCCCGCCCAGCAGCACCGCCTTGTCGGCGGTGCCGAAGGCCGCGACCGCGAACTCCTTCAGCGGGCGCGGGACCAGGTCGATGACCGCCGCTCCGACGGCGAGCAGGGGCGTGGCCTCGGGCCGGGTGAGGGCGCCGACGGCCTCGGCCGCAGCCAGTCCGGCGCCCCCGGCGATCAGCCCGCACAGCGCGGCGGTGGCGCGGTTCGGCAGGGCGATGGCGCCACTGAGGCCAGGGGCTCCGGGCGAATCGTTCCGTTGATGCGACACGTCCTTCGTTCGGACCGGTGCACGGTGGGGCGACGGCGATTTCGGCAACGAAACGGTAAAGCCCTCGGGCGAGGCGCGTGGCGGCGTCGCCCTCCCCGCCCCGGCTCCGAATGACATGGTGGGAGTCGGCGAGACGGCACCACGAGGAAAGGGCGGTGGCAGGGTGGAGCAGGCGATACCGGTGAGTCCCCCACCGGGGGGCGGCGATACGGCGGACGAGCACCCACTCGACGGTCAGGGCGATTTGGGCCCCCTGCTGCGCCGCACCGCCCGAGGCGATCTCGACGCGTTCGAGGCGGTGTACCGGGAGCTCTCCGGGCCGGTGTTCGGCCTTGTGCAGCGGGTGATCCGGGACCGCGCCCAGGCCGAGGAGGTGACCCAGGAGGTGTTCACGGAGATGTGGCGGACCGCCGCCCGCTTCGACGCCGAGCGCGGCGGCGTGCGCTCCTGGGTGCTCACCATCGCCCACCGGCGCGCGGTCGACCGGGTCCGCTCCGAGCAGGCCGCGGCCACCCGCCTGGAGCATGCCGGTCGGCTGGAACCGGACGCCTCCCCGGCCGACGACGTGCCCGACCGGGTCGCCCACCGCCTGGAGCGGGAGAAGGTGCGGCGCTGCCTGCGCCACCTGACCGAGATCCAGCGCGAGACCGTGCGGATGACCTACTACACCGGCTACACCCAGCGTGAGGCGGCCCAGCTGCTCCAGGTCCCGCTGACCACGGTCAAGGGCCGCCTGCGCGACGGACTGATCAAGCTGCGCGACTGCCTGGGGGTGACCCGATGAGCACGCCGGACCACAGCGCACCGGACGACGAGGTCCACGGCCTCACCGCCGCCTACGCGGTCGACGCGCTGACCGGCGAGGAGCGGGAGCGCGCCGAACGGCACCTGGTCCGGTGCGCGGACTGCCGCCGCGACCTGCACGACTTCCGGGCGACGACGGTGCGGCTGGCCTACGCCGAGGCCCAGGAGCCCGACCCGGCTGTCTGGCAGCGGCTGCGCGCCTCGGTGCCGGGCATCCGCCGGCTCCCGCCGCTGACGGCCGAGCACGGCGCGCAGACCGCGGCCTCGGAGGCGGCGCCCGGCGGTGTCGAGGAGGAGTCCGCGTCCCCGGCCCCCGACGGCACCGCTCCCGCCGTCCCGCTGCGGCGCCGCCGCACGGTGCTGCCCTGGCTCGCGGCGGCCGCGTGCCTGGCCGTCGCGCTCGCCCTGGGCGGGACCGTGGTGGCGATGCAGCAGCGCATGGACGACATGCGCGCCCACACCGCCGAGGTCGAGGCGCTGCTGGCGGCCTCCGACGCGCGGATCCGCGCGTCGGAGGTGCCGCGTACGACCGCGCGCGCGACCGTCGTCACCTCGGATGAGATGGGCAGCGCCATGATCATGGTCGAGGGCCTGGCCCCGCCGCCCGAGGGCATGGGATACCAGATGTGGCTGGTGGACGACGACGGCATGCGCTCGGCGGGGATGCTGGAGGCGACCGCGGACGGCATGCTCTCGGGGATGGCCAAGGATCTGGGGACGGCCCGCCAGATCGGTATCACCCTGGAACCGGCGTCGGGCATGCCCGAACCCAGCGAGGATCCGATGAAGGTGGAGGTCTGAGCCCCAGGGTGCCCCCGTCGGTCTCGATCGGCCGCTACCGCCCGCAGATCTCGCGGGTGAGCCGCAGCTCCTCGTCGCCCGCTGCGATCCCCGCGCGCAGTTCCTCGACACGGGCGGCGGCGTACGCCCGCCCAGCCTGGGCGGCATGTCGGCGCGTCCGGAACCCGTTGTGCCCACCGGTGGTCGTCGCGATGGCGATCGCCCCGCCGAACAGCAGGGCCTCCCAGAGGATCCAGGTGTTGAACGCGCTCGTGGTGGAGGCGGGGTCGGTCGACCTGACGTAGCCCAGGTTGGTGAACCCGATGGGGATGAGCGCGATCGCGCCGACGAACATCAGGATCTTGGCCACGTGCAGGAAGATCTGCAGGGCCCACCGGTTCCGTGCCTTGTCGAGGTCGGTGTGGGCCAGGTCCAGCTCGCCGCGCCACGCGCGGCGGTTCTCGGCCATCGTGCGGACCGTACCCGTCGCCGCGTGCACGGCCGCGGCGTGGCCGGCCCGCAGGGGTCCCTCGGAGCGCCCGACCCGCTGCCACAGCGCGCCGAACAGCTCACCCGCCTCGGCGTCCCCGTTGCTGTCCGGGGGCCGGACCTGGCCCGGGTGGAGGAGGAAGGCGAGGACCAGCGCGGGGTCGACGTAGACCTGCGGGGCCTGCCGCCAGCCGTCGAGGCGGCCGCGGAGCTCGTCGATGAAGGCGACCGCCGCCGACTCGGCGGCCTGGAGGTCGTCGGCGAGTGCCCGGGCTCCACCGCGGTCGGCCGAGTCGAGGGTTCGACCCTGGTCGGCGGAACCGGCGGCGCCACCGCAGTCGGAGCCTGCCCCGGGTCCGCGGTCGTCGGCGCCCCGAGGCGGACACGGGCGCACCGCCCCGGCCCCCGGCCGCGTGGAACACCGGCGGCGAACGTCCCCCTTCGATGCCCGCCCAGGTCACAGTTCTTCCAGGAAATCCCGACCGCGCCCGAAAACGACCGTTCACCACCCTTCCGACCGCTAAGTTCTATCTCTGTTCGACCCCCCGCAATCCCCTGAACCATCACGGAGTGCCTGATGCCTGCTGTCCTCCCCCACCCCCGCCTCGGCCGCGCCCTCACCACCGCCGCCGCTGTCACCGCAGGCCTGGCCCTCTCCGGCTGCGGCCTCCTCGCGGGCAGCGCTTTCGACCTCAAGGTCGGTGACTGCCTTGCCACAGTCCCTGACGGCGAGGAGATCAACGACGCTGACACCATCGACTGCGCCGAGCCGCACGAGGCAGAGGTCTACGCCGAGCATCAGCTCTCGGGCGACACGTACCCCGGTGAGAAGGAGACCGACAAGGAAGCGGACTCCTTCTGCCGTTCGGAGCTGGAGGCGCTCATCGACGACAACGACGACGCTGAACTCTCCTACACCTTCCTGATGCCGACCGAGGATTCCTGGAACAACATGGACGACCGTGCTGTCACCTGCATGGTCGTCGACCTGGACGGCACCACGGGCTCGCTGACGAACAGCGAGGCCTGATCCGACCCCGCCCGGACGGACGCGCAGCGCGGCGTATTCGTCCGGGCGACGGCTCTCGCCGACATCACGCGAAGAAGGGCACCGCCACCATCGTGCGAGCGGCCCCGGCGATCAGTGATGGAAACCGATCCGAGCGCCCGGCCCGGCCGCGCCCGATCGCAGTTCCCGCAGCGCCCGGCGCATGTCCTCGGCCAGGAGAACGGCCTTGTCCGCGCTGATGCCGTGGCGGACCAGCACCCGCTGGACGACCGTCATGTCCCGGTCGGGCGGCAGCGGGTAGGCGGGGACCTGCCAGCCGCGCATGCGCAGCCGGTCGCTCAGGTCGTACAGGCTGAACCCGGGATCGGGCTCGGAAAGCGTGTAGGAGACCGCGGGCAGACCGCCCTCACCCCGGTACAGCAGCGTGAACGGCCCCATCCGGTCGACCTCCTCGGCCAGCCGGGCAGCGGTGTCCAGGCAGTGCTGCTGCACCGTGCGGTAGCCCTCCCGGCCCAGCAGCACGAAGTCGTAGTACTGGGCGATGATCTCACCGCCGGGCCGACTGAAGTTCAGGGAGAAGGTCGGCATCTCGCCGCCCAGGTAGTCGACGTTGAAGACCAGCTCCTCGGGGAGCAGGTCCGCGGTCCGCCACACCGCCCAGCCCACCCCCAGCGGCGCCAGGCCGTACTTGTGTCCCGAGGTGTTGATGGAGGCGACACGCTCCAGCCGGAAGTCCCACACCAGGTCCGGCTGGCAGAAGGGGGCGATGAACCCGCCGCTGGCGGCGTCGACGTGCAGGGGGATGTCCAGCCCGGTGTCGCGCTGGATGGCGTCCAGCTCCGCCGCGATGTCGGCGACCGGTTCGTAGTCGCAGGTGAAGGTCACACCGAGGATCGCGACGACGCCGATGGTGTTCTCGTCGACGTGGTCGCGCAGCTGGTGCGGGCGCAGACCGGTGGCGCCTTCCTCCAGCGGGACCTGGCGCAGCTCCACGTCGAAGTAGCGCGCGAATTTCTCCCAGCAGACCTGCACCGGCCCCGCCACGATGTTGGGGCGCGAAGCGTCGGCACCCTCGGCTCGGCGGCGCTTGCGCCAGCTCCACTTCAGTGCCAGACCGCCGAGCATCGCGGCCTCGCTGGATCCGGTGGTGGAGCACCCGATGGTGTGCCGCGGCTCGGGCGAGTTCCACAGGTCGGCGAGGATGTGCACGCAGCGCGACTCGATCTCTGCGGTCTGCGGGTACTCGTCCTTGTCGATGACGTTCTTGCCGAGGCTTCCGGCCATGAGGCGGTAGGTCTCGTCATCGGCCCAGGTCGTGCAGAAGGTCGCGAGGTTCTGCGAGGCATCGCCGTCCAGGGAGAGCTCGTCGCGCACCAGGGCGTAGGCGACGCGCGGGACGGACTGGGTCTCCGGCATGCGGTACTTGGGGAGCGGCGCCTCGCTCAGCCGGCTCGTGAAGATGTCCGCGAGCTGTTCCTCGGCAGGCCGGTCGGCCTTGTGCAGTGCCATGAGCTCCTCCCCCACGGTGCGCGGACGACCGGACACGATCTCTGAAACACAGCTTCGCCGGAACCCCGGTGCTCGCCACGTCTGACGGCGCGGCTTAGCCCGAATCGACACAGAGATTTGCCTCCGTTTCACCTCCGACCGCACCGAAATCCTCGCCCGCTTTTCCATAATTCCTCACGATGACCATGGCAATCCGCGTCAATTCCGTCCGTTTTGCCCCGACGAAAACCATGTTCATCGCAGAATTGGCGTTTTTCGGTCGTGACCAAATAGAGTCCTGAACGTCCACAACGACCGATATGTTGACCCTCGACACCCCCGAACCTCTTCACGGAGCTTTCATGCCTCCCACCGCCCCCCGTCTCCGTGCCGGTCGCGCCATCAGCACGGCCGCCGCCGTCGCCGCAGGCCTGACCCTCTCAGGCTGCGGGTTCCTCCCGGTCGTTCTCTTCGACCCCGGAGCGGACAGCCCCTACCGCCTTGAGGTCGGTGACTGTCTGCTCACAGAGTTCACGGATGACGAGGTCGACAGAGTGAACACCGTCGACTGCACGGATCCCCACCGAGCCGAGGTCTATGCCATCACCACGCTGGATGACGGTGACTTCCCCGGTTTGGCGAAGGTCAAGGAGACGGCCGAGGATATTTGCAGGGAGGAGTTCCTGTGGTTTGTGAATGTCGACTACGACGATTCCGAGCTTGAGTTCTCACTGCTCCACCCCAGCGAACAATCGTGGAATGTGTTCAACGACCGCCAGGTCACCTGCGTCATCATTGATCCCAGAGGAACCACGGGATCGCTGAAGGGCGCCAATCGCTGAATCGAGGATGAGAACGCCAACGCGGATACGCCACTACGCCACTGGCACACCCCGCTGTCTTCTCCAGGGTCCCGGTCGCTCATGGGCTCGCTGCGGCTCGGGCGGGTCGGGGGTCGGCCTGCTGATCGCAGAATGTGCGGTCGAGGTGGTGTTGCAGCCGGATGTGGCGGAACTGGTGGACGGCGCCGGTCTGGCGCAGCACGCCGCGGCGATAGGCGTCGTCGAGGAAGGCGACCAGGTCCCAGGGGAGCCTGCCGGTGAGGGGGAGCCAGATGCGGGACAGGGTCAGCCACTGGCCCCAGGCGGTGAAGGCGAGCACGTAGGAGGAGGCGCCGCCGAGTCCGCCGGCCGCCCCGAACAGGAGGGCACTGGGTAGCCCCCAGGCCAGCGGTCCAATGGTTTGCTGGAACAGGGCGACGACCACGTGGCCGGACAGCGCGATGCCGAAACTGAGCGTCGGTACGAGGACGAGGAACTGCCGTGCCGCGGTCGTGCGGTTGGAGGAGAGCAGCCTGACCGGGGTGGCCGCGGCGGTGATGTCCATGGGGGCTTCGAGCACGGCGAGCAGCCCGAAGACCAGCCCGGCCGCCGTTCCGAAGATCAGTCCGAAGACCAGCATGTTGGTGACCGCGCTCTGGAGCACTCCGGGGTCGGTGAACGCGTTTCCTTTCCGGACCACACCCAGGAGGACGTCGGCCCACGCGAGTCCGCTGCCCACCACCACTCCGCCCAGCATCACGATGGTGAAGCGGGCCGTGAACGCGCGGACCGGTCTGGGCCGCACGCCGCGGCTTGTGACAGGCAGCCGCAACCGCACATGGGACGGCTCGACGGCCCCTCGGCGGAAGGAGGGCAGGGCGCAGTAGGCCGCTCCGAACGCGACACCGGCACAGGGACCGAAGAGGGCGCCCTGCAGCAGGATCATTCCGAGGTTCCACGGTTCATCGACGACCCACGGGGACAGGAACGCGCCGACGATCCAGATGGACACGGCCACGCACAGTGTCGCGACCAGCACGACGTTCAGGACGCGTGTCGGGAGGCCCAGGGAACCCGCGATGCGCCACCATCCGAGGTCCTGGCGGCCGCGGTTCTGCCGGGCGAGGTAGCCGAGCCAGTGCTGGGCGCGGTGCGCATCCCGGTGCCTGCGCGGCTGGCCGTCGTCGGACCGCTCGGGGGCGCGGCGCCGGTACACCGCCGGTATGAACCCGGCCAGCAGGTGCTCTTCGAGGTGGTCCTCGGTGGGAAAACGCGTGGTGTCGAGCAGTTCCTCGGGGTCGCTGCCCGGTGTTTCGCTGTACATCGTCCGCGCCAGGCCGACCATCAGCGGGGTACGCAGCACCCCGGCGAGGTTCACGCTCCCCTGCGTCAGCCCGGATCGCAGCTCGGTCATAACGGCGTCCCACAGCCCCGCGTCGCCGCCGGAAGCGTCGCCGTGGGCGACGGGCCGCGCGGTGCGGGGCAGGTAGCCGGCGAGGTCGTCGAGGGTGAGGTCGGAAAGTTCGATGCCGGCGGCCCAGACCAGGGGCGAGTGCGCCGTGCGGACGGCGCGGGCGTACTCGTCGCGTCGGCTGGTCAGAACGAGCGGCATGGACGGGGTGGTGTTGAGTGTGTGGAGCGCTTCGCCTCGCAGACCATCGGCGATCTCGTCGAACCCGTCCAGGACCGGCAGGATCAGTCCGGCGTCGACCAGGGCGGCGGCCAGCGTCCCACCGCCCGGCGCCCTTTCGGCCAGGTGCGGATGGTCCCGTAGAAGCCCGTCGACCAGCAGGTCCCGCAGTGCGGTGGTCGTCGGATCCCAGGATCCGAGGCCGAAGATCACCGGTACCCGGCCGGGGGAATCCGGGGCCGAAAGGAGGTCCAGCACGAACCTGATCGCCAGGATCGACTTTCCGGAGCCCGCCCTGCCGAGGATCACCAGCCGTCCCGAGGAGATGCGCCGGTAGGTCTCGGCCACGCTCCCCACATCACCGCTGAGATCCACGTCCTGCGGGGGCGCTCCCGGAGGAAGACGCTGGATGTTCTCCGCATGGTCGGTCAGATCTGCGGGAGCCTGCTGCCACCGCACCGGCAGCGGAAACGGATCGGGGACCCGGCGCTGGTCCTCCTCCCGCTGCCACCGGCGCCCGACTTCTCTGGCCAGGGCATCGGCGGCGCCCACGAGCGCGTTGCTCGACGGCACCATCCCGCGAGCCGACCCGCGAAACGGCGGCGACAGCTGGGACGGCTGGGCATCCGGTGCCGACTGCGGAGTGCCCGGCTCGCGTGGTGCCGGGACCAGCGGGCCTGTCAGTTTCTGGCGGTCTTCGGGACTGGCGTTCAGCGCGTCCGCCAGCAGATTGACCGTCGCCAGCCGGTGGTCGGCGGACTTGCCGGTCTCCAGCCTGCGGATGGTACGCACACCCACCCCGGCACGCTCCGCGAGCTGTTCCTGGGTGAGGCCCGCATGCTTGCGCAGTCGCCGCAACAGCGTGCCCGACTGGTCCGTCACATTGGCCGCCCTTCACACGAACTCAGGCGTTGTGAGCTTAGCGTGACGACCGGTCACCAATGGCCGGTCCCCTGGCCTGTTCGTGAAGCGGCGGGAAACCCCATGGTCGTGGCGGGTGGACGTGATCCGGCGTGCTGAGCCGACCCCCAGTGTCAGCCGCCCGCGTCCGCCCGAGCAAGGGCGGGGCCGTGCCGGCGGCCCCGCCCTCTCCCCCCGCCACTGCGCACCAAGGAGACGAACGTGCTGAGATCCACGCTGTCGCGCAGGTTCCGTGCCACCCGAGTCATCGCCGCGGCCACCGCGGCCGTGGCATGGGCGGCCCTGACCGGTCCGGTCGCCCACGCCGATGCGCCCGCCGTACCCGAGTTCGCCGACGGATTCGGGCTCACCCAGGTCCCGGATGCCCGGGAGGTGCACTCCGGCACCGACTTCTCGATCACGGTGACCACCCCCGAAGTGGCCGGGCCGCGCAAGATCCGCATCTTCCTGCCCAGCGACTACGCGTCCGAGCCCGGCAAGCGCTGGCCGGTGGCGTACTTCCTCCACGGCGGGCCCGGAAACGCGGACGATGCCGGCGCGGTCGAGGGACTGCGCTCGGACCGGATGATCACCGTCGCACCGGACGGTGGCCGGAAGGGCTGGTACGCCGACTGGCTCATGCAGGACACCGCCGAAGGCGCGGCCAACTGGAAGACCTTCCACCTCGAACAGGTCGTCCCCTTCATCGACGCCAACCTGCGCACCGTCCCCGACCGCGACCACCGCGCCGTCATCGGGCTGTCCATGGGCGGATTCGGCTCCATGCACTACGCCCAGGCCCGACCCGACCTGTTCGGCCATGTCGCCTCGCTGTCCGGCGCCATCGACTTCGGCGACTACGCCGTCCGCGGCGCCGTGGTGGCCACCGAGCTCAACCTTCTCAGCGCCTGGTGCGCCGTCAGCAGCTCGCGCGGATGTGCCGACTACGGCCCCGTCGTCGACAGCGACGCGATCTTCGGCTCGCCGTACCCCGTCTTCAACGCCGATCACATCTGGAGGTCGGTCGATCCGGCGTCCTCCACCAACCTGGCCAAGCTCGCCGACACCGGCATCACTCTCTACACCGGCGACAACGACCTCATCGAGAAGCGCACCGCCGCCGGCGTCCGCACCGTCACATCCCGCCTGGACAGGCTCGGTATCCCCAGCCGCGCCGTCAACTACGGCAACGGCGCATCGCTCTCCCCCACCTGCAACGGCGGCCACAACTACGGTTGCTTCGCCCCCGCGATCGCTGACTACATCCCCCGTCTGGAGGCCGCATTCGCGGCCGCGGCGACGAACTGACCGGCGTGCCCCCTCACGAAGGAGCAGACACCATGGCAGAGAAGCGGAGCAAGACGAAGCTCTCCATCATCATCGGCACTGTGTGCGCGACGATGCTGACGCTGTCGGGACCGGCGGCGAGCGCGCAGACGACCGAGCAGGACCACCCTGCCACGCTCGCTGCGCTGAAGGCCTTCCAGCGGAGCGCGGGCCCTGGAGCAGCCGTCCACGCCGGGGACGGAAACGACACCTGGACACTGTCGGTCGGCACGGGAACGGTCAACGCCAACCGACCGATTCAGTCGGATGAGCACTTCCGTATCGCAAGCCAGACCAAGACGTTCACTGCGGCGGTCGTGCTGCAACTGGTCGACGAGGGCGAGGTCGCCCTGGACGACCCCATCGAGGACTACCTGCCCGGCGTCGTCACCGGCGACGGCTACGACGGCACCCGCATCACCGTGCGCCACCTGCTCCAGCACACCGGCGGGTTGGCACCGTACGCCCCCCACCCGCACTGGCTCGGTCAGAAGCCTCCGGCCAACCCGGACGGCACCTACGACCTGGCCGCCTCGGTTCGCAAGGGGCTCAGCTATGCGCCGGTCTCCGCGCCCGGCGCCGGCTGGACCTACTCCAACACCGGCTATTTCATCCTCGGCATGCTCATCGAGGAGGTGACGGGGATGGCGGTGCACGAGGCCATCACAGGCCGCATCATCGAACCGCTGGGCCTGAATCGGACCGCATTCCCCGCGCCGGGCGACCGCGCACTGCCCACTCCGGCCGTCAACGGCTACGAAGGTATCCGGGTCGGCGGCTTCTTCGCCTGGCGTTCCGCCCCCACGTACGATCCGTCCCTCTACAGCAGCGTCGGAGCAATGACATCGACTCTGGAGGACATGACGGAGTTCTACCGAGCGCTGACCGACGGCAAGGTTGTCTCGCCCGCGGGTCTGGCCGAGATGCAGAAGATCCGCGACATGGGCGACTCTGTTCGCGGCTACGGCCTCGGCCTCATGCGGCATGAACTGTCCTGCGGTGGCGAGGCATGGGGCCACGGCGGCGACGTACCGGGCTACTCGACCTACACCCTGGTCACCGAGGACGGCCGCCACGCTGCCCTCGTGACCAACGCGGGCTTCGTCGTGATCTCCTCGAACATGCAGCTGAGACTGGACCTGATGGACACGGCCCTGTGTGAGGGGCAGCCGCCGCGATCCTGACCCCGATCCCCACGGACCGCTGAACGCCTCGCGATGCACGAACGGCTCGCGAGGCGTTCGCATGCCCGAACGGGGAACCGGCCGCCGGGCTTCTTCCCCATCCACCCCCGCCATGGCCGCCCACATAGAAGCAGGTCAACCGCAGGTCATCTTTGGCCGGTCCCCTGGCCTGTTCACCGGGCGCACGCGGCCGCCATCGTCAAGGTGAGCCGGGCCGGACCCGTCGGCCGGTGAACGTGCACGCGGCAGAGATCGCCCAGCCCGAAGCAGTACCGGTCTGGGCGCATGGGACGGCTCCGCCGCCGCACGCGGGCCCGCGCCGAGGCCCGGCTCACTTACCCCCTTCTCGTTCGAGAAAGACCTTGAGGAGGTTCGATATGGCCTACCGCTACCGGTGCGGCGAATGCGGCTTCAAAACCGGATGGACCACCGAGTCCGAGGCAGAAGACCGCGCGATCGCCCACTACGCCGACCACCACCCCGAACTCATCCCCGGCGGCAGCGTCGAAATCAATACGAAGAACCCCAACTCCCTCGGCTGCCTCCCCCACCTGGGGATCCTCATCCTCCTGCTGATCATCGCGTCCTCATGCGAGTAGGCGCCTGGGGTCCGCCGGTCACACAAGCGTCAGGCATCGATTCATACGTGTGTCCAGTTTCGGCCAGAGGTTTGACGTTGTTGTGGCTGTCCGCGTTAGGGTCGCTACCGCCCGGCGCCTCTGCGCCCTCCTCCCCCGGCCCTTCCATCCCCCATCGCCCGGAGAATCCCGTGTCCCGCCCCTCCCCCCACTTCGACGTCGGCCGCTCACCGCTTCTCACCCTGGAGGTCTCTCCTCATGCGTGAGACGCTGCCGACCCCACTCCGCATCACCCGGATCCTGTTGTTCGTCCTAACCGCTGTCGTTGGCCTCCAGGTCATCGGCGGCCTGTTGATCTTCGACATGGGACCCGAGCTACTCGGCCTCCTCGTATGGACTGCGCTTCCCGGGATCGCAGCACTGTTCCTCGCCCTGCGCATCCCGAGAGGTGGAAGGTGGATACTGGCGGCGATCCTGGTCCTTCAGGTGTTCCTACTTCTCTTTGCGCTCGGACGGATCGGCAATGGCGACCCGCAAGGGCTGACGAATCTCCTTTTCCCGGTCCTGATCACCGTCTTCGTCCTACAGAAATCCTCCCGCGCCTTTCTGACGTCAGGCTCTTCCCTCCACAGATAAGAGCCTGCGCACCGGAACCCTCACCCCCCAACCCCCCCGGATAGGTCCTCCTGGTGTTTCGCAGGATTCACGACCCCGACCGCGGCGCGAACATGATCGAATACGCCGCGGTCATCCTCCTGGTCGCCGCGATCGTCAGCGTTGTCATGGACGCCGGAATCGGAGACCGCGTCGCGGCCGAGATCGAGCGGGCACTCAAAGGCGTCTCCGGTGAAGAGACCGCTGCCGGCCACGACCCGACCGAACTCGCGGGCGACGACATCGATCCGGGGGGTACCGCGGACCACGGGGCCGAAACGACCGGCCTTCCCGGCGACGCGACGACCCGGGAATACAGCCGCACCCACAGCACGGACTTCCCGGTAGATGAAGACGGCGAGCCGCTGATACTGGCGCCGGGCGACGAGGTCACGCCGAAAGGGCTCGGAGAGGTCGACGAAGACGACCCGCCGGTGCAACGGTTTCTCGACGCTCTGGCTGATGGTGCCGGCAACGATGTCGGTGGGGTCATCGAGGGGATCGGGGAACTGCTGACCGATCCGGTGGGATCCCTTGGCGACAGCTGGGACGCCATCGCTGAGGATCCTCTCGGACTGATTCTCAGCCAGGAATTGCGCGACGCCTGGGACCGAGGTGACTGGCCGGCGGCCTTCGGCTACGGCGTGTGGGACATCGGATCCTCCCTCGTAGGTGGGGTCGGCCTGCTTCTGAAGGGTGGGAAGGCTGCCACCAAGACACCCCAGGGAGGTGGGTCGAAACCTCCCGACGGAAACGGCTCGGATAAGGACAGCGGGCAGAAGTCCGACAAGGAAGACTCTTCGAACGACGAAAAGAAGAATGAGGACAACAGGGCAGCTGGATGCAAGACGGGGAACAGCTTCCTCCCCGGAACCCCCGTCCTGCTCGCAGACGGCACATCGGCGCCCATCGAGGACATAGCCGTCGGCAGCGACGTTTGGGCATTCGACCCCCTCACCGGCGAGGAGGGTCCCCGTTCAGTCACCGCCACCATCACCGGCTCGGGCGAGAAGACCCTCGTCGAGATCACCATCGCCGATGACAACGGTGACACAGGATCGGTCACCGCCACCGACGAACACCCCTTCTGGGCTCCCGAGAAGGGTAAGTGGGTCGACGCGATCGACCTGGATCCCGGCACATGGCTCCGTTCCTCCAACGGAACGTGGGTGCAGGTTACAGCAGTCCAGACGAGCAGGGCCTCCGACCAGAATGTCCACAACTTCACGGTCGACGGGATCAGCACTTACTACGTTGCTGCGCCGGGAATGGATATCCTTGTCCACAACAACGACTGCCCTCCACCGATGCTCGACGACCAGTCTGAGAAGTATGTTAGGGACAAGCACATGCCAGGTGGGCCACTTGTCACCCCTGACAAGAGCCTGTTCAGGAGCGACGTCGATCTGGACGCGCTGGTCGAGGCAGCTGAATCCACTCCAGCAAGGGGACCCAACAGAAATGGCAACTATGAAAGGGATGTCACAGCCAGCGAAATCATCGGAAACAAGTCACAAAATGCAGGCGGTGACCCCACAAGAAGATATAGGGTAGTTCAAGATAAGTGGGGTGGCGTAATAACAATGCATCCACTCTAGCCCAAACCCACAGAAGCAGCGGAGAAGTCTTGGGAATCTCTGTTTTCACTGAAGACCAGATCCACCAGCGCGAATACGCGGGGCCAGAACTCAGCTCTGCAACGGAAAGAATATTCGACGCCGCCACAGAAGGGACATTCCTGTCGGGAATCCACTTGCACGCCGACACGATGTTCAACACCTGGCAGCTAACATGCATCCTCGAAGAGCTCGACAGCATCGCCCTTCGCCGACCAGAGATATCCACCGACATTGCCAACGTGAAATCCTTGATTGAAACAATCATAAGAAAAAGGGGATACTTGTGGATATCAGGGGATTGAGAATCAATGGATTACCCCCTGATCGGACCGTGACGCCACGGGAAAGCCCCGGACCAGATCCCTCTGAGGTCCGGGTCCGTACGTAGAGCGTGGAGGTTACCGAGACTCAGCCGTCGATCTCACCCTCCTTGACCGACGAGGCGAAGGCCTCCCACTCGGGAAATCCGAAGGAGAGGTGACCACGCTCCGGGTGCTTGGAGTCTCGGACCAGTGACGCACGAGCCGCCTGAGCGATCTCGACGCATTCCTTCCCGCCTCCGCTGTAGCTGCTGGTACGCCCGAGCGGCTGGGGGGACTTGCGGACCATCTACCTGGTCTCCTTCACGTGGATTTCACCGTAGAGACGAAGGCCCGCCATTCCGAGAACCCGAAGGAGAGGTGACCAAGCTCCGGATGCCTGGAGTCTCGGACGGCTCTCCCTGAGGGGAGGTCTCCGACTTCTACGCATGTGGGGCCGTTCCCACTGTAACTGGACTTCCGCCAGCCTCTAGGGGACGGCTCCGACGTGGACATGCCGAGGCTCCTCTTGACTACCTGGTTTCATCTATCGAGGAGGGAGGCCATGAACGCGCGCGTCTTCTCCGGGGGCAGTGCCATCGTGCACAACTGGTTGAAGGCGAGCGTATAGCGAAAGACATCGGCCTCCTCCTCGACGTAGAGGCTACTTGTCATCGCTTCTACATGAACCACGTCGGGGTCTCCGTCCTCCGGGAACTGCAGGATGGTGAACTCCCCTGCGGTGGCGGGGTGTTCGCCCACCTCATATGGCGAAACGCGGAGGGTGACGTTGTCCCGCTCAGCAACGGCAAGAAGCCACGACAGCTGCTCCTGCATAACCTCCCGGCCACCGACCTTACGCCGCAATGCAGCCTCATCCAGCACCACGGAGAGGGAGCGAGACGGATCATTGATGAATCGCTCCTGACGCTCCATCCGGACTTTGATCCGACGGTTGACCTCTCCTGGCGGAGATATCAACAACGCCGCCCTGATCACATGCCGCGCGTAGTCCTCCGTCTGGAGAATCCCAGTGACGACCTGCGGCGCGTAGCTGAGGACCTGGGCAGCCTCCGTCTCCAAACCGATGTAGTTGGCGTAGTCCTGCGGGATAGCATCGGCATAGTCATCCCACCATCCCTTAACCCGGGCTCCCTTGCCGAGCTCGATGTAGCTGCCGCGGCGCACCTCAGGGACTCCGTAGAGGGTAAGCAGATCACGCAGATCCTTGGTCGATACGGCGGTGCGGCCGTTCTCGACTCTGCTGACCTTGGACTGTGACCAGCTCAAGCGCGTTGCCACCTGTGCGCCCGACATGTCCGTTTCGCGCGAATGAATCCCATCATCATCGCGGGGAGTGGCGTCGGGCCGAGGCCCCGAACCGAGTGGCCCTCACCCGCACGACGACCAGCGGCCCCTGGACCCTGCTGCCTTCGTCGGCGTGGCTGCGGCAGGGAGCCGGCCGGCCTGCGGCGCATGCCCCGGCGCCGACCCGACTGAGCGCACCTCCCGTACAGAGCAGGGGCTGGTGTTCCCGCCCGGCTCAACCGGTCTGTCGGGTCGTTGGAGGGACTCTGCGCCGACTTTCTCTGTTTTCCTGTCGTGCCTGACGTCCTCCGCCTAGAGTGAAAGGTATGAAGGAACGTCTTACGGTAAGTGTGAACCCAGACATCGCCACCGAGATCCGAACCGAGGCCGAGCGTGCAGGAATCAGCCTGTCGGAGTGGGTGGAACGCGCCGCCCATCGTGAGGCCACGCGAGCCGCGTATGCCCGCGCCCATGCGGAGAGAGAGCGCGCTGGTCTCTTCGGACCCGATCACCTTGCCGCGTATGCCCGCCGACGTGCTGCGGTCCACCGCGAGACACGCGGTGCGGGAGAGGCGGAGTGACCCCCCGATTCGGCGAAGTCTGGACGATCGGCCAAGGAGACGATGACGACATCCTGCCTCCTGTACCGCACCTGGTCGTCAGCGGTGACCTTTACAACGAGTCAGGGCTCGGCGTGATCCTGTGCGAGGTGAACCGCCACCAACTCACCGACCCGGAGATCAGCGAACCTATCACCAACCTCGGTGTCGCACTTCTCGATCGCGTTGTCTGGTTTCCGCAGACCTGGCTGCGCGAGAATGTCGGTTATCTACGCCCCGACCGGCACGACCACGTGAAACGGGTGGTGCGAAATCTCATCGGAAACGACTGAGAAGGCCTCCCGAGAACATTGCACACACGAAACGGGCCGCCGCCGTCTTGTGGACGGGGCGGCCCGATGTGGGTCGCGATCGCCGGGGGTTACTTGGCGATCAGCTGGCGGAGGACGTACTGGAGGATGCCGCCGTTGCGGTAGTAGTCGGCCTCGCCCGGGGTGTCGATGCGGACGACGGCGTCGAACTCGACGCCGGTGTCCGTGGTCACCTTCACCGTGGACGGGGTGCGGCCCTCGTTGAGCTCGGTGACGCCGGTGATGGAGAAGGTCTCCTCACCGGTCAGGCCGAGGGAGTCGGCGGACTGCCCCTCCGGGAACTGCAGCGGGAGGACGCCCATGCCGATCAGGTTGGAGCGGTGGATGCGCTCGTAGGACTCGGTGATGACGGCGCGGACGCCCAGCAGGCGGGTGCCCTTGGCGGCCCAGTCGCGGGACGAGCCCGAACCGTACTCCTTGCCGCCCAGGACGACCAGCGGCGTGCCCTGCTCGGCGTAGTTCTGCGCGGCGTCGTAGATGAACGACACCGGGCCCTCGGGCTGGGTGAAGTCGCGGGTGTAGCCGCCCTCGGTGCCCGGCGCGATCTGGTTGCGCAGGCGGATGTTGGCGAACGTGCCGCGGATCATCACCTCGTGGTTGCCGCGCCGCGAGCCGTAGGAGTTGAAGTCCTTGCGCTCCACCCCGTGGGACTTCAGGTACTCGGCGGCCGGGGTTCCCGGCTTGATGGCGCCGGCCGGCGAGATGTGGTCGGTGGTGACCGAGTCGCCGAGCTTGGCCAGCACGCGGGCGCCGGTGATGTCGGTGACCGGGGCCGGGCTGGTGGCCATGCCCTCGAAGTACGGGGGCTTGCGCACGTAGGTGGACTCGGCGTCCCACTCGAAGGTGTTGCCGGTCGGCGTCGGCAGCGAGCGCCAGCGCTCGTCACCGGCGAACACGTCGGAGTAGGCGGTCTCGTACATGTCCGAGGCGATCGCGGAGTCGATGACCTCCTGGATCTCCTCCGGCGACGGCCAGATCTCGGACAGGTAGACCGGCTTGCCGTCGGATCCGGTGCCCAGCGGCTCGGTGGTGATGTCGATGTCCATCGACCCGGCCAGGGCGTAGGCCACCACCAGCGGCGGCGAGGCCAGGTAGTTCATCTTGACGTCGGGGTTGATCCGGCCCTCGAAGTTCCGGTTGCCCGACAGGACCGAGGTGACCGCGAGGTCGTTGTCCTGGATCGCCTTGGAGATCTCCTCCGGCAGCGGGCCGGAGTTGCCGATGCAGGTGGTGCAGCCGTACCCGACCAGGTTGAAGCCGAGCTTGTCCAGGTACGGGGTGAGTCCGGAGCGCTCGTAGTAGTCGGTGACGACCTTGGAGCCCGGCGCCAGCGAGGTCTTGACCCACGGCTTGCGGGTGAGGCCGCACTCCACCGCCTTCTTGGCCAGCAGGGCGGCGCCCAGCATGACCGACGGGTTGGAGGTGTTGGTGCAGGAGGTGATCGCGGCGATCACGACGGCGCCGTGGTCGATCTCGGTCTCGGTGCCGTCGGCCAGCGTGACCTTGACCGACTTGTTGGGACGGCCGCCGTTGGCGGCCTGCGCCGGGGCGTCGGAGGCCGGGAAGGACTCGTCGCTGGCCTCGTCGACCGGGTCGTCGACGTAGTTCTGGACGTCGCGGCGCCAGGTCGGCTTGGCGGTCGACAGGGCGATGCGGTCCTGCGGGCGCTTGGGGCCGGCGATGGACGGGACCACGTCGCCGAGGTCCAGCTCCAGGTACTCGGAGAAGACCGGCTCGTCGGCCGGGTCGTGCCACAGGCCGTTCTCCTTGGCGTAGGCCTCGACCAGGGCGGTCTGCGCCTCGCTGCGGCCGGTCAGCTTCATGTAGCGGATGGTCTCGTCGTCGATCGGGAAGATCGCGGCGGTGGACCCGAACTCCGGGCTCATGTTGCCGATGGTGGCGCGGTTGGCCAGCGGCACCGCGGCCACGCCCTCGCCGTAGAACTCGACGAACTTGCCGACCACGCCGTGCTCGCGCAGCATCTCGGTGATGGTCAGCACCAGGTCGGTGGCGGTGGTGCCGGGGTTGAGCTTGCCGGTGAGCTTGAAGCCGACCACGCGCGGGATGAGCATCGAGATCGGCTGGCCGAGCATGGCGGCCTCGGCCTCGATACCGCCGACGCCCCAGCCCAGGATGCCCAGGCCGTTCTGCATGGTGGTGTGGGAGTCGGTGCCCACGCAGGTGTCGGGGTAGACCTGGCCGTTGCGGACCATGGCCACGCGGGCCAGGTGCTCGATGTTGGCCTGGTGCACGATGCCGGTGCCGGGCGGGACGACCTTGAACTCGTCGAAGGCGGTCTGGCCCCAGCGCAGGAACTGGTAGCGCTCGCGGTTGCGCTCGTACTCGATCTCGACGTTGCGCTCGAAGGCGTCGGGCCGGCCGAAGACGTCGACGATGACGGAGTGGTCGATCACCAGCTCGGCGGGGGCCAGCGGGTTGATCTTGTCGGCGTCGCCGCCCAGTTCCTTGACGGCCTCGCGCATGGTGGCGAGGTCCACCACACAGGGCACGCCGGTGAAGTCCTGCATGATCACCCGCGCGGGGGTGAACTGAATCTCCTGGTTCGGCTGGGCCTTGGGGTCCCAGTTGCCAAGGGCACGGATGTGCTCGGCGGTGACGTTCGCGCCGTCCTCGGTGCGCAGGAGGTTCTCCAGCAGCACCTTCAGGCTGTAGGGAAGTCGCTTGGAGCCTTCGACGGCGTCCAAGCGGAAGATCTCATACGACTCGTCGCCAACGCGGAGCGTGTCACGGCTGCCGAAGCTGTTCGCGGACACGATGCTTGCCTCCTGATCTCGCCACTTTCTCCCAGCATCCTGCACTAACGGCGACGCCGGGAGATCACTGAGGCTGCCCTTATGAGATGGCGCGTGGACCGGGGCCGACCCACCTCACAGCACGCCAAAGTAACTGTTCTACCAGGGGTGATGTCGCCGCCCGCGCCGCCGCGCGCACCGGCCGCGCGGTTTCGCACGCGCGGCTGCCTCAGGGTGGCAGCGGCCAACCTCACACCCGGTGACCAACTGTCGTTTTTTATCTCGACATCAAGCTATCGAACGTATATCTCGATATCAAGTTATCCCCCGGGGCCCCGCCCGGGCACACGAGGGTGCGGCGGAACCGCCGAGGGCACCGCCGCCGCCCGTATCCGCGCCCGGTGGCCCGTCAGGCCACCTGGGGGGCGACCTGCTCCGCGACCAGCTGCAGGTGATCCAGGTCGGACAGGTCGAGCACCTGCAGGTACATCCTCTCGGTACCGATCTCGGCGAACCGGCCGAGCTTGTCGACGATCTCCGCCGGGGTCCCGGCCAGGCCGTTCTCCTTCAGCTCCTCGACCTCCCGCCCGATCGCCCCGGCGCGGCGGGCCACCTCGGCGTCGTCGCGGCCGCAGCACAGCACCTGGGCCGCCGAGTACACCATCGGCTCGCTGCGGCCCGACGACTTGACCGCGGCCCGGGTGCGCTCGAACGCCGCGAAGGTGTCGTCCACGCCGCAGAACGGCACGTTGTACTCGTCGGCGTGCGCCGCCGCGAGCCGCGGGGTGCGCTTCTTACCGGTCCCGCCGATCAGCACCGGCGGGCGCGGCGCCTGCTGCGGCTTGGGCAGCGCCGGCCCCTCGGCCAACCGGTAGTGGCGGCCCTCGTAGCGGAACGACTCACCCACCGGGGTCGCCCACAGCCCGGTGATGATGTCCAACTGCTCCTCGTAGCGGTCGAAGCGCTCACGGCCCGACGCCGGGAACGGGATGCCGTAGGCCGCGTGCTCCTCCTCGTACCACCCCGCACCGAAGCCGAACTCGACCCGGCCGCCGCTCATGCGGTCGACCTGGGCGACACCGATCGCCAGCGGGCCCGGGTGCCGGAACGTCGCAGCGGTCATCAGCGTGCCCAGGCGGATGCGCGAGGTGTCGCGGGCGAGCCCCGCCAGGGTGATCCAGGCGTCGGTGGGGCCGGGGAGACCGTCGACGTCCCCCATCTTCAGATAGTGGTCGGACCGGAAGAAGGCGTCGTAGCCGAGGCTCTCCGCCGCCTTCGCCACCGTCAGCAGGGTGTCGTAGCTCGCCCCCTGCTGCGGCTCAGTGAAAATCCTCAGGCGCATGCACCCCATTGTTCTACCAACACGGGGAACGGGAAACCCGAACACTCGCAATGGGTGACGGCGCGGCCTCGGACGGCGCTGCGTCGCAGGTCACGGATGCACGGCCGGCGGGGAGCGGATACCGTCGAATGTCGGCGCCGGTCCTGCGCCTCCCGGTGAACCGATCCCGACCGAAGGCGCGATAGTAGCGACGTGAAGCTGTTCCGACGTGCCAAGCGCACCCCCGACTACGACCCCGACGGCTCGGACGCCGAGCTGCTCGCCGCGGTCGCGTGCGGTGACTCCTCCGCCCTGGAGCACCTGCACCGCAGGCACGCCCCCTGGCTGCGGGCGCGCCTGCGCTACCGGTGCAGCGATCCCGACCTGGTCGACGCCGCCCTGCAGGAGACGTTCCTCGCGGTCTGGAAGAACGCCAGGACGTTCACCCCCCGCGACGCCGACGGCGACGCCGGCGCGTGGATCTGGACGATCGCCATCCGCCAGCTCATCTCGCAGCTGCGCCGGCGCGCCAACCAGTGGATCGGCGACACCGACCCGGAGCCCTACGAGCCCGTGGGCGAGGCTTCGGCGGAGGACCTGGTGCTGCTCCGTATCGAGCACGGCCCGCTCGGTGTGGCGCTGAACAACCTCTCCCCGGAGCTGCGCCTGGCCATCCAGGCCACCATCCTGGACGGGCTGACCGTGCGGGAGGCCGCGCTGATGCTCCAGATCCCCGAAGGCACCGTCAAGACCCGTGTCATGCGGGCCAAGGCCCAACTCCGGGAGCAGCTGACATGACCTGGCATCTCACATCCCGGCAACTCGCGGACTATGCCGCCGGACGTGCGGACGACGCTTCGGCGATGTCCGCGGAGGCCCACCTGATGCACTGTGCGACCTGCCGCAACGACCTGCCGACCGACGAACAGTGGCTGGAGGCGAGCTGGGCGCAGCTGCGCGACATCGTCGACCGCCCCCGACGCAGCCTGCTGGAACGCGCACTGGAGGCGTGCGGGCTCAACGAGTCCACCGCACGGCTCCTGGTCGCCACACCGGCGCTCTACCGCGCGTGGCTGATCGCGATGGTGGCGGTCCTGGGCACGGCCCTGGTCGCCGCGCACACGGTCCCGCACGGTTCGCTGATGTTCTATTTCCTGGCCCCGGTTCTCCCGCTGGTCGGCGTGGCCCTGGCCTACGGCCGGGGCGTGGACCCAGCACACGAATTCACCTCGGTGACCCCGATGGGCGGTCAGCGGCTGCTGTTCCTGCGCGCCATGGCGGTGCTCATCCCCGCGTTCACACTGTGCACGGTCGCCGCCCTGCTGCTGCCCGGCACCGCAGGTCCCGACTGGGCTCCGATCGCCTGGCTGCTCCCGGCGCTGACCCTGGTCGCGGCGTCGCTGACGCTGTCGCGATGGGTGAACCTCACCCTGGCCAGCGCTCTTTTGGCCGGTGGCTGGCTGGCGTCGCTGACGCTGACGACCGCGGCCCAGCATCTGCGGCCCGAGCAGCTGTTCGCCCCGCACGCCCAGGCGCTGTGGGCCGCGGCGTTCCTCCTGATGGCCGGATCGTTCGCGGTCCTGCGGATGCGGCACGGGTGGTCCGAATGACCACATCCACCGCACACGCGACGCCCGCGTGCCCCGGGCTCGGCACCACCGTCTCCGCACAGGGGGTGACGCGGCGCTACGGACTGCGCGCCGCCCTGAGCGACCTCACGCTGGAGCTCGGCACGGGGGTGACCGGCCTGCTGGGGCGTAACGGAGCGGGCAAGACCACGCTGCTGCGCTGCCTGGCGACCGACCTGGACCCCACCGGCGGCCGCCTGGAGATCCTCGGCCTCAACCCGGAACGGGCCGCGGACCGGACCGAGATCCGCCGGCGGCTCGGCCACCTGCCGCAGAACCCGACACTGTACCCGCACTTCACCGCGTTCGGCCTGCTGGACTACATCGCCGTGCTCAAGGAGCTGGGCGGGCGCAGGCGGCGGCACGACGAGGTGCGCCGGGTACTGGGCCTGGTGGGGCTGTACGACCGCCGCTTCAGCCGGGTGCGCCGCCTGTCGGGCGGAATGAAGCAGCGGCTCGCACTGGCCGGTGCGCTGCTGGGCGAGCCTCGGCTGCTGCTGCTGGACGAGCCCACCATCGGGCTCGACCCCGAGCAGCGGATCCGCTTCCGCGACCTGGTCTCGGAGTTCGCCACGACGCGCACGGTCGTCCTGTCCACCCACCAGATCGAGGACGTCGAGGCGCTGTGCAACCGCGTCGTCGTGCTGGACGAGGGGCGGCTGGTGTTCACCGGCACCCCCGCCGAGCTCATCGGGCGGGCGCACGGGCACGTGTGGTCACTGCCCGAGCGGCCCTCGGCGGGGACCACGACGTGGCGGCGGCCCGACGGCCGGTACCGCGTGCTGACCCCGGACGCGACGCGGCCGCCGGAGGGCTACGAGGAGTCCGCGGAACCGGTCGAGCCCACCCTGGAGGACGGCTACCTGCTGCTGACCGGCGCGGCCGACACGGCCAGGACCGGGGACACGGCAGGACGCGGGACGGCGGGCCCGGGTCTCACATGACGATGTCCATCGCACGGCTGACCTGGTTCTATGCCAAGCGGCTGGTGCGGAGCCCGTTCGTCTGGCTCGCGGTCGCCGGGATCATCCTCCTGCAGGGGCTGCCCAGCGGCCGCGGCGACACCGGCCAGCTTCAGGCCTGGGGAGCACTGGCCCGTGAGGCGATCCAGATCAGCGAGATGGCCGCCGCGGCCATGTTCCTGGCCGGGCTCTTCCCCGCGGTGCGGGACGCCCGCTACGGAGGCGCCGTCACCGCGCCGCTGGGGCCCGTGCAGCGCTCGATCGCTCTGCTGGCCGCCGTCACGCTGTGCGGCGCGGCTCTGGGCGCGCTGCCCTGGGCGACGGTGCCGCTGTTCGTGAACCCCGCCGAGGTCGCCGGCACACTGACCCCGGCAGAACTCGCCACTCCGCCGCTGATCGCGGCCGCCGGAGGGGTCGCCGGGGTGCTGATCGGCACCTGGACCAGGTCGCTGCTCCCCGCCCTGGTGCCGGTGCTGGTCATCCCGAGCTACCTGTTCCTGGCCGAGTTCATGAACGTCGGATCGACGCTGGTCGACGCGCCGGCGGCCGGCGCGGCCGCGGCCTACACGGCGGCCGACGCCCTGCTGCGGCCCCAGGCCGACGGCTACTCGTCCCTCTGGGGGATCCCGGCGGTCCACGTGGTGCAGCTCCTCTGCCTCATCGCCGCGGGGTACGCCGCCGCGGTCCTGCGCTCGCTGCCCGGTCTGCGGCGGCGGGCCACCGCCGCCGGGCTCACCGTCCTGCTGCTGGCCGGAGTGGCCGCCGCCTATACCGACCAGCGGTCGCAGGGCGACCTGTGGTCCGGGGAAGGCCCCGATATCCCGAGCTGGGTCGCCGTCCCGGAGCGCGTGTGCGAAGACCACGACGGCGTGACGTACTGCGGCTACGCCGGCTATGAGCGGTGGATCCCCTACTGGCGGCGGGCCGTGGAACCGGTCGTTGCGGCCCTGCCGCCCACCCAGCGCGCCGACCTGCCGGAGGTCGCCCTGCAGAGTTTCGAGAGCCCGCAGGCGACTGTTCTCGACGGTGTCGCCGTTCCCGTCGAGATCTGGGACACCGACCCCCTCTGGAGCGAGCAGGACCTGGCCACCCAGTTCGTCCAACTCACACTGGGTCTGCCCGAGAGGTGGCACTACGGCGAGTGCACGCTGCGCGGCCAGGCGCGCCTTCCGCTGTACTTCTGGCTCGCCACCAGGCCCGCCCCCGACGAGGCCGACCAGGGGATGTGGACCGTCTGGGGCGAGGACGCCACCGGCGCCAGGACCGAGGACATCGCGACCGCCCTCGCCCTGGCGGAGGCCCCCGAGGACCGGATCGTCCGCGGACTGGACCGGCACTGGGAGCGGCTAACCTCGCCTGACGCCACGTCGGCCGACGCCGCCCGGCTGCTCGGCGTCGACGTGACCGACGCCCACCGGGCGCGCGCCGAAGAGGAACTCGACCGGATCTACGTCGCCGATCACACCTCCGAGTTCACCCTGCTGGATGAGGAGAACGCCGCCGATGAGAACGCCGATCCCGACCTGCCGCCCTGCCGGTGAGGCGGATCCCGGTGGTGTACGGCGGATCGCGTCCCTGGTGTCCCTGGTGTCCCTGGCTCGGCTGGTCGCCTTCGAGCTCACCCGCCTGGCGCGCAACCCCGCCCCGTGGCTCGCGGTCGCCTACGTGTCGCTGCGCGACCTCGACCGCCCCGAACTGGCGCACTGGGGGAGCATCCTCGACATCGCACTGGTCGGCTCCGCGATCACCGGCGCCGGGATGTTCGTGGCCGCGCTGCCGGCGGCCGTGCGGGAGGTCCGCTACACCGGTGGGACCGCCCTGCCCGTGGCCCGGCGGGCGCGGCTGACCGCGCTGCTGGTCGCCGCCGCGATCGGCGGTGCCGTGCTCTTCCTCATCCCCTACGCGGTGCTGGTCTGGACGTCGGGCCCGGCGCCGCTCGCGGGTTCGGTCACGCCCGCCGCGTTCGCCCTGCCGCTGCTGGTCTCGGCGCTCGGCGGCACCGTCGGTGTGCTGGTCGGGGTGTGGACGCGGTCATGGCTCATGGTGCCCGCCCTGATCCTCCTGGTAGCCGCCAACGAGCTGCTCACGGTCGACGTCCGCGTCGTCGACGCCACGGCGATCCCCGGCGTGTTCCAGATCGGCGGCGTCGCGGACGCACTGCTGCAGCCCGGCAGCTACTACAGCCCCGGCTACTGGTGGCTCGCCCCCGCCCACCTCGTCTACCTCGGACTCGCTCTGGCGGCTGCGGCCGCCCTCGCCCTGCTGCGCCACCAGTCCGGGGGGTGGGGCCGGGCGCTCACGGCCGCGCTGGCCGCCGTGTGCCTGACCGGATCGGCCGCCGCCTACACGCAGCGCTACGAGGACGGGCGCCGCATGAACGACTACGAGATGGACGTCGGCTCCTACGCGCCGTGGGCCGGGCCGGTGCCCGACCACACGTGCCGGACCCGCGGGGGTATCACCTACTGCGCCTACGCCGGCTACGAGCAGTGGATCCCCTACTGGCACGCGGCGGCCGCCCCCGTCGCCGCGGCGCTGCCCCGCCGGGCGCGCGGCGACGTGCCGCGCGTGGTCCAGCAGACCTTCGGCCGCTACCCCTGGAACGGCGAGGCCGACGCGTTGCGGGACGGCCTGGCCACACCCATCGACTACTGGGACCCCGCCGAGGAGACACCCCGGCTGGACCTCGCCGAGCAGATCGCGCTGCCCGCGCTCGGCCTGCGCACCTACCGCGAGTACGACTGCAGCATCCGCGGACAGGCCCGGCTGCCGGTGTACCTGTGGCTCGTCGCCCGGGGGTCGCACGACACCGAGCTGCTCTTCAACGCCCTGTACGAGAACCGGTGGACGGCGCGGGACACCGAGCAGGCCGCCGTCGCGGTCGCCCTGCTCGACGCCCCGGAGCAGCGGGTCGCCCGGGGCTTGGAGGCGCACTGGGAGCGGCTGGTCTCCCCCGGCACCGGCGCCGACGAGGCGGCCCGGCTGCTCGGCATCGACGTCACCGACACCCACCGCCGACGCGCCGCCGAGTTCGTCGAGGCCTGGCGCGGCGACGAGCCGGAGGACGCGCCTGAGGAGGCCGACTTCGCCCTGGTCGCCCCCGTTCCGGACAGCGCGGCCCCGCCCTGCCGGTGAGCCTCCCCTTCCGCGATGACCATGGCGAACGCTCGGAGAAAGCGGACGAAATCGACGCCTTTCGCCATGATCATCGCCCGAGGAAGGGTCAGGCGGCGCCCTCGCGCACCAGGGTGGCCACGCACTCCACGTGGTGGGTCATCGGGAAGCTGTCGAAGGCCCGCAGGTCGGCCAGCTCATAGCCGCACTCCAGGAACGCCACGAGGTCGCGGGCCAGGGTCGCCGGGTCGCAGGAGACGTAGGCCACCCGGCGGTTGCGGAGCTCGGCGAGCTGCTCGGCGACGACCCGTCCGGCGCCCGCGCGCGGCGGGTCGATGACCGCGACGTCCACGCGCATGTCGACCCACTCCCGCAGCTGGCTGGCGACGTCGGCGCGTTCCACCCGGACCCACGGGAGGTCGCGCAGGTTGTGCTGGGCGTCGCGGACCGCCTCGGCGTTGCCCTCCACGCCCAGGACCCGCCCCTCGGGGCCGACGGCCTGGGCCAGCGCACCGGCGAAGAGCCCGGCGCCGCAGTACAGGTCGAGCGCGGTCTCACCCGGCTTGGGCGCCAGGGCGTCGATGACGGCGTCACTCAGCGTCTGCGCGGCGGCCGGGTGCACCTGCCAGAAGCTTCCGGCGCTGACACGGTACTCGCGTCCACCCGCGGTCTCCCGGATGCCGCGGCGCCCCCGCACCGACTGGGTGCGCCCGCCCTTGAACCGGCGCAGCACGGCGGCCGAGGCCTTGGGGGTGGGCAGCAGGGGCAGCTTGGCGCCGCGCGGGGTGACGATGACGGCGGTGTCGGCACACGACCCGGAGGAGACCGCCTCGACCTCGGCGATGCCGGGCCACTCCAGCTCGGGCACGCCCAGGCGGTTCACCTCGGGGTGGGCGATCAGGCACTCGTCGATCTGCTGCAGGTCGTGCGAGCGGTGCCTGCGCAGCCCGGCCCGGCCCTTCCCGTCGACCGCGAACCGCACCCGGGTGCGCCAGCCCAGGCCGTCGGGGGTGCCGGGGAGCTCTTCGACGGTCACCTCGCGCTCGATTCCGGCGATGCGCCGCAGCTGCTCGGTGACCACCTGCGCCTTGATCCGGCGCTGCGCGTCCAGGGTGGCGTGCTGCCAGTCGCAGCCGCCGCACTTGCCCGGCCCGGCGAACCGGCAGGGCGCCTCGACCCGGTCGGCGGACGCCTCCAGCACCTCGACCGCCTCACCGCGCAGGAAGCGCTTGGTCTCCTCGGTGACCCGCACCCGGACCCGCTCCCCCGGCAGGGCGTGGCGGACGAAGACGACCTGCTCGTCGTGGCGTCCCACGCACCACCCGCCGTGCGCGACACCGTCGATGCGCAGCTCCAGGTGGGATCCGACACGGCTCATGAAAGGATGACCTCCGACACGACGGGACTTCTTCGGGCTGTAGCCAGGTGACCCCCCGCGTACAGCCACCGCCCATCTGCGCATACACACTAGCCGAGCGGGCACCTTGCTCCGGTTGGGTATACCGTTGCCGGGGTCGTATCCGCGGCGGTCGGCCGACCGAGCGGCCCCACGTCCGAACGCCGAGACCGGGAGCGGATGACCTGTGCACATCGTCATACTTGGCTGCGGCCGGGTGGGTTCCACCCTCGCGCACACGCTGGAGGACATGGGGCACACGGTCGCGGTGATCGACAGGGACCCCGACGCGTTCCGGCGGCTGCGTTCCTCGACCGCCAAGACGGCGGTCCACGGCATCGGCCACGACCGTGACGCGCTCATCGCCGCGGGCATCGCGTCGGCCGCCGCGTTCGCCGCCGTGAGCAGCGGCGACAACTCCAACATCATCGCCGCGCGGGTCGCCCGCGAGGTGTTCGGCGTGGAGAACGTGGTCGCCCGCATCTACGACCCGCGGCGCGCCGAGGTCTACCAGCGGCTCGGCATCCCGACCGTCGGCACGGTGCGGTGGACCGCCGACACCGTGCTGCGGCGCCTCGTCCCGGGGTCGGAGGGGCTGGAGCTGGCCCCGCTGTGGCGCGACCCGTCGGGCAGTCTGCTGATGACCGAGGCTCCGCTCTCCCACCCCTGGGTGGGGCAGCGCGTGGAGCAGCTGGAGTCCGCACTGCCGCTGCGCGTGGCCTACCTCTCACGCGGCGGCGAGATCCTGCTACCGCGCGGGGACGAGACGATGCGGGCCGGGGACGTACTGCACATCCTCGCCCGCGCCGCCGACATCGACGGCCTGCAGGCGCGGCTGAGCGCCCGCGCGAGCGAAGACCAGGGGGTGTAGGCGATGCGGGTCGCGATCGCCGGAGCCGGAAGCGTGGGGCGTTCCATCGCCGCCGAGCTGAGTGAGAGCGGGCACGAGGTTCTGCTCATCGACCGGGACACGCGCGCCATCGGCGTGGACGAGCTGCCGCGCGCGGAGTGGATGCTGGCCGACGCCTGCGAGCTGTCCACGCTGGAGGACGCGCGGCTGGGCGACTTCGACACGGTCGTCGCCGCCAGCAGCGACGACAAGGTCAACCTCGTGGTGTGCCTGCTGGCGAAGAAGGAGTTCGGGGTGGACCGCACGATCGCCCGGATCAACGACCCGGGCAACGAGTGGCTGTTCACCGACGACTGGGGGGTGGACGTGGCGGTTTCGCCGCCGCGCCTGATCGCCTCGCTGGTGGACGACGTCGCCGCGATCACCGATGGCGGTGACGCGATGGCGCCGGTGTCCCTGCCCGAGACCGACCTGCTGGAGTTCACGCTTCCACCGGACACCCCGCACGCGGGGCGCCCGGTGGGTGAGCTCGCCCCGGCCCTGCCCGAGGGGGTCGTCCTGGTCGCGCTCGTGCGCGACGGCCGGGTGCGGCCTCCGGCACCGGAGACCGTCCTGGCGGCCGGCGACGACCTGGTCTTCCTGAGCAGCACCGACTCCGTGGACGAACTGGGGCTTCTCCTCGCTCCCTGACCTCTCGGGCCGACCGGACCTGCTGGGCCTACTGGGCCTGCTGGGCCTACTGGGCCTACTGGGCCTACTGGGCCTCCCGGCCGATGATCTCGGGAGTCCGGTTCGCATTCCCGGAGAATGACGACCGGCCTCCCGAGGTCATCGGGGGGGACACGGGCTCAAGTGCCGTCGCCGTCGCGGTCGCGCGGCGGCGCGAGGGTGGGGCCGTCCATCGCGGTACGGCCGCGGGCCAGCAGCCACACCATGGCGGCCAGGGCCGCCACCTGCAGCGGCCAGCCCATCGCGATCTTGGCGATGCCCAGCAGGGCGAAGGTGTCGGCGATGCCGTAGCTCGCCGCCGCCCACAGCGGGTACTGCACGGCCACTCGGATGACGCAGGGCAGCACCAGCAGCCAGGTCAGCCGGGAGCTGAGCTTGACCACGGCGGGGTTGTCCCGCCATCCGGTGGGATCGCCGGTGACCGAGCCGATCAGCAGGCCCACGGCCGGCCAGCGGATGACGATGGTCCCGATGAGCACGAGCGCGTAGACCGCGTTGTAGATGATGCCCGGCAGGAACGCGTCCTCGGCCTCACCGCTGCGCAGCGCGAAGATCGCCGCGATGCCGATGCCGAAGAGGCTGTTGAACACGAACTGGACCGAGGAGCGCTGCACGATCCGCACGAGCGCCAGTGCCACCGCCGCGCCGACCCCCAGGCCCAGCGCCAGCTGGAGGTGCTGGGAGACGATGTAGGTGACGGTGAAGGCGATGGTGGGGACCGCGGCCTCCACCATGCCGCGCTTGCCGCCCAGTGCCTTGGACAGCTGGGCGCGCACCACGGCCTCGACCGTCTGCTCGGAGACCTGCGGCTGCTCCCCGTTCTCCGAGGGCTCCGGCGCACCGTCGGCGCCGTCCCGCCGCGGACCCGCCGCGCCGTTCGAGCCGTTCGAGCCGTCGGCGCCGTGCGAACCGTCGGCACCGCGGTCCGCGGCGGCCTGCGGCGGCTCCGGGGCGGTCCGCGCGGCGTCGTCGGCAGCGCCCGGGCGGTCGGTGCCGCCGTTCGGGGCGGGTGCGGGTGACGGGCGGGACGTCTCCACGGCCCGCTGCTGGTCGGTCATGCTGCTCCAGGTTGAATCGGCGGCGCGGTGTCCGCCGGGGGACTGACATCGGCTGTTGTGCAGTCCACCCTAGGTCAACGGCTCGGCGCAGGGTCGTTGTTCCCTCCGCCCCCGAGTGTTGGCCGACGGGGGCCGTGGACCCCTCGGGCGGCCGTGCGTAGGCTGGCGGGAGACCCGAGTGGCTCTCGCGAGGAGTGTGCCGTGGCTGTGTCCGTGTCCCTGCGCCCCGATCATGTCGCTTTCGCGCTGCGGCTCCACACCGAGCTGTCCGCCGCGGCCGACCCCGCCGGATTCGTGTGGTCGCCCTACTCGGTGGCCAGTGCGCTGGGCCTCGTGGCGACCGGCACCCGCGGAGCGACGCGAGCGGAGCTGACCGGCCTGCTCGGCCAGGATCTTTCGGCGCACCTGGCGGCGCTGGACGACGCGGTCGCCGACGGGCCCGAACTCGCCACCACCACCGGGCTGTGGGTCCGCGACGACGTGGCGGTCCGGCCCGAGTTCGAGGCCGACGTGCGCGCCCGCCCCGAGTCCGCCGTGCACACCGCCGACTTCGGCGGTGACCCCGAGGGGGTGCGCACCGCGGTCAACAGCGAAGTCGCCAAGGTGACCCGGGGGATGATCGACGAGCTGCTCCTCCCCGGCACCGTCCGCACCGACACCCAGGCGGTCCTTCTCAACGCGCTGTGGGCGCGGTTGCGCTGGCCCGACCCGTTCGACCCCGCGGCGACAGCGCCCCGCGACTTCCACACCCCCCGAGGGACCCGCGAGGTCCCGATGATGCGCCGCGAGAGCCGCCTGCCCTACGCGCAGGCGGACGGCTGGAGCATGGTCACCCTCGGCGGCGACCACGACCTGGCCCTGGACGTGCTACTGGCCGACCGGGCCGACGCCGCGCTCACCCCCGAGGCCCTGAAGCGGCTGTACCGCAAGGCGAGCCCGACCACCGTGGACCTGTCACTGCCGCGGTTCGAGCTGACGCACCGCTCCGAGCTCAACGGCCCCCTTGCCGACACCGGTGTGCGGACGGTCTTCACCGACGCCGCCGACCTCGGCGGGATCTCCGCGCGGCGGCTCCGTATCGACCAGGTGATCCACCAGGCGGTGCTACGCGTCGACGAGAAGGGTGCCGAAGGCGCCGCGGCGACGGCCGTCATGGTGGCGCTCGCCGCGGCGTTCCCGGCACGGCCCGTGGTGTTCACGGCGGACCGCCCGTTCACCGTCATCCTGCGCCGCCGCTCGGCCATCCTGTTCCTCGGCCACGTCGCCGACCCGCAGGACCCCGGTCCGGCGTGACGTCCACTCCGCCACCGGCATCAGAGGCGGCCGTAAGGGCGGGCGTAGGCGAAGGTGCCCGTCATGGACAGGTCGTAGGTGCTCAGGGCGCGCGCCTGGAAATGGTCGCCCCAGTCCGGGTCCGCCCCGCGGATGGCGAAGTCCGAGGCGGGGCGGAAGCCGAACCCGGCGTAGTAGTCGGGATCGCCCAGCAGGCAGACCAGCGGTTCACCCCGGGCATCGGCGGCGCCGAGCACGGTGTGCATCAGCGCCGCGCCGACGCCCGCGCGCTGCCGGTCGGGGAGCACGCTCAGCGGCCCCAGCCCCAGCGCGGCGACGCCGTCCAGCCGGCCTCGGGTGCACACGACGTGCCCGATGACCGCGCCCCCACCGTCCTCGCCGCCGCCGTCGACGGCGACCAGGGACAGCTCGGGGATCCAGCCCGGATCGGCGCGCAGCCACTCCACGAGGGTGGCCTCGCCCGGCGGGCCGCCGGGCTCCACGGGCGGCGCGCTGTAGGGGGCGGCGCCGAAGGCGGCCGCCGTCACGGCCCGGATCGCGGGAGCGTCTGCGGGAGTCTCACGCCGGATCATCACCGGGCCAGGGTGGCCGCCGAGGGCGCCCATCGTCAAGGTGTATTTCGCGGCTCCCGCCCCGGGCTCAGGCCGGCAGCACCTCGAAGGCGACCGCCAGCCCCACGCCGGCCTGGGCGCCGGCCTCCTCGGCGTTGGAGCGCAGGAAGGCCTTCTGGTCGAAGTCCCCGAGGTTGGCCAGGTAGACCTCGTGGGCGTCGAGCGAGGCGATGCCCGCGTCCAGGTCCGCCTCGGACAGCTCGACGAAGTGGGTGGGGTGGGGTGCGGCGGCGAACGCCACCTCGCGCACCCCGGACCAGGGCGCCAGTCCCTCGTCGATCAGCTCGGTGAAGACCCATCGGTTGGCGGCGTCGCGGACGGCGTCGAGCAGGGCGGGGCCGAGCACGCGGTGGTCGGCGTGGTTGTAGGAGGTGCTGCCCGGGAAGTGGTCGCGGAAGTTGATCGAGACGATCAGTTCCGGGCGGTGGCGGCGGATCGCCCGGGCGATCGCGCGCCGCAGGTCCAGCCCGTACTCCAGGGTGCCGTCGGGGAAGTCGAGGAACTCGACCGACTCAACGCCCACGGCGCGGGCGGAGGCCAGCTGCTCCTGGACGCGCAGCGGACCGCTCTCCTGCGGCGGGAGGGTGTCGATCCCCGCCTCGCCTCGGGTGACCAGCAGCTCGGTGATCGCCTTGCCCTGGCTCGTCCAGCGGGCGAGCGCGGAGGAGGCGCCGTACTCCAGGTCGTCGGGGTGCGCCACGACGGTCAGCGCGCGGGTCCAGTCGTCCCGCAGGGGCTGCAGAGTGGTTGAGGTCGTCATGGGTGCCAGCCTAGGGCGTGCCCGGCGGATGCTCTCCGTTCGGCGAGCCGTCGTCCGGAGCGGCGCTCGCGCGCCACTGCGCGAGGTCGAGTCGGGCCGTCGTGACGCGTGGAGTGGCGCGACGAGCGTGGTTCCGGTGGCACGGGTGGGGATTCGATCCGCCGCACGCGCCCGAGGGGCGACGGCGGCTCGGGGTGGCGGACCGCGGTGGCGTGCCGCCCCGAGCGCGACGGGGTAGGGGCTCCGGCGGTGGGGGGCGGCGGGGGTCAGCCCTGCTGCTGTGCCCCGCCCTGGCCGCCCTGGCCACCCTGGCCGTTCTGCTCCGCCTGCGCCGCCTGCGCGGCGCGCTTCTGCTGCTCGGCCATGGACTGCCGGATCTCCGGCGGAACCGTGATCTCCAGCAGGTCACGGGGTGGGACGGGCTGGTCGCCGCGGACCACCACGATCTGCTGGAAGACCTGCTCCATCCCCGCCATCGCCTCGGGCTTGGCAGCGGCCTCGCCGCGGATCACGCCGCGCAGCACCCAGCGGGGACCGTCCACACCGATGAACCGGACCCGCTGGCCCAGTTGGCGGCCCTCCTCGTTGGTCTTGCCCTCGACCGGGACGATGGCCCGCAGCTCCCGGCCGAACGGACCGTCGAAGTCCTCGACTTTGCCGCCCTGCGAGACGACCTGCTCACGCAGTTCGCCGCGCATCTCCTCCCACAGGCCGCTGGACTTGGGCGCGGCGAACGGCTGGACCTGCAGGGCGGAGTTGCCCTGGACCAGGGTGACACCGATGATCTGGTTGGTCCGCTGCGCGACATTGACCTGCACTTCCAGGCCTTGGGACACCGGCACCCGGATGGCGCCCAGGTCGATTCGGGCGACCTCGGGTACCGACTCCGAGGCGTCCCACGGGCCCTCGGCGCGGTGCCGGTCCTCCGGCTTGTCCGGCTCCTGCACCGGGGTCGGCTGCTGGGCGACCTCGGGGGTGTCGGCAGCGCCGCTCTTCTCGCTCTTCTTGCGTCGGCGTCCGAACACGCCTCACACCTCTCCCGCTACTTCGTCGTCCCCGGGGTCGCCGGGGGTGGTCGTCGTCATCTCCGTGCCGCGTGGCCGCCGGTGGAGCCGAACCCGCCTGTCCCGCGCGTCGTGTCGTCCGGGAGGCCGTCGACCTCGCGGAAGGCGGCCCGCTCGACCCGCTGGACGACCATCTGGGCGATCCGGTCGCCGCGCGCCAGTTTGACCGGGGTCGTCGCGTCGGTGTTGAGCAGGGTCACCCGGATCTCGCCGCGGTACCCGGCGTCGACCGTGCCGGGGGCGTTGACGACGGTCAGTCCGCACCGGGCGGCGAGCCCGGAGCGGGGGTGGACGAACGCGGCGTAACCGTCGGGCAGGGCGATGGCGATGCCGGTGCCCACGGTCGCGCGCTGTCCGGGGTCCAGGACGACGTCCTCGGTCGTGACCAGGTCGGCGCCCGCGTCGCCGGCGTGGGCGTAGGCGGGGACCGGTACGCCGGGGTCCAGGCGGCGGATGAGGATCTCCACCGGGGCGTTAACGGAAGTACTACTCACACTTGGCGAGCCTATCGCGGCCCGGGGGCTGCCGGGCTCGGTGGAACGGGCGTGCCCGGGACGGCGGGAGCGCGCGGGCAGCGCGGGTCGCCCCGCCCACCGGAGGGGCGGGCGGGGCGACCCGCGCCGTGTCGCTAGGCGTCGGACTCGGGCGCGGGCAGGGCCACGTCGACGGTCAGCTCGCTGTCGCCGGTGTCCTCGAACGTGATCGCGGCCGCGCGGCCGGCGGCCGCGATGTCGCCCTGGGCGACCCGGGCGTTCTGCACGTTCTTGCCGCGCACGACGACGCGCTCGACCTCGGCGCGCATCGACAGCTTGGCCTCCGACTTGGCCTTGCGGATGGCCCTGAGCACCTCGGAGGTGGTGGCCAGCACGGCGGGGTCGCCGTCCTGGGCCGCCGCACGGAACTCGGCTGCATCGGGCCAGGAGGCGGCGTGCACCGAGCCCTCGTTCCACCAGGACCAGACCTCGTCGGCGACGAACGGCAGGAACGGGGCGAACAGCCGCTGCAGCGCCGAGAGCGCGATGAGCAGGGCAGCGCGGGCCGAGGCGCCCGAAGCGGACTCCGCGTCATAGGCCCGGGCCTTGACCAGCTCCAGGTAGTCGTCGCAGAACTCCCAGAAGAACCGCTCAGCGCGCTCCAGGGCACGGGTGTGGTCGTAGGCCTCGAAGGCGGCGGTGGCGTCCTCGACGACGTCGGCCAGGGCCGCCAGCATGGCCCGGTCCAGCGGCTCGGTGACCGCGGACGGGTCCTCGGAGGCATTCTCACCCGCGACCGACAGCACGAACTTGCCGGCGTTGAGAATCTTGATGGACAGGCGGCGGCCGACCTTCATCTGGCCCTCGTCCAGGGCCGTGTCGGTGCCCAGCCGTCCGCTGGCCGCCCAGTAGCGCACGGCGTCGGAGCTGTAGCGCTCCAGCAGGTCCATCGGGGTGACGACGTTGCCCTTGGACTTCGACATCTTCTTGCGGTCGGGGTCCAGGATCCAACCGGAGATGCCGGTGCTCTTCCACGGCACCCGACCGTGCTCGAAGTGCGACCGGACGACCGTGGCGAACAGCCAGGTGCGGATGATGTCCTGGCCCTGGGGGCGCAGGTCCATCGGGAACACCCGCTCGAACAGGTCGTTGTCGCGCTCCCAGCCGCCGACGATCTGCGGCGTCAGCGAGGACGTGGCCCAGGTGTCCATGATGTCGGGGTCGCCCATGAAGCCGCCCGGGCGGCCGCGGTGGTCCTCGGTGAAGCCGGGGGGCACATCCTGGCTGGGGTCGACCGGAAGCGCCGCCTCATCGGGCAGGATCGGCTCGTCATAGCGCGGGTTGCCCTCGGCGTCCAGCGGATACCAGACCGGGAAGGGGACGCCGAAGAAGCGCTGGCGGCTGATCAGCCAGTCACCGTTGAGGCCTTCCACCCAGTGCTCGTAGCGGGACCGCATGTGGCCCGGGTACCAGGCGAGCTCCCGGCCGCGCTCCAGCAGCGCGTCGCGGACGTCGGCGTCGCGGCCGCCGTTGCTGATGTACCACTGGCGGGTGGTGACGATTTCGAGCGGCTTGTCGCCCCTCTCGTAGAATTTGACCGGGTGGGTGACGGGCGTGGGCTCGCCGACCAGGTCACCGGACTCGCGCAGCATCTCGACGATGCGCTCGCGCGCGGTGTGCACGGTGGCGCCGGCCAGGCGGCCGTAGGCCAGGCGTCCCGCCTCGGCCTCGATGCCCTTGGGCGGCTCGGCCACGATGCGGCCGTCCCAGCCGATGATCGCGCGGGTCTCCAGCTGCAGCTCGCGCCACCAGGTGACGTCGGTGGTGTCACCGAAGGTGCAGATCATGGCGATCCCGGAGCCCTTCTCCGGGTCGGCCAGCCGGTGCGCCTTGACCGGCACCTCCACGTCGAAGAGCGGGGTGCGCACGGTCTGCCCGAACAGTTCCCGGTAGCGCTCGTCGTCCGGGTGGGCGACCAGCGCGACACAGGCGGCCAGCAGCTCGGGGCGGGTGGTCTCGATGTGCACCCTCCCGCCGTCGGCGCGGTGGAAGGCGAGCTTGTGGAAGGCGCTGGGGCGCTCGCGGTCCTCCAGTTCGGCCTGGGCGACGGCGGTGCGGAAGGTGACGTCCCACAGCGTGGGCGCCTCGGCCATGTAGGCCTCGCCGCGCGCGAGGTTGCGCAGGAACGCCCGCTGGGCGGCGGTGCGCGAGGTGTCGTCGATGGTGGCATAGGTGTAGCGCCAGTCGACGCTCAGCCCGAGGCGGCGCCAGACCTGCTCGAAGACCTTCTCGTCCTCCGCGGTGAGCCGGTCGCACAGCTCGATGAAGTTGCGGCGGGAGATCGGCACCTGCCGCTTGGGGTCGGGCTTGGCCGGCGGGGAGAAGTCCGGGTCGTAGGGGACCGACGGATCACAGCGCACCCCGTAGTAGTTCTGCACCCGGCGCTCGGTGGGCAGGCCGTTGTCGTCCCAGCCCATCGGGTAGAAGACCGACTTGCCGCGCATGCGCTGGAAGCGGGCGACGGTGTCGGTGTGGGTGTAGGAGAAGGCGTGCCCGATGTGCAGGGACCCCGAGACCGTGGGCGGCGGGGTGTCGATCGAGAAGATCTCCTCGCGGCTCTTGGCGCGGTCGAAATGGTAGACGCCGGACTCATCCCATACGTCGACCCATTTCGCCTCGATACCGTCGAGCGAGGGCTTGTCGGGCACGCGGAAGGAACGAGAGCGGTTGGTCATGGGGCAATGGTATTGCTCCAGCGACCGTGATCGCTCCGGGAATCCACCACCATCGGTGTGATCGTGGCGCGTGCCTCACCGGTGCGCCGGGAGCCGCCGGGGCGCGTCACCGCCGGGCACGGCCCTACGGCACAGGACACGGCGCGGGAGAAGCCAGTATCGTCATCGGCACACCCCCGCAGCACGCGGACGACGACAACGGAAGTGATCGAATCGCATGGCAAAGCAGGAAGGTGAGCTCGCCGCGCAGATCGTGGGCGGCGTGGCCGCCCTCGCGGCCGGGTACGCGGCCCGCAAGGTCCTGACCTTCGCATGGACCCAGGTGACGGGCAAGGAGCCGCCGAACGACCCCGAGTCGCTGGAGATCGGCCTGGGCGAGGCCCTGGGCTGGGCCGTGGTGACCGGCGTCGGGATGGAGGTCGCCCGCGTCCTGGCGGTGCGCGCCGCCTACAAGCGCATGGGGCCGCACCGGCACCGCGAGCTGGAGCGCGACTGACCCCTGCCCTACCGACACCGCGGCCCCTCCGCCGGTCCCGGCGCAGGACACCTGATACCGCCGATCACCCGGTGTTCCTCGCCGGGACCGGCGGAGGGGCCGCGGTCGGTGTCCGGGCGCGCAGGTCGGTGCGGACGGCCTTGGCGAGCGCGAACGTCGCCATCCGGTTCAGGGTGCCGCCGGCCACCGCGCCGCTGAGGTAGGGGCCGAGCGTGCTGAGGTGGCGTCCCATGAGCCGCAGCAGGCGCCTGCGCAGGGCCGCCTTGGCCGCGGTGCCCAGCGCGATCGCCAGCGACTCGGGGACCTGGAGGGGGTCGATGCCGCGCTTGCGCGCCCACGCCGACAGGTAGCCCGTGGCCCGCTGCAGCCCGGCCCCGGGCATCGGGGTCCCGTACACCTCGTGCAGCTCGGCGACGAGCTTGACCTCGACGGCTGCGACCACCAGTGTCTCGGCCGCGATCTTCGCGGGCGCGGTGAGCAGCAGCGGGGGCGCGGTCAGCTGGACGGCCGCCAGCGCGCCGCCGGCGGCGCCGACCGCGGTGGTGGTGTGGGCGGCGTTGCGCACCAGGGCGTCGGCGAGCTCCTCGCCGTCCAGCCCGTTGTGGTGGCGGACCAGGGTCGCGCGGTCGCGCACCGGGATGCGCGGCGCGATCTCGTCGGCGAAGACGTCCGTGATCCAGCGGCCCGTGGCCGCACTCGCGACGCCCGCGGTCCGGGCGCTGTCGGCCAGGGCGCGGGCCAGGCGCGCGATGTGTCCGGCACGGTGCCGGGGATCGGTGCCGCCGTCGGCGACGATCGTGCCGACGAGCTCGGCGACGCCCTCGGAGCCGGGGGTGGCACCGACGGGGGCGGTGTCCCCGTCGTGGGTGTCGGCCGCACGGGGCCGGGGCCCCGGCGCGCCCGGTGATGCCGACGCTGCCGCAGCCACGGTCTCACCTTCCTCTCGGCGTTTCCTCCATGAAACCAGACGGGGATGCGGCGGCGATGCGGCGGTCCCGGCCGTGGAAAAGGCGATGCGCCCCCGGTTCGCGGGGACGCATCGATATGCCAGGGCGCACGGCCGTCGAGGCGACTCAAGGGAGGGAGGCTCCCCGTTCTCAGGCACACTCCTTGCAGACGAGCTGGCCCTTGCGCTCCTCGGCCAGCTGGCTGCGGTGGTGCACGAGGAAGCAGCGCGAGCAGGTGAACTCGTCCGCCTGCCGCGGCAGCACTCGGACCGCCAGCTCCTCACCGGACAGGTCCGCCCCCGGAAGCTCCAGGCCCTCGTTGACCTCGTCGGGGTCGATGTCGATGGTGCCGGTGCCCTTGTCGACCCGACGCGCCTGCAGCTCCTGCAGGCTGTCTTCGTTGATGTCCTCGTCGGTCTTGCGCGGGCTGTCGTAATCGGTGGCCATTGCGCTAACTCCATCCCCCTCGTTCTTTGCCTCGTCGCGCGGATGTAACGCTTGAGAGACGCCTCTTGTGCCCGTTTCGGCCAAAAATCTCTCGGGTCGCGAGTGGAGTGTTCCCCCTCCCGGGCAACGTTCCACCTGCTGGCGCCATGGAGCGGCCGGGTCCGGTCATGCCCGTGGGCGACGCGGACCGGTTCGTTCTCATGTGCTACCCAACGCCCGAAGGATTCCGACCTATTTCATCGTCTTTCCTCGCACCGGACGAGCGCGGGTACTCCCCGAGTGGCAAGGTCTGAAGACACGCTCACGCCGGGATGACTTCCCGCCGTGTTCACGCCCGGGTGAGCATACCTACCCGTGGCAAGTGCTCGGTCCCGTGGTGGCCGTGTCGTGCGACACGTATAGATATCACGGACGAGATCCCCGGCGCAGCCGGGTCCGGCAGAGGCTCAGCGGCCCGTGCCCGACGGGGCTTCCGCGCGCCCTTCGGGGAGGCACACGGTGACCACGAGACCGCCTCCGGCGCGCGGCCAGGCCTGCACCGTGCCTCCGTGCGCGCGCACGACGGAGCGCACGATGGACAGCCCCAGGCCGGCGCTCTTGGCGGACCTCAGCCGGTCGCCCGAGGCGCGGCGGAAGGGCTCGAACAGACCCTCGACCTCGTAGCCGGGGATGACCGGGCCGGAGTTCTCCACCTGGACGGCGGGCGCGCCGTCGTAGATGCCCGTGCGGATGGTGATCTCGCCGTCGGCCACGTTGTAGCGCAGCGCGTTCTCCACCAGGTTGGCCACCAGCCGCTCCAAGAGGACGGGGTCGCCGGTGACGTGGGCGGCGCGCAGGTCGGAGCGGACGTTGAGTCCCGACGCCGCGATCTCGGCCGACAGCTGGCTCAGCACGGTCTCGGCGACCTCGCCCATGTCGATGTGGACACGGGTGTCGAGTTCCCGGTCGCTCTTGGCGAGCAGCAGCAGCCCGTCGATGAGGCGTTCGTGCCGGGAGTTGGTCTCCAGCAGGGTGCGCCCGACCGACTTCAGGTCGGCCGAGGCGTCGGGGTCGCTCAGCGCGACCTCCAGCAGGGTCCGGTTGATGGCCAGGGGCGTGCGCAGCTCGTGCGAGGCGTTGGCGACGAACCGCCGCTGCCCGTCGAAGGCGCGGTCGAGGCGTTCCAGCATGCCGTCGAAGGTGTCGGCCAGCTCGCGGATCTCGTCCTCGGGGCCGCCCAGCGCGATGCGCTCGTGCAGGGAGCGCTCGGACAGGCGGCGCGCGGTGCGGGTGATCTTGTGCAGCGGGGACAGGGCTCGCCCGGCGATCGCGTAGCCGAGCGCGACCGCGAGCAGTCCCACGATGACCAGCGCCAGCACCGAGAAGCGGGTGACCTGGGCCAGCACCGACTCGATCAGCTGGTTCTTGAGCTCCTCGACGAGCCCGGGCGGGGGCTCCTCGTAGGGGGCCGCGGTGGAGAGGGTGAACTCCAGGTTGTCCAGAAGGGTGGCGACGATGACGTAGTTCAGCAGGACCAGCAGCGAGCCGGCGGCGAAGAACAGCATCCCGTAGATCAGGGTGAGCCGGGCGCGCAGGCTGATGTTGTCGGTCAGCCGGTGGACCTGGTGGGAGACGGCGCTCTGCGGCTTGTCCGAGGGCGCGGCGGGGACACTCAGCCGCCGCCATGTGCCGGTCTCACCGGGCGGGGTCGGCGCCACCTCGCCCGGTGGCACCGCGGATTCGGCGTCGCCGGTGCTCAAATCCGGTATCCCGCGCCGGGGACGGTCTGGATGACGGGGGGTTCGCCGAGCTTCTTGCGCAGGGTCATCACGGTGACGCGCACGACGTTGGTGAAGGGGTCGGCGTTCTCGTCCCAGGCCTTCTCCAGCAGCCCTTCGGCGCTGACCACCGTGCCGTCGGCGCGCATCAGCACCTCCAAGACGGCGAACTCCTTGGGAGTGAGGGCCACGTCGCGGCCGTCGCGCTCGACGGTGTGGTTGGCCGGGTCGAGCGTGATCCCGCTGCGGCGCAGCACGGGCGGCAGCGGCGGGACCGCGCGGCGGCCCAGGGCACGCACGCGGGCGATGAGCTCGGCGAAGGCGAACGGCTTGGCCATGTAGTCGTCGGCGCCGAGCGTGAGGCCCTCGACCTTGTCCTCCAGTTCGCGGGAGGCCGTCAGCATGAGGATGCGACCCGTATAGCTCTGGTCGACCAGGGAGCGCGCGACGTCGTCCCCGTGCACCCCGGGCAGGTCCCGGTCCAGAACGATGACGTCGTATTCGTTGACCCCGGCGTTCTCCAGGGCGGTGTCGCCGTCGTAGACGACGTCCACGGCCATGGATTCGCGCCGTAGGCCGACGGCGATGGCGTCGGCGAGCACTCGCTCGTCTTCGACCACAAGTACGCGCACTGTGTCCGTCGTCCTTCGTTTCCCATGGGAGAGCCCGGAATGGGCCGCTGCCGGCGCATCCCCCAACACACCGGCAGCGGCGTCTAATCCCCGGCCACGTCCACTGTTGTCCCACACCCCGAATAAGGATGAAGTAAACCGTCGCAGCCCTTGCGAACTGCGGCGGGGCCGCGGTGGAGCGGCCCTTCACCCGGCACCGCCCGACGTAGGGCGGAACCCGGGGCGCGGCGACCTCGGCAGGCGCCGGGAAGCCGTGGGTTTCGGCGGCCGGTTCCCGTCGGACCGGGCGACCGCCGTTCCCTCGAAAGCGAGGAGCCGCTACCGGCGTATCCCCCAACCGCCGGCAGCGGCATCACCCCGCACATCTCGAATCTGACACATCCAGGATAAGAAAGAAGTAAGCCCTCGCACGAATCACCCGATGTGTCGCGCGACACTCCTAAGGTAGCCGTTCACCCGCACCTCGACCGAATCGCCCGGCCGGCGCCGCGATCGCCACCCCGGGCCGGGATGATCGGAGCGCGGGCGGCCGCCCGGAACCGGAAGCGGAAACCCGGCCCCGGTGCGAGGCGCGTCACACCGCCTGGCATGATGTGGGCACGCCGCACCACCGAACAGGCCTGACCGCGGATCGGCACCGACGGCAAAGGCCAGGTTTACCCGGACCGGGGCGGTGGGTAGGCATGATCACGGCCCGAGCGGCAGTACCCCTGTCACACCGTCGTGACACACCGTAGTTCCTGCTTGAACACTGAGTGAGGTGAAATGGGCGAGTTCCTCGCGGAGATCAAGTGCCGCATCCGAGAAACCTCCATGTCGCTCCAAGCGGCCCAGTCCGCTGGAGACGACTTCCTCGCCGACACGCACGCGTCGGAGCTAGAGGACCTGCGCCGCATCGCGGCCCGCAACGGGATCGACCCCGAGTCCGCCTGACCTCGTGACCTTCCGAGGGCCGGCCGGATCCCCAGGATCCGGCCGGCCCTCTTCGCGTGCCCCGCCGCGGCGGTGTGTCAGCTCTCGTCGGGATTCGCGTCCGCGTCCGCGTTCAGCGGGGCCAACAGGTCGTGCAGCTCCTCGAAGAGGCCCGGAGGCGCCGCGATCGCCAGCTCGGGGTTGATCGGCGCGCCGTGCAGACCGCCGACCCGCGCCCCGGCCTCCTGGGCGATGAGCGCGGCCGCCGCCCAGTCCCACGCGTTGAGCCCGCGCTCGTAGTAGGCGTCGAAGCGGCCGCGGGCCAGCCCGCACAGGTCCAGTGCCGCCGAGCCCACGCGCCGGATGTCGCGTACCCGCGGCAGCAGGGTGCGCACCACCTCGGCCTGGCGGGCCCGGCGCGCGGCGCTGTAGCCGAACCCTGTGGCCACCAGCGCCATCTCCAGCGGCACCGCGGGGCGCACGCGCAGCGGTGCGCCGTTGCAGAACGCTCCTCCGCCCAGCGCCGCCGTGTACTCGTCGCCCCGCACCGGCGCCACCACGGCCCCGGCCACGACCTCGCCGCCGACCTCCGCGGCGACGGACACCGCCCAGTCCTCGCGGCCGTAGAGGTAGTTCACCGTCCCGTCGATCGGGTCGACGATCCACCGCACCCCGCTGGTGCCGTCCTCGGCACCGCCCTCCTCACCGAGGACGGCGTCCCCGGGCCGGGCGCCCAGCAGGCGCTTGCGGATCAGCTCCTCGGCCGCGCGATCCATGGCGGTGACGACGTCGGTCGGCGTCGTCTTGGTCGCCAGCACGTCGATGCCGTCCTGGCCCTCGGCCGCGAGCCGCCCGGCCTCCCGGGCGGCGTCGAGGGCGAGCGCGAGGAGATCGGCCGGGTCCCCGGCGGCTGCAGACATCGGATATCCCCCTGGTCTATGGCCGGGCACTGGTCCGCCCGGATCCCATGGTCGACGCATCCGACCCTAGCCACCGGGGCCGCGTGTCCGGGGTCACAGCAGCTCCGGGCGGCTCCACTCCTTGCCGTGCACGTGGTGGTCGAGGAAGGCGAGGACCGTCTCGTACCAGATGCGGGCGTTGCCCGGTGTCAGGATCCAGTGGTTCTCGTCCGGGAAGTACAGGAACTTGGCGTCCACTTCGTGGCTCATCAGATCCCACCACAGTCGCAGACCTTCCCCGATGGGCACCCGGTAGTCCTTGTCGCCGTGGATCACCAGCATGGGGGTGGTGATCCCGGCCACGTGCCGGTGCGGGCTGTTGAGCTCGTAGCGCTCCGGCCGGGTGCGGGGCTCGCCGAACTCGCGCTCCCAGATCCACGGGTAGTCGGTGGTGCCGCCGAACGCGTCCAGCCCCCACAGCGAGGCGTGCGCGACGACCGCCCGGAACCGGTCGGTGTGCCCGGCGATCCAGTTGGCCATGTAGCCGCCGAAGGAGCCGCCCATGGCGGCGGTGCGTTCCGCGTCGATGTCGGGGCGGGCGACGGCCGCGTCGGTGATCGCCATCAGGTCGGCGAAGGTGCGCGGCCCCCACCGCCCCCAGGCGCGGCGCAGCATGTCCTGGCCGTAGCCGGTCGACAGCGCGGGGTCGGGCAGCAGCACGGCGTAGCCCCGGGCGGCCAGCAGCCACGGGTTCCACCGCCAGTTCCACCCGTTGTAGCTCATGTAGGGGCCGCCGTGCACCCACAGCACCAGCGGCGCCGGGGTGTCGGCGGCGTCGGCCGGCAGCACCAGCCAGGCGCGGACCGCGGTGCCGTCGTCCGCCCGGGTCTCGATCTCGGTGAGCGTTCCCGGGACGTCCAGGGGCTCCTGGGGGGAGCGCAGCCGGGTGGGCCGCCCGTCGGTCGCGGTGGCGTCGAGGCGGACCGGCGCGGGCGCGGCGTCCACGGCGTCGCGCAGAGCGTAGAGGGCGGCGCCGTCGGGGGCCGGGTTGAGGGCGCTGTAGGCACCGTCGTCACCGGTCACCCGGGTCAGCACGGCGGAGGCGACGTCGACGCGGAACACCGGGCGGCGCCCGCCCGCGTCCGCGGTGAAGAAGACGGCGGCGGAGTCGGCGGCCCAGGCGTACTCGCCCGGCCACAGCTCGGTGTCGGGCAGCAGGTCGCGGCCCTCACCGGTGGCGAGGTCGACGAGCCAGAGGGTGCGGTCGCGGGGCTCCCCGTCGTACTCGCCGTCGAAGGCGCGTGCCATCACGGCGTAGCGCCCGTCGGGCGAGACCCGGGGGCCGGTGAAGTCGAACCCGGGGTCGTCGGCCACGGGCCTGCGCCGCCCGGTCGCCGTGTCGACCGCGACGACCTCGCGGCGCCACGCACCGCGGCCGGCGGGCACCTGCCAGCCGGTGACGACGGTGCCGCCGTCGGGGGTGATGTCGCTGACCTGGTCGATCAGCGCCTTTCCGGCGTCGGGGGTGAGGTCGCGCGCCTCCCCCGGCCGGGCGGCGGCGCCGTCCGGCGGGGCGGCCGCGTACAGCCGCGGATGGTCGGGGCCGAGGTCGCTGTCCCAGGAGCGCACCAGGCCGGACTCGTGCAGGATCGCCGTCACCCCGCTGTCCCGGCGCGCGGTGCGCCACTGCTCGTCGGCCTCCGCACCCTGGGTGCCGGGGTGGACGGCGGCCGCGTAGACGACGGTGCCGGTGTCGCGCGCCACCGCGAAGGACGCGATACCGCCGGCGGCCGTGGCGACGCGGCGGGCCTCCCCGCCTTCGGCGGGCAGCAGCCACAGGGCGGGCTTGGCGTTGTCGGCGGACCCGTTGGGCGCCGCCTCGGGGTCGGCGCGCTTCGAGGTGAACAGCAGCGAACCGTCGGGGAGGAAGTCGGGGGCCGACTCCCCGGCCGCGGAGCGGGTCAGGCGGCGGGGGTCGCGCCCACCCGCCGGATCGATCTCCCACAGCGCGGTGCCGTAGGTCCTGCCGTCCGGTTGGAGCTCGCTGACGGGCGCGACCAGGCGCGTCCCGTCGGGGGACAGCCGCAGCCCGTTGACGCGCCGCAGACGGACGTACTCGGACAGCTCGTGCCAGGGTCGGACCACGCGAACCTCCTGTGTTTCGGCGTCCATGAGGGGACGCGGCGAGCGCTGTGCGGGCGACCCTATCGGGAGCGGCCGCCCGCGGCCCGGCCGACCGGTGAGCGGCGGACCGCCGCGGCCACCGCCGACACGGCCGTCAGGAGACCACGTCCTTGTCGCGGAAATGCCGGAACGCCCAGGCGACGAGCACGGTCGCATACGAGAACGACACCGCCGCCCCCTGCACCATCCCGTCCCAGGGCAGTTCGGGGCGCAGCGCGTCGGTCCAGGCGAACATCCAGTAGGCGGGGAGGAATTCGCGGATGGCGCCGAGCGCGTCGACGGCCTCCAGGATGTTGGACATGATGATCAGCGCGACGGCGCCGCCGACGGCTCCCAGCGGCGAGTCGGTGGCCACGGTCAGCGCGAACGCGGTGCCGGCGACCACGAGCAGCGCCACCATCAGGTAGCCGACCACGATGCCGATCCGCATCAGCGAGTCGGCGACTCCGGGATCGGGTCCGCCGACGGGCAGCTCGATCGGCTGCCAGCCGTAGACGAGCCCCCCGGCCAGCAGCGACATCAGCGCCAGGGTGAGCACCCCGGCGGCGCTGAGCCCGAGTGCGACCACCAGCTTCTGGCGCAGCAGCCGCATCCGCGGCACCGGCGCGGCCAGCAGGTAGCGCAGGCTCGACCACTCGGCCTCGCTGGCCACGGTGTCGCCGCAGAACAGCGCCACCACCACGACCAGCAGGAAGCCCGCGGAGACGTACAGCGTGAACACGGTGAAGTTGAACGCGCCGGTGGTGGCCAGGTCCAGTAGGTTCCACCTGGAGGCGCCCCCGCCGTCGTCCCCGCCGTCCACGGCGAACGCGGTCACCAGCAGCCAGGGGAGCAGCAGCAGGAACCCGAACGTCAGCAGGGTGCGCCGACGGCGCAGCTGGCGGCTGAGCTCCACCCGCAGCGGCAGGGTGTGGCGGACATGGCGCTCGGCCTCCGTCGCCGTGCCGGTGGCACCGGCGTGCCGCAGCGCGGCCTCGTTCACCGTGCCGTCCGATGCTCCTTCCTTCACGACCGCTCCCCCGCCTCCGTGTCGCCCCTCGCGCTCGCCCGCCCGCTCGTCTCCGCCGCCCCGGCGATTCGGCCCTCGGCACCCGGCGGCGGCGGTTCCGCTCGCTCGCCGACTCGCCGCTCGCCGGCCGTGATCAGGGACAGGAACGCGTCCTCCAGACGGCGCCGCGGCACCACCCGGTGGACGTCGAGGCCCGATGACACGAGCTCGGCGACGAGCCGGGCGACCCCGCCCTGCCCCTCGCGCAGCCGGACGACCAGGCCGTCCTCGGCGGGCTCGGCCTCGGCGACGCCGTCGATCGCGCGGACGCGGTCGGCGACGGCCGCCGGGTCGTCCACGCCGACCAGGACCGCGTCCCCCTCGCCCACGATGTCGGCGACCGGGCCGGCGGCGACGTGCCGCCCGCGGTCCATCACGACGACGTGGGTGCAGGTCTGCTCGACCTCGGCGAGCAGGTGGCTGGAGATGATCACGGTGCGGCCGGTGGCGGCGTAGGCCACCAGCACGTCGCGCATCTCGCGGATCTGGGGCGGGTCGAGCCCGTTGGTGGGCTCGTCCAGGACCAGCAGGTCGGGCAGGCCGAGCATGGCCTGGGCGATGGACAGGCGCTGGCGCATGCCCTGGGAGTAGGTGCGCACCGGGCGGTCCAGCGCCTCGCCGAGAGCGGCGATGCGCACGGCCTCGTCGACGCGGGACTCGCCGAGCGGGCGGCCGGTGGCACGCCAGTACAGCTCCAGGTTGGCGCGCCCGGACAGGTGCGGGAGGTGGCCGGGCCCCTCGACGAAGGAGCCCAGTCGGGCCAGCGCCGGGGTGCCCGGGACGACCTGGTGGCCGAAGATGCGGATGTCGCCCGCGTCCGGGCGCACCAGTCCCATGAGCATGCGCAGGGTCGTGGTCTTGCCGGCGCCGTTGGGCCCGAGTAGCCCGAGTACCTGGCCGCGCTCCACCCGCAGCGAGAGGTCGTCGACCGCGAGGTGGCCGTTGGGGAACCGCTTGGTCAGGCCGTCGATGCGCAGCGGGACGTCGGCGAGGCCGGGGTCGGCCGGCGCGGGCCCGGACCGGCGGCGGCCGAGCAGCAGCAGGGCGGCGGCCACGATGACCGCGGACAGCGGCAGCGCCCAGGTCCAGGCGGGCAGCATCGCCCGGGGGGTGACCAGGTCGGGCTGGAGCGGGAGGGTGAGCCCCGCCTGGGTGTCGGGCAGGTCGACGGTGTAGGTCGCGGCGGTGTCGGGCTGGGCGTAGGCCATGTCGCCGGTGCTCACCGCGAGGCGCAGGGAGTGGCCCTCGGCGAAGGTGTGGTCGATGGCCGGGAGGCGGACCTCGACGTCGGAGGGCCCGTCGCCGAGGGAGACGCGGAAGGGGGCCACGAGCTGGCGCGGAAGTGTGGCCATGCCGTCGGGCGTGACGTCGTAGACCTTGGCGAACAGCACGGCCTCGGCGGGGGCGTCGTCTCCGCCCCCGCCGACGCGGACGGTGACGGTGGGTGCGCCGGTCACCGTGAGGTCCTCGTCGAGGGGGTCGGAGGAGAAGACCGCCGTCTGCCCGGGGATGTCCACGGCGATCCCGCCCCCTCCGGGCAGCCCGCCGCCCAGGCGGCTCAGCGCGCCGAGGCCGGGCACCGAGGAGAGCGCGGCGGGCGATCCGCCGGGCGGGGCGACGATCTCCTGCGGGCCGTCCTGGCCGCGGGCGGAGCCGGCGGGGGCGAGTGGCAGGGTGTCGGTGTCGGTGCCCTCCAGGCCCGGGTAGTCCTCGGCGCGCGCCGCCCGGGGGACGGTGCCCTGCCGGGTGGACCGGCCGCCGTTGCTGACGTGCTGCGGGCGGGTCACCGAGAACCCGGTCTCGGCCTCGTCCGGGCCGTCGCCCCGCAGCCAGGCGTCGAACCAGTCCCGGATGGCGTCGGCGGTGTCCCGGCCCTCGGGTTCGGCGGCGTCGTGGCCGCCCTCGGTCCACATGACGTCCAGTGGGACGCCGTTGTCGCGCAGCGCACGGGCGGTGGCGTCGGCCTGGTCGAGCGGGAACAGGGTGTCCTGCATGCCTTGGACGAGCAGGGTGGGGGCGGTGATGTCGTCGACCGCGGAGGCGGGGCTGTTGCGGTGGAGCAGGTCGAGCATGTCCGCCGACGGGCGGCCCTTCTCCGCGGCCTCCTCGTACATGGCGCAGAAGTCGGCGCGGAACCGTCCGCAGCGCACCGATCCGGTGTCGGCGTCGGGGGCGGGGGCGGGGGCGTCGGCGTCCGAAGCGCCGCCGCGTGCGCCGCCGCCGTCCGGGTCCTCGCCGGGTGTGCCGGGGGCGCCCGGGCCGACCAGGCCGCCCAGCCCCTCGGGGTCCTGGGTTCCCGCGCTGCCCGCGGTGAACAGCAGCCCGGTCCACATCTGCTTGAAGACGCCGTTCCCGGGACCGCCGCCGGAGGCGTCGGGGAAGAGCGCGTCGGCGAGGTCGTGGTAGGTGGAGCGCGGGGCGATGGCGTCGATCCGGTCGTCGGCCCCGGCCGCGAGCAGGGTGACGGCGCCGCCGTAGGATCCGCCGGTCATGCCGACACGCGGGTCGCCTTCGCCGTCCAGCCGGATCTCGGGGCGCTCGGCCAGCCAGTCGATGAGGTGCGTGACGTCGGCGACCTCGTAGTCGGGGTCGTTGAGCCCGATCCGCCCGCCGGAGGCCCCGAAGCCGCGGGCCGTCCAGGTCAGCACCGCGAACCCGGCCTCGGCGAGCTCGGCGGCCTCCTCCCGGCTGGTCTCCTTGCTTCCGGCGAAGCCGTGCGCGACGAGGATCGCCGGGACGGGGCCCGGTGCGTCGTCGGGCAGGAAGAGGCTGGTGTCGAGTCCGATGGCGGTGTCGCCGCCGGGCTCTTCCGGAACCTCGATCACCTGGTCGATCACCCGGTAGGAGGGGTCGTCGGCACCCGGTGCCACCGCGGTGGCGGTGGCACCGGCCACCGCCACGGCCAGGATCGCGACCGGAACGGTCACGCGCGGACGGACGCGCGTCAGCCAGGCTCTCACGCGATGCATCGTAGCCGCCGCCCGCGGAAACCGGCGGTCGGCGGGGGCGTCATCGCAGGCCGCGCCCGGGACACGCCGGGCGCCCGCCCGCGCGACCGCGAGGTCACGGCGCCGCCCCCGGGCCACCGGTGATGCTTCTCACAGCGCTCCTCCGCCGGTCATCGTGGTGCGCAGCAGGTCGCCGAGCCTTCGGGGCAGCCGGGCAGGTCACTCAGGCCGACGCGCTCGGCGCCCGTCGCGCGCTCGGTGACGAGCTCGCGCGCCATGGCGACGAACTTCGGGTGGGTGCCAGGGCTCAGCGCGCGCTCGAAGGCGATGCCCAGACGGCGCGCCGTCGCCACGGCCTCGTGGTCGAGGTCGTACTTGACCTCCATGTGGTCGGAGACGAAGCCGTGGGGCACGGTGACGACGGCGGTCACCCCCTCGGCGGCGAGCTCCTCCAGCCGGTCGTTGATGTCGGGCTCCAGCCAGGGCTGGCTGGGCGGCCCGCTGCGGCTCTGGTAGACGAGCTCGTAGTCGTGCCCGCCGCCCAGGCGCTCGGTGACCAGGCGGGCGACCTCGGCCAGCTGGGCGGCGTAGGCCCCGCCGGGCCCGTAGCCCTGCTCGGGGTCGCCGCTGGCCTCGGCCATGGCCGTGGGGATGGAGTGCGCGGAGAACAGCAGGCGCGCCCCGGCCCGCTCGCCCTCGGGGAGCCGGTCCAGCGCCGCGCGGGCGTACTCGACCAGGGGCTCGATGAACCCGGGGTGGTCGAAGAACGGGCGGATGAGCTCGATCTCCGGGGCGTCGGGGCCGACGGCCGCGCGCGCCTTGGCGATGTCGTCGAGATAGGCGCGGTGGCTGGAGTAGCTGCAGTAGGCCGAGGTGGACAGCGCCACCGCGCGGCGGACCCCGTCCTTGGCCATCCGCGCGACGGTGTCGCCGAGCATCGGCTCCCAGAACCGGTTGCCCCAGTAGACGGGCAGGTCCACCCCGTTCGCGGCGAAGTCGGCGCGGATCGCCTCGATCAGGTCGCGGCACTGCTGGTTGATCGGGCTGACACCGTCGAACAGGTAGTAGTGCTCGCCGACCTCCGCAAGCCGCTCGCGGGGGATGCCGCGGCCGCGGGTGACGTTCTCCAGGAAGGGGATGACGTCGTCGACGGCCTCCGGGCCGCCGAAGGAGATCAGCAGAAACGCGTCGTAGGGCCTCATGGGTTCCATGTAACCAGGCTGCGGTGGCCGCACCGCCCCGGGTCGGGGTCGACGGCGCGTTGCGAACGTCACCGGACGCCGGGTCGCCGCCGCACCGCCGAACCGGGTTCGGTACGGTGCCGAAGTATGACCAATGTGTTGTGGACCACATGGCCCGGGACACACCGGGCACGGCCGCGCCGGATGGAGGCACCCAACACCACCGGCGACGTCGTCGCGGCCGTCCGCGCGGCCGCGGCGGCCGGGAGCCGGGTCCGGATGGTGGGCTCCGGGCACTCCTTCACCGACGTCGCCGTCACCGACGGCACCCTCCTCTCCCCCACCTCCCTGACCCGCGTCCGCGACGTGGACCCCGCCGCCGGGACCGCCACCGTCGAGGCCGGAATGCAGCTGTGCGATGTCAACGAGGCGCTGCACGCGCACGGCCTCGCCCTGGCCAACATGGGCGACATCGCCGTGCAGACGGCGGCCGGCGCCATCCAGACCGGGACGCACGGCACCGGCCGCGACCTGGGCGGGCTGGCCGACCAGGTCGTCGGGATGGAGCTGGTCCTGGCCGACGGGACCGTGGCGGCCTGCTCGGCCGAGCAGGACCCCGATCTGTTCCACGCCGCTCGGGTCGGGCTGGGCGCGTTCGGCGTCGTCACCGCGCTGACCCTGTCGGTGCGCCCGTCGTTCCTGCTGCGCGCCCGGGAGATCCCGCTGCCGCTGGACGCGGTGCTGGAGAACTGGGCGCGGCTGCGCGCCGACAACGATCACTTCGAGTTCTTCTGGTTCCCGCACACCGGACGCACCTACACCAAGCGCAACAACCGTGTCGGCGGCCCCGCCGATCCGGTCGGGCCGTTGCGCGCCTGGCTGGAGGACGAATTCCTGTCCTCATCGGTCTTCGAGTGGGCCAACCGCGCCGGGCTGCGGGCGCCCGCGGCGATCCCGGCGATCAACCAGGTCGCGGCGCGCGCCCTGTCGGCGCGCGCCTACACCGACACCTCCTACCGGGTGTTCGCCAGCACCCGCCGGGTGAAGTTCGTGGAGACGGAGTACGCGATCCCCGCCGAGCACGTCGCCGACGTGCTCCGGGAGATCCGCTCCATCATCGACCGCCGCGACCACCGCATCGGCTTCCCGATCGAGGTGCGCTTCGCCCCGGCCGACGACGTCTGGCTGTCCACCGCATACGGCCGCGACACCGCCTACGTGGCCGCCCACGTCTACCGGGGCGCCCCCCATGAGCGGTACTTCGCCGATTTGGAGGCTGTCTTCACCGCGGTGGGCGGGCGCCCGCACTGGGGCAAGATGCACACCCGCGACCGCGCCTACCTGGAGTCGGTGTACCCGCGCTTCGGCGACGCCCTCGCGATCCGCGACCGCGTCGATCCGGACCGCAGGTTCACCAACGCCTATCTGGAGGCCGTGCTGGGGCACTGAGGGCGATCCGACCCTGCGCGGCCGACGGTCCGCGCCCCGCGGCGGGGCGCGGACCGCCTTGGTCAGCCGGCGCCCGGGGAGGGCGCGGAGTTCGGGGCCCGCTGGTCGGTTCCGCCGTCGGCTCCGCCCGAGCCACCGGTGCCACCGCCCTGCTCGCCGCCGCCCCCGGTCCCACCGGAGCCGCCGGTGCCACCGTGCTCGGTGCCACCACCGGTGCCTCCGCCGGTTTCGCCTCCGGTTTCCCCGGTCCCGCCATCGCTCGACCCGTCGGAGCCGCCCGTGCCGCCGTCGGTCCCGCCGTCGGTCCCGTCGTTCCGGTCGGTCGTTCCGCCGGTTCCCGGGTCGGGGGTCGCGCCGTCGTGCTGCGTCGTCCCGCCGTCCTGCCCGCCGGTGTCCGGGGTCGCACCCGGGTCCGGGACATCGATCCCGGTGTCGGCGGACCGGCTCTGGCCGCCCAGGATGGTCGGGCCGGAGCGGACGTCGTTGCCCTGGACCGTATCGCTCAGCGTCTTGCCGGTGAGCAGCTCGATCGCCAGGATCACCGCCATGACGGCGACGAACACGACGGCAGCCGGAATGACGATCGCGCGCCACCGCTGCCACCACGTCCGCTCGTCGTCGATGTCGGACCCGTCGGCACCATCAACGGCCCCGGCATCCGGCCCGGCCGACCGCTCCTCCGCCGCGGCGCCGCCGACCGCGGGCATCGCCCGGGTCGCAGCGGCGTCGGCCGCCGGATCCGCTGCTGCGGGCATGGCCAGCGCCGCGGTCGCGGCGTCATCGATCGCGTCCGCCACCGGCATCGCCCGGGTGGCGTCGGGGTCACCGCGCACTTCGGTGACCGGGGCCACCGCGGTGGCCCCGGTCACCCCGCCCGCGGCGGACCCCTCCCGGTCGGTGGGCGCCAGCTGGGTCCGCTCGGCCAGCTCCTTGGCCTTGTCGCCGCTCTGCTTGACGAAGTGCTGGATCACGGCGCCGCCGACCGTGCTCATGACGCTCATGGCCGCGGCACCGCCGATGGTGCCCCAGACCCCCAGGTACGACGCCGCCGAAGCGGCGCCCAGCGTAGCGAGGCCACCACCGACGACCTGGGACACGCTCAGGTCGATCCGCTTCTTCTTATCCTCGCCCTCGCTCAATCCTCCCCCCTCCGGCGCCCCCTGGCGCGCTTCGGGCTGCTCGTTGACCACGGGGGGTTTCGGCTGGACCGCAACACGTTCTCGCGGAGTCAACCGACTCCACCCCATCCATAACCGGACAACTTACGCGAAGAGCACTAATGTTCCGATAAATGTCAGAGATTGGATCAATCACCCTGTGATCTCGATCGGCGTGTCGGGTTGCGCCACCCTCCGGACGCAGTGGCGCCCTGCACGCCCCTGCGCCCTCGCCGGGGCCACCGGGGGGCCGCGAGCCGCGGTCGGACCCGGCGTGTCGAACACCGCCCCGACCGAAACCCCGGCCCCAGTCCTCGGCCCCCGGTCCACTCCCGTGTCAAGATGGCACGATAGGAGCACCACGACGCTCGCGGCGGCGGCACACGCGCCCGCAGGGTCGCCCAACAGTTCGGACATGCCGCGCCCGGTACTGGCCGAACAACCGGTTGTTGTTGAGACTGAGAACATGGGGGATGGCCGAGGACCCACCCTCGACGGGACGCGAAAGGGAGGGCGATGCAGGAGCTTCGCCTCGTTGCCGTGAGTGAGGACGGCACCTACCTGGTGCTGGCGAGCGCCGGCCGTGGAACCCGTTTCATGCTGCCCGTCGACGACCGTCTCCGCGCCGCCGTTCGCGGCCAGTTCTCCCGACTCGGCCAGTACGAGATCGAAGTGGAGAATCCGTTGCGCCCCAAGGAAATCCAGGCCCGGATCCGCTCCGGTGAGACAGCGGAGGCGATCGCCGACCACGCGGGAATCCCCATCGAACGCGTGCGCTGGTTCGAAGGCCCTGTCCTCCAGGAACGCGAGTACATGGCGCAGCAGGCCCAGCGGGCCTCCGTGCGCCGCCCCGGCGAGTCCGCCCCCGGACCGGCACTCGGCGACATCGTGGCCGAGCGCATCGGTGCCCACCAGCTGGAGACCGGCGACGCCGCCTGGGACTCCTGGAAGCGCGAGGACAACACCTGGCAGATCAAGCTCGCCTTCTTCCTCGCCGGTGAGGAGCGGGTGGCCCACTGGGTCTACGAACCGCGCCGCCGGAGTGTGACCCCCGCCGACGAGGAGGCGCTGCGCTTCAGCGACCCCGACGCCGAGGAGCCGATGGACCTGGGCGCGGTAAGCGCGAACGTCACACCGTTCGTGCCCCGCCGCCAGGAGGCGGCCGCCGAGCCCGCGCCGGAAGCCGCCGACGGCCCGCTCCCCTCCCCGCTGCCGGAGCGCCCCGCTCCGGCCGGTCGACTTCCCATCACCGCCGAGCATGTCCGCCCCGCTCCCGCCGCCGCGGAGGAGAGCGCGCCGCCGGTCGAGCACGGGGCCGCGCGTGAGGCGGAGCCGCCGGCCCGCCCGGAGCGCCCCGAGATCAGCCGCCCGACCCGGGCCCGCCCCACGATCGACCCGCTTGAGGCACCGGCCATCCAGCGCCCCGGCTCCGCGGACCGGCCGGAGCCCCGCCGCCGCAAGGAGCCGCCGCTGCCCGCGGCGGCGGCCGGTGCGGCGGCCGCCCCGCAGCCGCCCAGACGCAAGGGGCGCGGGCGCCGCGCCTCGGTTCCCTCCTGGGACGAGATCATGTTCGGGTCGACCAAGAAGACGGACTGACCCGGGACTCCGGTGCCCGGGGCCGCGCCCCGGGCACCGCTCACGTTCATGCGGAGCCGGCGGGCCCCCTGTCCGGTGCCTGCCCGTCTCCCGCGGACCCCGCCCCATCCGCGGGCCGGTCCTTCGGCCCCTTGGCCCGGCCGTCGGCTCCCCCGGGCCGACGCAGGAACGGCTCCACCATCTCCGGCGTCACCCCGGCCGCGAACAGCACCGACTCGTCGAACCCGGCGTCGATCGCGGTGCAGGCGCCATCGCCGGCCCCCACCGTCGCGTCGAGGTCGGCCAGGCCCGACCACCGCTGGAACACGCTCTGCCGCCAGGTCCACCCGATCACCGCCGCGCGCTGCACCACGGCCTGCTCCCGGCTGATCGACCCCGAGCGCACGCTCACCAGGCGGCCGTCGTATCCGTGCCCCAGGGACCGGTACCGGTCGATGCCCAGCGGGACGCCCGCCAGCGCCAGCAGCGTGAACAGACCCGCCACCCAGGGCATGTCCAGCGCCCAGGCGACCGCCGCCGCCAGGGCGAAGGGCATCACCGCGCGGAACAGCCGCCGCCCCAGGGCCGCCCTCGGGTGCCCGATCAGCGTGCCGCGGAACGGGTCCAGGGCACGCTCGACGACCTGCAGCACCCGGGTGCGGTCGCCGATCGGCAGCAGCACCGCACGGGTGGCGGTCTCACCCAGTCCGGTCACGATCGCGCGCAGCTTGACCGCGTCGCGCAGTCGCTGCAGCGGGTTGTCGAGCAGTTCGTAGCCGCGGATCCGGCGGTGCTCCAGGGTCACGCTCTGCCGGGTGAGCAGCCCGCGCTCGGCCACCAGCGAGGAGTCGCGCCGCAGCAGGGTGAACCGCCAGTAGGTGATCGCGTAGGAGATCACGGCGGCCACCGGCATCATCAGCACCAGCACCGCCAGCAGCAGCACCGCCAGGAGGAGCAGCACGGTCACGCCGACGTCCCGCAACCACAGGTAGGTGAGGTGCGCGGCGTCGCCGCCCTCGGTCCCCGGTGAGACGTCGATGGCCTGGCCACCGAAGCCGAGCAGCGCGGCCAGCGCGACGAAGGGCGTCAGCAGGTAGCCCAGGCTCAGCACCGCGTAGAAGTACCACGACGGCGGCATCACGAAGTAGACGGTCGGCGCGACCCCGGCCCCGGCGGCGACCTGCGGGGCTCCGGCGGGACCGGCCCCCTCGGTGGCCCCGTCGGCGCTGTCGCCGCGCAGCACGGCGCGCCGGTGCAGCAGGACGGTGCGCAGGCGCTCGGCCTCGGCCGCGGTCACCGCGTCGAGCTTGCCCTCTTCGCTCTCCCCGCCGCCCGAGGCCGCCTCGATCTTCACGACGGCCAGGCCGAGCATGCGGTGCAGGGGCTGGGCGGTCACGTCCACGCCCCGGATGCGCTGCAGCGGGATGCTGCGCCGGGACCGGCTGATCAGGCCCCGGCGGATCTCCAGGCGGTCGGTGCCGACCTGGTAGCGGAACGTCTTGTAGGTGATGACCCCGGCGATCAGCGTGGCGATGATCGCCACCAGCGTGCTGCCCAGAACCCACGGATTGAGGTTGAACGTGCCCGCCACCAGCGCGATGAGCAGTGGGACGGCGAAGCTCCTCAGGTAGCCCATCGGTGCGGTGAGCAGTGTCAGCGGGCTGAGCCGGTGCCACGGCTCCGGCTCCGGCTCGGCCTCGGGGCCGCCCGGTCCGTCTTCGTCGGCCGCGGACGGCGGCCCGTCCCCGGATGCCGGGCCGGGGGCAGCCGCGGCGGCCGGGTCGCGCCCGGGCTCCGGCGCGGTCCCGGGCCCGTCCTGCACCCTCTCCTCGGCCGGTCCGATGGCCGGTTCCGCGGCGTCCGGCCGCTCGGCGCGCGGCTCCTCGGGCGCCGGGGCGTCCCCGAAGTCCTCGTGCGCGCGGCGGTCCTCACCGTTCACGTCGCATCATCCCGCAGCTCACCGGCGCGCACGGCCAGCTCCTCGGAGATGCGCCGCGCCTCGTCGGCGTCCAGGCCCTCGATGGTCGAGGACCCGGCGTGCGAGGCGGTCTGCACCTCCAGCGTGGCCACCCGGAACATCCGCTCCAGCCAGCCCTGGGTGTGGTCGACGGTCTGGATCCGGCTCACCGGCACCAGCTGCCAGGCCCGGTTGAGCCAGCCGACGCGCGTGTAGATCATGTCGGCGGTGATCTCCCAGCGGTGGACCCGGTAGCGCCAGCGCGGCGCGATCGCGGTCTTGGCCGCGGCGTAGACGCCGTAGAGGACCGGGATCCACCACGCGTTCTCGGCGAGCCACCCCGGGATCCAGTCCCAGCCGACCCAGGAGATCCCCAGGGCCGCCGCGCCCAGCACGGCGAGCATCACCACCGACTCGATGGCGATGGACAAGCGCCACATCGGGACGGCCCGAGGTGAGACGCGGTGCGCCGGAGGGCGCAAGGGCGACGTAGAAGAAGACGGAGACACTGCCACAGGCCCGAGTCTACGGCTCCGCGGCGCCGATCCCCGTGTGGAAAACGGCGGTAAAGGATCAGAACAGCGGGCAATCCGGATCAACCCCACGGTGTTGTGCCATACACGGCCGCCCTCCGCCCCCGAGGGTGCGGAACCCGCGTGAAAACCGCGACAGCGGGGTGTCAGGCCACCGGATACCGATATCAGCGATTTGTCAGTACCTGCGGTGAAACTGGGACCTGTACATGCCGATTGGAGGACGAATGACTGACGCCATCCGAACGGAAGGCCTGGTCAAGGAGTTCAAGGGGCAGACCGCCCTGGGCGGGGTCGACCTCGTGGCACGCACGGGAGCCGTGCTGGGTGTCCTCGGTCCCAACGGCTCCGGCAAGACGACCACCGTGCGGATCCTGTCGACCCTGCTGCGCCCCGACGGCGGACGCGCCACCGTCGGCGGGTTCGACGTGGTCACCCACCCCCACGAGGTACGCCGCCTCATCGGCCTGACCGGCCAGTACGCGGCGGTCGACCAGGACCTCACCGGCACCCAGAACCTGGTGCTCATCGCCCGGCTGCTCGGCTACTCGCGGCCGAGAGCGCGGGCGCGCGCCGCCGAGCTGCTGGAGCGCTTCTCCCTGACGGACGCGGGCGACCGCGCCGCCAAGACCTACTCCGGCGGCATGCGGCGCCGCCTCGACCTCGCGGCGAGCCTGGTGGGGCGGCCCAGCCTGCTGTTCCTCGACGAGCCGACCACCGGCCTGGACCCGCACAGCCGCAACGAACTGTGGGACGTGGTCCGCGGGCTCACCGACGACGGCGTCACGGTCCTGCTGACCACCCAGTACCTGGAGGAGGCCGACCAGTTGGCCGACGACATCGTCGTGCTGGACCACGGCCGGGTCATCAGCCGGGGCACGCCCGACGAGCTCAAGGCGCAGGCGGGCACCCAGGTGCTGCAGGTGCAGCCGGTCGACCTCGGCCTGCTGCCGAAGGCCGCGCAGATCGTGGAGGCGGTCACCGGCTCGGAGGTCCGCTCCTCGCAGGCCGTCGTCAGCGCCGCGGTGACCGATCCCTCCGTCCTGCCCGAGGTGGTGCGCCGACTCGACGACGAGCAGGTCCCGGTCGCCGAGCTGACGCTGCGCAAGCCCAGCCTGGACGAGGTCTTCCTCGCGCTCACCGGCCATCCCGCCGACGATATCCCCTCCGGCGCCGCGGGCCCGGCGCCCGAACGGACCGGAGCCTGATGTCCCCGACCGCAGTTCCCCGTACCGCACCCGACCCGACCACCGGAGAGGAGGGAGGGGCGCACACTCCGCGGCCATCGGCCGCGACCCGCGCTCCGCACCCCCGATGAGCGCCGTGACCACCCAGGAGCGGCCGACCCCGCCGTCCGGACCCAGCGTGGCGGAGCGGATCACCCCCGTCTCCGCACTCCACCACGGCGCCTTGCTGACCTGGCGCAGCCTGCTCAAGATCAAGCGCAACCCCGAAGAGGTCCTCGGCCTGACGTTCATGCCGATCATGTTCGTCGCGCTGTTCGTCTTCGTGTTCGGCCAGGCGATGATGGGCGACTGGCAGGTCTACCGCGACTTCATCATCCCCGGCATAACCGCGCAGTCGGTCATCTTCGCCACGATCGGCACCGGCGTCTCGCTCAACACCGACATCGAGAAGGGCATCTTCGACCGCTTCCGGTCGCTGCCCGTGGCCCGGTCGGCCCCGCTGACCGGTGCCATCCTCGGTGATCTGGTCCGCTACGCGATCACCGTGGTGATCGTGCTGCTGGTCGGCGTGGCCATCGGGTACCGGCCCGCCGGCGGTGTTCCGGGCGTTCTGGGAGCGTTCGCCGTGGTCATGGTGTTCGCGTTCGCACTGTGCTGGCTCTCCGCGTTCGTCGGGCTGCTGCTGCGCACGCCGATGGCCGTCAACATCTTCGGGACGCTGTGGATGTTCCCGCTGACGTTCGCCAGCTCGACCTTCGTCGATCCCGACATGATGCCGGGCTGGATGTCGGCGTTCGCCAAGATCAACCCGGTCACCCACGTGACCGACGCGATGCGCGGGCTCATGGAGGGCGGCCCGGTGGCCGGACCGCTGATGTGGACCGCGGTGTGGACCGTCCTGCTCATCGCGGTGTTCTTCCCGCTGGCCACCCGCGCCTACAAGCGGCGCGCCTGACCCGGGCGCCCGCCGACCGCAGCGGGCCCTTGCGGCGGTCCCGGCGGCCGCGGGAAGGGCCGCCCGGGCGCCCCCGCGACCCCCGGGATCAACGCGAGGGGCGTGGCGTCAGTGCCGCTCCGCCTGTTCCAGCCACGCGCCGACGGCCGCGATGACCTTGTCCGTCGCCGTGGCCGCGCCGCCGTCGTACGCCTGGGCGAACCCCGCGTCGCCCAGGCGTTCGCGCGCCCGATCCCGGACCCGGCCGACCCAGGGATCGGTCACGTGGGGCAGTCCGCGCACGGCTTCCGCGTATCCGAGGAGGGTCGCGGCGCGCTCCGGGTCCCGCCCGACCGTGAGTTCGGCGAGGCACTCCAGCACGCAGGCCGTCTGCTGGGAGAGGAAGGTCGGAGGCAGCGTCGCCCAGGCCTCGCGCGCGTGGTGCCACGCCTGCTCCTCCTCGCCCAGGTCGGCGCAGGCGGCGGCGACCAGGCTGTGCCACAGCGGGCCCAGGTAGGCGCGCATGACCGTCGACGATCCGGTGACGGCCTCGCCGACGTCCAGCAGCAGTTCGCGGCTGCGCGCGGGCGCGCCCGCCGACCGCTCCACCTCGGCCTCGCCCATGTGGAGCACGACGCGGTTCTCCCGACTGATCCCGACGAGCTCCCGGGCCTCCGCCAGCGCGCGGCGGGCGTCGTCGAACCGGCCCATCCGCGCCCGGCTCCCGGCCTGGCGGGCCTTGAGCCCGCGGATCAGGGCGGTCAGCTCCAGCTCCTCGGCGAGGTGGCAGGCCTCGTCGAGCAGAGCGAGTTCCCCCTCCAGGTCGCCGTACCGGACGAGGTCGGAGAGGATGATGATGCTCTGCGCCATGCCCCACCGGTCGCCGACCTCGCGGAACTCCTCCAGGGCCGCGGTGAGCCGGTCCCGGGCCATCCGCGCCCGGCCCGCGGACATCGCGAGGATCCCGACGAAGGCCCGCGTGGTGGCGCGCAGCCAGGGGTCCTGGCGCTCGGCTCCGGCGTCCAGGCGCCGCATGGTGCCTTCGGGGTCGTGGCCGAACATGGCCAGCACGATCGGGACGAACACCAGCGCGCGGTGGTCCTCCGGGCGCTCGCCCACCCCCTCCAGGACCTCCGTGATACGCAGAAGGAGCCCCTCGTCGATGTCGCCGCCGCCGAACGCCACCATGAACAGGCACTCGGCGTAGGAGATCTCCCGGCCCGCCGGCGGGGTGTCACCGATGAGCCGCAGGATCTCCGCCGACCAGCGGCCCGGCTCGGCCCAGTCGTCGGTCATCTGCCAGTACCACTGGGCGACGTGGCTGAGGTCGAGGGCGAGGTCGGTGTCGCCGCTGTCCAGTACCCAGCGCAGCGCGGCGGAGAAGTCGTCGTGCTCGGCGCGCAACCGCGACACCCAGGTCAACTGGTCGGCGCCGCGCAGGTGCGGGTCGGCCTCGGCCCACAGCTGCAGTATGTGGTCGGCGTGGGCCCGCCGGACGGCGGCTTCCTCCCCGCTCTCGGTCAGCCGCTGGGACCCGTAGGCGCGCACGGTCTCCAGTTGCCGGTAGCGGGGTTCGGCGCCGTCGTGGGCCGGACCGTCGGATACGACCAGTGACTTGTCGACGAGCGCGAACAGGACCGACCACACGTCCCTGCCGCCGATCGTGTCGCCGCGGCCGTCGCCGCACACGCGGGCGACCGCCTCCAGGGTCGCTCCCCCGGCGAACACCGACAGGCGGCGCATGAGCGTGCGCTCCGCGTCGTCCAGCAGCTCCCAGCTCCAGTCGACCACGGCCTGAAGGGTCTGGTGGCGGGGCAGGGCGAAACGGCTGCCGCTGGTGAGCAGCCGGAAGCGGTCGCTCAGGCGCGCCGCCAGCTGGGCCACCGGCATGACCCGCACCCGCGCGGCGGCGAGCTCCAGTGCCAGCGGCATGCCGTCGAGTTCGCGGCAGATGCGCACGACGTGCTCCACGTTGGCCTCGTCGACGGCGAACCCGGGCGTCACGGCGGCCGCGCGCTCGACGAAGAGCCGAACCGACGCATAGGAGCCCGCGCGCTCCGCGGGGGTCCGCTCGGGCGGCAGCGCGAGCGAGGGCACCGGCAGCAGCCGCTCCCCGGCCAGGGCCAGGGGCTCCCGGCTGGTGGCCAGGATGCGCAGGCCCGGGCAGGCGGCCAGGAGCCGTTCGATGAGCCGGGCGGCGTCGATGATGACGTGCTCGCAGTTGTCCAGGACGAGCAGCAGCCGCTGGTCGGCCAGGAACTCGACGATCCGGTCCACGGGGTCGTCGAGCCCGGAGGACGCCGGTGCGCCCCCCAGGGTCCGTGCCCACAGTTCACGCAGTCCGAGCGCCCCGAGGACGGCGTGGGCGATGTTCGAGCCGTCGTTGACCGGGGCGAACTCGACGAACCGGACGCCGTCGGCGGCCAGGTCGGCGCGGTGCTCGGCGAAGCGGGCGCCGGTCTCGATGGACAGCCGGGTCTTGCCCGCGCCGCCGGGCCCGATGAGGGTGACCAGGCGCTCGCGGCACAGCTGCCCGACGGCATCGCGGACCTCGTCCTCGCGCGCGATGAAGCTGGTCATGACATGCGGCAACCGGGTGACGGCGGCACGCCGGCCGTCCGCGGCGGCGGGCCTGTGCGCCGGATCCGGCGCTTCGGGGGGCGCGGCCGGTTCCGCGGCGCCCTCGGACCCCTGCGGTTCCAGTTCGCCGCGCAGCAGCCGCAGATGCAGTTCGCGCATGTGCTCGGAGGGATCGATGCCCAGCTCGTCGGCGAGCCCGCGGCGCAGCCGCTCATAGGCGGCCAGCGCATCGGCCTGGCGTCCACATCCGGCCAGCGCGCGGATGAGGAGTTCGACCGGCTGCTCGCGCAGGGGCTCGCGGGCGACCAGCGCCTCGATCTCCGGCAGCGTCTCGGCGTGGGCGCCCAGGTCCAGGGCGATGGCCAGGCGCTCGGCGGTCGCGGCGCGGCGCAGCCCGTCCAGCCGGACGATGATGTCCTCGGCGCCGTCGGGACCGCTGAGGTCGGCCAGGGCGGGACCGCGCCACAGGTCGAGGGCCTCGCCGAGCAGCCGCTGGGCGGTGCGCGGGTCGCCGTCCGCCCGAGCGCGCCGGCCGCGCTCGACAAGGGCGTCGAACTCGTGCAGGTCGATGTCCTCGGGGCGGACGTCCAGGCGGTAGCCGGTGGCGTCGCCGTGGAGGGGCGCCCCGTCGCCCAGGACCCGCCGCAGCCGGGAGACCAGCGCCTGCAGGGCGTTGCCCGCGCTCGCGGGCGCGTCGTCCCCCCAGATCCCGTCGATCAGCCGCTCGGTGCCGACCGTGCGGCCGGGGTCGAGCAGAAGCAGCACCAACAGGCGGCGCAGGCGCGCGCCGCCGATACCGATGGCTTCGCCCGCGTCGTCGCGGACCGTCGCTGGGCCCAGAATGGAGAACCGCACGCTCCTATGATCGCGGATAATCGAGTGCGGCCGGTGTGCGCGGGATGTCCGCCCGACGCGAACAGCGGGCCGCCCATGCGGTCGTGGCGGTCACCGGCGTCCGGCGCATACATATGTACAGTCCGCGTATGCGCGGCCAGCGTCCGCGCGGACCGCAGTATGGTTCGGGGGAACCCCCGCGCAGGACGCCCGCCGCCCACCGGCGGCTCCCGAGCGGAGCCACCGATCTTCCGTCCCCGTCGCCGATCACCCATCGCTGGAGCCCCATGTTCTCGGTCGCACCTCACCGTTCAGCCCGCATGTTCCCGCAACGGACAGGCGCGCGGCGGTGGTCCGCCGCGGCGGGCGGGGCGCTGGCCCTGCTGGCGGCGTCCGGCTGCGCGGGGCTCGTCCCGGGGACCAACGGCGAGGTCAGCACCGACATCAATGTGACCAGCACGATGGTCAAGGAGGGCGATCCGCTGCCCGACACCTACACCTGCGAGGGCGAGGGCGTGTCACCGCCCCTGCAGTGGTCGGGGCTGCCCGAGGACGCGGAGTCACTGGCGGTGGTGGTCGACGACCCGCGCGGCGCGACGGTGCACTGGGTGCTCTACGGGCTGGACCCGCAGCTCGCGGAGATCCGGCAGAACAGCGTTCCGCAGCCGGGGCACACCGGGCGCAACAGCGAGGGGCTGGCGGAGTACGCACCGCCGTGCCCCGGCGAGACCCACACCCACGATGTCCGCTTCACCGTCTACGCGCTCGACAGCGAGATCGGCCTGGGCGACGACGCGCCGCTGCAGGAATCGCTGGAGGCGATCGCGCAGCGGACGATCGCGCGGGGTACGCTTACGGCTACCGGTGAGTAGCGGAATGCTCAACGAGCAGAGCCTTCCCCCATATCTGCCGATTGTCCGCATTTCGCCGCCGTCTTCTCCTGGATCACGGGAGTTGTCCCCGGTCGCCCACTGCACCGACAGCACAACTAGGCATAAAGTGGGGCCGTGCCCCCCGTCGATTCTGTAATGACCGATTTCATGCAGCATGCCGCAGCGCACCGTCCCGCCCCGTCCCAGGCGGGCCTCGGCCACGGGTCGCCCCTCCCCCGGCGCCCGAAGCAGCGCTGCGGCAGCCGCGGGATCCGTGTCCCCGCCTCAGCGGATCCGCGTGACCGACGCCGCGGGCGACGCGAATCGAATCCGGAGTTCTCCCACCGTCTGTGGCCCGTTGCGCGCGGCTCCGCCCGCTCCGGCCACGTCACCCCCGCCGGTGGCACCTCTGTCCTCGTAACGGCCACGGGCCCAAGGGTGGTGCATTCACCATGACCGTCGCGATCATCTCCATCATCGCGATCATCGTCGTACTCGTCGTGCTCGTGCTCATCCTCCTCGGCATGCGGGCGCTGAGCGTCGGCAACACCAGAGACGACCACGACGACGACTATGACGACGGCTACTCCTACGACGGCGCCGAGGACGACCTCGGCGACACCGACGACGAACCCGCGCCCCGCGGCCGCCGCCCACGCGGCGAGCGGGGCTCCGAGCCCTCCCGGGGGTCGCGACGCCCCCGCTCGCGCCGCGGACGCGACGACGACTGGGGCGACGACTCCGACGACCTGTCCGACAACGACTTCTGGTCCAGCCTCTCCGACGACGACGATCCCGACCGGGAACCCGCCCAGCGCCCGGAGCGGGCCGGACGGCGGGACACCCGCTACGAGTCCACCCAGGCGATGGAGGCCGTCCTCGACGGCCCGGAAGACGACGAGGACGACGAGCCGCCGGCCCCCCGGCCCCGCGGCCGCCGCTCCCGCCACGAGCGAGAGGCCGAACCGGCCTCGGCGTCCGCCGCGCCTTCCCCGTCCGCCAAGGACACCGGCGACTTCGCCAACCCCGACCTCGCGGTGCTCGCCAGCCTCGGGCAGGGTGGCGCCCCGGCCCAGCCGACCGCGCCGGCGGAGCCCCCGGCCGCCGCTCCCGTCGAGCGTCCCGCGCTCGGCGCGGCACCCGCTGCGGACGACGACCCGCTGAGCGGCCCCCTGCCGCGGACCCGCGACACCGGCCCGACCCCGGCCGCCCCCCCGGCGGCGCCGACGACCCCCGGTCGGCCCTGGTCCCCTGCGGCCTCCCCCCTCGGCGGCGACACGCGGGACTCCGGCGCGTTCTCCCGCGATCCGCTGGGCACGCCCGGCGCCTCCGGCGGCCCGGCCCCCTCCTCCTACGACACCGGCTCGCACACGCGAGGCTCCGCCTACGGCGGTCCGGGCTCCTCCTACGACACCGGCTCCCACACCCGCGGCCCCGGCTACACCGGGGCGTCCTACGACAGCGGGGCCACCGCGCCCGCGGCGTCCTGGGACAGCGGGGCCTCGCCGTACGACACGGGGTCCCACGGCCGCGGCTCCGCCTACGACACCGGGTCCCACGCCCGACCGGGCTACGGTCCGGGGGCGCAGCCGCCCTCGCCGTACGACACCGGGTCGCACTCCCGGGACTCCGGCTACGCCTCGGGGTCCGCCTACGACACGGGATCGCACGTCCGCGGCTCCGCCTACGACACCGGATCGCACAACCGGCCCGGCTACGGCGGATCGGCGTACGACCCCGGGATGCCGACCGCGGGGGCGCCCGGCGGTGACCCGCTGAGCGACCCGCTCGCCCCCTCCGGGCGGCCGGGTTCCGACGCCCCCTCCCCGATCTGGTCCAGCATGGACACCGGGACGCACGCGCGCCCCGCCCAGCCGTCCTCCTTCCCCCAGGGCGGGGGCGCCGCACCGTCGCCCCTGCCGGGCGAGGCGCCCTCCCCTTACTCCACCGGATCGTTCTCCCACTCCGCCTACGACACCGGAAGCTACGCGCGCCCCGGCGCCCCGGACGCTCCCGCGCCGCCGCCGGAGCCCTCCGGCCCCGGCTCCTACCCGCCGGGCGGCGGGTACGGCTACAACGGCGGCACTCCGGCCACCCCATGGGACCCCGCCGGATGGGGCGGGGCCACCGGTGAGCAGCCGTCGATGGCGCCGCAGACCGGGTTCGAGCCGCCGGCACCCCGTGACACCGGTACCTACGGCCCGCCGTCCTACGGCACCGGCTCCTACCCCCGGCCGGGTGATCCGGGGGCGGGCGGTCCCGCCGGCCCGGCCTACACCGATCCGCAGCCGCGCTATCCGGGCTACTCCGACGTCCTCGGCGACTACAGCCGGGGGGCGGCGGACCAGACGGGCGGCTACCCGCCGGTCGGCTACGAGGCCCCCAGCGGCGAGTGGCCGTCCTACCGCGACGCGCACCCGGGCCACCGCGACGCCGCGGACGGCGCTCCCCCCTACGACCAGGGGGGTTACGGCTACGGTTACGGCGGTCCCGGCGACGACCGATTCCGCTGAGCCCGCCGGGCGGGCACCGATCCTCCGCGGAGGGGCGGGGCGCTGTCAGCGCCCCGCCCCTTCGCCGTCACGGGGGCGTTCCGGCACGGTCCGCCGCCGCCTCCCGTCGGAGCTGCGGGATCCGGCAGGAAAATTGGTGATCAAGATCCTACGTCCGACGGCACCGGCGCGGCCAAAGTTAACTACATTTAGTTGTTGACAGCATTCGTTGAGTAACCGAATCGCTGGATTCCCGGAGGAACCGGGCATCCCCCTCCACCGGTGTCCGCGATCGGGCCTCTCCGAAAGGCGGCTGTCCCAGAGCGCCATTTCGTTTGACCCAATCGGGGGTATGCATGCGTCACGACGCCCAGGGACCGGTACTCGACCCGCAGGAGACGACGGCTCGCCCGCTCTCCCGGCTCCGCTCCATCCCGTTACCGAGCTCGCCGATGTCCGACGTCGCCGCCTCCCTGGTGGTGTTCCTCGTCGCCGTCCCGCTGTCACTGGGCATCGCCGTCGCCTCGGGGGCGCCCCTGGTCGCGGGAATCATCGCCGCCGTCGTGGGCGGCATCGTCGCCGGAGCCGTCGGCGGCTCGGCGGTCCAGGTGAGCGGCCCGGCCGCCGGGCTCACGATCATCGTCGCCGACCTCGTCTACACCTACGGCTGGCGGGTCACCTGCTTCATCACCGTGATGGCCGGTGTGGTCCAGCTGGCGCTGGGCGCCTTCCGCATCGCGCGGGCGGCGCTGGCGGTCTCCCCCGCCGTCATCCACGGCATGCTCGCCGGTGTGGGGTTGACCATCGCGCTGGCCCAGCTCCACGTGGTCCTCGGCGGCGCACCGCAGAGCTCGGCCATCGACAACATCGCCGAGCTACCCGGCCAGATCGCCAACAACCACACCGGTGCCGTCGCCGTCGGCGTCCTCACCATCGCCACCATGTTCCTGTGGGGGAGACTGCCCGCCATCGGCCGACTACGGCCGAGCCGCGTGCCCGCGGCGCTCGTGGCGGTGGTGGCCGCGACGGCCTTCGCCGCCTGGGGCGGATGGAACCTGGAGCGGGTCACCCTGCCCGACTCACTGGCCGACGCGTGGGCGGGGCCGATCCTGCCCCAGGCCGACCAGGTCCACGGCGTCGTCATCGCCGTGGCGGCGGTCGCCATGGTGGCCAGCGTGGAGTCCCTGCTGTGCGCCATCGCGGTGGACCGCATGCACGACGGCCGCCGCGTCCGGCTCGACCGGGAGCTCGTCGGACAGGGCGCCGCCAACATCGGCAGCGGCGCGCTCGGCGGACTCCCCGTGGCCGGGGTGATCGTGCGCAGCACCGCCAACGTGCAGGCCGGCGGGCGCACCCCGCTCTCGACGATCCTGCACGGCGTGTGGATCCTCCTCTTCGTCGCGCTCTTCGCCGGCATGGTGGAGCTCATCCCGATGGCGGCCCTGGCCGGGCTGCTGGTCTTCATCGGGGTGCAGATGGTCAACCTCGCCCACGTGCGCGACCTGCGCCGCCACCACGAGTCGAGCATCTACCTGATGACCCTGGTCGCGGTCGTGGTGCTGGGGCTCCTGGAGGGCGTGATCATCGGGTTCGCCCTGGCCCTGGTCCTCTCCCTGCACCGCCTCACCCGGGTGGCGGTGCACACCGAGCGGCGCGGCGACCGCCACCACGTGGTCGTCCAGGGGTCCCTGACCTTCCTGGGCGTGCCCCGGGTGACCCACGTGCTGCGCAACATCCCGCCCGGCACCTCGGTCGACCTCGACCTGCACGTCGACTTCATGGACCACGCCGCGTTCGAGTCGATCCACGCCTGGCGGGTCGACCACGAGCGCACCGGCGGGTCCGTGGACATCGACGAGGTCCACGAGAACTGGTACGAACGCAGGTCCCGGCACGTTCCCCCGTCGGGCAAGACCTCGCCGGACGGGCTGGCGCGCTGGTGGGCACCGTGGGGGCTGCGCGGCTACGACCACGCCGACACCGCCTCCGGGCTGCTGATCACCGGCGCCCGGGAGTACCACGCGAGCACGGCCGGGCGCATGCGCTCGCTGATGAGCCGCCTGGCACTGGCCCAGCACCCGCGGGCGCTGTTCATCGCCTGCGCCGACTCGCGGGTGGTGCCCAACCTCATCACCGCCAGCGGGCCGGGCGACCTGTTCACCCTGCGCAACATCGGCAACCTGGTGCCGCCGAACGGACGCGGGGACGACTCCGTGGGGGCCGCGATCGAGTACGCGGTCACGGTACTGGAGGTGCCGTCCATCGTGGTGTGCGGCCACTCGCACTGCGGTGCGATGAAGGCGGTCCTCGACGGCGCCCACGAGGACCCGCCGGACCCGCGGATGGACCATCTGCAGCGCTGGCTCTCCAGCGGCGCGTCCGGGCTGCCCCGGTCCACCGCCCTCCTCGGCGAGAGCATGCCGACACCGTCCCCCGCGGCGGTCCGGATACTGTCCCAGGCCAACGTGGTGCGGCAGCTGGAGAACCTGCTCACCTACCCGGCCGTCCGGCAACGGGTGCAGGAAGGGCGGTTGGAGCTCACCGGGCTCTACTACGACCTGGAGACGGCCGAGGTGCACGTACTAGACGAACGGCTCGGCGAGTTCGTCCCGGTTCCGCAGGAGCGGATCCCCGGGCCCCGCACCGAGGCCGAGCCCAGACCGGGCGAGCGCTCACCCGCCTGACGGGGCGGCCGACCGCCCGGTCGGCTCCCCGCAGCACGCGACACCGGCCGGGCGGCCCGGATCTCCGGGCCGCCCGGCCCCGTTCCGCCGGTATGGCGCGGTCGGCGCGGGGGTCTACCCTTCGGTGGGTCCGCTCGGCTCGTCATCGCGCCCGTCATCCTGCACTTCGGTGGTGTGGTAATAGGCGAGCGAGACGATCGTGACGATCACGATGATGGGGAGACCGAACATGATCACCCAGAGCACGGGAGAGTCCAGCATGTACCGACACCTGATTCGCAAGCGACGCCGGCTCGACGCGGTTCCGACCCCGCACGCCGGCTCGGTGGGGGGCGGGCGCTGTCCAATCTAGCGGTGATCACCCCCGGCTCACGCCCGGCTTCCGCCACTCCGCAGGGGTTTCGCTGCCCGTACCGGCACTCCCCCGGCCTGCGGCGGCCGACCACGGCCGCAGAGGGGCGTACGAGGGGAAGAGCCGGCCGATAAGCCGGATTCTGTCGGTCCCGGTGGGACCGGACGGCCATCCATCTGGGACTGCCGTTGCCGACAGCCTCGGTGCGGTCAACCCGCGGACTCGGGCGGGCCGCCCTCGATCATCCGCGCGGAGGACCTTGCGGTCCCCCTTCTCGACCTTGCTCCGGGTGGGGTTTACCTAGCCGACCGGATCACTCCGGCCGCTGGTGGTCTCTTACACCACCGTTTCACCCTTACCACCGCACGCGGTGGCGGACTGTTCTCTGTGGCACTGTCCCGCGGGTCACCCCGGGTCGGCGTTACCGACCACCCTGCCCTGTGGAGTCCGGACTTTCCTCGACACCGCGAACGGCGCCGCGGCCGTCTGGCCGACTCTCCCCTGTGCCGCCCATTCTACGGCGGTCGCGGGGGTCCTTCCGCCCCGCGCGCCGGGCGCGGGGGCACCGCTCCCGGCGCCGCTCAGCACAGTGCGGACAGGTGCGCGGTGTCGTTGAGCGACCGCACCACCATCGGGCCGTCGCCGTAGCAGTCGATCTCCGACAGGCACGCGACGTCCAGGTGCATCCGGTACAGCGCCTCGGGCGGTGCGAGCAGCGCCTGCTGCAGGCACACCTTGATCGGCGTCACGTGGCTGACGACGAGCACCGTGCTGCCCGTGAACTCGGCCAGGACCTTGTCGCGGGCCGCACCCACGCGCGCGGCGACCGAGGCGAAACTCTCCCCGCCCTGCGGCGGGACCGAGGGGTCGGCCAGCCACCGGGCGATCTCCTCGGGCCAGCGCTCGCCGACCTCGGCGAAGGTCAGCCCCTCCCAGGCGCCGAAGTCGGTCTCCGCGAACGCGGGCCACTCCTCCACCGGCAGCGACAGCTCCCGCGCGACGTGGTCGGCGGTGTCGCGGGCCCGGCGCAGCGGAGAGGACAGGATGACGTCGATTCCACCGCGCCCGGCGAGCCGCCGGGCCGCCGCGCGGGCCTGCTCATGGCCTGCCTCGGTGAGCTCCACGTCCCCCAGGCCCGCGAAGCGCCGCTCGACCGAAAGCGGGGTCTGGCCGTGGCGCAGCAGGAGCAGCCGGGTCGGCGTGCCGTCCGGCGCGGCCCAGCCCGTGCGCCCAACCCGCGACGCCGCCGCGGACTCCGCGGCGGCGGGCTCTCCGGAAAGGTCCCCGCCCGCGTCCGCAGGGCCCGTCCCCCAGTGCACCGACGCGCCGTCCATGGCCTCGTTGGCCAACCGGTCGGCGTGCGCGTTCTCGGCGCGCGGGACCCAGGTGTAGGTCACCCCGGCCAGGTCCGCGGCGGCCGCGTGCGCCTGCTCGGCGAGCGGGCGCAGGTCGGGGTGCTTGATCTTCCAGCGCCCCGACATCTGCTCCACGATGAGCTTGGAGTCGAGCCGTACCTCCACGGCCGCGCCCGGGTCGATCTCCGCGGCCGCGCGCAACCCGGCGATCAGCCCCCGGTACTCGGCGGCGTTGTTGGTCGCCACCCCGATGGCCTCGGCGACCTCGGCCAGCAGCTCCCCGTCGGCGGCGTCGCGGACCAGCGCGCCGAACCCCGCCGGCCCCGGGTTGCCCCGGGAACCGCCGTCGGCTTCGACCACCAGGCGGCGGGTCACCGGTGTCCCCTCCCCTTCCGTGCGCCGACCGTCACAGGCCGGACTCGGTCGTGCGGACCAGGATGCGGCGGCAGTCCTCGCAGCGCAGCACCTCGTCGGCGGACGCCTGGCGGATCTGGCCCAGCTCGGCGGTGCTGAGGGCCAGCTTGCAGCCCTCGCAGCGGCCGTAGCGCAGCATCGCGGCGCCGATGCCGTCGTACTGGGCGCGCAGCTTGGTGTAGAGGGCCAGCAGGTCCTCGGGCACCTCGGCGGAGACGCGGCCGCGGCGGTCCTTGGCCGAGGCGAGGTCCGCCTCGATGTCCACGACGGCGGCGGAGCGGCGCTCCTCCACGGCTTCGAGCTCGGCCTCGGCCGCCTCGATCTCCTTCTGCAACCGCGCGTGCTCGGCGTCGGCCGCCTCACGGCGCTCCATGACCTCCAGCACGACCTCTTCGAGCTCGGTCTGGCGGCGGTGGAGCGAGGCGATCTCCGACTGCAGCCGCTCCAGCTCCTTGGGGGAGGAGACCTGGCCGGCGTTGAGCCGCTGGTTGTCGCGCTCCGCGCGGGCGCGCACCTGGTCGACGTCGGACTCGGCCTTGCGCTGCTCGCGGTCGAGGTCGCCCAGCCTGGTGGCGGCCGCGGCCTTCGCGTCGCGGAGCTCGCTGACCCGGCCCTCCAGCCGCTGGACCTCGACGGTCTCCGGGAGGGTGCGGAGGCGGTGCGTCAACAGCCGGATGCGGCTGTCGACCTCCTGCAGGTCCAGCAGTCGCTTCTGGTCGGCGGGTTCTGCTTTCACGGGTGCTCTCAGACTCCTTGTGCGGCGGTGGTCCCCGACCGGCCGGGCGGGGGTGGGGTGTGCTGGCCCGGGCGGGGTGCCGGGCTCAGAACGTCTGTGACCAGGCGTCGGTGACGGTCGTCGATACGCGGGTCTCCACGTTAGCCCCTTCCCCGCCCAGGGCGCTGCGGAGTCGGGCGGCGCCGTCGGCCAGCCACGGCCATTCGCTGGCGAAGTGGGCGGTGTCGACGAGGGCGATGTCGTCGTGCTCGGCGAACTCCGACGCCGGGTGGTGGCGCAGGTCGGAGGTGAGGAAGACGTCGACCCCGGCGGCGCGGGCCGCCCCGAGGAGGGAGTCCCCCGCCCCGCCGGACACCGCCACCGTGCGCACGGTGCGGCCGGGGTCGCCGGAGACGCGGATGCCCGAGGCGGTCGCGGGGAGTCCCGCGGCGGCCTGCGCGGCGAACTCGCGCAGCGCCATCGGCCGGGGCAGGGCGCCGACGCGCCCGATTCCGCGGCGCCCCTCCGGATCGGCGGGGTCGGGGTCGAGCGGGAGCAGGTCGCCGTCGAGCCCCACGGCGGCGGCCAGGGCGTCCGAGACGCCCGGCGCGGCGGAGTCGGCGTTGGTGTGGGCCGTGTACAGGGCGATGCCCGACGAGATCAGCCGGTGGACCAGGCGCCCCTTGGGGGTGGTCGCCGCGACGCTGGTCACCCCCCGCAGCAGCAGGGGGTGGTGCGTGATGATCAGGTCGGCGCCCCACTCCGCGGCCTCGTCGACGACGACGGAGACGGGGTCGACCGCGAACAGGATACGGCGGACGGGCTGCGCGGGGTCGCCGCACACCAGCCCGACGGCGTCCCAGGACGCCGCCCAGGAGGGCGGGTAGACCTCTTCGAAGGCGCGGGTCACGTCGTGCAGGGTCACGGGTGCAGGCGTTGTGGTCACGGACCGCAGATTAGCGGGTCGGGCGGGTGCGTACCGAGTCGCGCCGGACGCACGGGCGGGACCGCGGGGACACATCGGAGGGGCGCTGGGGCGCGCCGCTGCGCCCCAGGACATGATCCACGGAGAACGCCCTACCGTGGGGAGCGAAACGGCCGCCCGCATGCGGGGGCGAGGAGGAGGGCGGGGCGATGAAGTTCCTGGTGCGTGAGCGGATCTTCGACATCGGCGACGACTTCTGGGTGGAGGACGAGAACGGGGAGCGGGCCTTCCACGTCGACGGCAAGGTGCTGAGGGTGCGCCGGACCTTCGAGCTGAAGACCCCTGAGGGCGAGGTCCTGCTCGTCATCCGCAAGAAGCTGCTCAGCCTGCGCGACACCATGCGCATCGAGCGGGACGGCCGAACCGTCGCCACCGTACGCAGGCGCATGTTCACCCTGGTCAAGGACAGGCTGGCGGTCGAACTGGAGGAGGGCGGCGGCTGGGAGATCAGCGGCAGCCTCTTCGACAAGGAGTACGCGATCGGCGACGGCGACGGGCCGGTCGCGCACATCTCCCGTGCATGGTTCCGGATCCGCGACACCTACGCGGTCGACGTCGACACCGCCCGGAGCGACGCCGGGGGCGATGCCGCGCTGGTCATCGCCGTCGCCGTGGCCGTGGACGCCCTGACCGGCCGGGACTCCCGGTAGGGCTCCGGTGTGCCCGCGCGGGTGTCCGGGTCGGACCGGAGCGCTGCGGCCGCTAACGTGGTGATCAGCCATGACTGATCTGCCTGTTTCGCCCGTCGGGGCGCACGTACCCGTATCCGGAGGCCTGGCCAAGCGCGGCCTCGCCTACACCGCCGACATCGGCGCCGAGACCATCCAGGTGTTCGTCACCAACCCGCGCGGCTGGGCGACGGTGCCCGGCGACCCCGCGGAGGACGCGCGGCTGCGCGAACGCGACGACCTGCCCGTCTTCATCCACGCCCCCTACCTGATCAACCTGGGGGCTCCGGACGAGGCGGTGGCGCAGAAGTCGGTCGCGTCCCTGGAGCACGCGCTGCGGCGCGGCGCGGAGATCGGGGCGCTCGGCGTGGTCGTGCACACCGGGTCCGCGGTCCGCGGCGGGCGCGACGAAGGGCTGGACCGCATGCGGTCGCGGCTGCTGCCGCTGCTGGACCGGCTCGGCGACGGTGTCCCGCCGGTGCTGCTGGAACCTATGGCCGGGCAGGGCCAGGTGTTGTGCGCGACGGTGGACGACCTGGCCGGGTACCTCGACGCACTGGACCGGCACCCGCGGGCCGCGGTGTGCCTGGACACCGCGCACGCGTTCGCGGCCGGGCACGACATCGCCACGCGCGCCGGCATGCGGGCGATGCTGGACCGCTTCGGCGAGGTCGTCGGCGCCGACCGGCTGCGGCTGATCCACGCCAACGACTCCAAGGAGCCGTGCGGGAGCAGGAAGGACCGGCACGAGAACATCGGCGCGGGCCACATCGGCGCCGACCCCTTCGGTGAGCTGTTCCGCCACCCGGTGAGCGCGGGCGTTCCCATCACCCTGGAGACTCCGGGTCCGGAGGGACCGCACGCGGCCGACGTGCGGACACTTAAGGAGCTGCGCGGGGACGGGCCCCGGCCGTCCTGAGCGGCCGCCGGGCGTCGCCGGAGGCGGTGGCCCCCGATGCCGGGGTGCGGTGCCGTGCGGGGTCAGGTGCCCCGCACGTACAGCTTTTCGGCGACGACCACCGCGGCGGCCGCCACCAGGACTTGGACGATCAGCACGAACACCCAGAACGTGGTGAACAGTGCGGCGATGGCTCCGCCGATGAACGCGGCGATGATGCCCAGGATCAGCGTGAGCCAGATCGGGATCGCCTGCTTGCCGGGAACGACGAGGCGGCCGAGCGCGCCGATGATCAGACCGACGACCAGGGCGCTGATGATGCCGGTGATCTCCACGGACCCTCCCAGGTTGGTTCCTCGCCGTCCTCCGTTCGGAGAAGGACGGCCTGGTGCAGGCATACCCACGTCGAGGTGGCCGAACGCCCGTCCGGCGCCAGGGGAGGCACGGAGAGGCACGCTGCGGCTCCGGTGTCCCCGTTGCCCCGCCGGGGACCGAGGGAAACCCGGCCGGGTGGCCGTCCGGATCCGGCCGCGCGGTGGCGGCGGCCTCCCACCACCGCAGGCGTCGCATCCGGGTGGGTATTCGCCGGAGTTCCCCCGTCCCCCGAGCCGCCGACCCGCCGGCGTGGGCCACAATGAGAACGATGCGTAACGGAGGGCGGTGCACAGCATGGACCCGGTGAGTCTGGTATTCGGAGCGGCCATCGCGTTCGGCGGGATCCTCGTCGGCCGGATGCTCCCCAGGCGATCTGACCGCCACGCCCACCAGTCGCAGCAACAGCAGCAGACCGTCACCGCGGCCCAGCGCACCCCGCAGCCCATCTGCGGCTGCGGCCACCACCTCGTCTTCCACGATCAGAAGACCAAGATGTGCCAGGCCCAGGTCGTCATCCCCGGCCGCTGGACCGGCCAGACCGGCGGCACCTACCGCCAGTGCATGTGCCAGGGCTACCGCGGCCCGGTCCCGCTGGACGAGTACTACGCCCCCGACCTCCTCAACGACGACACTTGAGGCGGTTCGGACCGGGGTGATCCGCCGGTGCCCGCCGGTGACGGTTCCCCTCTCGGGCCCTCCCCGGAGGTGTCACCCGAGGTCGACCGGTGGCCCGGTCACCCGCGGGTGACCGGGCCGCCGCTCCTCCGGGTCAGGGGGACGCGGTGTCCCCCCGGCCCCAGAAGTCGAAGACGCTCTCGGCGAGCTTCACGTTCTCCAGGTAGTCACCGCGAACCGGGTCGGTGTGCCGGGCGTGGTGGTCGATGCGTGAGGCGCCCGGTCCCTTGGCGTAGAGGGGGACGAGGGAGTTGGTGTGGCCGCCGGTGTGCCAGGAGTGCTCCGGGAGACCGCCGGCCTCGCCGCGGAGCGGGGTCCACCCCGTGTCCGCTCCGGCGCCGGGGCCCGCGAGGTAGCCGGTCTCGTGGTCCGCGGTGACCACGACCAGGGTCTCCTGCCAGCTGCTCTCGCGCTCCACCCAGTCGACGACCGTCTCGATCGCCTCGTTGAAGGCGAGCTGTTCCTCGATCATCCGGCCCATCTCGTTGCCGTGCCCGCCCCAGTCGATCGCGCCGCCCTCGACCATGAGGAACATGCCGCGGTCGGAGGCGTTGTCCAGCACGTTGAGCGCGCCCGAGGCCATCTCGGCCAGGGAGGGCACGGTCCGCAGTTCGGGGGCAGTGTAGGGCTCGGCCCCCTCGACGGGCGTGCCGTCGGCGTCCCGGTCCGGCCCGCTGCGGTGGAACTGCAGGGTGCGCGCCACCTGGGGCAGTCCGAAGACGCGCTCGGGCGGGTCGAACGCGTCCGCGAGGTCGGCGAAGTCGCCCGCCTTCTCGATGAAGGTGTGCCCTGTGGCCCCGGACACGGCGGCCTCGTAGGTCGCCTCGTCGATGTAGCGGAAGTCCGGCGTGTCCCGGGCCTGTCCGTCATCGTCGAAGTAGGGGTGGCCGGCTCCCATCAGGACGTCGAGCTCGTGCTCCCAGACCATCTCCCGGGCGATCTGGCGGTAGTTCCCCCGGCTCTCGTTGTGCGCGACGAACGCGGCCGGGGTGGCGTGGCTGAACTGCACGCTGGTGACCACGCCGCTGGCCTTGCCGAGCTCCTGGGCGCGCTCGGTGAGGTTGCGCACCGGTAGGCGGTCGGGGTCCAGCCCGATGGCGCCGTTGTACGTGCGCACGCCGGTCGCCATGGCCGTCGCCGTCGCGGCGGAGTCCGGCGGGTTCTTCAGGACCCACGCGAAATCCCCCCAGGCCTTGTCGGGTTCATAGCCGTTCCGGTGCTGATATGTCGCCATTCCCAGGCGCACCGGGAAATTCTCGTACACCTGGCTCGCCGTGCCCGGCTCGTGTTCGATCTTCCCCGTTTCCGGATCGACGCGGACCTGGTTGAAAGAGGTACCGTTCTCGTACAGACTGCCGGCGTCGACCTGGTTGTACCCCATCCCGTCGCCGATCAGGAAAATCACATTCTTGGGCCCGAACCCCAACTTTTCGGTCCCCGCCTGCGGATCGCCCGTGACCGGGTCCGCGAGCGCGGCCCCGGCCCCGCACAGGCCCAGCACGAGAGCGGCTGACGCAAGGGCCGCGGCCGCCCGCGCGCACCAGCCATGACGTATCTTCACGGGTTATTCACTCCCAGCCGTCGGCGTTGGCAGAACCCTGACATCGGATGGATCATCCGCACCGCGGATCCCATCTGACGGCATTATCGGCCAATAATGCAGTGGGCACCGGAGAACCTTAACTTGCCCGTCGGTAACGCCGGGCTTACGAAACGGAGAAGTCCCAGATCACGCCGACGGCCGGGGTCGGCGCGCGCACGGCCGACTCGGCGTCGGACGGCGATGTCGCGCATCCGCGGACCCCGGCCCCTTTCGTGCGGGCAGGACGAGGGCGGACGGCCGCACGTGCGGCGGGCGGTGATTCACCGCACCGGACGGGTACACCACTGACATGGGACTGCAAACCGCCGAGCTGGTCATCATGGCCCTACTCGCCATCGGGATCCCGTTGATCTTCGCGACGGCCACACTGCTGATGCGCCACCACGCGCGGCACAGCTACCGCCGCTGAGTCTCAGGGCCGGCTCCCAGGGCGTGGCCGGTCCACCGGCCACGCCCGCCTGCACCCGTGTCGCCCACCGCGCCGCGGCCCGCGTGGACCCCGAGCGCGCGGCATCCGTCCCGCCCCGCGATCAGGGGCGGGACGGATCCGGGCTCACCAGCGCAGCAGCGCCGCGACGCCGTCGTCCTCCGCAAGGACGTCCGCGGCCGTCTCCGGCAGCACCGTCACCTCGGCGCCCCCGGCCAGGCCCAGTTCGATCATGCGCTCGCCCAGGTCCCGCTCCTCGGCCATGCCGGTGCCGGAGTCGCCCGGCGGGGTCTCACCCTGGGCGTAGTACCAGCCGTCGGCGGCCCGGTGGCCGCGCATCTCCCGGGACCCGTCGAGGAAGAGGTGGGCCACCCGGCCCTCACGGAAGGCGCCGAGGGTGTCGCTGAGCCCCACGGTCCCCGGACCTCCGGACAGCGCCGCGTCACGGGCCCGCTCGGCCTGCTCCCGGCACCGGCGGACACGCGCGGCCTCCAGGTCCGGACGCACCCGGGCGGCGATGTCGGAGACCGGGAGCGTCTCGACCACGCGGTCCAGCAGCACGATGTCGCGGGGACCGTTGGCCGGAAGGCCCTTGCGGACGACATCGATCAGCCGGGAGTCACCGGTGATGACGATGGACGCCCACCCCTGCGCGTCGGCGATCTCGGTGATCCGCGACCGCAGCGAGTGCAGGTAGCGCAGCAGCTGCTCCTCCAGGCGGCGGTCGAAGCGGTCGGTCTGGCTGGCGGCGCGGTCGACGATGCCGGGGCGCCCCGCCGAGGCGGGTCCGCGCATCTCGCGCCACTCGTCAGTGTCGACCTCGAAGGTGAACCGGGTGATATCGGTAGCGGTGCCGAACCGCACGTCGACCACCCGCAGGCCGTCCTGGGCCACCGCCAGGACCCCCGCCGGCGCCCCTGTGGCGAAGGCCGCGGCGAGCGGCCGCAGGTAGGGCTTGGGTTCCAGTACGGCGCAGTCGACAAGCGGAACCTGCACCACCACGGTCCGCACCTCGTCACTGCTGACCGGAGCGAACAGCGCCCGCCCCAGGCCGGGTTCGGTGGCGCCGAGGATCCCGTCGAGTTCCGGTTCGAGCTTCTCCAGCCGGGAGAGCACGGCGGCGGCGTGCTTCTTGTCGCCGTTGGCGGCGACCTCGTTGCGCAGGCGGGTGATCGAGTTGGCGACGGTCCGCCGCCAGGTCGGTGAGGCCGTCCGGTCCCGCGGGTCGGCCGTGGCGTAGACCGAGAGCACCCCGCTGTCGTCCGACATCGTCGCCAGGTCCCGCAGCGACGCCTGATCAAGGATCACGGTGATACCGCCCCTCGTCGATGTAGCCCCGTCCGGCGGACCGGAAGAGGTGGTTACTCCCTCCTTAACAGGAGACCAGGGCCGGTATCAATGCCCGGTGAGTGGCGGGCCACGGCCGCACCAAAGGAGGGCAATGAGGGCGCCATCCCCACAGGCCCCCGGCCCCGCGGCCCGCGCCACGCCGGCCCCCCTACCCCGATCGGTGTGACAAGGCCGCCCCCCACCAGGACAATGCATCGGTGTACCGGAGTAAGAAGGTGAACAAGCCAACGTGACGACCTCCATCGAACAGCGGATCGCCGACGAGCTCGGCGTTCGGGAGCAGCAGGTGACCGCGGCCATCGGGCTGCTCGACGACGGCGCCACCGTGCCGTTCATCGCCCGCTACCGCAAGGAAGTGACCGGCACCCTCGACGACGCCCAGCTGCGCACCCTCGAAGAGCGCCTGCGCTACCTGCGGGAGCTTGAGGAACGCCGGGCCACCGTGCTGGAGTCCATCCGCGACCAGGGCAAGCTGGACGACGCCCTCGAAGAGCGGATCAGGCAGGCCGACTCCAAAGCCCGCCTGGAGGACATCTACCTCCCCTACAAGCCCAAGCGCCGCACCAAGGCGCAGATCGCACGCGAGGCGGGCCTCGAACCGCTCGCCGACCTGCTCCTGGCCGACCCCGGGCAGGACCCCCGGACCGCGGCGGCCGCCTACGTCGACGCCGACAAGGGCGTCGCCGACGCGGCCGCCGCGCTGGAGGGCGCCCGTGCCGTCCTGGTCGAACGGTTCACCGAGGACGCCGACCTCGTCGGGACGCTGCGCGAGCGCGTGTGGCAGCGCGGCCGCCTGGTGGCGAAGGTGCGCGAGGGCAAGGAGACCGCCGGCGCGAAGTTCGCCGACTACTTCGACTTCGCCGAGCCGCTCACCGAACTGCCCTCGCACCGCATTCTGGCGATGTTCCGCGGCGAGAAGGAGGAGGTGCTCAGCCTCACCCTGGAGCCGGAGGAGCCCGCCGACCCGCCGGCCGAGAGCCGGGCTCCCAGCGGCTACGAGACCGCGATCGCCGAGCACTTCGGCATCGCCGACCGGGGCCGCCCGGCCGACCGCTGGCTGCTGGACACCGTGCGCTGGGCCTGGCGCACCCGTGTGTTCGTCCGCCTCGACATCGACCTGCGGATGCGTCTGTGGCAGGCGGCCGAGGACGACGGCGTGCGCGTGTTCGCGACCAACCTGCGCGACCTGCTGCTGGCCGCTCCGGCCGGGACCCGCCCGACCATGGGGCTGGACCCGGGCATCCGCACCGGCGTCAAGGCCGCGGTGGTCGACGGGACCGGCAAAGTGGTCGCCACCGCCACCGTCTACCCGCTGGCGCCGCAGCACCGCTGGGACGAGTCGCTGGACACCCTCGGCCGCCTCGCCGGGGAGCACGGCGTCGAGCTGGTCGCCATCGGCAACGGCACCGGCTCGCGGGAGACCGACCGGCTCGTCGCGGAGCTGATGAAGCGCCGCCCGGAGCTCGGTCTCACCCGGGTCACGGTCTCCGAGGCCGGGGCGTCGGTGTACTCCGCCTCCGCCTACGCCTCCAAGGAGCTGCCCGAACTCGACGTGTCGCTGCGGGGCGCCGTCTCGATCGCCCGCCGCCTCCAGGACCCGCTCGCCGAACTGGTCAAGATCGACCCGAAGTCGATCGGGGTCGGCCAGTACCAGCACGACGTGTCGGAGGTGAAGCTTTCGCGGTCGCTGGACGCGGTGGTCGAGGACTGCGTGAACGGTGTCGGCGTGGACGTCAACACGGCCTCGGCGCCGCTGCTGACCCGGGTGTCGGGGATCAACTCCACCATCGCGGAGAACATCGTGGCGCACCGCGACGCCAACGGCCCGTTCGGCTCGCGCAAGGCGCTCAAGGAGGTGGCGCGGCTGGGCCCGAAGGCGTTCGAGCAGTGCGCGGGCTTCCTCCGCATCCCCGGCGGAGACGACCCGCTGGACGCCTCCAGCGTGCACCCGGAGGCCTACCCGGTGGTGCGCCGCATCCGGGAGCGCGCGGGTGTGGCGATCGGCACGCTGATCGGCAACGGGGAGGTGCTGCGGGCGCTGCGGCCCCGCGACTTCGTGGACGACACCTTCGGCCTGCCGACCGTCACCGACATCCTCGCGGAGCTGGAGAAGCCGGGTCGCGACCCCCGCCCGGCGTTCACGACCGCGTCCTTCAAGGAGGGGGTGGAGACCCTGGAGGACCTGGAACGCGGCATGCTGCTGGAGGGCACCGTCACCAACGTCGCGGCGTTCGGCGCGTTCGTGGACGTGGGCGTGCACCAGGACGGCCTGGTACACATCTCGGCGATGTCGAAGAACTACGTCAACGACCCGCGCGACGTGGTGAGGTCCGGCGACATCGTGCGGGTCAAGGTGCTCGATGTCGACACCGCGCGCAAGCGCATCTCGCTGACCATGCGGCTCGACGACGATGCCGCCCCCGTCGGAGGCGACCGCCGCGGCGGCGGGCAGCGGGAGCCCGGCCCCTCCGGCGGCGGACGCGGCGACCGCGGCAAGAGCGGACAGGGCGGCCGCCGCGGCGGCAGGTCGGACCGGGGCCGCGGGGGCCGCCAGGAGCCGGCACCGGGCGGCGCGATGGCCGAGGCGCTGCGCCGCGCAGGTCTCGACAAGGGCCTGGGCTGACGGAACCCGAACGGGTCCGGGCCGCCCGTTCCGCCCGCGGTCGCGGGTGGGACGGGCGGCCCCGTGTGCGGGGCCGCCTCACTCGGCCCTGTCGGTTCCGGGTGCGGGTTCGGGGGCGTCCGGTTCCGGGGCGCCGTCCCCGGGGCCGGCGCCCGGCCGCCCGGTCGGTGCTGCGCCGCCCGCGTGCAACCGGATCCCCGCCCAGCAGGAGGCCAGCAGGACGGCTCCGGCCGTCAGCAGGATCGCCGCCGCGCCGATCGCGCCGTCGGTGATGTCCCAGACCAGCTCGGTGACCCCCACGGTGACCCCGAGGACCCCGAACACCAGCAGCACCGCGGCACGCTCCCACCGGTAGTAGCCCAGCAGGATGGCGGCCGTGGCCAGGGTGAGCAGGTAGCCCGCCACCGGTGCCGCGTCCCAGGCGACCAGGAGCTGGGCACCGAGCAGGGCCATCCCGGCGCCCAGCCCGAGTCCGAGCCTGCGCTCGACGAACGCCCCGCCGACCGCCAGCCCGCCCCACACCAGCCCCAGCGCGAACAGGATCAGCCCCTGGTACACCTCGTAGCCGACCCTCGTGGGCGCGACCGCATCGAACACCGCCAGGGCGAGCCCGCCGCTCATCCACCAGCAGACCACCAGTCCCACGGCGGAGCGCAGTGCGGCATAGCCGGCGGCGGCGACCGCGAACCCGCCGAGCAGTGCGACCCACCACGACGCCTCGGACTCGCCCAGACCGACGTTGACGGCGAACACCGTGGCCACCGCGGCCAGTGCGAACAGCACTCCGGCGACCCGGCGCCGGACCACGGGGACCGCGGGACCCGCCAGGGCCGGACGGATCCGCCCGGCCAGGGAGTCGGGGCCGAGCACGGCGCGCGGCCCGCCGGCCATCGCGACCCCCGCCACCGCGGCGACCAGGGCGATGGCGGCCAGCAGCAGCACGCGCACCGTGTCGCCGAGGTCCTGCCACGCCGTGGCGAGCAGGGCGAACACACCCGCGAGGACCAGTCCGCCGCCCGCGTATCCGGCGATCTCCGTCCAGCGGACGGCCGCACGGCCGCCTGTCCCGATCCCGGCGCGCTCCAGAGCCTCGCCCACCGCGGCCGCCTGTCCGGCGGAGACCACCCCCTGCTCGACCAGTCGGCCCAAGACCTCGTCCCGGGCATCGGCGTCGCCGCCCCGGCCTTCCCTGAACATCGTCGCCGTCCCCTCTCGGACGCCGCGGCGGCCCGTGCCTCCCGGTCGGGCACGGACCGCTCGCGGCCGTCGATCAACCTCTACCCCGGCTGTCCGGAACCATCTCATCGCGGCCGGCGCACGGGCGCCTGAGTACGGGTACTCAATCCGGGTGGGCCGGTTTCGGACGGGGTTGGGGGCGGCGCGGCCCTAGACGGCCCCCGCCGGTCGGCGGAGGGGGGCGCCCGCGTCGTGCAGGTGCCGCATCGCCTCGACGTGCGAGCGGACGAACCCCGTCTCGTGGTACGGGATGCCGATCTCGGCGCAGTACTGGCGCACGATGGGCTGTGCCCGGCGCAGGTGCGGGGTGGGCATGTTCGGGAAGAGGTGGTGTTCGATCTGGTAGTTGAGGCCGCCCATGGCGTTGTCGACGAACCAGCCGCCCCTGACGTTGCGGGAGGTCAGCACCTGCTTGCGGAGGAAGTCGAGCTTCTCGCCCTTCTTCAGGGTGGGCATGCCCTTGTGGTTGGGGGCGAAGACGTTGCCGAGGTAGACGCCGAACAGCGCCTGGTTGATGACGACGAACAGGATCGCCTTGTCCGGCGACATCACCGAGAACACGATGGCCAGGTAGACGGCGAAGTGGCCGATGAGGAGCACGGCCTCCAGCCCGCGCTTCTTCATGTAGGGCTGGAACAGCGCCCGCACGCTCTGCGCGTGCAGGTTCAGGCCCTCCAGCGTGAGCAGGGGGTAGAAGAGGAAGGCCTGGTAGCGGCCGACGAACCGGGCCACCCCCGAGGCCGCGGCGGCCTGGTCCTTCGACCACACCAGGACGTCCGGGTTGACGTCGGGGTCGAGGTCCTCGTGGTTCGGGTTGGCGTGGTGGCGGGTGTGCTTGTCCTGCCACCACCCGTAGCTCATGCCGATGCCGAGGTTGCCCACGAGGCGCCCGCACACCTCGCTGGGCACCCGGTTCCGGAACACCTGGCGGTGGGCGAGGTCGTGGGCGGCCAGCGCGACCTGGCCGAACGCTGCGGCGAGGACGACCGCCGTGAGCATCTGCCACCAGGAGTCTCCGAGGACGAACACGGCCGCCCAGCCGCCGAAGAAGAACAGCCCGATGAGGCCGAGGCGCAGCACGTAGTAGTGGGCGGGTGCGCGGTCGAGCAGGCCGGCCTCGGCGACGCGCCGCGACAGCCGGGCGAAGTCGCTTCCGCGGGCCGACGCCGGGCGTCGTGCCGTCCGGACATCGGGCTCGGCCGGGCTGGGGTTCACTTCGGTGGCGGGCACTGTTCTCCTCCTCGGCAGGTGGTCCCCGTGCCCGACGCGCTCGGGACAGGGGGAGGGGCGAGAGCTGGTGGGACGGCCGCGGCGGGCTGCGTGGCCATGTGTGCCGACGGTGGGGGCGGTCGGCGGGCCACGCGGATCGTGCGGGTCGGTAGGGGCGGTAGGGGCGGTGGGGCCGGTGATCATGGGGGGCGGCGGGCGGGGCTGGGCGGGCCGGTCGGATCGGCGTGCCGGGAGGCACGACCGGCCGCACTCAGGCCGTGCGGAACCGCGGGTGGTGCGTTGTGGGGACGAGCCGGGTCGGCCGGACGGTCGCGGCGTGGACACGTGCCCGGTTCCCTGCCCCTGCAGGACAGGAGAACCGGCACCGGTATGCCCGTATACGCACCACCGGAGCCGACGCCTTCAACCTACGCGGCCGGTGCAAACGGCCACCATGGCTCGGGCACACCCTTGGCCGGAGGTGCCAGCACCCCCGGCCGCCTTCTCCCGCGGTCCCCCGCGCGCCACGCCCGGGCAGGTCGGTGTCCCGGCCCATTCCCACCCGGCCCGCATCCCTCCCCCGCGCCCCGATGGTCGGCCACGACCGCCCTGCGCGCCTCCGTCCACCGGCGGCACGGCCGACACCACATCGAGAGAACCGCGAACACCTCCCCCTGCTGGTGTACTTCGGCGCACACGACACGGCAGACTGGCGCCATGCTGAGCGAACGAGAGGCGCTGACGGTACTCCGCCAGGAGAACCCGGAGCACGCCGAAGACGCGGCCGCCGCCATGGGCTGGCTGTCCAGCGGTGGCCTGGAGGGCATCGATCTGCTGCGCATGCAGGACTTCCTCTGGTACGCCCTGCCGGTCAAATGGATGATCAGCACGGAGAAACGCGTCCAGGTGGCCCATGCGCTCGGCCGCCTGCTCAACCTGAACGGACTGGAACGCTACGCCGCGCTGTGCGAGTCCGAGCTCACCGAGCGGATCCTGCGGATCTATGAGGAGGAGGGCCACGACGCCGGTGTGGCCGCCTACACCGAGGCCACCACGCGCAGCGGCTCGGTTCCGACCGCCACCCCGCTGCACACCTGGGGCACGCTCATGGGCCCCGAGGAGAACGCGGCCTTCGGGGACTGCGCGGCGGCCCTGGACCTGGCGCTGGCCTCCGGCGAACTGCGGGTGGGCGGCCGCGGATGGAAGCAGGCCCGCGAAGTGCTGCTCACCCGCTGGCTCACCCAGGGACGACCCGAACTCGACGGCGCCTGCTGGCTGGAGCGCATCCACTCCGAGCGGCTGGAGACCTGGGTCGTGGAACGCCACGGGGAACGCTCGACCCTCGCCGGAGAGCTCTCACCGCGGCTGCTGGCCATCCCCTCCACGGCGCCCGACCCCGTGCCCGAGGGGGTCATGCGGGCGCTGGGCTGGATGCTGGGGCACAGCCGCGACCGGTTGCCGCTCACAGCGCGGCACTACATCACGCCGACACTGGTCGCGGAGGCCGTCGACCTGTTCGGGTGGCGTGAGTGGCTCACCGGCCCGCTCAACCGCGAGCTCGACGTCGTCCCGCTGCACACGCTGCGCTCGCTCGCGCAGCGGGAGATGCGCGCCATCCGCAGGGCCGGAACCTTCCTGGTCCTGACCAAGACGGGTCTGCACATGCTGGAGGACGCGGACACCTTCTGGCGGACCGCCACCGCCGCCGTCATCGGCCGTGAGGGCGGCGAGCCCGACTTCGGCGTCGCCGTGCGGGAGGCGGAGCTGCTGGTGCTGCTCACCTCGGCACCGAGCACCGGGGACGAGCTGATCCGGCGGCTCACCTCGATCCTCGCCGAGGAGGGGTGGGCGTTCCGCGACGGCGGCGACCTCGCCGAGCCGATCCGACGCGAAGCGCAGCGGTTCCGGCTCCGGATGTGGTCGCTGGGCATGCTCGACGACGACTGCCTGGTGGACGACACGCCGGTGCTGACCGAGGGCGGCGAGATCACCGCCCTGGCCGCGCTGCGCGCGCGGGCGCTGCGCCCGCGCTACCGGACGGACGTGGAGTAGGCCGGGTGGCGCGGGCGGCCCGGGTCAGATCCGGAAGAACAGGTTGCGGAACCTGCGCGCCTGGGTGAGGTCGCCGTAGTCGCACCCGCCGTTGATCCGCCCGTAGACCGTCAGCAGGAAGCTCCCCGGGTCGAACTCCAGAACGGTGGGTGCGCTCCACGCATCGCCCATGGTGCAGCGGAAGCCGTCGGCGCGGTCGACGTGGACCAGGTACCCGGCGCCGTTGCGCCCGCTGACCTGCACACCGACGCGGATCGGCCTGGCCGGTGCCGCTTTCAGCGTCAGCTGCCAGATCTTCGGCAGGAACGGCGACACCATGTCGGCGGCATCGGCCGAGACCGCGTGCCGCTGGCGGCGGCCCTCGCGGATGTCCCACGCGTAGACCGTGGAGGCGAGGATGAGGTGGGCGGCGCAGAAGACGCCGGGCACGCGGCCGAACACCGGGTGGGCGACGACCGGTCGGGTCCACATGGTCTCGTCGAGGCTGTCCAGCAGCGCGGTGACCACGGCGAAGCGGTCGCCCAGGGCGGCGAGGGTGTCGACTCGGCTGACGGTGCGGGCCGCCATCACCGCCTCGTCGGTGCGCCGCGCGTGCCCTTCCAGCCGCGGCAGCTCGACGTGGCGCGTGCTCGCGGGCGCGGTCAGGCAGGCCAGGTGGCGCGTGGTCACCGCCACCATCTGCGCGGCGAGGTCGCGCACCTCCCAGTGCCCGGCGGCCGTGGGCTCCTCCCAGACACGATCGGGCCGGATGAGGTCGAAGAACGCCCCGGCCTGCACGCGCAGCCGGTCGAGCACGAGGGGCTTGGCCGCGAAGTCCAGCGGGTGCAACGACTCCGCGGGGGCCGCCCCCGCACCGTCGTGCGCTTCGCGCCCCCCGTCATCCCCGATCGGACATTCCTCCGCCCAGGCACCGGACCCGACGACTCGCACGATCACTCCCCCGGCTCGATTCGCCACCGCGTGACACACTACACCCGAACGATTACACAGAGTTCCCATATGCGGCGACTCGTGCGACCGGGCCGCCCGCCTGCGCCACTCCCGCCCCGGCCTCCCCGGGGCGGCGCGGCACCCGCCGGTCCGCACCGATCCGCCCTTCCTCTATCCTGGTCGGCTGATACGTCCCTGCCGCCACCGACGTCACCGTCGCCGCCTCCGAGACCCCCGTGATCCGACGCTGCGCGCCGCCGCACGGCCCACGACGCGCGCGGTGGCCGAACGAGAGAGATCACCGCTTCCTGGTGGACAGACACGACGACCCCTGGGGGACGATCGCCGCCGATCACGAGGTCCTGGCGATCTCCCGGAGCGTCCCCTCGACCAACCGGCTCCTCGACGTCATCGGGCTCTTCCGCGGCGACGACCGCATCCAGGTCACCTTCCTCCCGGACCCGGGCTCGGTCTCCGAGCCGGGTGTCCGGGGACTCCTCCGGGAGGCGGGGGTGGCCCGGGTCGTGTCATGGGAGCAGGTCCGGGCCGAACAGGCGCGGACCGAGGGGAGGCGCTTCTCCCTGGCGCTCGCGGCGAGCCCCAAGGGGCCGCTCCACGAGGTGGCCTCCCCGCTGGTGCTGATGCCGCACGGGGTCGGCCACAACCGGCTCGTCGGCGAGGCTCCGGGCTCGCTCACCACCGCCTCGGGGCTCGACCCGTCCCAACTCCTGCACGACGGCCGGATCGTCCCGGACCGGATCGCCCTCTCGCACGCCGAGCAGGTCGCCCGCCTGAACCGGACGTGCCCGCCGGCGGCGCGGCGCGGTGTGGTCGTGGGCGACCCGACCTTCGATCGGATGCTCGCGCACCTGGGGCGCCGAGACCGCTACCGGGCCGCCCTGCGGACCGGGGGAAGCACCGGCGGCGGAGGGGCCGGATCCGGTCAGGTGTCCGGGGACGGCGGCGACCGGAGATTCGTGGTGCTGTCGTCGACCTGGAACAAGGACTCGCTGCTGGGGGCGGAGCGCGACCTCGTCCGCGCGCTGCTGACGGCCCTTCCCGTCGACGGGTACCGGGTCGGCCTCATCGCCCACCCCAACGTCTGGTACCGGCACGGCCGGGCCATGCTGGAGCTGTGGTTCGCCGACGAGATCGCGGCGGGGCTCATCCTCATCCCGCCGTACGAGGGATGGCGGGCCGCCCTCATCGCGGCCGACGTCGTCATCGGCGACCACGGGTCGGTGACCTTCTACGCCTCGGCGCTCGGCCGCCCGGTGCTCCTGGCCGCGTTCGGCGACGCCGAGCTGGATCCCGCTTCGCCGCTGTTCACGTTCGGGCGCGGCGCCCGCCGCATCGCGCCCGACGACGACCTGCAGGATCAGGTCGACCGGGCCGTGGCGAGCCGCCCCCACTCCACCGCCGACCTGCTGATCGAGCACCAGGGCCGATCGGCGGAGCGGATGCGGGGCCTGCTGTACGGGCTGCTCGGGCTGTCCGAGCCGGCGACGGCCGCACACTACCCGACGCTCCCGGACCTGGACGTGCTGTACGAGGACGTCACGGCGTGGCAGGTGGAGTACACCACCCCGGCGGGTGCCTCCGGGGGGCGCCGCCCCGATGTCATGCTGCGCCGCTTCCCGGCGGGCGCGCCCTCGCTCACCGCACCGGACCCGGACCGCCTGCTCGTGGTCGACGCGGAGGACACCGTCGTGCCGCGCTGGCAGTCCGCACACGCCTGGTCGCGGCGGCGCCCGATGTCCGAACGCGAGGCGGTGGGCTGGCTCGACGACAGGCTCGCCACGTACCCCAAGGCACGCCTCGCCGCGGCCGCGACGGGCGACGGCCAGGCGCTGCTGGTCGACCGGGACGGGCGCGGGTTCCGCGCGCGGACGCCGTCAGGACGGCTCGACGCGGCCGTACTGGCCGCCGCGGCGGCCGGATGGGCGCGGACCGGCAGGGCGTGGCACCCCTGGCGGCGCGGAGTGCGTGTCGGCGTAGGCGATGCCGAGACGCAGGTGAGGGCCTACCCCCCCCCGCGCGAGTTCCGTTTTCTCGGAGCCGACGGATAGCCGGCGGGGGACTCAGCCGGTCGGCCCTGAGGCAGGCCGGGGCGGAATCCGCCGGTGGACCTCGGCGGCGTCATCATCCAGGTGGTAGTGGGCGAAGAGCCGCTGTGTCCGGATCCGCAGGGCGCGGCAGTACTCGGTGTCCCCGCGCCGTTCGGCGATCTCGGCGAGCAGGCGCAGCGCCCGCGCCTCCCTGACGGGTTGCCCGGCGTCGTCGAACACGCGGCGCGCCGCCTCCGCGCGGCGCTCGGCCTCCTCCGCCCGCCCCTGGGCGTCCAGGACGCGCGCGAGGGCGAGCTGCACCCGGCCCTGGATGAGCTTCCAGTCGTGCACGAGGTGTTCGGACCGCCGGGGGTCATCCGCGCGGTCGAGCTCGGTGAGGCGGCGCTCCGCCCTGGCTTCGGCGTCCCGCAGCTCCTCCAGTGCGCGGTCGGGCTCACCGGCTCTCCGGTGCTCCTCGGCGAGCTGGTACGTCTGCAGGACGTCACCGCGCGCACGGCCGCGTTCGCGGTGGATCGCGCGCGACGCCGCGAGCGCTTCGCGGGCCGCTGTCCGGTCGGGGGAGGCGCCGCGTCCGTAGAGCAGTCCGCGCGCTTCCAGGACGACGGCGTGGTTGAGCGGTTCTCCGGACGCGTCCGCCGCGGCGTCGGCCTCCCGCAGCAGCTCCGCGGCCCGGTCCCTGTCCTCCAGTTCGAGGTGGAGGCGGGCGAGGTAGGTCAGGCACCGGGCCAGCGCGTGCTGGTGGCCGAGGGTCCGGGCGAGTCGGACCGCGTAGCCGTAGACGGCGGTGCCCGCGGCCAACCGGCGCCGGTTGTAGTGGGCGGGCCAGGTATGGTCGGCGAGCAGCAGCGCGGCCGCAGGACGGCCGATGTCCACGGCCGACCGCATCAGGCCGGGGGTGTGGCCGAGATGCCGGTCCTGCCAGTCTCCCGCCTCGGCCGGGGTCGCGAACGGCTGCGGGTAGTCGGCCGGGGCGACCGTGGACTCGTCGGCTTCCATCACGTCGGCGAGACGGAACCGCTCGCCGTTGCCGTACAGGTCGGCGAGCCGGTGGCCGACCCCGAAGAAGCGCAGGATGGCGGCGCGGTCGGCGGCGACGCGGCCGGGGTCTCGGACCGGGCCGCTGCGCACCGTCTGGCGCGCGAGCTCGGCGATGCTGTAGCCGGACGCCCCGGTCGGCCGCAGGACACCTGTTTCGACCAGGCCGTCGATGAGGTCGGGGCCGTCCGGGCCCATGAGCGCGGTGCCGAGCTCGGGTGGGAAGAATCGGCCCGGGTGCTCGGCGGCCCTGGCGATGAGTTCGGTCTCCCGTGCGCTCAGTCGGGCCAGTCCCAGCTCGATGACCGCCTGGGCCGAAGGGGTCCCGGGCTCCGCGAAGACGCGCGCCCGGACCGCGTCGACGAGGTCGCCGATGGTGAGTTCGGGGCGGCGGTCGAGGTGCGTGGCGGCCACGCGCAGGGCGAGGGGGAGGCCTCCGCAGAGAGCGACCAGTTCCTCGGCGCTGCCCGCTTCGTCGGGCTCGCGCATGAGGGTGTCGACGGCGGAGTACTCGCGCAGCAGCCGCAGGCCGTCGTGGGTGCGGAGCGCGCCGAGTTCGATCACCTCGGCGCCGTCGCGCTGCTCCAGGGCGGCGCCCACGAACCCGGGGCGGCAGGCGGCGACCAGCAGGCACCGGCCTTCGCCGGGGGTGAACAGCGCGAGTTCCTCGCGGTCGGCGACGTCGTCGAGGAACAGCAGCAGGCTCCGGCCACCGGTGATGTCCTGGAACCGCCGCCGCAGCCGGGCCACGTCGGTCAGGCCCTCGGCCGTGCGGTCGTGGAGTGCGAAGAGGAGTCGGCGCAGCGCCTGGGCGTAGTCGGCGCTGCCCTCGCGGTCGCGGACCTCGGCGAGGTCGAGGTGGAGCGATTCGTCGAAGTCGGCCCGGCTGCGTGCGCCGATCTCGGCCATGAGCGCGGACTTGCCGATGCCCTCCGGCCCGATGAGCAGGTATCGGGCGCCCCGCCCACGCCTGACGACGTCCTCCACCACCCGGTCCACCTCGCGTAGCTCGGCAAGACGGTTGGTGTACCTGCGGTCCGTGCGCGGGAACTGCCGCGCGGCGGGTGGCGGTTCGGGGGGCGCGAGGTTGAAGATGACGTCCCGCATGGTCTCGGACTGGGCGACGGCGCCCGAGACATCCCGCGTTTCGTTGTGCTGCGCCCCGGACAACCGCGTTCTCCTTCGCCGCTCAGCAGACGGATGGGGGCGGGCGTCCCCCTACCGCAACGCCTGTCACCATCGCGATCCTAGACCTCCTCCCCCTTCCCCGGGGCGGCGGTCGGCCCGATGGCCGCATCCGGCCGGGGCGATGTCGTCGCGGGCGCCTCGGCGCGCCGGGCACTGGCGGCACACACGTCCTCGGCGATGGACGCCTATGTAGACGGCTTGGTACTGACCGAGCCCGACCTCCCCGTCGGAGCGGGAGGGAGCGTCGACGAATCCGCCGACGAGGTCCGGCAGCACATGCCCGCCGACGGGTTTCCGCACCTCGTGGAAACGATCACCGACCACGCCACGGGTCGGCACTGCACCTACGGCGGCGGACCGGGTTCGTCGGCACGTATTCGGCACAGCTAACCGGCTACGGCCGGATCCGGCCGTAGCCAACCGGACAGACGTACGAACGCCCCCTGGACTGCCTTGGCAGTCCAGGGGGCGTTTCGCATGTTCCTGTGGGGTGGGCGCGAGAGGACTCGAACCTCCGACCACCCGCTTGTAAGGCGGGGGCTCTGACCAACTGAGCTACGCGCCCCGGTGATGTGGCCGGTCCGGCTTACCGCGTGTCTCAGACGCGGTCGGACGCCGGAAGAAATAGTACCGGCTTCGCGGCGCCGGTGTGCCCGTCGCGGGGCGGCGCGGGCGCCCCCGCGCGGGAGCGGGCCGGGCGGTCAGGAGAGGTCGGTGAGGGCCTTGCGGTAGTCGTCGATGCTGCGGGCCTCCGAGATCGGGTTGACGACCTTCCAGCGCACGACGCCCTCCTTGTCGGTCAGGAAGGTGCCCCGGACCGCGACGCCCCGGGTGTCGTCGAAGACGCCGTAGGCGCTCGCCACCTCGCCGTGCGGCCAGAAGTCCGAGAGCAGCGGGAAGTCGAGGCCCTCGGTGTCGGCCCAGGCACGGTGGGCGAACATCGAGTCGACCGAGATGCTCAGCACCTGCACGTCGTCGTTGCAGAACTCGGCCGTGTTGTCCCGAAGGTCGCGCAGTTCGCCCTGGCACACGCCGGAGAACGCCAGCGGGTAGAACACCAGCAGCACGTTCTTGCGTCCGGCGAAATCCGACAGCCGGACGGCCTGCCCGTGCTGGTCGGTGAGCTCGAAATCGGGCGCGTTCTGGCCGACCTCGATGGACATCCGTCAACTCCACTTCTCGTGAACTCCGGTGCGGCCGCTCGCGGACGCACCGCCGGTACCGCCCGCCGTACCGGACGGGCGGTGCCCTGCGCGGCCCATCTCTGGGCGGGCGGCGGCCCCCGGCCGCCGCCCCGGGCACGACAGGATCGATTCAGCGCTGGATCTTGGGGGCGACCAGGCGGGTCCCCGCCCAGTCCGGGCCGGCGCTCACCGCACTGGTCTGGGACAGACCCGCGGTGCTCGCTGCCTCCGCCACCTCGCTCGGCGAGACGTGGCCCTCGCGTCCGGCCTTCGGGGTCAGCACCAGGATGATGCCGCCGCCTTCGACCGCGCCGAGCACATCGACCAGAACATCGGTGAGGTCGTCCTCCTCGTCGCTCCGCCACCACAGCAGGGCGGCATCGGCGACGCCGTCGTAGTCCTCATCGACCAGCTCTTCACCGGTGCATTCGGCGATCGACGCACGCAGCTGCTCGTCAACGTCGTCGTCGAACTCGAATTCCTGCACCACCTGACCCGGTTTGAACCCGAGTCGTTCGGCCAGGCCACGTTCGCTTTGTGCCTGGCCCGCGGTCGCGCTCACGAAAGTCCTCCTCCACACTTCATATACCCCGCCGACCCGTTGTCCGAAGAGACGGGCTCGGCCCTGTACGCGGCCCCGTTGCCGGGTCGATCCCGCTGTTGTTCGGATAAGTTCACACGTTGGGAGCCTGATCCGTCAACGCGTCACCGCTCCCTACCGTCTGACCTACCATCCTGCTACCTGAGCGGCAGCCGTCAAGAACGACAGCCGCACTTGCCGATCCGGGTTGTCCACGTTCAGGTCCACCACGGCGACGGACTGCCATGTTCCCAGTTCCAGACGCCCGTCGACGACGGGGAGCGTGGCATAGGGCGCCACCATCGCCGGCATGACGTGGGAGCGCCCGTGCCCCTGCGAGCCGTGCCGGTGCCGCCACCGGTCGTCGGGCGGAAGCAGGTCGTCCAGTGCGGCCAGCAGGTCGTCGTCGGACCCGGACCCCAGCTCGATGAGTGCCACACCGGCGGTGGCGTGCGGGACGAAGACGTGCAGCAGCCCGTCCCCGCCGGCCTCCGCCGCGAAGTCGCGGCAGTCCGGGGTGATGTCGGTGATGCTCTCCGAACCCCCGGTGTGGAGGTCGAGAAGTTTTGTCCGCATGTGGCAACGGTTACCCAGGCGGCGCCCACATGCAACTCTGACGCGGCACGCTGTGTCGGGAGGCCCCGCCCCAGCGCACCGGCGGCGCGCGCCGTACTCGGTGGCCGAGGTGGCCGAGGTGGCCGAGGTGGCCGAGGTGGCCGGGATGTCGGGCGCGGACGCCCGCCCGGGCGTGTCGCACCCCCGAGCGGCGGCGGGTGCGCGGGGACCGACGAGGATGAGGGAGGCGGTGGACGTGGGAGCTGCACTTCGGCTCGGCCCGTTGCTGCGGAACGTGGCCGACACGACGGCGACCGTGTGGGTGGAGGCGGATGCGCCGTGCCGGGTGACGGTCCGCGCACGCACGCAGGGAGCCGCGGACGCCGCGGAGGCGGACACTGCCGTGTTCACGGCAGACGCCCCGACGTTCACCGTGCACGGCCACCACTACGCGCTCTGCGAGCTGTCCGGGCTCCCCCCGGGGGCGGCGCTCGCCTACGAGGTGCTGCTGGACGGCACCCCGGTGTGGCCGGAGCCGGACTCCGCCCACCCGCCGAGCCTCCTGCGCACCCTCGACCATGCGGCGCCCGCCCGCATCGTCTTCGGCTCCTGCCACACCCCCACCGACCACTCCCCCGCGGCCGTCGAGCGCTACGGCCCCGACATGCTGCGCGCCTACGCCCTGCGGCTCGCAGAGCGCCGCAGGGCGGGCGCGGACACCGAGGAGCCCACGGTGCTGCTCCTCATCGGCGACCAGGTGTACGCCGACGAGCTGCAGCCGCGGATGCTGGAGTTCCTGCGGGCGCACCGCGCGCGGGACGTCGGCGCGCACGCGGGCGCGGACGGGCCGGAGGACCACCGCCGCACCGGCCCCGGCGATCCCGCCGCCCCCGCCGACCGCTTGCGCCGGACCCGACCGCCCGACGACGAGGTCGTGTCCTTCGACGAGTACGCCGAGCTCTACCGGCAGGCCTGGTCCGACCCCGACGTGCGCTGGCTGCTGTCGACCGTCCCCACCCTGATGCTCTTCGACGACCACGACATCCGGGACGACTGGAACACCTCCGGTTCCTGGCGGCGCGACATCGCCCGCACCCCGTGGTGGGCGCGGCGCATCACCGCAGGGCTCGGCGCGTACTGGGTCTACCAGCACCTGGGCAACCTCACCCCCGACCAGCGCGCCGCCGACCCCGTGTACGCCGATGTGCGCGCGGCCGCCGACGACCCGGCCCCGGGCCGACGCGACGCCGCCCCGGTCCTCGACGCGTTCGCGCGGCGGGCCGACGCGGAGCCCGCGGCCTACCTCTGGTCCTACCGGTTGGACATCGGCCGCACCCGGGTGCTCATGGTCGACACCCGCTGCGGCCGCGAGGTCGAGGACGACGCGCACCGCTCCATGCTCGACCGCAACGGCACCGCCTGGTTGGACCAGGGGCTGACCGGCGGTGTCGACCACCTGGTGGTGGCGAGCGGCCTGCCCGTCCTGCTGCCGACGGCCGTGCACCACCTGGAGGCGTGGAACGAGGCCGTGTGCGCCGGGGCATGGGGACGGGCGCCGCGAGGCTTGGCCGAGCGCCTGCGCCGCGCCATCGACCTGGAGCACTGGGCGGCCTTCCAGCGCTCGTTCCGGTCGCTGGCGGACTCGGTGCTGGAGGTCGCGGCCGGGGAGCGGGGCACGCCACCGGCGACGGTGCTGTTCCTCGGCGGGGACGTGCACTTCTCCTACCTCGCCCGCGCACGGCCCCGGGACGGTGCGGCGCGGGGCTCCGCCACGCGGATCGCCCAGCTGGTGTGCTCGCCCACGTGCAACCGGCTGCCGCCGCTCATGCGCCGGCTGACCCGGCTGTCGACGCTGCGCGTCGGGGGCGCGGTCGGCGCCCTCCTCTCCCGCGCCGCCGGGATCCGCCGCCCACGGCTGGCCTGGCGGTTGGATGGCCCTCCGAAATACCAGAACACGCTGGCCACCCTGGTCCTGGAGGGGCGCGCGGCGGAGGTCCACTGGGAGCACTCCCCTGCGGCACCGCCCTCGGCACCGCGGCCGCCCGTGGCCGAGCTGGTCCGCCGGAGGCTGTCGGGCTGAGCACGGCGCGCTGCCGGGGCTTCACCGCCCCGCCACGGCTCCCCCCGGCCCGCTCCGGCGGCGGTCATCCCCGGCCCTTCACGGCACCTGGTAGTCGGTGTCGCGCACGTCGGTCACGGCCATGTGGCCGGGCGCGTGCGAGATGGCGAACTCGGGGGCCGAGGCCATGACGGCGGCCTGCGGGGTCACGCCGCAGGCCCAGAACACGGGGATCTCGCCCGGCCGCACCTCCACGGGGTCCCCGAAGTCGGGCCGATCGAGGTCGGCGATGCCGAGCGCGGCCGGGTCGCCCACGTGCACGGGTGCGCCGTGGACCGCCGGGTAGCGGGAGCTGATCCGAACGGCGTCGGCGACCCGGTCGGCGGGGATCGGGCGCATGGTGACGACCAGCGGCCCGCGGAGCCGCCCGGCCGGGCGGCAGGGCCGGTCCGTGCGGAACATCGCGATGTTGCCGCCGGTCTCCAGGTGCCGGAGCGGGATGCCCGCCCTGACCATCGGGGCTTCGAAGGTGAAGCTGCATCCGATGAGGAAGGACACCAGGTCGCGGCGCCACACGTCGCCCACGTCCCCCGGTTCGGCCACGACCACACCGTTGGCGTAGACCCGGTAGGCGGGCAGGTCGGTGCGCAGGTCCCCGGCGAAGATGGAGGCGCGCGTGTCGCCCGGCTCGGTGACATCGAGCACCGGGCAGGATTTCGGGTTGCGCTGGGCGAACAGCAGCACGTCGTAGGCCAGGTCGCGCGGCACGGCGATGAGGTTGGCCTGGGCGTAGCCGGCGCAGTACCCGGCGGTGGGCGTCCGGACTCCGCGCCGGAACAGCGCCCGGGCCTGCCGCGGACGCAGTTCGGCGGGTGGGACGGCGGGTGACGGGCCGGGGCCGGAGTCGTCGGCTGTCATGGGCGTGCTCCGTGTTCGCGTCGGTACGATCGGGCGTCCACCGCCATTTTCTCCGTGACCGCGGTCGCCTCCGGGAGAACCCGGCGGGGCCGCCGGACGGGTCGGCGCGGCCGCGGGGAGCGGCGTCGGGGTGGATGCGGTGGTGAACGCGTATCCGGTCACCCGCAACACGTGTGCCGGGCGCCGAGTGTTCAGCGGACGGGGTCCGGTCGTGTGCCGGCCCGGGGTCCGAGCATTCCCGCCGGGGAACCACCGCACTCCCCTCGGCACGGGCGCGCCGTCCACCGCACACGGGCCGGTCGCCGCACTGGGGGCGTTCCTCCCCTCGCACCCCTCATCGCCCACGGGTCGACCGGTGGTTCACCGCGACCGAGAACCGCAGGCGCGCCCCGGGGCGGGCCTGCGCCGCGCGGGCGAGGTCGGCGGTGATGACCACGGCGATGACCGGGTAGCCCCCGGTGACGGGGTGGTCGGCGAGGAACAGCACGGGCTCGCCGCCGGGAGGGACCTGCAGGGAGCCCGGCACCATGCCCTCGCTGGGCAGCTCCTCGTGCTCGGCGCGGCGCAGCGGGGGGCCGGCGAGGCGGGCCCCGACCCGGTCACTGCGGGCGGTGACCTCGAACGGGTGGCTCAGCAGCACGTCGAGGGCCTCGGGGTGGAACCAGTCGTCCCGCGGCCCGGGGACGACGCGCAGCTCGACCTCGTCGCCGGGGACGGGCGGAACCGGGGCGTGGTCGATCACGGGGAAGCCCGGGGGCGGCGGTCCCACCGGCAGCACGTCGCCGACGGCCGGGAGGTCGGGGCCGAGGCCGGCGAGGGTATCGGTGCTGCGCGAGCCGAGCACGGGGGCGACGTCGAAGCCGCCGCGCACCGCCACATAGGTGCGCAGCCCGCGCGGCGGAGTGCCGAGCCGCAGCTCTGCGCCGTCGCGCAGGTGCAGTACGGTGTCGGGCGCGGCGGCGCGCCGGTCGACGGTGACCGGCGCGGGTGCCCCGGTGACCGCGATGGTGGCGGGGCCGTGCGCGCGCAGCGCGAGCCCGCCGAGGGTGGTCTCCAGCGCCGCGGCGCCGGGCGGATTGGCCACCAGGCGGTTGGCCAGGGCGTAGGAGGCGGCGTCGGCCGCGCCCGAGCGCCCGATGCCCAGTGAGGCGTGTCCCGCCCGCCCGCTGTCCTGCACCGTGGTGAGCGGTCCGGTGCGCAGCACCTCCAGGCCCGCTGTGCCCGTCGTGGCCGCCATGTCGCCGACCATCCCCCCTGCGTGTCGTCTCGTGTGTCGGCCCCGGCGGGGCCCGCCGGTCCTTCGGCCGTCCCGCCCGGCCTCCTTGCGTGTGCTCGGCGCCGCTACGCCTCGCGGAAGCGCAGGCGCAGGCCCGGCCGCAGCAGGCCCGGCGGGTCGCGCTCCAGGTCCCAGATGACGGCGTCGGTGTGGCCGAGCAGCTGCCAGCCCCCGGGCGAGCTGCGCGGGTAGACACCGGTGAAGCGCCCGGCCAGCGCCACCGCTCCGGCGGGGACGCGGGTGCGCGCCTCGGCCCGGCGTGGGACGTCCAGGCGGGGGTCGCCGCCGACCAGGTAGCCGAAGCCGGGGGCGAATCCGCAGAACGCGACGGTCCAGGCGGTTCCGGTGTGCGCGGCGACGACCTCGCGCTGGCTCAGCCCCGTGTGGGCGGCGATGTCGGCGAGGTCGGCTCCGCCGTACTGGACGTCGATCCCGACCTCCTCGGCCGTCCCGGCGCGCACGGTCCGCGGCCGCAGCCGCCGCACGGCCGCGGCGACCGCCGCCGGGTCGCCGTCCTCGGCGAGGCGCAGCAGCACGGTGCGCGCTGCGGGGACGACGTCGCTGACCCCGGGCAGCGGATCCGCGGTCAGGGCGGCGTTGAGCGCCAGCACCTCGTCGAGGTCGGCCACCTCGACGAGGACACCGGAGTCGCCACATGTCAGGACCTGCATGCCGGCCTCCCGAGCGCGCCCCGGGCGCGGAGCGGCCGACGCGTCCCGGTCATGACGCCCCGACCGCGGTGAAGGGTGCCACGGCCACGCCCGCCGCTCCGAGCCGGGCGGCGACGGTCCGGGCGATGTCCACGGCACCGGGGCTGTCGCCGTGCACGCACAGCGAGTCGGCCTCGATCGGGACGGCGGTGCCGTCGACGGCGGCGACGGGTTCGCGCCGGACGATGCGCAGGCAGCGGTCGGCGATCTCGGTGGCGTCGTGCAGGATCGCTCCCGGTTGACCGCGCGGCACCAGGGTGCCCTCGGGCGTGTAGGCGCGGTCGGCGAACGCCTCCCGCACCACGGTGAGCCCGGCCTCCTCGGCGAGGCGGAGCCACCGCGATCCGGGCAGCCCCATGACCGGCAGGCCCGGGTCGTAGGCGAGCACCGCCTCGACCACGGCCGCCGCCTGCTTCTCGTGGTGCACGATGGCGTTGTACAGCGCCCCGTGCGGCTTGACGTAGCGGACCCGGTCTCCGGCGACACGCGCCATCGCGTCCAGCGCACCGATCTGGTAGAGGACGTCGTTGGTGAGGTCGGCGGGCGGCACGTCGATGAACCGCCGGCCGAACCCGGCGAGGTCGCGGTAGCCGACCTGCGCCCCGATGGCCACGCCGCGCTCGACGGCCTGTTCGCAGGTCGTGCGCAGCACCGTGGGGTCTCCGGCGTGGAATCCGCAGGCGACGTTGGCGCTGGTCACGATGGACAGCAGGGCGGCGTCGTCGCCGAGCTCCCAGCGGCCGAAGCTCTCGCCGAGATCGGAGTTGAGGTCGATGCGCACGTCGTCGGTTCTCCTTGTCGGTCGGTGGTGGGTGGGGTGCGCCGTCGTCATGACCACAGGGCGCTGATGCCCGACAGCGCCATCCAGGCGATGTAGACGGTGATCAGCCAGGCGATCCAGCCGGTGGCGAGCAGCCAGAAGGGGTAGCGGTAGCCGTGCAGCAGGTCGGCGGAGCGCCGCGTGGCGACCCAGAGCATGATCCCCATGCCGACCGGGAGGATGAGCCCGTTGAGCGCTCCGGCGAGGATGAGCAGGGTGACGGGCGCCTGGCCGAGGAGCAGGTAGACGGCGGCGGACACCGCGATGAACCCGGCGACCACCCAGGTGCGGTGCTGCTCCAGCTTCGGGGAGAACGTGGTGATGAAGGAGACCGAGGTGTAGGAGGCCCCGATGACGGAGCTGATCGCCGCGGCCCACATGATCACGCCGAACAGGCGCAGCCCGACCTCGCCGGCGGCGTGCGAGAAGGCCGCCGCCGGTGCGTTGTCGACACCGATGAGTGAGGCGCCGCCGGTGACGACGCCGAGCACGGCGAGGAAGAGCACGACGCGCATCACACCGGTGACGATGACGCCGATGACCGACGATCGGGTGATGGCGCGGACGTTGTCCGGGCCGCTGATGCCGGCGTCGACGAGCCGGTGGGCCCCGGCGTAGGTGATGTATCCGCCGACGGTACCGCCGACGATGGTGACGATCGCGACGAAGCCGTCCGGTCCGATGGTCCCGGGCAGGACGGCACTCCGCATCGCCTCACCCACGGGCGGCTGGGAGACGAGGGCGACATACAGCGTCAGCGCGATCATCAGCAGCCCCAGGACCACGATGATGCGGTCCATGGCGACCCCGGCGCGCTTGCTGAGGAAGATCGCGATGGCGATGGCCGCGGAGACCGCGCCGCCGACCCGGACGTCGACGCCGGCGAGCGCGTCGAGGCCGAGGGCGGTCCCGCCGATGTTGCCGATGTTGAACACCAGGCCGCCGAAGACGACGAGTCCGGCGAGAACGTACCCGGCGCCGGGCAGCACCTTGTTGGCGAGGTCCTGGGCGCGTTCCCCGGCGACGCCGATGACCCGCCAGAGGTTGAGCTGGACGGCGATGTCGATGACGATCGACACGAGGATCGCGAAGGCGAAGGCGGCGCCGAGCTGCGCGGTGAACTGCGTGGTCTGGGTGATGAACCCGGGGCCGATGGCGCTGGTGGCCATCAGGAACATCGCGCCGAGGAGGGTACTGCGCGCGGCCGCGCCGCGGAGGCTGGGGGCGGGGGCGGGGGCCTGCGTTTCGCCCATGGCGACCCTCGTTTCTGCCGGATCGGCGGTTTGGTCCGATGAGAGAGCACTCAAGAGATGGGGGATACTGCTCGCCACACTCTGGAGGATTGTTCAACAATCCTCCAATCGCGTGAGCGACGCCATAGTACATGGCCGACGCCGATTGCGACACACCCCCCTATGCCACACGACACACACCGGCGCATCGCCCCCGGCCCGCGCCGCCCCTCCCCCCGTTCCCGGGGGCGCTACGTTCACCGACCGTCCGCGCCCGGCGACGGAATCGGCGACAATGAAAGGCGATCCCCCACCACAACGGCGAAGGAGTGAACGCGGCCGTGATCGACGACGGATTCGACGCGCTCACGCGCTTCCGCGACACGCTGGAGCGGTCGAGCACCGCGGAACGCGTCGCCGACGCGCTGCGCGCCCACATCGTCGACGGCGCGATGGCCCCGGGCACCCGGCTGTCGGAGGAGGCCATCGGTTCCGCACTGGGTGTCTCCCGCAACACCCTGCGCGAGGCCTTCCGCCTGCTGAGCCACGAGCGCCTGCTGGTCCACGAGTTCAACCGCGGCGTCTTCGTCGCCAAACCGACCGCCGCGGACGTCGTCGACCTGTTCCGGGTCCGGCGCGCCCTGGAGCTCTCGGCGCTGCGCGCGGCAGGCGGCGCCGCCCCGGAGGCGGTCGCCCGCGTCGGCGCCGCCGTCGACGAGGGCACCGCCGCCCTGGAGAAGGGCGACTGGTGGGGCGTGGGAACCGCCAACATGCGCTTCCACCAGGCCATCGCGGGGCTCGCCGGCAGCCCCCGCACCGACGAGATCGTCCACCGGCTGCTGGCCGAACTGCGGCTGGTCTTCCACATCATGGCCGCACCCCGCGAGTTCCACGCTCCCTACCTCGACCGGAACCGCGAGATCTACGACCTCCTGCGCACCGGCGCCACCGACCGCGCGGCCGACCTCCTCGCCGCCTACTTCGACGCCGCCGAACGCCAGCTCGTCGACGCCTTCACCGCACTGGAGCAGCCCGCCTGACATTCCACCTCCCTCCGTCAGATCATCGGCGAGGAGGAAGGAAAGGAAAGGGAATCGAGGGTCTGCTGGGCGGCCTTCTCCGCGGTCGCGGCGCGGGATGTTCTGCGGGAAAAGCAGCAGCGACGGCGGGAGCGGGGTGGGGCGCACCTGCCACGCCGCGGTCGGGGCGGGTGCCGGCGCGGGGAAGGGCTGTCGCCGGGTGGGTCGATTCCAGGCGCGCCTGATCGGGGGTGGCGGACAGCCCTAACATCCCGACGCCCGATTTGCCCGGTTCCCGTGAATGACCATGGGGTTCGATCCGGCAAAACGGGCACCATCGGATGCAATCCCATGATCATCGCGGGAGAAGGCCCCACGGCCGCCACCCCCGCGCGTCAGTCGGGTGAATCCGCCGGCCCGTAGCCGCCTCCGCCCGGGGTCTCGATGACCAGGACGTCGCCGGGGCGCATGTCGACCGAGGCGCAGCCGCCGACGGGTTCGACCGTGCCGTCGGCGCGCTCGACGCTGTTGCGGCCCAGGGCTCCGGGGGAGCCTCCGGCCAGGCCGTAGGGGGGCCGCCGGCGGTGGCCGCTGAGGGTGCTGACGGTCATCGGCTCCAGGAAGCGCACGCGGCGCACCGCACCGTCGCCGCCGCGCCAGCGGCCTGCGCCGCCGCTGCCACGGCGGATCCGGAACTCCTCCAGCAGCACGGGGAAGCGCCACTCCAGGACCTCGGGGTCGGTCAGCCGGGAGTTGGTCATGTGGGTCTGCACGACCGAGGCGCCGTCGAACCCGTCCCCGGCGCCCGCCCCGGAGGAGACGGTCTCGTAGTACTGGTGCCGCTCGTTGCCGAAGGTCACGTTGTTCATCGTCCCGGCCCCCTCGGCCTGCACACCCAGCGCCGCGTACAGGGCGCCGGTGATCGCCTGGGAGGTCTCGACGTTCCCGGCGACGACGGCGGCCGGGTAGGCCGGCGAGAGCATCGTCCCGTCCGGGATGACCAGGCGCAGCGGTTTCAGGCAGCCGTCGTTGAGAGGGATGTCGTCGGCGACCAGAGTGCGGAACACGTAGAGCACGGCCGCGGTCGCCACCGAGGACGGCGCGTTGAAGTTGGTGCCGAGCTGCGGCGACGTACCGGTGAAGTCGATCGTCGCGGCGCGCCGCTCGCGGTCCACGGCCACACGCACCGCGATCACCGCGCCGGAGTCCATCTCGTAGCGGAACCGGCCGTCGTCGAGGGCGTCGATCACGCGGCGGACCGCCTCCTCGGCGTTGTCCTGGACGTGGCGCATGTAGGCCTGCACGACGTCCAGGCCGAAGTGGTCGATCATCCTGCCGACCTCCTCGACCCCCTTGGCGTTGGCGGCGATCTGGGCGCGCAGGTCGGCGAGGTTGGTCGCGGGCGCGCGGGAGGGGTAGGGCGCCTCGGTGAGCAGGCGCCGGGTGGCCTCCTCGCGGAACTCGCCGCCGCGCACGAGCAGGTGGTCGTCGAACAGGACGCCCTCCTCGTGCACCTCGCGGCTGGTGGCCGGCATCGACCCGGGGGTGAGCCCGCCGATCTCGGCGTGGTGGCCGCGCGAGGCGACGAAGAACAGCACCTCGCCGCCGTCCGGGGCGGCCGCTCCCGGCGTCGGTGCGCCGGGTGGCCGCCCCGCGTCGAAGACCGGCGTCACCACGGTGATGTCGGGCAGGTGGGTGCCGCCGTGGTAAGGGTCGTTGACCGCGTAGACGTCGCCGGGGCGCATGTCGCCCTCCCGGCGCCGGATGACCTCCTTGACGGTGGTGCCCATCGAGCCCAGGTGCACGGGCATGTGCGGGGCGTTGGCGATGAGGTTGCCCTCGGGGTCGAACAGCGCGCAGGAGAAGTCGAGGCGCTGCTTGATGTTGACCGACTGGGCCGTGGACTCCAGCCGGGCGCCCATCTGCTCGGCGATCGACATGAAGAGGTTGTTGAAGATCTCCAGCATCACCGGGTCGGCCGCGGTGCCGACACCGGCGTCGGCGCGGGCGCGGACGCGTTCGACGATCAGGTGGCCGCTCTCCGTCGCCGCCGCCCGCCACCCGTCGTCGACGACCGTGGTGGCATCGGCCTCGGAGATGACCGCGGGACCCATCACCTGCGCCCCGGGGCTCAGGTGGGACCTGCGGTAGAGCGGCGCCCTGCGCCACGCCCCGCCCGTGTGCAGCCACACCATCTCCGGTTCGGAGGAGGTCGCCGCCCCGAAGCGGTCGGCCTCGGGCGGCCGGCCCAGGTGGCTCAGGTCGGGTTCGTCGGTGCGGCCGACGGCCTCCACCGTGACGGCCTCGACGATGAGCCGCCGGTCCAGCAGGAACGAGTAGGTGCGGCGGTGCTCGGCCTCGAAGTCGGCGACCATCGCGTCCACGTCGGCCAGGTCCGCGTCGACCGGGGTGTCGGTGCCGTCGTAGCGCAGCCGCGCCCGACGCAGCACGGTGATCCGCTCTTCGGGGACGCCTTCGTCCAGCAGCTCGCCCACGGTCTCCTCCGCCAGCCGGTCGGCGAGCGCGGTGATCCGCGGCAGCCCCTCCTCCGCCAAGGGCGCCTCGACCGACTGCTCGCGCATGGCGGTGGTGTCGGCCAGGCCGATGCCGAGCGCCGAGAGCACCCCGGCCATGGGCGGGACGAGCACGGTGGAGATGCCCAGTGAGTCGGCCACCGCGCAGGCGTGCTGCCCGCCAGCGCCGCCGAACGTGGTCAGCACGTAGCCGGTGACGTCGTGGCCCTTCTGCACGGAGATGCGCTTGACCGCGTTGGCCATGTTGGCCACCGCGATCTGCAGGTAGCCCTCGGCGACCTGCTCGGGTGAGCGCGCGTCGCCGGTCGCCCGGGTGATCTCGGCGGCCAGCTCGGCGAAGCGGCGGCGCACCGTCTCGGCGTCGATCGGCTGGTCGCCGCCGGGCCCGAACACCCGGGGGAAGTGCGCGGGCTGGATGCGGCCGAGCATGACGTTGGCGTCGGTGACGGTCAGCGGCCCTCCGGCGCGGTAGCAGGCGGGGCCGGGAGCGGCTCCGGCCGAGTCCGGCCCGACCCGGTAGCGGCTGCCGTCGAAGTGCAGGACGGACCCCCCGCCTGCCGCGACGGTGTGGATGTCCAGCATCGGGGCGCGCAGCCGTACTCCCGCCACCCGGGTGTCGAACACCCGCTCATAGGCCCCTGCCCAGTGCGACACGTCGGTGGAGGTGCCGCCCATGTCGAAGCCGATGATGCGGGAGAACCCCGCCATCCGGGACACGCGCACCATGCCGACGATGCCCCCGGCCGGGCCGGAGAGGATGGCGTCCTTGCCCCGGAAGTGCCCGGCCTCGGCCAGCCCCCCGTTGGACTGCATGAACATCAGCCGCACGCCGTGCATCTGCGCGGCCACGCGGTCGACGTAGCGGCGCAGCACGGGTGAGAGGTAGGCGTCCAGGGTCGTGGTGTCGCCGCGCGACACCAGCTTCATCAACGGGCTGACCTCGCTGGACAGCGACACCTGGGGGAAGCCGACGCGCTCGGCGAGTGCGCCGATCGCCCGCTCGTGGTCGGGGTGGAGGTGGCCGTGCATGCACACCACCGCCACCGCTCGGATCCCGTCGGCGTACGCCCGCTCCAGCTCGGCGCCGAGCCGGTCGAGGTCGGGGCCGCGCAGGACGGTGCCGTCGGCCATGACGCGCTCGCCGGTCTCGATCACCCGCTCGTGCAGCGGCTCGGGCAAGACGATGTGCCGGTCGAAGATGCGCGGGCGGTCCTGGTAGCCGATGCGCAGGGCGTCGGCGAACCCGCGGGTGATCACCAGGGCGGTGCGCTCGCCCTTGCGTTCCAGCAGCGCGTTGGTGGCGACGGTGGTCCCCATCCGCACGGACTCGACGCGGATCGGCTCGCCGTCCGGATCCGCGGTGGCCGCCGTCCCCGGAATGGGCGCGTCCTCGCCGAGGCCGAGCAGAGCGCGGATCCCGGCGACGGCGGCGTCCCGGTCGCGGCGGGGATCCTGCGACAGCAGCTTGTGGGTGACCAGGCGCCCGTCCGGGCGCTGGGCGACGATGTCGGTGAAGGTGCCGCCGCGGTCCACCCAGAACCGCCAGCCACGTGCGGACACGCCGCTCCCCTTTCCCCCGACGTCTCTGCGTGACGGTGTTCCCTGGGGGCCCGCACCGTACGCGTCGCGGTGCGGGGGGAATCGGCCGAGGGGGTGGAGGGAAGGGCGAGGGGCGGAACAGGGCGGGGGACCGGGCCGGACGTCATGTCCCGGTCCCCCGCGCGGTTCGATCCGGCGCCGTCAGCTCCTGGTCTTGGGCCGCCGACCGGCTCCCCGTGCCTGGCGGACGGTGCGGCGCAGTGCGCCGCCACCGCGCAGGACACGGCGGGCCGTCACGGCCGGCAGCTCGAACCCGGGGATCAGCTGGGCGGGTTCGGGCTTGGGCTCGCTGCTGGGCACCGCCAGACGCTCGGGGAGGTCGGCGACGGCCCCGGTACCGGACGCGGTGTCGCCGACGCCCGCGGTTCCGGATCCCTCCGCCGACGCGTCGTCGCCCTCGTCACCCGCGGCCGGAGTCCCGGCCTCCCGCCCCGCGGTCGCTGCGGCGCGCTCCGCCTTCCAGGCGCGGTAGCGGGCCATCAGCGCGGTGGCGACGGGCCACTCCACCGGCGCGGGCTGGGCGAGCGCCGCCCACAGGTAGGCCTTGGTGCCCCACGCCTCCATGGCGCGGCGTGCCCGGGTGATGGTGAAGAAGATGGGGGATGCGAGCACGAGCTGCGGCCAGGCCAGGGCCAGGGCGACCAGGAGCGGCATCAGCCCGCCCCCGGCGATGGAGGCCCCGGCGCCGACGGCGACGGGGGTGAGCGCCAGCGCGATGCGCAGCGCCGTGATCTGCCGGAAGCGGTGCAGGGAGCGCCGCACGGAGGCGTCGGCGGACAGCCCTTCGGGCAGCGGGGTCGGTTGGACGACGACGGCGAGCAGCATCGCGGCGACGGCGACGGATCCGGAGAGGAGGATCATCCAGCCCGACGCCGACCAGCTGCCACCGACGGCCAGCGCGGTCAGAATGAGGACGGGGATGGGGGTCGGCAGGAAGAAGAGGACCTGGCGCGTCAGTTGTCCCGATTCCGTCGGCTCTCGGACGATCTCCTGCCATCTGCGGTACAGCTTCTTCACGCCCGCGCCGATTTCTGCCATGGCACCCCCCAAAACCTCGTGCGGCCTCTTGCTCCTGCGCAGGGGACCCTCCGAGCCGACGGTGCGGCCGGCGCCTGCACACCGGCCGGAGGGGAAAGCCGAATCTCGCTTCAGCCCGTGAACACCCGCTCACGGGTCACGTTATCCGCTTTTCGGCCCTCTATTCACCATCGCCCGATAATCCCCCGCAGAAGGTGGACGCCTGTGCTTCGCTCCCGGTTGACGCGGGAGGCGCGCGATTCGCTCTGGTTCGCTCACATCGGCGCCCACCTGCGATGTTCCATCCAGTCAGGACGGATACACCCGCTTGTGTGGCAACGTCCCGGACCACGACGGGGTTCCCGGTTCCGGCGTCCGATTCCCCGGATTTTCGCCTGGACCACGACGGCCGGGCGCACCGCCCTCCCGGCCCGCTCGCGAGGGCCGCATCCCGGCTACCTCCCCGAGCCCGTACCCTCCGCGAGCCGCCCCAGCGTCACCGCGATCCGCAGCACGAACGAGCCCCGGCCGTCGGACGGGGTGTAGCCGGTGAGTTCCGCGATCCGGCTGAGCCGGTAGCGCACCGTGTTGGGGTGCACGAACAGCATCCGCGCGGTGGACTCCAGCGAGGAGGCGTACTCCAGGTACACCGACAGCGTGTCCAGCAGCGGGGAGCCGGCGTTGCGCAGCGGAAGGTAGATCTCCTCCACCAGCTGACGGCGCGCGGACCCGTCCCCCTCCAGCGCCCGTTCGGGCAGCAGGTCCTCGGCGAGCACCGGACGCGGGGCGTCGGGCCAGGCCACGGCGGCGCGCAGCCCGTTGACGGCGGCGGCCACGGACTCCCCCGCGGCCCGCAGGTCGGCGACGGCAGGACCGACGACCACCGGCCCCGGCCCGAAGATGCCGGTCAGCGGCTCCACCGCCGCCATCGGGTCGGAGTCGTCGGCGTACTTGTCGTTGACGCCGATCACCACGATGACGCGCTGCCCCTGGACCCCGGCGAGGACGTCGTGCCCGGCGCGGCGGGCGACCGAGCGCAGGTCCTCCAGCAGTCCGGCCTCCCCCTGCTCGCCGAGCCCCCCGGCCACGGCGACGACGGGCGTGCGCGACCACCCCAGCGCGGCACCCCAGGTCTGCAGTCCCTCCTCGCGGTCGCCGTGCAGCAGCGCGTCGACGATGAGCGCCTCCAGGCGGGCATCCCAGGCACCGCGCGCCTCGGCCGCGCGGGCGTAGATCTTGGCGGAGCTGAACGCCACCTCGCGGGTGTAGCGGAGCACCGCCTCGCGCAGCTGCTGCTCGCCGCCGGGGGCGGCCAGTTCGTCGACCTGGTTCTCCACCACGTCGATGACCACACGCAGCATGTCGACCGTCTGCTGCAGCGTCACCGACCGGGTGAGCTCGCGCGGCGCGGTGCCGAACACCTCGACGGTGATCGCCGGACGCCCCTTGCCGGACTTCTTGAACCACTCGACGAACGCCGCCACACCCGACTGGGCCACCAGGCCCACCCAGGACCGGTCCTCCGCCGACATCTGCCGGAACCAGGACAGGCGGCTCTCCATCCGGGCGACGGCGGCGGTGCCGAGCGCGCCCATGGCGCGCTCCAGCCGCCGGGCGGTCTCCGCCCGCACCCGGGAGTCGTCGCCCGAGGGGCGTTCCTGGTCGACCGGTTCGCTGTGTTCCGTGGGTTCCGTGGTCACGCTTTCCAGGGTGTCATCAGCCGGGCGCGGCGGCGCACACCGCGCCGGACCTCCGGGCGGGGGTCCGCCGCCGGCGGCGGACGCCGGTTCCTCGGCCGTCCGGGGCGCGGCGCGGCGGGGGCGCATGCCCTACCGAGCGGTCACAACGTGACGTGCTCCACCCCGATCCCCCTTCCAACGCCTCCTATTGTAGGTAATCCACAAACGCGATCTTGAAAACTTCGTGGCTACCGCCATCATTCTGGCGATCTTCTACAGGGCAAGGTGGATGTCGTGCTTGTAATCGTTGCTCCTGGCCAAGGCGCCCAGGTTCCCGGCTTTCTCGCTCCCTGGCTCGAACTGCCCGGCATGTCCGAGCGTTTCGAGCAGTGGTCCGACGTCGCCGGGATCGACCTGGCGCGCTACGGCACCACCGCGGACACCGACGAGATCCGCGATACCGCCGTCGCCCAGCCGCTTCTGGTCGGCGCGGGACTGGCCGCGGCCTTCGCCCTGTTCGACGACCTGGACAAGGCTCCCGAGGCCGTCGACGCCGTCGCCGGGCACAGCGTCGGCGAGTTCACCGCCGCCGGTATCGCCGGCGTGCTGCGCCCCGAGGACGCCCTCGCGCTGGTCGCCGAGCGCGGGCGGAGCATGGCCGCGGCCTCGGCCGGCATCGCCACGGGGATGACCGCCGTCCTCGGCGGCGACCGCGACGAGGTCCTGGCCGCCATCGAGGCCGCCGGGCTCACCCCCGCCAACGACAACGGCGCCGGGCAGATCGTCGCCGCCGGCACCGCCGAGCAGCTCGACGCCTTCGCGGCGGAACCGCCCGCCAAGGCGCGGCTGCGCTCGCTGTCGGTGGCCGGGGCCTTCCACACCGCGCACATGGCCCCCGCCGTTCAGAAGGTGCAAGGGCTCGCCGACGGGATGAGACCCGCCGACGCCCGCGTCCGCCTGCTGTCCAACCGCGACGGGGCGGTGGTCGGCGACGGCCGGGAGTACCTGGACCGACTCGTCTCCCAGATCAGCTCCCCCGTCCGCTGGGACGCCTGCACGCAGACCCTGCTCGACCTGGGCGTCACCGCGCTCATCGAGCTCCCCCCTGCGGGCACGCTGACCGGCCTGGCCAAGCGGTCGATGCGCGGCGTCGAACGCCTGGCCGTGAAGACCCCTGACGACCTCGAAGCCGCGCGCCGGCTGATCGAGGAGCACGCCGGACGCCCGGCGGCCGACCCGGAAGGTCGCTGATCATGCTGCAGCAGTCCCCGATGGCCCCCGGAGCACGCGTACTGGGCCTGGGCGAGTACCAGCCGAGCAACGTCGTCACCAACGACGACCTCGCACGCCGGGTGGACACCTCCGATGAGTGGATCCGCAGCCGTGTCGGCATCAGCGAGCGCCGCATCGCCGGGGCCGAGGAGACCGTCGAGAGCATGGCGTGCATCGCCGCCGGCAAGGCGCTCGCCACCAGCGGGCTCACCCCCGACGACATCGACCTGGTGATCGTCGCGACCTGCACCCAGACCGACCAGATCCCCAACGCCGCCGCCACCGTCGCCGCGCGGCTGGGCATCACCGCCCCCGGCGCGTTCGACATCAACGCCGCCTGCGCCGGGTTCTGCTACGCGCTGAGCGTGGCCGCCGACCAGGTCCGGGCCGGGTCGGCACGAAACGCGCTGGTCATCGGCTCGGAGAAGCTGTCCGAGTGGGTCGACTGGACCGACCGCTCCACCTGCGTCATCTTCGCCGACGGCGCGGGCGCGGCCGTGGTCGGCGCCTCCGACACCGTCGGCATCGGCCCGGTGGTCTGGGGCAGCTCCGGCGAACGCGCGGACAAGATCTACCTGCGCGACCACAAGTACCTCTACCAGGAGGGCCAGGCGGTCTTCCGGTGGACCACCACCGAGCTCTACCAGGTGGCGCTCGACGCCATGGAGCGCGCCGGGGTGGAGCCGGGCGAACTCACCGCCTTCGTCCCGCACCAGGCGAACCTGCGCATCGTGGAGTCGATCGCCCGCAAGCTCGGGGCACCGCAGGCGATCATCGCTCGCGATATCGTCACTGCGGGCAACACCTCCTCCGCCTCCGTCCCGCTGGCGCTCTCGCGCATGATCGGGCGCGGCGAGCTGCCGTCCGGAGGACGGGTGCTGACCCTGGGATACGGCGCCGGCCTGACCTATGCGGCACAGGTGCTGGAGATTCCCTGACCCTCCGTGGACCCCTGGCCTCCGGCGTGCGCGCCCGGCCCCCACGGCGAACGTTTTCACCGCATCGCAGTAGTACCAACGTAAGGAGCAACCCGAAATGGCTCACACCGAGCAGGACATCCTGGCCGGCATCGGCGAGATCGTCGACGAGATCGCGGGTGTGCCCGCGGGGGACGTCACCCCGGACAAGAGCTTCGTCGACGACCTCGACATCGACTCCCTGTCCATGGTCGAGATCGCCGTGGCCGCGCAGGACAAGTTCGGCGTCGAGATCCCCGACGACCAGCTCAAGGACCTCAAGACGGTCCAGGACGTCATCACCTTCATCCAGAAGTAGTCCCCGCGACGGGTCGCGGCGCCGATGCCGCCGCGCCCGTCCCGAGCCCGCCGGCCCACCCCCCGCCGGCGGGCCCCGACCATCCGACCCGTTCCCCGCCGCGACCCCGCCGGGCGAACCGACCAACGAGACGAGAGGGCGATAGGCCGATGAGTACCACCGATGTCGTCGTCACTGGCCTGGGCGCCACCACCCCGCTGGGGGGTGACGTCACCACGACCTGGTCGGCCCTCCTCGAAGGTCGGTCGGGCATCACCGAGCTTCCCGAGGACTGGAAGGACCGGCTCCCGGTCCACTTCGCCGGCCGGATCGCCGTGGAACCCGCCGAGAAGCTGCCCCGGCAGCGGCTGCGCAAGCTCGACCGGACGCAGCAGTTCGCACTGATCGCCGCCCAGGAGGCGTGGGAGGACGCAGGCGCCCCCGCGGTGGACCCGGTCCGCCTGGGCGTCGTCGTCTCCAGCGGCATCGGCGGCATCCTGACCATCCTGGAGCAGTACGACACCTTCCGCGAGCGCGGCTGGAAGCGCGTCTCGCCGTTCACGGTGCCGATGCTCATGCCCAACAGCCCGTCCGCCGCCGTCGCCCTGGAGTTCAGCGCCCGGGCCGGCGCGCACGCACCGGTGAGTGCCTGCGCCTCCAGCTCCGAGGCCATCGCCGACGCCATCAGAATGATCCGCGACGGCCGTGCCGACGTCGTCATCGCCGGCGGCACCGAGGCGGCCATCCACCCGCTGAACATCGCGTCGTTCGCGTCCATGCGGGCCCTGTCGACCCGCAACGACGACCCGCAGCACGCCTCCCGCCCGTGGGACGTCGACCGCGACGGGTTCGTCATGGGCGAGGGTGCCGGGATCATCGTGCTGGAGTCGGCCGAGCACGCCGCCGCGCGCGGCGCGCGCGTCTACTCCGTGGCCGCGGGTGTCGGCTACACCGACGACGCCCACGACATCGTCCAGCCCGACCCGGAGGGCGTCGGGCAGGCCCGCGCCATCACCCAGGCGCTGGCCGACGCCGACCTCAAGCCGAGCGACATCGCGCACATCAACGCGCACGCGACCTCCACGCCCACGGGCGACGTCGGCGAGACCGTCGCGATCCGCGCGGCGCTCGGCGACGCCGCGGACCAGGTGGCGGTCACCTCCACCAAGTCCATGACGGGGCACCTGCTCGGCGGCGCGGGCGCGGTCGAGGCCATCGCCACCATCCTGGCCCTGCACGAGGGCGTGATCCCCGCGACCACCAACATCGAGGAACTCGACCCCGGCGTCCAGGTGGACATCGTCCGGGACAAGCCGCGCGACCTGCCCGCCGGACCGGTCGCCGCGCTCAACGAGTCCTTCGGCTTCGGCGGCCACAACATCTGCACCATCTTCCGCCGCCCCTGAGACGTCCCCTCCCGACGGCCGTGCCGGGGACCGCACCGGCCGTCGGGAGGTGGACCCTGACGACCCCACCGAGTCGCGCCGACCCTCCGCCGATCACCCACCGCCGGCACGACACGTCCGAACGTTCCGCGGTGACCGCAAGCGACCACCCCGTGCTCCCGCGGAGCCCGCGGACGCGCATCGGCGGCTCCGACCGGTTCACCATCGCCCGCTTCCATCAGAAGGAGTCGGCCCCATGACCGTGACCGACAGCAGAGTGGCGGGGACGCCGACGGCGACCGCCGCCGAGGACCCGCGCACACCGCGCCTGCGGCTGGCCGCGTTCTTCGACGAGGGGTCGCTGCGGCTGCTCACCGCCGAGGACGACAGCGCCGCGCTGGCCGCCCTCGGCCGGATCAACGGCATGCCCGCCGTCGCCTTCGCCAACGACGCCCGTATCCAGGGCGGCGCCATGGGCACCGCGGGGTGCGCGGCCATCGAGGCCGCCTACGAGCACGCGGTGCGCGAGCGGATGCCCGTCATCGGCCTGTGGCACTCGGGCGGTGCGCGGCTCGCCGAAGGGGTGGAGAGCCTGCACGCCGTCGGCCGCGTGTTCGCGGCGATGACCAGGGCCTCCGGCGTCGTCCCGCAGATCTCGGTCGTGCTCGGCGCGGCTGCCGGCGGTGCCGCCTACGGCCCGGCGCTGACCGACATCGTGGTCATGTCCGAGCGCGGCAAGGTGTTCGTGACCGGCCCCGACGTGGTGCGCAGCGTCACCGGCGAGGAGATCACCGCCGAGGAGCTGGGGGGCGCCGACGCCCACGGCCGCCGCAGTGGTGTGGTCCACCTGACCGCACCGGACGACACCGCGGCGATGGTCAGGGGCCGCGAGCTGGCCTTGCTGCTCGGCCACCAGGGCCAGCTGCGCCTCGACGACGTCGCCGACGCCGACCTCAGCGACGTCCTGCCGGAGTCGCCGCGGCGGGCCTACGACGTGAAGCCGCTGGTGAACCGTGTACTGGACGCACCGATCGGCGAGGGCGCGATCGAGCTGCAGGCCAAATGGGCGCCGAACATCGTCACGGCGCTGGGCCGGCTCGGCGGGCGCACGGTGGGCGTGATCGCCAACAACCCGCTACGGCTGGGCGGGTGCCTGGACTCCAAGTCGGCGGAGAAGGCGGCGCGCTTCGTGCGGATGTGCGACTCGTTCGGCGTGCCGCTGGTGGTGCTGGTCGACGTGCCCGGGTACCTGCCCGGCGTCGGCCAGGAGTGGGACGGCGTGGTGCGCCGCGGCGCCAAACTGCTGCACGCGTTCGCCGAGGCCACCGTGGCGCGGGTGACCCTGGTGACGCGCAAGTCCTACGGCGGCGCCTACATCGCGATGAACTCCCGGTCCCTGGGCGCCACCCGGGTGCTGGCGTGGCCGACCGCGGAGATCGCGGTGATGGGCCCGGTCGCGGCGGTGCGCATCCTGCACCGCAAGAAGCTCGCCGCCGTCCCGGAGGAGGAGCGCCCCGCGCTGGAGCAGGCTCTCGCCGCCGAGCAGGAGAAGGAGGCCGGCGGCCTGGAGCGCGCCCGCGACCTCGGGGTCGTCGACGAGGTCATCGATCCGGCCCGCACCCGAAGCGCCCTGGCCCAGGCCATCTCCACCGCCCCCGCTGCCCGGGGCGCCCATGGCAACATCCCCCTGTAAGGGGTGCTCCCGGCCGCCGCGACGGCGCTCGCCGACCGGCGAGCCTCCGCGGCACACGCCTTAGGACACCTTAGGACAGGTGCCAGCGGTCGGCGCCCAGGTCGCCGTTGAGTTCGGTGAGTTCGGGGCGCTTGGGCATGCGGCCGTCGCCCGATGAGCGGCCCAGGGCGCGGCGGCTGAGCCACGGGACCAGGTGCTCGCGGGTCCAGCGCAGCGTCTCGCGGCGGCGCAGGATCCGGGGCAGCTGCGGCGGCGGGGTGTCCCAGGGGCGCTCCCACATCTCCTGCGGCCCCATGGGGGCACCCAGGAGATCGGCGATGCGCGCGGCGACGATCCGGTGGCCGGTGGAGTTGAGGTGCAGCCGGTCCACGCTCCAGGCGCGCGGGTCGTTGAGGGACTCCATCGCCCACAGGTCGACGATGTCGGCGCCGGTCCGCTCGGCGATACGGCGCAGGTGCATGCTGAACACCGCGATCCGGCCGCGGTAGGCGCGCAGTACCGGGATCCAGCCGGTGTCGTGGCCGGAGAGGATGACGGGGCGGATCCCGGCCTCCTGCAGCCTCCGGATTCCGCGCTCGAAGTCCGCGGCGAGCACGTCCAGGTCGGTGTTGGGGCGCAGCACGTCGTTGCCTCCGGCGTGCACCGTCACCAGGTCCGGCAGGCAGGCCAGGGTGTGGTCGAGCTGTTCGCCGAAGATGTGCCGCACGCGGCGCCCGCGCACCGCGAGATTCGCGTAGCGGAAGTCGGACACGCCGCCGGCGAGGTGCGCGGCAAGGCGGTCGGCGAAGCCGCGGTACTCGCCGTCGGGCCCGGGATCATCGAGGCCTTCGGTGATGCTGTCCCCTATGGCGATATAGGAGCCAATGGCCGGGGTGCTCTCCGGGCGGTCGCCACGGAGGGGGTTCATCTCCAGGTCAGTCACGTACTACCAATCGTGCGGCTCGACCCGTGCGTACGGCACGCCCAATCCGCGTTGACGCGCACGGAAACGTCGTGGACTTGGCCTGCCAGGAGCCCTCTTCGCACCGACCGCGAGCGGACGCCACTGGGGATACGGCGGCGTGCCCGACCAGCATACCGCCGACCGCCGCCACGTGGCGGTACAGGCCCTGCCCCTGCGCCGCCGACGACCGCGCGCCGACCCGCCGGGGATCCGTTCCGGGATCCGATGGGCCGACCGCGAAGAGCGCTGCGGTGGAATATCACACGTGATGTCGCTTCTGCCAGGCGTGCACGTGACCGGCCCCGGCCAGCAGATGTGACCTATGACATATTTCGCCTGGGGAAGCCGCCCCTGGCGGCGCCCGATTCCCCCGGCGGCCATCCCGCTCCGTCACCCGGGGCACGCGCCGCCGCCCCGGGAATCGCCTCGTCGGTCCGGCCGATCCGGCAGCGGGGACTACCCAGGAGACACGGACCGACGTACGATCACCGGGAAGTGCGCAGGGCGACGCCATCGTCGCTGCTGGCGACCATTGGAGCGACTTGGTCCGCCACCCCGGCCGAGGACGCGTAATGTGGGGCACTAGCCGAATGCCCGTGCGGTCCCCTTCATGTTCACGAGCCGACAGCCTGGAGGTCGAGGTCTTCCGCAGATGAACGCCATCTCCCCGATCTGCCTCACCGACCTCGCGCCCGCCCTGCGCTGGAGCAACCCCGCGGACGTCTCTCCTGTGCTGCGGCATGCCCGGCTGGTCGACGGATGGTGGCGGTCCCTCCCTCTGGCCCGGGTCCTGGACATCGCGGGTCCTACCTGGCTGGCGCACTGCCTGGCCCGGCTCTCCACCGAGCACTGGCCCTACCTCGAACTCGGCGACTTCCTGCCCACCCTGCGCGAATGCCCGCTGGACGTGGACGACATCGCCGAGCCCGTGCGCAGCGCCGTCCTGGCCACGGCCGGCGGCTGGGACCAGCTGGTGTCCTCCACACCCGAGACCATGGCCGGATGGTTCCCGCACGGCGAGTGCGGCATCACCGACGTCGTCAGCACGGCCGCCTGGCAGGCCCTGCAGCCCTTCACCGGCGACGCCGTGCGTACACCGGCCCCCTCCCCCGCCCTGGTGATCGAGGCCGTGCGCGCGGTCACCCACTGGATTCCCGCCTCGGCTCCGGAGCACGTGCACAACGCCCTGTCCTACCTGGCCACGGCCACGGGAGCCGACTGCGCCGCCGGGCCCGGCGGCGCGCAGGAGGCACCGCAGACCCCGGCCTCACGCGCGATCCGCACGCTGCGGGCGCTGCGCGCACAGCGCAGCGAGGAGGAGTCCGGCGGCAGCGACGACCAGCAGCCCGCCCCGGCCACCGCCGCCTCCCTGTCCGGCAAACTCGCCAAGCGCCGCAACGCGCTGCTGGGCCGCGACGGCTCGCGCCGCCCGTCCTTCAACCCGACCAAGAACGCGGCCGCGCCCGGCCCCACCTGCGCCCAGGGCGCCCCCGAACTCGGCACGCACCCGTTGGTCGACCTGCTGGAGGACCTCTTCCGCGGCTGGGACGAACTGGAGCGCACGGTCGCCGCCGAGCGCCTGTTCGCCGCGGACCCGGTGAGCATCCGCCTGCTGGCCGACCAGGTGCACGTCGAGATCGCCGAGATCCGCAACGCACAGCGCAGTGTCGAGGAACGGCTGCTGCAATGGCTGGGATCGTCGGCCGGCGCCCCCGTCACCAAGCACCTGCGGGACCTGTCCGACCGGCTCGGCACCGCCACCACCATCGACCACCTGATCAGCGCGCACCCCGACCACCCCGCGGAGGTGCCCACGCTGCGCACCCCGCTGTGGCGGGTCGTCATCACCCTGTTCACCGACCGCCGCCTGCACAACGGCTGGCTGGTCACCGAGGACCCGCAGCGGCTGCGCTGGCAGACCCGCGAGATGCTGGGCGACGCACCCAGCCTGACCGAGGCCGGGATCCGGCTCGGCCGCCTCGGCATCCGGCAGCAGTCGCTGCGCGCGTGGCTGCTCAGCACCCCCGGTGTGAGCATCCGCGACGGCCAGGTGCTGGTCGACCCGGCCACGCCGATCGAACCCCCGCCGCAGGCCGCGGGCGGCGGCCACGCCGGCATGCACCAGGCCGCCGACGGGTCGACCACCACCAACGGGCTGCCCATCCGGCGCCGGCCGGCACCCGGGCAGCGGCAGACGGCCCCGGCACCCGCCGCCGCGGACACCCAGGCGTCGCTGCCCGGGGTGGAGACCTCGGCGCGCTGCTTCCGCGCGCCCGACGGCCGGTGGTGGCACCGGGTGGACGTCACCGCCGACCACCTCAACGGGGCGCCGGTGACCGTACCCCCCGGCTACGCCACCCACCTGGGCCTGCGGCCGGGGCGCCTGCTGTGCCTGACCGCCCCCGGCGCCGACCTGCTCGTGCTGGTCTGGCGCGACCAGCCCGCGTTCGACTCGCTGCGCCCGCTGCTGCGCCGCCTGTCCGCGCAGCCCGGCGACCGCGTCTTCATGACCGTCAACGGCGACCGCCTCGACGCGCGGCGGCTCCCGGCCGACACCCTGGGCGACCACACGCCAACGAGCCGGGCGCTGCACCTCATCGGATACACCGCCCCGGCCACCACCGAGGAGGCGATGAAGATCATCGCGCACCGGATCAGCCCGGAGGGCGAGGAGGTCCCGGCCGAGCCGCAGGCCCTGCTGGAGCGGCTGGCCAAGCGCGGAGACGACGACATCGTCAGCGAGCTGGGGCCGGGCCTGTACGCCGTGAACCACTGACGGTTCGCCGGCGAGCCACCGCCCCTTCGTTGATCTCGGAGATAGTGGGGTCTCCCACGCGATTTTCACCCCAGTATCTCCGAGATCAACGGAAAAAGGGCGAGCGCGTTCGCGCTCGCCCCTGAGGCTGTCGTGCGGTCCGACCGCCCGGCCGAGGTACGGACGTCAGACGTTGAAGCCCAGCATGCGCAGCTGGTCGCGGCCGTCCTCGGTGATCTTGTCCGGACCCCACGGCGGCATCCAGACCCAGTTGATCTTGACGTCGCGCTCGAACTCGTCGAGCGCGCTGGTGGCCTGGTCCTCGATGACATCGGTCAGCGGGCAGGCCGCGCTGGTGAGCGTCATGTCGAGGGTGATGGCGTCCTTGTCGACGTTGACACCGTAGAGCAGCCCGAGGTCGACGACGTTCACGCCCAGCTCGGGGTCGATGACGTCCTTCAGCGTCTCGGCGATCTCCTCGGCCAGCGCCTCGTCACCGGCGGCCGGCTTCTGCTCCGGGGCCGCCACGGCCTCGGCGGACTCCTTCTCCGTCATGAGGCGCCCTCCTTCTCCTTCTCCAGGGACTGGGCGGTCGCGTCCTTCCACGCCATCCAGGCGAGCAGGGCGCACTTGATACGGGCAGGATATTTCGACACTCCGGCGAAGGCCACCGCGTCCTCCAGGACGTCCTCATCGGGCTCGCCCTGGCCCTTGGAGTGCATCAGCTCGGTGAACGCGTCGAGCATCCGCATGCCCTCGTCCACCGTCCTGCCGATCAGCAGGTCGGTCAGGACCGACGCGCTGGCCTGGCTGATGGAGCACCCCATGCTGTCGTAGGAGACGTCGCTGACGACGGCCCGGCCGTCGAGGCTCCGCCCGTCGGCGGGGGTGAGCGCCACCCGCAGCGTCACCTCGTCACCGCAGGTGGGGTTGATGTGGTGCGCTTCGGCGTTGTGCGGGTCGCGCAGGCCCTTGTTGTGCGGGTTGCGGTAGTGGTCCAGGATGATCTCCTGGTACATCGCGTCCAAACGCATCGCTGTCGCTATCCCTCGCCCTTACCGGGCCCCAGTGGTCCCGAAGAACCGCTGGGCCTCCTGAACGCCTTCGACCAGCGCGTCGATGTCGGCGAACGTGTTGTACAGGTAGAACGACGCCCGGGTGGTGGCCACCGTCTCGAACCGGCGGTGCAGCGGCCACGCGCAGTGGTGCCCCACACGGACCTCCACCCCGCGGTCGTCCAGAACCTGGCCGACGTCGTGCGGGTGGATGCCGTCCACGGTGAACGAGACGGCGCCGCCGCGCTGGTCGCTGTCCATCGGCCCGAAGATCCGGACCCCGTCGAGGGCTCCGATGTGCTTGAGCGCGTACTCGGTGAGCGCGTGCTCGTGGGCGAACACCCGGTCCATGCCGATGGCGCTCAGGTAGTCGCACGCCGCCGCCAGGCCGACGGCCTGGGGGGCCATCGGCACCCCGGCTTCGAACCGCTGCGGCGGCTCGGCCCAGGTCGAGTGGTCCATGTACACCACGCCGATCATCGAGCCGCCGGTGATGAACGGCGGCATCGCGGCGAGGAGCTCGGGCTTGCCCCACAGCACGCCGATGCCGTTGGGGCCGAGCATCTTGTGCCCGGAGAACACCAGGAAGTCGGCGCCCAGCCCGTGCACGTCCACCGGCATGTGCGGCACCGACTGGGCGGCGTCGACCAGCACCAGGGCGCCCACCTCGTGGGCGCGGTCGGCGACGGTCCGCACCGGGTTGATGGTGCCGAGCACGTTCGACTGGTGGGTCAGCGCGACGATCTTGGTGCGCTCGTTGACGAGCTGCTCCAGGTCGGACAGGTCGAGTCGGCCCTCGTCGGTCACCGAGAACCAGCGCAGGGTCGCGCCGGTGCGCCGACACAGCTCCTGCCAGGGCACCAGGTTGGCGTGGTGCTCCATCTCGGTGACGACGACCTCGTCGCCCGGGCCGACGCGGAAGCGGGCGTAGGCCTCGCCGCCGGTGGCCGCGTTGCTCATGGCGTAGGCGACGAGGTTGACCGCCTCGGTGGTGTTCTTGGTGAACACCACTTCGTCGGGCCGGCCGCCGATGAAGGCCGCGATGGTCGCCCGCGCGGCCTCATAGGCGTCGGTGGCCTCCTCCGCGAGCTGGTGCGCGCCTCGGTGCACCGCCGCGTTGTGGCGTTCGTAGAACTCGCGTTCGGCATCGAGGACCTGCCGGGGCTTCTGCGAGGTCGCCCCGGAGTCGAGATACACCAGTGGGCGCTCGTCGCGGACCGTCCGGGCGAGGATCGGGAAATCCGCCCGGATGGCCTCCGCGTCGAGCAGCGCCAGCTCGCTCGTCGTCACGGTTAAGCGCCCGCCTTCACGAACCGCTCGTAGCCCTCGGCCTCCAGGCTGTCGGCCAGCTCGGGGCCGCCGGACTCGACGATGCGGCCACCGGAGAACACGTGGACGTGGTCCGGCTTCACGTAGTTGAGGATCCGGGTGTAGTGGGTGATCAGCATGACCCCCATCTCGTGGGTCTCCTTGGCGTGGTTGATGCCCTCGGAGACCACGCGCAGGGCGTCGACGTCGAGACCGGAGTCGGTCTCGTCCAGGATCGCCACCTTGGGCTTGAGCAGCTCCAGCTGGAGGATCTCGTGGCGCTTCTTCTCACCGCCGGAGAAACCCTCGTTGACGCCGCGGGCGGCGAAGACCGGGTCGATGGCCAGGCCCTTCATGGCGCCCTGCAGCTCCTTGGAGAAGGCGCGGAGCTTGGGGGCCTCGCCGCGCACGGCAGTGACCGAGCTGCGCAGGAAGTTGGACATGGAGACGCCCGGGACCTCGACCGGGTACTGCATGGCGAGGAACAGGCCGGCGCGGGCGCGCTCGTCGACGCTCATCTCCAGCACGTTCTCACCGTCGAGGAGGACCTCGCCGTCGGTGATCTCGTACTTCGGGTGGCCGGCGATGGCGTAGGCCAGCGTGGACTTGCCGGAGCCGTTGGGGCCCATGATCGCGTGCGTCTCACCGGAGTTGATGGTGAGGTCGACGCCCTTCAGGATCTCTTCACGCTCTTCGGCCCCGATGAGGACATCGGCGCGGACCCCGCGGAGTTCGAACTTCGTCATGTGTGAATCAGCCTCAGGAATTCTTCGTGTCCAGCGAGACGAGCACGTCATCGCCATCGATCTTGACTGCGTAGGTGGGGACCGGCTGCGTCGCCGGCGGGTTGATCGGCTTGCCCGACGAGAGCTCGAAGCACGAACCGTGCAGCCAGCACTCGATCGTGCCGTCCTCGACCTCCCCCTCGGACAGGTTCACCTCGGCGTGCGAGCAGATGTCGCTGATCGCGAACACCTCGCCCTCGCTGCGGACGACGGCCACCGGAGTGTCGCCGACCTCCACGCCCAGCGCCCCCTCCTCGGGGATGTCGCTCAGCGCGCAGATCCTGGTGAATCCTTCGTTACTCATGGCGGGCCAGCTTCTCCTCGACCTCGTCCATGATCCGGTCGCGCAGCTCCGGGATCTCGATCCGGTTGATCAGCTCGGCGAAGTAGCCGCGGATGACCAGGCGGCGCGCCTCGTCCTCCGGAATGCCGCGCGAGCGGAGGTAGAAGAGGTGGATCTCGTCCAAGCGGCCGCTGGCGCTGGCGTGCCCGGCGCCCTCCACCTCGCCGGTGAAGATCTCCAGGTTGGGAACGGAGTCGACCCGGGTGCCGTCGGTGAGCGCGAGGTTGCGGTTGTACTCGTAGGAGTCCGTGCCCTCGGTGCCCTCGCCGATGATGACGTCGCCGATCCACACGCCGTGCGCGCCCTCACCGCTGAGCGCGCCCTTGTAGTTGACGCGGCTGCGGGTGTTGGACACGTTGTGGTCGATCAGCGAGCGGTGCTCGTGGTGCTGGTTGTCCCCGGTGAAGTACAGGCCGTGCAGCTCGGCGTCGCCGCCGGGGGCGGTGTAGCCGACCTTCGGGGAGAGCCGGACCAGGTCGCCGCCGAGGGTGACCACGTGGCTCTTGAAGCGGGCGTCGCGGCCGACCTTGGTGTACTGGTGGCTGACGTGGACCGCGTCGGTCTCCCAGTCCTGCAGGCTGACCACGGTGAGCCGGGCGCCCTCGTCGAGGATGAACTCGACGTTGTCGGCGTAGACCGCCGACCCGTTGTACTCCAGGACGACCGTGGCCGAGGCGTGGCGCTCGACGCGGACCAGGGTGTGGCCGTAGGCGTCGCCGTGCTCGGAGCCGGAGGTCGTGATGAAGACCGGCTCGGCGACCTCGGTGTCCTTGGGCACGGTGACGACCGTGGCCCCGTTGAACCGGCCGAAGTCGCGGTAGGCCAGCGCGCTCACGCGGTCGGTGGGCAGGAAGGAGGTCCCCAGGCGCGGGTCGCCGGAGGCGACGCCGGTCTCGACGGTGACCTCGGCGGGTGCACGCGTCTCGACCTTGACGGCGCCGTCGGCGATGTTCCGGCCGTCGTGCAGGCCGCGCAGCCGGCGCAGCGGAGTGAAGCGCCACTCCTCCTCGCGGCCGGTCGGCACCGGGAAGTCGTCGACGTCGAACGACCCGTGCACGTCGAGTTTGGAGATCGGAAGCTCCACGTTGCCGTGGGAGTGTTCCTGGATTCCGAGATTCGGGCTGGCCAACTTAACCAACCGCTCCTTCCATCTGCAGCTCGATCAGCCGGTTCAGTTCCAGCGCGTACTCCATGGGCAGCTCGCGCGCGATGGGCTCGACGAACCCGCGCACGATCATCGCCATGGCCTCGTCCTCGTCCAGGCCCCGGCTCATCAGGTAGAAGAGCTGGTCCTCGCTGACCTTGGAGACGGTCGCCTCGTGGCCGAGTTCGGTGTCGTCCTCGCGGATGTCGTTGTAGGGGTAGGTGTCGGAGCGGCTGATGGTGTCGATCAGCAGCGCGTCGCACTTGACGGTGGACCGGGCGCGCTCGGCGCCCTCCTGCACCTGGACCAGGCCGCGGTAGGAGGCGCGGCCGCCACCGCGGGCCACCGACTTGGAGACGATGGTCGAGGAGGTGTTCGGCGCGCAGTGCACCATCTTGGAGCCGGTGTCCTGGTGCTGGCCCTCGCCCGCGAACGCGATCGACAGGGTCTCGCCCTTGGCGTGCTCGCCCATCAGGTAGACGGCCGGGTACTTCATGGTCACCTGGGAGCCGATGTTGCCGTCGATCCACTCCATGGTGGCGCCCTCGTAGGCGACGGCACGCTTCGTGACCAGGTTGAAGACGTTGTTCGACCAGTTCTGGATGGTCGTGTAGCGGCAGCGCGCGTTCTTCTTGACGATGATCTCGACGACGGCGGAGTGCAGCGAGTCCGACTTGTAGATCGGCGCGGTGCAGCCCTCGACGTAGTGGACGTAGGCGCCCTCGTCGACGATGATCAGGGTCCGCTCGAACTGGCCCATGTTCTCGGTGTTGATCCGGAAGTAGGCCTGCAGCGGGATCTCGACCTGCACGTTCTTGGGCACGTAGATGAAGGAGCCGCCGCTCCACACCGCGGTGTTCAGCGCGGCGAACTTGTTGTCGCCGGACGGGATGACGGTGCCGAAGTACTCCTCGAAGAGCTCGGGGTGCTCCTTGAGGGCCGTGTCGGTGTCGAGGAAGATGACGCCCTGCTCCTCCAGGTCCTCGCGGATCTGGTGGTAGACGACCTCGGACTCGTACTGCGCGGCGACGCCGGCGACCAGGCGCTGCTTCTCTGCCTCGGGGATGCCGAGCTTGTCATAGGTGTTCTTGATGTCCTCGGGCAGGTCCTCCCAGGAGGTGGCCTGCTGCTCCGTGGAGCGGACGAAGTACTTGATGTTGTCGAAGTCGATCTTCGACAGGTCGGCACCCCAGGAGGGCATCGGCTTCTTGTCGAAGAGCTTGAGCGACTTGAGCCGACGCTTCAGCATCCATTCCGGCTCGTCCTTCTTGGCCGAAATGTCGCGGACGACATCTTCGTTCAGACCGCGCCGAGCAGAGGCTCCGGCCTCGTCACGGTCGGCCCAGCCGTACTCGTAGTTTCCGAGCCCTTCGAGCTCGGGGTGCGCGATAGACGTCATTACGCGGATCCTCCTGGACTCAGACGTCCTTCATCTGGCATTGCTTGCGTTCGCCGCCCTCGCCTGCTTCACCGGGGTTCGGGCGGGTCCTCTCGGGCGATGTCGCGGGGGGTGACGTGTGTGGTGCACACGCCGTCGCCGTGGGCGATGGTCGCGAGCCGCCGTACCGGCGTGCCCAGCAGCCGGGCGAAGGCCTCGACCTCGGCCTCGCACAGCTCCGGGAACTCCGCCGCGACGTGCGCCACCGGGCAGTGGTGCTGGCACAGCTGCTCGCCGCCGCCGGGGGCCGGGGCCTCGCCCGCCGTTGCCGCATAGCCGTCGTTGGACAGCGCCTCGGCGAGCAGCCGGACCCGCTGCTGCGGGGGAACGGACTCAAGCAGCGGCCGGTACCGCCGCTCCAGGTCGGCGACCTGGAGCCGGGCGAACTCGGTGACGGCCTCGGGGCCGGCCTTCTCGGCGAGAAAGCGCAGGGCGCTGGAGGCCAGGTCGTCGTATCCGTGCACGAAGGCGTCGCGGCCGGCTTCGGTGATGGCGAAGACGCGGGCCGGGCGCCCGCGCCCGCGGCGCCCGTGCGGCCGGGCGTCGCGCGCCTCCACCATCCCCTCGTCCATCAAGTTGTCAAGGTGGCGGCGGATGGCCGCCGGTGTGAGTCCGAGGCGCTCCCCCAGCGTGGACGCCGTGATCGGACCGTGTTCCAGGATGAGCCGGGCCACCCGCGCGCGGGTGCCGGTCTCGGCCCCCCGCTCGGGACCGACGGGCACCCGGGGCGCACCGGATACGGCGCTCCCGCCTGCTCGTCGTCTGCTGCTCACCTTTTTCACAACATCAGTGTGGCGTAAATACGTCCCTGCGGGCAAACGCCCCGCGATGCACTTCATCACGCAGGCAAGCCTTGCCTAACAGGACTTATGCGGGGCGCACCGCCCCGACCTCCCGATCCACTCCCGGGACCGCGCGCCGTAAATCTCGATCAATAAGACGAGGTTACCGAACTGTGAGACACGTGTCGGTATCGGAGCACGGCGGCGCCACAGGTGACGACCATCGGACGCCTCCGGATATTCCCGCCCCGCGCCCTCGACCTCCGTCCTCCGCCGCTCGCCGCCCCGCGCGCCCCACCCTCCGCCGCGGCGGAGGGTGGGGCGCGCCCGCCCTCTTGCCAAACGCACGGGGCTGTGCAAGGAGCCCGCTGAGCCGCCGTAGACTCTCAGTCCATGAGCACAGCCGCGGTCGAGGTCACCGACTTGGTCAAAAGCTACGGCGACACCACTGCCGTCGCGGGCCTGTCGTTCGCCGCGCCCCGGGGCGCCGTGACCGCGCTGCTGGGGCCCAACGGGGCCGGCAAGACCAGCACCATCGAGATCTGCGAGGGATTCCGGACAGCCGACTCCGGTCGGGTACGGGTACTGGGACTCGACCCGGTGGCGGACGCCGCCGCGCTCAAACCCAAGGTCGGCGTGATGCTCCAGTCCGGCGGCGTGCCCACCGGCGCCCGCGCCGGGGAGTGGCTGCGCCTCGTCGCCTCCTTCCACGCCCGGCCCATCCCGCCCCGGACCCTCCTGGAACGGCTGGGCCTCGTGTCGGTCGCCGAGACCCCCTTCCGCCGCCTGTCGGGCGGCCAGCAGCAGCGGCTCTCCCTTGCCGCCGCCGTCATCGGCCGCCCCGAGCTCGTCTTCCTCGACGAGCCCACCGCCGGGCTCGACCCCCAGGCCCGCATGGCCACCTGGGACCTCATCGCCGAACTGCGCGCCGCAGGGGTCGGCGTCGTCCTCACCACGCACTACATGGAGGAGGCCGAGCGCCTCGCCGACCGCGTGGTCATCATCGACCACGGCCGCGTGGTGGCCGACGGCACCACCGACGACCTCACCGACACCCGCCAGGAGCTGCTGTTCGCGACCGCGGGCGGGCTCGACACCGACAGCCTGCTCTCGGCCCTGCCGCCCGGCAGCCGCGTCGACGTCCTCGGCTCCGACACCGACCTCGTGCGCTACGCGGTCACCACGGCCGAGGCCGCCGACATCGGCCCGGAGTTCGTCGCCACCGTCACCACCTGGTGCGCCGCCAACGGCGTCCTCCCCCAGGACCTGCGGGTGCGGCGCCGTACCCTCGAAGACGTCTTCCTCCACCTCACCGGCCGGGACCTCCGCGAGACATGAGCAACTCCGTCCAGAACACCCCGACGACGTTCGCCCCCGCACCGGGCGCCGCGCCGATGCACCGCATGGTGCTCTCGCAGGCCTCCATGGAGCTGCGCATCCTCCTGCGCAACGGCGAGCAGCTGCTGCTCACCATGGTCATCCCGGTGATGCTGCTGGTCGGGTTCAGCCTCACCTCGGTCCTCGACATCGGCACCGGTGCTCGGGTCGACTTCCTCACCCCCGGTATCCTCGCCCTGGCCGTGATGTCCACGGCCTTCACCGGGCAGGCCATCGGTACCGGGTTCGAGCGGCGCTACGGCGTGCTCAAGCGGCTGGGAGCCACCCCGCTGTCGCGGTTCGGCCTGCTCGCGGCCAAGACCCTGGCGGTCGTCGCCGTGGAGGTGCTGCAGATCGCGGTCATCGGCGGCGTGGCACTGGCCCTGGGCTGGTCGCCCCAGGGCGGGATCGTCGGCGCGCTGTACGCGGCGCTGCTCGTCGTGCTGGCCACCGCGGCGTTCAGCTCCCTGGCCCTGCTGATGGCCGGCACCCTGCGCGCCGAGGCGACACTGGCCGCCGCCAACCTCGTCTACGTGGTGATGCTGGGCCTGGGCGGCGTCATCTTCGCCGTCGACCGCTTCCCGGAGGCCGTGCAGCCGGTGGTGCAGGCCCTGCCGATCACCGCCCTGGCCACGGGCCTGCGCTCCGTCCTCACCGACGGCGCCACCCCGGCCCTGCTCCCCGTCCTCGTCCTGGCGGCATGGGCCGCCCTCGGCGCCACTCTGGCCGCGCGCTTCTTCCGCTGGGAGTAGGACCGCCGCCCTCCGACACGGGCGGGGACGCCACACGCTCGATCAGATGACGTACATGGGCAGCTTGACGTTGATACTGTCACTGATGGCTCGAAGGTCGTCCGGATCGCTTGTCACGACGGACGACTGCTTCTGGATCGCCGTCATGACGACGATCGCATCCACCACATCGGATGTCCCGGCCGCACGGCATGCGGCTCCCGCACTGCGCCCGATCAACTCACCATCCGGAACGACCTCGCAGCCGTTGAGCAGCCGCGACATCATTGCCTGCGGCCCCCCACGCCACGCCTGAGCCAGCACCACGACCGGAACGGTGGGGTAGACGTGCGCTTTGATCAGCTCGCGGTGGAGGCTGAGCATCCTCGAACTTCCCCGCTCAGCAGCGATCAAGGCCCCCGTGTCATAGACGATGGTCTGCATCAGCCCGCCTTCGCCACGTGCGCGTCCCCCAGCAGGCCGACCCCGCGCATGAATTCCAAGGCTGCCTCGCGGTCATGCTCCGGGATCGGACCGTGCTCGGCTTCATAGGCGATGATGAGCTCGCGCGACGACTCTTCGGCTTGCTTCCGCCAAGCGGCCGCACGCAACTTCTCCTCGAACGCTTCGGTCGCCCAGGACGACACCGACTGCCCGTTCTCCTCGGCGGCATCTCTGATCAGTTCGGCGATTTCCTCAGGCATGGAGATCGACATCTTGCGTACCGTCATGTACCCACCGTACAGGGCGGTACGAAGATGTTCCCACCGTTTCTCGAACTCCTTCCCGGGCGACTTGGGCCTACGGTCCGCTACCTTCTGTGGGTTCAGGCGTCCCGCTCGATAGGGCAGGTCATGCAGTGCGGGCCGCCCCGGCCCCGGCCGAGTTCGCTGCCGGCGACGGTGATGACCTCGATACCGTTCTTGCGGAGGTAGGTGTTGGAGGTCATGTTCCGCTCGTAGGCGATGACCACGCCCGGTTCGACCGCGAAGACGTTGCAGCCGTCGTCCCACTGCTCTCGCTCGGTGGAGAACACGTCCTGGGTGGGGGTGAGTACGGTGATGTCGTCGAGTCCGGCCGCCTGGGCGATGGCGCGGTGCATGTCCTCCGGCGGGTGGTCGGTGACCTTGAGTTCCTTCTCGTTGTCGCCCGGCTCGATGGTGTAGGACGGCAGCATGCCCAGCCCCGCGTACTTGGTGAAGACACCGTGGTCGACGTTGGTCATCACCGTGTCGAGGTGCATCACCGCGCGGGCCTTGGGCATCCACAGGCCCAGGATCCTCTCGGCGCCGCCGCGGGCGAAGAGCTCGTGGGCAAGCAGCTCGACCGCCTGGGGGCGGGTGCGCTCGCTCAGGCCGATGAGCACCGAGCGGTTGCCGATGGGCATGACGTCGCCGCCCTCGATCGTCGCCGGAGCCCAGGCCCGGCCCGGGTTCCAGACCTCGAAGTCCTCCTCGGCGAACATCGGGTGCCAGGCGTAGACGGCCTCGTAGTGGATGGTCTCGCGGCGCCGCGCCTTCTTGCGCATCGGGTTGATGGAGACACCGTTGTACAGCCAGCAGGAGGTGTCGCGGGTGAAGATGTGGTTGGGCAGCGGGGTCAGGACGAACCCGTCCATGTCGAGGGTGTGGAACCAGACCGACCGCGGCTCGGACATGTACCGCAGCAGCTCGCGCTTGGTGATGCCGCCGATGAGGAAGCGGCGCAGGGTCTCGGCGTCCATCGCGTCGAAGGCGGTGCGGATGGCGTCGATCGCCATCGGCCCGAAGAAGCGGTCGTCCAGGATGCTCCCGAGGACGAAGGCGCGGGCCTCCGGGATCTCCAGGACGTCCTGCAGCAGCCGGTGGAAGTAGTGCACGCGGACGCCCCGGTCGTGCAGCTGCGCGACGAAGGCGTCGTGCTCCTCCTGGGCCCGGCGCACCCACAGGACGTCGTCGAAGAGCAGCTCGTGGTTGTTGGACGGGGTGAGCCGTTTGAGCTCCAGCTCCGGGCGGTGCACGACCACCTGGCGGAGCCGCCCCACCTCCGACGCGACCGAAAACCCCATGGTCCCTCGGTTTCTCTCGCGGATGCACAACGCCGGAAACATTCCCCGCGCACACCCCGCGAACCTCTCGGGACCGGTCAGGCGTCGACGGCCTCGGTCGTCCGTTCCCGTTCCCTGCGGGCCTTCACCACCGTGTAGATCGGCACCCCCAGCAGCATGATGATCATCCCCTGGAAGGTCGCCTCGGCTCCGGCACCCAGCACCATCCACAGGGAGAAGAGCAGGGCCAGTGCGGCCAGCACCGAGTCGATCACGAGCTTGGCGGTGCTCACCTGGCGGGCGCCGGTGGCCAGCCAGTAGAGCTGGGCGCAGGCGGAGAAGAAGTAGGGCACCACCGAGGTGAAGGTGGCCAGCAGGACGATCGACCGGAACGCGTCGGCCGCACCGTAGAAGTTGCCGATGATGACCAGCGAGGCCATGACCGCTCCGGCGATCACGCCGGCGTGCGGCACACCGCGGCGGTTGGTGCGGTCGAGGAAGCGGGGGAAGAGACCGTCGCGGGCGGCGGCCATGGGCATCTCGGCGACCACCATCATCCAGCCGTTCATCGCGCCCAGACCGGAGATGACCGCCATGGCGGCGATGGCCGCTCCCCAGAAATCGCCGCCGAACATCGTGTCGGCGGCCAGCGCGAAGGGGGCCTGGGATCCGGCGAGCCGGTCGTGCGGGACGACGCCCATCATCGAGACCAGGCACAGCAGGTAGACGGCGGAGCAGGCGAGGGTCCCGATGATGGTGGCCCGGCCGACGTTGCGTCGCGGGTCGCGCACCTTCTCGGCGGCGATGGAGGCGCTCTCCACGCCCGAGTAGACGAACAGCAGGACGGCTCCGGCCATCGAGACCGCCATCAGCAGCGACCCGCCGGTGGCGTTGAACGGCCCGTAGTTGGCCGGGTCGATGAAGAACAGGCCGATCACCGAGACCACCACCAGCGGCACGAACTTGGCGACGGTGCTGATCACCTGGATGACGCCCATGACGCGCACGCCGAGCAGGTTGACCATGGCCGGGATCCAGACCCCGACCAGCGCGATGGCGGCCTGGCCTCCGGTCGACGTCCACCCCAGGAAGTGGTTGGCGTACCCGGTCCAGGCCACCGCGATCCCGGCGATCCCGGCCCACGTCGTGATCCAGAAGGACCAGGCGATCCAGAAACCGGTGAAGTCGCCGAAGGCGGCGCGGGCGTAGGCATAGGGTCCGCCGGGCGCGGGCAGCCGGGCGGCGAGTCGGCCGAACACGGCGGCGAGCGCCACCGCGCCGATGGACACCAGCACGAAGGCCACCAGGCTCACCGTGCCGAAACTCGCCATCTCGGCCGGGAGGAGGAAGATGCCGATGCCGACGATGTTGCCCATGACCAGAGCGGTCGCCATGGGCAGCCCGAGGGCGCCGCGTCCGCGCTGGTCGGCCGTCGGGCCCTCCCCCTGCTGTGGTGCCCGTTCCACCTGCGTTACAGCCACAGTGGCATCCGTTTCCCCGTTGCGGGCGCAGCCGCGCCCGAGCCGACAAGTCGATGGTGTGACCGGACGGACGCATCCCGGCCCGCCTCGACGAATTCCTCTCGCCCGCCCGCGCGCGAGGGCACCGCACAGCGTGCGGTACCGCTCGATCAAGGCGTGGAGGCGAGACGCGGGGCGGCGTGGGGGGCCACCGCCTCACCGTGGAACTGCCGTCTCACCTGGGAAATTCCGTCGGGCGGGGCCGTGCGTCCGGTCCCCGCGTGCGGTGGCGGTCCCTTGTGGGGCCCATACACGGCACTTGGACACGGTAAGGGGCACTGACCTGCACTCGTGACAGCCGGCGGCGATCAGTGGCGTGAGCTGCCCCACGTCATTCATAGGATGGTGGGTCGTGAGTGCCGACACAGCGGTGAGTGGTTCCGGGGGCGCCCTGTGGGGCCGTCGGCCGAGCGCCGGCGCCGTGCTCCGCTCGGCCGGTGATGCCGTCCCGCCGACCGCGCTGATCCTGGTCGGCATCCTGTCCGTTCAGGCCGGGGCGGGGCTCGCCAAGAACCTGTTCGCGGTGCTGCCGCCGAGTTCGGTCGTGTGGCTGCGGCTGCTGACCTCGGCCATCCTGCTGGCGGTGCTGGCCCGCCCGGTGCTGCGCGGGCGTACCCGCGCCGACTGGCTGGTGGTCGTCGGGTTCGGGGTGGCGCTGGCCGGGATGAACTGGGCGATCTACCAGGCCATCGCGCGCATCCCGCTGGGCATCGCGGTGACCATCGAGTTTCTCGGCCCGCTCACCCTCGCCATCATCGGTTCCCGGCGCGCGGTCGACCTCGTCTGGGTGGCCCTGGCCGGAACCGGTGTCCTGCTGCTCGGCCGGGGCGAGGGGGACATCGACCTCGCCGGGGTGGGCTTCGCTCTGCTCGCGGCCGCGGCATGGGCCTGCTACATCCTGCTCAGCGCCGCCACCGGGCGGAGGTTCTCCGGCACCTCCGGGCTGGCCGTCGCGAGCCTGGTGGGCGTGGTGCTGCTCGCCCCCGCCGCGGTCACCGAGGGCGGCACCGCGCTGCTGGACCCCCGGCTGCTGCTGTTCGGGCTGGCGGTGGGGGTGCTGTCGTCGGTGGTGCCCTACTCCCTGGAGATGCATGCGCTGCGCCGGATGCCGCCGCGCGTCTTCGGGATCCTGATGAGCCTGCAGCCGGCCGCCGCCGCGCTGATCGGCCTGGCGGTGCTCGGCGAACAGCTGTCGGTGTGGCAGTGGGTCGCGGTGGCCTGCGTGGTCGGTGCGAGCGCGGGCGCCACCCGCTCCCGGTCCTGACCCGGCCGCCGACGCGGCCGTTCCTCTCTTGGCCGTTGATCCCGGCGAAGCGCACGGAAAGACCGCGGTGGTTTCCAGTGTTCAGTGCACTTCGCCGAGATCGGCGGAGGGGGTCCGGGGTGGCCGCGGGCGTCTACTACAGTTCGTCGTATGATTGCTGACCCCGGTCCGGCCGCGATCGCGACGGACGACATCGAACTCCTCTCCCTGCCTCTGTGGGCCTGGCAGATCGCGTTCGCCGTCTTCGGCGTGATCGCGCTGGTGGTGCTCGCCCGCACCATCTGGGAGCCGACCACGCGCAGCCTGCGCTGGTGGGCGCTGGGGAACATCGTCGTGAACACGGGGATCGCCGTCACCGGAGCCACCGTTCGGGTGACCTCGTCCGGGCTGGGCTGCTCGCAGTGGCCCAAGTGCACCGAGGAGAGCTTCGTCCCGATCGACACCGGGCACTCGGCGTTCAACGCCGCCATCGAGTTCGGCAACCGCACACTGACCTTCGTCGTGCTGGCCGTGGGCGTCATCGTGCTCGTGGCGTGCCTGCGCATGCGGCCGCGCCGCCGCGACCTCATCCGCCTGGCGGCGATCATCCCCGTCGGTGTCCTCGGCCAGGGCGTCGTCGGTGGCATCACCGTGTGGACCAAGCTGCACCCCGCGTCGGTCGCCGCGCACTTCCTGCTGTCCATGGTCGTGGTCGTCCTGACCGTGGCGTTCTACGTGCGCTGCCGCGAACCGCAGGGGCCGCTACGGGTGACCGTCTCCCCCACGGCCCGCCGTCTGGCGACCGCGCTCGTCGGCCTCGGTTTTCTCCTGCTGGTCGCCGGAACCGTGGTCACCGGCAACGGGCCGCACGGCGGCGACGCCGAGGCTCCGCGCTGGGGCTTCGACATGGTGCTGGTCGCGCGGATCCACTCCACCCTGGCCTGGAGCGTCCTGATCGGCGCGGTCGCCATGGTCCTGCTGCTGGCCCGCGGGCCGGCGTCGCGCACGGCGCGGACGCAGGCGTGGCTGCTCATCGCCGTCCTCCTGGTCCAGGGCGCGATCGGCTACACCCAGTACGTGATGGGCCTGCCCGAGTGGCTGGTCGTGCTGCACGTGCTCGGGTCAGGGCTGACCTGGATCGCGATCCTGCGGCTCTACTTCGCCACCGCCGAACGCGTCGCCGTCAGCGTCCCCGGGTCGCCTCCCGAGGACCGTGCGGCCGCTGCCGCGCCCACCCGAAGCTAGGGCGAGTTCGGCCTTTCATGCCCTAACCGGGGTTCCCGCGCCCGTGCCGAGGGTCGCCGTGGCTGCGGTAGCGCTGGCCGGCGCCGCGGTGGCGTCCTGAGGACGGCCGGGCGCCCTGCTCCCGCTGCTCCCGCTGCTCCTGCGCGCTCGCGATGACGTGGGCGAAGTCGGCGCGCCGCAGGAAGCCGGAGTCGGTCGGAGTGGCCGCCCAGCCCGGGGCGACCGGTTGCTGGACCCGGCCGAGGAACGCCTCGCGGGCCACGTGCATGAGCGCCAGGAAGTTGTCGCGGCGGCCCTCCCAGTGCGGGCGGGCCACGCCGCGGTCCAGCCGCTGGTGCAGCAGGGCGAGCTCGGTGGCGGCCAGCTGGTAGTCCTTCATCGCCTGGCGGCCGCGCTGGCCGGCGTTGCGCTGCGCCCAGGCGCGTGCCCCGCGGCGGCCCTTCATCGAGCTGAGCATCCGGATGTCGGCCGGGGTGACCAGGCCGGTGGGGATGTAGGCGGGCAGGTGGTAGGAGATCGCGGCGACCTGGCGGCGCCGGTCCTGCACCGCGATCACGATGATCCCCAGCAGCACGAAGAACAGCACGAGGTAGGCGGCGCCCAGCCCGGCCCAGCCGAAGAACGTCGAGCCGTTCCACATCGCGTGCAGCAGCACCGCGGCCACCCAGCCCGCGACGGGCGCCAGCAGGCGCAGCCTCCCGCGGTTCATCGCGGCGTAGGCGACCCCGATGCCGATCATCGCGGTGTAGATCGGGTGGCCGAACGGCGCGATCAGGCCGCGTAGCACGAAGGTGAACACCAGGCCGAAGAAACCCTCCTCGAAGAACGAGCTGAGGAAGTACAGGACGTTCTCGGTGAAGGCGAACCCGGTGGCGACCATCGCGGCGTAGGTGACGCCGTCGGTGTAGGAGTCGATCTCGTGGCGGCGCCGCCACAGCAGCAGGAGGAGCACGATGCCCTTGGCGCTCTCCTCGACCACCGGGGCGACGGCGGCCGTGCTCACCATCTCGCCGACGTCGGCTCCGAACACGGGGACGGCGACCGCCTCCATGCCGAGCGTGTTGAGGATGAGCGAGACGACGACGGCGACGCCCGCACCCCACAGGAACGCGAACACCAGCAGCCGCCCGGGCTCGGGCTCCAGCCGGTCCAGGAGCAGGATCAGCGGGATGAGGATGGCGACCGGGATGACGGCCGCGAGCAGGCTCAGCAGGAACCCGAGGATGCCGTGGACGCCGCCGTGGGCCAGCCCCGAGACGAGCAGGTAGCCGATCATCCCCAGCGTGCACAGGGTGCCGACGATGATGCCGATGGTCAGGCTGGTGGACCGGCCGGGCTTGCGCCCTTGGAGGATGGCCTTGGTGTCAAGTGCGGGCATGGCCCCAGATGGTAACGGTTCCAGGGCTCGTCAGGGCCCGTCCGCGCCGTTCGGTGGGCCGGTCGGGCGGGCCGCGGGAGCGGCCCACCGCCCGGTGGCGGTCGCCGCGCGGGTCAGGGCACGATGCCCGCCAGCAGCGGGTCGACGGTCACGGCGCAGAACAGCAGGGCCAGGTAGGCGTTGGAGAGGTGGAAGAAGCCCATCGTCTGCAGCTTGGCCCCGGTGACCCCGGCGTTGACCTTGGCCAGCAGGCGGTGGGCCTGCACGAGCAGCAGCGCACCCAGTACGGCCGCGACCACCGGGTAGACCAGCGTCGTCCCGGCGACCGGCCACAGCAGCAGCGACACCAGCACGGTGGCCCAGCTGTAGGCGACGCATTCCAGCATGACGCGGCGGTCACCGGCGACCACCGGCAGCATCGGGACCTTGGCCGCCGCGTAGTCCTCCCGGTAGCGCATGGCCAGCGCCCAGGTGTGCGGCGGTGTCCAGAAGAACACGACCAGGAAGAGGATGAAGGGGGCCCAGTCGAGCCGCTCGGTGATGGCCGACCAGCCGATGAGGACCGGCATGCAGCCGGCGATGCCGCCCCACACGACGTTCTGCGCGGTGCGCCGCTTGAGCAGCATCGTGTAGACGAAGATGTAGAAGGCGATCGCGAACACCGACAGCGCGGCCGACAGCCAGTTCACGAACACCGCGAAGCCGACGGTCGAGCCCACGGCCAGCACCAGCCCGTAGACCATGGCGCCGCGGGGGGTGACCTGGGCCATGGCGACCGGGCGGCGGCGGGTGCGCCGCATCTCCTGGTCGATGTCGCGGTCGATGTAGCAGTTGATGGCGTTCGCGCTCGCCGCCGACATGGTGCCGAACAGCAGGGTGGCGACCGCGGTCCACAGCGGGGGCACCCCGCCGGCCGCCACGAACATCACCGGGATGGTGGTGATCAGCAGCAGCTCGATCACGCGCGGCTTGGACAGGGCGACATAGGCCCGGACGTAGTCACCGAAGGAGGGGGTGGTGCGCGGTGAATCCTCGGTCGACTCGTCGGGACGCGCCCCGGAGGCGTCGTCGGCGGATCGGTTCATCAGTGCCATCAGTGCCGCCGTGTTCCCGGCCGCGCGGGGGCCGTCGCCTCGGGGAGTGCGGGGATGATCCGTCCTACGGACAAAGACACGCTGAACCTCAAAGAAATCAGGGATCTTCACTGCTCGCCACAGCGGGGATCCAGGTCACTCCAGACGCTCGGGTCAAGATGCCGTAAGCCCCGTCAACGACATACTGTAGTACTTCCTCCGGCGCACCTTTGACCGGGGTTCGTCCCGCCACTCCGCCCGGTTCCGCCCCGCGCCGCCGCACATCGTCGCCACGTACCCGCCGCACCGGCCGCACCGCGCCGTCGGATCGGCCTCTCGGGCGCGCCGCGCAGCCTCCACAGCTTCCCATATCCGGCACCGGAAGGCCGGGCACGCCACGCTCCGCCGCTCCCACCCGCCGCTCAGGTGTGGCGGGGTAAGCTCATTTGTGACATCCCAGACAGGCGCGGAGCCCATGTGGGCGGTAAGCTCGCAGTTGGTCACACCTGCCGCGTTCTCCGGGGTACCCGGTCGCGCCGCCGTGACTCGGCCGCCGACCCCGTGCCGGTTCCCCTGCGCGCGGATCGCTCGGCAGATCACCACAGAGATGGACAACCTCACATTCACGGTCCCCGGCCGAGGTGTCCGGGTATCGGCTGGATGCGTGAAAGGAGCCCTGAAGCCCGCGTGAACATCGACACTTCCCAAGCCCTTGACTGGTCGGACCTCGACCGGCGTGCCGTCGATGTGGTCCGCGCCCTGGCGATGGACGCGGTCGAGGAGGCGGGCTCCGGCCACCCGGGGACCGCGATGAGTCTCGCCCCAGCCGCCTACCTGCTCTTCCAGAAGGTCATGCGGCACGACCCCAGCGAGCCGTCCTGGGTGGGCCGCGACCGCTTCGTCCTCTCCTGCGGCCACTCCAGCCTCACCCTCTACATCCAGCTGTTCCTGGCCGGATACGGGCTGAGCCTGGACGACATCAAGCGGCTGCGCCAGTGGGACAGCCTCACCCCCGGCCACCCCGAGTACGGGCACACCGCGGGCGTGGAGACCACCACCGGACCGCTGGGCCAGGGCATCGGCAACGCCGTGGGCATGGCCATGGCGGCGCGCCGCGAGCGCGGCCTGTTCGACCCGGAGACCGCGCCCGGGGAGAGCCCCTTCGACCACTTCGTCTACGCCATCTGCTCCGACGGCGACGTCCAGGAGGGGGTCAGCCACGAGGCCAGCGCGCTGGCCGGCACGCAGAAGCTGGGCAACCTGATCGTCCTGTGGGACGACAACCACATCTCCATCGAGGACGACACCCAGATCGCCTTCTCCGAGGACGTCGCCGCCCGCTACGCCGCCTACGGCTGGCACGTCCAGGAGGTCGACTGGACCGCGGGCGAGGCCTACACCGAGGACGTCGAGGCGCTGCACCGCGCCGTCCTGGCCGCCCAGGCCGAGACCGAGCGGCCCTCGTTCATCAAGCTGCGCACCATCATCGGCTGGCCGGCACCGAACAAGCAGAACACCGGCGCCGTGCACGGCGCCGCCCTGGGCGAGGACGAGATCGCCGCGACCAAGAAGATCCTCGGGCTCGACCCCGAGGCGTCCTTCGACGTCCCCGAGGAGCTGCTGGCCCACACCCGCAAGGCCGTCGACCGCGGCCGCGCCGCACGCACCGCCTGGGAGGAGGCGTTCGAAGGCTGGCGGAGCCCGGCCGGCGAGCGCGCCGAGCTGTTCGACCGGCTGGCCGCGGGCAAGCTGCCCGACGGCTGGGAGGACGCCCTGCCCGTCTTCGAGCCCAGTGAGAAGGGCATGGCCACGCGCAAGGCCAGCGGCGAGGTGCTCAACGCCATCGCGCCGGTGCTGCCGGAGCTGTGGGGCGGGTCGGCCGACCTGGCCGGGTCCAACAACACCACGCCCAAGGGCGAGCCCTCCTTCATCCCGGAGGAGTACTCCACCAAGGCGTTCTCCGGCAACCGCTACGGCCGGGTGCTGCACTTCGGCATCCGCGAGCATGGCATGGGCTCGATCCTCAACGGCATCGCGCTGCACGGCCCCACCCGTCCCTACGGCGGCACCTTCCTGGTGTTCAGCGACTACATGCGCCCGGCGGTGCGGCTCGCAGCGCTGATGAAGCTCCCCGTGACCTACGTCTGGACGCACGACTCCATCGGGCTGGGCGAGGACGGCCCGACCCACCAGCCGGTCGAGCACCTGTGGTCGCTGCGCGCCATCCCCGGCCTGGACGTCGTCCGCCCGGCCGACGCCAACGAGACCGCGGTGGCCTGGCGCCAGATCATGTGCAACGGCGACCGCCCCGTCGCGCTCGCGCTGACCCGGCAGAACGTCCCGACCCTCGACCGCTCCGAGCTGGGCGACGCCGAGGCCACCGCCAAGGGCGGCTACATCCTCGCCGAGGCGTCCGACGGCAAGCCCCGGGCGATCGTCATCGCCACCGGCAGCGAGGTCGCCATCGCGCTGGAGGGCCGCAAGCGGCTCGAAGAGTCCGGCACCCCCACCCGCGTGGTGTCCATGCCCAGCGTCGAGTGGTTCCGCGAACAGGACGACGCCTACCGCCAGCACGTGCTGCCGCCGTCGGTGCGCGCCCGCGTCGCGGTCGAGGCCGGCATCGGCATGGGGTGGCGCGAGTTCGTCGGCGACGCCGGTGAGACCGTCAGCCTGGAGCACTTCGGCGCGTCCGCGCCCTACCAGACGCTCTACGAGCAGTTCGGGCTCACGCCCGACCGCGTCGTCGCCGCGGTGCACGCCAGCATGGCCAAGCTCGGCGGCGAGCGGGGAACGACAACCGGAAACTGAGTGTTATGAGGAGGGTCCTCCACCGCACCGGGGAGGGCCCTCCCCGCGTACATCGGGCGCCGCGCACCACCCCGGCGCCCCGCGAGGCAGGGCGCCGGGGACACGGCCGGGCCCGACGAGTGAAGAGGCGAAGAGCAGATGACCAATCCGCTGCAGAAGCTGTCCGGCGAGGGCGTCGCCGTCTGGCTGGACGACATCAGCCGCGAGCGGCTGCGCTCCGGCAACCTCCGGGAGCTGATCGACACCCGCAGCGTCGTCGGGGTCACATCCAACCCGACGATCTTCGAGAAGGCCCTCAAGGAGGGCGACGCCTACGACGCGCAGCTGCGTGACCTCGCCGCGCGCGGAGTCTCGGTCGATGAGGCGGTCCGCTTCATCACCGGCTACGACATCCGCTGGGCGGCCGACGTGCTGCGCCCGCTGTACGACTCCACCGACCGCGTCGACGGCCGGGTCTCCCTGGAGGTGGACCCCCGGCTGGCGCGCGACACCGAGCGCACCGTCGCCGAGGCGCGCGCCCTGTGGTGGATGGTGGACCGCCCCAACCTGATGATCAAGATCCCGGCCACCGTCGAGGGCCTTCCGGCCATCACGGCGGCGCTGGCGGAGGGCATCAGCGTCAACGTCACGCTGATCTTCTCGCTGGAGCGCTACCGGGCGGTCATGGACGCCTTCCTCGCCGGTCTGGAGCAGGCCTCGGCCAACGGGCACGACCTGTCGCGTATCCAGTCGGTGGCGTCGTTCTTCGTCAGCCGCGTCGACTCCGAGATCGACAAGCGCCTGGAGGCGATCGGCACCGACGCCGCCAAGGCGCTGCGCGGCCGCGCCGCCCTCGCCAACGCCCGCCTGGCCTACGAGGCCTACGAGGAGGTCTTCGGCTCGCGGCGGTGGAAGGCCCTGGAGGCCGACGGAGCACGGCCGCAGCGCCCGCTGTGGGCGTCCACCGGCGTCAAGGACCCGGCCTACCCCGACACGCTGTACGTCACCGAACTCGTGGCGCCCGGCACCGTCAACACCATGCCGGAGGCCACCCTGGAGGCCACCGCCGACCACGGTGAGATCACCGGTGACACCGTGCGCGACACTTACGACCGGGCCCGCGCCGACCTCGCGGCCCTCGCCGATGCCGGGATCGACATGGACGACGTCGTCAAGCTGCTCGAAGACGACGGCGTCCTGAAGTTCGAGAAGTCCTGGGAGAGCCTGCTGGCCATGGTCACCGACCGCCTGGGCTCGGCGGGCTGAACCCTCCGCGGCCGCTCTCTGCGGCCGCGAGGACAGGAGATCGGTGCCGCTTCGGCGGGTCCCCGCGTGTTCCGGCGACAGGGACCCGCCGGGCGGCGGACGATTCGATCTCCGCACGTCGTCTCTGACACGACCGCAGGCACGGCCGCACACCACCACACGGGGAGTTCGTCGAAGGTGAAAGAACCGGTGATGCCGGGAGCGATCCCGAATCCGCTGCGCAGCCTCTCCGACCGGCGGTTGCCCCGCGTCGCCGGGCCGAGCGTGCTCGTCCTGTTCGGCGTCACGGGCGACCTCGCCCGCAAGAAGCTGCTCCCGGCCATCTACGACCTGGCCAACCGCGGCCTGCTGCCGCCGGGCTTCGGCCTGGTGGGGGTGGCCCGCCGGGAGTGGCAGGACGAGGACTTCGCGCAGCTCGCGCACGACGCCGTCCGCGAGCACGCCCGCACTCCCTTCCGGGAGGACGTCTGGCGCCAGCTCAGCGAGGGCGTGCGCTACGTGCAGGGTGAACTGCACGACGACGCGGTGTTCGACGAGCTGGCCCGGACCGTCCGCGACCTGGACGCCCGGCGCGGCACCGGCGGCAACTACGCGTTCTACCTGTCGCTGCCGCCCAAGCTCTTCCCCACGGTCGTCACCCAGCTGAAGCGCTCCGGGCTCGCCGAGTCCCGCGAGGACGCCTGGCGCCGCGTCATCGTGGAGAAGCCGTTCGGCCACGACCTGCACAGCGCCCGGGACCTCAACGCGGTCATCGACGACGTGTTCCCGCCCGCCTCGGTCTTCCGCATCGACCACTACCTGGGCAAGGAGACCGTCCAGAACATCATGGCGCTGCGGTTCGCCAACACGCTCTTCGAGCCGCTGTGGAACCGCAACTACGTCGACCACGTGCAGATCACCATGGCCGAGGACATCGGCGTGGGCGGCCGCGCCGGGTACTACGACGGCATCGGCGCGGCGCGCGACGTCATCCAGAACCACCTGCTGCAGCTGCTGGCGCTGGTGGCGATGGAGGAACCGGTGTCCTTCAGGGCCGACGACATCCGGTTGGAGAAGGAGAAGGCGCTGTCGGCGGTGACACTGCCGCCGGACCTCGCCGCCGGCACCGCGCGCGGCCAGTACGCGGGTGGCTGGCAGGGCGGCGCGCAGGTGTCGGGCTATCTGGAGGAGGACGGCATCCCCTCCGACTCGGTCACCGAGACCTACGCCGCGATGAAGCTGGGCGTGAACACCCGCCGCTGGGCCGGGGTGCCGTTCTACCTGCGAACCGGCAAGCGGCTGGGCCGCCGGGTGACCGAGGTGGCGCTGGTCTTCCAGCGCGCTCCGCACCAGGTGTTCAGCAAGACCGACGTGGCCGACCTCGGGCAGAACGCGCTGGTCCTGCGTATCCAGCCGGACGAGGGCGTCACCCTGCGGTTCGGCTCCAAAGTCCCGGGCGCCGCCATGGAGGTGCGCGACGTGACCATGGACTTCGCCTACGGCCAGTCGTTCACCGAGTCCAGCCCGGAGGCCTACGAGCGTCTCATCCTCGACGTGCTCATCGGCGACCCGCCGCTCTTCCCCCGCCAGGAGGAGGTCGAGCTGTCGTGGAAGATCCTCGACCCGATCGAGGAGTTCTGGGCCAAGAACGGCCGTCCCGACGCCTACGCCGCCGGAACGTGGGGCCCGCCCTCGGCGCACGACCTGCTCGCCCGCGACGGCCGCCAATGGAGGAGACCATGACGCTCTACCTGCCGCGCACCACCACCTCCCAGATCTCCGAGGAGCTGGCCGCCGAGCGGAACAGCGTCGGCGGCGGCGCGATGAACATGGTGCTGACCCTCGTCATCGTCACCGACGAGGCCGACCACTACGACGCCGTGCGCGCCGCCACCGAGGCCGGCCGCGAGCACCCCTCGCGGGTCATCGCGCTGATCCGCCGCGACCCGGACGCCGAACCCGCCATCGACGCCGAGATCCGCCGCCCCGGTACCGCGGGCCCGGGTGAGGCGGTGCTGCTGCGCCTGTACGGCCCGCTGGGCGACCACCCCGACTCCGTCGTCACCCCGCTGCTGGTGCCCGACGCCCCGGTGGTGGCGTGGTGGCCGGGCGTCGGACCGCACGACCCCGCGGCCGACCCGATCGGCCAGATGGCGCACCGGCGCATCACCGACGCGCTGCGTGCCGAGGACCCCGTCGCCGACCTGCTCAGCCGTGTCCGGCACTACCGGCCCGGCGACACCGACCTCACCTGGACCCGGCTGACCCCGTGGCGCTCGCTGCTGGCCAGCACCATGGACCAGCCGTGCGGCTGGGTGACGGCGGCCGAGGTCACCGCCGAACCGCACTACCCCAGCGCCGAACTCCTCGCCTCCTGGCTCTCCGACCAGCTGGAGGTACCGGTGGAGCGCACCGAGTCCGACGGCCCCGGCATCACCGGCACCCGGCTCATCACCGACTGCGGCGACATCGCGCTCACCCGGGTGGACGGCCGGGTGGCGACCCTGTCGCGGCCCAACCAGCCCGACCAGCAGGTGGCGCTGTCGATGCGAGGCGCCGCCGAGGCGCTCGCCGAGGAGCTGCGCCGCCTGGACGCCGACGAGATCTATGAGAGGACCGCCAAGCACGTGGGCACCCGACTGCAGCGATCGGGGGCGACGGCGTGACCGCTCCCCGCATCATCGTTCACCCCGATGCCGCCCTGCTGGCCAAGGCCACGGCGGCGCGCATCGTGACCCGGCTGGTCGACGCGCAGGCCGCGCGGGGCACGGCGTCGATCGTGCTCACCGGCGGCGGGGTCGGTATCGCCGTGTTGCGCGAGCTCGCCCAGGCCCCGGCGCGCGACGCCATCGACTGGCGCCGACTGGACATCTGGTGGGGCGACGAGCGCTTCCTGCCCGCCGGCGATCCGGAACGCAACGAGACCCAGGCGCGCGAGGCGCTGCTGGACCACGTGGCGGTCGCCCCGGAGCGTGTCCACCCGATGCCGGCGTCGGACGGTCCCGACGGGGACGTCCCGGAGCCCGGTGCCGAGCGGTACGCCCAGGATCTGGCGCGTTCGGCGCGCCCCGAGGACCACGCGGGGGTGCCGTCGTTCGACATCTGCCTGCTGGGCATCGGCCCCGACACGCACGTGGCCTCGCTGTTCCCCGGCCAGCCCGCGCTGTACGAGGAGGAGCGGACCGTGGTGGCGGTGCACGGTGCCCCCAAGCCGCCGCCCACCCGGGTGTCGCTGACCCTCCCGGCCATCCGCGCCTCCCACGAGGTGTGGGTCCTGGCCGGCGGAGAGGGCAAGGCCGACGCCGTGCGCATGGCCCTGGGAGACGGCGGGGCGGTGCAGGTCCCGGCCTGCGGCGCCCGCGGCCGCAACCGCACCCTGTTCCTGCTGGATCGCGCCGCCGCGGCCAAGCTCCCCGAGGGCCTGGAGGTCCCCGGCGCTCTCTAGCGCTCGCGCACGCGCCTCTCAGCGGCTTCGACGGCCCTGCCCCCTTGTCGGTCGGATCTCGGGGGGGCGGGGCCGTCGCCGTCAGCGGGGCGTGCCGGGTGGTGCCGCGGGTGTGCACGGCTCGGCGGCGCGTCGGTTCCGGATCGTGCCGCCCGCCCACCGGTCGGCCTACTTCACCCCCAGTCCGGTGAGCGCCCGCACCCGCAGCTCCTGGAAGCGGTCGGCGTTGCGCTCCTCGGAGAGGAGGGTGCCGATGACGGCGAAGGCGAAACCGAGCGGGATCGCGACCAGGCCGGGATTCTCCAGGGGGAAGACCTGGATGTCGATCCAGTCGGGCAGCAGCGACAGGTTCTCCCCCGTCCGGGGGTCGGTCTTGCCCGACATCACCGGCGACAGCAGCACCAGCAGCAGTGACGCGCTCAGTCCGCCGTAGATGCCCCATTCGACCCCCCGGGTGTTGAACCGGCGCCAGAACAGCGACAGCACGATCACCGGGAGGTTGGCGGCGGCGGCGATGGCGAACGCGAGCCCGACGAGGAACGCCACGTTGAGATTCTGCGCCCGGATCGCCAGCGTGATCGCCACGACCCCGATCATGACGGCGGAGAACCGCGCGACGCCGACCTCCTGGGACTCCTTGGGGCGGCCCCACATGAGGATGTGCCCGAAGATGTCGTGGGCCACCGAGGAGGACGACGCCAGGGTGAGACTGGCGATGACGGCGAGGATGGTGGCCAGCGCGACCGAGCTGATGAACGCGAGCATCACGGCGGCGCCCGCCGGCCCCCCGGCGATCCTGCCGAGCTCCGCGGCCAGCAGCGGCACGGCGGTGTTGCCCGCCGGGTCCTGGGCCCGGATGCGTTCCGGTCCGACCAGCGCGGCCGCCCCGAAGCCCAGGGCCAGCGTCATCAGGTAGAAGGTGCCGACCAGCAGAATGGTGCGGTTGACCGAGGTGCGCGCGGCGCGCCCGTCGGGCACCGTGTAGAAGCGGATCAGGATGTGCGGCAGCGCGGCGGTGCCGAGCACGAGCGCCAGCCCCAGGCTGAACAGGTCGAGCTTGTTGAACAGGGTCTGCACGGGATCGCCGGGGACCTCGACCCCGAAGCGCTGTCCCGGCTCCAGGAACGCCTGCCCCTGGCCGCTGGCCTCGGCGGCGCTGCCCAGCAGAGCGCTGACGTTGAACCCGAACACGGCCAGCACCATGAACGACATCAGCATCGTGCCGAACAGGAGCAGGAACGCCTTGATGATCTGCAGCCACGTGGCCGCCTTCATACCGCCGTACATGACATAGACGATCATCAGCAGGCCGACGAAGACGATCGCGGCGGTCTTGGTCTGCGAGGCCGTCAGGCCGAGGAAGGTCCCGCCCTCGGCGATACCCAGCAGGACGGTCACCAGCGCCCCCGCCCCCACCATCTGGGCGATCAGGTAGAAGACGCTGACGGTCACCGTGGAGGTGGCGCAGGCGAGCCGGATCCGCATCCGGCGCATCCGGAACGCCGGGATGTCGGCCAGGGTGAAGCGGCCGGTGTTGCGGATCAGCTCCGCCATCGGCAGCACGAGCAGCCACGCCACCAGGAAGCCGATGGAGTAGAGGAAGCCGTCGTAGCCCTGCAGCGCGATCATGCCCGCGATCCCCAGGAAGGACGCGGCCGACAGGTAGTCGCCGGTCAGGGCGAGCCCGTTCTGGGTGCTGCTGAAGCTGCGGCCTCCGGCGTAGAAGTCGACGGCTGCGCGGGTGGTGCGGCGTGCCCGCAGGGTGATGGCCAGGGTCACGACGATGAACAGGGCGCACAGCACCAGCGTCCAGGCGTGCGAGGCGCCGAAGGCCCGTTCGGGGATGGCGGCGATGTCGGTGGTGGTCACAGGTGTTCCGCCTTCCCGCCGAAGGCGGTGCGGAGGTCGGCCCCCTCGCGCCGGGATCCGGCGCGGATCCGTTCGGCGAGGGGGTCGAGGTGGCGTCGGGAGTAGCGCCCGTAGGCCCACGCGAGGGCGAATGTCGACACGAATTGCCCGACACCGGCGATGAGCGCGACATTGACCCAGCCGACGAGCTGATGGCCCATGACGTCGCGCTGATAGGCGGACATGAAAAGGTAGCCGAGATACCATCCCAGGACGAGAGTCACCAGAATCGCCATTAGCGCGATGGACCGCCTGCGCAGCGTGACGAATTGCGGATCCCAGGACGCGAAAACGGCCGAAGCCGAGCCGCCCGCAGCCCCTGCGGAATTACCGCCGTCCCGACATTCCCTGCTGCGAAACCGCTCCACCTCCCCTTCCTCAGGCACCTTCCCGGGCCTGCCTTCCAGATAGTCGACCACGATCCTCCCCAATACGTGGATGGAAACGAGAACTCGGCGGACCCGCGGCCCGCTCCTCCCCCTCGATTCCGATTCGCCCTCCCCTGAGCGATATCGGCACCGATCGACCCCTGCGGACGGCGTCGACCGCCCACATCGGGGCCCATCGGGGTGGTGGAACACGTTATACGCGAAAGAGGTACCGCCGGGTCCATATTCGCAAATCGGCCGATAGATTTCCGAGAAACCCCAGAAGATCCGCAGCGCACCGGCCGCGGGCCCGCCGACACCGGAGTCGCCGCAAGGGGCCGCCCGGCGAAAGAACGCGATCATCCCGAGTGCCGAGCGAAGGCGTCGAAAGCGGAAGGACCGCGGGGGAAAAGGTGGGAGATCGGAGGTGGGGGTGGGATGATCACCGGTGGCCCCGGACCGCACCCCTCCGGGCCGCCGTGGGCGGCCGTCACGGCGCACTGCGGAAACACGACGTCCGGAACACCGACGCATGGATGGAGGCGCCGTGGAGCGCACGCCGAGGACCCCTGTTGCGATCGACTGCGACCCGGGGGTGGACGACGCCGTCGCCCTCCTTCTCGCGTTCGCCTCCCCCGAGGTGGAGGTGCGCGGGGTGACCACCGTCGCCGGCAACGTCTCACTGGCCGATGTCGAGCGCAACGCCGCCCGCGTCCTGGACCTGGCCGATGTCCCCGAGGACGTTCCCCTGGTCTCCGGGCTCGACGGCCCGATCGCGCGTCGGCGCCATCTCCGGGACGAACCGGTCCACGGCGAGGGCGGACTCGGCGGGATCGACCTGCCCGGATCCGCGCGCCGCCGCCACCCCGCCCATGCGGTCGACTGGCTGGCGGCCCAGGCTCTGGCCGCGCCCGGCGAGCTGACCCTGATCGCGGTGGGGCCGCTGTCGAACGTGGCGATGCTGCTGCGCCGCCACCCCGAGGCGGGCGCGGCTCTACGGGAGATCGTGGTGATGGGCGGCGCCGCGTTCGTCCAGGGCAACATCACGCCCGCCGCGGAGTTCAACTTCTACTGCGACCCCGAGGCGGCCCGCTGCGTGCTGGAGTCGGGGCTGCCGGTGCGGATCGTGGGCCTGGACGTCACCCGCGCCGCACTGTTCCCGCTCACAGCGGCCGAAGAGCTCAGCGCCCTCCCTGGCGCGGCGGGGGTCGCCGGGCGGCTGCTCGGCGTCTACACGCGGCGCGTCATCGCGGCATCCGGAGCGGCCGGGTCACCGGTGCACGACGCGCTCGCGGTCGCGGCGGTGACCCACCCCGACCTCATCGGCTGGGAGAGCGGCTCCGCCACGGTGGAGTGCCACGGCGAGTACACCCGCGGCGCGCTCGTGGCCGACCTGCGCACCCCCGACCGGGAGCGCACCACCCGGATCGGCCGCACCGTCGACGCCGAGCGGTTCGTCAGGCTGCTCACCGAGCGCCTGTCCGGGTACGCGGACGACGGGAGCGGAGCATCGGGCACCGCCTGATCCGGGCAGCGCGTGCAACGGCGAGTGCCGGGCGCACCCCTTCCTCGGGTGTGCCCGGCACTCACGCGCGGCCGTCCTCCGCGGCCGCGGCCGACGTCAGGCGCCGACGCTCTGAGCCTGCCTGCCCCAGGGCAGCCACCGGTCGACGGCCAGGCGAGCACCGGTGAAGCCCAGTGCGAGGGCGGCGACGCCCATGACGGCCGCCAGCTCGAAGCTCGGCTCGCCGGCCGGGGCGACGAAGGCGTGGCCCTCGGCCAGGTGGTAGAAGACGATGGCGCCGGCCATCTGGAGGGCGAGTGCCACACCGGCCACGGGGAGCGCGAAGCCGATCAGCAGCGCGACGCCTCCGCCGACCTCGATGGCGATGGCGACGATCGCGGCGACCTGCGGCATCGGGATGCCCATCGCGGCGAACATCTGAGCCGTACCGTCCACCCCCATGCCGACCTTCTGCATCCCGTGCAGGATGAACGAGGCGCCGATGACGACGCGTGCGATCAGGGCGGTGACGTCGGCGAGCAGGGTCGTGGTGGGCAGGTTCGTCGACAGAGTCTGTCCTGGCATCGGTCTACTCTCAATCGGTCGGTGTCGGAGACAGGCCCGGGCGGCGTTCCACCCGTATTCTCCCCGGATGCGGAGACTTGAGAAGGAAATATCTTCCCTGGAAGCTACATGCTATGCGAGCCCCACCCCTGCTCACCACGTGTCGGTCGCCACACGGGCGTGACCGATATCCCCTCCCCCCACCCGCCCCATCCGCATCGGACGCGCCCCCGGCTTCGCTAGGCTTCACAGGGGCCACACCGCGCCCCACTTCTGCGTTTCCGGCCTCGAAAAGGGGTTCGCAACACCCCCTGAAGACCCTTCGAACACGTGTATGATCTGGGCACCAGTCCCCAATCCGACAACCGAAGGGATGCCACCGCCGTGGTCACCGAGGTCTTCACGCTCAAGTACTGCGATCCGCACGCACTCCGCGAGGAGAAGGTCGAGGCGACTGAGGTCATCCAGTTCGCCTGGGAGGGCACCGTCCGCGAGGTCGACGCCTGCACCGAGTGCAAGAAGGAGCACGAGACCCGCTTCGAGCCGCTGGTCGACTACTCCCGCCCGGTGAAGAAGCGCCGCGCCACCAAGAAGGCCGAGCCCAAGGCCGCCGCCCCCGAGGCGGAGCCCTCGGCGGACGAGCAGTCGGCCGCAGACTCCGACGCCTGAGTTTCGCCCCCGCACACGCGAAGCCGGTGCAGCGCCCCAGCGCGGCACCGGCTTTCGCGTTCCCCGGCGCCTCCACACCGGATCCGGTCCGGTGCTCCGCCCCACCCCACGCGCCGGCACGGGCGAGCGCCCCCGCCCGAGATGAAGTCGGCCTACATCTTTTCGCCCCCGACGACCCCGTCTACTTCATCTCCACCCGCCGACCGCCGTCTGGAGCAGATGAAGCTAAACGCGGGGTGTTAGTTCGCGTTAAATCCCCGGTAGGATCACCCGACGTTGTTTCATCCCATCCGCCCCACAAGGGCCACGCACGGGCACGGAGGCGCCTCTTGAGCGTTTTACGCAGTTTCACGCGTACCAAGAGCATCGAGCAGTCGATCCGCGACACCGACGAGCCGGGTCATCAGCTCAAGAAGGACCTCAACGGATTCGACCTCATCGTCTTCGGTATCGGTGTCATCATCGGAACCGGCATCTTCGTCGTCACCGGACGCCAGGCCGCGGAGAACGCGGGCCCCGCGATCGTGCTGGCGTTCCTCATCGCCGGGCTCGTGTGCGGGCTCGCCGCGATGTGCTACGCGGAGTTCGCCTCCACCGTGCCCGTGGCCGGCAGCGCCTACACCTTCGGCTACGCGGCACTCGGCGAATTCCTCGCCTGGATCATCGGCTGGGACCTGATCCTGGAGTTCACCCTCGCCGCCTCGGTGGTCGCCGTGGGCTGGTCGGGCTACGCCGGCGATCTGACCGGCGTCCCGACGACGTTCGAGATCGCCGGGCTGACGGTGAACGTCGGCGCGATCCTCATCGTGGTCCTACTCGGCGCCCTCAGCACGCTCGGCACCAAGCTCTCCGGCCGCGTCACGATGGTCATCGTGGCCATCAAGGTCGGCATCGTGCTGCTCATCATCACCGTCGGCGCCTTCTACGTGAAGGCCGCCAACTGGATGCCGTTCATCCCCGAAGCGCGGTCGGTCCCGGCCGAGGAGACCGCGGTCGGGCACACCCCGCTCACCCACCTCCTCTTCGGCCTGGAGCCGACCCAGTACGGCCTGTGGGGCGTCATCACGGCCGCCTCGATCGTCTTCTTCGCCTTCATCGGCTTCGACGTCGTCGCCACCACCGCCGAGGAGACCAAGAACCCCAAGCGGGACATGCCGATCGGCATCTTCGGCTCGCTGATCATCGTGACGGTGCTCTACATGGCCGTCTCGGCGATCATCACCGGCATGCGGCCCTACACGGAGCTGGACACCCCCGCCCCGCTGTCCGAGGCGTTCCGATCGGTCGGCGCCGACTGGGCCGGAACCCTCATCTCGCTCGGCGGCGTCATCGGCATCACCACGGTCATCCTGGTCCTGATGATGGGCCAGGCCCGCGTCGGGTTCGCGATGTCGCGCGACGGCCTGCTGCCGCGCGGCCTGTCCAGGACGCACCCGCGCTACGGCACCCCGTACGTCATGAACATCGCCACCACGGCCGTCGTCGCCGTCCTCGCCGGACTGATCCCGATCGGCACGCTGGAGGAGATGGTCAACATCGGGACGCTGTTCGCGTTCGTGGTCGTGTCCATCGGCGTGATCGTGCTCCGCCGCACCCGGCCCGACCTGCCGCGCGCCTTCCGCGCCCCCTGGGTCCCGGTTCTACCGATCATCGCTGCCCTGGCCTGCGGCTGGCTGATGCTCAACCTGACCGTCGACACCTGGATCCGCTTCCTCGCCTGGATGGCGCTCGGCGTGGCCATCTACCTCGCCTACGGCATGCGCAACAGCCGACTGGGACGTGCCCAGCGCGAGGCGGCGGCCGAGCCGACCGGAAGCGCCGTGCCCCACGACGCCGCCTGATACCCCGGCCACGCCGCCCCTCCGCCGGTCTCGGGATATCGGCCTCCTCCTCACCGGTATCGGGTCGATGTTCCGGCGACCGGCCTCCCGGCGACCGGCACCGCCGAGATCACCGGAGGGGCGGCGGCCGCGTGTCAGCCGAGGGCGGCGTTGGGCGACCCGGCCTGGCTCAGCAGGCTCATCAGGCGCCCCGGCCGCCGCGACGGCACCGTGCCGGCGACCGGCAGGCGGGCCTGGACGACGCCGTCACGCGGGGGGCCCACCGACGCCCCCAGGCGCCGCATGATCCGCAGCATCGACCTGTTCCCGGGAGTGGTCTCGGCGCGCACCTCCGCCAGCCCCCAGTCGGCCGCGATGGCGGTGAGCGCCCGCGCCAGAGCGGTCCCCACCCCCGTCTGCTGCCAGGCGTCCTCGACCAGGAAGGCCATCTCGCCCACCCCCGGGTCCAGCGTGTACATCAGGTGGGCGAGGGCCACGGGCTCGCCGCCCTTGAGCGACCGCGCCGCCAGGGTCAGGCCGCGTTCGGGGTCGCAGAAGACACCGAGCATCCGCGGACTGAGCTCGCGCACGCTGGAGAAGTAGCGGCGCCGCGTCGTCTCCGCCGAGCAGCGCCGGTGCAGGCGCTGCAGTGCGGCGGCGTCGCCCGTCCCCACCTGCCAGACGTACAGGTCGGTGCCGCGGTGGGTGACGACGGCGCCGTCGGTGGGGGCCGGGCCCGCAGACGGCAGCACGGAGCGGACCATCGCGTCGGCGCGGGCCGACTCGGTCCAGGTGAACGGCCGATCCTCGCGGCGGAGCCGCACCCCCCGCAGCGGCCCGACGGGCACCAGCAGCGTGCTCTCGGGCTCCTCGGGGAACTCGGCCACGGGCTTGGTGAGGTTGGTCCACCGTGCGTCGTCGGCGAGCAGCAGCTCGGCCAGTGCCTCGGGCAGGCGGTTGGGCTCGCGCTGCAGCTTCGCCGTGAGGAGCAGGGCACGGGTGACGTCGTCGCCGACTTCGCGGCGTTCGGCGGGAGCGGCCACGACGGAGTCGGTGACGCTGCTCCGGCCGACGGCGCGCAGCAGCGAGTGGTGCTCTCCCGGAACGTCGACGATGAACTCGTCGACCACCCCGGCGGCGTCGGTGTGGATGGACAGGCCCACGATGTTGCCGCCGTGGGCGGCCATCGTCCCGACCACCCCGGCGAGCTGGCCGGGACGGTCTTCGACGACCGTACGGATCCGCCACAGGGTCATGAGCACTCCCTTTGCACGTGGGCGCTCCCCGCGGCGGCACGACGGCGGGCCAGCAGCGGGGAGCGCCGATTCGCTCCGAGTCTGATTACCCTATGTTTCGATCAGGCTACGGGCCGGTTAGGGGTGGGTTCAACCCCGAATCCTCGGCGGTGCAAGGCTTCGCGGCCGCCCTTCGGGGCTCGCCCACCTCCCGGCGGGCGGCACAGCGGGTCACTCGGAGTGACGAATGCGGAGGTCAGAACGGGTCACGGGCGTCCGCTGACGAGTTCTCCGTCCTTCCACACCGCCGCGACCTGCGGCACACCCGGACGGTAGGCCAGGTAGATGTGGTTGGGGGCGTCCAGCAGGGCGAAGTCGGCACGGGCGCCCACCCCCAGGTGCCCCACGTCGGTACGGCGCAGGGCGCGGGCGCCGCCCACCGTCGCCGCCCGCAGCGCCTCGTCCGGCGTCATCCGCATCTCGCGTACCGCCAGGGCGATGCAGAAGGCCATGCTGGAGGTGAAGCAGGACCCGGGGTTGCAGTCCCCGGCCAGGGCGACCGCGGCGCCGGCGTCGAGGAGGGCACGGGCGTCGGGGTAGGGCTGGCGGGTGGAGAAGTCCACCCCGGGGAGGAGGGTAGCGACCGTGCCCTCGCCGCCCTCGGCCGACTGGGCGAGGGCGTCCACGTCCTCGGGTGCGAGGTGGGTGCAGTGGTCCACCGAGGCGGCGCCGACCTCGACGGCCAGTCGCACGCCCGGCCCGGGGCCCAGCTGGTTGCCGTGTACGCGGGCGAGCAGCCCGCGCTCCTGTCCGGCGGTGAGGACGCGGCGCGATGCCTCCTCGTCGAACGCGCCGCGCTCACAGAACACGTCGATCCAGCGGGCGTGCGGGGCGCACGCGTCCAGCATCGGCCCGGTGACGAGGTCGACGTAGCCGGCGGGGTCCTCGGCGTACTCGGGCGGGACGACGTGTGCTCCGAGGAAGGTGACCTCGTCGGTGACCCTCCCGGCGATCCGCAGGGAACGCTCCTCGTCGGTGACGCTGAGCCCGTAGCCCGACTTGACCTCCAGCGTCGTGGTGCCCTGTGCATGGGCCTCACGCAGCAGGCGGGTGGCGTTGCCCAGCAGGTCGGCGTCGCCGGCCGCGCGCGTGGCGGCGACGGTGGTGCGGATGCCGCCGGCCTCATAGGGCCGCCCGCTCATCCGGGCGGCGAACTCGCGGCTGCGGTCACCGGCGAAGACGATGTGGGAGTGGCTGTCGACGAAGCCGGGGATGACGCACCGCCCGGCCGCGTCCACGCGGACGTCGGCCCGGGGCGCCCGTGCGGATGGGCCCACCCAGGCGACGCGGCCGCCCTCGACGATCAGGGCGGCGTCGGCGACCTCCCCCAGCGGCCCCTCCCCCAGCGCGGGGTCGTTGGTGACGAGGCTGCCGATCCCGTCGATCAGCACGGCGGCCGGGGCGGAGGGTGCGGTCATGTGCGGGGCTCCTTCTGGTCGGACCTGTCGATTCCGGAGGGGTTTCACCGGGGCCGGGAGGGTCAGGCGTACAGCGCGGTGATAGCGGCGTCGAGCTCGCGGGCGGTGTCGGGGATCGCGGTGTGCACGCCGTCGCGGACGATCCACCGGCCGTCGGCCATGACGTGCCGGACGTCGGCCGCGGTGGCGGCGAACACGACGGCGTCGCTGGCACGGGCGGGGTCGAGGCCGGCGAGCCGGACACCGTCGAGACCGATGGTGACGAGGTCGGCCCGGGCACCGGTGGTGAGCACCCCGGCCACGGTGCCGGGGCCCCAGCCGAGGGAGGCGTGCCCGTGCCGGGTGGCGGCATCGCGCAGCGCCCTCGGGGTGAGCGTGCCGCGGCGCCCGGTGCGCAGGCGCTCATGCAGCTCGGCTCCGCGCATCTCCTCGAACATGTCGATCTGCGCGTGCTGGTCGGTGCCCAGCGACAGGGGCGCGGGCGCGGTGCCGCCGGGGAACCCCGCGGACACCAGGTCGCCGGTGCGGGCGATGCCGTCGGCGAGGTCGCGCTCGGTCGTCAGGCACAGGCAGACGGTGGAGCCGGCCGCCCGGATCGCGCCGACGTCGGCGTCGGTGAGGTGGGTGGCGTGCACCAGGCTGGTGCGCCGCCCCAGCGCCCCGGAGTCGGCGAGCAGAGCGGTGGGGGTGCGGCCGTAGGCGGCCAGGCACGCGGTGTTCTCGGCGGGCTGCTCGGAGAGGTGGACGTGCAGGGGCGCCCGGTGTGCGTCGGCCCAGGCCGCGACCTCGGGGATCTGCGCGGCGGGGACGGCGCGCACCGAGTGCACGGCCGCGCCGAGCAGGGCGTGGTCGCCCTGCGGGGTGTAGGCGTCCACGCGCGCGGCCCAGGTGTCGGCGTCGCCGTCGCCGAACCGCAGCTGGGGGCCGTCCAGGGGCAGGTGTTCGCCGTCGGCGGACAGCCCGCCCGACAGGTAGCAGGTGTCCAGGAGGGTGATGCGGATCCCGGCGTCGGCGGCGGCGGCGACCAGGGCCGCTCCCATGGCGTTGGGATCGGCGTAGCGGGCGCCGCCGCGGTCGTGGTGCAGGTAGTGGAACTCGCCGACGCAGGTGATCCCGGCGAGCGCCATCTCCGCGTAGACCGCGCGGGCCAGCCGGTGGTAGGAGTCGGGGGTGAGCCGGTCCGCGACCGCGTACATCCGCTCGCGCCACGTCCAGAACGAGCCGCCGTCGGCGTGGGTGCGCCCGCGCAGCGCCCGGTGGAAGGCGTGGGAGTGGGCGTTGGCCAGCCCGGCCATGGTGAGCCCGGGCAGGTGCTCGGCATCGGCCGGGGGCGGGGTGCCGGGGGTGACCGACGCGATGCGGCCGACCGCGTCGACCTCGATCAGGACGTCGGCCGCGACGGGCGCGTCCTCACCGCCGGTCCAGGCCCACGCGCACCAGTAGCGGCGCACGGCGCGGCCGGGCGCCGGCCGCGTGGGCGCTGTGCCTTCCGGAGCCGGCTCCGCACGGCCGCTGTGCGGTCGGCGGCCGCCGGAGGCGGGGTCGATGCTCATGCCGACCTACCTTCCCGACCTGCCCGAGTGCGCCCGCGCGCACGGGTTCCGGGAGCGCCGTGCGGTGTCCTGCCGCAGGGTCTGCTGCTCACGCGTGATCTCCCTGTTCTCGTCGCCTGCTCGTCGTCTGGGTCGGACCGCGATGGCCGCGCGGGCCGCCTTGCGGCATCGCCGGTCCCGGTCGCGCCCGCGGCCCGGTGCGGCCGGGGGCCGTTGTGGCGGGGCGCTCAGCCCCGCCCCGCGGCGCCGGGCGTCTCCGCCCCCCGTCGCCCTTCCGCCAAGAGGTCGGCGAGGACGTCGGCGAGGGCGGTGACACCCTGGTGGCAGTCGTCGGGGCGGGCGAACTCCTGGGGTGCGTGCGAGATGCCGGTGGGGTTGCGGACGAACACCATCGCGGTCGGAACCGAGGAGGCGAGGACGCCGGCGTCGTGCCCGGCTCCCGTCGGCAGCACGGGGACCGGGCGGTCGGCGGTGCCGATCACGGAGGCGACGCGGTCGCGCAGAGCGGCGTCCAGGTCGACGACGGGGGTGTAGGACTCCTCGTAGCGGGCGTGGAAGACATCGTGCGCGGCCGCGGCGCTGCGGGCGGCGGCGTCGACGTGGTCGACCACCGCGCGCAGGGTCGCCTCGTCGGGGGCTCGGGCGTCGAGCCACGTCCGCACCCGGCTGGGGATCGCGTTGGTGCCGTTGGGCGCCACGTGCACCTTGCCGATGGTGGCGACCGCGTCGTGCGCCTTGGCCGCGGCGCGCGCGGCCAGCACGGTCTGGGCGAAGGGCAGCATCGGGTCCTTGCGGTCGGCCAGGCGGGTGGTGCCGGCGTGGTCGCCCTGGCCGGTGAAGTCCATCCGCCACCGGCCGTGCGGCCACACGGAGCCGGCGACCCCGACGGCGGAGTCGGTGTGGATGAGCGCGGTGCCCTGTTCGACGTGGAGCTCGATGAAGACGCCGATGCGGCCCAGCAGGTCGGGGTCGGCGCCGATACGGGCGGGGTCGTGTCCGGCCTGCTCCATGGCGCGTTCCCAGGTGACGCCGTCGGCGTCGGTCAGGCCCAGCGCCCGCTCGGCGGTGATGGCGCCGGTGAGCAGCCGGCTGCCCAGGCACGGCACGCCGAAGCGGGCGCCCTCCTCCTCCACGAAGACGGTCACGGCGAACGGGCGGTCCGGACGCACCCCGCGCCGTTTGAGCTCGTCGACCGCGGCCAGCGCGCTGACCACGCCGAGCGGCCCGTCGAAGGCGCCGCCATCCGGGACGGAGTCCAGGTGGGAGCCGGTGACCACGGCGTCGGGGCCGGGGTCGCCCCACCACGCCCACAGGTTGCCGTTCCGGTCGGTCTCGACGGTCAGCCCGCGGGCGGCCGCCGCGTCGGTGAACCACGCGCGCACATCGGCGTCGGCCTCCCCCCAGGAGAAGCGCCGGTAGCCGCCGGTGGTCCGGTTGCGGCCCAGGGGCTGCAGTTCCGCCCAGAGTCGATCGAAGCCCTCGCTCATACCCGCCCTGTCCTCGTCCTCGTCGTCGCCGGTGCCCGGCTGGCACTGGTGGTGGTCATGCCGCTCGGCGGTGCCGGGGCCGGGGAAGATCGGCCCCGGCACCGCTCGGGGGCGGCGCCTCGGTCGGCTCAGCCCTCGCTCATCGGAACGCGCACCCCGTGCTGCCGGGCGACCGCTTCGGCCTCGGGGTAGCCGGCGTCGACGTGCCGGATGACCCCCATGGCCGGATCGTTGGTGAGCACCCGCTCCAGCTTCATCGCCGCCAGTTCGGTGCCGTCGGCGACACTGACCTGGCCGGCGTGGATCGAGCGTCCCATGCCGACCCCGCCGCCGTGGTGGATGGACACCCACGACGCGCCGGAGGCGGTGTTGACCAGAGCGTTGAGCAGCGGCCAGTCGGCGATCGCGTCGGAGCCGTCCTTCATCCCCTCGGTTTCGCGGTAGGGGGAGGCGACCGAACCGGTGTCGAGGTGGTCGCGGCCGATCGCCAGGGGGGCGCTGATCTCACCGGAGGCGACGAGCTCGTTGAAGCGCTGCCCCGCGGCCGCGCGCTCGCCCTGGCCCAGCCAGCAGATGCGGGCGGGCAGCCCCTGGTAGGCGACGCGCTGCCCGGCCATGCGGATCCACCGGGTGAGGTGCTCGTTCTCGGGGAACAGGTCGCAGACGGCCCGGTCGGTGCGGGCGATGTCGGCGGGGTCGCCGGACAGCGCCGCCCATCGGAACGGGCCCTTGCCCTCGCAGAACAGCGGGCGGATGTAGGCGGGGACGAAGCCGGGGAAGTCGAAGGCGCGGGTGTACCCGGCCAGTTTGGCCTCGCCCCGGATGGAGTTGCCGTAGTCGAAGACTTCGGCACCGGCGTCCATGAAGCCGACCATCGCCTCGACGTGCCGGGCCATGGAGGCGCGGGCGCGCTCGGTGAACTCCTGGGGCTTGGCGGCGGCGTAGTCGTGCCACTCCGCGAACGGCACCCCGGCGGGCAGGTAGGCCAGCGGGTCGTGGGCGGAGGTCTGGTCGGTGACGATGTCGATGGGCGCGCCGCGGCGCAGCATCTCCGGCAGGACTTCCGCGGCGTTGCCCAGCAGGCCGATGGAGAGCGGTCGGCGGGCGTCGCGCGCCTCCACGGCCAGGCGCAGCGCCTCGTCGATGCTGTCGGTGCGCACGTCGAGGTAGCGGTGCTCGATGCGGCGGTCGATGCGGCTGGTGTCGCACTCCACCACGATGGCGACGCCGTCGTTCATGGTGACGGCGAGCGGCTGGGCGCCGCCCATGCCGCCGAGGCCCGCGGTCAGTGTGATGGTCCCGGCCAGCGTCCCGACGCCGGTTCCCGCGAGCTTGGCGGCGACCGCCCCGAAGGTCTCGTAGGTGCCCTGCAGGATGCCCTGGGTGCCGATGTAGATCCAGGATCCGGCGGTCATCTGGCCGTACATGGTCAGGCCGAGCGCCTCCAGGCGGCGGAACTCCTCCCAGTCGGCCCAGTCACCGACGAGGTTGCTGTTGGCGATGAGGACGCGCGGTGCCCACTCGTGGGTCCGCATGATGCCGACGGGTCGGCCGGACTGGACCAGCAGCGTCTCGTCGGCCTCCAGGTCGCGCAGGGAGGCGGAGATGCGGTCGAAGCTGCGCCAGTCGCGGGCGGCGCGGCCGGTGCCGCCGTAGACGACGAGGTCGTCGGGGTGCTCGGCGACCTCGGGGTCGAGGTTGTTGTGGAGCATGCGCAGGGCGGCCTCCTGCGGCCAGCCCTTCGCCGAGATCGCGGTGCCGCGCGGGGCGCGCACGGGGCGCGGGCCGGAGGTCGCGTGGTGGGTCGTCATGGTCGTGGTTTCCCTTTCCCCTTCTGGGTCGTGTGGGGTGGGTCAGGCGAGCGGGGTGACGGATTCGGCGGCGCCGATCACGGAGCCGTCGGTGATGAGGTCGGCGACCGCGTCGATCTCGGGCGCCAGGTAGCGGTCGGGGCCGGGGCCCGGGACCTGTTCGCGCAGGGTGCGAAGGACGGCGCCGGTGGCCGGCGCGGGCAGCAGGGGGGCGCGCAGGTCCAGCGCGCGGGCCGCGGTGAGCAGTTCCACGGCCAGGACCCGGGTCAGGCCGTCCACGGCACGGCGGAGCTTGCGCGCGGCCGACCAGCCCATGGAGACGTGGTCCTCCTGCATGGCCGAGCTGGGGATGGAGTCGACACTGGCGGGTGCGGCCAGGCGCTTGAGCTCCGAGACGATCGCGGCCTGGGTGTACTGGGCGATCATGTGCCCGGAGTCCACGCCGGGGTCGTCGGCGAGGAAGGCCGGCAGGCCGTGGGACCGGGCGACGTCGAGCATGCGGTCGGTGCGGCGCTCGGCGATGGAGGCGAGGTCGGCGACGGCGATGGCCAGGAAGTCCAGCGCGTAGCCGACGGGGGCGCCGTGGAAGTTGCCGTTGGACTCGACCCGGCCGTCGTCCAGGACGACGGGGTTGTCGATGACCGCGGCGAGTTCGCGCAGCGCCACGTTGCGGGCGTGGTCGAGGGTGTCGCGGACGGCGCCGGTGACCTGCGGGGCGCAGCGCAGCGAGTAGGCGTCCTGGACGCGGGTGCAGTCGGGACCGCGGTGCGAGGCGACGATGGGCGAGTCGGCCAGCAGGTTGCGCATGTTGCGCGCCGAGGCGGCCTGGCCGGGGTGCGGGCGCAGCTCCTGCAGGTCGGCGGCGAAGACGCGGTCGGTACCGAGCAGCGCCTCGACGCTCATGGCGGCGCCGATGTCGGAGACGCGCACCAGCCGGTCGAGGTCGTGGCAGGCCAGCAGGAGCATGCCGAGCATGCCGTCGGTGCCGTTGATGAGGGCGAGCCCCTCCTTGGCGCCGAGCTCGACCGGGCTCAGCCCGGCGGCGTGCAGTGCGGTGGAGGCGGGGGTGAGAGTGCCGTCGGCGGTGCGCACCTCGCCCTCCCCCATGAGCGCGAGCGCGATGTGGGACAGCGGGGCGAGGTCGCCGGAGCAGCCGAGGCTGCCGTACTCGCGCACGACGGGGGCGATGCCGGAGTTGAGCATCCCGGCCAGGGTCTCGGCGGTCTCGACCTGGACGCCGGTGTTGCCGGAGGTCAGGGTCCGCAGCCGCAGCAGCATCAGCGCGCGGACCACCTCGCGCTCGACCTCGCCCCCGGTGCCGGCGGCGTGCGAGCGGATCAGCGAGCGCTGCAGCTTGGCGCGCAGGTCGGGTGCGATGTGCCGGGTGGCGAGCGCGCCGAACCCGGTGCTCACGCCGTAGGCGGGGACCTCGCCCTCGGCCAGCGCCCGCACCCGCTCGCGCCCCTCGGTCAGGGCCTTGCGCGCGTCGTCGGTGATACGGACCCGCGCGCCGCCTCGGGCGACGGCGACGACGTCCTGGGGGCTCAGCGGCTCTCGGCCGACCGGAATCTCATGGGTGGTGGACATGTACCCATCGCACACCCTTCGCACCGTTCTCGCGAGGGCCGACACAGCAGTTCTGTCTGATGTTTCAGACAGTGCCCGCGTCGACGATCTCCGGCTCGCAGCGCCGATCGTCCGACGGCACGGCGCCTCCATGGCACAATCGGCGCCATGACCCACGTTCCGGCGGCCACCCGGGCACTCCGGTTGCTCAGGTTTCTCGCGACGCGTCCCGGCCCGGTGTCGGCGACGTCCATCGCGGCGGAGCTGCGGCTCCCGCGGTCAAGCGTGTACCAGCTGCTGGAAGCCATGGCCGAAGAAGGGTTCGTCACCCACCTGCCCGAGGAGCACCGCTGGGGGCTGGGCCTGGCCGCCTTCGAGATCGGATCGGCCTACCTGCGCCACGACCCGCTGGAACGCCTGGCCCGTCCGCTGCTGGCGCGGCTCAGCGAGGAGACCGGCGCCACCGCGCACCTCGGCGTGCTGCACGGCGCCGACACGCTCTACCTGCTCAAGGAGACGCCCCCGCACGCGCCGACGCTGATCACCGGCGTGGGTGTGCGCCTGCCCGCCCACCTCACCGCCTCCGGCCGCGCCCTCCTCGCGCATCTGCCCCGCGCCCAGGTGCGGGCGCTCTACCCCGGGGCCGACAGCTTCGTCGACCGAACCGGCTCCGGCCCGGCCTCCCCCTCGGAGCTGCGCGAACTGCTCGGCAGCGAGCGCCGCCAAGGGTACGCGACCGAAGAGGGCCAGGTGACCGAGGGATTCTCGTCGGTGGCGGCGGCCTCGTTCGACCACAACGGCGTCCCCGTCGCCGCGATCAGCCTCACCGTCCCCAGCGCGCGCCCGGTCACCCCGGCCGCGCTGGCCGGCCGCGCCCGCGACGCCGCCGGCGAACTCACCCGTCGTCTGGGCGGCAGGCCGCCCGAGTCGGCCTGAGAGCGTGACCGGGAGGCGCCGGCGCGGCACACGGCGCCCCGCGGGAGTTCGCCACGGGGTACAACCGGACATGGAGGAGTCCCGACGGATCGCCTCGGCGGCCCACGAGCGGCATGGTGCCACCGCGGCGGCGGATGAAAGCGGGTGAGTGTCATCGACGGCACCCGGGCGTTCGACGACCTGGCCGAGTTCTACCGGCGCTACCGGCCCGGGTACCCCCGGGCCGCGCTGGAGCACGTCACCGCCTACGTGCACGAGGGCATCGCCCCGCACGGCCGCGGCCCGGCCCTGCTCATCGACGTGGGCGCGGGCACGGGGATCTCGGCCCGCGCCCTGCGCGCCGCCTTCGGCTCCGAGCCCGAGATCGTCGGTGTGGAGCCTGGTGAGGGGATGCGCGCGGCCGCCGAGTCCGAGCACGGCCCCGGCGGCCCCCGCGAGGCGATGGACATCCGGTTCCGCGCGGGCACCGCGGAGGAGCTGCCCGCCGCCACCGGGACCGCCGCCCTGGTCATGGCGGCACAGGCCGCGCACTGGTTCGACCGCCCGGTGTTCTACGCCGAAGCGGTACGGACGCTGCACCCCGGCGGAGCACTGGCGCTGATGGCCAACGACAGGGACTGGGAGCGCAGCGCACTCGTCGACGACTACGAGTCGTTCATCGAGCGCCACGGCGACGGGTACTCGCGCCGCTACCGGGACATCGACTTCACCGCCGAACTCGACCGGGTCGACGGGCTCGGCGACGCCGTCGACACCACGACGCCCTGGGTGCGCGAGCTCGACGCGGAGGCCTTCATCGGCATGGCGCTGTCCACCACCATGGTGCGCCCCATCGTGCGGCGGATGGGCCGGGAGCGGATCACGGCCGAGCTGCGCGCCCTGCTGGAGGCCCACGGCGCCGCCGAACGGGTCGAGCTCCCCTACGTCACCCGCCTGCATCTGCGCCGACGGCACCCGTGACCGGTCGGACGCGCACGGACACGACGACGGCGCCGCCTCCCCCGAAAGAGGAGGCGGCGCCGCGAAGTCGACAACGACCCCGGTTGCCGGCGACGTGCCGGTCGACGCTCGTCGGCGCTAGTTGGCGTTGGCCCGCATGTAGGCCTCGACCTCGGCACGATCGGCGCGAAGCTTGGCCAGCGCCTCGTCGAGGATGGCCTGGCCCTCCTCGTCGCTACGCCGCTCCTTCACGTAGGCCAGGTGCGTCTTGTACGGCTCGGTACGCGGCGGAGCCGGGGGGTTGTGCGGGTCCTTGCCCGCGGGGAAGCCGCACCGGGGGCAGTCCCACTCCTCGGGAACCTGGGCCTCGTGCGCGAAGCTCGGCACGACCTCATGATTGTTGGCGCAGTAGAACGGGACCCGGATACGCGGCGCGGACTCGCCGCGCTCGGCCTCGCCCATGGGACCGGCGCCGACGCGGCTGCCACGGATGGCGCTGCCACTACCCACGAAAAACTCCTTCGGCGGACATACCCCACGAAGGGGGAAAGACGAACACGCGCCCCGCACCGCGGCGGGGCGCGTACGACGCACCCCCGCACCGCGCGGGTGCGAGGCGCTGACGGACCTACACGCCCCGGTTGATGAGCAGACCGAGCGCGACCACGCACACGATCCACACGAGACCAGTGGCGATCGTCAGCCGGTCGAGGTTGCGCTCCACCACCGACGATCCGCCCAGCGAAGACGTCACACCGCCGCCGAACAGGTCGGAGAGGCCACCGCCCTTGCCCTTGTGGAGGAGCACCAGCAGGATCAGCAGCACGCTGCAGAGCATCACGACAATGGACAGACCGAGGATCACGCTCTCACCCGTAACTCGACCCCGACGAGGGGGAATTGACGACCTTGATCCAACGACCGCAGGAGGACCCAGCCGAAGCGGGGCCATAGGCCTTGACGGAGGAGGGACCGGGGACGTTGCTCGATTTTACCGCGTGCCACAACGACACACGGACACTGCAGGAAAATACCTTCCGCGCAGTCTAACGTGCACGGAGGGCCGTTCCGTTCCGGCACCAGGGGCGCGAACGGCGTTCAGCTCCCGAGCGGTCCGGTCACCCGCACCGGCGGATCCGCGAAAGCAGCCGCAGCCACGCGGCCGGGGTCGCGTGGCTGCAACCGTTCAGAACCGCTCAGTAGCGGTATATCACTTCTCCTTGCCGAGGCGGGCCAGTTTCGCGAACTCCTCGGCCTTGAGGCTGGCACCGCCGACGAGCGCGCCGTCGACGTCGCTCTTGGCCATGATCCCGGCGATGTTGTCCGCCTTGACCGAACCGCCGTAGAGGACGCGCGTCTCGCGGGAGATCTCCGGGGTGTAGAGCTCGCCGACGCGGGTGCGCAGGGCCGCGCAGACCTCCTGGGCGTCCTCCGGCGTGGCGACCTCGCCCGTTCCGATGGCCCAGACCGGCTCGTAGGCGATGACCAGCCGGGCCGCCTGCTCGGCCGTGACGTCCTTGAGCGCGCCGTCGAGCTGGGCCAGCGTGTGGGCGACGTGCTCGCCCGCCTTGCGGACCTCCAGGCCCTCGCCCAGGCAGAGGATCGGTGTGATGTCGTTGGCGAACGCCGCCTTGACCTTCGCGTTGACGATCGCGTCGTCCTCGTGGTGGTACTGGCGCCGCTCGGAGTGCCCGGCCAGTGCGTAGGCACAACCGAGCTTGGCCAGCATCGCGCCGGACACCTCACCGGTGTAGGCACCCTTGTCGTGCTCGGAGATGTCCTGGGCGCCGTAGCCGATCCGGAGCTTGTCGCCGTCGACCAGGGTCTGCACGGTCCGCAGGTTGGTGAACGGGGGCAGGACCACGACATCGGCGGCGTCGAAGTCGGCGTCGGTCAGGGCGAACGCCAGCTTCTGCACGAGCGCGATCGACTCAAGGTGGTTGTTGTTCAGCTTCCAGTTGCCCGCGATCAGCGGTTTGCGCTTGGCGTTGGCCATGGTGTCTTCGTGTCCTCGGCTGCTGTGGTGGGCGTCGTTCACAAGGGGTCAGTCGTCGAGAGCCTGGATACCCGGCAGGGTCTTGCCCTCCAGGTACTCCAGGCTCGCGCCGCCGCCGGTCGAGATGTGCCCGAAGGCCTTCTCGTCGAAGCCGAGCGCGCGGACGGCGGCGGCGGAGTCCCCGCCGCCGACGACGGTGAACGCGCCGGAACCGACGAGCGCCTCGGCCAGGCCGCGGGTGCCGTGCGAATAGGGTTCCATCTCGAAGACGCCCATGGGGCCGTTCCAGAAGATGGTGCGGGTGTCGGCCAGCTTGGCGGCGAAGAGCTCGACACTCTTGGGCCCGATGTCCAGACCCATGCGGTCGGCGGGGATGGCGTCGGCGTCGACCGGCCCGTGCGGGGCGTCGGCGGAGAACGACTCCGCGGCGACGACGTCCACGGGAAGCACGATCTCCACGCCCTTGTCCCGGGCGCGCCGCAGGTAGCCCCGGACCGTCTCGACCTGGTCGGCCTCCAGCAGGCTGCCGCCGACCTCGTACCCCTGGGCCTTGAGGAAGGTGAACACCATGCCGCCGCCGATGATGAGGCGGTCGGCGGTGTCGATCAGGTTGTCGATGACGTCGAGCTTGTCGGAGACCTTCGCACCGCCCAGGACCACGGCGTAGGGCCGCTCGGGGTCGGTGGTCAGCCTGCGCAGCACCTCGACCTCGGCGAGCACCAGCCCGCCGACGGCGTGCGGGAGCCGCCGGGGCAGGTCGTAGACGCTGGCGTGCCTGCGGTGCACGGCGCCGAAGCCGTCGCCGACGTACAGGTCGGCGAGGGCGGCCAGGCGGTCGGCGAAGGCGCCGCGCTCGGCATCGTCCTTGCTGGTCTCCCCCGCCTCGAAGCGCAGGTTCTCCAGCAGCGCGACCTCGCCGTCGACCAGGGCGGCGGTCACCGCGGCGGCGGAGTCACCGGCGGTGTCCGCCGCGAAGGCGACCTCGGTGCCCAGGAGCTCGCCGAGCCGGACGGCCACGGGGCGCAGCGTGTACTGGGGGTCGGGCGCGCCCTTGGGACGGCCGAGGTGGGCGGCGACGATGACGCGGGCACCCCGCTCACGCAGCTTGGCGATGGTGGGCAGGGCGGCGCGGATCCGGCCGTCGTCGGTGATGCGGTCACCGTCGATGGGGACGTTAAGGTCGGCCCGGACGAACACGCGCTTGCCGGAGACGTCGAGGTCGTCGATCGTCCGCATGTGAGTACTCTCCTTGCTTCCGCGGTGAGGGCCGCGGCACCGCGCCCGTGGGGAACCGCCCCCTGCATGGGAACGCGGTGGCGCCCCTCCCGTTCTCGAAGGGGCGCCACCCCGGTGCTCGCACGGCCGGACCGCGACGGTTGCCGGCTGGGGTTACAGGCTGGAGCCGACCAGCTTGGCCAGGTCCACGAGGCGGTTGGAGTAGCCCCACTCGTTGTCGTACCAGCCGATGACCTTGACGGTGCTGCCGAAGGCCATGGTCAGGCTGGCGTCGAAGGTGCAGGAGGGCGCGGTGCCGACGATGTCGGAGGAGACGATCGGGTCCTCGGTGTAGGTCAGCACCTGCTTGAGCGGGCCCTCGGCGGCGGCCTTGAAGGCGGCGTTGACCTCGTCCTTGGTGACCTCGCGCTCCAGCTCGACCACCAGGTCGGTGACCGAGCCGTCCGGCACCGGGACGCGCATGGCGATGCCGTCGAGCTTGCCCTGCAGCTCCGGCAGCACCAGGGCGGTGGCCTTGGCGGCGCCCGTGGTGGTCGGGATGATGTTCTGCGCGGCGGCGCGCGCCCGGCGCAGGTCGGAGTGCGGGAAGTCCAGGATGACCTGGTCGTTGGTGTACGCGTGGGTCGTGGTCATCAGACCCTTGACGATGCCGAAGTTGTCCAGCAGCGTCTTGGCCATCGGCGCCACGCAGTTGGTGGTGCACGAGGCGTTGGACAGCACGTGGTGCCGGGCCGCGTCGTACTTGTCGTCGTTGACGCCCATGACCACGGTCAGGTCTTCGCCCTTGGCCGGAGCGGAGATGATGACCTTCTTGGCCCCGGCGGCGATGTGCTTCTTGGCGTCCTCCGCCTTGGTGAAGCGGCCGGTGGACTCGATGACGACGTCCACGCCGAGGTCGCCCCACGGCAGCCGGGCCGGGTCGCGCTCCTCGATGGCCTTGACCGAGGCGTTGCCGACGCGGATGGTGTCGCCGTCGACCGCGACGTCGCCGTCGAGGGTGCCCAGGACGGTGTCGTACTTGAGAAGGTGAGCGAGCGTGGCGTTGTCGGTGAGGTCGTTGACCGCGACGATCTCCACCTCGCTGCCGGCGGCCTGGACCGCCCGCCAGAAGTTGCGGCCGATCCGGCCGAATCCGTTGACGCCTACACGGATGGTCACGGAACCAGTCTCCTCACTTGTTGCATGCTTTGACGATCGCCGCACCGACGAGACGAGTGTTCTACGGCCCGGCGAAGATGCGCGCTGGGGTCGAGACCGAGCTTAGCGGAGTAGCGGCAGGTGAAGGTGTCCGCCCTGCCCTAGCCGACCGGCTCCGCGAGCACCCGGGCCATCGTCGCACCGACACCCGGCAGAGGTCTATACCATTTGCCGAAGTTATCCGGACCTTCGCGCTGTTCACAGAGTGCAACACGGACCGGGCAACGGTCGACGGCCGATCGGCCCGGTTCCGGACGGCCCGCGGTCCCCCGCGCGGGGGACGTCCGCCCAGGGCGTGTTCGGCGGATGCTCCGCGGTGGGCGGCCCTCCGGGGGCTCTCGTGCCGCTCCACGGGGTCGATCCCGGCCGACTTGACGCGTTCGGCGGGCCGGGGCGGGTCCGGGGCGCGAGGTCGGCGTCGGTGTGGGCAGCGTGGGGCTTGAAGGGTGAAGGGCCTTCCGGTGAGCCGGTGTGGACGTCGGACGCCCACACCGACACCGAAGGCCCTTCCTTTATGTCCAGCTTGCCCCGTTGTGTCACCAACTTCTGTGGTCAGTACACCTAGGGCGTGTTTGGCGGATGCTTTCCGGTGAGCGAGCGGCCGTCCGGGGCGGCGCTCGCAAGCCGCTTCACGAAGTCAATCCAGGTCGGCTTCACGAGTGGAGCGGCGCAGCGAGCGTTGTTCCGGTGGCCGCGAGCCGGGAATGATCCGTCAAACACGCCCTAGTGTCCTGATTGGTTAGTTCGTTTGTTGATTTGTTGGCAGTAGAAGGCAAGGCTGTCGAGGATCTCCTCGGCGGTCTTGGTCCACACATATGGGCGGGGGTCCTCGTTCCAGGACGCGGCCCAGGCGCGGATGTCCTTTTCCAGGGCTTGGACGCTGCGGTGGGTGCCGCGGCGGATCAGCCGCTCGGTGATCTCGGCGAACCAGCGTTCGACCAGGTTCAGCCAGGACGAGCCGGTCGGGATGAAGTGGAGGTGGAACCGGGGGTGGCGCAGCAGCCACCTGCGGATCTCGGGTGTCTTGTGCGTTGCGTAGTTGTCCAGGACCAGGTGTACCTGCAGCTCGGCAGGGACCTCGCGGTCGATCTTGGCCAGGAACTTCTTGAACTCCGTGGCGCGGTGCCGGCGGTGGATGGAGGTGATCACCCGGCCGGTGGCGGTGTCCAGGGCTGCGAACAGGCTGGTCACTCCCGCGCGCACATAGTCATGGGTCGCGCGCTCGGGTGTGCCGGGCATCATCGGCAGGATCGGCTGGGTGCGGTTGAGGGCCTGGATCTGGGATTTCTCGTCCACGCACAGCGCGACCGCCCGTTCGGGAGGGTCCAGGTACAGGCCGACCACGTCGCGGACCTTGTCGATGAAGAACGGGTCGGTGGAGAGCTTGAACGACTCGGTGCGGTGGGGTTGCAGGCCGAAGGCGTTCCAGATCCGCCAGACCGCGTTCTGGGTGAGGCCGGTGTGCTTGGCCATGGAGCGTGTGGACCAGTGGGTGCCGTGGGCGGGCCTGGTCTCCAGGGTCGCGGCCACGACCGCCTCGACCTGGGCGTCGGTGACGGTGCGCGGCCGGCCCGGCCGTGGTTCGTCGGTCAGGCCCTCCAAGCGGTGCTCGGCGAAGCGCTGCCGCCACTTGGTCACCGTGGGCGCCGACACCCCCAGCTCGCGCCGCACTTGGGCGTTGGACATGCCCTGGGCGCAGGCGAGCACGATCCGCGCCCGCAGGGCCAGGTCCTGGGCGGTCTTGCGGCGTCTGACCCACCGCTGGAGCTCGGTGCGCTCGTCCTCGGACAGGTCCAGCGGTGGCGGTTTCGGTCCGGGAAGACTCATCCCACAACCATAAACGAACTAACCAATCAGGACACTAGGGCACCAGCATGTCGGGGGTGAGGTTGGCGTCGGTGCCCGGGATACCGAGGTCGGAGGCGCGCTTGTCGGCCATGGCCAGCAGCCGCCGGATCCGCCCGGCGATCGCGTCCTTGGTCAGCGGCGGCGTGGACAGCTGGCCCAGCTCCTCCAGGGACGCCTGCTTGTGCGCCAGCCGCAGCTGGCCGGCCGCGACCAGGTGCTCGGGGGCCTCTTCGCCGAGGATCTCCAGCGCCCGCTCCACCCGCGCACCGGCGGCCACCGCCGCACGCGCGCTGCGGCGCAGGTTGGCATCGTCGAAGTTGGCCAGCCGGTTGGCGGTGGCCCGCACCTCGCGGCGCATCCGCCGCTCCTCCCAGGCCAGCACGCTCTGGTGCGCCCCCAGCAGGGTGAGCAGGGCCCCGATGGAGTCACCGTCGCGCACCACCACCCGGTCCACGCCGCGCACCTCCCGCGCCTTGGCGTGCACCTTCAGCCGCCGCGCCGCCCCCACCAGGGCCAGCGCCGCCTCCGGCCCCGGGCAGGTGACCTCCAGCGACATCGAGCGCCCGGGCTCGGTCAGCGACCCGTGGGCGATGAACGCCCCGCGCCACGCCGACTCCGAGTCGCACGCCCCGCCGGCGACCACGTGCCGCGGCAGGCCGCGCACCGGCCGCCCGTTGTTGTCGATCAGCCCGGTCTGCCGCGCGAAGCTCTCGCCGTCCTTGATCACCCGGACGACATAGCGGTTGCCCTTGCGCAGTCCGCTGGGAGCCAGGACGACGACCTCGGACTCGTGCCCGAACACCTCGGAGATGTCCTTGCGCAGCCGCCGCGCGGCCGCCCCGGTGTCGAGCTCGGCCTCGATCACGATCCGGCCGCCCACCAGGTGCAGGCCGCCGGTGAAGCGGAGGATCGTGGAGACCTCGGACTTCCGACAGCATGGCTTGAGAACGGTCAGCCGGCTCAACTCGTCCTTCACCACGCCGGTCATCGCCATGGATGCGGTCCTCCCCCTGGAGCTCGTCGCGCTTGCCCCCGCGTCGGCGGGGTCCTCCGCCGCCGCGAGGCGGCCGCGCTCGCCACGGCGACGAAGATTCGCGCACATATCGGTCGCGGGCGCAATGCGGCCTCGTACGCAGACTACTGGCCTGCGGCCGGTTCGCCACTCACTTGGCCGCGTGTCCGATGTCGCTGGTCGAACCGGCGAGTCGCGTTCTTCCCCGTTCCGACGATCTTGGTAGGAAAGCGCCCCCGCCCTCCCCACCCCGCGCCGCAGAGTACCGACGGAGCGGTTTCGGTCAGTTCCGGATGATGTCGTCGAAAGCCGCCGCAAGCCGATCGTGGTCGTGGCGCGGCGACCCGTCGGGCGCCCCCACGTCGGCCAGCACCAGCCGGCCGCCGAGTGCCTTGGCCGCCTCGGCCAGCCGATGGGTGTCCTCGACCGCCCCCCGGTCGGCCAGCACCACGTCGACCTTCAGGTTGGGCGCGTGCGCGGCCAGCACCTCCAGGTAGGTCTCGGGCGCGAAACCGTCGGTCTCCCCCCGCTGGGGCGACAGGTTGAGCGTCACGATGCGCCGCGCCGCCGTGGTGACCAGCGCCTGGGCGAGGTCGGGCACCAGGAGGTGCGGCAGCACACTGGTGAACCAGGAACCGGGACCGAACACGACCCAGTCGGCCTCCCGGACCGCCTTGACCGCCTGCGGCGAGGCCGGCGGCCCCTCGGGGATCAGCGAGATCGAGCGCACCCGGCCGCGGGTGCTGGCGCACGCCACCTGGCCGCGCACGGTGGTGACATCGTGGGGGCGCGCGGGGTCGACCCCCTGCACCTCAGCGACGATGTCCAGCGGCACCGAGGACATCGGCAGCACGCGCCCGTGTGCTCCCAGCAGCTGGCCCACCCAGTCCAGGCCGGCGACCGAGTCGCCGAGCAGCTCCCACAGGGCGACGATGAGCAGGTTGCCGACCGCGTGCCCGTGCAGCTCGCCCTCGGACTGGAAGCGGTGCTGGACCACCTCGCTCCAGGTGTGGCCCCACTCGTCGTCGCCGCACAGCGCGGCCAGCGCCATGCGCAGGTCCCCCGGGGGCAGCACGCCGAGCTCGCGGCGGAGCCGACCGCTCGACCCGCCGTCATCGGCGACCGTCACCACCCCGGTGAGGTCGGTGGTGACCCGGCGCAGCGCCGACAGCGAGGCGTGCAGCCCGTGCCCGCCGCCCAGGGCCACGACCCGCGGCGGGAGGTCGTCCTCCCCGGGGTCGGCCGCCGGCCGGTCCGGATCGGCGCACCCGTGGTCGTCGCGCTCCTGCGTGTTGCCTGACATCAGTGCCGTCTACCTCGTACCTTTCCTCGCCTGCGCCCGGGACCGGGCCGCAGTGCCCGCGCCGGACACGCCGCAAGGTCCCGCGCCACCGAGAGTGAACGAGCCAATGCTAGGGATCCCGGCGCCGCTTGGCCATCCGGGGGCGGAGGTCACTCCCTGCCGAGGTCCCGGTGGACCACGTGCACCTCGATGCCTTGCTCGCGCAGGCGCTCGCCGAACCGCTCCGACATCGCGACACTGCGGTGCTTGCCGCCCGTACACCCCACGGCGAACGTCATGTAGTGCTTGCCCTCACGCTGGTAGCCCGCCAGGATCAGCCGCAGCACCTCGGTGTAGGCGTCCAGCATCTCCTTGGCGCCCTCTTGGGCCAGGACGTATTCGCGGACCGGCGTGTCGCGCCCGTTCATCGGGCGCAGCTCGGGGATCCAGTGCGGGTTGGGCAGGAACCGGCAGTCCAGCACCAGGTCGGCGTCGACCGGCAGGCCGTGCTTGAACCCGAACGACACCACGTTGGCCCGGGGTCGTGCCTCCTCGGCCCCGCCGAAGAAGCCGATGACCTTCGCCTTGAGCTGGTGCACGTTGAGCTGCGAGGTGTCGATGACCAGGTCGGCCTCGCCGCGGATCGCGCGCAGCGTCTCGCGCTCCCGGGAGATGCCGTCGGTCAGCCGCCCGTCGCCCTGCAGCGGGTGCGGACGGCGCACGCTCTCGAACCGGCGGACCAGCTCGTCGTCGCCGGCCTCCAGGAACACCACGCGCGCGATGATGCCCCGCGACCGCAGCTCCTCCACCATGGACAGCAGGTCCTCGGTGAACGCCATGCTGCGCACGTCGACGACCGCGGCGACGCGGGGGACCGCGCCCTGGGTCCGCCCCGCGAGATCGATCATGGTCGGGAGCAGGCCCGGCGGCAGGTTGTCGACCACGAACCAGTCGAGGTCCTCCAACGCCCGTGCGGCCGTGCTCCGGCCGGCACCGGACATGCCCGTGACAATGACGATCTCCGGCGGGAGCTCCCCGCTGAGATTGTTCGTCATGCGTCCCCTCTCCCCCAATTCGCTGTAGGTCTCGCCGTCCTCATCCACATCCCGTTCGTCGTCCATCGTTCCGCCGCGCCCTGCGCGGTGGTCTCCGTCGCCGACCACCGGTGATCGGGCGTTTCTCGGCGGGTCTCTTCCTCTCTCGCGGTATCCGGAAGACATCCGCGGAACGCGCGCTAGCCGCCCTTCCCGTCCGGCGCGTTGCGGCCGCCCGCACGCGCCCCGTCGCCTCCGCTGCCGTTCACGCCGCCGTCCGACCCGCCGTCCGCACCGGTCAGCCGGTCGTGGATGGTCCGGGCGAGGTGCGGGCCGATGCCGGGCACTTCGGCGATCTGCTCGGTGTCGGCCGCCGCCAGCCGCTTCACCGATCCGAAGTGCTTGATCAGCGCCGAGCGCCGGGCCGGCCCCAGGCCCGGCAGATCGTCCAGGGCGCTGCCGGTGAGCGCCTTGGCCCGCTTCTGCCGGTGGTAGGTGATGGCGAAGCGGTGCGCCTCGTCGCGCACCCGCTGCAGCAGGTACAGCCCCTCTCCGGCGCGCGGCAGGATCACCGGGTCCTCGTCGTCGGGAAGCCACACCTCTTCCAGCCTCTTGGCGAGCCCGCACACCGCGATGTCGGTGACGCCGAGCTCGTCCATCGCCGCCCGAGCGGCCCGCACCTGCGGCAGGCCGCCGTCCACGACGACCAGATTAGGCGGGTAGGCGAACTTCCCGGGCCGGGCCGTCCCGTCCGTACCCCCTCCGGTCCCGTTCTCGGCGCCGTCGCCCATCCGGGCGACCTCGCCGTGGCGGCTGCTCTCCTCAAGGTAGCGGGTGAAGCGGCGCTTGATGACCTCGTGCATGGAGGCGACGTCGTTCTGCTCCGCCCCGTTCCGGCCGGTCCCGCGGACGCTGAAGCGCCGGTACTCCGACTTGCGCGCCAGGCCGTCCTCGAAGACCACCATCGACGCCACGACATGCTCGCCCATCAGGTTGGAGACGTCGTAGCACTCGATGCGCAGCGGCGCCTCGTCCAGCCCGAGCGCCTCCTGGACCTCGTTCAGCGCGCGGCTGCGCGTGGTCAGGTCGCCGGCGCGCTGGGTCTTGTGCCGCGCCAGCGCCTGCTCGGCGTTCTTGGCAACGGTCTCCAGCAGCGTCCTCTTGTCGCCGCGCCGCGGCACCCGCAGGTTCACCGCGGCGCCGCGGCGTTCGCCGAGCCAGGCGACGACCGCGTCCCGGTCGGCCGGTTCCGCCGACACCAGCACCTCACGGGGGATCGCGGACTCCGGGCCCCCGGGTGCGGCGGCCCCGGCGCCGGCAGGGTCCGCGGCGCCGCCATCGGCCCCGCCGTAGGTCTGCGCCAGGAACCGCTCGACGAGCTCCCCGGTACCGACGTCCTCGACCTTGTCGACCACCCAGCCGCGCTGGCCTCGGATGCGCCCGCCCCGCACGTAGAAGACCTGGACGGCGGCCTCCAGCGGGTCCTCGGCGAAGGCGATGACGTCGCAGTCGGTGGCGTCGCCGAGCACCACGGCCTGCTTCTCCAGGGCGGTGCGCAGCGCCTCGATGTCGTCGCGGAGCCGCGCGGCGCGCTCGTACTCCTGCTCTGCGGCGGCCTCGCGCATGCTCTGCTCCAGCCGCCTGATGAATCGGCCGGTGTCCCCGGCCATGAACGCGCAGAAGTCCTCGGCCAGCCCCCGGTGCTCCTCGGCGGAGACCCGGTCGACACACGGCGCCGCACACTTGCCGATGTAGCCGAGCAGGCAGGGGCGGCCGCTGTTGCGGGCTCCGCGGAACACCCCGGCCGAGCAGGTCCGCACCGGGAAGACGCGGAGCAACAGGTCGACGGTCTCCCGGATGGCCCAGGCGTGCCCGTAGGGGCCGAAGTAGCGCACACCCGTGCGCTTGGCGCCGCGCATCACCTGGACACGCGGATACTGCTCGTTCAGCGTGACCGCGAGGTAGGGGTAGCTCTTGTCGTCGCGGTACTTGACGTTGAACCTGGGGTCGTACTCCTTGATCCAGGAGTACTCCAGCTGGAGCGCCTCCACCTCGGTTCCCACGACGGTCCAGTCGAGGTGGGCGGCGGTGGAGACCATGGTCTGGGTGCGGGGGTGCAGCGCGGCGAAGTCCTGGAAGTAGGAGGAGAGCCGGGCCCGCAGGTTCTTGGCCTTGCCCACGTAGATGACCCGGCCGTGCTCGTCGGAGAACCGGTACACCCCGGGGGAGGTCGGGATCGAACCGGGGCTGGGGCGCAGATGGGAACGGGCAGCCATACCCCCATTGTCGTCGGCGGGGCCGACATTCGGCCACCTGGCGCCGTGCCGGCCGCCCGGTCGGCGCCGCACGGGGTCGCGGCCACCCGCGGACCTAAGGTGGAAGATACAGAGGGTGACCAGCGAGCATGCGCGACCTCACCCGGCGAACGTCACGATTCGGTATCCCGATGGCCTAGGTTAGGCGAGGTACTCGCCCGATTATTCCGTTTCTCAAAGGGGGACCGTTCCCGTGGATGCCGCACAGTGGACCGTGATCGGCGTCTCCGTCGCGATCTCCGTGCTGCTCGTCACGGTCGTGCACTGGCTGCTCACCCACCAGCTGTCGAAAGTCTGGCAGCTGGCCGAGCCCCTGGTGCGACGCTGCCGCTACTCCGCGTACGCGGCGGCTGCCGTGGTCGGCGTGAACATCTCACGGCCCGACCAGGCCGAGATGGCCGACCGCACGCTCTACCCGGTGATCCAGCACGCCCTGACCATCGCGATGATCATCGCCCTGACCTGGCTCGCCCTCACGGTGGCCTACGCGATCACCGACACCGTGCTCAAGCGGCTCTCGGTCAGCAACGGCGACGCCGACCGGCGTTCCCGCCGCCTGCAGACCCAGGTGCGGCTGCTGCGCCGGATCGCCGCCACCATCATCGCCGTCATCGCCACAGCGGCGGTCCTGTTCACCTTCGACGCGGTGAAACCACTCGGTGCCGGGCTGCTGACCTCCGCCGGCCTGA